>NZ_JPIN01000005.1 GCF_000753735.1 Pseudidiomarina atlantica | reverse complement strand
TTTTGGACAACTCGGTTGAAAAACACCGAAATGTGTCGGCTACACCGTGGGGCGTTCGGATTTTTCTTCTTGGATGCGCAAATATATTTCTTTGCGGTGTACGCCGACGTCGCGCGGCGCGATTACGCCGATTCGAACTTGGTTACCTTTTACACCAAGGATGGTGACCTTGATATCATCACCGATCATCATGGTTTCGCCGACTCGTCTTGCAAGAATTAACATAATAAGTCCCTTAGTTTAGAGCAAAAACCTAATGTGACGGATTGAATGCAAAAATCCAACTTTTTTTTAAGCTACTTACTAAAATTTTCATTTAATTCAGTTAATTGACCTCTTTTGGAGTCAAAAGATGAAGAAAATATCCTCTTTAGTTCAAACGACACAAAGCAGGGTCATTTGAACGAAAAAAGGAGTCAAATGACTCCTTTTTATTTAAGTTGCCCGTAGTTCTACTACGGGCCTAACCATCTACCGGCTGGGTGTTAGGTACGGCCGCACAATGTATACGCGCACTCCCCCGTACTAGAACCACGGGCTACCAAGCATCAGCGCGCGCTAGCGAGGAAATCGCAGATACGGGCGCAGGCGTGGCCGTCGCCATAAGGATTGTGGGCGCGGGACATGGAGGCATAAGCGTCACCATCAGTCAGCAGCGACGACACCGACGAGACGATGGCATCGACGGCGGTGCCGACCAGGCGCACGGTGCCGGCTTCGACGGCTTCGGGGCGCTCGGTGGTGTCGCGCATGACGAGTACGGGTTTGCCAAGGCCTGGGGCTTCTTCTTGCACGCCGCCGCTGTCGGTTAGGACTAAATGGCAGCCCTGCATGAGCCACACGAACGGCTCGTAGCCGAGCGGCTCAATCAAGTGCACATTGGTCAAGCCGCCGAGTAACGAGCGCACTGGCTTTTGTACATTCGGGTTCAAGTGCACTGGGTAAACGAAGTGCACGTCGGGGTGCGCAACCGCCAATGAACGCAGCGCCGCACAGATATTCTCGAAGCCTTGTCCGAAGTTTTCGCGGCGATGTCCGGTGATCAGCACATAACGCGACGATGACAAATCTATCGACAAACCTGCTGCTGTCAATGCATCGGCAATCGACGCACGTAACGCATCAGAAGAAGCAATCTTCGAGGTGACCCACTGCAACGCATCAATAACCGTGTTGCCGGTGACCAAAATCGACCCTTCATCAACGCCCTCGGTCAGCAAATCACGACGGTTCCGCTCGGTCGGCGCAAAATGCCATTTCGCTAAGCGGCCGGTTAACTGACGATTCGCTTCTTCCGGCCACGGCGAATATAAATCGTGTGTACGCAGGCCTGCCTCGACATGCCCTACCGGGATCCGCGCATAAAAAGCTGCTAACGATGCAGCAAAAGTCGTTGCCGTGTCACCATGCACCAGCACGAGATCGGGTTGAGATTCGGCCAGTACTGAGCGCATGCCCAAAAGCACCGACGAGGTCACGTCGTACAAGTCTTGTCCGGCCTTCATGATATTCAAATCATAATCCGGCGTGATCTCAAATAAGGCCAACACTTGGTCGAGCATCTCGCGATGCTGAGCGGTTACCGCGACGACGACTTCGAAGCGCGCATCCGCTTGCAGGGCTTTCACCAACGGCGCCATTTTGATCGCTTCCGGGCGCGTACCAAAGGCTAATAGAACTTTCATGAGCAACTACCTATTTGAATACAGTTAGACGCGGGTTACGCCACAGAAATCGAGAACCTGACCACTTACGGTTAAGTGCTTAAACTCATTATGTGCAACTAGATACACAACAATGTCGGCGCTCTGCGCAACTTCATGGTAGTCATTCAATACGATACTTTGATGACGCTTCAGGTTTGGCTCAACGGCCAAAGCATCAATCCCTTCGAGCACGAGCGACTGGAATACCGCCAAGGCTGGCGACTCACGCAGATCATCAATGTTCGGTTTAAAGGCTAAGCCCATGCAGGCAACTGACGGAGCACGGCCATGTTCACTTTCGAAAGCTTTGACGTCGGCAAGAATGCGTTCAACCACCCAATCCGTTTTGTAGTCGTTGATTTCACGTGCGGCACGAATGATACGTGCGTCTTCGCCACCGGCATGCACAATAAACCAAGGGTCGACAGCAATACAATGACCGCCAACGCCAGTTCCCGGCTGCAAAATATTTACCCGAGGATGGCGATTCGCCAAGCGAATGAGTTCCCACACATCGATGCCGAATTTGTCACACAAAATCGACAGTTCGTTGGCGAACGCGATGTTCACGTCACGGAAGCTGTTCTCAGTCAGTTTGGCCATTTCTGCAGTGCGCGCGTCGGTGGTCAGGACTTCACCAGAGACAAACGAGCGATAAAAGTCTGCGACAATTTCTGTCGCTTCAGGGGTGATGCCGCCGACGATACGATCGTTCTCAACCAACTCACGCATAATGTGGCCCGGCAACACCCGCTCAGGACAGTGCGCGATATGAAGCGAGTCGATATCAACGCCCTCTTCACGGAGCACTTCTGCGACACGTTCTGTCGTACCTACCGGTGACGTCGATTCCAAGATGACCATGTCGCCGGCTTTCACCACAGGCGCAATGGAGCGCGTGGCCGCTACAACGTAATCAATATTCGGTACGTGGCCGTCATGGAACGGTGTAGGCACAGCCAACACAAACACATCCGCTGGTGCAGGCTTCAGGGCTGCAGTCAGCGTCTTCTCTTTTACTGCTTTTGCCACATAGGCATCAAGCTCAGGCTCAACAATGTGAATATCACCGTTATTGACGGTATTCACTACGTCTTCTGAGACGTCGATACCGAGAACTTGATAACCTTGATTGGCGAGAAGTGCGGCGGTGGGTAGGCCGATGTAACCTAGGCCGATGATGCAAATTTCCTTTGTCATACTACAATCCTTACAACTTTATTTTTGCGCCAACGCCAGTACTTCGCGAATAACAGCGCAGGTCTTTTCAATTTCGGCATCCGTCAACGTCGGATGCACCAAAAACATCAACGACGTCTCACCCAGTTCGTGGGCGACTGGTAATGGTTCAGCCGGACGCCAGCCGGTGCCGTCAAACGCTTTCTCGAGATAGACTTCTGAGCATGATCCTTGGAAGCAAGGTACGCCGCGCGCAACAATCTCGGAGACGATGCGATCACGTGTCCAGCCGTCGGCCAACTGCGATGGTTCAACGAAGCAGTAATGTTTGTAGCAGGCGTGTTCCATGTGGTCTGGTACAGAAGGTGTGCGTACAACAGAAAACGAAGAACAAGCTTCAGTGATGGCTGCAGTGTTTTGCTGACGAGCGGCCGTCCATGCAGGCATACGTTTTAACTGGATGCGGCCGATGACGGCTTGCATTTCGAGCATGCGCCAGTTTGTGCCGAAGCTTTCGTGCAACCAGCGGAAGCCTGGTGGATGCTCGCGCTCGTAAACGGCTTCGTAGCTCTTGCCGTGATCCTTAAAAGACCACATTTTACGCCATAGCGCTTCATCGTTGGTGGTAACCATACCGCCCTCACCGCCGGTGGTCATGATTTTGTCTTGGCAAAATGACCATGCCCCGATGTGGCCTATGCTCCCCACTGAGCGGCCTTTGTAGCGCGCTCCGTGTGCTTGTGCACAGTCTTCGATAACGTACAAGCCGTGCTTTTTGGCCAAGGCCATAATGGCGTCCATTTCGGCAGGACGTCCAGCCAAGTGCACCACAATAATGGCTTTGGTGCGTGGCGTAATGACTGGCTCAATGGTATGCGCTTCGATATTCTGTGTGTCACGATCGATGTCAGCAAAAACCGGCGTAGCACCTGCGTTCACCACGGTAGAAATCGATGCAATAAAGGTACGTGGAGTTACGATAACTTCATCGCCCCCACCTACACCTAAAGCCTGCAATGCGACATCAAGCGCTAAAGTACCGTTACCCAATGCGACTGCATAGGACGCATCAGCCCATGCAGCGAATTCTTTTTCAAGCTCGCGGCATTCAGAGCCAGTCCAATAATTGACGCGATTTGATAAAACAACATCGTGAACAGCCTTGGCTTCTTCATCTGTGAATGACGGCCAGGGAGAAAATGGGGTGTTTAGCATTTACTTCTTCTCTAACGGTTTTGCTGGGTTACCTACAACAACTTCTCCCGGAGCAACACTTTTTGTTACCACGGCTCCCATCCCTATCACCGCGCCTTTACCAATAACTAACGGTTTTTCCGGAGTGCCCTGTTTGATTACCGCCCCTGTACCGATGTATGCATGATCTTCAATATGCACGTTGCCATTACATTTAGCCGAGGGCGCAAACGTAACAAAGTCGCCAATCACGCAATCATGAGCAACATAGCTGTAAATGTTGGCATGGAAGGATTTACCAATTTTGATATTCGAGGTAAGGGTCACGAAGGGGCATAGAATCGCGCCAGGGGCCATGTTAACTGCATCGAGGATGACTGAATTTCCAGCGACAATATTAATCTCTTCAATACTCTCACTGCGTAATTTCTCTGCTAGCTTTTCGCGCACTGTGCTGTTTGCGATGGCAATCGATACTTTTTTGTCATTCGCTTGATATTCGCAAAACTTCGCAAATGACAAAATTGGATAGCCATTTAGCTCTTTGTCATTTGCGCCATCATCGACAAATACACACTCTGCGTCAGGGTACTGAGCTCGTGCTAAAGGCATGACTTCGCGCCCGAAACCACTCGCCCCATATACACCTATTAACTTAGTCATGTTTCGTTCCTTCAAATTTTGACATTGTTGCTTCGCCCTCTGCTGATATGCCTTCACGTACGATTACTTTTTTAACAGTCATAAATAGTATTTTGATATCAAGCCACAACGAACGATTATCGACATACCAGACGTCGAGTTTAAATTTTTCTTCCCAACTGATGGCATTGCGACCGTTCACTTGTGCCCAACCAGTAACACCGGGGCGGACTTCGTGGCGACGTGCTTGCTCTGGGGTATACAAATCGAGATATTCCATCAACAACGGGCGGGGTCCGACGAGGCTCATATCGCCGCGCAATACGTTCCATAGTTCGGGGAGCTCATCGAGACTGGTTGCTCGCAAAAACGCTCCGAATCTTGTTATGCGCTCTGAATCTGGCAACGAATCCCCGTTGTTATCAACAGCATCACGCATAGTTCTAAATTTGACCATTCTAAAAGGCCGGCCATCCTTACCAGGTCGCACTTGCGTAAACAAAATTGGAGAACCCAAGGTTAGTCGCGACATCGCTGCAAGTATGATTAATACTGGTAAACATAAAATCAAAACGCATAGTGAACAAATCAAATCAAAAGCACGTTTCATCATCAAAAGTCATCACCACGAAGATTTGTTGGCTTTAAAATAGAAACTATGCGATTGACGAACTGAGCAATGGTATATTGCTCAGACTCTTTATTCGGATTTTCTACATGAACTTCATCTAGCTGAATTTGCCACAAAACAGTGACGATCTGGTCAACTTCAGGTGCTACCGAAATTCCATGACCATTTTCAGTAATCCATCGAGCAAGACTCGTATCTGGACCGCAAATACCGAGTATTCGACAGTTTGCGATCAGATAGGATGTTGACTTACTTGGAAACGCATATTTCGTTACCTCATCTTTAAGAGGCAAGAGAGCCCATCTATGCTCGGCAACAATTCTACTAGCCTTATCTGGTTGTAAGTAACCCAGATAACTAACTTGCTCATACTTTAACGCAAGTTCTCGAAGCTTATCTGCATTCACCCCCGAACCTACAAAAGTAAATGTCAAATTTCCTCCTTGCTCCAAAAACTTAGCTATGGCCTCAACCAGAGTGGGAATAAGTTGTAACCGACCTGCATTGCCGCAGAAGACTATATCCGATTTTTTTTCTAGGTTAGTAGCAGGCTCACCTAAATCAAAAGCGGGGTTAGTAATAAGATGTATTGGTATCTTTGCCTTTGAACGAAGCCGAATGAAATGAGCCATATCCTCTGATAGAGTTATGATTTCTCGTGCATTTCTGATTGCAATGTTATCGATTTTTCGCAGTAAGCCAAAAAGAAGCTTATTTATAGGGATAATTATGTTAGTAATTTCAGGGTGGATGTCCTGTAAATGATAGGTGTATTCTGCACGAAAGATAAAACAATATAGAAACGCGATAAAAGGCACAACGACAGGTGGATTTGTCGATACATAAACATGTTTGGGACGCGCTCGACACAAAGAAAGAAACACATAAGGGCTAAAAACAAACGCATCCGCTATACGTAAGAGCAAATGACTCGAAGAATTTGAACGACTTTTAGAGCTAAAAAAGCGTATGCCTTTCCCCCTGTTTTTATCTCGTGCCTCCTGCTGAAGATTCAGAGCTGACTGCGCTATAACACAGACACGATAATTCCTGCTCATTTCTTCGGCGAGTCTAAGCTTAGCCTCGCCTAAAATTTTGTTGTCGGGCCAAAACGAACGATTAATAATCGCTAAATCATACTTCTTCTTGAACATCACCAATCATACCTAGAAAAACTATCCATATTCTTCCAATGCGGCGTTAACTTTGCCGTTCCAGTGATCAGACGTACTACGCGCTCAGATGTATTGCGAATCTTATACTCTTCTGGAATCTCACGCTCTGTGCCTGAGAATACATCACGATTTGCAACTGCAATTCGAACGCCTGCGATAAGCGTATCAACATCAAGTCCAGTAAGTGCAATCGCGCCAGTATCCAAAGCTTCTGGACGTTCAATCGAACGACGCAAGGTTACTGCAGGGAAGTTAAGAATTGATGATTCTTCACTGATGGTTCCGCTGTCAGAAATGGCACAAAATGCTTCCATTTGTAGCTTGTTGTAGTCGAAAAAGCCGAAGGGTTTTAAGAATTGAATGCCTTCACTCGAATCCGCAAGTCCGAGTTTCTCAAGGCGATTACGCGTGCGCGGATGGGTCGAAACAACTACAGGGTAGCCATATTCCTGATGGAGCGCATTGAGAGCTTCAACAACTTTGTGCAGGTTCTCTTTGCTATCGACATTCTCTTCACGATGCACACTTACGATAAAGAATTTTTTAGCTTCTAGATTTAACTGTTCAAGCACGTTTGACGCTTCAATTGATGGCAGTACATGCTCCAAGACTTCACGCATCGGTGAGCCAGTTAAATAAATAAAGCGATGCGACAAACCTTCGCTGAGCAAATGACGACGTGCGTGCTCGGTGTAAACCAAGTTAAAGTCAGCAAGGTGGTCAACCAATTTGCGGTTGATCTCTTCTGGTACGTTGGCATCAAAGCTGCGGTTACCTGCTTCCATATGATAGGTTGGCACCTTCATTCGCTTGGCCATCATTGTGGCCACTGCACTATTGGTATCGCCTAATACCAGCACGGCATCTGGTTTTTCTTCGAGGATCACCTGCTCGGTCTTGATTAAAATCTCACCAAGACTTTTACCTAAGCTTGAGGTGTCGACATTCAAGAAATGATCAGGCTGGCGTACGCCAAGCTCTTCAAAAAAAACATCGTTCAGTTCGTAGTCATAATTTTGGCCCGTGTGGACAATTTTATGCTCAACAACTTGGTCTAACGCTGCCATTACGCGCGATAGACGAATGATTTCAGGACGCGTCCCTAAAATCGTCATTACCTTTAGCTTTTTCATGCCGAATTACTCTTAATTAGATGCTTACTGTTGAAGTTCTGGTGGCTGCACAGGCGCTGCATAAGTATCAGGATTTTCGCGGTCAAATATTTCATTGGCCCAGAGCATCACGACCATTTCCTCGTCACCCACGTTAGTAATATCGTGGCTCCAGCCTGGCGCGGTCTCAACGATTTCTGGTGTATCGCCATCAGTAAATAGTTCGTAAAACTCACCTGTGACCATGTGACGAAAACAGAAGCGTGCCTTCCCCTTAATCACCAAGAACTTTTCATTTTTGGTGTGGTGATAATGACCGCCACGCGTAATGCCAGGATGTGCTGTGAAAAACGAAAACTGTCCGGAGTCTTTGGTTTTAAGCATTTCGACAAATACGCCCCGCTCGTCACCATATTTAGGTACTTTGTACGAGAAGCTTTCAGTCGGTAAATAGCTAATATACGTGGCATAGAGCTTACGCATAAAGCCCTCACCAACACGTTCTGTTATCAGCGTATTTCGACTTTCCTTGAACGTTCTCAATGCTTCGGCAACTTCACCAACTGTGCTCGTATATTCAGGTTGAACCTGAGCCATTGATGTACTCGTGCTCGCGCGGTAAACGGCCAGATCAGAGGCCATTTTGATAAACTCAGCGCAGACGTCATCTACATACACCAAACGTACTTCGGCGTTTTCGTCGTTGATTTGTATCGGCAAGTCTCGTGCAACGTTATGGCAAAACGTGGCTACCATCGAATTGTAGTTAGGCTTGCACCACTTACCGAAAACATTAGCTAAGCGATAGTTGCGAACCGGAACGCTGTGGCGTTTCCCATACTCAGTGACTGCTTGTTCCGCTAGATACTTCGACATACCGTAAGGATTGAGTCGATCCGCCTGAATCGAGGAGGCATAAATAACCGGTAAAGCCATACCCGATGATTCAATTCCGGCCAATAGGGCTTTTGTAAGCTCTACATTCCCCTCTTTAAACTCAGCTTCTGTCTCTGGTCGATTGACACCTGCAAGATGCACTATGCAATGAACACCGTCGAGTAACCGTGGTAGATCTTCAACAACGTTGTCTCGGGTGAAGACTACGTATTCGACGTCTTTCATTTCATCGATGTGAGCTCTTAAGTTTTGACCTACAAAACCATTCGCACCGGTGATAAGTAATTTAAGCATGGTAATGCGTTAACCTTCTGGGTTTATATACTCGCCTTTTGCAAAAGCGCGCATAAAATCGAGTTTCATCAATAACTTTTTCATACCCTCGACATTGAGCCGCTCAGTATTGTGAGAGTTGTAGTCTTCAATATGGTCGATACGGGTATCACCCTGGTCAACATATTTCGAGTAATTGAGATCTCGCAAATCAGGGGGTACGCGATAGTATTCACCCATGTCTTCAGCACAAACCATTTCTTCGCGTGACAGTAGCGCTTCAAACAACTTTTCACCGTGGCGCGTACCGAGAATTTGAATCGGATGGTCTTCTTTACCTGCGACCGATAAAACCGCTTTAGCGAGTGTTTCAATAGTCGCGGCTGGCGCTTTCTGCACAAAAATATCACCGTTTGTGCCATGCTCGAATGCGTAGAGAACCAAATCGACAGCGTCATCGAGCGTCATCATGAAGCGTGTCATATTTGGATCGGTAATCGTCAGAGGTTTTCCGGCTCTGAGCTGGTCTACAAACAGAGGAATAACTGACCCTCTGGATGCCATGACGTTTCCGTACCGAGTGCCACAAATAACGGTTTTTGTATCGTCGACATTACGCGATTTAGCAACCATTACCTTTTCCATCATGGCTTTTGAAATACCCATCGCGTTGATTGGATAAACGGCTTTATCGGTGCTCAAGCAAACAACTCGTTTAACACCGTTTTGGATGGCTGCCTCTAAAACGTTTTCCGTTCCAAGTACGTTGGTTTTTACGGCTTCCATTGGGTGGAATTCGCATGATGGAACTTGCTTAAGAGCTGCAGCGTGGTAGATAAAATCAACACCACGCGTTGCATTCAATACACTTTGATAGTCACGAACATCACCGATATAGAATTTAAGCTTCGGATGATTGTATGCCTTGCGCATATCGTCTTGTTTTTTTTCATCGCGGCTGAAAATACGGATTTCAGCGATACCAGTATCGAGAAATCGACGGAGTACTGTATTACCGAAAGAGCCTGTACCACCGGTGATCAAAAGCGTGTTTCCTAAAAACTGCATTTTCATTGACCTATTTAAATTGTTGGATCAAGGATTCATCAAGCTCTTCTAGTGGCTTGTTAAACAAATTTAACTTGGTTTGCAAAACGCGAGGCTCAATCTCCCACCACTGTAGTTCAAGTAATTGTTCTATCGTTCTACTGGTGAATCGTTGACCTATTTTCTTCGCTGGCACTCCACCATAAATCATATAGTCGGGCACATCCTTGGTGACGACACTTCCAGCGGCGATGATTGCTCCATTACCGATTTTCACCCCTCCGATAATAGTAACACTGGAGCCGATCCAAACATCGTGACCGATAACAGTTCGTTTGGGACTCGCATTATACGAGTCCTCTACCACCCAAGACGCTCCAGTACCATTGTTAATAGCGAAAAAAATTGGAGATGTTGAGATGAAATCTTTTGGATGTGTAGGCAAACCTATTTTCACATTGTCTGCAATAGAACAAAACTTTCCAATTTCACAGTTAACAATTCGTGATGACGCACCAATGTAACTAAAGGCACCGATTTTACTGCGTGACAATCGAGTTAGTCGACCCAACTTAACTGGATGCGCAATCTTGCTTCTGCCATCAATTAGAACAAAAAAAGAATTTCGATTAATAAAAAAGAGTCTTCTAAACAAAAAGAATTGAATCACGAAAGTGAACAGTATCCTCACGAGTCCCCCCTCGCTGTTGCTCGTTTTACAGCTTCTTTAATTGTCTCAACGGTCATCATTGGCTGTCGGTACTTCCAGTAAAACTCTTGCGCATTTCTGCCCATTTGTAAAAGTTCGCTCCTGTGTTTCTGTATCCACATGAAAAACTCCTCGATACTGCAAGAGACTTTATCTATGTATATTCCATTTTCTAAGTGCTTAATGTTAAAAATCTCGCCACCGGTAAACGCATCAGTTTGAGTTGCAAACGGAACCCCCATTCCCATCGATGAAAGGACAGAAAGTCCTGCTTGATTTGGAGAAATACAGACTAACGCTCGGTTAAACAAATGCGCAAGCTGACTTCGATCATAAATAGCCCCGTGGAGAATTACCTTGTGACCCAGCTCTTTTTCCTCTACAAAACATTTAACTTTAGAGAATTCATCACCGTCACCTACGATTTCGAAAACTGGAAGATCCTCACACCTTTTTGACGCCTGATAATAAGAATGCAGTAACTCGAGAATTCCTTTTTGCCTATAAAGTGAACCAACGAATAAAATAGAGTTTCGCGAAACGCCAAGTGCTGGCATGATTTGTCCAACATCAGTTGTGTTGTGGCAGACCCAAATTTTACTGGCTGACATTCCAAGATTTAGATGCTTCCTAACGGGATAGTCACTGTACAAAAGAACCCCTGCGCTTCTTTTTGCAAAGAAAATCCGCACAGAATCCCAACGGGATTTACTGTCAAATTTATTTTCATATGAAGCTGTAACACCAATACCCCAAAAAAGAAAAGGAGTCGAAGATATGAGCGAAGTCAACATCAAGCGTAGCCAACGTATGTCGTATAGACCAATAACACAATCAAACTTCTTAACAAAATTGCTCAAATTATCAGTGTGCCATTCAAAAGGACCTATTTTCCGAGTTGGCAAGTAAATGACATTAAAACCGTATTCCCGATCCAGTGAATTGACATCATTTACCGCTACGGTCAGTTCATACTCATCAGAAAGGGCGTTAAAAATACAGAGTCGATAAGACCATATTTTGTTATAAATGATTAGCAACTTTTTCTTTTTCACTGTCACACCGTTCATTGGAGTAATATATTCTATGAATTTACGTTGATTTTTTTGAACACTTAGTCATTGCAAAAGGCTTTTTTCGTAAATATATGCATAAAATGCTTTATCTCTCTTAACATTCTTTTCATTACGAAATGCGTTTTATTAGTAATGACGAAATAACACTGTTGTTCGACCTATATGCATATTGGGTAGTCGCCTAGAAAGCGCTAACCAGTAAACACTTTGCCCCCGCAAATATCAATATTTACGAGAGGTTATCAATCTTAAACCAAACAACCTACAAACGAAATTGATATAGTTGCAACAATATTCAATGGCCTGAGCATCATCCTAAGAATCGTACTAGATATAATGCTTGTCGGTACCTTTCTCATATATCTCGAGGACTAAGCTAATAATCGATGATTACGATATTTTCTATGAATTACCATGAACGAAATGCAGAAAATAAATATGGCCGTATGAAGATATGTTCCACTAAACATTGTCATAACAAACGGATAGAGGAAAAGCGAAAAGATCCAGATTGTATACTGATCCCTATTCTTAAACGTTTTGAGCAATAGAGCTGCTCCCACCATGAGGAATATAAATACGCCAATAATTCCAAATTGTAACCAAATCTCAAGAAATAAGTTGTGTGGGTGGAGTGTCTTATCCCGAAATCCAAAGGGTCCATAACCTATAATCGGTTGCTGCTGTATGTATTCTAACGCCCAACTATAAACCACATCGCGTCCAGAACTCCCTCTTTCTAAATCGATTGCACCATCGTCACCAATAAATTGAGTGGCGCGATCAAAGCCGGCTTGAACGAAATCATTTTCTCCAAATGTGGTTACAAAAATTATTGCAACCACAATAATCGACATTAATTTAAAGACGGTGCTCGTTAACCTTCTTGTGGTCCGAAAGTTCGTCTTGTCAGAAAAAAACAACAACACGCCCATTATAAAATATGCACCCAACAGCAAAAAAGCTCCACGACCTCCTCCGAGGATGCACGCAGTTAGACATCCGATCATTAAACAATAATTAGCTAATCTGTACCAGCTCTGAGAACTAACCCTAAACCTAAGTTGATTCGGTAAATGAAAGTTGTATATCAATAACATACCGAATGCAAAGGCACCGTAGTATGAGAGTGTTTGGTAACTCGCGCCTGCTAGACTTGCTACTCTAATCCCAGCTAAAGAAGGAAGGACTGAAAATGAAATAATACCCACCGACATAACTACGATCAAAATTTCAGATACTCTGATTAAATCTGGGAGTAAGCCAAGTTTAAGTGTTGCTGCGGCGCTTAAAAAACCTGGGAGCCCGAATAAGAGAAAGAAGATAAAAATTTCAGGAAACAATATTGTGTTAAGTGGATCGAATAAAACCCAAATCTTATGCACGGCTAAGAAAATTATTATGATTCCTAGTAGCAATGCTTCACCTTTGAGAACGCCATGCTTTACAGTCGAAAAAATATATATAATTAGACTCGACCCAGCGATTGACATGACATATATTACATAAGCCATGCTCGAATCTGAACTTTCATGTTCCAAGCCTAATAATCCCATTACAGAAAAAAATAACGGCTGCATAAAAATAGACAGCGATAAAATAACTACAACGATTCCATTTACCAAAATCTACCTCATGCGCTTGACAGTTGAGAGCTGTTTAAAGCAATAGAGTAAATGACTTTCATGAAGACAAACTTTTCAATGCAGTCATTTACGTTACACGTATTTATACACGTGATTTCTTAACCGCAGAAGAGTTCTTTGCATCCAGCCCAATCTTAATTTTGAAACTGATCTCACAAAATTTTCACTCTCTTTGTTAGAGCTTATCATTAACAATAAAGCCTCTATTATTTTCGCTTCATTATGAAATGATTTTACATGCTCTCTACATCGAACGCCATCTTCCGCTCCATTTCTTATAAGCATTCTTATGGAATGCTCAAATGATATTGTTTTATTCTTGTGTTTTTTTTCAACAGCTACATCGCAACCATCGACCATATATAAAGGGAGATATCGATTCGATGTATTAGAATAATAACTATATTCGTCCATGCTTGGAATTAAAAATGTCACGATTCCCAGCGCTGCTATTTCAAGCGCAGCTGTTCCTACTCCGTAACTGCAATTTATAGAACTGATAGCAAAGCGCCACAGTTCTTCTTTACAGAGGACTCCATAATACTTAACCTCTGTGTGTTTAGTGGTTCTAATAAAACTTTTTGCCTTACCATCTCCTATAATGTGCAAGACAACTTTGCTCTCGGGACTTTTGCGATTGAAATCTTCTACATCCTCTATTAATAGATTTAATATCTTCACCTTATCAATATCGAGCCTTGAAACCCAAAGTATATTAATTACTCCCCCGTAATCACGAATGGGCTTAGAAATTAGCGGAACATCTATCGGTATAGGAATAAATAGAGGGCGAGCATTAAGGTTGAATGCAAATTCGTTTAATTCATAATTTTTAGCACACAAAAATGAGATACACCTTGCTTTGATGCCTTCTTGTATTATATTCCTTGTTTGACTAATTGTAGGATAAAAGAGCAGATAAGGCATAACTCTACTCAATACAAAGTTTTTATATCTAAACAGAAAACCAAGCGGGAGCTGCCCAATTACATTCGATGGATGCAAATCAAAAAATATGACTTTTTGACAACGTGATAAGTCAATTTTTGTAGCTATGCTATATAAATAGCTAAATGATGTAAGGAGGATAAAATCGTCTTCATTAATGAACCTTTCAGTTTCATTATCGGTCGTACAACATCGATTAACTTTTATTCCGCTTTCGACTAAAACTTTTTCTATATATTCTTTTGTATTGGAAAATATACCTATTTGGTATCCCATTTTATCGAGAATCTTGGCAATCTTTTCAAAGAAAATTTGAGCTCCGCCAATGTGTTGTGACGGATAGTAAATAAATATTTTTTTCATTTTTTAGTCGAGTCGTGCTCTAAACACATTTCAGATTGTTATCAAAACGACTTATTATCCTTTATTGGCCAGTGAATCAACTTGAAAAAGGCAAAAAACTTCGATGCCAACTTACCATTAGATTCTATTTTTCTTAAAACTACTCTTATGCTAAAAAGCGCTGAAATTAGACTCAATAGCGGTGCTAGATAAAAAGAAACAGTTGGGCTAACTGTACTTACCCATAACAAAATAAAGCTAAGCAAGGAGAAATACCCTATCAATTCATATGATAATAGTTGGAATTTAAAGGATATTAGTTTTCGGACTGCTAAGAATGAAACTGCAAAATATATGATATAGCCGAAGAGAAATCCAATGCCGGTAATTTCTATTCCAACACTTGGCAGTAGCAACCAAACAATAGCAACAAATGTCAGACTAAAACAAACCTCAATTAATACAAAAACTCGAGCATGAGCACCAGCAATCACAGCATAGCTTAATGACCAACTAGCAATTTTAAAAATATTTCCTGCGGTCTGCCACTGTAGAAGTTCCACAGCTGGGGTGAAATCTGATGCATAAAGTAACGAAATAACCCACGGAGCCCAACCGATCAGTAAGATAAGTACGGGACCACCAATTGCGAGGCTTAATTGAGCTTGATCGTTAATCAATCTTGTTGCCGTTTCATTATTATAAATAACTTCGCTTAACCTTGGATAATAGTCCGCTCCCATCGCTCCTAGCAAAAAGCCAACATACGTAAATGATACCCCCCAAGATGCAGCAAAATAACCAGCAGCATCGAGACCTAATTCATTTGTTACAAAACCTCTGACCAAGAATACGCACCCTACGGTTGTGAGAGTTCCGACCATGAAAGCTGCCCCCATCCGAGCCATTGGCTTCCAATATGCCCAGGCATCTTTAGTATTCAACGCCAGCTTGTAAGTGTTCCCTCGATTTAGTTTGGTGGTGTAGTAGACTGCGACTACTAGGTTTGTTCCTGCTTGGATTATCAAAAACCAAACGAGTCCGTTCATGCCGATATACCAAACTGCAACTACACCGAAAAATGTGGAAGCACAGGCCCCTATCACCGTGACACGACCAAGCATGGAGATTTCTCTCATTCCTTGTAGCAAGGCGGTGTGAGCTGTCGCCAACAAAGCAAACAACGCAGAACATCCAACTATGCCTATCTCAGTAGAGTATGTATTATCCCCTGTGAACCAGATCGCTATGTACTCTCGCAACAACCAAACAATTACTAATGCAACTGTGCCTTGTATCAAATGTGCTGATAACAACACTCTACAAATTAGATACCTTCTTTCAATATCCTTTCGATTTGCTGCAATTTGACGTACGCCGCTAGAACTCATACCCAAACTAGCACCATTCACAATAATTTGCTGTAGGTTTGTAAATATTCCCAAAAGTCCGATCCCTGCAGGTCCCAACAGAAGGGCTAATATTTTTAACCTTAAAATTGACAAAAGAATATTAACTGACTGAGCAGATCCTATTATCAACATAGAGCGAAGAAGCCCTCTGGAATTTGATGAATCTTGCATCATTATTCAAACTTGTTTAGAGCACTTGCTATGCGTTCAGCTTCTTCAACTGTTAATTGGGGTCCCATTGGGATACTTAAGACTTCTTTATGAATACTCTCTGTAATAGGAAGCTCAATATTTTGGTAATATTTCATAGCTTCCTGCTTGTGCGGTGGAATAGGATAGTGAATCATCGTATTCACTCCCTCCCTCTTTAGATGAGCCTGAATCGCTGTCCTGCTCTTCGAGCGAATCACAAATAAATGCCACACATGAGATTCCTGATTTCCAGAGTATGGTAAGTCTACAAATTGGTTATTAATATTTTGAAGATAATATTGAGCGATTTTTCGGCGGCGCTCAACTTCATCGTTCAAATGTTGTAACTTCACTCTTAAAATAGCAGCTTGCATTTCATCTAATCTGCTATTAATACCTTGATATAAATTTTCATACTTTTTGTGACTCCCATAATTACCGAGCGCGCGAATAGTCTGACTCAAATCATCATCATTCGTCGAAACAGCACCAGCATCACCTAATGCACCCAAGTTCTTTCCTGGATAGAAACTGAAGCCTGCGGCGTGTCCCCAACTACCAGCTTTTCGACCATCTATACTTGCACCATGAGCTTGTGCTGCGTCTTCTAAAAGCAATAAATTAAATTCGTTGGCTAGGTTCATTAATTCCGGCATCGGACACATTTGTCCATATAGATGCACCGCCACGATAGCCTTTGTTTTGTTAGTTATGGCTCGTCTTGTTTTGTGCGGACATAAATTGAAAGTATTTTCACTAGGCTCAACTAAAACTGGTTTCAATCTATTTTCGATAATAGCGAGAATACTAGCGATATACGTGTTCGCCGGCACAATAACCTCATCGCCATCTGTCAACTTACCCATCTCTTTCCAAGCTCTAAGGGTAAGAATAAGTGCATCGAGACCATTTGCGACACCTACGCAATGACGTGTGCCACAATAGGCCGCAAACTCTTGTTCAAAAGCTGTAACTTCACTACCTTGAATGTACCATCCCGAGTCTAAAACTCGTGTCATCGCATCTATTAATTCATGTCGATAAGAGGAATTAATTTGCCTAAGATCTAAAAATGGAATCATTAATCTATATACCTCAAAATTCGCGCTGGATTACCAATTACTATGGCTTTAGGGGGAACGTTCTCGGTCACTACAGCACCAGCTCCGACCATTGCTTCACATCCAATCGTTAATCCCGGAAGAATAGTTGCATTTGCGCCGATACTAGCTTTTTTGCAGACTTTAATTCCTGAAAATTGATCAGGATACTGCTTTGAACGGGGGAATCTATCATTTGTAAATGTTACATTTGGCCCAATAAAAACATCATCTTCAATTTCTGTACCATTCCATAATTGAACTCCTGATTTGACAGTAACTCTATCGCCAATTTTTACATCTCCTTCAATCAGAGTTTGAGCACAAATATTACAGTTTCTACCTATAATGGCACCATTCATTATAACGACAAATTGCCAAATATTTGTGCCATCACCAATTTCACATTCTGCAATGTCTGCTAATGGATGAATAAACATCAAAAACTTACCTGTTTGATAAAGTTATCATAATCACGTACGTAATCTGACTCGTCATAATAGTCATCTGCAAGAACCAGTAAAACGCAATCGTCACTAAAGTCATGCATTTCGTGCCAAACCAATTGGTCTATCATTATGCCTACGGTTGGCTGACTGAGCCAAAATTCGTCACGTATTTTTCCATCATCTAGTACCATTCGGCACTTACCGGCAACACAAATTGCTACTTGTCTCAGCTTCTTGTGTGCATGATAACCTCGACTTTCACCAGAATTAGTTCCGAACAAGTAATAAACACGTTTGACATGAAACGGTATGTTTCTTTCAGACTCTAAAGCAACCAAATCACCTCTTGCATCGCCGAGAGACTTGAAATTAATAAGATTCTTAGTAGTCATTTAGTTTTCACCTACTAGTTCTAACAGATATTGACCATAGCTATTCTTACTTAACCGTTGTCCGATGGCGTATATAGCATTTTTGGTTAACCACCCTTGATTGAACGCAATCTCTTCTAAGCAAGCAACTTTGTACCCCTGCCTCTTTTCCAAAGTCTCCACGAACTGCGCAGCTTCCAGTAGGCTTTCATGTGTTCCTGTATCCAACCATGCGAATCCTCGGCCTAGAACTTCCACGTTCAGGCTTCCGAGTTCTAGATAAGCTTGGTTGACACAGGTTATTTCTAACTCACCTCTCTCTGAAGGCTTCACACGCTTGGCAATTTCTACAACATCGTTGTCGTAAAAATATAGCCCCGTTACCGCATATTGAGACTTAGGGTTTTTAGGCTTTTCTTCAATAGAAATAGCACGTTGATGGTCATCAAACTCAACGACACCAAAACGTTCTGGGTCTCGCACTGGGTATCCAAAAACAGTCGCACCTTTCTCAAGTTGTGCAGCCTTTTTTAACTTTGGACTAAACCCTTGACCATAGAAAATATTGTCACCTAAAACCAAGCAAACGCTATCATCACCAATGAATTCTTCGCCAATAATGAACGCTTGCGCTAAACCATCAGGGCTTGGTTGTTCTGCATAAGAAAGCTGAATACCAAATTGTGATCCATCACCAAGAAGCTTCTTAAAATTAGGTAAATCTTCCGGCGTCGAAATAACCAAAATTTCATGAATACCCGCAAGCATCAGCACCGATAACGGGTAATAGATCATCGGTTTGTCGTAGATCGGGAGTAGCTGCTTCGACACCCCCATGGTAATCGGATAAAGGCGTGTACCTGAGCCACCCGCCAAGACGATTCCTTTCATACGCTTTCTCCAGATAAGGCACCTAAACGTTCACGTTGATAACTGCCGTCTTGTACATGCTGACACCATTCTTGATTGGTAAGATACCATTCAACGGTCTTCCGAATCCCGGATTCAAACGTTTCTTCTGGCGTCCAATTCAATTCATTTTTAATCTTTGTCGCATCAATGGCATAACGCAGATCATGTCCTGGTCGGTCTGTTACGAAGGTAATCAAGTCTTCATAGGCATTAACGCCACTTGGCTTATTGGGCACCAATTCTTCGAGTAAGCTACAAATGGTGCGTACAACCTCGATGTTCTGCTTTTCGTTGTGACCGCCAATATTGTAGGTTTCTCCAACTTGACCCTCGGTAATTACCTTGTAAAGCGCCCGCGCGTGGTCTTCGACAAATAGCCAATCGCGTACTTGATTGCCCTTGCCATAAACCGGCAACGGTTTGCCATCAAGTGCGTTGAGTATCATTAATGGGATCAATTTCTCGGGGAAGTGATACGGCCCATAGTTGTTTGAGCAGTTCGTTACAAGCGTAGGTAAGCCGTACGTTCGCTGCCACGCTCTGACTAAGTGATCAGAGCTCGCTTTGCTCGCTGAGTAAGGAGAACTGGGTGCGTATGCTGTAGTTTCGGTAAACAGGGCATCGGTATCATCGAGATCACCGTAAACTTCATCGGTGGAAATATGATGAAAACGGAACTTAGCTTTCCGTTGCTCATCGAGCTGCGCCCAATATTTGCGAGCGACTTCTAGCAAGGTGTAGGTACCGATGATATTCGTCTCGATAAACGCAGCAGGTCCGTCAATAGACCGGTCCACGTGGCTTTCTGCTGCCAAATGCATCACTGCATCGGGTTGATGCTCGTTAAACACACGCTCAAGCGCAACAGTATCGCAAATATCGACTTGTTCGAATGCGTAACGCCCAGAGTTCGCAACATCACTCAAGCTTTCAAGGTTACCTGCGTAGGTAAGTTTATCGACATTAACAACGCTATCGTTTGTGTTCTGAATGATGTGCCGGATGACGGCGGAGCCGATGAAACCGGCACCACCAGTAACTAGTATTTTCATAGTTGGAGTTCTACTACCTTGTTAAAACTTTAGTGAAATGAGATTTCACCCAGCGCGATTGTAGGAGTTTTTATAGTGCGCTGGGGTTGGAGATATTTATATCGGATCGTCGGTGTTGCCCCGTACCAAAGGTACGAGCTACCGTTAGGCGTTATCGGATTTGTACGAATACCCGTAACTATACCCATATCCATAGCCATAATACCCACTAGCACGGCGCTCAACACCATTTAGAATCACACCACGAATATCCACACCATTCTGCGCAAAGCGCTTCACAGTGGCTTCTACTTCTTTCGCTGGGGTGTCGCCAAAGCGCGCGACCAGTAATGACGTACCTGAGTAACGACCGATAATGGCAGCGTCAGTCACCGCCAAAATCGGTGGCGTATCAATCAATACGTAGTCGTAGTATTCGTTTAGTTTGCCGAGCATTTTTTCCATGCGTGGGTGCATGAGTAGCTCCGATGGGTTCGGTGCAGCGGTACCACGTGGAATAAAGTGTAGGTTCGGTACTTTGGTTTTCTGAATAATGGTCGACAGGTTGTTTTTGTCAACGACGCCGCCGTCTGGGGTTTTATCCACGCTTGCCAAAAAGTCTGACAAGCCATAGTTGTTCTCGCCACCTAACTGGGCGTGCATGTAGCCACGGCGAATGTCACCGTCAATCACTAAGACTTTTTGCCCTGCCTGTGCCAGTACTGCGGCAAAGTTGGCGGTCACGAAACTTTTACCGACGCCTGGCGACGGGCCAGAAATCATAATCACTTTGTTTTGCGCTTCCAGCATGGCGAAGTGCAAACTAGTGCGTAAGCCACGTAAGGCTTCAATAGCGAGGTCCGACGGATCTTCCAGCGCCAAGAACGGAATATCACGCGTCGTAGCGTTCTTGCTCATCATTTTGGCAAGCTTACTGTTCATATCTTCTTGTACCGGCGACAATGGCACCGAGGCATATACGTTAATGCCAATTTCTTCGAGCTGCTCTGGCGATTCAATACCGCGATTGAGTGCTGCCATCAAGAATACATAGCCGACGCTCACCATGCCACCCAGCATGGTAGCGAGCACCACAATCAGGCTTTTCTTCGGCGCGACTGGCTGCGGATTGATTACTGCTTCGTCAAGAATACGTACGTTCCCCACGGTACCGGCTTTCAGTACGTTCAGCTCTTGCATACGATTCAACAGTTGCACGTAAATCTCTTGCGAAACTTCGACGTCACGCGCTAAGCGCAAAACTTCTTGCTGAGTTTCGGGCAAGTCGCCAACTTGGGCGTTGATTTGCTCTTGCTCTTGCAACAACTGCGCTTTTTGCTCAAGTAACGACTGGTAGGTCGGGTGCTCGCGCGTATAAAGGCGCGACAGCTCTTTCTCTTTTAGTTCTAGTTCGTTGAGGCGCTTTTCGATTTCGACCACGCGTTCCAATAACGATGCGGTTTCGATAGACAAATCCACCGATTGGCTCTGCAAACGGTAGCTATTGAGCTTGTCTTCGGCCTGCGTCAAATTCTGTCGCACGCTAGGCAACTCACGTTCAATAAATTGCAAGCTGTTCTCTGCTTCGGCGGCGTTACGACGAATATTTTGCAGCATGTATTCCTGCGCAATGGCTTGCAGAACTTGTTGCGCATAGGCGCGGTCAGGGTGTTGAATGCTGGCTGACAAAATACCGGTTTGCTTGCCACGCTCGCTGACCGACAAAGAGCCTTGCACGCTACGAATCACACCTAGGCGATTGGCTTTCACCAAGGTAAATTCTTGCGTATCGGTTAACACTGCATCGGCAATATTTAAGCTAAAACCCTTTTCAGAAGCCAAACTTCCGATGGTACCAGTAAGTAATTGCTCACCTTCGGCATCAAATAATTCGTACGCGGTGCCGTTGTCAGCAAACTCAAGCGTCAGCGGTTGTCCCTCATATCTACTTGGCACCACAAACTGACTCAGCACAACTTCGTCTCTACCCGCACTGCGACGCGCCAACCAACCGCCAATCACCGGCATGTAGTTCGGAGTGACTTTATTGGTCAACTGCAGCTGATCAACCACCGAGCCAATCACCATGCGCGACTTCATAATTTCGATTTCGGTGGCGGCTTCGCTGTCGCTGGTAAACATTTCACCGAACTCTTCGCCTAGCGCAGGCAAGCCGCTCGATTTCTTCTCGACCTGTAGCAAGGCATCAGCTTGGTAAATCGGCGTCGAGAGCACGGCGTACAATACGCCAAACACCATAAATACGAATGTGACACCGATGATCAGCCAGCGCTTGTCAATCAACAAGCCAAACAGCCGGCCGAGATCGATCTCGTCGCTGTCGCGCTCGCTGCGGATAGGAGGAGTTGGCGTGTTCACAGTTTGCTTTTCCATTCGTTACAGCTCTTCTCGATGAGTTCAAAAACGTGTTGATAAACTTCGTCACTACGACGATACGGGTCTGGAATTTCTTTACCCTGCTTGGCTGGAGCCAACCAATGGCCGAGCAGCATGGTCTTCGCCATGGCTTCGGGGTAACGTTTGCCAATGTACTGGCGGTGCTCTTGTTCCATTACGAGGATTAAGTCGTGCTGGTTTACTAATTCGCGCGTCAGTTGCTGTGCCTCGTGGCTGCCGAACTCATGGCCATTTTGTTTGGCGATCTGACGCGCTTTGGCGTCCATGTCCCAGCCCTTACCTTCGCTGTGTAGCATCGCGGTAATACCGGCGCTATCGATCTGTTTTGCAGGCAGCGCGTGTTGCAGCAGGAATTTGGCTGTGGGGCTGCGGCAGATGTTGCCGAGGCAGACGACGAGGATTCTGTTAAACATAGAGTCGTTTTTCGTTAATCGTTATTCGTTAGGGGGTGCGCGCACGCACTATCGCGTCGTTATTCGCTGTCCGTGCGGTACGCAAAATACCCACCCCGAATAACGAACAACGAATAACGAGTAACGATTTTAGTTGCTTATATCATCCGAGAAACGGCCGATGCTGTACAGGCCGGTGATCGACGGTAACAACTGGTTGATCACGCGGTTCCAGCGGCTGACTGGCGCAGCGGTGACGTACACGATATCGCGTTGCTGTAGCTCGAACTGCTCGGCCATGACTAAGGCAATGGCGTTATCGGCGTTCAGGCGATAGACCTGGGCGATTTTGCCTGAATCTGGCTCGGCTTCACGAATCACGAAAATGCCTGAGGCATCGGCGGTTGCTTCAAACAGGCCACCGGCGTCAGCTAGGGCTTCGGCTAGGGTAATGCCGCTTTGGCCAATCATGTACGATTTTGGCTGACGCACTTCGCCGAGTACGAAGACTTTGTTGTCGTCGTTGCGAGCTACGTGCACTACGTCGTTTGGTTGCAGCAAGATGTTCTGGTCGGTGTTGCCCGACTGGTACAGCTCGCGCATGTTGAAGGTTTGCGTGGTGTTACCGCGGGTCAAGGTCACTTGATTCCAGTTCGCGGCTTCGTTCATGCCACCGGCGGCGCTCACGGCTTCAATCAGGGTCATGGGTACGTTGGTCACCGGCACTGTGCCCGGCTGCTGCACCGCGCCCGTTACGTACACGCGCTGGCTACGGAAGGCCGCAACGGTCACGTCCACTTGCGGGCTTTCGATGTACTTGGCGAGGCGCTTGGTGATTTCGTCGCGGATTTCGGTCACACGCTTACCGGCCACTTCGACGGTGCCGATGTACGGGTAGAAAATGGTGCCATCGCTGTGTACCCAGTTACCCGCCTCTTCGGCGCTTCGCATGGAACCGGCTGGAATGGTCAGCTCTGGGTGATTCCACACGGTCACGTTAAGAATATCGCCACGGCCAACAATGTAGTCGTAGCTGTTGCGCGCTTGCTCAAGCGCGCTATTGAATTCTGGCTTGGTCGGTGCGGTTTGCAGCTCAGCCAATAGCATTGGCGAGATGTTGTACACGTCGACCAGCTTCATCAGCTCAGCTTCGCTGAACTCTTGCTCGTAGGCGTTGCGGTTGTCGTCGCTAAATAAGCCGCCGCTGCTGTCGTCTGGAATATGGCCGCCAGGGGCTAAGGCACAGCCACCTAGCGTGAGTGCCAGCAGTGCGACTGCGGTCAATTTGGTGTGCATGTTGTTCATGTTGTTGTTCCCCACTTAATCCTTGCCAACCGCGAAGCCACGCGCTTCGGTGGTGTCGTACAGGTTTACGCTTCGGTTCAGCATCTGCCCGCCGTCGCGAGTGATTGGATTCCAGCCGATGGTGCCGCGCGACAAGGTGTTGCGCACAAAGAACAGATCGAATGGAATGCTGATGTAGAAGCCTTTGGTAAAGCCGCCCTCGCCGTACTCCTCGCGAGAAACGTTGGTAAATGCGGCGTAAGCGCCGGCGCGCACGCCCGAATCAAATTGATGCGAGACGTCTACTTGCACGCCTTCATCGCCAGCTAAGAAGCGTCCAGCTTGTAACTTGATCAGCGTGTCCGCTATCAGTTTCGGCTGCCAGTACAAGCTGGCGTGGCCGGTTAACACGTCGTAGTCTTCAAAGCTGAAGCTGTTGTCTGGATCGCGTTGCTGCACATAGTTCAGGTCAAACCCAACCGCCCAGCGCGAATTCAATGGGCGGTAGAGGATTTCGCCACCGACGCCACCAAACATGCGCTCAAGATAACCGCCATAAAGGCTGTAATACCAGTTGGTGTCGGCTTGGTCGATGTAGGTTAGCTGGGCGTTTTGCAACCACAAGTCTTGGTTGTCAGCGTATTCCCGAATGCGGGTGCGCACGCGCGGCAATGGATTCGGCATGTCGTCAATCAGGTAGTTGAACTCATCGTAGTTGTTGATGATGTTCAAACCGACGGTGCCGTTCAGTTTCAGCTTGTTCGAGAAGTTGTAGTGGCCGTTAGCCATCAACGCCAGTTGGTAGATGTAGAAGTTTTCGGCGCCGCCGAAGGCTTGAGACAGGCTTGGCGTCAAATTGTATCCGTACCGGCGATTGGTGCCAACGCCTGTCGCGTACGCTGCGCTGTTCGTCGTTCGTACGCTGCGCTGTTCGTCGTTCGGGGTGTTGTATGCGCGATCGGTGGTGCGGTACACATTGCTAAGGGTGATGGCGTCATCTTCTTCGCGGTAGAAGCGTTCGGCGCGGGCGGCGGATTTGTAGTACGGTGCGTTGATGTTGTACTGCACGATGTCGACTCCGTCATTGGTTTCGGCAATCGCATAACGCTGGATGTTCTCGGGCAGCTCATTACTTAAAATCCGGGCGGCTTTTGCGACGGCTTCTTCGCGGTCGCGATAGCGCGTTTGCTCGGCGTACAAAGTGACTTCTTGTTCATTCGCCTGCACTTCTTGCACGCGGAAGCCGGTTTCGTTCAGCAAGTCTTGGCTTAAGCGCTGTAAGTCTACGTCGTTGAAGTTGCCAGCAGTGCTGTAGCGCGCGTCTCTGAGCGGTGGCTCGGTTTTCACCTGATACGCGGTGGCAAGGTTATAGCGGAAGCTAAATCCAAAGGTCATGGTGTTGCCGCGCTGATAACCCAGCTTCAAATTCAAGAAATCGTTGAGCTCGTACTCGGCACCGAAGTTCCAGAAGCTGTCTTGCACGATGACGCGTGGATTCTCTGGGTCAATCGGATTCGGGTTGCGTTCGCGGCTGTAATCGTTCGGGTCGTATTCGGCTTTAATACGCAGGCCATCAAGTGGCGTCTGCCATTCCACACCACCAAAGGTTGCCGCAGGGCCTTTGAACATTTTGTCCCATTCGACGTCACCGCCACCTGGGGTGCTGCCGCGCTTACGCACACAGAACTCGTCGGTGATTTCGCAGAACGGGTTGTAGGCGTTGTCGCGTACGCCCAGGTAGCCAAAGCCGAGGCCTAAATGGAAGTCGAAGGTGCCTAAATGTTCCGTGGTCAATGCTTTGCTGGCGACAAAGTATTCACCACCGAACAATCCGGTGCCGCCTAAGTCTCGTAATCCGACCGCGACTTCAGGTAACCACTTGGATTCTTCATAAAGGCGGAATTTTAAGTCGAAGCCTTTATCTTTTAGGGTTTGGTCGCCACTGAATTCTTCGACGTCACTGTAGAAGTTGTAACGCAAGTCGGTGTAACGCGCGGTCGCTTCCAGCCAGTCGAACACTTGCAAAGTGATGCTGGTGCGGCGGTAATCGTCAGTGTCGGAATAACCGATCGTAATGTGCCCTTCACTATTCATCCGCGCAGTTGGCGTTTGCAACAAGCCGACGCCACCGAAATCGCTGGTGGTGTATGGGTCGGGATCGCTTGAGTTCGCAAAGTAAGCATCTTGCGCGTTGGCTTGCACGCTGTAAGTTGCAACTATGGCAGCAATGGTTAGCGCAAGGTGTTTTTGTTTAACCATCATTGCGTCCCTGCCTGTTGCTCGGCTTGCGCGGCGCGCGAATAATCCCAGTGCTGCAAAAACATCGCCAGTTGGCTGTTGATGCTCCGAAAGCCCGGCGGCAACAAGTCTTGCTGAATGCCGGTAAAGACAATGCCCGGCTGGCCATCGGTCAACTGCTCGTGCGGCAATAACTGGCGGATATCGCCATTCGGTTGAATCAACCAACGCTCGCTTTGCGTGGCGTCGAGGCCACTCACGCCTAATTCATTGCGCTGTGCTGCGGCGACCACAATTTGATAGTCGGCTTCGGCGTCATAGCCGTTCAGCATCGGATTCTCTGCCAAGGTCAAACGCATCTGCGCCGGGTCAATGCCGTGCACGTAACTGGCGCGCAGCGGCCACTGCTGAAATTGTTGCACCAACTGGTCGGCGGCGTTGGCCAGCTCGGTGTGTTGGTCATGGCGATAAGTTTCGGCGAGCATGCGTAAATGCTTGAGCATACCGGCATGGCGCTTGGCAAAGCGTTCATCGAGATTGTCGCTGTGAATGCGCAGACCTGGCCAATAGCTATCGGGGTAGAATTCTTGCGGCATCGCTTCGACGAATTGACGCAAGCGCGGTGCTTGGCCGTTGCTGAGCGTCTGCACCGGTAGATTCAAGCGCGTGGTCTGCGGTGCGGTTGAAGGCTCATTCGGCTGCGCTAGATTGACCATTTCGAGTTCGACATATCCCAGTGCTGGGCTGACCCACTGGCGACTGCTGATCACGTACTTACCGTCGCTGCTGAGGCGATAGCTATTATTGAATTCGTAGGTTGCTCGTGGCTCACCTAAGTCAGAACCTGCGACATATTCTGTCGCAAGTCCGGTTTCGCTGATATCACGCCCACTGCGCGTCAAAGTCGATCGCAATTGTAAGCTGACGATTTCGTGCTGCGGTTTGAGTGGGTTGAAATTGCGAACGGGGCGTTCAATTTGGATGCTGCGTTGCCATTCGCGGTCGCAGTCATTTTGCTGAGACTGCTGTTGATGCAGATAACAGGCTAATGGGTCGTTACTGAGGTTATCAGTGTGGATGCGGTTCTCGCCTTCGAGGCGACTGGTGCGGATCACCCGCCCTTGCCACAAGGTCAAGGCTTCGTTGCTTGCCGAAACCCAATATTGCCCATGCGGCTGGGTGGCGGCTAAGCCAAGAATAGTACGTGGTGCATCGCCTATCTGCACGTAGGTGACCGGAAAGCGGACCTGCTGCAAAGTGGCTAAATCTGGGGCTTCGGCTGCGTCAGCAAACAAAAACTGCAACGACTCGGTCGCTGCAGTTGTTCTTGAGTCTTCTTGTGAGCTGAAAACCGAACAGCCCGACAGCCCAAGCAGGGCTGCCGTGATTAACAATCCACGCATTGGAGTGCGTGTCACTCGGCTAGGTTTTAGTTAGCTGGAGCGTTGGTAACTGTTACTACGTTGTCGTCGTCATCGCTAGCTACAACTACAACGATCATGCCGATGGCTGCGGCTGCGGCAACAGCGGCTGCGTAAGTCATTTGTACGCCACCGATGCTTACCATTTGGTCAGCTGCCATTTCGTCTTGCATTACTGGGGCTGGAGCTGGTTTTGGTTCTGGCTTCGGCTCTGGGTTAGCTGCTGCAGTTGCGCTGAATGCGAAAGCTGCTGCGGCTGCGATTGCGGTGAATTTGTTCATGGGTAACTCCTTGTTACGAGATTGTATGGTCAAATAGTAGCCCGTAGTTCTACTACGGGTCAAATTATCATTCGGATATTTACATTTGTGGGACAACCATCACCGTCCAGGCACGCTACCGCCCCTAGGGTTGCCGCTCCTAAATGCGCCCGCGCCTGCGGTTAAACTGATTTTATGCGCGAATTATCGCACTTATGGGTACAAGACTCCACGTTTGCTTAACGTTTTTCTAGCGTCTTATGTCTGACAGCTCAAATTCTGCGCGAATCTGCTTATTCAAGAAGTCGAGCAGAACGATGCAACGTGACGGTCCATCAAGTTTGATGATCTCGGCGAACAGCCCAGCGAATGGGCCTGCAGCGATTTCGACTTTATCACCCACCTGCGGCACAGCCTGTCGCATAGCCTCTTGTACTGCCGGCGACTGGTCGTCAATGTTTAACATTTGCGTAACAAGTGCATCTGAAATCCGAGCAGGTGCGTCACCAAATTTGACGATTTTGCTCACACCAAAGGTACTACGGATTCTATGAAAGTTTTGTGAATAATCCCCAGCCTTTACGAAAATATAACCTGGGAACATGGGTTCGGTGACGGGTGTGCGTTTGCCGCGCCGAATTCGCTCGAGGTTGAGCATCGGCAGCGCTACTTCCAGCGCTTGATTTTCGAGGTTGGCTCGTGCCCGTAGCTCCTGCTTCGGTTTGGTCTGCACAAGATACCAACTATGCGGCGTCGGTTCTGACATTCGAATCCCTGAATCTACTAATGACTGCGTACGCAGCTATTGTGCATCAACGCGCAAGCGCGTTCAACCGTTGGTTATATGCGCGTGGTGAAGGGTTGGATGGCTAGGTAGTGGATTTGGCGCAACATGCGCAATTCGCCGGGCGAGGCGCCGGCAGCTTCAACTTCAGCGATAAGCGTCAAGGAGTGCTCGCCAATGCTCGCAGCGAGCCGGTCGATTTCGCGCGCAGCAATAGCGCGAGAAAGTCCCAGCTTTTCGCCCGCCGCAAGTAAATCGGCGCGGGTCACATCACCGAAGTAACGCGCGTTCCCCAGCGGCTGCGAGAGCTCAGCGTGCTCATGCTCTCCCACCCGCTCGTAAATCACCGTTGATAGCAAATCATAATGCGGAAGCAAGCCAATCCCCCGTGGCGAATAGCTGAACGACAGATTCTTCAAATGCGCATCGCCATTACCCACGAAGTAGTTGAAGACTAACCACCGATACAATGCCAGCGCCGTTGCCGCTTTCGCTCGACTCGCTTCAACTAATATGCGCAGGGTTGCAACCGTACTATCACGATATTTACGATAGGCGGCCATACCTAACAACTGGCAGGCGTCGAGCACATGTACGCGCTGCTGTTGCGGAAACTTACCGCTACGGTCAAAGCGGCGCACTAGGTAGCAGGCCTCAGGCACATAGCGCACCGGCTCGACATGCGCTACGTTTAGGCCACAGCGGTCAGCTAACGTCATGGTGAACCACTCGTTACGCACGGTGAACCAATAATCGTCGCGGCGTTCATGTTCTGGCTTGAGAATATGAGTCGACGGCGTTTGTCCGATGGGTTCGTAGAGTTGTCCGTCGGCATCTAACACCACCAACATCTTATGCTGCGCGCCAGCAAGCGACATACGTTTGCGTTCGCGCTTATTCATTGGCGCGCGCGGCAACTCCCGAATCCGTTGACTGAGTTCAGCGTGAGAGAGTTTTGCAACTGACGCCGCGGCGAATGTTTCGCCCTCGTGCAAAAGCGTGATTGCACCGGCGGATTCGCCGCCAACCAGCTCCAGTAGTGCAAAAGCATCGTCGACACTTACGCGTGCCTCTTTAGCGAGCAGGGCGCGTGCCATTTCCTCCGGGAGCAGATTATCGAAAAACCATTGCACTGGGCGCTCGCTGCCGCTGTCGATAATGGGTTCGGCTTGCAATGGTAGACTCGGCGCTAAGGCATAGTTATACGCGTGGTTGAGCCATCTATCGGTGTATTCGAGTCGCCATAAGCCGTTGTTTTCAAATAAATTGGCGACGTGATCGGTGTTAATCAACACCTGCAGTTTGCGCTCAGTCGTCATGACTGCTTATCTCGTCTGGAATATCCAAATACACTTGGATGCCCAAGGCATCGAGCATTTGTAAGGCTTTCTCGAGATGCACAGTAGGTTTACCATTTTCGAATTGGCTGACAAAAGTGATGCCACAATTGGCAAAGGCACCTGCCGTGGTTTGATCAAGCTGCTGCGCTTTGCGCACGCGCCGCGCCCACTCACCTATGGCTTTTGCATCAGCGACCTGTACTTTCATGACTGGCTCCAAATTTATGCGATTGCATGAATTTAGTTAGGCTTCTGCCGTATGTCAAGGTTGTTTATGCGAACGCGTTAATTTAGTGATGGGAAGGCCGAGTCTTTCTGGTTTTTATGCGATCACATAAATGTAGCCCGTAATTGTACGAGCGTCATTCATAGTCGTATTGTTTTTTGGAGACTTTCCACGAGAGGGTGCTGAAGAAGACGCCGGTGATGACGTAATAAAAGATGATCTTCACTTTCTGCATGAAGGCGAAGTCGGCTGGGAATTTCAGCACCCAGTGCAGCAATACCGACGATTTGTATTTGCGGAAGAAGCGTTGCAGCTGGCTGTCGAGTGCGGTGCGCGTATCGGCCGGTTTGGCTTTGAGCGCTTTCAGTGCCGAATCCGCGACGCAAACTTTGTCGCGGAAGCGACGCAGCATGGGCCCTGAACGTTGGTCGTGCGACAAGCTGGTGTCATGCAACTCGTAAATATAAAAGTAGCTATTCACATAATGCACGTCGCGCGCGTGACCGAGCGCGGTGGTAAACAGCATCAAGTCTTCGGCGTTGCACACCCGTGGTGGCAAATCGATGTCGGCAAAAGCTGCTGCCAGCGTACGGCGGCTGTAGAGTTTGCCCGGCGTGCCGAGCAGGTTCTTATTGCATTGCTTGAAAAAATCGAGCGCTGGCATGGCGTTCACCAGATCCTGATGCGCCTTTGGCAAAATATTGCGACGCTCCGACACCCCTGCCCGCCGCGAAATAATATCGCTGACCAGAATGTCGATGTCGTGAGTGGTTAATAGATTGACCAGCAGCTGGCCAAACACATCCGGGAAAATCGCATCGCCGCAGTCGACGAACACTATATAAGTGCCGCTGGCGTGACTAAAACCGTATTTTCGGGCGTGATACGGACCTTCGTTGGCTTTGCGCAAATACTGCACGTCGACTTTTTTGCCTTGCAGCATGGCCTCTACGCGTGCTGCATTGGTGTCAGGGCCACCGTCGTCGACAATGATGATTTCGATCGGTAACTCACTGACCACCGCAGCAATAGACTCCAAGGTCACCGCCAAGCTGTCAACGTCATCGTAAATAGGCACGATGAACGAGAAGTATTTTTCGTCAGCTGCTGGCGTACTCATTCAGGCGTTTCCGTCGTCTGTTCGGTGGCGGCGGCAAAAGCCTGCTGTAAAAACTCCAGCGCCTGGTGTTTATGGCGTGCGCGAATCAACTCTAGTGCGTCCCAATCGATGTCTTCGTTTAATTTTTTGTAGATAGTATCACAATCATTTGCGTTGCTAACGCTGATCAAACGTTGTTGTTGCGAAAATAAATTTAACAAAGTGGTAAAACGGTCTAAACCGCGGTCTTCATTGCCTATCGCGATAAACTTTTTGTGCATAAGCAAGGCAAACACGCAGCCATGAAAGGAGTCAGTGATCACGTACTCCGCCGCGGAAAATGTCGCAAGCCACTCAGGAATGCTCGGCAACGCCTTGCCCGGCGCGGGCATCACCGCAAATAAGGGCTGCCCACTTTGGGTGGCGATGCGCTCGGCGAGGGTTTGCACTGCGGGGTGCGGGTCGAGCAGGTAGCTGGCGATGTAAGGGGGTTGCTGTTTGCGGTCGGCGTTGTTTATCAGCCGCTGGTAATCGGCGGCGTCGAGTAGCAGCGTCGGGTCGAGCACCAGCTGCGCTTGGTGGTAATCGAGCTGCTCGCGGCAAAGCGCCAGCGCCGAGCTTTCGCGCACTGACACCGCGCTGAATTGCGCTAGCCACTTGGCGTATTGCCCACGCTGCTGCGCCGGCACGTCAAAAGTATTGACGCCAAAGGATGCGGCATAGCTGATGCGCGGCAAAGCGCTGTCGAAACCGACGAAATAATCGGGCAAATGTGGTGAATAGCGTGGCCGCCAGACTTGGTCGCTGCCCACCACTATGGCGTCAAACTGCTGCTCGCGTAGGTACGCCTGCAACGCCTGCGAGCTCTTGAGTGGCGGTGACAGGCGCAACTGCTGCGCCCGAAACGCCAGTAACTGCTGGTTTTGCGCCTGATACAAGGCCGCGCGGGTGGCATAGGGGGAGCGCCCGCGGGCATAGGCCCACAACTGTCGTAACGCCAAGCGCAAGCGCAACGGCCACGACGGCTGCGCGCGGCGATCCAAGGTTTCTACCTGGTGCCCTAGCTGTTGCAGCACCTGTTGTAGCGCATAAGCTTGCAGCAGTCCGCCAAAATTATGGCCTAAGGGTTGGGTAAGAATCGCCAGTTTCATGATTTAGGCTGCGTCCTTTGCTGCAAAAATGTGCGTAACGCCTGCACGCAGTTGCGGCGTTCACGGGCTTCGAGCCCTAGCAGCCATACGCTGCCAAAGGTACATAGTGCCGCCAAGCCAGAAAAGCTCAGCACGCTCCACCAACTGGCGGCGCTGCTGTAGTTTGCGCTTAAGCCCCAGCATAACGCCACCGCTACCACGCAGACCAGCACAATGCGGCCGAGCGCTTGGCGGCAAAATAAGCGAAACGAGAATGCCATGATGCGTTTCAGCATAAAGATACGGGCAATACTGGCGCACAGGGTCAGCACAATCGCGACCACAAATACCGATGCCGCGCCGTAACCGAGGCTCAACACCACGTACGCCACCGGCAAATTAAGCAGTAAGATGCCCCCCACTACCATTTGGTAGCCGCGGATCTTGCCCGTCGCCTGTGCCGCTGTCATTAGGGGCTTCGACAGGCTATCGAGCAGCAGATTCACCAGCATCAGTTGTAAGAACACCGCCGCGTAGGCTGGCGGCTCCACTAGCCACAGCTGCAACACTTGCTCGGTGCGCAACAACAGCGGCAGCGCTAACATCAGCAACAAGAAAAAGTTGTACTTGCTGCCGTAGTGCATGAGTTTTTCGGTGTAATCGCGATCGTCGCTGGCGTAGGATTTGATCAGCTGCGGGTTCATCGCTAACTGCAAATTGCTGACAAACTGATTCAACGCCCCCGAGGCTTGGCTTCCGATACTTTTTGCGGCGTTAATGGCCGGACCAAAGAACACATTGAGCAACAGGTTGCTGCCATGACTGGCGAACACCGAGGCGGCATTGCCCCACAGAGTCCAGCCCGAGAACGCCAGCATGCGCCAAAACAGCGCGCTTTGCCAATGGGGGCGATAGCGCTGCTGCGGAAATTGCACCGCCACGTAGGCAATGTACAAGGCGCCGGTCAGCAGGGTCACCAGCAAATACAGCGCACCATAGGCGACCAGTGGGTCATAAGGTTGATGCGGTAGTAGTAAAACAATCACCAATTTCAAAGCGACATCGAGCATGCTGATCCAGGCGAAAGCACGCATGCGTTCGTGCGCGATCAGCATGGCGTGGTTCGGTACCACCAAAATGTTTACCGCAAAGGCGGCGAGCGACAACCAAAACAGTTGCAGCAGGGCATCACCGCGTGCCGCATCGTAGGTCAGCAACGCTGGGATCAGCACATAGCCGAGCACGCCAATCAGCGCGCTCAACAGCACGGCAAACAGCAGGTGTATGTTGACGCTCATGCTGAACAATTGCTGTAGCTGCGGCCGCGCTTGGCCTAGCTCATAGGCGAGAAAACGCTGGCTGGTGCTCGACAATGAACTTTGTAAAAAGCCCGCGAACAGAATGAAGCTGGCGACCACGTGGTAAAGGCCGTAATCGTCGGTGCCAAGGGTGGCGAGTAGCACCCGCGCGGTGTAGAGCGCCACCAGCAGGGTAAACAGCATGCGCAGGTAGAGAAACCCGGTATTTTTGATGATGGTGTGGGTGCGCGCAGACATGAGCTTAAGGCTGCGACGCGCCGTCGTGCACAATGAGAATGTCAGCCACCGGTTTGCGCGGTGAATTGGCAATCACGCAGTTGGGGCTGGCGTAGCCGAAGGCGATCAACATGATCACGGTTTCGTCGTCGTTAATCAGCTGTAGTTTACGCAATTCGAGATCTTGCTTGAGCGATGCCGCCCAGTTCAGTGGGCAGGTCGCGACCTGATGCGCGTGCGCCGCGAGTAACAGCGACATGGCGAACATGCCACCGTCGGTGTACGCCTGCGCCCGCTCGGCGGGTAAGCTGAACGCGCGTAACGACGAAGTCACGATGCCTACCTGCGGGGCGTCATGGCCAAAGCCAGTGTTGCCATTTTGCAGCGCCAGGGCTTGGTCTTTGGCGGCGCCGCTTAAAATATGCAGCTTCCAATGCTGACGGTTACAGACCGACGGCGTTTTTAGCGCGATGGCGACTATCGCTTCCAGCACTGCCTGCGGCACCGGCTGCTGCGCTTGGAATTGGCGCACGCTGGTGCGGCTGTTAAAAAACTGCGCGAACTGCTCGGGCTTTAATTGGTGCTGCGGGAGTGCTTGAGTGCCGACTTGGCGGGCGGTGCTGTGCGCAAGGTCAGCGGCTGGCAGTTGCGCGATAAGTTGGTCAAACCATGCCGCAGTCGCAATCCCCTGCTGTTGGTGATGCTGCTGATAGGCGGCGAAGGCCCCCACGCCCCAATAGTAATAGGCGTCTTTGCCAAACTGCTGTTGGTAGTGCAGCAGGTTGTGTAATAAGCGTTCGAGTATCGGCTGGCCGTAATGCGGTTTGACTTGCGCGAAGCTCAGCCCCTTTTCGATGCGGTGTTTGTCTTGCAGCAGCCACGCGCCAAGTTCGTCTTGCTGGGTCTTGCGCGCCGTTGCCGGCACATAATGGCGGCGAAATCGGCGGTAGTCATACAGGTAAATGCGCACTAACAGCACGGCGTTGCGCAGCGGCGTTGCGCGCAACCACAAGGGTCGCAGCCATGCCTTCAAGGATGCCATCACCAGCGTAGCTCCCAGCTGGCAATGACATTGCCGAAGCTGTCATCGCGGCCGTCAACGTAGGTGTCTTGCCAAGCTTGCAGGCCAAGCTCGATCAGGCTGCGGTTCCCCAATGGGAAGAACACCACAGCTTCAAATTGCTGGATGCGCTCGATGCCGGGCCGATATTCAGGCAGCAACTGCCAACGCGGCGCCATGCCGTAGCTGTTGTGGTGCCGGCGTACACGCGTATCCTGAATGCGGAAATCATAACCCATGCCATTATTGGCAAAGGTCGCATAACCGATGGTCAATAAACTGCGTAAATCGCTACGGTCATATTCGGCATAGACCCGCGACAATTTCGCCGGCTCGGCAAAACTCCAGTCCAAACCTAGCATGTGGCCATTACCTGCGCGTTCTTCAACGTCATGCTCGCTGATACTGCCATAAAACGCAATTTGGTACGGCAAGGTCAGCCGCGCATCAAACACCCAATTATCCGAGCTATCAGCAAGATCCGACGCCGTGTAATGCAGCCCTAGCTCCAAGCGTTCATGGGCCCGCCAACCGAGCCGCGCGCCATAGGCAGTTTCGCGCTGCCACAGTTGGGCGGCCGGGTCGAGTAAGAGTTCTTCTTCGCTCTCGCCCCAAAAGGCGGTAAAGCTGACATCGCGCCACGCCGATTGTGCATCCGGCGCATAGATCGCACGAGCACCACGCAGCGGTAAGGTACTGACCGTATGCAATCCGTCTTGCGCCGAACCCGGCGACCACCAGGTTTGCAATTGGTCAATTGACAGTGCCCAATCACCCGCCATTCCGGCGGCATAACTGCCCTGCCACGAGAGATTGTCGGTGCGCACCCGCGGATTCAGGCTCAGCGAACTGTCACGATAGGTCACCCGCACCCGCGCCGCCGCCACTTCACCGACCCGCTCATGGGTCAAGGCCGCTGAGGCTTTGCCTTCCATCGGCCGTTGCAAACTCGGTTGCGCACCGGTATCGGTCACGCCGGCCACGCGCACCCCGGTGTAGGAACCGCGCTTGTGGTACTCGAGCAGCGCCACCAATTTGTAGTAGGCAACTTGCTGGAGTTCGGTGAGTTGCTCAGGGTTAATGGCTTCAAGGTCGGTCAGCAGCGGTCGCCACATCACCGGCAAGGTGGTTACCGGGGCACTGAGTAGACCCGCGTCCGCCAGCACTTGCAATGAATGGCGAACATGCAATTCTTCGGCATCGAGCCAAGGCGTTGCGACAGCTGGTGTCGCAAGTTGCGCAAAAAACACGCAGGCGGCTGCCCATAGCACCCGCATTATTTGAACTCGCGCTCGTGGAACCACAGGTTGAATGCCCATTTCTCGCCTTTGATCACTGGCATGCCAGCATGCAGGCTCTTCTTGTGCACATCGGTAGTGCCGCGCACGACATTTTCGAAAAACAGCAGGCGGCCGGGTTTTGCCGCGACGTTCAAGTCGAGTTTCGGAAAGTAAGTCGAACCGCCCTTCTCGGGCGCATCAATATAGCCCAGCACGGTAATCAAGCGTTGCCCGCCACGAGCGGTGCAGCGCTTGCCGCGTTCGGTGCTCATGTCATAGGCGTCGAAGTGTGCGCGATATTCTTGTTGCTCGCCATAATGAATCACCTGAAAACTCTCGGCGTTCTCCAGCGGCAAGCCGACTTCTTTGGCAATGCGCATGCCCAAATAGGTCACCACCATATCGTGGGTGTGCTGGATCCAACAGAGGCTGTTGGTGCGCGCGTTACTCAGCACCCCCTCTTTGTCGGAGCTCACTTTGGCACGCGCCATTTGCGCGGCGGCACATTTTTTCAAATGCGCGCCTTCAGACGCGGTAAAAAAGTCGTCCATGATGTAAACCGTCGGGTCCTGACACAAAATATGCGTAGTTGGGTTATCCATCAGAGCCTCTGCAAAATAGCCTGCGTACTGTCATCAAAAGCGTCGCTGCCGGTGCCGGTTTTGATTACTTCCAGCACTTCATTAGCGATTTTCTTGCCAAGCTCAACGCCCGGCTGGTCAAACGAATTAATCTTCCAGATCACGCCTTGGGTAAACACTTTGTGCTCATAGGCGGCAATCAGTGCGCCGAACGCTTGTGGCGTGAGCTCTTGCAGCAACAATAGGTTCGATGGGTGTTGGCCAGGGTAAGTCTTACCGTCGCCAAACCACATCAAGCGGCGATGTGCGAGGCAGTTCGCCACCGACAAGGTCTGCTGCTCGGCAAACTCGGCTTGGGTTGCTGCGTCAAATTCTGTCGCAGCGCGTTGCAACACCAGCACGAAATCGGCGGCAAAGTTGTCATAGCCTTGATGCAAATGCTGATAAAACGCGTGCTGACCGTTAGGCCCAAAGCCACCCCAAATAATTGGCCCGGTCGGATAATCGATCGGCTTACCGTTGCGATCTTGTTGCTTGCCGTTGCTTTCCATGTCGAGCTGCTGCAAGTAATCGGGCAGTTTCCGTAAGCGACCATCGTAGGGCAACACAGCAAGGTTGTTGATGCCGCGCTGCTCGCGGTTGTACACGCCAGTAAGCGCCATCAATAACGGAATGTTTTCATGCAGTTCGGCTTCGCCAAAATGCGCGTCCATGGCTTTGGCGCCATCGAGCATGCGGGCGAATTGGTTGGCGCCGACGGTGAGCGCGATTGGTAAGCCAATGGCGGACCACAACGAATAGCGGCCGCCCACAGATTCAGCAAAGCTCAATTGTTGCGCAGGTGGAATGCCAAAGTTGGTCATGCCTTCGATGTTGCTCGACACGCCAATCACGTGCTTTTCGAGCCACTGCTGTTCGCTCAGTTCGCGCGCCGCCCAGGCTTTGAGGGTGCGAATATTGGCAAGGGTATCGATGGTGCTAAAGCTTTTTGACGCCATGATCACCAAAGTGGTGGCTGGGTTTAGCTGTGGCAACAAAGTGTACAGCTGGCTGCCATCCATCGAGCTGGCGAAATGCACTTTTAATGGGTGCGCGGTGTTGTCGTCGGCGAACTCTTGCAAGGCTTCGCTGCCAAGCAATGGGCCCAAGTCGGAGCCACCTACACCTACGTTGATGACGTCGGTGACCACTTGCCCAGTCGCGCCCAGCCATTTGCCACTACGCAAGGTGCGGACGATTTCCGAAAAGCGGTTACGACCACCGTTGGCCGCCACCACCGAATGGCGACTACGGTTGAGCACGTGGGTCACTTGTCGGCCTTCGCTCGGGTTCTCGTAAGTCCCTTTCAACAACTGTGCACGCAGTTCAGCGAAATCGCGCGGCAAGCGTTCGTTCGCGAATTGTTGGAGTTGGTCACGCGTCAGCCCCTGATAGGTGAGGTCCAGCGCCAGGTGTTGCGTTGTTATCATCATAATGCAGCCAATGCAGCTAGGGCGACGCCGACCTGATACATGATCTGGGTGGCAGTGGTCCATAGCTCAACGTTGTTCATGTATTGGGTGTCCATTGGTACGACAATGGTGTCACCCGGCTCGATTTGGTTGACGGCGCCCGACGAGAACCATGAGCGGCGCTCTGGCACCACTACACGGCCGTTGGCTTTGACAATATAGATGCGCTCATCGTCAGCTTTCTGGCGTAACCCACCCGCGCGCTGCAGGTACTCTTCGAGCGATACGCCCTGCTCGTACTGGTACGAACTTGCTAGCTGTACTTCGCCGATAATAGATACGGTATTCTGCACGGTTGGCACAAACAGGCGGTCGCCGTCTTTCAATTGAATGTCGGTCAAGCGTTCGCCGTCACCGATCACGGTTTCTAGATCGATAACCAAGCGGCCGACCGCTTCGATATTGGTCAGGTCGCGCAACAGCTGGTTCATTTCGCCGTAAGCGACGGAAGCACCGCTGTCGGTAATGACATTCGAGGCAATTTCACGACGCAGTTGCTGCGCCAGCTCGCTTAAACGCTTGCGTTCCGCTTCACGCAGATCGTCACGGGTAAAAATTGCCCCGCGTACGAACGCATATTCGGTCAACCCACCGGCGCGGTCGAGCAAGCCTTGTAGCGTCTCACCACGGCGAATGGTGTAAGTGCCGGGGAAGCGCACTTCGCCTTCAAGGCGCACTTGCAAGGTGTTTTGCCACTGTGGAATCGACAAGATTTGCAGTCGATCGCGGCCTTGCACTGGCACCTGCAAGTCACCGCTTAACACCTCGGCCAAGTTGAACGGCACGTAGCGCGCTTCGGCTTCACCATTGCTGATTTCCGTACGCGTCAGCTCAGCGCGGGCTAAATAGGCTGATTCTTTCAAACCGCCGGCGGCGACAATCACTTGCTTTGCACTGGCGCCTTCAACCAGCGGATAAATGCCCGGATGCCGCACTTCGCCGTCAATGTACACCAACGGCAAGGTGCCGGTGGCGCTGAATTGGTTGCGCAATTGATACAAAATCGGTTGCAGCAAATTGTGCCGTGAGAACTTGGCGTAATAGTCCGCATCGCGCTCTTCGCCGTTATCGCCAATGGCGAACAAGCTGTCGAGTTGATTATCCAATTCTTCAGAGCGATCCGGGGTGGTACGGTCCAGCAGCTCGTTAAAACCAAGGTCGTCCACGATCAGCTTTTGCAGATACTGCTTACGGTAAATCTCTAGCACCCGTTCGCGCTCTTCACGCGCTCGGTCGCTTTCAGAGCGTAACCACGCACTCAATTGATTTTCTTCGGCAGCGGCCGCTTCGTAGCGACTGAACACCACCACTTGGTCACGCGGTTGCAGCGCTAGGTTATGCTCACTAACGCCACGCACGGCTTGCGCGACATCAAATTGCAGTACTTTGATGGTGCGGCGGTCATCACTCGAGCGCACCACAATACCGTAGGTCAAATCGGTAATCGGTAACAGCGCACCTTCAACGGAGGGGATCACGTCTTTAATGCGCAGGTTGTCGTGCCATTCGTACATACCCGGACGCACCGCAGCACCAACCAGCATCACGCTGTCGACGGTTTCTTCGGCAACAGGGAAAACGGTAATGGCGTCACCACCACGCAGTTTGCGCTGCACGTCGGTACGGGTTAAGTCAATGGTTTGCACGCGGCGTGAGCCGTCGCTGATGCGTTGCAGCTGCACTGACTTGCGATAGGCCGTGGGCAGCAAGCCACCGGCAAAACTCAAGGCGTCGGCCAAGGTCTCATCGGGGAGCATTTCATAAATGGCTGGGCGCAGAACTTCGCCGGCAATGCTGACCATGTCGCCACGGGTGGGAATAAACACCACGTCGCCCGCTTGCAAGCGGTAGTCGTTTGAGGCATCGCCTTCGGTCAGCAGTTTATATAAATCGAAGGTCACCACGGTCTCGCCGTTGCGCTTCAGTTGCACGTTGCGCAACGAGGCGATGTCTGACACCCCACCCGAGACGAACAGCGCTTGGCTTATGGTGGTCAGTGAGCTGACGGTGTAGGCACCTGGTTTGTAGGCTTCGCCGACCACGAAAATTTGCATGCTGCGCAATTCGCCCATGCTGACCGCCGCTTCCATACCTATCATGCGCTCGCGTACGGTGCTCTTGATCAGTTCGCGGGCTTCGTCGTAGCGTAAGCCAGCCACACTCAGCGGGCCAAGGTTTTCAATGGTGACGCGACCTTCGTTGTCGATCACGGCATCGATGGTGCGGGTTTCTTTACCGTACAGTTGAATGCGTAATTCATCGCCTACCCCTAACAAGTAGTTCGATGGCACAGGTGCGTTCGCCATCGGCGCAAAGGTGCTGGGCTCGCCTTGGAATAGGTTGTAACCAAAGGGTTGCAGTTCTTTGTCGTCTTCGGCAAGCCGTTCGGCCAGTTCACCGGGGCTGAGTTCATTCAGCGGGCGCGTATCGATAACGTCGCGGTCTTGCATGGTGTCGGCGGCGCGTTCGCTTTCCGGTTGACCGCTGGTTGGGCTGCTACTCGAGCTCTGCATCATGCGCTCGATGTCGGCTAAATTGACGCCAAACTGGCGCGCAATGGCTTCTTGTTGCGCGCGCGGAAGTTTCTGAATTTGTGCGATTTGTTGCGGAGTGAGACTGGATAAATCTTGCGCCTGTGCGCTAGGTGCTGCGGCACCCACTAATAGACACGCCAGCCCGGCTGCCGCTAGCGTATGTTGCAACCATGCTTTCACGCTATTTCCCCTGTTGGTGTTGTTATTCTGTTGCTTCGTCGGTGCTTTCGATATCGCGTTGTTGACGTACCCACGACACGATGCGCCAAATGTTTTTGAGCATTACTAGGTAGAGTACAAAAATTGCGATGAAAATGCTAAGCACAATTGGCTCGGGTAGTTGTAACCATTCGAAAACCAAGCCCAGCGCTAGTTTGAAGCAGGCGATAGCGGTGATGATACCCAGTGTTTGCCGCGAGGTGAAACCCGCGCGCATGAAGATGTGATGCAAATGTTCGCGATCCGGACGAAACGGCGATTGGCCTTTCATAACACGCCGCGCCATGATGGCGAACATGTCCATAAGGGGGACGGCAATCAGCCACAACACGGCGACTGGGCGCACGGCTTCAACGTTCGGCTGAATGGCAAACCAACTTTCGAGTAAGCGCTCGGGGTGGGTCAGCATGACCAGCATCCATACCACTACGAAGCCGACCAGCATGGAGCCGGCGTCACCCATGAAGATTTTACGAATCGGGCGTAAGCGAAAGCCCATATTGCGAATTTGGTAGGGAATCATCGCGCCAAACAAGATAGCGGCGACCATGACCGGCAATTGTTGCTGGTGCATAAAAGCCAGCGCCGCAATACCGGCGAAGGCCACCATGGCTAGTGCACCGAGCAAACCATCGATGCCATCAATCATATTGTAGGCGTTCATGGCGGCGACAATGGCGAGTAAGGTGAACGGCATTGCCATGGCACCCAGTTCAACCGTACCGGTACCGAATAAGTTACCCAGTTGCACGATTTGTACGTCGGCGCCAAATACCACCACCGCAGCGGCCAGCATTTGGGCGATAAAGCGTACGCCGGGATCAATATCGTAGCGGTCGTCGAGGGCGCCAATCAGCACCATGAAGCTTGCGGACACCAGGAATAAGCGAATGTCGACTTCGAGCGGCAGCAGCGCCACCATCATAATGAGCATGGTGCCATACACCGCCAGCCCACCTACTAACGGAACTGGCGCAGCGTGTTGCTTGCGCGCACAAGGATGATCAACCAGCGCAGTCTTCCACGCCATCGGGATCAGGACATTGCACAACACGCTCGAAAGCGCGGTCGCTGCAAGCAGCACCACCCAAATACTCATAACTTCTAGATTTCCCGTCTAATTCAGTTTTTCTTTAATTTTTCGACATCGCTTAATCGTTGTTATAAATGTCGCGAGTATAGACCTTGTCGGAGACATCGGCTAACTCATCAGACATGCGATTGCTGACGATTATATCTGATCTGTTTTTAAAATCACAAAAATCTTTAACAACTTCACAACCGTTAAACATTGTTTCCGTAACGGTCGGCTCGAATACGATGACCTTAATGCCGCGCGCTTGCAAGCGCTGCATCACTCCTTGCACCGCACTTGCGCGAAAATTGTCCGAACCTTGCTTCATTACTAACCGATACACACCGACGCACTGCGGCTCGCGTTGCATGATCGCTTCCGCAATACAGTCTTTGCGCATGCGATTGGCATCGACAATAGCACCAATGATCACCTGCGGCACCTTGTCATAGTTGGCCAACAACTGGCGCGTATCCTTGGGTAAGCAATAACCACCATAGCCGAAGCTCGGGTTGTTGTAATGCCCCCCAATACGGGGGTCCAAGCACACGCCGTCAATCAATTGCCGCGCATTTAAGCCATGATGCATAGCGAACGAATCCAGTTCGTTAAAAAACGCCACCCGCATCGCTAAGTAGGTATTAGCGAATAATTTTATCGCTTCCGCCTCAGTCGGTTCAGTATATTGCACCGGTACATCGGACTTCAGTGCGCCACTACGTAAAAATTCTGCAAAGATGCGTGCCGCCTCGTGCTGTTCACCCACGACAATGCGCGATGGGTATAAATTATCGTACAGCGCGCGCCCTTCACGTAAAAACTCGGGCGCGAAAAACACCCGCTCGGTGGCCAACTTGGCGCGTATTTTCTTGATGTACCCAACAGGGATGGTTGAACGCACCACAATGTGACAGCGAGGATTGCTGGCCAGTGTTTGCGCGATGACGCTATCGACGCTACTGGTGTTGAAATAGTTGGTCTCTGGGTCGTAATCGGTGGGGGTGGCGATGATCACCCAGTCGGCCTCGGCGAGGATGTTTGGGTCGGTGGTTGCACTTAACTGCAGCGGCTTGTCGCGTAAGTAAGTGCTTATTTCGCTGTCTTCGATCGGGCTTTGCTTGGCGTTGACTGCCGCTACCTTAGTGGCATCAATATCGAGTGCCACCACCTGATGTTGTTGCGCCAGCAGCACCGCATTCGACAATCCTACGTAGCCAAGCCCAACCACGGTAATTTTTTGACACATCTTTTTGTCTCGATTTTGTCTCGATTGCGTAAAAACGATGTAAATCATCCGTAACCTTCAGGTAAGCTTATACCGCACTTAGATTGCAGTTTTTTGTCACGCTCGATAGAATCGCCGCATCTTCTCGAGCTTAACTTGAGCTTTCAAACGATATGAATCAGCAATTGACGACCGACGTTACCGTTGGCGGTATTCAAGTAACGCCGTTTGCTTCGATGGCGCAGGCTGTGAATGCAGTCATCGCACCGGCCGGCGACGTGCACTACGGTTTCGGTATTGCCATCAACCCTGAAAAAGTGGTGTTGGCACAACAAGACGAAACCGTTCGCGCCACCTTGCAAAGTGCGACACTGCGCTTTGCTGATGGCACTGGCGTGGTGCGCACCCTGCGTAAAAAAGGTGTGGCCAATACCCGTATTCCTGGCTGTGAATTCTGGGAAGCCTTGATGCTGCGCGCCGCGGAGTTACAAGTGCCGGTCATGCTGATTGGTGCTAAGCCGGCGGTAAACCAGCTTGCCGCCGCGAAATTACGCGAGCTTGGCACGCCAGTAGTGGCCGCCATCGATGGCTACTTTGCCGACGAACAAGTGCTGGTCGATGCGCTGCACGCACAGCAGCCACGCATCGTTACCGTGGCCATGGGGTCGCCCAAACAAGAGCAGCTGATCGAACGTTTACGCAAGCTTTACCCTGACGCGTTTTATCTTGGCGTCGGCGGTACGTACGATGTCTTTACGGGCGCCGCCAAACGCGCCCCGAAGCTTTGGTGTAAGCTGCATTTGGAGTGGCTGTATCGTTTGCTGTCACAACCGACGCGCATCGGTCGTCAATTACGACTGTTGACCTATTTGCGCCTTCATTTATTACAACGACTCTAGAATCATGACAAAAAAAATCCTCGTCGTTTTTGGTACGCGCCCTGAAGCCATAAAAATGGCACCGCTGGTGCAACAGTTGCAGCAACAGACCGCATGGGATGTGCGGCTGTGCGTGACCGCCCAGCATCGACAAATGCTTGACCAAGTGCTCGAGTTATTTCAGTTGACGCCCGATTACGATTTGAACTTGATGCGCCCCAACCAAAGCTTGAACCAATTGGCGGCACGGGTGTTGACCGAACTGGAGCCGGTACTGGCTGAATTCAAACCCGACGTGGTTTGCGTGCATGGCGATACCTTAACGACTTTGACCACTGCCCTCGCCGCTTACTTTCAGCAAATTCCGGTGGCGCACATCGAAGCGGGTTTACGCACCGGCAATATTTATTCGCCGTGGCCTGAAGAAGCGAACCGACGCCTGACCGCAGGCATTACCCGCTGGCATTTTGCCCCGACCGCGAAAGCGCGCGAGCATTTGTTGGCGGAGTCGATTCCGTCTGACCAGATCCATGTGACCGGCAATACCGTGATTGACGCGTTGTTGACGGTAAGTGAGCAATTACAACAGGATAGCGACAAACAAGCCGCGTACGCACAACTGTTCGCCGAGTTACAGTTTGACGCGCAGCACCCCATGCTGCTGGTGACTGGGCACCGCCGCGAAAGTTTTGGCGCTGGCTTTGAGCGCATTTGCGCAGCCCTCGCCGAGCTTGCGCAACAACGCCCCGAATTACAAATCGTTTACCCGGTGCATTTGAATCCGAATGTACAGGAGCCAGTAAATCGCCATTTGCGCGACCTGCCGAATGTGCATTTGTTAGCGCCGCAAGATTATGAACCCTTCGTGTACTTAATGAACCAAGCTACGGTGATTCTGACCGACAGCGGTGGTATTCAAGAAGAAGCGCCATCGCTTGGTAAACCGGTGTTGGTGATGCGTGACACCACCGAACGGCCAGAAGCCGTCGATGCGGGTACGGTCAAGTTGGTGGGAACCGACAGCGCCGCCATTGTCCGTGAGGTTGGGCGTTTGCTGGATGATCCCGCGGCCTATCAGGCCATGAGTCGTGCACATAATCCGTACGGCGATGGCAAGGCCTGCCAACGCATTATTGATGTTTTACAAAAGGAATTGGTATGAAGTCGTCTCCACGCATTGCCGTTATCGGCCTCGGCTACATTGGGCTACCGACTGCTGCTGTGTTCGCCAAACAAGGCGTGCCGGTACATGGCGTCGACGTCAATGAAAAAGCGGTGGCAACAATTAACGCTGGGCAAATTCATATTGTCGAACCGGGGCTTGCCGATGTGGTAAAAACCGCCGTTGCCGAAGGTCATCTGCGCGCCAGTACCACAGCCGTCGCAGCCGATGCTTTTATTATTGCCGTGCCAACGCCGTTTTTGCCGGACCGCAGTGCCGATTTAAAATTTATTCGCAGTGCGGCCGAAACCATCGCACCTGTGTTGGCAGCCGGTAACTTGATTATTTTGGAGTCGACCTCGCCGGTGGGCACCACCGAGCAGCTCGAACAATGGTTGGCGGAACTGCGTCCTGACCTGAGCTTTCCTGCGACCGCTGGCGATGCCGCCGAGGTGCAATTGGCCTACTGCCCTGAGCGCGTGTTACCGGGCAAGATCATGCAAGAGCTGGTCGACAACGACCGCGTGATTGGTGGTTTGTCGTCGCGCGCTAGTGCCATGGCGGCTGATTTGTACCGCCTGTTTTTGAAAGGCGACTGTATTCTTACCAACGCCCGTACCGCTGAAATGGCAAAACTGACCGAAAACAGCTTCCGCGACGTCAATATTGCCTTTGCCAATGAGCTGTCGCTGATTTGCGACCACTTAGGCATTAACGTGTGGGAGTTAATTCGACTGGCGAATCACCATCCGCGGGTGGACATTTTACAGCCAGGCCCTGGTGTTGGCGGCCATTGTATTGCTGTTGACCCGTGGTTCATTGTCGCCTCGGCACCGGAGCAGGCACGTTTGATCCGCACTGCTCGCGAGGTCAACGATGGCAAACCCGACTGGGTCGTGGCGCAGGTGCAACAAGCGGTTGCCGCCACCGGCGCTGCGCAAGACGTGACCATTGCTTGTTTGGGCTTGGCTTTTAAAGCCAATATCGATGATCTACGCGAAAGCCCGGCCTTAGCTATCGCGCGGCAGTTGGCAAGCAGCCACGCCGGTACCACCTTGGTGGTCGAACCCAATATTGCACAAGACGCGACACCGGTGCCGGGTGCTGAGCTGTGCTCGCTTAATGATGCCTTGGCAGCCGCTGATGTAGTGGTGTTGCTGGTGGACCACGAACCTTTCAAAGCCATCACCCGTGGCCAGCTTGAAGGCAAACGCTGGGTCGATACCCGCGGCTTGATCGACGGATGATTCACTTAGTTGCGACTGCGGTCAAACACGGCAAGGGCGGTATCAGTACCGCACTGGTGAGTTTTTGCGAAAGCCCACAGTTGCAACAACATGGCTTGAATGTCATTGAGTCCCACCGCGGCACCAGCGGTAAGCTTGCCGCCTACCGTGCTGCTGCCGCGCGGCTGCGCAACGAAGTACAAGCCGGCGATATTGTTTGGCTGCATTGTGCGCGCTGGTTGTCGATGCTGCGTAAGTACTTACTTGCACGCGTGGCTAAGCGTCGTGGTGCAGTTGTCGTTTTGCAGTTTCACTCAGCGGCCACCGCTGACTATTTGACCTCGGCGTGGCGGCGCTGGCTCTTGCGGCGTATGCTGGCCGTTGCCGACGGCATTTGTGTACTGACGCCGTGGTGGCGAGACCTCTTGATTGACCGCTTAGGCGTTGCACCTGAGCGCGTACACGTGGTGCCAAACACCCTTGATGCACAATTTCTGGCGGCGGCACCGGCTGCGCGCTTAGGCGCAGATGAACCGGTACGCTTGCTGTGCATGACCCGCTTAGTGCCGGGCAAAAATGTGCATAGCGTCATCGGCGCACTGTTGCAGCTGCCTGAGCATTATCAGCTGAGCATTGCGGGCGAAGGCGCCGACCTGACCTTGTTGCAAGGTTTGGTGACGCGCTTCGGCTTGCAGTCGCGGGTGACGTTTTTAGGCTGGGTCGATTACGCCGACAAAATCGCGGTGCTGCAACAGCATCACCTGTTTGTCTTGCCATCGGCCTTTGACGCCTTCGGCATGGGCTTTATCGAAGCCATGGCGGTCGGCTTGCCGGTGGTCGCCCTCGCCCACGGGCCAACGCCGGACGTGGTGCCCCATCAACAGGCCGGCTACTTAGTCGAACGCGGCGATTCACACGATTTGGCCGACGCCATTCGCTATTGCACCGAGCACCACGCGCAACTCAGCACTCAAGCCCGCGCTTATGCCCAGCAGCAGTTCGCGGTGGAACCTGTGGTCGCCGACTTGCAGCGTTTTTTTGCCGCCTGCGCGGCACGCGCCAGTGCCGGGTCTAATTAGTTGAAACGGCGCGCGCCATCATGGCACAATGCAAACGCGGTTTTTACCAACATTGCCGCGCGTACCACCCGCGCAAACGAGGCCAAGCATAAATGACAACAACTCCTGCTGTCGCGCGTACAGTTAAAGCTTTTTTGCAGCAGGCATTGCCGCCGCTTATCGCTACAGGTGGCCCCGGCGCATCGCGCGTCATTCTCTTTTCCGCAAGTATCTTATTTTTTAGTGCCGACTTAACTGCCGCTTTCGGTGGTGACTTCTTTTTGTTGATGTTGCTTAACACCGCTTTCGCGCAATCTTTTGGTTTTTTCCTGCTCAAACCTGACTTTCAAGGCAACCACCGCAGTATTTACCGTCAGTCATTGCAAGGATTAGCCCTTTCTGGGCTCCTGTGCGTCGCACTGTGGGCTTTTGGCTTACTTTTCTCGTTAGGGTATAGCCTCGTCATTTTAGTGTTGCTACACCTCTACTACGTGTTGCGCTATCGGTTTATAGCGCTGCATCGCTTCGGTCCGTTGGCGCTGGCCGAATTGCTGATCTCATTGGCTTGTTTGCTAGGTCCTTGGTGGGTCAGCCAAGCGGCGACAACGGTCAACCAGCACGATTTGTATTTGATCTACGCACTGGCATTAGCGCTAGGGCTTGCGGTGTTGTTGCTCAGTCATCAACGTCTGCCTGCGGCATCGAGCAGCAATGGCTTACGGCCGTCGCTGCGTGAAGTTCGCAACATTGCGGTATCGACCACTGGCGGCATCTTCGCGGTGTTTATTTTACCTGCGGCCATCAAGCAAATCGCCGCTGCCGAAATTGTCAGTGTGGTCGCGCTCGCAGTGTCCTGTATTTCGATTAGTATTTTATTGCCGCGTACCTATGGCAATACCATTTTGACGCAACTAGCGAACCCTGCTACCCGCGCCGAACAGTTGCGCAGCATTGGCACCCGCTATCAAGCTTTGGTGGTGGCCGGTGTAGTCGTGGCCTATGTGTTGACGCTGGCCTATTTAGCCGTAATGGGCATTGCGGTAATGGAGATCTGGTGGTTGCCGCTGATGATCGCGCTGTTGATTTTGGCGGCGCAAAGCAGCTTTGTGAAGCTTACCTATTTGAGTCTGCAAAATGAGGACGGCTACGTTGCCCGCCTGAATTTACTCACCTTACTTGGCAACGCGGCCTACATCGGTATTGCCTTGTACGCCGTCGGTACTACTTTCGCGCTGATGATTGCGCTCGCTGCCGCGGTGGTTAACTTTGTCTTGCGCAACTTCTTTGCGCAGCGCTACGCTCAGCGCGTGCTTGCGCATTAGGCGCGATAACGCGCCTTAACAAACTGTGCCAGCGGCCCGCCCAGACGATCTGCCACCAGCACTAAGCAATACAAAATCAAGGCATACACTACCAAGGGGTCAAGTACACCGGTGTGAATGCCGATGGTCAGCAAGCCAAACACTAGCACAAAGGGCAAGTCTTTCATGCGGTCGGTGGATTCAAAGTAGCGTTGCGAGCCTAACGCCATAAAAAAGCCCAACAGCAAACAACACACAATGCTGCCCCAATAACCAAACTCGATTAAAAACTGCCCTAGCAGTGACGATGTCGTGCTCGATTCCTGCCAATTGGTACGGCCGAGCCAATACGACAGCAAAGTACGGCTATGGATCTGTTCTCCGGGCAGCACGGTGGCAAATCCTGACAAAGTGAAAGCACCATACTGCGGACCAATGCTCGGCAGCATTTGGTGAATGCCTAAAATCACCGACGAGCCCTCGGCGAAGACCAAAATAAAGGGGGCCAATAAGAACAGTTCCGGCGGTAGGTCTAAGTTGCCAAGCAAAGTGATAAGCGCTTGCGGATCTTCTTGGAAGCGGATGAGCGGATACAGTGAAGCTACGGCAAATAGCAACAACACACCCAGAATTTTCATCCGCCTTGAGATAACAAATCGCTGGTATTTTAGGTTCAAGAAGATGAAACACAAAATAGTGATGACTAATGGTGTGCGATAGCCCATCGTCAATAAGATGAAAAACGTCAGTGCGGTCGCCGGCAGTACATGCCGACGTTCGAGCGTGACATAAAGATACGGATACAGTACCCAAATCACCCCGATAATATAGGTGAAATAGCCGGGCACCGCTGAGCGGTCACCGATATTCAGCACCGGCACGCCGTACAGCGCAATTAAGGCAACATAGGCAAGCACGCCAATGGCATACAAGCTCAGCACGATAAGTTTAAGATAGAAATTGGCCGGTTGCTTAAGCGTTGCTTGTAATTCGGCGGCAAATGCCTTGTCGTTTGGTTTGCTTTGAGGAGCTAAGCTACGGCGGTAATGCACCAATAAATTGGCCATTAGCACCCCGACCAGCAATGCCGATACCGCCAGGCTGTAATAGTTCAGCTGCCACGGCGTCATGTTGTTGGCAAACAACCAACCGATGTAATAGTACGCGGCAAAGAGGACGATGAAGGCGCCGATCATGCGGTTTTGGCGCCGTGCAATGAGCAGCGCACAGACAATCACACTAACGGCAAAAATGCCTTCAAGCATCTTTACTGCCCGCTACGTAAACCCGTACCAATACAATAAACAGCCCGAGTAGGCCCCCTAAAAAGGTGATACCGACCACCATAAGCGCTCGCTTCGGACTTGATTTTTCTTCTGGTAAATAAGCGGAGTCGCGGATCTCAAAGCCGTAATAATCACGCACTTTGGTGAGCATCAGCTTTTGATATTGTTCTTGCAGCACTTGCGATAAGGTAGTGCGCACTTCAACAATTTCCGCCTTGGCATAGTTTTCGTTAATAAAGGCGATACTGCGCTCGGCTTCGGCAAGGTCTTGCGCCCGCAGGTATTCACTCAGGGCTCGTGTAAGTTGCTGCGCCCACTGTTGCGCCAGCGCTGGTTTGTAATGGGTTACCGATAAGGTGATCAAATCGGTTTTTTTGTCTTGCCCAACCGACATCATTTCGCGAAAACGTTCGTACAATTCTTCGTCGGTTGGTGCCACGGTTTTTAATGGCTCTGGCTCACGCACCCACTGTTGCGCTTGGGCGTCGTAGATATCTTCGTCGTAAATGAAACTATCCGTACCGATGTCCCATTCTTCGACGGCGAAAATCTCGACCGCAATGTCTTGTTCTTGGATAAAGGATTTGATGAAGTCACGTGAGTTCAGGGTATCGATAATACGATTAACGTCGCTGCCACCTAGTGACACTCCAGCCAGACTCGCTAAGCCACCAAATTGCCCGGCTAGTGCGCCTAAACCAAAGTTGGATTCTTCTTCAACGGCGGCCAATTTCACTTGCGATGAGTACTTGTTCGGTAGTGACAGTGCAACAACTATTGCCAGCACGGCAAATACGCTGGTGAAGATTGCAAGAAACCAAAAGTTGCTTCGAATCAGCCGTATAAACGCCATTAAGTCGCTTTTGTTGCTACTCACATGCTTTCCTTAATTGTTCAATTGTTAGTTATTTATGCGTTCCATCTTAGCAAAAAAAAACGCTCCCGAAGGAGCGTTTTATCATAACGATTTTGTTATCGATTACTAGCTTAAAGCTCTTATTAATCGATGATGTCGTTGTTGCGATACAAGTCCATATCGGTACGTACTGAGTCGTTTTGTACCCAGCCACGGTCAGAACCGTTGACGTTGTATGCAGAGTAGATAGACACGTTAGTTGGGTAGTCCGCTACGTTCACAGTCAGTGACAAGAAACGAGTGCGATCCAACATACCAGCGTTGAACAATGCAGAGCGGATTTCGCCAGCAATTGCAGTTACGCCTGGGTTAGCTAAAGCGTCAAGTTCGAAAGTAGTGGTGTCACCATTTTCTTCCATAACTTCAACCCAGATGATGCGGTCTACGTTGTTGTTCTCAGGAGCTGGACCGTCGAAGTCATTCGGACCACCGACAACTGCGTCGTCGAAGCCTGGATCACGTGAGTTGTTGGTCACGTAGATGATCTGGCTGATTGGTACGATTTCGCCTGCTTCAGACTGTGCGCTGTAAGGCATATATGGGATGTGCGTTACAGAACCGTTAACAGTCCACTCACCAGCGTAAAGACCTGACAAGCTAGTTTCACCGTAAGCAGGTGACTCTAACAATACGCCGTCTTCTGGGAAGTTCACGTTGTCAGTTGCACCACCGTCAGTGTACTGCGTAGTAGTGTGCGTCCAGTTGACGTTTGCAGAGATAGTGAATTCACCGTCTTGCTTAGGATTCTGTGCAGAATCCATAGTCGCAACTAGGTCGAACAACAAACCTGTAGGTACGTCAACGCTTGCACAACGGAAGTTCAATACTGAAGCCGTGTGGCTGATATAAGCACAGCTGTTACCACTGAAGACTGCTTCGAGACCCGCTGGGTTAGCGCTGTCGATCCAACCAAACATGTTGTCACCAGACAAGGTGAATTCGATTTGCTCTTCAACATCGCTGTCAACTTGAACTACGAAGTCCCATTCGCCGGCGTTATCGTCAGCTAAGGTACCTGTGTCAGGGTTGTCGGTGGTACGAACCCAGAACAAGCTTGAAGATGAGGTATCTTGGTTACCGTGCGATGCGCCCGGAGTACGGAAGGTACGACGGAAATCCCATACGTCTAACTCGCCTTCGAACTCTTCTTCTACGTCAAGGTAGAACTGTGGACCCATTTTGAACAACTGAGTGTTGTCAGTCATAGGAGCTGACACAGTGTCAAACGGCCATGGGTTAGTGTTGGTTGGCCAAGGCTGGTCGTCCAAACGTGAGAATGTGTCAAACATTACACCGTTTTGAGCAACAACCACTGGCGCGTCAAAGTTGAAGCGACCGAAGTCAAGGTTGATACCGTAAGTGGTGTCGTTTGAGTTCGTGTTCTCGTCACCAAAGATGTTGGTTACACGGTAGATAAGAACAGTGTTACCAGCGTCGTCAGCAGTTTCAGCTACGAAATCAAGAGTGATACCCTTGTTTACGTCTTCTGCGTCTGCGTCGTCGTTGTAGCTACCAGCTGCTGCTGGGATTACACCGTTGCCCGCGAAGTCGCCTTCGTCGAACTGCTCACCGAAACCAACAGTCAATTGGTCAGGTGCGCCGTCGATGTAAGCACCATCTTCAAGACGCAAGTAAATGTAATCGCCTTCTTTGTACTCATCGTTCAAAGTTAAGACGATATTTTTCGACAAGATTTGCTCCATGGTAGACATGAATTCATCTGTCGCATACGTAGTGTCAGTGAGAGAGACGTCTGCAGCCATCGCTCCCGTGCTAGCGCCGGCGATTGCCAAAGCTACTAGCGAACGTTTAAACATGTTTGTCATGATGTTCTCCAATTTCATGAAATAAGAGATTCCAGCATTCCTGTGCCTTCTTCTCTGTAGTTATCAAATTGACCGCGTTATTCAAACTTGGTCGCTTCGATTTGCTATGAACTTTCGCGCTTTTTCAAGTTGCAGGTCCCAGGTCCAAGGTGATTAGGCTTGCCTGAGAACACTCTACGAAGAGCTAGAGTCCAAATTTTTTTCGCAAACTCCAAACCGGAGTTCCCCAAAAAGCTTTGCTGTTGAGTTTGTTAATTATGGTTATAAGCACGTCCATAGCTCAACAATTTTGCAAAGTTGAAAGCAAGATTAGTCGTTAACCGAGATAGTTGTCAAGCCATCTGCGATAGTTTTTCTGATTTCTTCCCACTGTTCTGTCCGCTCAATAATTCGCGGTGTGATAAAAATCACCAATTCGGTTTTTTCTTTTGATTCACTCTCCGATTTAAACAAGTTACCCAACACTGGAATATCGCCCATAATCGGAACCTTGCTGTCGCCACTCGAGGTGTTCTCAGAAATCAGACCGCCCAGCAAAATGGTTTGTCCGCTTTGCGCAATCACCTCGGTAGTGATGGTGCGTTCGAAGATACTCGGATTTCCCGCCACAGACGGCCCTGTTGGCGACGTGTTCGAGATCGTTTGATTAATTTGTAACACTACCAGGCCTTGCGCATTAATGGTTGGTGTGACACTTAATTGCACGCCGGTTTTACGATAGGTGACCGACTGCGTTTGGCTTTGCAGGTCTTCGGTAAAGGTGGTCGAGCCCACCGTCGGGATATCGTTGCCAACGTTGATGCTGGCTGCAACGCCATCGCGTACCACCAGCGTTGGGTTCGAAATCACGTTGACCAAATTGGTGCTCTGCTGCAAGCGCGCGATAAAGCGATCGAAGCCGTCGACCCAGTTCAGCGCAAATCCGCCGAGGTCATTGACGCCAAATGAGCCCAGCGTACCGCCGCTGTACTCGCCGTTACGGAAGGCAAACTCGAAGCCCTGCGAGAATTCATCCGTCATAGTGACTTCGGCAATGGTGGCGTCGAGTACAATTTGTTTTGGCATGACATCGAGGCGTTTGATCACCGGTAGCAGCGCTTTGTAATCGCCACCTGTGGTGTAGAAAATAATCGAGTTGGAGCGCTCGTCGACGGTCATGGTCATGTTGCCATTGCTACTGGTGGTGGCACTGGCTTGCCCGGTGCCGCCCTGCGCTGACTGGGTATCACGCGAATTATTACCGCCGGTGTAGGAACCGCCGATCAATGAACCAATCGATGCACCAAGGTCAGACGCCCGCGCATAGCGTGGGTGGTAAATGTAATAGCCTTTTTCTGGTCCTTGGCTAGGCTGATCGATTTGTTGCGTCCAATAGCGTGCTCGTTCCAGCACTTCTTCGTTGGAGGCGAACATGGCCACGGCCCCTAGCTGATTGACGGGGACCGTATGCACAGCGACGCCCATGCCAGCTTGGCGACCGACGCTAATACCTTCGGCTTCCATCAGTTCTTTGAGCTGGTCGATATAATCCATTGGCGCCAAGTAAGTCAGCTCCACCATGGCGATATTACGTCCGCGGTTAGCTGGCACATCGAGCAAGTAGATTAAATCAAGCAAGCGAATGATTTCAGCGCGTGAGCCTTCGGCAAAAAAGGCGTTTTGCGTCATATCGGCCGACAAACTGACGCTGGTCAGGTTGCGTAAGGTGCGCTCCAGCGAGGTTTTTAGACCGTATTTGAGCGGAATGACCTGCAAAATATTTTGCGCGGTATCGGGCACGTCGGCATAACGACGACCGAAGCCAATGACCACGTCGGCACGCTCATTGGTGCGCGGGAAAATATAATAGGTGTTATCGCGCAGCGCGACATCGAGGCCATTGTCGATGAGTAATTGCCGCGACAACCGGAACAGCTCGCGTGAGCTGACGGCTTTGGATAAGTTCAAGGTGACGTTCTTACGTAACTCTTCCTTTACAGCAATCACGTAATTAGTTTCGAGGGCTTTACCAAATACTGTCTCAATGAAGTTGCGCATGGGCAATTCGTTGGCACTAATGGTATGCGTGTCGTTGTCGCTAAATTCCATGGCGGGGTCACGATCACTGCGCTTTAGATAGTTTTCATAATCAAGCGAGCGCAAGCGTTGGAAACCCTGACTTTCGATGGTATCAGATGCTTCACTGAGGTTTTCATCGATAGGCTCGGCCGCGTTTTGCATGCGATCTGGATTGACCGTGATCGGTTCAGGATTGAAGCTACAACCCCACAGGCTGCCTGCTGTTAATGCAGCGATAACGATTTTAGTTGTTGCGCGACCCATCATTCCCATAGTCCCCTTGCTGCTAATAGTCGAACACCGGTACCGTGACTTGCTCGCCTTCGGCATTCACGAATACCACACTATCAGCGGTTATTTTGCTCACTTTATAGTTGTCTATTTCGAAACCTTCGTCCACTTCAGTAAGCTCGAGTGAACGATTATTAATTTGCTGCGCTTCGAGCAACGCCAACTGCGCCCCAGTGGCGCTCGATGTGTAGGTGGCACGCACCCGCACCCGAGTTTCGCCTAAATTCACGCCACCTGGCAATAATTCTGCTTGCGGCTGCGAAACGCTTTGCTCTTGTGCGGCTTGCGCTGCTGCGCTCCGTTGCTGCTCGATCCATTGTTGCAAGGCTGCGTTCATACTTGGCGCTTGCGTTGCATAGTCGCTGGCATTGAACTGCGGCACCGCCGGCGGGTTAGCTTCGGAGCTGACCCATACGCGCTGACTGAAATCAATCAGCGCAAGGAGCGCAACGCATGCAGCGGTGAGCTTAACGCTCAGCGGTAAGGCCTTCAGCGCTATCATGACTGCCCTCCCGTTGCCTGTACCGCAACATTAAGCATTAACGTCAGCCGGTAGCCACCGCGACCGCGGCGCCCGGCATTGCGTAAATCCATACTTTCATAGGCGATGGTCGGCATCTGTTCAAGCAGCGCAAAATGCGCGCTAACGATGTTGGCAAGGTCGCCACTGATGGTGACTTTACCGCGCATCATGGCCAAACTGCCGCCGCTTTGTTCGGGCGCGGTTAACCAGCTGAATTCATCGATGCGGGTTTGCTGCGAACGTAGCGCGGTTTCAATCGCGCTTTGCAATTGAATTTGGGTCAAGGTGATTTCTTGCGCCTGTGGGAATTGCGCCAGCATTTCTTGTTCAAGGGCGGTGGCGGCGTCGGTGTTGGTCGCTAAGCTGTCGGCATTGGCCAACAGCAATTCACTGCGTTCTAGGCGCCCTTGATTCAGGCTGAGTTCGTCAATGGTTTGGCGCTGCCATTGCAACAAAGGTTTGACGACAAACTGCAAGGTCGCCAACAGAGCGGCAATCAACAACAGGTTGCGTTGCTTCGCGGTCATGCTTGCGACTCCTGTGTTGACGCTTTCAGAATTACATCGATGCGGAAGGCTTGGACGCCGCGATTATCGCGTACTGGCGCGGCAAACTCCGCCGCTTCAACTTGCGGCAACGCATGTAAGCGCTTGAGCAAGGCCAAGGCGTCGGGAGATTCACCACCTATGGTGATACGTGCCGCATCTGAGGTCACATAACTAATGGTGGTGCCGTTCTCACTGGCCTGCGCGATGAGCTGCCAAAACTGATTCACGTAGGCACCGTCGTTCAGTTGGTCGTTGAGCTGCGCGAGGTTGCTACGCGCTTGTTGCAGGCGTGATTGCTGCTGCAGAAGTTCACTGACTTGCGGCTGAATGGTCTCCAACTGGCTGCTGAGCAGCTGTTGCTTCACCAACAAATAGCCGCTGCTCAGCGCTAAATAGCTAGCACCGATAATGGCAACTGTCGCCATAAGCTGCGGCCAAGGTAACGGCTGTTTGCTGCCAGTCGCAGCTGTGTTGCCTTGCCAGCCTTGCTGCCAATAGGCGAGGCCTAGCTTGCTGACGCCTTTTGGGATCAGTGCCTGTAACTGCGCTGGGGTTAATTCTTTGAGCGGCATTTCGCTACTGCAACCGAGCGCAAGACGTGCTTTGTTCGCGTCATTTACCAACTTCGACTGCAGAAGCGTTTGCCATTGCTTTTCTTGTTGATAAAAGAAGTAGTTCTGCCCAGCGTCGTTGATCTGATACAAGCCACGCGGCAACGCGGCACCAAGCACCAAGGACTCCGGCAACAGCACATAGGCTTTATCGCGCAATGGCATGGCGTCAGCGTTTAGGGTCAGCGTGAGCACGCGGCGCTGGTTGTCTTGCCACGGCCCGATAAATTGCAATTGCTGCGGTTGCGCTTTTTGTTGCAGGATTTTCTTCAACGCGCTGGCCGAGCGAATGTTGTAGCTCTGCCAAGCTTCTTGATACAAACCTCGACCCAAGACTAAACAGGGAACGCGCCGCTTTGGTGCGACACTAGGTGTCGCACTGCTGCCTTGCAACCACTGCAGTTGCTGGTTCACCCGCCACACCAAACTCGCCAAGCGAGCGCTTAGGGGTGGTTTGGTTTGCTGCGGGCGTTCGGTCGTCTCTGCCATTGTTATTATCGTTGTAGTTGTTGGAAATACTTGGCATGCAAGCGCAGCGGGTTTGGATGGCGCGGACGATAATCGAGCTGCCGATAGAGCATCAAGCCTTGGGGCTCAGCAATCAGCTGCATACGTTGCGCTTCGGCTGGTGCGATACCCCGATCGAGGGGGTCGTAATTACCAGCAAATTCTTGTAACAATCCCGCTGTAACTTCGTTATTTTTTCGTAAGGTTTCGATAGTAGCAGCTTGCCCCTGGCTAAGCAATATAGGCAAGAGCGCGTCGGGTACCCAAACCGGATTCAAAATAGGCGCGTTAATCGACACATAAGGACGTAATAATTCGACGTCGCTGAGCGTCCATTCGTCAAGGGTCGCAAGCTCGGACAAGCTCTGAATAAAAATCTGCTTCGGGCGTTGCAACCAGTTGCGTAATTCACGGATCATGCGCTGCGCCTCTGGCACTGGCTTGCCTAACTGCACCAGCAAGTCTTCAACGTATTGGGTTTGATAATTGACATCGAGCAAGCTGGCTTCATTTTGCAACTTCAACTGCACTTGGTAATTGAGCGCTCGATAGGCGGGGCGCTCCGGCAAGCTGAGTGCATGGGGGTAATTGTAGAAGTTAAGGTTGTAGAGCGGGTGGCTGCTGTCGTTGCGCGCTCGCAGCCAGTCATTACTGAGCAGTAAGGTGTCGGTATAAGCGGCGGCGGAATCGAGCGCCAGTTGCAGCTCCACTTGATCTTGCATCTGCTGCGCTTGCGCCACGGCGTGGCGCGTTTGTTGGCTCATCACCAACAGCAGTACGCTGATGATGGCGACCATCAACAGTACTTGAAACAATGCCATGCCCTGCTGCTTAGACATCTTGTGTATACCTTGTCATGGTCGATTCAACAGCGTCAGGTACTTCAATCAGCCAATTAAAGCCGTTGAGGTTGATGCGAATCGACTGCGGGTGGAGCACTCGTTGCAAACCATCGTATTCGTCATACCAATTGAGCTTGTAGGTATCGCCTTGGTCACCGGCCACGGTTTGGTTGCGCTCAGTGAGACTTTGGTAGCCGTAATAGCCAAACGCGATGGTCGCAACATCGTCATAGAGAATGCGCCGGAAATTAAAGGGAAGTTGCTGCGCAGCGTCGGCAAGGGTAGTGTCGCTGAGCACGGCTTCTTCGTACACTAAGCGATAACCGCCGTTGCCGTTGGGCTCTTGGAAGATACGATAGACGGCGCCAACGTCGGGATTTTGCACGCTAATGTGAGAGACTGCGGTAAAGCCGTCGGTGCGGCCAAGAAAGTAGAAGCCGAGACGGTCGTTGTCGTTGTTGCGCACCACTTTGGCATAGGTGTTCCAGGTGACTTTTTGCACCAACGTAAGCAGATGATGGCGGTCGAGCGATGCCGTCGCGAGGTGTTTATTGCGCTGCCAATTTTGGCTGAAGTAGTCGTAGGCGAGCGCACCGCTGATCATCAGCAGACTCAACAACACCATCGCGATGAGCGTTTCAACTAGGGTGAAGCCGGTTGACGCATGTTTTCGTCCCATATCAGCTCCTCGTAGTTGAAAACCCGTTGGCTGCTGCCGTAGGTCATGGTTAGGGTGATGGCGTACAAATGGTAACGCGGCCCGTACTGGTTAAAGCCGCTACCACTCTCATCCATGGTTGGTGCCGGTGGCACGTACGCTTGTTCTGCGGCTTGCCAACTGACTTCGACGTCTTGGCTGAACAAGTCGCTGCCGCTGGTGAGCGCCTCATGATGCAAGGTAAACCGAATGTTGCTGCGTACCGCATCGACTTGCGACAAAATGTGCATCACCTCGGCCGCTTTGACCGAGTTCGACATGTTGTTCTGATAGGTCAGCATGCCCGTGACAATAGTGGCGAACAAAATGGTCATCGCCACCAAAATCTCGAGTAAAGTGAAGCCGCTAGTCTGCTTGCGCATCGTCGCCCTCCTCACCTGACTCTATTAGGCGCATATTCAACTGCACGCTACGCTCATTGTCGCCCTCGTACCAGCGCAACTCATTCGGCTGCCAAAAGCCATGCCTGTTTAGATATATTCGTTGTTCAGGAAACTCCAAATATTCAAATATCACCTTGATTCCACTCCCATTTTCACCTAAAAAGGGCTGCCCTCCCTGGGGGGTACCCCCGAGCGCGAGGGAGGGCTGCCCTTTCTCGATGGAAAAGTCAGTGTTGGCGGTGGTTAGGGTGAAGTTTTGGTTGCGGCTGTAGGCGGCAAAAGTGTACTCGTTGATAAGGCGCAGCAGTTGTTCGCGTTCGGCGGTTCGCTGGCTGTTTTCGTATTGCGTGAAGGCTAAGGGGCCGACTAGAGTGGCGGCGATGGCGATGATGGCCAGCACCACGAGCAATTCGATAAGGGTGAAACCGCGGCGCAGCGAAGGCGCGCGCGACGTCATAGTGGCATGTCTGTGACGGCCGAGATACTGAGCATCATAATGACGACAATCGAGCCGACCACAGCCCCCATGAACAGAATTAGGGCAGGTTCAAGTAAGCTGGTAAAGCGCGTCACCCAGCTGTAAAAAGTGCGCCGCGAGCGATCAGCAATTTCACCAAACACCCGCGCCAGCTCACCGCTTTCTTCGCCAATCGACAACAACGCGGCAAAGTACGGTGGATACAAGCGCGACTCGCTCAAGCAGGCCGATAAGCTATCGCCACGATTAACGCGTTCGGTGGCCCGTGCAACTTCGGCCTGCAACGACTCAGTGCGCAAGGTTTTCATGGCGAGCTTAAGAGAACGATCAATGGCAACGCCGGCACTCATCATTACGTACAAAGCGGCGTTAAAACGAATACGCTCAACCAAGAGGTTCGCGCCCTTGACTATCGGTAGCCGTTCGCGACACCAACTGCCAAGCCGCTGCACCCAGGGCTGTTCGCGGTAATACCAGAGGCAGAATCCGCCGCCGATGAGGCCAATCAACAACAACCATTGGTAGGCTAAAAAGAAGTCACTCACCGCGAGCAGGGCAACGGTATAACCCGGCAGGTTTTCTGCATCGCGGAATAAGGTGGTGAGATTCGGCACCACAAAGTTGAAAATAAACACGATGGCAGCAATACAAACCGTCAAAATAACCGCCGGATACACCAAGGCTTGTTTGATCTTGTCGCGCAGTTCCATTTGGTAGCGCATTTCAGCCGCGAGTCGTTCGAAGGTCGCGGCTAATTCGCCGGTTTCTTCGGCAATTTGTACCAAGCCCAAATACAGTGAACTAAATACCGAAAACTTGGCCAAGCTATCCGATAGCTTGTGGCCTTGCTTAAGCTCCTGCAGCACTGTCTGTAGCAAATCGCGCAACGCCGGTTTCTCGACGTTGTACAACAAGATCTCGAGGCCTTTATCGACCCGCAGCCCAGAGCTTAATAACAAGCTTAGCTCGGCAGTGAAAAATTCAACATCGTGAAAGTTAAGCCCGCGCTCACCAAATACATTCGCGTTTAAGCCGGTTGAGGCTTCTTTTAAATCGGCGACCAACAATTGCTGTTGTTCCAGCCGCGCGCGGGCGGTTTCGAGATCGAGCGCGTCAATGCGGCCTTTCTGCTCAACGCCACTGGTGTTGTACGCGACGTAAGTGAACAGTGCCATTAGCCTGCAACCCTCACCACTTCAGCAATGGTGGTTTCGCCGCGCAATGCTTTGAGCATGCCATCTTCGAGCAAATTACGGTAACCACGCTCGCGGTTCATGCGCCGCGCCTTGGTCAAAAACTCCGCGTCACCCAACAGGGCCGTCAGTTGCTCGTCGCAACGCATGTATTCAATTAACGCGACACGCCCACTGTAACCGGTATTGGCGCACTTATCGCAGCCGACGGCTTGGTGAAATGCCGGCGTTACGGCAAAACGTTCGATCAGCCAGTCCATTTTAAAGCGCCGAAATGCCTCCGTCGCTTCGCTATCAGGCACCCGACAATGCGGGCACAAACGCCGCGCCAGACGTTGGCCGACAATAACCTTAATCGCCGCTGACAAGAGAAATTCTTCCACCCCTAAATCGAGCAAGCGCGTGTAGGCACTCGCCGCATCGTTGGTGTGCAAGGTACTAAAAACCAGGTGGCCGGTCAGTGCCGACTGCAAGGCGATGCCGGCGGTTTCGGCGTCACGGATCTCACCGACCATGATAATGTCAGGGTCTTGTCGCACCACTGACCGCAGCGCATGGGCGAAGGTAAAACCGATGTCGCTTTGCACTTGCACTTGGTTGATGCCATCGAGTTGATACTCAACCGGGTCTTCAATGGTGATGATCTTGACGTCAGGTTCGTTACGACGCGACAGGAATGAGTACAAGCTGGTGGTCTTACCCGAGCCGGTCGGGCCGGTCAGCAAAATGACGCCGGAGGTCGCTTGAATATCTTCGAGCAGCAAGGCTTCGACATCGGGTTCAATGCCTAAGGTACCGACGTCATAGGCTAAATTATCTTGTAGCAAGAAACGCATAACCACGCTCTCGCCTTCGCCGACCGGTAACGCCGACACCCGCACATCGACATTTAAGCCATCGATGCGCAGCTCGATTTTTCCGTCTTGCGGCCGCCGTTTTTCGGCAATATCCATGCTCGATAGGAGTTTTAAGCGCGTGACCACCGGCAACACCATGTGGATGGGGATAAAGTCGGCCTCATGCAACACGCCATCGATACGGTAGCGCACCCGGCCTTTGCCCTTCCAGGGTTCAATATGCATATCGGAAGCGCGGCGGCGCAGCGCTTTGGCAATTAAATTATTTAACAGATTGACCGTTGGTGCTTCCGAGGCCATTTCGCGTAAGCGATCTTCCTCAAGCATGGTCAGTCCGGCGTTGTCATTGGTCGCGCCTTCGCTTTCTTGTTGCAAGCGGCTCTTCAATTGGTTGAAACCGTCTTCGCTGACCAAAACTAATTCGACGTCGGTACTTGCCACGAACTCGAGCAATGCCGGTTGGCTCGGATTGGTACAAGCACAGCGCAACTGCGCATTGGCGTAGCTCAAGGGCACGCAATGGTGCGCTAAACACTGCGCCCGTAATTCAGCTGGCAAGTCTTCGTGCAGTTTTTGCCATTGCGCGTCGGCATCCAATGCTGCCTGCAATTCGTCAGCACCGAGCTGTGGCAATTCGTACATTTCGGCATAGTACGTCGGCAAAAACTCCGAGCTTAGCGCGCCCATGCGCACCAAGATTTGCTCTAAATGACCACCGTTGCGCGCTTGAAATTGCAGTGCCTTCGCGTAGTCGTCGTGACTGACACGAAAGCGCTCGGTGAAAAGTTGCTCGACGTTAGCTGTGCTCATTGCAATACGATATCTGCGTTGTTTTCTTCGCCACCTTCACGGCCATCCGCACCGTACGACATCAGCGTAAAGGGTTTGCCTTCATCACCCGGCATGCGGTATTCGTAAGGATTGCCCCATGGGTCAAGTGGTACGTCTTTCGGCAAGTACGGCCCCGCCCAATTGGCCTTGTCACTCGCCAATAATTCGTCGAGGTTTTCCGGATAAGTCCCTAAATCGAGGCGATAAGTGTTGATCGATGTCTCTAGCATCCGCATCTGTGTTTGCGCGGTCTTGATGCGCGAATCATCAACTTTGCCCATCATTTGTGGCGCCACCAAACTGGCTAATAGCCCCAAAATAACAATTACAATGAGCAGTTCAATCAGGGTAAACCCGCGAATTTCACGCGTCTGCGCACGTTTCATACTATGACTCCGTTATTCTTTGTAAAACGGACTTCTAAGGTCCGTTGCGTGGAACAGTTGAATGCCACGATTCAACATTTGCCCACCGTCCCGCGTCAACGGCGTCCAGCCAATGTAACCGCGACCAGGGCTATGTTCCGTTTGCAGTAGGTCAATCGGGAAGCTTATGTAAAAGCCTTTGGTAAAACTGCCTTCGCCGTACTCTGCCGACGAGACGTTGGTTTTACTGGCGTAAGCACCAACTATGACACCACTTTTAAACTTATGTTCAACATTTAACTGTAGACCGTTGTCTTGTGCAAGGAATTTACCAAAAGCGGCCTTAATTAATGTGTTCGGCAAGAAATTGGGTTGGTAGTAGCCGGTAATATGACCGGTAAAGGTATCGTAATCCAAGAAGCCTGTGTGACTTTCGTAATCACGCTGCTTGACCCAGTTCAAATCGACGCCAACCGCCCAATTGCTATCGAGCTCGCGATACAACAACTCGGTACCGACACCGCCGAACATACGCTCAAGATAACCGGCGTATACACTGGTATACACGTTCGGCGCCAATTGGTTCAAATGACTCAATTGTAAGGTGTCTAACCAAATATCGCTGTACGTGGTGTACTCACGCACGTAGGTACGCACTCGCGGCAACGGTGAATTGAAGCCATCGACTAAGAAGTTAAAGTCATCAAAGTTGGTGAGTAAGTTACCGCTAATGGTGCCGTGCGCAAAGGTACCTGGCGCCAACCACATCGATGCATTGAGATCGAGACCCAACTGGTACATATAGAAGTTTTCAGGGTTACCGAAGCTTTGGTCTAAGAAGGGGCGCACACTCAAGCGTGGCCAATCACGCTTGTACCGGGCTTCATAAAAGCCGGTCTCTTGGATTTGCGCTAAATCAGTATTGGTACGGGTAAACGCATCCTCGATATCGGTTTGCCAATCGAGACTCTGGATCGCGCGTCGCGCAGTATCCATATCGACCCGCGTGGTATTCAACTGCAACTGATCGTGCTGCTCGACAATTTCTAAATACTTGTAGTTGTCGGATAATTTTTGCTCTGCCACGCGTGCGGCTTGACGTATGCCCTGCGCAGAATCGCGATAGTAGCTTTGCTGAGCGTAAACGCGCAGCGTGTCGATGGTGCCGGACTCGGCTTCAGCCGAACTGTCGTTTTGCATTTCAATGACCGACAAGCCACCAAAGTTGAAAAATTCCGCCGCTACCTTGGCTAGCTCGCGGCGATCGTCAGGACCATCGGCGCGAGCAAGCGCGGTGCGCGTATTCGGCGTTGGCACGCGGCGATTGGCAGTTTTTAACTGCCCCATGCCGTTCAGATCGATTTGCCCAGAGAAGCCGAACATCAGGGTATTGCCACGCTCATAACTGAGTTTTAAGGTCCAGTTGTCGGTAACTTGATAGTCGGCCCCGAAGTTCCACGCCGAATCGACTTCTAATTGGCCGAGATAGCGCTCATTACTGTAGTCGTTACCATCGTATTCCGCTTTTAACACCAGGGGGTCAAAGGGCGTCTGGTACTGAATACCGCCAAATAAGGAGGCATCGCCACGGAACCATTTGTCGGTTTCGAAACGCCCGCCATTACCACTAAAGCCCGGTTCCCGCGTACAAAAACGGTCGGCGACCTCACAGAATGGATTGCTAATATTATCGCGGCGGCCCATGTAGCCGAAACCAACCCCTAGGGTCAGATCAACAGGGCCAAATTGCTTACTGGCGACCAGGTATTCGCTGGCAAAGATGCCGGTACCGGCGAGGTCGCGCCAACCAACGGCCACTTGTGGCAGCCAATAGCTTTCTTCGAGCAACCGTAACTTAACGTCAAAACCTTTGTCTTTACCGGTTTGATCGCCACTGAAGTTGGGGTCCGCACTGTAACGAATCGGCCGAATATCATTGTAGCGAATGGTGGTTTCCAGCCATGGAAACAGCTGCAAGCTTACCGCGAGACGGCGATACTCTTCGTTATCGTAATAAAGACCGCTTAGGGTGCCGTAGTCAGCGAAGCGCGCGGTTGGCATTTGCATGAGGCCAACGCCACCAAAGTCTGATTGGCTAGCATACTGGTCAGCCTGTGCCGTTGGCGCTGCCAAAGCGCCAGCGAGGGCCAGTGCGACTAAGCTCAGAGTGGTTTTGGGTTGCGAAACAAACTTCATGATTGCGGATTCCAATAACTAAGCAATGCACGCAGTTGCGTGTTCAACGACTGCCATTCGGCGTCCATTGCACTTAAATCTAGCCCGACAAAAATCAGCCCATGCACCGGAGGCATGGCTGCAGCGTCGTTGTAATAGGCAACGTCGGTACTGCGGCTAAGACCAGTCAAGGCGATTAAATAAGCGCTAGACAGATCATAGCGTTGGGCAAACACCCCTGCTTGCTGCAACACATCGCGTACGCTGTCATCGGCAGTAAACGGCAGCTTTTTGACGCCAGCGGGACTAATTACGGTAACCTGCCAAGCACCTAAATCGCGCGGCGGAAGAATTTGCAGTGAGCCTGCTGGCAACAGCGGATTGGCCTGCAAAGATGCGGTGGCTTGGTTAAAGCTACTGTAGAGGCTGCGCCGTTCGAAACTCACGCCCGATTGCACATCGAGCCGGTCATCAATCTTGGTCCGGCCGATCCATTCGGCGCCGATCAGCGGCCAGCTTTGTAATTGTTCAGCGTAAGCTTGCGCGTCCGCGGCAAGCGCCTCTTCGCCCTCAGCTGTAGCAACGCTCGCCAGTTGCTGCAAGCGCTCCAACACTTGGCTCCGGCGCTCGGCAAGCTTTTGCGTCTGTGCCGCCGTAACCACCCGGCTACTCGGCCAGTAAGCACTCGGCTCTAGCTCTGCGGCCAAATAGGCATTGAGCAACCGCGGCTGTTCGCTGAAACCGTAAACGCTCTCGCCAACAATCACTTGGGTCACAGGCTCAGCTTGCTGCTGCGCATGGGCAGCCGAGTTCAGCAACACTGCGCCGGCGATAAGGGAAAGCAAAGTCATAGGTTTCATTGCTGCTCTCCGTTGCTATCACTTCGATCACCACTTAGATCACCACTGAAGGGCTTCATCTCGCGCCAAGTGACATAACCTAGCTCGGTCGAGACCCACTGCTTGGCATACACAATGCGCCCAGCAACGGCATAAAATTCGTTACGAAATGCGCGATTCCCAGCTTGACCTTGTTCGTTAATTACCACCGCTTGCAGCGGCGTCCCGTCAGGGTGCACGTAGTCAATGGTGTTGCCCACCGTAAAGGTACTGTCAAAGCTGACCTGGCGCACATCGTTCTCACCGTAGTTGCCAATTTCAACAGTGCGCTGCCACTCACGTGGGCATAGTTGTTTGGTGCCGCGGTGCTGCTGTTGCACGTGGCAAGCCAGTGGATCTTGGCGCCAGTCGAATGTATGCAGCGGCATGCCTGGAATACCCGCACTACTAATCACACGCCCAAAGCGGGTGGTGAGTGCTTCGTCACCACCGGTGCGATACACGCGTTGCTCACCGCTAAAGCGATCAAGTACGGCAATAGCTTGCGGAAAATTGTCGGTTTTTACATAGGCCGCAGCATAAGGGTAAGCGTTAACTCGCTCCACACTGAGCTCAACATCTTGGTGACCAAAGAACGCGGTCTTTGCGGTATTCACCATATTCTGCACGCGGGCACTACAACCACTCAGTAGCAGTGTGGCAAGTGCTCCTAGCAGCAGCGTACGAGGCATGGCTGTCATAGAAATTCTCTTGTTATTCAGCACGTTTTTAGAGGGTACTGCAAAAAAAAATACCGCAGTGCGCACCTGCGGTATTTTCATCAATCAACGAAACTTACAGACCTGTAGTCGTGACTGGAGCCGTTGTTGTGACCACTGGCGCCGTAGTCGTAGTGACTGGTGGCTCAGGCTCTGGTTCAGGCTCTGGTTCCGGCTCAGGCTCTGGCTCTGGCTCTGGTTCCGGCTCAGGTTCTGGTTCTGGCTCTGGCTCCGGTGGAGGCGTTGAGTCAGAATCGTCATTGTCTAAGGTTGCGGCAAGCGTCAGGGCTACGATAACCCCTGCAGTCACAGTGCCTTTGGTGATGTAACCACCACCGTCACTGTCACCTTCAGCTGCATTGGTACCCGTTTGCGCGATGGCAACTGGGCTCAATATCAAGCTGATCGCTGCTGCAATAGCAGTTTGTTTTAACATTTTCATACACCTCTATGTGCTTGATTGGCCAATCAATGGAAATCATCTTCCAAAGATCACTTGCAGATTAGCACTTTGTTTTAATCTTGTGAAGCCTGTTTGAAAAAATGAACGTCCATCTGTGGATACGGAATGCCGATACCATTTTGATCAAGCGCGAGCTTAATTTCACGCATCAAATCCCAGTAAACCGACCAGTAATCTTCGCTTTTCACCCAAGGACGCACAATAAAGTCGACCGATGAGCTGTTCAGCGCATGGACTTGCACGTTCCAAGCAGGCTCTTTCAACAAGCGTTTGTCTGCAGCGAGTACGCTCTCCAACACTTCTTTGGTTTTATGCAAATCGGCGTCGTACGAAACACCAATTAACAAATCTACACGACGCGTGGCTTCGCGACTGTAATTCGTAATCGGCTGACTCGTAATTTGCGCATTCGGTACAAATACAACCTTATTGTCGGGAGTTTTCAAGACCGTTTGGAAAATATTTACTTCGTCAACGCTTCCTGACACTCCTCCGGCTTCAACATATTCGCCTGAACGGAACGGACGGAACAGGATGATCAACACGCCCGATGCCATGTTCGACAATGAACCCTGTAACGACAAACCAATGGCAAGACCGGCAGCACCCAAAATCGCAATAAACGAGGTGGTCTGTACGCCAACTTGCGATAATGCCATCAGCACTGCGGCAATAAAGATAACGCTTTTCACAATGGCGCTTAAAAAGCTGATCACGGCATTATCAACGCCCTTTTTCTGCATTCCTTTACCGAGTAATTTAGCCACGCTGTTCGCGACCATTTTACCGATGATAAGAATGAGTAAAGCAACGACAAATTTGATTGTGTAGCTAAGAATCAACTCCTGATTCTCAGACACCCAGGTCATAACTTGGTCCATGTAAAGCTCCCGTTTTTTACAATGTAAAATTAAATGGATAAGCGCCGTTGGCGTTCGGTTCACCTAAAAACACTAACACATCTGCCACTTGTCGTGGGGTCTGCGTGGTCGGGCGCAGTTGCCCTTGAACCCGCACTTGCGGCTGCTGCTGCGTACCAGCAAGGGTGGTGGTGAACTGCAAACCTAAGCGGTTATTAGGTGTCATTGTAGCAATTATTTCGCTGTTTGCTGAACAACTTAACTGGGTGGCAAAGTCGCCGAGCTCAATCCACTCCCGTTGAATACGCACGGCAGTTGAGCGGCTGGTAACTTTGGCATCCAACACGTCACACCAGCGCCCGCTGGCAAGATCCGCAAGTTCAAAGTTAGCGAGCGTCAGGTCCCAACGGCCATCTGTGGTCAATAAGGCTGGTATGTTGTACTCGCTAATGGTCTGTTGCAGATTACCGCCGAATTGCCCTTTGGCCTTAAGCGCACCGCCAAAGCTGAGTTCAACATCGGCCTTACCACTTACCGTGTTGACTGCTGGTATATCGAGCGCCAGCATGACTTTGCCGGTGAATAAAGCACTTGGCGTTAACTCCCAAGCAACCTGCTGGAACTGTGATTGTTGCTGCGGCGTCTGGTAGCTGACCGTTGCTTGCCCATCCCACAGACTGCCCTGCACGGCGCTCAATTCAACGCCTGCTTGCGCTGGCACGAACCAGGTCAACAGCTGCGCCGGAGCAAACACCACGAGGCCGATGACATACACTGGCAGCAGCCACAGAAGCCAGCGTTTCTTCATGCCAGCCTCACTTTTAAGCGGCGCACGTGCACATGCCCCGGCTTGTTGGCGCGGGTGATGTCCATTTGTTCAATTTGCAGTCCGCTTTCCGCTTCGATGGCATCAAGAAACGCCACCACATTGGCAAAGGGCACTTCGCTCATCACTACGACTAAGGCTTCACCCTCTGGCGTCATCCGCCCCACATCCAGTTGCTGAGCGCGCGCAAATTCGGTGATCAAGCGTGGGATATCACCGAGCTCGTTGGCGCGACGCGTTGCGCTGTTACTGTTAGAATTGCTGTTGCCTTGGTCTTTTAACGCCAAGTAACGACCGGTATTTTCGCGCACCCAAGTTAACGTTTCTTGCGCGGCATCACGCTGCAGTTGGCGTTGTTCAATACCGTTTTGTAATGGCTGCCACATGGCAAAATACACCACGCAAATCGCCAGCAAGATTCCCGCACTGCTGACTAACATGCGCTCACGGCTATTTAATTGTTGCCAACGCTGTTGTAACGATTCTGGAAGCATAGTTTATCCCTCCGCCTGTGCTGCGCGCACTTCTATGGTACCCGTGACCACGCCATCTTGGTTGGTGACTTGACCTTGATTCACTTGTAAGCCGCTATTGCTCGCCACTTGCTGGAACTGTTGCAAGGCTTCAAATTCACTGACCCGCATTTGTAACGACAAAGTACCGCTGTTGTAGCGCACCCACTCGAGTTGCATATCGGGGGTGGCGCGGAATGCCGGCTCTAATTGGGCAAATAATTGCACGCCATTGGCAGTACCTGTGGTCGGTGCTGTACTTGCTGCGCCGACGGTCTCGAGCTGCTGTCTCAGCTGGCTACGTACATTAACGATGCGGGTCGTGTTCGGAAACGCATCACGATAGGTACTTTCAATGGCTGCTTGCAAGGCATCGACTTCGCCGCCAAGTTTGCTGTAGGTGACCCACTGCTGCGCAAACACCATCACCAATGCTGCCGCTGCGGCCACGGCAAGCGGTCGCCATGGCAGGCTGCCACTCATTTGTCGGCGTTTACGCGCGGCACGAAAATCGCCTTGCCGTAAGTTAATCGCCAGCGCTTTATCGGCTTGGGTTGCAGCTAGCAACGGCAACTCGAAATGAGCGCTGATATCCGTTTGTTCGAGGCGAAAAGGTAAGGGTTGTTCAATGCTAAAGCCACGCCATTGGGCTTCGCGGACGATATGGGTGTTCCCCAACTGCAACTGCGCACCATTTTCAGTGACCGGCAGCATAAAATAATCGGCATACATCTCGTCACATTCGATGCCAGCTGCTTGCAACGCATCGAGCCAAGTTTGCATGCGCTCACGACTGACAATTGCCACCGGAATCGGCTGCTCAACACCTGCAGGCTTGGCATTTGCCGGCCAGGCAAAGTGCAAGGCTTCAATCTCGCTGGCAAGCTCGTCTTCGAGTGCATTGGGGATAAGTTGTGGCAAAAGCCGCGCCGAACCGGCCGGCAATTTCGCCTCGGTGAGCACCACTTCTTGGCCCGGCAACCAGACGGTCACCTGACAACGGTGCGCTTTTTCACCCAGCTGCGCCAAATCTGCCAGTTCAGCAAGCTCGCCACTGGCAGTGACTTCGGCATGAGCCGGATGCCACATTAGCCAACGCAACGGCTGCCCTAAATGTATGTGGAGCTGTTCCATCATGGTTCTCCTAAACCGCGCAGTAAGACTTCACTGTCATCACTGGCGACATATAGTTTACTCTGCCCGCGGAAGATCAAATCACCAACACTGACACGGGTATCTAATGCAAAATAATTACTCTTGGTCGACAAATCATCGAACATGCCACCAATGGTTTCTACGGTAACGCCATTCGGCAGCGGTACCGCACCAAAGTTAGGTTGTATCTGCTGCTGTGCAGCTTGCGCCAACGTGGAGCTGCGTTGCGCGTCTTCCATATTTTCATAACCGTCGTCTGGGCGCTCATTCAACGCACTCACGGCGGTATCGACATTAATCGCCCCAAGCATTAACGCATGCAGCAACGGCGCTTGCTCAGGCGTCAGGGTGTTGATATTCACCTGATGCTTACCACTGTTCGGGATCACACAAATATGTGGCCGCAGCGCTTGATACACTGGTTGGCTAATACCTTTAACGAGACGTAGCTCGCTCTCATGCACAAAATAATCATTGGCTGCTAGGTACGGTACTTCGAGGCTCTCGTAGTCACCGCGCTCGGCGCCATAACCGCTGTTCATACGTTCGTCGGTGTCGAGCCAGTCGGCCACGCTTTCCACAATAACATCTGCCGTGTACTCGTCAATTTCGATCTCCAGCGCCAGCAGCAACATCCGCAGCTGAGCTTTGCGCCGCACTAACTGCTCGTTGGTCAGGCCATCGCCTTTCAATGCATTCATATTGAAGCAGCCTTGCAAGTCTTTAATCGCAACTTGCGCCAGCCCACCGCCTTCAATCGGATAAGACGTCCCTTCTTGCGTCTGTTGATACCACACTTGCTCTTGGTGGATCACGCCTTGGCTGTCGCGCACTTGCAGCTCAAGCAGTTTACGCGCGATTTCTTCGGCGCTCAGCCAATACCAATAGCCCTGCTCACTTTGCTGATAGTTGGTGCTGCGCAGCACATTCACCTGCAAGCGTTCGCTTAGCTGTACCGCCAGCACCGTCACCAACGCCACCACTAACAGCACCATGATCAAGGCGACACCTTGTTGGCGCTGCGGGCGCTGTTGCTGCAAGTTACGGAGATGGTTCGACAAAATCACCTCCATTTAACACAAACACTCGCTCGATAGTGCCCCAACGCTCGGTTTCTATGACAACTTCGACGCCTTCTGGAATCGCCATGGGCTCGGGCTGCTGCCCTTGTCCACCTTGCGCATTAGGATCAAATTGCGCCGCCGCAATGCGCTCATTTTCGCGCTCAATTGGCTCAATGGTGATGCTCTCGACACCACTCAACAACACCCGCTCGGTTGGTTCTGAACTGGGTGCCATATCTACATAGGTAAAATGTTCACGAATCAATTCGTTGTCTTCGTTGACAAAGTAGCGCACCGCCTGCAATTCGCTCCGCGGCAGCAAGTTACCGGGATTAAACCAGCCCGCGCGCACGTAATAATCACCGCGCGGGGTGCGTCGCGATACGGCCTGACGCATGTCCTGCTCGACCAAATACATTGCTTGCTGCAATTGCGTCAGAGCATCGCGCGCCGCGGCACTTTGTTCATTGGTGCGCATCATGGTGTTGACCACGGCGGCACTCGCTAGACCAATAATTGCGAACACCACGATGGCGACCAGCACTTCAACGAGGGTGAATCCCTTTGTCAGCGGCGTTCGACTCATTCGTTCACCCCAAGGTAACGACCCAGTCGATAAGTATTGCCGTCTTCATCTTCGGCTGGGCGCACCGTGACCTCGACATAATAGACATCAGCGGTCACTGTTTCGGTAAAAGTTGCGGTCCACTGCCACTGCCGATCGGCGACTAATTCACTGCCCTCTTCGAGATCGAGTGGTTGCTCGGCAAGGGTGATGCGAGCCAAGGCATTGCCCGCAGCATAGCGCGCTAAAGTGCGCTCTTGCATGTACGCCAAGTCGTTCAAGTGGTTGGTGGCTGCGGCAACGCCCGCCAGCGCAGCCATGGCAAAAATCGCCAGTGCTGCCATCACTTCAACCAGCGTGAACCCCTTATTGTTCATCTTCGGGTATCCCGACTTTAAGGCTATAGCCATCAGCACTACTGATTTGCCAGACCACATCGGTCATGCCCGTGGCCGACATTAAATTCAATTTGAACACAGAGATGTCACCGCTGCCGAGGATCCACAATTGTGGTTCAGGTTGCTGGCGTTCGTCAGTTTCGCTATCGATGCTGAATTCATCTTCTTCTGGCGGCGCGAAAAAGGCCTGTATGGCTTCTTGGTTGTCACCGAGCAGAGCTTCGGTTTCGCTGTCGAGCTCGTAACTGACATCGGTAGGCCAGTCCTGCTCGCGCAGACCGCGAAAATCGAGTGGCTGCCATTGTTGGTCTTGCCATTGCAAAAAGCGATATCCCTGCTGATCCAGTTCAACGCCTAAAATGGCATGCCGAACCAGCGCGTATTCCTGCGCATACAATAACTGTTGGTAGAGATCTTCTGCGGTATCCGCTAGTTCATCTTCTTGATTATCAGGAACGACAAAGGTGACCGCCATCGCCATCACCGCAATGATCGCAACGGTCACCATGACCTCTACCAGGGTGAACCCGGTATTAGTTTTGATCGAGGTTCCAGTTACCGATGTCATCGTCGGTGCCTGGTTGACCGTCTTCACCTGCTGAGAAAATATCAATATCGCCATACTCGCCTGGGCTTAACAGCATGTAATCGTTACCGTACGGGTCTTGTGGTAAACGCTGAATATAGCCACCGCGGCGGTAATTACGCGGCTGAGGATCTGTGGTCGGGGCATCTAACAACGCTTCGAGCCCCTGCTCCGTGGTCGGAAACACACCGTTGTCGAGTTTGTACTGCGACAGTGCATTCTCTAGTGCAATCACATCCGAGCGAACCTTCTGCTTGTTGGCTTGATCTGCTGAACCGAGCACGTTCGGTAAAATCAACGTGGCAAGTAATCCTAAGATCACGATGACCACCATAATTTCGATTAATGAAAAGCCTTTGTTTTTTGTCATACTTCCTCCAGATTACAAGCCGACTGCTTGGTTGAGCTGCAATATCGGCTGAATAATTGCTAAGACAATCACTAAGACCACCGCTGCCATGACAATGATCAGCGCTGGCTCAAATATTTTTATGGCCACGTTCATCGTGGTTTCAAAATCGCGGTCTTGGTTGTCGGCGGCACGTCCGAGCATTTGCTCCAGCTCACCTGATTTTTCACCGGCGGCAATCATGTGCAACATCATCGGTGGGAACAGTTTGGTTTGTGCCAACGCGGCGCGCAGTGAGGTGCCTTCGCGTACGCGGTCGGCAGCATCTTGCACGGCCAGTTGCATGGCACGATTACTCAACACTTTAGCGGTAATTTGCAGTCCCTCCAACAACGGCACGGCCGAGGCGGTTAAAATACTCAGCGTACGCGAAAAACGCGCGGTATTGACGCCTTTAATGACCTTACCGATGATCGGCATTTTCAGCTGGTAGGCATGAAAGATGTCACGCCGCTTAGGGTCTTGTAGTAATTTGCCACCGACCACTAAGGCGACCAGTAAGGCCACTAAAATAAAGGGTCCAAAGGTTTGTAAAAACTGACTTACAGCCAATAATGCGCGGGTGATAAAGGGCAAGTCTTGGCCTAAATTGCCAAATTGCTCAACGATTTGCGGTACTACAGACACCAATAAGAAAATAATCACGCTAATCGCAACGAAAGTCAGCACGGCTGGGTACACCAACGCCTGCACTAACTGTCCTTTGAGCTGATTACGCTGCTCGGTGTAATCGGCGAGTCGGTTCAGCACCTCGTCAAGGTGTCCTGAGCGCTCACCGGCAGCCACCATAGCGGTAAAAAGCTTATCGAAAATATGCGGATAATCCGCCATCGCGACCGCGAGCGAATAGCCTTCGACCACGCGTGAACGCACAGCCATAACTAATTTTTGTAAGCGCGGTTTCTCCGTTTGTTCAGCCACGGCTAACAAGGCCTGTTCAATCGGCATCGCTGCTGCGACTAGGGTCGCTAGTTGGCGCGTGATAAGTGCTAAATCGGCGGCACTGATTTTGCGAATGCGGCGCTTGGCAAACCAACCAGAGAGACCACCTTGAGCAGTGCTGGCGCCACTTTCCGTTTGTTCAGCAACATCAACGTTGACCGGTAACAGGCCTTGGTCACGCAACAGTTGTCGGGCTTGACGCTCGGTGTCAGCTTCGAGCACGCCAGTTTTCTTGCGCCCTTTCGCGTCCAGAGCTTGGTAAGCAAACGCACCCATGGCTATTCCTCGCGCGTCACGCGCAATACTTCTTCACGTGTGGTTAAGCCGAGTGCGACCTTATCGAGGCCGTCTTGGCGAATGCTCGGAATGGTGGTACGAATATAACGTTCAATGGCTTGCTCGCCATGCCCATTGTGGATCAGCTCACGCATGTGTTCGTCGACAACTAAGAGTTCATGGATGCCAGTACGACCACGGTAGCCGGTGTAATTACATTTCTCACAGCCCACGGCGCGGCATTCCGCTTCACCCTCAGCGATCGGCTGTTTGCAGTCATCGCACAAGGTGCGCACCAAGCGCTGCGCCAGCACCGCAAGCAGTGAGGAGCTAAGCAAGAAAGGTTCGACGCCCATATCTTCTAACCGCGTGATCGCGCCTGCAGCAGTGTTGGTGTGCAAGGTCGACATTACTAAGTGACCGGTAAGCGAGGCTTGCACGGCTATTTGTGCGGTTTCGACATCACGGATCTCACCGACCATGACGACGTCAGGGTCTTGTCGCAAAATCGCCCTTAGCCCGCGGGCGAAGGTCATGTCGACGCGCGGATTGACTTGCATCTGGCCAATACCTTCAATCGCGTATTCGATCGGATCTTCAACGGTCAGAATATTGCGATCTTTGGAGTTGATCTCCATGAGCCCGGCATACAAGGTAGTTGATTTACCCGAGCCAGTCGGCCCGGTCACCAAAATAATGCCATGGGGCTTTTTAATCAGCTCGGCAAAAATCTGGCGGTTATTTTCGGTCATCCCGAGCTGTTGCAGATTCAAACGCGCGTTGTTTTTATCAAGTAAACGTAATACCACGCGCTCGCCATGGTTCGACGGCATGGTCGAGACCCGCACATCGACCGCGCGACCGGCGATCAATAGACTAATACGGCCATCTTGTGGCACCCGCTTCTCAGCGATATCCAGCTGCGCCATAACTTTAATCCGCGACACCAACAGCGAACTTAATTTCCGATGCGGACGAATCACTTCGCGCAACACGCCGTCGATGCGAAAGCGAATCAGCAAGTCTTTTTCGAAGGTTTCGATATGGATATCCGACGCACCTTCTTTGATCGCTTCTGACAACATGGCGTTGATCAATTTAATGATCGGTGCGTCGTCTTCGCTCTCTAGCAAGTCTTCAGTTTGCGGCAGTTCATCCGCCAACGAGAACAGATTGGTCTCGTTGCCGATGTCTTCCATCAGTTGCTTGGCTTCCGATGAATCGCGCTGATAGGCTTGGGTCAGAATGGCATCGAACTCTTCCGCACTATGCTCGCTCACGGTAAAAGGCACGCCAAGAGCGCGACGCACTTCAAGCAACACATCGCGCGCTACACCTTGGCGACAATGCACCACGTATTCGTTGTCACTGATTTCTGCCACCACTACGCCGTAACGTTTGGCAAAGCCAAAGGGTAAACGACGTGGGGTAACGCGAGCGGCGAGCTCGGCAACATTAGTCATTGCCGTTGCCTCCCTCCTGGTCGTCTAAATACTTCTGCAACTCAGGTGGAATCGACAGTTCTGACTCTTCAAACTTCGGCAGTGCTGGGGTTTCACTAAACGGCATGAGCGCAACGCCTTCTTCTTGGCGTTTCAATTGCTCAGCGCGAATATAATTGTACTTGCGACTGCTAATGGTTTGCGCCGTAGTTGAATCGCGCACGATAGTTGGCTTGATAAACACCATCAGGTTGCGTTTTTGCTTTTGCGTTGACGTGCTGCGGAACAATGCACCAAGTACAGGAATGTCGCCCAGTAATGGGATTTTCGATTCGCTTTCTTGCACGTCTTCGTCGATCAAACCGCCAAGTACCACGGTTTCACCATCATCGGCCATTACCGTGGTTTTCAAAGAGCGTTTATTGATGGTGATATCCACTTGGGTGGCGCCACTGAGACTCGACACTTCTTGCTCGATCACCAGCTGTACGGCGTTGCCCTCGTTGATTTGTGGCGTGACGTTCAACTTGATACCGATATCTTCACGTTGCACGGTTTGGAACGGATTCGAGTTGTTATCACCGGCAGTTGAGCCGGTAATGGTGGGCACCGACTGCCCCACCAAGAACGAGGCTTCTTCGTTATCGACCGTCATAATACTTGGCGTGGCCAAAATATTGGAGTTGGTATTGGTCGCTACCGCTTGCAAAATGGCGCCCCAGTCGTTTTTCACGACCCCGACCATCATGCCGTTAACGTTGCCAAGTAGCTCAGCTAGTAAGCTGACATCGCCCGGCTCGTCGGGCTCGGTGGTGGTCACGAGGTTACCATCGACAATGGTTTGCGTGGTGCGTCCTTCGCGCTCACGGGCCTGATAGGCAGCGGCGGCTAATGGACCGATCGGCACTTGGCGACCGTTAGCGTATTGCACCATACCACCGTCTTCCGAAATCCACTGCAAGCCGAGATCGACACCGTCGCCTTCCATGATTTCAACGATGATGGCTTCAACATGCACCTGCGCACGGCGGATATCCAATTGACGAATAACGCTCTCTAGGTTGCTGAGCAAGTCGGGTTGCGCGGTGATCACCAGCGAGTTGCTGTCTTCATGCGCTGAAATACTGATTTGATTGTCATTACTACCACCGCCGAAGTTGCGCGTTGGTCGACCTTGTTGGGTTTGTGCAGCGTTATCCATTTCGGCTTGCATGGTGGCGCTGACACCTTGTAATACATCAACGAGCTCTTCAGCTTTAGCATATTTAAGGTAGTAAACGCGGGTATTGCCTTCGGTTTGTAAGTCTTGGTCGAGACGATTAATCAGTTGTACGACGCGCTCACGCGCACGCGGCTCACCACTTACCACAACGGAATTGGTACGCTCATCGGCGACGATTTTCGGGATTAATAACGGCGGCGTGCCTTCGTTTTGACCTTGATACAGTGCCGTTGCGATACGGACGATTTCTGCCGCTGATGCATATTGTAGTTTCACCACTTCAACGTCTTGGTTACCGGCTCGGTCTACACGCTCGATAATTTCCGTTAAGCGTTGCACGGTTTCGCTGCGACCGGTAATCATAATGACGTTCGATGGGTCGTAGCTGACAATGTTACCCGCGCCGCCGCCATCAGCGATCAAGCGTAGCAATGGCGCCAGCTCACGGACACTGACGTTGGCCACTGGCACCACGCGCGTGACTAGGGTATCGCCGCCAATGGAGTTATCGTCAACGACTGGAATCGCGCCGCTGCGCGCTTCTTTATCGCGCATCACTTTGACCACGCCCGATTCCATCGTGACCGTGGCGAAACCGTAGACATCAAGTACGTTTTGGAAGAAGTCCCAGTACTGCTCTTCGGTCATCACATCGTAACTGCGCACGTCAATGGTGCCGCGCACGTCTGGATCGATGATGATGGTTTTACCCAGGTTACGCCCCACCACCTGAATGAATTCAGTGATATCGGTGTTCTTAAAGCTAGCGGCATATTCCACTGGCTCTTCGTTGGTGCTGCCACGCTGGGCTTGTTGGGCAAATGCAGTAGCACTGACGCCTAAAGCGCAGGCTAAACTCATGCTGCTGAGCCAAATCGATGCGGTCGTTAACATTCGCATAGTTGGTCCTATTGTTCTCGGTTGTTCTGTTATTGAGCTGGAACCGCAAGTTCCAGATCTAAATAAGCTTCGTCGCGTAACACAGTTACGGTAATGCGACTCGCGCTACGTAATTCTTGCAAGGCCACTTGAGCACTTGCCACATCGGTCAAATCCTGGCCATTTAAGGCAACGGCGATATCACCGGTTTTAAAGCCGGCATCGGCAAATAAGTCGGGGAATTTGCCCGGACTTAAACGATAGCCGGCAAGTTCACCGCCTTGCATGGCGGGGCTCACTCGAATGTAATCGAGCAAAGCGCCGGTATCACCTTGCTGCATGCGACGCACTGCGTCGCGTGCCCGTGGGTTATCGAAGCGCGCGGTTTGCGTGGCTTGCGGATTATAACTTTGGCGCTGCGGTTGTTGTGCTGGCTCAGGCTGACGATTATCAACGCTCAAGCTCAAACCGGGACCGAGTTCACCAATACCTTCTAACTCGAGCGTTTCGAGTATGCCGTTGTTGTTTAAAATGACGCGATCGGAATAGATTTCTTCAATGCCAACGTTGGTGCCGACGATTTTGTCGCCGATAACGTACACTTCTTGTTGGCGATCTTTTTCAATAATTGCCGCTGATTTCGCTGGCACTGAGCTGGCCGAGACACCAAGCAGGCGCACGTTTAAGTTGGTTTTGGGCGCGTTGCGGCTGTCAGTGGTGGTTGCCGCGCTAGTGCCAAATAGATTCAGTTCAGTCAGTACTGCTGCGCGTCTGCTGGCTTTAGTTGAGGTTTGCTGAACTTGCGCTTGCAGCGGTCCGCTAGCGGGTGCAGTAGCCGGTGCCAGTAGCTGCCACGTAAGCTGGGCAGCAAGCCACACAGCGGCTACCGCCAGTAGCGCGGTGAGCAACCATAACACGCCACGCACCAGCCGCGGTTGGTTGGTGAGCGCACTGAGACGTAGTAATTGTGGATTCTGAATCTGCATGTTTAATTTCGTTATAATTTTGTGACAGCACAGAGTTATGAGCCATTCTAACCCCTTAGTTGCATGCTGAACAGATCAAATTTGGGGATTATGGTATTATGCCGACAAAATATTACATAGCGATGAAGTAACCTATGACAAACACGCATTACCCCACCGACCAACTCTATCGATACACTTTTACTGACCAGGATGTCCGTGGTGAGCTGGTGCAACTTAGCACGAGTTATCAGCGCATGATACAAGGACACGATTATCCGGCATCAGTTCAACGTTTATTAGGTGAATTGATGGCAGCGACGGTACTTTTGAGTGCAACCTTAAAGTTTGAGGGGCACATCAATTTACAGATCCAGGGCGATGGTCCGATTAACTTCATGACCGTCAATGGTAGCCATCATCAAGAATTACGTGGCTTGGCGCGACTGCGCGATAGCATTGCCGATGACCAAAATGACTTCCGTAAGCTGTTTGGCAAGGCCGTACTGATTATTACGCTAACGCCAGATCAAGGTGAGCGCTATCAAGGCGTGGTCGATGCCAATAGGGACAGCTTGGCCGCAGTTATCGAGAGCTATTTTGCGCAGTCGGAGCAGCTGCACACGCGCATTTGGTTGCACGCGGACGGTGAGCACGCGGCGGGCATGTTTTTACAAGTCATGCCGGCGGCTGGACACGACTTGACTGGATTTAACCATTTAGAAGCGTTAACGGAAACCATGACGGCGACCGAACTCTACACCTTGTCGAGTTCAGAAATTTTACATCGGCTTTACCATCAAGAGCAGTTCGAGCTTTACAGGCCGCAGCCGGTGCGCTTCCATTGTGGCTGTTCGCGTGAGGGTACGCTGTCAGCGTTGGCCGCGGTATCACCGGAAGAATTGCAGGCCATCTTGGCAGAAGACGGCGAAATCGTTATGGACTGTGACTATTGCCGTAGCCAATACCGCTTCACCGCCGAAGATTTGTAACATTCGCTGGTGGCTATTCGCTGTTGGCTGTTGGTTGATGATTGGGGATTTATTATGGAAAACGTTCGGCTCGATAAATGGTTGTGGGCAGCGCGCTTCTTTAAAACACGATCGTTGGCGCGGCAAATGGTGCAGTCTGGCAAAGTCCAAGTGGATGGCCAACGTGCGAAACCGGCGAAAACCATCACCGTCGGGCAGTTGGTGAAACTGCCACGTGGATACGACGTAATGGAGGTCAAGGTCTGTGAGCTAAGCGATCAGCGGCGCGGTGCACCAGAAGCGCAAAAGCTTTATGCCGAAACGCAGGAGTCCGAAGAACGTCGCACCCGTGAGGCCGAATTGCGTAAAGCGAATGCGCTTTATAATCCGCACCCCGACCACAAGCCCGACAAGAAAGAACGCCGCGAACTGCTTAAAATGAAACGGTAGAAGCGCGAACAGCGAATAGCCAACAGCGTTGGCTATTTTTTCTTCTTGATGTGGCGCATCAGGCGTTTGCGCTTGCGCTGCTGCGACAACGTAAGCTGGTTCTTGCGGCCAGCGAATGGGTTATCGGACTCGCGGAACTCGACCTTGATCGGAGTACCCATGATGCCTAGCGATTTGCGGAAGTAGTTGGTCAGATAGCGCTGATACGCACCCGGCAAATCGTTTACTTGGTTACCGTGAATAATAATGCGTGGTGGATTGTAACCACCGGCGTGCGCGTATTTAAGCTTGACGCGGCGTCCGCGCACCAACGGCGGTTGGTGCTCATCGGCGGCCATTTCCATAATGCGGGTAAGCTTTGAGGTACTAACACGTTGCGTGGCGCTGGCGTAAGCCTCGAGCACCGACTCAAACAAATTACCTACACCACTGCCGTGCAATGCTGAGATAAAATGCAAACGTGCAAAATCGACAAAGCCCAAGCGGCGGTCGAGTTCACGTTTAATTTCTTCCTTGTGGTCGTTGTCCAAACCGTCCCACTTATTCACTGCAATCACAATTGAACGACCAGCGTTTAGCGCAAAACCAATCAAGTTTAGGTCTTGGTCCGAAATGGTTTCGCGTGCGTCAAGCACACAGATCACCACGTTGGCATCTTCAATCGCTTGCAGAGTCTTGATCACCGAGAACTTCTCGACGGTTTCATCAATCCGTCCACGGCGCCGTACACCCGCGGTGTCGATCAAAATATACTGCCGACCATCGCGTTCCATCGGAATATAAATCGAGTCCCGAGTCGTGCCTGGCATATCAAATACCACCACCCGCTCTTCGCCAAGAATACGGTTGGTAAGGGTTGACTTACCTACGTTCGGACGACCGACAATGGCGAGCTTGAGTGGCAATGCATCATAATCGATTTCGTCGTGTTCAAGATCAGGCGGCGTCTCGGCGTCTTCGTCAGCGACCGCCACTTTCATTTCCGGATAGTCTTCAACTAACGGGGTGAAACAGCGATGCAGCAGGCTTTCAACACCGCGACCATGTGCTGCGGCGATACCGTATACTTCACCTAATCCCAGCTCATAGAAATCCGCTTGTGCAGCTTCGGCATCGATACCATCGATTTTGTTGGCAACGATATAGGCTTTTTTACCAATCGAACGTAAGTGTTTGGCAATCCCTAAGTCGGCACTGGTAATGCCGTCACGGGCATCCACCATGAATAAGACGACGTCGGCTTCGTCGATGGCACGCAAGGACTGCGAGGCCATTTCTTTGTCGATGCCCTCTTCGTCGCCATGCACACCAGCGGTGTCGATAACAATAAATTGATAGCCATCGTAATTGGCTTGGCCATATTTACGATCGCGTGTAAGACCAGGAAAGTCTGCTACCAGTGCGTCCCGAGTACGGGTCAGCCGATTAAACAGGGTAGATTTGCCCACATTTGGGCGCCCGACCAGGGCCACAACAGGTAACATGCTTAGTTAATCCTTACCGCGAGTAACGTGCCGTCGCGTGTTTGAATAAAGAGCTGATCGTCTTCTACAACTGGCTGCGAGTAGGCAGCATCGTCAAGCTCTAAACGACCAGAGGTCTTGCCCGTTTGGGCATCGATAAAGTGCAGGTAACCGAAGTCGTCGCCGACCACGATGTAACCTTGGAAATAAACCGGTGCCGTTAGTTCGCGGCCTTCAAAATCGTTATTCACCCAACGCTCAATACCACCGTCAGTGTTAATCGAGTAAACGTGGTCTTGGGTGTCGGTCAGATACAAGTTACTGCCGTACATAGCTAAATTTTGGAACGATGAGTATTCACGTTGCCAGACGATACGACCGGTGCGAATCTCAACGGCAGCCAACTGGCCATTATAGGCAATATTATAGATGGTCGGACCGCTGACAATAGGTGCACTATCGACATCAACCAGACGCTGCAACTCAGTGGCGCCTTTTGGCACTGCTAAACGTGCTTCCCAGGCTTGCTGGCCGTTCTGCAACACAACGACGGTTAACTTGCCAGTTGCGGTACCTATGATGGCACCACCAGCAGCTAACGTCGGCTTACTGTTACCGCGTAAAGTCAGCGCAGGCACATCGGTCGGTAAGTTCCAGATTTCTTCGCCGTTCTCGGCATCAAATGCGAATATTTGGCCGTTGCCAGCAGCGACCACGACATAACTGCCATCAAAGGCCGGATCGGCAACAATTTCAGCGTTCACTTTGGCATGCCAGTTGACTTCACCAGTAGCTGCGTCAAGCATAAATACATCGCCGTTTTCACTCGCTAACAGAGCTTTGCCCGCATAGCCGGTGACACCACCACTAATACGCAAAGATTCAGTGCCATCTAACCAGGACGCACCCTGCGCAGTATATTCTGCTTGTAAATCACGTTCCCATACGCGTTTGCCATCGCTGCGGCTGTAGGCTGCCACATAACCATCGCGGTCAGCTGCGACAATCACATCACCAACCACAGCTGGATTCAAACGTGAGAAGAAATTTTCAACGCCGTCACCAACACTTACGTCCCATTGGGCGCTAGGGTTGACGGTCGCGTTGAACGGTTGCAGCTCTTTATACGTCAGCTCTTCGTCTTCGAATAAGCTACAGCCGCCCAGACTTACCAGTGCTGTCGCGAGCAGGCCTTGCTGCAATACTTTTAATACTTTCATGATGCCGCCGGAATGCTGTTAAGTTTCGTCTCAGCCAATGCTGCTGAGCTCCCTTCTGCTTCTGCTGCTGTCATTGCTTCTTGATACGCAGTACGGGCACCAACACTGTCGCCTTGCGCCCACAAAATGTCACCTTTAAGCTCTGCCGCTTTCACTTTGAAGCCTTCAGCTTCTGCTGCTGCAGTCAGAGCAGTTAAAGCCGCGTCATACTGCTCTTGCGCCATCAATAAACGTGCTTGGCGAATATCCGCCACGTACTTTAATGCGCCGCTGGCATTGTCACGTGCGGTTTGCAAAGCATCGATAGCCGCTTGCAAGTCACCCGCATCAGCTGCAGCTTTAGCTAAGTCAAACGCTGCCAATACCGCATAGGTACTGCTCGCGTCTTCATTGATAAAGCTTTTCGCGCTGTCAAAAGCGGCACTGTCGCCCGCTTCAAGCTGCGCCACAACTTGTTCAAATTGCTCCGATTGCGCTTCTTGCGCTGCGGTTGCTTGCGCATCGTAATAACGCCAGCCGTAAAATAAAGCGAAGCCGATGACGAGCCCGGCGACGATGCCTTTGCCATGCTCATTCCAAAAGGCTTTTATCTGTTCGACCTGTTGATCTTCTGTTTCCATGTTGAATTCCCTTAATTCGTTAGTCGTTATTCGTTAATCGTTATTGGTGAAAAGACGGTTTAGCTCGGCAAGATCAGAGACGATGAGGTCGTCTTCGCTGCGCTCGCGTAAGAATTTTAGTTCGAAGTCTTCATCACGAATAATCAAAGCGAAAGCAGCACCCGATTTGTCTGCTTTTGCCAGCTTTTTCTTCATATTTTGGCTACCGCTATGCAGTTGCACTTTAAGCCCAGCAACTTGGTCTCGAAGCTTTTCGGCAACGGCCGGCGCCTTAAGTTCCGCGCTGTCGTTCATCGCGATAACGTACACATCAACGGTTTGCTCCGTAGGCACTTTATTCTGCGACTCGAGCAGCAGTACCAAACGCTCAATGCCCATGGCAAAACCGATTCCTGGCGTTGCTTTGCCACCCAGTTGTTCGACTAGGCCATCGTAGCGACCACCGGCACAAACAGTGCCTTGCGCGCCAAGTTCAGTGGTCACCCACTCAAACACCGTACGGTTATAGTAGTCAAGACCGCGGACCAAACGCTCATTCAGCACATACTTGATACCCGCAGCATCGAGGCGCTTGGTCAAACCCTGAAAATGTTCGCGCGAAGCATCGTCCCAATATTCCGAAAGCTTAGGCGCATTTTCGAGCACTTTTTGCGTTTCTGGTGACTTGCTATCGAGCACGCGCAACACATTGCTGTCGAGGCGACGCTTAGAATCTTCATCAAGTTGGTCTTCATGCGCACGCAAAAATTCGCGTAAGGCATCACGGTAGCGCGCCCGCGCTTCGTTTGACGCCAACGAGTTCAGTTGCAATTCGACCTGATCGGCGATGCCAAACAGCTGCCACAAACGTGCTGACAAAAGAATGACTTCAGCGTCAATATCTGGACCTTCCATACCGAAGGCTTCAATACCAAATTGATGGAACTGGCGATAACGTCCTTTTTGCGGACGCTCATGGCGGAACATCGGCCCCATGTACCACAAACGCTGGGTTTGGTTGTACAACAAACCGTGTTCGTTACCCGCCCGCACACAGCTAGCAGTGCCTTCTGGGCGCAAGGTCAGGCTATCGCCGTTGCGATCCTCGAAGGTATACATTTCTTTTTCGACAATGTCGGTCACTTCACCAATCGACCGCTTAAATAAGTCAGTGCTCTCGAGCACTGGCATGCGGATCTCTTGATAGGTGTAGGCTGCAGCGACTTGGCGTAGAACGCCTTCGACATATTGCCAGGCCGGACTTTGCTCCGGCAGGATGTCGTTCATGCCACGAATTGCTTGGATTGTCTTTGCCACGATCTAACTTACCGTTCCGTTGATGTACGTGAATTCGAAAAAATGACGGGTAGTATACCGCAGCTTTACGCTTGCTTCACAGGAATCTGTTCCGCTTCCAGCTGTTTTACGCGAGCACGAATATGGCGTTCGAGTTGATCGACCAAATCGTTGTTGTCCAAACGCTCTTTTTGCCGTTCGCCATTCACGTAAAAACCACTTTTACTTTTCGCGCCAGCTAAGCCGATATGCGAAATTAAGGCTTCACCTGGACCATTGACCACACAACCGATAATCGACACGTCCATGGGCGTGGTAATGTCCTCGAGACGTTGCTCAAGCGCATTCACGGTGGCAATCACATCGAATTCCTGACGTGAACAACTGGGGCAGGCAATAAAGTTAATGCCACGGCTGCGAATGCGTAAAGATTTCAGGATATCAAAGCCGACTTTGACCTCTTCAACAGGGTCAGCGGCTAACGAAATACGCAGGGTGTCGCCGATACCTTCGGCTAACAGCATGCCCAAACCAATCGAAGATTTGACCGCACCGCTACGTAAACCACCTGCTTCGGTGATACCAAGGTGCAAAGGTTGTTCGATTTGCTTGGCCAATAAGCGATAGGACTCAACCGCTAAGAATACGTCTGACGCTTTCACGCTGACTTTGAAGTCTTGAAAATTCAGGCGGTCGAGAATATCGACGTGACGCATCGCCGACTCAACCAGCGCAGCCGGCGTCGGCTCTCCATATTTTTCTTGGATTTCTTTTTCTAGCGAACCGCCGTTGACACCAATGCGAATGGGAATATTGCGGTCACGGGCTGCATCGACCACTGCTCGAATGCGTTGCTCGTTGCCAATGTTACCGGGGTTGATGCGCAAGCAGTCAACGCCGTATTCCGCGACTTTTAGCGCGATACGATAATCAAAGTGAATATCTGCCACTAACGGCACTGGGCTTTGCTGCTTAATGAATTTGAACGCTTCCGCCGCGTCCATGGTGGGTACCGAAACGCGCACGATATCAGCGCCGGCATCAGCAATTGCTTGTATTTGCTTAACGGTCGCGGCAACGTCGGTAGTTTCAGTGTTGGTCATCGATTGCACGGCAATCGGTGCGCCATCGCCAATTGGCACATTACCTACGTAGATGCGTCGCGAAGGGCGACGTTTAATGGGGTTCTCATGCATCATAAACTTACTTCGTATGCTGTTGTTCGCGTTGAGTTGAGCGTTCTTAATTAAGCGTAAAGGTGACGCTGCGTTCGCGGACAAAATTGTCTAGATTTACCGGTTCACCTTGATACGTGATGGCCACACTTTCGGGTCTGCATAGGATAATATCAAAAGGCGCCTCGCCCGTCAGTTCCATGCGATAACCGGCAGCTTTAACACCAATCGCAATGTCTTCGCCAGTGGCGTCGGTGACTTTGACCCAGCAGGCATCACTGAAAGTAAAGACTAAATCAGCTACTGGTTCGTCGGTAACCACCGGTGCGCTGTCTTGCTCAGTTTCTGTTGGTTCTTGTGTTGGTTCTTGCGCTGGCACGTCGGTCGACGCTTCCGTTGGCGCGTCGGTCGGCTCTTCGGTTGGCAACGGCGGCGGCTCGCTTGGCGTTTCATCGCCCTCGACGATCACTGCTGAGGTTTGACTGGTATCGATTTCGTCTTCTGGCACTTGCTGGCCGTTCATACCGTTAGTGCTTGGCCGCACGACCTGAGGAATATCAGGGCTACTTTCGCGCGCCTGTTGCGCTTCTTGTTCGGTCGGCGCATCTTCACTACCGGTGATGCTATCCATACTGAAACCACTGTCTTGCCACCACCACAGTAAGGCAGATGCGATGACCACGATGATAATAATGTAGCTGATCCAACGCAGTCGACTGTCGTTGCGTTCGCGTACTTTTCTACGCGAGAAGCTACGCATGCTCGCCGATGTGTCAGTGGTTTTTTCTTGATGAGTCGCGCGATAGGCGGCAAAAATTTGCTCTTCATTCACTTCCAAAGCTTTTGCCATGGAGCGCAAGTAGCCGCGCACAAAAGTTGGCGAGGCCAGCTTATCGTAGTCGTCGGCTTCGATGATCTGAATGACAGCAACTCGCAAGCGCAGGCTATCTGCTACCTGTTGCTGGCTTAAGCCTTTGCGCTCACGCGCTTGGCTAAGCAGTTGCCCCGGCGTCACCGTATCGGCGGTGCGCTCGGTCAGTACTTCTTCATCTGCAGGGGGTTGCTGTTCGTTATCTACAGTCATGGTCACTTCATAAACTTTGGGTTATTGCGTACGCGCTTCATAAGCCCGCGCTTGGCGCGAATCTGGAAAGCGCAATAATAACAGCTCGCCGTAACTTCGTTGACGCGCTGTGTCGTTCTGTTGCCGTGCTAACTCGGTTTCGAGCCACAGATATTCCGCTGATAATTGCGGAAATTCGGCACGCCGTTTGAGTACCTCTGCAGCTTCTTGCAAACGCTGTTGCTCAATAAGAGCAGCAGCATAACTCTCAAGTACTGCACTGCTGCCCTGTGTATGATTCATCGCCCGTTGAAAATAGCTATCTGATTTTTGCAGATTGCCTGCTTTTGCTGCGCAGCGCGCTGCGTTTTCATAGGTCGTAGCTACTTTAACATATTCCGGTAGCGCAAGTGCGGCTTGAAAATGTTGGTCGGCTTCTTGGTACTTCCCCATAGTGCAGAGCAATGCGCCAAGGTTGTTATGGGTATCGCCATTGTTAGGCTGCAGCCGAATCGCTTCGCGATAGTATTGTTCCGCTGTCTGATACTCTTTTACCTGTTGATAGTAAAAGGCTAAACCGGTGATGACTGAGGGATTATTGGGTGTGTAGTCGCGAGCGCGCTCTAAGTTGAGCCGAGCTTGCGGATAGTTGCCGGTTTGCAAGTATTCTAAGCCTAGCGCGAGCCGCGTGGCTGCAGCTTCTTGCGCATTGAACTGCTGTGCTGGCGTTTCTTTACCGTCGACAGTGCGTTGGCTAACGCATGCCGTCAGGCTCAGCAGTAGAGTTGCGGATAGAACAAATTGAAGTAATCGCATGTCGGGCCCTCGTTGAACATCTGCTATGCTATCCCGAACAGGCGTGGCTGGCTACATTTTGCCGCTTTATTTTACGAGACTTTCACGTCAATGCCGCTGCCGCCGCGCTGCGCTTGCTGTTTCTTCAGGATACGCTTGGTACGATCGACCACGTCACCGACCAGTTGTCCACAAGCGGCATCAATGTCGTCGCCACGTGTTTTCCGTACCGTCACAATATAACCCTTTTCTATCAGAACCTTAGCAAAGCGGTCAATGCGCGAGTTGCTCGAGCGACCATAATCGTTGCCAGGGAACGGGTTAAACGGGATCAGGTTAATTTTACACGGCGTACCTTTGAGTGTTTCGGCTAGCTCGTGTGCTTGGTCCGTCGAATCGTTGACGTGATCAAGCATTACGTACTCAATGGTAATGCTCTTATTGGCTTTTGAGCCTTCAATGTAGTGGCGACTTGCTTCAAGGAATTCGGCGATATTGTACTTTTTATTAATCGGCACAATTTCGTCACGTAATTCGTTATTCGGCGCGTGCAAGCTGATGGCAAGGGCGACGTCAATTTGCTCTTTCAGCTTGTAAAGCGCTGGCACCACACCTGAAGTACTCAAGGTGACACGACGTTTACTCAAACCAAAGGCGTTATCGTCGAGCATCAATTCCATTGCTGGCACTACATTGTTGAGGTTCAGCAAGGGTTCACCCATGCCCATCATCACCACGTTGGTCACAGCCTTGATGCCGGTATTACCAAAGGCACCAAGAATTTTATTCACTCGCCATACTTGGCCAATGATTTCCGCAACACGTAGGTTACGGTTAAAACCCTGCTGCGCAGTCGAGCAGAAAGTGCACTCAAGTGCACAACCTACCTGCGAACTTACGCATAAGGTGGCACGGTCCGCTTCTGGGATCCACACCGTTTCGACGTCTTGACCGTCGAATAAAGTCATCGCAAATTTGATCGTGCCGTCCGACGATTGCTGTTGCACGCGAACTTCTGGTGCACGAATTTCAGCCACTTGTTTAAGCTTTTCTCTGAGCGGCTTGTTGAGATTGGTCATCTCATCAAAGTCGTCAATACAGTAGTGATAAAGCCACTTCATTACTTGGTCGGCACGGAATGGCTTCTCGCCCAGTTCTTGGAAGAACTCGCGCAAGCCTTGGCGATTCAAGTCGAGAAGATTAACTTTTTTGTCTACTGCGTTCATAAGATCCGTGATTCGTTATTCGTGATTCGTGCGTTCGGCGATGCCTCACTGTTCGTGCGCTCACTGCGTTCGCTGTTTGGAATTTACCAACAGCACGCAGTGCGGACGAACAGCGAAGCGGACGAACAGCGTAGCGTTCGAACTACGCTCTTCGCTTTTTTTAGCGAGTGCGGGCGCAAACTTCTTCGTCAGTGAAGAAATAAGCAATTTCACGTGCTGCAGATTCAACTGCGTCTGAACCGTGTACCGCGTTTTCGTCGATAGATACAGCATAGTCAGCACGTAGTGTTCCTGCCAATGCTTCTGATGGGTTAGTCGCACCCATGATTTCGCGGTGGCGCTTCACTGCATCTTCACCTTCCAATACGCTTACCACGATTGGACCCGAAGTCATGAACTCAACCAAAGCGCCGAAGAAAGGACGCTCGCTGTGCTCAGCGTAGAAACCTTCCGCTTGCTCTTTGCTTAAGTGCATCATTTTTGCCGCAACAATGCGCAAACCCGCAGTTTCAAAACGGTTGTAGATACCGCCGATCACGTTCTTTGCAACAGCGTCAGGTTTGATGATTGATAAAGTACGTTCTAAAGCCATGATGTGTCTCCAATCGATATAGGCTAGCTAATTTAAAGTCGCGCGGATTATACATGTTCAACAACCCGCACGCCACCACCACCGCGCAAACACCCCCTAAAAAGGGCAGCTCTGCCCCTAGAGAATTTTTCGTAAGGACTTTTAAGATTGTGCTGAACATGGTATAGATGTCTAAACGTCTATTGGGAGCGGTATATGACACAGCAAATTACCTTAGGTGGTGGGTGCTTTTGGTGCATCGAAGGTGCCTTCAAACAAGTTCGCGGCGTGCTGAAAGCACAGTCGGGTTACGCGGGTGGAGATAAAGCCAATCCTACTTACGAAGAAGTATGTACTGGTAACACTGGGCATGCAGAGGTGGTTCAGGTTACGTTTGAGCCGACCGCGTTGAGTGTTCGTGAGATTCTGGAGATCTTTTTTGCACTGCATGACCCGACACAGTTGAATCGTCAAGGCAACGACGTAGGCACGCAATATCGCTCATCAATTTTCTATCAAACCGATGAGCAGCGTGAGGAGGCGGAAAAGATTATTGCCGAAATGCGTGCCGAAGGTACCTGGGAAGATGAAATTGTGACCGAAGTCGTGGCTTTGGAGAAGTTTTGGCCGGCCGAGGACTATCACGAGAATTACGTCGTACGTAACCCGCAAAACGCCTACTGCCAGGCGGTTGTCAGTCCCAAACTGGCGAAATTTAAACGCACATTCGCTGAAAAGCTTGAATGATCTAGATGCTGCTCCCTAGGAGGGGCAGCCCTCCTTCGCCATCCACCCCCTAGCAGAAAGGGCAGCCCTTTCTTTATATCGTTATCGATATAGGTGCAGCTTGCTTCGATTTTTTCTATTGGAGTGTTCGACTTTCTGAACTTACATACAGACATGAATGTATGTAAAATGTCGGTTTTCGCACAGCGCACCCATACGAGGAATCATGTTGAATAAAAAACTCATTGTCCCTACGTTGTTTTTGAGTTTAACTACAAGTTTGTCTGCCGATGCAGCAGATTTCATTGAAGAAGTACAGATAGGTGGAGCCTATTCGAGCGACCAATTATTTGGCGCTCGGCTTGGTCTACGTTCGATAGACGCGAGCGAACAGTTACTATCACCCGAATTACTCGATTGGATTGGCAGTCCAAAGCTCTATTTTGAGGGGGCTGTTAACGTTTGGCGCGATTCGAATAATGCTGATGATAAGCTAACCGCATTAACCCTAAGTCCGGTTTTTCAATGGCACCTCACGGGTGCTGAGCGACCGCTGTATCTTGAAGCGGGCATTGGGGTAAGCGCGCTAGACAGTACCACTCTGGGCGATCGTAAATTATCGATTCATTTTCAATTCGAAGATCGTCTCGCACTTAGTTGGCAATACTCGCCTAATTCAAAAGCACGTTTAACCCTAGGCTATACTCACTATTCTCAAGCTGATCTCTCGCGACCCAACGATGGGTTAGACTTCTTCAACCTGACGTGGAGCTACCCTCTCTAGCTCATCGCGACGGCGAGGGCTGCCCCTCCTTTGATATCGAAACTGGTATAAGTTGCCGGAAGAAGGGCTGCCCTTCTTAGTGGTTTTCTTTGACCATGTTAATGGTGTACTTGGGGATCTCGATGACCAGGTCTTCGCCGTTGACGCGCGCTTGGCAGCTTAGGCGTGAGTCCGGGTCGAGGCCCCAAGCTTTGTCGAGCATGTCGTCTTCGTTGTCATTGATTTCGGCGAGTGAGTCGTAACCTTCACGTACGTAGACGTGACACGTGGTGCAGGCGCAGACTTTCTCGCAGGCGTGTTCAATGCCAATCCCATTACGGAGGGCGACATCAAGTACGGTTTCGCCGTCATTGGCTTCAACGGCGGCGCCCTCAGGGCACAGTTCTTCATGCGGTAAAAAAACGATTTGTGGCATTGGTATCCCCGTTACAATTCGTTGACGTTACTGCCTGATAAGGCTTTACGAATACCGGCATCCATACGGCGCGCGGCGAAGTCTTCGCTAGCTTTATCGACAGCTTCAATAGCTTTTTCGATGGCGGCGGTTTCTGTGCCTGCGCGAGCTTCGCGCAAGGCTGCCATCGCCTTGTCTAAGCGTTCACGTTCATCACTATCAAGCAAGTCGGCATCGGCTGCCAAGGCACTGCTCAACGCCTCGAGCACACGATCGGCTTCAACTTGCTGTTCGCGCAGCATGCGTGCGGCCATATCTTCTTTGGCGTTGGTCATTGACGAGGTGATCATTTGCGAAATATCTTCGTCGTTCAAGCCATAAGAAGGTTTTACTTGAATCGAGGCACTGACGCCACTGGATTTTTCCATCGCGGTTACGCTCAACAGTCCGTCGGCATCTACTTGGAAGGTCACACGAATGTGGGCCGCACCAGCAGCCAGCGGCGGAATATCAGTCAGCACGAAGCGCGCCAATGAACGGCAGTCGTCAACGAGCTCACGCTCGCCTTGCACCACGTGGATCATCATCGCGGTTTGGCCGTCTTTGAAGGTGGTAAATTCTTGCGCTCGTGCCACCGGAATCGTGGTGTTGCGCGGAATGACTTTTTCTACCAAGCCGCCCATGGTTTCTAGGCCGAGTGACAATGGAATCACGTCGAGCAATAGCATGTCTGAGTCTGGCTTATTGCCCGCTAGGATATCAGCTTGCACGGCGGCGCCAATCGCGACCACTTGGTCAGGGTCGATAGAGGTCAACGGCTCACGACCGAAGAATTCGCCAACAGCTGAGCGTACACGTGGTACGCGAGTCGAACCACCGACCATGACCACGTCTAAAATTTCTGAAGCATCGACACCGGCATCTTTTAGTACCCGGCGGCAGCTCAAAATGGTGCGGCGTACTAATGGTTCGATAAGCTCGTCGAGTTGCGCGCGCGTTAAGGTGGTGGTGAGGGTTTCAGTGCCGACATCGGCGTTGGATGCTTGTTGCTCCGTAGTAGAACTAAGGGCTACGCGTACTTCGACCTCATCAGCGGAGGTGAGGGATTCTTTGGCTTGTTTCGCGGCGTTGATCAATGAGCGTTCGAGGCGCGCAGGTACGGCGTCAGCAAGCCCCCAGACTTGTTTCAAATGTGCCACGATGAGCTGGTCAAAATCATCGCCGCCAAGGGCGCTGTCGCCGCCGGTCGCCAACACTTCAAACACGCCACCTTGCAGCCGCAAAATTGAAATATCAAAAGTGCCACCGCCTAAATCGTAAACGGCAATCAGCCCTTCACGACCGGAATCTAGGCCGTAGGCAACCGCTGCTGCGGTCGGTTCGTTTAATAACCGTAGAACTTTTAACCCAGCCAGTTGCGCTGCATCTTTGGTGCTTTGCCGTTGCGCATCGTCGAAGTAAGCTGGCACGGTAATCACCACGCCAGTCAGTTCGCCGCCCAAAGAGGCTTCGGCGCGTGCCGCCAGCGTCCGCAGGATGTCGGCAGACACTTCGACCGCATTGCGTGCGCCCGCAGAAGTATGAAAAACCGGAACGCCATTCTCGGTTTCGCTCATGCGGTATGGCAGGTTTGAAAAGTTGCGCTCGACATCGGCAATGGTACGACCGATAAAACGTTTCACTGAAACTATGGTGTCTTCAGTAGCGATGCTAGCGTCGCTGTGTTTTGCGAGTGCTTCATAGCCGGTGCATATTTCATCGGCACCGTAGTAAACCACTGATGGCAAAATGGCGCGGTCTTCTGCGTCTTTCAAAACGTTGGCTTCGCCACTACGTACGGTAGCGACCAGTGAGTTGGTGGTACCTAAGTCGATACCTGCAGCCAATCGATGTTGATGCGGTGCGGTACTTTGTCCAGGTTCTGCAATTTGCAAAAGTGCCATTGAAACCTCGTTATTCGTGATTCGTGATTCGTGATTCGGGCTACAGCTCTTCTAGAGCTTCGAGTTCGCGGCCAAGCTTGCGCATAAATTTGAGTTTGCGGATGGTGTCGGCGGCAACCTCATCTTCAGAAGCGTTCAAAGCCTGTTCCAGCTCGGCTTGCAACGCAGCCTGCTCACGCTGTAAATCAGCGCCCGCCGCATCTAATGCCGACAAATCACTCGCGTCGAGCTCAGCTAAACGCTCGCGCCATTCCATTTGTGCCATCAAAAACTCAGGATCTTGCAACGTTTGCTGCTCGTGCCGCAGCTCTACACCGCGCAATGACAATAGATACTCTGCGCGGGCCAAAGGGTCGCGCAGGGTATGATAAGCATCGTTAAGTTGCGAGGTCAGCTGCACCGCGCGTAGTTTATCGCGCTCGCTGCCAGCAGCGAAGCGATCGGGGTGCATGGTTTGTTGCAGCTTGCGATAACGCTGTTGCAAATCCGCCAAGTCGACCGCATAGCCAACTGGCAAATCAAAAAGCTCATAGTGGTTCATAGTTAGACGTTAAAGCTCTCGCCGCAACCACACTCGCCTTTGGCGTTCGGGTTGTTAAACTCGAAGCCTTCGTTCAAACCCTCTTTGACGTAATCTAGCTCGGTACCGTCAAGATAAACCATGCTTTTACCGTCAATGATGATTTTCACGCCCTTTTCTTCGAACACAGTATCGGTGTCATCGACTTGATCGACGAATTCCATCACGTAAGCAAGACCCGAGCAACCGGTGGTTTTAACGCCCAACCGAATGCCCTCGCCTTTACCACGTTGTTCTAAGAACGACCGCGCACGTTGCGCAGCCGCTTCAGTCATGGTGATTGCCATTCCTGCCTCATTCGTTCACTAGTAACAGCTAAAATTTAGCTAGCGTGCTTCTTCTTGTAATCTTCCAACGCAGCTTTAATTGCGTCTTCCGCCAAGATCGAACAGTGAATCTTCACTGGTGGTAATGCTAGCTCTTCAGCGATCTGAGTGTTCTTCAACTGTGCCGCTTCATCGATTGACTTACCTTTCACCCATTCTGTTACCAATGAGCTTGATGCAATCGCTGAACCACAGCCATAAGTTTTGAACTTGGCATCTTCAATAATGCCTTGATCGTTGATTTTCAACTGTAACTTCATCACGTCGCCACATGCAGGGGCGCCAACCATACCGGTTACAACGCTTGGGTCGTCTTTTTCAAACGAGCCCACGTTACGTGGATTTTCATAATGGTCGATTACTTTGTTGCTGTATGCCATACCACTTTACCTCTCTTAGTGAGCCACCCAGGCGACGCTTTCTAAATCAACGCCATCTTTGTACATTTCCCAAAGGGGTGACATGTCGCGCAGGCGACCAATGGATTTCTGAATCTGTTCAATTGCGTGGTCGATTTCTGCTTCAGTAGTAAAACGGCCGAAGCTAAAGCGAATCGAGCTGTGTGCCAATTCATCGTTGCGACCTAACGCACGCAACACATACGACGGCTCAAGACTGGCCGATGTACAGGCTGAACCTGAAGATACCGCAAGGTCTTTCAATGCCATGATCAAGCTTTCACCTTCAACGAAGTTAAAGCTGATGTTGAAGATGTGCGGCACGCTATGTTCCATGTTGCCGTTGATGTACACCTCTTCGATATCTTTTACGCCGTTCCACAAGCGCTCACGGAGGGCGAAGAACCGCTCGCGTTCTGCTGCCATCTCTTCTTTCGCGATACGCGCAGCTTCACCCATGCCAACGATTTGATGCGTCGGCAAAGTACCTGAGCGCATGCCGCGCTCATGACCGCCACCATGCATCTGCGCATTCAAACGGATACGCGGGCGACGACGCACATACAAGGCACCGATGCCTTTCGGACCATACATTTTGTGACCTGAGAAACTCATCAAATCAACCGGCAGGGTCTGCAAATCGATGTCGACTTTGCCAGCGCTCTGCGCCGCGTCCACATGGAATACGGTTTTGTTGGCACGGCACAAGTTACCGATGGTTTCAATGTCTTGAATCACACCAATTTCGTTATTGACGTGCATCACGCTGACCACCACAGTGTCTTCACGCAACGCTGCCTTAAACTTCTCGATATCGATCAAGCCGTCTGACTCTACATCTAAGTAGGTCACTTCAAAGCCTTCACGCTCAAGTTGACGGCAGGTGTCGAGTACCGCTTTGTGTTCGGTCTTCACCGTAATGATGTGCTTACCTTTTTTCTGGTAAAACTCAGCCGCACCTTTAATTGCAAGGTTATCTGACTCCGTTGCACCCGAAGTAAAAACGATTTCACGTGGGTCTGCGTTAATCAGTTCAGCAATCTGGTTGCGAGCGATGTCGATCGCTTCTTCAGCCTGCCAACCGAAACGGTGCGAACGCGATGCCGGGTTACCAAACTGACCGTCTGGTGTTAAAAACTGCATCATTTTCTCGGCGACGCGAGGGTCGACCGGAGTGGTCGCTGCATAATCAAAATAAATCGGAAGTTTCATTCGGTGCTACTCCTTAGTGTCAGACAGCTTATAACTGACAATTCAGTGCAATTTGTTGCTCGCGTTTCTTCTGTTCCGCGATCTTGGCATTCTGGCGTTGCGCAACTTCAGTAATGTCGCGTTGCTTCACTAATTCCGCCAAACTAATACCGGCTAAGAAATCTTCAATACGGTCACTCAGGCTTGACCACAGGTTGTGCGTTAAACAACGACTTCCACCTTGGCAACCGCCTTTACCACCACATTTGGTCGCGTCAATGGTTTCATCGACTGCTTGAATCACAGCGCTAATGGAAATTTCCTGCGGTGTGTAACCCAGTAGATAACCGCCGCCAGGTCCACGCACACTGCTTACCAAGCCATGCTTACGTAAACGCGCAAATAATTGTTCAAGATAACTAAGCGAAATCCCCTGCCGTTCTGAAATATCAGCTAACGGCACAGGTCCATGTTCTGTGTGTAACGCAACGTCAAGCATTGCGGTAACTGCATATCGGCCTTTTGAGGTTAAGCGCATTGCTTTGTCTCCTCTATGTTTGTGCCGTAATTTTCGCATTCCCGACTATTTTAGTCAAGTATTATGAAGGACCGTTATTCGTTATTCGTTATTCGTTATTCGTTATTCGTTGGGGGCCTGATAAAACCTCACCCTAACGATTAACGAATAACCATTAACGGGTTTGTTTGTCGATCGAGGCGAGGATGCCGCGCAGAATATTGAGCTCATTCACTTCCGGGCGCGCTCGGGTAAACAGTCGACGCAGCTTCGCCATCACCTGGCCTGGGTGATTCTGAATGATAAAACCGGTGTCGGTGAGCGTTTGCTCGAGGTGTACGTAAAAACGTTCTAGGTCTTCAGTAAGTGGATACTCACTTTCGGCTGCAACAGGCTGCTCATTGGCTTCCAGCCATTGCATGCGTAGCTCATAGGCGAGAGTTTGCACCGCCATGGCTAGATTCAGCGAGCTGTAATCCGGATTGGAAGGGATGTGCACGTGATGTGTGCACTGCTGCAGCTCATCATTGGTCAAGCCGCTACTTTCGCGCCCAAATACCAAGGCAACTTGGTAATGTGCACTTTCAGCGAGTAGCTGACTGGCAGCTTCGCGGGGCCCGAGTAACGGCCAGTCTAAGGTACGATTGCGGGCACTGGTACCAATGACCATGCCGCAATCGCTAATGGCTTCGCTCAAAGTGCTGACAATATTGGCATGATGCAACACGTCGGTGGCACCCGCAGCCAACGCCGAAGCATGGCTGTCGGGAGCTTGCACAGGATCCACCAAAGTTAGCTGCGACAACCCCATGGTTTTCATAGCTCGCGCCACCGAGCCAATATTGCCGGTGTGCGAGGTGTTGACGAGGACGATGCGAATATTGTCGAGCATAGTGATTACTTCATACTTTCAGGTAAGTGGGGACGTGCTTTGGTCAACAAGTGTTGTACAACTTTCGGGCTACCAGCAACGGTGTGACCGCTTTGCATAAAGTCATGACCACCCGCGAAATCAGTCATCAAACCGCCCGCTTCACGGACAATCAAGCTGCCTGCGGCGATGTCCCACTTCTCCAGACTAAATTCCCAGAACGCATCAATGCGACCGGCTGCCACGTAAGCTAAGTCAAGCGCGGCTGAACCACAACGACGCATGTCCGCAGTGTGCTCGAAGAGTGCGCCAAAAATCGCTTGGTATTCTTTCGTCAGGTCTTTACGTTTGAACGGGAAACCGGTAGCTAATAACGCACCATTGAGGTCGCGTTTAGCGCCAACGCGTAAGCGTTTACCATTTAACTGGGCACCGGTGCCTTTGCTTGCTGAAAACAGCTCTTCGCGCAGCGGATCGTAAACGACCGCAGCCTGCACCGTACCTTTGTGAAGGTAAGCAATAGAGATGGCGAAATGAGGGATACCGCGCAGGTAATTGGTGGTGCCATCAAGTGGGTCAATAATCCACTGATGCTCTGGTGTTTTGCCTTCGATGCTGCCAGCCTCTTCCGCCAAAATGCTGTGATCTGGGAAGGTTTTCAGAATCGTGTTTACGATTGCTTGCTCTGCAGCTTTGTCGATATCACTGACAAAGTCGTTCTGGCTTTTCGCCTGAACTTTAAAATCAGCTTCGACGCCGAAGTTCTTCGTTAAAATTTTACCGGCCGCACGCGCAGCGCGCACCGCGATGTTTAACATGGGATGCATACCAATTTACCTGTGCTGTGAAAGAACGATTTTGTGGCCGCGGATTATACTCGCTACGCTCGTGAAAAGCAAAACCCGTTAGTCGTTAGTCGTTATTCGTTTATCGTGAAGGTCGAGCGCTTTTGTTTTTGCGGATGTAACTTCGCATACTCTTTCCTCTATATCGACACTATAAAGAAATGTGCGGCCACCTCACCCTAACGATTAACGACTAACGATTAACGAGTAGCGACCAGCACTTGTGTTTTTATTCAGCAAGTGTTATTTATCTGTTGCGCTATGCCTAAAATAAGAACTATAAGCTAGGAGGATCCCATGGATCATTCAGAAGAGCTAAACGGTGTTGAAGCAAAACAGAACAAGTCACGCGCGAGCAAGCGTAAGTGGCGGGAAATTGAAGCGCTAAAAGAGAAATATCGGTTGCGAGATGAATTAGCGGCGATGGGCTGCGAAGACGATCTCGAACTCGACGAACTCGATTTCTAAAAGACCGTTATTCGTTACTCGTTACTCGTTAAGGTCGAGCGCATCTGTTTTTGCGGATGAAGCTCTGTGTGTTGTTTCTTCTATGTCGACTTTAGAGAAGAACGAGCGGAAATCTCCCCCTAACGATTAACGAGTAACGACTAACGAGTAGCTAATAGCTGATCGGTGGCTTTGCCTGCTGCGCTAGCAGCTCGTTGGTGCGTTTGAAGTGGCCGCAGGTCAAAAACCCGCGGTGGGCTGATAATGGCGACGGATGCACTGCCGTGAGCACATGATGCCGTTGCCGGTCGATCAGTGCCCCTTTCTTTTGCGCGTGCGCTCCCCAGAGCAGAAAAACAATCCCTTCGCAATGCGCGTTGATTTGCGCTATCACGTGATCCGTAAAGCGTTCCCAGCCCCATTTCGCATGCGACCCGGCTTGACCTTGTTCAACTGTCAGCACCGTATTCAGCAACAACACGCCTTGTTCGGCCCACGTTGTCAAATCGCCGTGTTGTGGCGGCTGATAGTCGGGAAAATCGTGCTGCAGGGCTTTGAAGATATTCTTCAACGACGGTGGTGCAGGCACGCCCGGCGGTACCGAAAAGCATAAGCCATGCGCTTGGCCGGGGCCGTGGTACGGGTCTTGGCCTAAGATGACGACCTTCAAAGTGTTTAATGGGGTCAGTTTAAAGGCTTGGAAGACGTGTTCTCGTGGCGGGTAAATCGCTTTGCCTTGCTCGCGTTCGTGCTGCACCCGCGCCAGTAACTCTTGAAAATACGGTTGCTGCTTCTCGTCGGCGAGTAAATCCGTCCAAGTTTTTTTGGTCACTTGCTGCTCCCCTATTCTCTATTTAAGCGTATTTTGCGTTATCATGAGGCTACTTATGTTAGCAACCTGAGGCTCGCCATGTCAGCAAAAAGCCACTTTCCGCCAATGAGTGTGTTCGTGATCACGTTAAATGAAGCAGCGCATCTCGACGAAGTGCTCGAGAGTGTGCGCGGCGTCGAGGAGATTGTCATCATAGACTCAGGTTCTACTGATGAAACCTTAGAGATCGCTAAACGGCATGGTGCACGGATTGTCCACAATGACTGGCCGGGCTACGCCAAGCAAAAAGAGTTTGGCATCAAGCAATGCACCCATAACTGGATTTTGAATCTGGATGGCGATGAAGTGTTGCCTGCGGGTGGCTTGCAAATGATCCGTGAACGCATTGCGGTAGGCGATGTGAACGGCATTTGGATCCACCATGATGATATCTTCATGGGCCATAGTTTGCGCAAAGCACGGCACCACAAATACCGCCGGGTCTACCGCAAAGACAAATGCCACATGAACACCGACGTGCTCGTGCATGAACACATTGAGGTGGAGCCCCCGCTCGCCTATTTGCCGATTTATTTGAAGCATTACGGCTATGACAGCGCGCATGGCTACATGGACAAGCTCAACACCTATTCATTGCTCAAAGCTGAGCAGCGCGAGCAGCAGGGCCGTCCATGTAGTTTGCCGCGGTTGTTATTGATTTTCCCACTGATGTTTCTAAAGTTCTATCTCGGCCGACAGATGATTTGGTCAGGTTGGCGCGGCTTTATTAAAGCCAACATCGATGCGTTTCATTTTTTCCTGACCGAAGCCAAGCTTTATGAGATGGCTTATCGGCGTAAACGTGCAGTCAAAAAAGTTCCACCTAAACAATGAAAAAGTAGTGCAAAGGCCTATTCTCCCTGACGTTGCAGTCGTATAATGACGCCTCACGTTGTTGTATGCATTAGAGGGAGGGCGACATGGGCCAAGCTGCTAAATGGGCTATTTTTGTCATTAATTTACCGCGTTCGGCACATCGCTGGCGTACCATTTCACATAGCTTGAATGCGATTGGTTTGCCCTTTCAGCGCATTGAAGGCGTCGATGGTGCGCTGCTTAGTGAGGCTGACATTGCCGAAGTCTTCGACCGTAAACGCGCGCAGACCCATTATCACTACGAGCTCACGCGTGGTGAAATCGGTTGCTATTTATCCCACCTCAAAGCCTGGCAAGCAGTGCTCGACCAACAGCTCGATTACGCGATTATTTTAGAGGACGATGTGGTCCTCGCCGATAGCTTCCGTTTTTTACCACAGACCCTTGCCAAACTAGACGACGCGTGGGATCTCATCAAGATTGCAGCGCCCTATAAGAAACAAAAAGCCATTCAACTGGGTGATATTGGTTCCTTTGGCTATGTGCGTTACCGTAAGCCGCCAATGGGTGCTTGTGGTCACGTTGTCAGTGCAGCTGGTGCGCAAAAATTATTGGCAAAGCGGCCACCGTTTTATCGGCCGGTGGATGTTGATTTGCAGTGGCAAGATGAATTAGGACTCAACGTGCGTGGTTTGCTGCCCTACACGGTCGACAACAGTCACGAGCATGAGAGCGATATTTTTGCGATTGGTGACCGTCGTGCGCAACAGAAACGTCCGTTGCAACGCTTGAAACATCAAATTAAATTGTATTTCGATAGTGTGCGAGCCAACCATAAGGCTGGCCCGCAACGTCAGCAATAGCAGGCGCTATTGCGCTTTTTCCCCGTACTTCTCAAACCAATGCAAGATGTAAGCGACCTTGCCAATGAGGTTCGACGGACGGCTGTAGATGCCATGCGGCGCATTAGGTACGCGTACCATGGCAGTCTCAACGCCAGCTAATTTCAGCGCTTGATAATACTGCTCGGACTCAGAAATAGGCGTCCGGTAATCCGCTTCACCGGTCAGCAACATCGTCGGTGTGGTTACATTGCCGACGTAGCTGATGGGTGAATACTTCATGTAATGCTCCAAGTTCTCCCAAGGTAAACCAGGGAACCAGTATTGGGTGAAGTAGTTGTAGAAATCAGCGGTGAGTACGAAGCTGTACCAATTGATGACCGGCTTCGCCACGACAGCTGCGCGGAATCGATCAGTGTGACCGACAATCCACGCGGTCAGTACACCACCACCACTACCACCGGTGACATACAGACGCTCTTCGTCAATAAAGCCTTTTTCGATTACCGCATCGACCCCATCCATCAAGTCATCGTAATCCTGACTCGGGTAATTGTGATGAATTTCTTGTGCGAACGCTTCGCCATAGCTAGTACTACCGCGTGGGTTGGTGTAGAGCACCACATTACCGGCAGCAGCCATCAACTGTAGTTCAGCCGAGAAAGTGTTGGCATAAGCGGTATGAGGACCTCCATGAATCTCGAGAATCAGTGGATACTTCTGCGTTGGATCGAAGTTCGGTGGGTAAAGGATCCAACCTTGGATATCGTAATCACCATGTTTTGACGCATACCAAATCTCTTCGACTTTGCCGAGTTGTTTATGCGCAAATAAGTCGTCGTTGAGACGGGTTAATTGACGCTTCATATTACCATTACGCAGCACCAAGTCAGCTGGACGTTGCGGGTGGGCTAAGGTGTAGACCAGTTGGCCGTTACCGACCACGTCAAAGTCGCCACCACTGTACGGACGTCCGTAACTCAGGCCACCCATTTCGTCGGTCAGCTCCGAGCGTTTACCGTTTAGATTTTGATAAACGATGTGGCCTTTACCATGACGGTCGTACGAAAAGTACAGACCGCGACTATCATCGGCCCACTGCACGTCACTGACGCTGTAATCGAGCTCGTTGGTGAGCACACGTGGTTCCTCGCCATCGAGATCCATTACATATAGTTTGGTCAGCTGATGGCTCATTTTCTCATCATCATAACCAAGCCAAGCGAGCTTCTTACCGTCTGGGCTCACTGTCGGTGCAGTGTCTGGGCCGACACGATCGATCAGTTGGGTTATTTCGCCGTCGGCAACAGCCACGCTATAGAGCTCGGAGTTTTGCGGCTGATTAAACGCGTCATCGCGCAAGTTAGCTGAGAAGATGATCGATGCGCTATCACCAGTCCAAGTGAGCCCGCCGCCGTGATTGTATTCACCAGTGGTAATTTGACGTGGCGTACCGCCATTTGCTGGCATTACATAGATTTGGGTGTAGCCGTCTTTCAGGTAGCCAGCGCCATCGAAGCGATAATTGTCTTTGTCGATGTACTTAGGAGCCTCGGCCCATTTTGCGCCTTCAGGTGCTGCGGGCAAACTGACCGGTGCCTTACTTGGTTTTGGCGTGAACATGGTAAACGCAATCCACTTGCCATCAGGCGACCAACTCAGGTTGCTGGGTGAGCCGGTGAGGCGCGTCACTGGCGCGTGATCTTTGGTATCGGTCCAGTACAAGTGAATTTGATTGCTACCGCTGCGGTTCGAAACGAACGCTAGTTTGCTGCCATCTGGTGACCACACTTGCGAATGATCGTTGGCGTCGCCACCTAGCAACGGCCGCAATTCGCCTTTGTTATCGGCGCGCCACAGAGTGCCGTATTTACGGTCGGTCATGATGTCCATATAGTTACGGATAAAGACCGTGTAACCACCTTCAGGATGAATCGCCGGCGCACTGGCGTATTCTAGCTGGAACACATCTTCCGGTTGGAATAAATTGGTATCGCTAGCAAGAGCTGGCAAAGCCATACCCGCAAGCGTTAAAGCGATAAGTTTTTTCATATTGCCCCCTTGAACGTTGTCATTGACGTTACGATGGTCGCACTAGTTTCTGCAAGAGCTGTTCGATGAAACGCATAAAAAAACCCGCCGAAGCGGGTTTTTGTTAGAACTCGGTGTGACTTAGAAGCTATAGCTGAAGCTAATCGCAGCGAAGTCGCGGTCAGATGCTGGCTCATAATCGCCACCGGTATTGATGTTGTAACCAACGCCGATTTTATAGGCTGACAAGTAGCTGAAATCAACACTTAAACCGACCGTCTTACGACCTTCGATAAAGTTGCTGTTCGGCGAATAGCCTTTGACATCATGACCAATAGCCAATGTTGGCGTCATGTTCCAACCAGCAAACACGTTGTTGTAGTCTGCTACAAAACGTGCGCGATAGCCCCATGAAGATGCAGTTACGAAGCCTTCACAGTTGATGTCGGCTGCTGGGTTTGGATTCCCTAGCATGCGTTGGTCGGCAACGGTTAAGCACTTACCATAAACTGGGTTACGGCCATACCGTTGCTCATCAAGGCCTGGCAGCGAGTGCACTTTGTTCATCGCTACTTCACCGATAAAGGTCAAACGACTCGCGCCCAACACGTTGTCAAGGAAACGAATACCGGTTAACTGGAACTGGCTGACATCAAGTTCATCGTAACCTGCTTGCAATTCGCCTAAGTTGGTGAAGTTACCTTCGCCATCTACACGAATGCGGTCACCAAAGGTACTCGGAACGCCGGCACGTAGACCTGCTGTAAGGATTTCAGTGGTATTGATTTGCACTGGAGAATCAGGACGGAAGCTATATTCACCACCGACTGACCACAAGCCGAAGTTAGTACTGAAGCTCGCACCCATGATTTCAGTATCTTCTGGGTACTGCAATACATAGTCAGGGCCAGCAATTGGAATACCGTCTGGATGGCTCAAGTTAGGGGCTGGTTGTTCTTTCCAGTTGTACGCCGAAATAATTGGCGTCTGGTTATGGATGTTCATGTAGTAGAGACCGAACTCTACGTCGAGATCCATGTTGTAGTTACGTAGCGCAAAACCATATTGACCGCCATCGTCTGGCTCAATGTTAGGTGCACGATCTAAGTAAGTACCGAACTGAACCGATTCCGCATCGCTCAAATTACTTGAAGGATCGCCCGGGACCAACTGTGGGTTCAATGTAACTTTGTTACAGCCTGGACCGCCTAAAATGTCGATCGTCGAGAAGAAGGTACCGCAACCATCAAGCTTAGTGTTGTCCCACTCGTACTGATAGAACAAATCCAAGCTGGTGGCGTCGGTCAAACCTAGGTTGACGTTCAACATACCAACTGGCAGCAGCGCTTCTTTGATTTCTACACCAGGACGGCGGATTGCGTTAACGTCGATCGGGTTAACCGCGTTGACGCCGTTAAAGATGAAAGTACTTTCACCCCAACTCAATACCTGGCGACCTAGGCGCACGTTGACTGGCATATCGCCCAAGTCAAAGTAGCCATAGACGAAAGCGTCAAGCAGTTCAAAACCCGAACCCGTTGAGAAATCATCTAAACCATCGTTATAAAGGGTAACGTCTGGCGTGTAGTTGGTAGCCGTATGACCATGTGCAACTTCTTGGTTCTTGATGACATCGTCGTACCAATATTTGAAACGAACGAAGGCACCATAGTCGCCAGCATCAACGCTGAGGTCGTGTACGCCCTTGATAACCGATGACACCATATCGCCTTTGTCATAGTTCAGGTTACCGTCGTCAGCTACGCCTGATTGCCCCATACCGCCGGCAGCGTTACCTGGATGCAGCACACGTAGATCTGGATCTTCCAGACGCCATGCAGCACCATACGAAATAATAGAATCAAACTTAACGCGGAAATCGCCTACATCAAATTCTGCAGCATGTGCCCCAGCAGATCCGGCGAAGGCTAGCGCCACAGCTGTCGCGAGAGGTAATTTTTTTAACATAGTTGTTCTTCTTTTCATGTTAGCCACCTAATCCTATTAGGATGTTATAGGCTCAATCATGTCCGATGAGTTACAAATATGCAAGTGCTTGATGAGGAAAATTGTAACAACTGGTCGGACAGGCTGTTCGAGCGCGGAAAACCGCGCCCGAACCTGGGTAAACCGCTTATTGTGGACGGCGTGAGTGATAGCCAACTTGCGACGCATTGCGCAGCGTGGTGGCTTCTTCGATGGTTAAATCACCGTCTTTCTGTAGCGCGTTTAGTAGCTTCATCGTACAGTTTGCTGCGGTATTACAGGCAGCAAATTTGTCGCTTAACGTGCAGCCGTCGGCAAAACTGTAGTTGGTGATACCGGAATCGTTCCAGTCGAAGACGACGGTGTCGCGGGTATCTGATGCAGGACAACTATCGGCATCATCGCCGACGCCATCATTGTCGGCATCGTCACTCAAATAGCGTACGCTGGTGGTAAACCCTTGTACGGCACCAAAACTATCAACGTCAGCCACAAAGTCTTCAAATTCATCAAAATAGATAAACGGAATACTGTAGTTACCCGTGGTTATCGTTGGATAGCCTTCGCTGGCATCAAAAAGCGACGCTAGACCACTGGATACATCACCGCTCGCCCCCACGCCATAGGCAAAAACATCGAACCCTAAATTGACGCCGCGCCGAACGTACTCGAACTCACCGAAATTCGCGATGCTCCATAAATTGGAACCTTCCGGGAAACCTAATTCGCCGACGACTTCACCATCCAGAAAGATGGAGAACAGCTCAGCTGTAGCGATTTCAGCATCAAAGTTAACTGCGCGATCATAGACAAGCTCGCCAGATGGCGCATGAATCTGCATGCGGATACTACGAATGGCATTTGCATATTCGAGCCCGGTACCAAAACTCTCTATTGTTTCCGCAAGGCTCGCATCCTCTACTAAGGTCGCGGTGAACTGCAGCGGCTGCGACAGCAGGCCTTGATACTCGCTCAAGGCAGGAAGACCCGAATACAATAACTCGCCTTTTATCTCGAGCGTTTGTTCAGCGGCCGAGAGTGGAGCCATGAGCGTTAATAGAGATGAAAATGCCGCAGCTTGCAGACCGCGACGAGTGAATTTGCGCATGATGTTCCCTTACTTTGTAAATGTTTTTATTCTATTGAACATAAGCCAAGTTTGGAAACTGTCAATACAAGATCAAAAAAGCCGCTCAAAAGAGCGGCTTTTTACTGACTTTATGCAGCAACTAGCGCGGCATGCTGCGATAAGACATGTACAGCGCATCGCGTAAGATGCGTGATTCAAGGTAATCAATCACACCTTCACGTTGTAAGTCATAGGCGACGCTGGTCTCGCAATAGGTTGGACTTGCGAGTCTAGAACCAAAACCAAAGGGTGAAGAGGACTCTTCAGGTGTTGGGCAAGCTGCATAGTGGTCCATTACTGAGCATCCCTCAGGGTCAACATAATTGGTCACACCGGAATCCAGCCATCCGTTGAAGCTCACACTTTCGTCCATGATGGATACTGGGCAGGCATCCGTACCGTCAGGCAGACCGTCACCATCGGCGTCCAAATCACCGTAATTAATCGAGACGGTGCGGGCAAAGGTGAAGTAATCCATGAGTTCTTCATTGCTCGCTTTAACTTCCGTTGCGTCGAGTCGCATGGTGCCAAAACTGGCACCGAACACCAAAAAGTATTCAAGTTCCCCGGTTAACAAGGTTGGGTAGCCCCCCCAAGTCTCAAAAATACTGTTTAGAGGTGAAATTTCCTCGTTCAATTGTTCTTCATTAAAGGAGACATAATTCTCTATGTATACGAAATGGCCACTACTTCCGCCTTCAAACTCACCACCCGATAATTCGTCACAGCTAGTGGTGCGCCATTCAGCAGAGTCATAACCACTTTCATACTCGCCGCCGGCGAGATTGAACTCGGCATCTCCGGTTGGGAATTCACAGAGTGAACCGTCGTCGGCGTGCGTTTGCGCGAATATTACAGCACCCGATTCATCGCGCACCTCAATACTAATCTCTTTAGTGGCATGGAAATACTCAAGATAGTTGGGTCCGCCCTCGAAGAGTAAAGCGGGGTTTGGTTCTTCGACAATTGTAATTGTCATCGGATAAACCATTGGTTCATTCGCATGGTTATCAAAGAACACAAAGGGTTCGCTTACCGCTTCGATGATGATAGTTCGCGTTGGTACCGGCTCTGCTGGTGTTGCCATTGCTGTGCTTGCAATGAGCGCTAGCGCAGGCGCGGCGGCATAGAGTTTCAATTTGGTTTTCATGGTCGTACCTATTTCACCTGTGTTTATAAATTAGGTTGGCTGCGATAGGACATGTACAACGCATCACGCAACATCCGCGCTTCCATGTAATCGATCAGACCTTCACTGTTAAGTTGATAAGAAACTTGCGTTTCACAGTAATTAGGGCCACTCAAACGTGGCTGGAAAGCACTGAAGAAGCTGGGTGCTTCTTGTTGTTCCGGCGCACACGCAGCATAGCGGTCCATGATGCTGCAGCCTGAGGAATCAACATAGTTGATGACTTCAGAGTCATACCAATCGCGGAAAATCACGGTGGTACTCGTCAGTGGTGCAATACAACTATCGGCATAATCGAAAATACCATCGCCGTCGGAATCAACTGCGGGTCCATTGTAAGACACGTAATTTGCCGAACCTTCGAAGCGGAAGCTCGGTTGATTAGAACGATCGGCTGCCACTTGGAACGGGTGTTCAATGACGCCGTCGAACAGCTCTGGAAATGGTGTCATTGCGATGACAAGCGGAGAGGTTGTTGCACCGAACGGGGTCACGCGGAAGCCATAAAAGTTGTACCCCAATGCGTATTCGGTGGTACCTGTTTTTGAGGCGATGATACCCCACATCGCAGATTCGAGTGCCGTTTGCGCTTGACTGTCGTGGTAGGTTGCAACGGTGTCGATCACAGATGTATCGGCATCACGTATGTCGACGCGATCATAAAGTATTTCAACACCCAACTCGTCGTAGATACGTAATTCGTAAGCGGTTGTAACATTACCGTAAGCCTCGCCACCGTCGGGACTCCCATAAGACTGCGGTGCCGCCAGGTCCTCCGTGATCACCACAGTAAATGTAAGTGGGGTCTCCAAGGTTCCGACAAACTCTGGAAAATCTGGGTGCACTGCATAAGTGAGCTCACCTTGAATGGTGGTATCGCGGTAAATCGATTGAGCAGCTGTGGGTTGCATCGTTCCGACTACTGCAAACAGCAACAGTGCGACGATCAGTTGTGTGAATTGTTTCATAACACTACCCTCTTTTTAAGTTTCATTAAGAGTAGGCCATAACGTATCGATTACAAATCTAATAAATTTATCAAACAGAATGTGGGTATTTTGTAATAAGTTACTCGCGTTGCGCATAAAAAAGCCCGCGCGAAGCGGGCTTAACGGAAATCAAAAACCAGTGTCAGCGTGGTTGACTACCAGAACGGTGATAGTTGTAGAGCGCATTACGCAGCATACGACTTTCGGTGTAATCAATCACACCCTCACCTTGTAAACTATAGCCGACTGAGGTTTCACAGTAGCTTGGACCCGCGAACGAAGAGAATACCGGACCTGCAGGAGCAGTTGACTCGGACTCCGCTTCACATGCCGCGTAGTGATCCATGATGCTACAGCCAGATTCATCCATATAGTTCGTCACGCCGGTTTCATACCAGCCACCAAATGCAACGGTTTCGTCTAAGTTCGATGAAGTACATGCATCGACATCGTCAGCGAGGCCGTCACCGTCACTATCTGTAATCAGGTTTCCGATGCTAAGGACATTGCCGCTAGGATCATCATGTATCCAATTTTGCGAGAGCTGATCTAACGCTACGTAGTGCATATAAAACGATAAGGTTTCTGGACTTGAGGTAAACGTTGGCTGTGCAGCAAACAGCTCGAACAACTCTGTGCCTTGAATATATACACCTATATCGCCTTGCACGCCGTTGTACAGGCTGAAACTAATAGATTCACTACTAGCGTCTTGATAATAGTTCAAGTGATTGTAGCTTTCGCCGGTAAAACGAAAACCGCCGACAATCACAGCCTCTTCGCCGAGCGCATCATAGATATTCAAGGATGCAGCCACTAGGTAGCCATTCTGATTGTAATCAATAGATGTCGGTGATTGGTATGAAGGACTCACTGATTCGTCTAATTCAAGCACGAGCCGGTAAGTCGCTGAGGCTGGGTAATAGGAATAGTTAATATCGCCAGTAATCTCTACTTCGCGAGTCACGGTCTGTGCGGTCACAGAGGCGGACAACAGGAGCGCCCCACACGCCAGCGCATAGTTCATTTTTTTCATTTTTGTTCTCCAATTTAAAGCCCTCGCTCCTTGCAGGGAGCGAACGTTTGCGCTGAGTGATGAGGTCAGGCGCTGCATTTAATTTAGTCTTCGTTTCAAAATACACAAGCTAAAACTCAGCAACTACAGCAAATTAATAGTTTATGTGTCAGTAGATTGTTGAATTTCGTACAAAAAAAGCCCGCGTTCACAGCGGGCTTTTTGAGTAGAGCTTTCACTTAAACTTAGCTTGGCCCATTGCCGCCTGAACGGTGGTAGTTGTAGAGCGCATTGCGCAGCATACGACTTTCGGTGTAATCAATCACACCGTCGATCTGTAAACCATAAACAACTTGCGTTTCACAGTAGCTTGGGCCGGAGTAAGCTGAGAACACTGGGCCTGCAGGTATGGCAGGTTGAGCTTCCGCTTCAGCTTCACATGCCGCATACAGATCCATGATGCTGCAGCCTGACTCATCAACATAATTGGTAACGCCTGTCTCGTACCAACCATCGAATGCAACCGTCTCTGCTGTTATCGAAATGCCACAAGCATCAAGTTCATCCGCGATTCCGTCTCCGTCTGAGTCGAAGCCACTCACGGTAATTTGTTCGACTTCACCGTAAAAAATACCAGTTGGGTTATTCACCGGCATAGAGCCACTCTCGACACGAAAGCGGAAGTTTGCCACCGTGTCTCCCTCGAGCGGGATTGGAAAGCCAACCGTGTCATTAAATAGCGTTGGTTGCACCTCTGTTAAGCGAAAACCACAACTCAAAAAGCTATTATCCCTGGTAGTGTTCTGGATGGCATAACTTGCTGAGTCAATTTGACCGTCGCTGAGGTACGCGTACGCCAGTCGGTTGCCGAACGCGTCGGCGTAGACCGTATCGTCACAATGCGTTTCGATAGGCAAATCCACTGGCATACCTTGCGCATCAAACACTTCAAAAACAATACTTGCGACTGCATCAAAATATTGACGAATCTGGGGCAAATCATATTCGAGAGCCGCGTAACGATTCACTGCAATCGTTGCGCGGAAACGCTGTCCTGCGACCGTAAGCGGTTCAGGCGATATAGCGTCGTACACAACTTCGTTAATTTCACCTTCCAACACGATGGTTTCTGATACGTCTTCATTAAAAACTTGTGCTGTGGCACTGGTCGCTGTTAACGCAATACATGTCACTATTACTAGCTGTTTCATTTCCGCGCTCCTATTAGTCGCGTAAGTTTTCTCGACTAGGTCAACTTAACCCGGTCCCATAGTGCCCGAACGATAAGCATCGTAGAGCGCCTTGCGCAGCATACGGCTGTCAGTGAAGTCAATCATGCCTTCACTTTGCAAGCCATAAGCGACTTGCGTTTCGCAGTAGCTAGGGCCCGTAAAAGCAGAGAATACTGGACCTGCAGGAGGCATCGGCGGAGCTTCCGCATCGCAGGCAGCGTAACGATCCATAATGGTACAGCCGCTTTCGTCGACTTGGTTAGTGACTCCGGAATCATACCCTCCTCCGAAAACGACAGTCTCATTCGTCAACGATTCTACGCAGCTATCAGTTTCATCTGGAATTCCGTCACCATCGAGGTCTTGGATAAGTGCGCTGATAGTTGTGGTGTAACCATAGAAAACTGCGAAGTAGTCGTCTGGGTTCTCTTCTGGGATTCCATTGGTAGGATTATCGCCGAAGTTTGGAGGAGTGCTTCTATCTACATACAAATCGATAGGTTGCAGATTTTCTCCGACGCGGAAGGTCGGAAAACCGCCATAACTTGCGAATAAAGGCTCCGGCTGGAAGAACGCCATATTTTCTTCTGCAGAGAAGGGACCACCATCCCAAAAGTAGAACTCTGAAACCGCACCTAAATACAAATCAAGGCGTCGATATCCGGCCTCATCGGCAAAGTGCAGTTGCGTTGCAAATCCCTCACGAGGAGGAGCTTGGAGTGCTTGTGGCAAAGCTAAACTAGTAGCTACCGAAAACAGGTCTGGCTCTCCGTCGAGTGAGCTGCGAGCTTCTTCGTAGATCACATTGCCGACTTCATCGAACACCTTAACCGTGAAGGTTTGTTCGACGCCCTCATAGCGGTCGACCGTACCAAAGGTTTCAACAATCATAGGTGCAATGAGATCTTGTTCAATCGACAGCTCGAATGCTAATGGGAGCATCTCCGCGGTAATCCCAGTCGGCAACGAGTTATTGGAGTAGGTGCCAGTGAAAAAACCTTCGACCTTTACATTGGTTTCCCCGGTTCCCACCTGCGCATTAGCAGCAACGGTAATGCCGGCGCTGGCGATAAAAACGACGCCTAACGCCGCTATTTGCTTGGTATTCATTAGTTTGTCCCTGTTGTTTTATTAAAGCCTAAAACTGCTCAACCTCCAGTCAACTTTATCGCGTTGGGACATGAAAACAACTCTACAAACCGCATATTATAAAGCGCATAACGAAAACAAAAAGCCCGCGGCTGAGCGCGGGCTTTTGCTAAGTCTTTGAGGTTAATTTAGCTGGGACCATTACCACCTGAACGGTAGTAGTTATTGAGTGCGTTACGCAGCATACGACCTTCGGTGTAATCAATCACACCGTCGCTCTGTAAACCATAAACAACTTGCGTTTCACAGTAGCTTGGGCCGGCGTAAGCTGAGAACACTGGGCCTGCTGGTATGGCCGGTTGTGCTTCCGCTTCGGCTTCACATGCCGCATATAGATCCATAATGCTGCAGCCTGACTCATCCACATAGTTGGTAACGCCGGTTTCATACCAGCCACCAAAGCTGACTGTCTCGTCCATGATTGAAAACGGGCAGCTATCAGCGGCATCTACAATGCCATCTTCGTCAGAGTCGATTGGCACATACGACACTGTGTCAACGACAAAATTCAAATCATCACCCCCGTTTATATCAATAACTCGGAAAAGCCCAGTATGATTTGCAGTCCCGGCATATTCTACATAACGAATATAGCCATCTACGGACTCTTCGAACAAAGGATTACCATTGTTGAAGAAATCTAACCAAAAAGTGAAGCTCTCTTGATTATCATTGGTGAAGTAAGTATCCGAACTTGTCGCGGCAGAACTGGTGTCTTGACCAGTTAAAGGTCCACCAAAAGCATGCCAAGACCCGGTTAATGTGCCATTCGCACTATCCATTAGCTGAGTTGGAAAAGTTTGTGGGATTTCATTACCTTGACTATCGAGGAAGTAAAACTCAACACTGCTAAAGGTGTCAAAGTATTCGTCGTTTGAGCCATAATTAGCTGCCAGCATATTGGTCTCATCATAGGTGACGACTGCGATGAAACGATCGACGGATTCAAGATTCGAAATGGTTGCAAGTCCACCGATCTGTTCTGGAGGTAGTTCGTTATTCTGTTCAACACTACCTTCAAAAGTCACGGTTCGTAGTTGTTGCGCGCTCACAGGAGCTATTAGTAATAGCGTTAGTAACGCTGGAATTAAAACTTTCATAGTTGTTGTTCTCCATTTGATAGGTCGCTGATGACTTCGACTTACTCAAAATAGTTTACCCCTGACGCTTTAACAACCATTCTATCGTTTTATTTTTTTGTTGATTTTGGATTAAAAAAGCCCGCAAAAAGTGCGGGCTTTACATTCATACTTGAAAACGAAATGCTTACAGCGCTTGCTCGAGCTCCGGCAGCACGTCAAACAAATCGGCGACTAAACCGTAGTCAGCCACTTGGAAGATCGGTGCTTCTTCGTCTTTGTTGATAGCGACGATGACTTTCGAGTCTTTCATCCCCGCCAAGTGCTGAATTGCACCGCTAATACCGACTGCGATATAGAGTTCAGGCGCAACAATTTTACCGGTTTGACCGACTTGCATATCGTTCGGTACGAAGCCAGCATCAACCGCAGCACGAGAGGCACCCACGGCTGCGCCAAGCTTATCGGCAACTTTTTCAAGCAGATGAAAGTTCTCACCATTTTGCATACCGCGGCCACCTGAAATGACCACGCTCGCAGCTGTCAGGTCAGGACGCTCTGATTGCGCCAGCTCTTCACCAACGAACTCAGCTTTGTCGTTACTGAACACAGTATCGACAGTTTCAATGCTCGCGCTACCACCCTCGGCAGCAACCGCATCAAATGCAGTGGCACGCACAGTGATAACTTTGATTGCGTCTTCAGACTGCACAGTAGCGATTGCGTTACCCGCGTAGATTGGACGCTTAAAGGTGTCTGCACTTTCAACCGACAAGATATCGGAAATCTGCGCAACATCGAGTAAGGCTGCAACACGCGGCATAAAGTTCTTACCGGTGGTGGTCGCTGGTGCCAAGATATGACCGTAGTCTTTTCCTAGTTCAGCAACCAACTCGCCGAGGTTCTCAGCAAGAAAGTGGCCGTAAGCCGCATTGTCCGCCAAGCGAACTTTACTGACGCCTGCGACTTTAGCAACTGCGTCTGCAACCGCTTGGCAGTTTTCACCTGCAACCAGTACATCGATGTCGCCACCAATTGCTTGCGCAGCAGCTAGGGTTTTCAACGTTGCTGGATTCAATTCATGATTGTCGTGTTCGGCAATGACTAAAATGCTCATAATACTTTTGCCTCGTTCTTCAATTTATCGACCAATTCCGCAACGTCAGCCACTTTCACGCCTGCACTACGTTCTGCTGGCGGCTCAACTTTCAGCAATTTCACGGTACGGGTAACGCTCACACCTAATTCTTCTGGGTTGGTCACATCAAGTGGCTTACGCTTCGCCTTCATGATGTTCGGCAGTGACGCATAGCGTGGCTCATTCAAGCGCAAGTCAGTAGTCACGATTGCCGGCAGACTCAGCTTAACAGTTTGCAAACCACCGTCGACTTCACGGGTCACGCTTACGCTGCCATCAGCAACATCAACTTTCGACGCGAAGGTACCTTGTGGCATGCCTGTTAAGGCACCCAGCATCTGACCGGTCTGATTGTTGTCAGAATCAATCGACTGTTTACCCAAGATGACCAGCTGTGGCTGTTCTTTCTCCACCACACCTTTAAGCAATTTCGCTACCGCCAGTGAATCAGGCATGCTGTCGGTTTCGACTTGAATTGCACGGTCGGCACCAAGCGCCAAGGCTGTACGTAACTGCTCTTGCACCGCTTGTGGACCGATAGAGACCACCACCACTTCTTCGGCGATGCCTTTTTCTTTGAGTCGTACGGCTTCCTCGACTGCGATTTCACAGAACGGGTTCAAAGCCATCTTTACATTGGCCAAGTCAACGTCAGATTGGTCCGCTTTTACGCGTACCTTCACGTTGTAATCAATGACGCGTTTGACCGCCACTAATACTTTCATGTTGTCGTTCCTGTTTATTCAATTGGATTCATGTTCATTCGTAGACTGCTCAAGATTAACATTTTTCGCGGCAAAAATGATACTATTCGCGCACCTTTCAACCTGCGCTAGCGCAAACTTGTCGAATAGTATGGTGTACGGAAAATTAAACGAATCTGATCTTTTAGCCTTGCAAACAGCAGCGCAAGCACAACCGCAGCGGCTCAAATTTGTGATTGCGCAAGCGGCTAATTTACCTGCATTTGCCGACGCGTTGCGGGTGCCTGCTAATGAAGTGCATGGCTGCGAAGCGCAAGTCTGGCTGGTGTGCAGTTGGCAGCAGAAGCAAATGCAATTGCAGTTAGATTCAGCATCACGGGTGGTGAAAGGTTTGCTCGCGCTTATCTATCAGGCGCTGCATGGTGCGACGCCAGCGCAAGTGAACGCGTTCGATTTAGACGCCTTGTTGGCGGCTTTGGGCTTGCAAGATATGGTCAGTGTCTCGCGCCGCAACGGCTTGCGTGCTGTGGTTGCGGCAATTCAAGCTCAGGCAATGACTTCGTAACCAGACCAGTCAGGTTCAAGCGCCTGCTGCTCGCCATCTTTGACTAAGTGAACGTGCCAGCCTTCGAGTAGATCAACATTCAGACAATTATCCACGTCGTACAGGTCGTCTTTATGTTGCTCGACGCTGTCGGTCAGTAGTCGCTGATAGCCGACCCGCTTGGCTTCATCGGCTGATTTCGCCACTACTAGAGTGAAATCGTGAAATTCAGCGAGGCGCCCTGGGTAGTAACCGCCAAAGTTCACAAACCATAGCTTTTCGGCCTGCTCACTCGGCTCTTGTTTGAGCTCGATGCGATAGCCGTCAACGTGATGCAACCGCACGTAGCTATCTAAGTGCAAGCCCTTGAGCGTGCCATACCAATACTTGCGCAGCGCCGGATAGCAAGCCTCCACCGAATCACCAGCAACGAAACGCACATCATGCACTTCAATGTTTGCATGCGGCGCCGAACCGCCAATGTAAAACATAAACAAATTCATTCGAGCTCCGTGTATCTCACACTTTATTTACAAGTTTAGCTCTTGCAACAATTTAGCGGCTTGGCGATGAATGAGGTCATCTGCCCATTGCGCTTTCATTTGAATATTCTGCGCCGCAGACAAATATTTTTGCGGATGTTTTAAAAGATCCAAGAGTGCGCCTTTTAAACTCGGGAGGACAGTTTTTTCACCATAAATCTGTTCCGCTAACACAATACTGTCGTGAGGAATATTGCCCCACGCTTTATACATCGCGAGTAAATCGAAAATATCTTTGTAGGGTTCAGTAAACTTACGATCGCAGTTGGCTAACAATTTGGTATAAAAACACGATGTCCGATCCAAAAAAGGCATTGGAAATTTAGCTTTGTCATTATCGATGCTGAGTTGATAACCGGTAAAATTAATGAACTCTAGTTTTATATTTTCTCCACTTTGTTGAATTACGGTACGCACTGCATACCGGTCAGCTCTTATCTCACGCAGATAGGTAAATTCAGTTTTTACCAAATTGTTCAACTGCAGGTTGGTAATCGTTTCGCGGACGGCTCGATAGGCCTGTGGATTTGGACAGAAGAAGTCGATGTCGGTCGATTCTCGATACTCATCAAGTTCGAGCGCGATGCGCGTACCGCCACCAAAAGCTATTTGGTGAGTGCAAAAAAAGTCAGCGTTAAAATTAGTTAACGCTGACTCTATTATTTGATGACGCTGCACTTGGTATTTTGTCATTTGCGGTTATGCTGGCATAAAAATGCCACCCCCAAAATCTTTAACTAAATCGGCAATGAGGCGCTCTTCGCTTTCGCTGATCTTGGTTTTGTCGACATACCGCCAGCGCTCTTCATAAATTCTAAAGGCAGTCTCTGGCTCAACGTAGGTGTTATGCATGTCCCACAATAAGAGGTCTAACTCAGGGTAGAGCTTTCTGTTTATCATTTCCATAAAGCCCCCTCGCCGACTAAAACATGTTAAAAAACATAGCATAGGGATTCGCGCAAAACAATAATTCGGCGTGCGTCAGAACAGCGAGCTAAACACCTTATTACGCTTAGTTCGCACCTAGTTTTTCCAGTAGCAGCGCGGTGGCATGCATGGCGAAGGTGCAGGTGACTGGCATCGCGGCACCAAATCCGGTGGCACAATCCATACGCATACTACCGGCACCAGGTTTGGCGTGTGTCCATGAGCCATCGGCCTGTGGGTAGCGTAACTGCTCCGTTGAATACACTGCACGTACGCCAAAACTGCGTGCTGGATTGCGAGAAAAGTTGTAATCGCGGCGCAGCATCGAGCGGACTTTCGCTAACAGCGGATCTTGCGTCGCTTTAGCAAGATCTGCCGACGTTACTTTGCTAGGGTCGACTTGACCACCGGCACCGCCACAAGTAACCAGTGGCAATTTGCGCCGTTTGCACCAGGCAATCAGCGCCGCTTTGACGCTAACACTATCAATGGCATCAAGCACTGCAGTGACCGGCCCACCTAAATACTCGCTTAGGTTTTCGGCTGACAGAAAATCATCAATCACTCGTACTTCACAGTCGGGGTTAATGTCACGCACGCGGGCCGCTAACACTTCAGTTTTCAATTGCCCAACGGTGCTGCTCAGGGCCGGTAATTGACGGTTGATGTTGGTCACGCACACATCATCTAAATCAATCAAGGTGATACCGCCGATACCCGAGCGCGCTAACGCTTCCACCGCCCACGAGCCAACCCCACCAAGGCCAACGACGGCGACATGATGTTGACGAAATTGCGTGGCTTGCGCGTGTCCATAAACACGCTCAACGCCTGAGAATCTTTGCTTGGTTGTCATGCGGGGGATTTTACCACCTTCTGCTTAAAGGTCGAGTCGCTGATGCTTGGCAATTTCGTCGATCAGGAGCTGCGGAACCTCATGTTCGTGTGCCAATTGCGGCCACTGACTGACAGCATCTAGCGTTTGCTCGAGCATTTCATCAAGTTTGCGGCGCGTAAATAACGGACTGACCTTTTCCAGCGTGTAAATGTCATCGCGCGTGAAGTTTTCGCGCTTGCCGTTAAGTTGCATCCAGTGTTGATTCACCCATTTACTGCCGGGCTTATAGCTATATGCAACATCGTAGGCCGGGGCGAGTTGCCAACGATCAGCGCGAAGCTGGAAGGCAAAATTTTTCGCGTGGTCGTCGTGATTGCGCGCCACAATATTAAACAGCATGCGGCGCATCAATTGTTCCGCCTCAGGAGCACGCAGGCCCAAGCGGCGCGCAACGGCAAACAGTTCACTGTAAGAAAAGCTTCCCGGCTTTTTGTAATCCACATGGGCAATCCCGTTGAGGGTTTGCGTATGAATTTTGTGGTTACCATCGCGGTCGAAGCGTTGCGTCAGAAAATGGCGGCGGTCGCCCTCTGCCAACAAATGGCTTGGCATCATGTCGATGCCGCATTGCTGCGCAAGCAGATAGTAAACGTACTCCATCGCGCCAAAACCTTGCGGATCACCAAACGTCTCCTGCCCAGAGCTGCGTTCTACCACGCCATCGAATTTCATTAAATAGTGACGAAAACCATCTGGCGCATCGGTTTGCCCCGAGTACACTTGGGTGAAGTCAGCATTTAACGCGAGTACCGCCTTCGGCCTCGCCCCACCCGCACTGGTGCCGACCGACAACAACGCCAACATGGCTTCACCATCTTCGCGTGCATTGCTCGGTAAGTTTTGCTGAAACTGAGCACGGTGATCAAGCACATCTTGAGCAATAGCTGTCAGCTCGTTAATGCTCACCTGTTGCAGCGCTTCGAAGCCTCGCACACGGGTTGCGGGTCGAAATTCCAACGCTCCCATGCCGCGCTTACCGATATACTGTAGCCGTTGCAGTGGAGTGATATCGGCCGGCTGCAAACCGCGACTCGAAACCCAAGCATTCAACACGGCATTACCAAAATCATCCGGTAGCGCATCGGCCACCAGCCCCGGCAAACCATGAAATGTCGTTCCTTGCAGTTCGGGAAAACTATAAATACGTTGTTGTCGAGGCGTGGTAAGGGGCATGGTGAGAGGCGCCAGCTCGATACCCGAGCGGATAAACTCAGGTGTGTACTCAAAAGCTCCAAAGCCTTGTTCGGTATCAAAGCTCAGGGCTCCGACCTCCTGGTCCTGATACCAGACACCAATCACTTCCATTACCATGGGTCAGTATCCTTCTGCGATCCGCCTTTGACCTCTTCAACGCGACTCCCAGTGGCGCGCTCACGTTGTTTTCCCTGCAGTTTACGTAATTGCAGGGGCGACAGCTGCGGCTTAGCCAAAAAGTTATCGAGTTGATGCGCAACTCCTAACGCCAGTAACAAGGCGACGAAATTCTCGAGTTGCGCTTGGCCTTTTTCGGCATTCATCACAATGTTACGGCTGACACCGGCGCGCTGCGCCAACTCGGCTTGGGTGATGTTGACGTTCAGCCGAGTCTGTTTGAGTCGTTCGCCGAGCTCGGCACTGAGTGCTGCAGGAGTGAGGTGGTCTAGTTGCATGTTCGCTGTTCGTTAGTCGTTAGTCGTTAGTCGTTAGTCGTTAGTCGTTAGTCGTTAGTCGTTAGTCGTTAGTCGTTAGTCGTTAGGGTGAGGCCACACGACAATGTGTTTAAGGTTCACTTCATGTGACTTTAAAATCAAAATATCATTTTATGTCTTATTTTATTGACTTAGATGAAGTATAGAATCGATTTAAACAAAGTCAAAGAATCCCCACAAAATATAAAATAATGAACTTTAAGCAATATTTAGAGTTTTAAGATCTAATTTATTTAACCTTAAACAAATGCGAGCGTATGCTTCTATCCAAATGAAGGCGCCTCATCCTCACCCTAACGAATGACGACTAACGACTAACGAATAACGACCCTCGGCGTGGTCACACACTAAACGGATATTGAATCGCCTCGTGATGCTGATAATTATGCACCTTAAAATCATCCATCGTGACCCAGGTTTCTAGGTCCTCCAGAGACTTGATGTCTGGGTTGATTTCGAGCTGCGGTGCTGGGAAGGGTTTGCGTTTTAGCTGCACGTCACGCATCAGTGGCAGTTGGTCTTCATAGATGTGAGCATTCACTATCTTGTGATACGCAACGCCGGGCTTGTGGCCGGTAATTTGCGCCATGAGTGCCAAAAAGGTGAATACTTGCACTTGATTAAAATTGAGGCCGAGCGGCACATCGCAGGAGCGTTGGTAGCTTGTCAGGTACAAGGTGTCACCTAACAAGGAAAAGTTGTGGGTGTGCATGCATGGGCGCAGGCAGCCCATGTGGAACTCGCCGGGATTGTAAAAACTCATGATTTCACCGCGATCATCGATGCCACGACTGAGGTTATCGACAATTTTCCGGAGTTGATCGACAAAACCTCCGTCGGGCTTAGCCCAGCGTCGGCCTTGCACTCCATACACCCGGCCCATGTCGTCTGCGCCGCGACGATGCGGGTTAGCAAGCCATGCTTGGTTTAGATTGGCATTGGCATCCCAAGTTTTAGCGCCAAGCTTGCGGAAATCAGCGGCGTTGTCGTAACCGCGGATATACCCGAGAAATTCGGCAATAGCGGCTTTCCAAAAGCTTTTACGAGTGGTGATCAACGGGAACTGATTACCGGCGACATCGTATTCAAGATCAGCGTTGATCACGGTTAAGCAACGCTTGCCGGTGCGTTCATTGGTGACCCACACGCCCTCATCAACGATGCGTTGGCATAACTCTAAGTACTGTTTCATGCTTGCTGCTCCTGCGGTTTGCGCGTGTACGCCCAAAGCATCAGTCCGGCGCCGAGCACAATCATTGGGGCTGATAACCACTGCCCCATCGACCAGCCAAACCAAAGCAGTCCCAAATGCGCATCAGGCTCTCGATAATTTTCAATGACAAAGCGAGCTAGACCGTAGCCAATCAAAAACAAACCACCCACAGCGCCCGCTGGTCGCGGGCGACGGCTGAACCACGCAAGCACAATAAACAACAATAAACCTTCTAACGCAGCTTGATAAAGTTGCGACGGATGGCGTGGATCCGACCCTGCATTGGGAAAGACCATCGCCCATGGCACATCGGTCACGCGGCCCCATAATTCGCCATTGATAAAATTGCCAATGCGGCCAAAACCGAGGCCCATAGGGACTAACGGTGCGACAAAATCGCCCACTTGTAAAAACTTGATTTTAGTCAGACGAGAGAAAATGGCGAGTACGGTAATAACGCCGAGTAAGCCCCCATGAAATGACATACCGCCGCTACTCATATCAAATAAATACAGCGGATTATCGATGAAGTGGCTGAATTGATAAAACACAACATAGCCGACCCGGCCGCCAACGATTACGCCCATAAAGGCGTAAAACAATAAATCGCTAAAGCGCTTTTCGGTCCAGCCTACGGCCGCATAGTGGGGCATCTGCGTTTGCTTCTTACCCCAAAAATAAGCGAATACCAAACCGAGTAGATACATGAGCCCGTACCAACGCAGCGCAAGTGGCCCTACCTCAAAAATAATCGGGTCAATCGTGGGGTGCTGTAAATACTCTGTAACCATTGGTTATCCTATAAATAATTCAAGCGCTACCAGCACCAAAAAGCCGGCAAAACCAAGTTGTAGTTTTTTCACGGGAATGCGCTGGGTCAATGCCGCACCCAAGGGAGCGCACAGCATCGAGGTAATCGATATCGCCAGCCAGGCCTGCAGATGCACATAACCAAAGAGTCCACCGTGGCTATCCATGCGTTGGCCCAGCACAATAAATGCCAATACGGCACTTATGCCAATACTTAAACTGCCCACCGAGGATACCGCAATTGCTTGCCGAATGGGAACACGCAAACGCTGTAGAATCGGAACCGTTAAGGAGCCACCACCGATGCCGACGAGCGCTGAGAGACTTCCAACAAAAGCACTAATCACGCCCATCAGCCGTTTTGAAACGTCCGTCAGTGGCTCACCGGTACGCTGCGGAATGAGCATCCGCACTGCGAGTATCAGCAGCACCACCGAGAATATTCGCTGCAACCACTCCGGTTTCAGCTGCGTCGCTAGCCAAGCGCCAAAAATGGCCCCGACCATCAAGCCAGGAATCAGGCGGCGCACCCAAAACCAGCTAATCTGACCATGCCGATAATGTGAACGCGCTGAACTTAGGGTGGTCATTATGATGGTAGCTAAGCTAGTGGCGACCGCCATTTGCACCACAAGCTCGGGTGGTACCCCTAACACTGGCAGAAGATAAATGAGCAAAGGTACGATAACGAGCCCACCACCAATGCCCAGCATGCCGGCTAACAAACCAGCAATCACGCCTCCGGCCAAACACCATAACCAGCCTGTGATGAGCACTAGGACCCCTTATCGATACAATGAGTGGATAACACGCTAACTGCCGGCGCGGACGAAACCGCCCAAACCCGCTTCTTCTAATGTCATGGTGACGATTTTACGAACTTCTTGTGGCGATCGTGCTTGCAGCGCACGCGCCAACATGGGTGCTAAATCAGCCGCTTTAATGTGGCGAATGATCCAACGAATTCGGTCAATATTATAACTATTCATGCTGAAGGTACGGTAGCCCATCGCCATTAGCAATAATGCACCACCGGGCTCACCCGCCAGTTCGCCACAGACAGAAACCGGTTTATCTAGGTCGTTCGCCCGTTCAATGATTTGCTGCAGCGCGTGCAAAACCGCAGGATGATAGGCATCGTACAAGCTTGCAACCCGCTGATTGTTGCGGTCTACGGCCAACAGATACTGCGTTAAATCATTACTACCGACCGAAAAAAAGTCGACTTTATCGACAATGGTATGCAAATGATACACCATTGCTGGCACTTCGATCATTACGCCAAGTTTGGGTGCGGCTAACTGTTGCGTATCGTGCCCATTAAATTCTTCGGCCACTTCATGATAGGCCTGTTTGACCATCCGTGCCGCTTCGTCAACTTCTTCAGCGCTAGTGATCATCGGCAGCAGAATTTGTAGGTTATTGCGGCCTACGGAAGCACGCAACATTGCACGAATTTGCACCAAGAAAATTTCTGGGTGATCAAGCGTCATGCGAATACCGCGCCAGCCAAGAAACGGATTTTCCTCATTCATCGGCAGGTACGGTAACGGCTTGTCGCCGCCAACATCGAGCGTGCGCATCACTACAGTTCCAGCTTTAAATTGTTCCAGAACCTGGCTATAGAGCTCGACTTGTTCGTCTTCGGTGGGCAGGCGTTCTTGCATCATAAACGGAATTTCCGTGCGATACAGGCCCACACTGGCAATATCCAACTCATTCAACCAGTCACGGTCGGTGTTTAACCCGACGTTCAACTGCAAGGTGACTTTCACCCCGTCTTCTGTCTCTACCGGTTGGCCGCGAGCAGTTTCTATTTTTTGTCTTAGCTCGAGCTCTTCTTCGGCTAATTCGCGATACTCGTTCTCGACTTGCAGCGGCGGATTAATGAAGATTTCGCCGTTGTAGCCGTCCACCACTAGGGTGTCTTCGTTGAGCTCATTGATGTCGAACTCATCGGCACCCAGCACGGCCGGGATTCCCATGCTGCGCGCCAAAATGGCGGCATGGGAGTTACCCGAGCCGCGCACCGAGACCATGCCGATAATTTCGGTATTAGGCAGTTCGGCAAGCATGGTTGCGGTCACTTCGTGGGCCACCAAAATACATTGTGGCGGTGGACTATGCTGATAACGGCCGCGTTCTTTTAAATGGGAGAGGATGCGTTGTCCAAGATCACGCACGTCACTGGCTCGCTCGCGAATGTATTCATCATCAAGGTTTTCAAATTGATTGACTAAGTCTTCAACCACAATTTTCAGCGCTGTTTGCGCGCGCCAGCCGTCATTGATGGTCTGTTCCACTTGCTGGCCCAAGCTCGCTGAATCAAGCATCGCGTGATACACCTCAAAAATAGCGAGGCTTTCTTCCGCTACCTGGCCTTTCATGCTTTCGCTGAGTTCGTTGAGCTCTTGTCGCGTGCGCGCTACAGCAGTTCGAAATCGGCGAATTTCATGCTCCGGCTTATCGGATTTTTTCGGTGTGACATCACTAAGTTTGGCGCGTGGCTGCACCACGTAAGCTGGGCCAATCGCAACCCCAGGGGCTGCTGCCAAGCCTTTAGTGGTCTGTAACCAAGGAGACTGCTTGGTGGTACGCAAATAACCTTTGGCTTCAGCATGGGCAATCACCACCGCCAACTGTGCAGCAAGGGTCACCACGAAGGCTTCTTCGTCGCGGGTAAACGCGCGGTCGTGCTCTTGTTGTACCACCAACACCCCGAGTACCCGGCGACGGTGAATCACTGGCGCCGCTAACATGGCGTTGTACCGCGCTTCATCGACTTCATCGAGCTTCAAGAATTTCGGGTGTTCGCTGGCGTTGGCAATATTCAGTGGCTCTTCGCGTTTGGCCGCGAGGGAAATCACACCTTCGCCAAACGGCACATGAATCGGTTCAGAGGAACTGACCTCAAGGCCATCGGTTGCTGCTAGGGCAAATTGTTGCTGATCGTGGTCGGCAAGATAAACCGTGCAGGAATCAGTTTGCAACGCTTCTTTGACTTGCCGCACCATGGTTTGTAGCGCCAGCTCAAAGTCTGGCGCCTGATTCACAGCTTCGACAATGCGTTGCAACACTCGTAGCATACTAACGCTTCCGTTTCGGGTTACGCGAACGGCGGCCTCCTTGACGTGACGGTTGCCCAATGCTGGTTGGCATCACCACAGGGGCAAACTCTTTCATGACACGGCGGTAAACGTCGCGTTTAAACGAGACAACTTGACGTACAGGGTACCAGTAACTGACCCAACGCCAGTCATCAAATTCTGGATGTGATGAGCAGAGCACATTGACGTCCTTTTCTGGGCACGTCAGCTTCAGCAGAAACCATTTCTGCTTTTGACCAATACAGGTCGGGCGTTGCTCCTTGCGGACCAAACGTTTCGGCAAGCGATAGCGAAACCAGTTGCGACTGGTGTAGACGATTTCAACTTGTTCGGGTTTTAATCCGACTTCTTCCCACAGTTCGCGATACATGGCTTGCTCCGGCGACTCGCCTTCGTCAATACCACCTTGCGGAAACTGCCAGCTATGTTGCCCAAATCGACGCGCCCAAAACACTTGTCCCTGCTCATTACAGATAATGATTCCGACATTCGCTCGGAATCCTTCTGCGTCTATCACGCGGGCATCCTCATAAATTCGACTTCTGTTAGGGATTTTTCCATAATCGACGCCTGAAAGAAAGTAGCGAGCCCGAATAAGGAACCGAATGCCGCAGCCAAAGCACGATCTTGCCAGTCTTTTTAATGCCGCCAGCGACCTAGCGGGGCGCACTTTTGCTGAATTGGCGGCGCAACAAGGCTTACGCGTCCCCAACGACTTACGCCGTGATAAAGGTTGGGTCGGTCAGTTACTCGAAGGCGCCTTGGGTGCTAGCGCTGGCTCACAAGCGTTGCAAGATTTCCCAGACCTGGGCGTAGAACTCAAAACGATTCCTTTGGATGCCAACGGCAAACCGCTGGAAACGACCTTCGTCTGCACGACCCCGCTAATCGATATCGCCGGATTGAACTGGGAAAGCAGTAACGTACGTAACAAACTACAGTGCGTGTTGTGGATCCCGATTGATGGCCGCCGCGAGATACCGCTGCATCAGCGTACTGTTGGCACTGCGTTTTTATGGCAGCCAAGTGCTGCCGAAGAAGCGCAGTTGCGTGCCGACTGGCAGGAACATATGGATAAAATCGCGCTCGGTCAGGTCGAACAGATTACGGCGCATCAAGGCGAGGTGCTACAATTGCGACCGAAAGCGGCGAATAGTCGGGTGCTGACGGATGCGATTGGGCCGCATGGTGAATTGATTCAGACACTGCCACGGGGTTTCTACTTGAAGACCCAGTTCACTGGCCAAATCATCCGCACAGTATTCAACATCTAAAACCGTTAGTCGTTACTCGTTAATCGTTAATGAAAACCCAAACCCGCGGCACCCTCACCCTAACGAATAACGATTAACGACTAACGAACAAGGGGGTTTGTATGACTGAATTACAGGTGCAGCCGAGTGCCAAAAAAGACGCCCTAACCTTTTGTATATTCGGTGTTGTGGTTTTTGCTCTGACTTTATTTTTGTATCTGGCTGGCTTTGCGTTGCCGCAAGCCGCTTGGGGCTTGATGTATATCGCTAGCGCTGCGCTATTTTTATTGGGTGTCGCAAAGATAATAGAACCACCGGTGAGTCTGTTGATTTCGCCGCGCACGATTCGGTACGAGCACCGCCGCGGACATTGGCAAATCGATTGGGACAACGTGTTGCGCTATGACATCCCTTCGGTCCGTAGTGGCCTCGAGCGCGACACTCTACCCTACATTGGTTTTCGCCTGCATAACATTGAACCAGTGCTCGATGAGATTTCGCCCCGCTTGGCGGTGTATCTGGTCAGCGAACAACGTCATCTGTTAGCCGCTGCGTTGCGGCGTGAAACTGGCCCTGACCACGATTATACCCCCTACTACGATGTGCCTAGTAAGTTCGTTAGCGCCAGCGGTAAGGTTTACAAGGGGGTGCAGGCGCTATTTGCCGTGCGCTCGCAGCAATTGCGAGAGTTATTAGGCTATGATCTTTATGTGCCAGCGAGTGCCCTCGATCGTCCACTTGAAGAGTTCTTGGACTGGCTCAAACAAGTCGAATCGCATCGTCCTCGTAATACAACCGACGCCAATTGAGTGCGCCGCTTGCCGTTTTGCCGCCGCGGCTTTATTCTTGGCAACTAGAAACACTTCCAAAATGGAGCACTTTTGCGCATGCAAACACTTGGTTGGCGCGAATGGGGAGCCCTCCCCGAATTAGGCATTGAAGCCATCAAAATGAAAGTGGATACCGGAGCTCGTACTTCGTGTCTTCACGCTTTTCGGCTTGAGCCGTTTGAAAAAAATGGTGAAGCTTGGTTACGGATCTGGATCCATCCAGAACAAGGTTCAAATCGCGAACACATCTGCGAAGCGAAAATTCATGATCAACGCGAAGTGACAGATTCCGGTGGTCATACCGAATTACGTTATGTGATCCGCAGTCAGTTGGTGCTGGGCAATTTCACCGGTCCAGTCGAACTTACCCTGACCAATCGTGATAGCATGAAATTCAGAATGTTACTGGGGCGCCAAGCGATGCGCGGCATTTTTCTCGTCGACCCAGACGCATCTTATTTAGTAGGAGAAGCTGGCAAATGAGAATCGCAATTTTATCCCGTAACGCCAAACTATACTCAACGCGGCGCCTTGTTGAAGCTGCCGAGGCGCGTGGTCACGAGGTCGACGTACTCGACCCTTTGCGTTGCTACATGAACATTAACGCACGTGAGTCGTCGATTCACATGAAAGGTCGTGTGTTGCCACAATACGATGCGGTGATTCCACGTATCGGTGCATCTATTACCTTCTTCGGCACGGCGGTGCTGCGTCAATTCGAAATGATCGGCACCTATCCGCTAAACGAATCTGTTGCCATTTCACGCAGCCGCGACAAATTGCGTTCGCTGCAACTACTCAGTCGTAAAGGCATCGGTTTGCCAACGACTGGTTTTGCCAGTCAGCCGCAAGACATTCCTGACTTAATCGAAATGGTCGGTGGTGCCCCCCTGGTCATTAAATTGCTTGAAGGTACCCAAGGTATCGGTGTGGTACTGGCGGAAACACGCCAAGCCGCTGAGAGTGTTATCGAAGCCTTTATGGGGCTCGAGTCGCACATTATGGTGCAAGAGTACATCAAAGAAGCTGGCGGCGCAGACATTCGCTGCTTGGTCATTGGCGACAAAGTTATTGCCGCAATGAAGCGCCAAGCCAAACCTGGTGAGTTTCGTTCAAACCTTCACCGCGGCGGCTCTGCCAGCCTAGTTAAATTAACCCCAGCGGAGCGTGCAACTGCAGTTAAAGCGGCAAAAACTATGGGGCTTAACGTTGCAGGAGTCGATATTTTGCGGTCGAACCACGGCCCGTTGGTGATGGAAGTAAACTCGTCACCTGGACTTGAAGGTATCGAAGGCGCAACTGAAAAAGATGTTGCAACACAAATCATTAGTTTCATAGAAAAGACCGCGAAGGCACATCGCACCCGCACCAAAGGAAAAGGTTAACGGTGAAAAAGCAAGTTTCGTTTAAGATTGCCGGGCAAAAAATTGCGCCCGGCGCACGCCACAGTCTGAAAATTCCAGCCGCGCGACTCTACAATGACACCCCGATGGATTTACATGCCGAGGTGTTTCACGGGACCCGGCCCGGCCCGGTGTTATTGGTTTGTGCAGCGATCCATGGGGATGAACTCAATGGCATCGAAATCTGTCGCCGCCTGATTGCCCAAACTGAGCCGGAAGAACTTGCGGGTACGCTGATTGTCGTGCCTGTCGTCAATGTTTTCGGGTTTATCCAGCAATCGCGCTATCTCCCAGATCGACGCGATCTGAACCGTTGCTTTCCGGGCTCAGAGCGTGGCGCACTTGGCAGTCGTCTAGCCCACTTGTTCAACGAAACCCTAGTGCAAAGCGCGACCCATATTATCGATTTACACACCGGCGCCATTCACCGCAGTAACTTACCGCAAATTCGCGTCGATACCGATAATGCTGAAGCACTCGAAATGGCACATGCCTTCAATACACCGGTCATCTTGCACTCGAAAGAGCGCGATGGTTCGCTGCGTTCACTGGCAACCGAGCTGGGTATTCCGCTGATTTTATATGAAGCCGGCGAAGCACTGCGATTTGATTATGCGGCCATTAAAGCAGGCGTGATTGGCGTGCAGAACGTCATGAAAAGCTTACGCATGCTCAAGGGTCGGCGCACCCGTAAAAAGGTCAAACCGGTCGTTGCCCATCGTAGTGCCTGGGTCCGCAATGACCATGACGGCTTGGTGATTCCGCAGGTGCAATTGGGACACACCATTCAAAAAGGGCAAGTGATTGCGCTCACCGTGAACCCGCATGGTGATGACAAGCATCCCTTGCGCAGCCCCTATAACGGCATCATTATCGGTATTAGCAATATTCCGGTGGCCAACGAGGGTGAAGCGCTCTTTAACGTAGCGCAGTTCGACGAGGGAGTTTTTGAAGAGGCTTCAGAAAGCGTCGATGTGTTCAGCGAAGCCTACGATGGCAAACCAATTTAGAGGGTGTGATGGCAACACTAGGTTCTGCACTAACCCCACCCTCGCAACTGGTATTGCGCCATGCGCAGCAATTTGCTGGAGCCCAACTGCTCGCTGTTAATCCACCCGATGAACAATGGCGTAGCGAACTCGATGTGGTCGCTAGTTGGCATTTACATGCCGGCTGGTTTCGCGCTTGGCAGCAACTGGGGGCAGCGCATGTATTTGCTGCCACGGCTCCGCCAACGACAGCAACGGCTGCGGTGCTTTGGTTACCAAAAGAAAAAAAACTGACTGATTATTTATTGCAGGCGTTGGCTGGTGTGCTGCCAAGTGGTGCCAAATTGTGGATAGTTGGCGAAAAACGTAGCGGTATCAAGAGTATCCACAAGCAAATAGGTGACCCGTGGACGCCACCACAGAAAATTGCTGATGGTCATCATTCCACATTGCTGTGCTGTGAATTGACTCAGCAACAGCGCCCTGTAGCACTCAAAGACTTTTGCCATTACAGCGAACTGCCGCAACCCGGTTTAACACCGTTGAAGTTGGCCAGCTACCCTGGCGTTTTTGCTTTTCCGAGTATCGATGAAGGCAGTCGCATGTTGTTGCAACATTTACCAACCTTGCGCCCCGGTAAAGTACTCGATTTTGCCTGCGGCCACGGCGTGCTAGGAGCTTGGTTGCAGCGCCAGCAGCCGGAATTACAAGTAAGCTATTTGGATGTCAGCGCAATGGCCTTGGCAGCCTGCGCAGAAACCCTGCGCTGCAACGAGTTGACGGGCGAGTTTATTGCTGCAGATGAGCTCAGTACCAAGCTACCAAGTTATGACACTATCGTCAGCCATCCACCCTTTCACACCGGGCAGAAAACCGATTACAGCATCGGCCAGCAGTTTCTGCGCAGTGCGCGTGAACATCTTACGAGTAATGGCGAACTCTGGCTGGTGGCCAATCGATTTTTACCTTGGTCGGAATTGATTACCGATAGTTTCGGCCACTGCGAACGCGTAGTTCAGGATAATAAATTTGCGGTCTATCGCGCACGTCGAGGGCGACGCTAATGCGCTTAGGCTCAATTCGACAAGGCATCACTTGGTTAGTTGTGACCACTAGTTTATTGCTAGCGGGCTTTGCCTTAATCGTGTTGAGTCTCACCCACATCAAGCAGCTCAACCAGCTTACTGAGCAGCGCGTGGCGGACATGACCCAAGTGATCGCGAATGTCAGTAGCCGCTTTTTACTGTTTCGTGATGCCGAAGGTATCGATGACTACTTTCGCCAGTTTAGCGATAACGAATTCTTGCAGCACATTCACGTTTATGAAGCCAACGTGGTGGCCGAACAACCAGCGTTACGCTATTTTGCCAGTTACAACCGCGAAGGCCTTGCGCCAATTCCAGTGCGTACCGAAATCGTGGACGAAATTAACGGGTTGCGTAGTAATAGTAACTCCATCGAAATGGTTACGCCGATTCGCATTGATAGCGAAGTTTTAGGCTATCTCTATTTGCGCGCCGATCGTAAACCTACCCGTGAACTCATTCTGCAAACGACTGTGACTGCATTTGTTGTTTGGCTTGTGCTCGCGTTATTGGCCTGGGTCATCGCGATGAGCGTACGCGGACAATTGCTGCGACCACTCGACCAAGCGGTAGGAATCATTCAACGCATTACCCGTAACCGTGACTATTCAATTCGCTTACCAGAGTCGAATTTAATTGAACTGCAGCAGTTGGGGCTAGCCTTTAATACCATGTTAGCGCGCGTTGAGCAGAACTTAGTGCGGCAACAGCAAGCCGAGAAACAAGCGCTTGATTTGAACAGTGAACTTGAGCGGCAGGTGCAGCAGCGTACAACCGCCCTACGTGAAGCGAATAGCGAATTATTAGCCACCTTAGAAACGCTACACCAGTTCCAGCGACAGCAAATTGAAACGGAAAAAATGTCTTCGCTTGGCGATCTCATTGCGGGGGTTGCTCACGAAATCAATACCCCGGTTGGCTTGGTGATTACCTCAACATCGATTTTGCGCGACAAACTCGACCTACTGAACGAGAAATTTAACGACAACAGTATTACTCGTGCCGATTTTGAGCGCTTTATCGAAGCCAGTGCCGACAACCTCGAATTAATTCAACGCAATATTGAGCGAACCGCAGATCTCATTAATCAGTTCCGCCAACTGGCGATGGACCAACTCGCTGAAGAAGAAAAAACCTTCCTGATTGCAGAATTATGTCGCACCGTAGTGAACCAATCGCGCCAACGCTTGCCAGAGTTAGCAACGATAGCGGTTCATATCGACTGTCCCGAGGAACTCGAGGTGACGTGTCGTATGGGGCCATTGCAGCATGTGCTAGCAGAACTCGTGCAAAATTCAGTGATTCACGGCTTTGCTGAACGCCATTACGGCGAAATCGAAATCAAGATCGTGCGCAGCGCGCCACAACAAGTGGCTATCACTTATCGCGATAGCGGCAGTGGAATACCGGCTGAGCTAGAACGCAGAATCTTTGACCCGTTTATAACCAGCCGGCGTCGCAAAGGCTCCACTGGCTTGGGTCTACATTTGGTATATAACCTTGTAACTCAAGTGCTTGGCGGAACCATTGAAGTTAGCTCGAAGCACCGCGATGGCGCCGAGTTTACGCTAAAGATCAGAGCGTAGTGTAAAAACCATCTAACAAAGCTTGCAGGAAATTTACGCACTTATTAGAATCCCGTGCTAAACTTCCTAGAATCACTGATTTTCAACATATGTTAACGACCAATGGATCAAGCAATATGAGCGCTAGATTACTAATCGTAGAAGATGAAGTTGTTACCCGAAACACACTCACTCGCCTGTTTCAACAAGAAGGCTACGATGTCTTTGACGCTGCTGATGGCATGCAAATGCAGCGTATTATGGCGCGTCAGCAAGTTGATCTTGTGATCATGGACGTCAATTTACCAGGTAAGAGTGGTATCGAGCTGGCTGAAAACTTCCGCGAGAATGAAAATATCGGTCTGATTTTCTTAACCGGCCGTGACGCCGAAGAAGACCGTTTGTTGGCACTAGAACTTGGTGCTGACGATTACATCATCAAGCCCTACAACCCTAAAGAGCTATTGATGCGCGTACGCAATTTGTATCGCCGCATTGAAGCGATCAAGAGCCAACAGAAAACTGTGGGTCACGATAGTGTGGTCTATGAGTTTAATAACTGGCGTCTGGAAAGTGACAGTCGTTGCCTATTCTCGCCTGCCGGTAAAATGTTCCGGTTGCCGAAAAGTGAATATCGGGCCATGGAATTATTCCTGACCAATCCTGGTAAAATTCTTGACCGTGAAACGCTTGTAAAGAAAATGCTCGATCGCGAGTTGCGCCCGAATGACCGTACGGTTGACGTTGCCATTCGTCGTATTCGTCGTCATTTTGAAGCAGATCCTACATCGCCAAATCTGATCACGACGATTCATGGCGAAGGCTATCGCTTCGTAGGTGACGTGCGCGTTCGCCACCTTGATCAACCTTCGTTGAATTCGCCGTCGTAATCACGACGGCGCGTTACTGACTCTGTAACCAGCGTTCAACTTCTTTTTGGTGCAGTGGTAATTCGTTTTGCCACTGCGCAAATTCTTCGTCTACTTGCGACCACTGCCAGTCTGCTTTTTCAAAGCGTTCCATCTGCTCAGCTAAGCTTTTCAACCCGATCGAACGACACGCACCTTTGACTTTGTGGGACTGTTGGCGAAATTCGTCTTCTTTGCGTTCTTTCACGAGCCACTGCAGGTGATTAAGATAACCACCAATATTATCGGCAAAGGTGTCGTACATTTCACGTACACCCTCGGTTCCCATAAGCTCGGCATACTGCTCGAGTAAATGCTTATCTATGATCATGCTGCGCTATCCTTGTGTCGAAACGATTAAGCCTATCGAAAATCTTTCCTTGGGAATTGAACCTGATATGGCAAACTACCGTAAACAGGTTAAATCTTGTATACTATCGCCCCTTTTTCGGGACTACACTTAAACTGTAAGTTTGGAGCCGTATTCGCATGCCAACAGTAACACCGACAATGATGCCAGATATCGCCAATCAAACCAAAGCACAAACTGAAGGTGCGCTTGATTGGGTTGGCATGAGTAACATCGAAATGCCGTTAGTGGTTGGCGCAGCCAACGAACCTGAGCGCCCGGTGAGTGCCAAAGTTGATGCGTTCGTCAACCTCAAAGACCCGAAGGCAAAGGGCATCCATATGTCTCGACTTTACTTGTTGCTAGAAGAATTGTCGAACAATGACGTGTTATCGCACCAGTCACTGCGTAAACTTCTTCATGACTTTATTGATAGTCACGAAGGGCTTGCAGATCAAGCTTACGTTAAGTTTACTTTTGATTATCACTTGCGCCGTAAAGCACTTATCAGCAAAAAGCCGGGGTGGAAAGCATACCCAGTAACTGTCGTTGGCCGTTACGATGCAGGTAAATTACACCTTGAACTAGGCGTCGAAGTACCGTATTCATCGACTTGCCCGTGCTCTGCGGCACTCGCCCGTCAACTGATTCAAGACGCCTTTGCCGAGCAGTTTGGCACCGACGCCGATGTTGACGCTGAACTGGTACACCGTTGGTTGGGAACCACCAAAGGTATCGTTGCCACCCCTCACAGTCAGCGTTCGATTGCTGAAGTGAAGGTTATTATGGGTGAGCAAGTTAGCGAATTGCCGATTATTCATCTAATCGACAGCATCGAAGATGCCTTGCAAACTCCAGTGCAAGCTGCGGTTAAGCGCGAAGACGAGCAAGAATTTGCGCGTCTCAATGGCCAGAACCTGATGTTCTGCGAAGATGCCGCCCGTCGCTTGCAACACGCACTCAACCAGAACGCTGTATTCAGTGATTTTTGGATTCGCGTGAATCACTACGAGTCGCTGCACGCCCATGATGCGGTGAGTATCACCACTAAAGGTGTCACTGGCGGCTTCAAAGCCTAATTTATCGACCTTAGAATCCGGCTGCTGTATAATTGGCGGCCGGATTTTTTTGTTTTTAACACCCGAGTATCACATGGAATCAATTGATATCGTCGGCATCGGCAATGCGCTGGTCGACCAAGAGTTTGAAGTGACTGACCAGTTCTTGCTGCAGCATCAAATCGAAAAGGGCATGATGACCCTTATCGAAGATAGCGAACAAGAACGCTTGATTGCCGAACTGGCAAAACGCGGCGAGTTGAAAAAGCAATCAGGTGGTGGCTCCGCCGCAAACTCACTGGTGGGTTTCGCGCAATTTGGCGGCAAAGCTTTCTACTGTTGTAAAGTTGCCGACGACCAAGCTGGCAAGTTCTATTGCGAAGACTTAGAGAACATTGGCATCACCACCAATACTGGTAGCCAGAAGCATGAAGGCAAAACCGGCCGTTGCTTGGTGATGGTCACACCTGATGCCGAACGTACCATGCGTACCTACTTAGGTATTACCGCCGATTTAAGTATCGCGGAACTCGATGAAGACGCAATTGCACGTGCCGAATATTTGTATATCGAAGGCTATTTAGTCACCTCACCGGTGGCCCGTGAAGCCATTGCACGCGCGAAGGAAGTGGCGCGTGCCAACGGCACTAAAATCGCCATGACCTGTTCCGATCCGGCAATGGTGAAGTACTTCGGCGACGGTATCCAAGAAATACTTGCCGGTGGTGTCGATGTAATGTTCTGTAATCAAGAAGAAGCGCGCATTCTTACGGGTACTGACGACGTGCAGGAAGCACTACAGCAATTACAACGCCACGCCAAGCTGGTGGCTATCACGCTCGGTAAAGATGGTGCTTTATTAGGTGATGGAGTGCGCCAAGTTGCAGTTCCTGGCGTACCAGTAAAAGCCGTCGACACTAACGGTGCCGGTGATATGTTTGCTGGCGCGATGATGTATGGTCTTACGCGTGATTATTCTCTGGCAGCTTGTGGGTTGTTAGCAAGTCATGCGGCGGCGACTGTAGTGGCTAATTTTGGTCCACGATTAACGCTTGATCAGCAGCAGCAATTGCTTATCAAGCTCCAGCACGAACCCGAATTCAATTAAAAGCCGTTACTCGTTATTGGTTATTCGTTAGAGGGTGCTCAACGGAATCTCACCCTAACGATTAACGAATAACGCGAACGAAGTGAGGATTTATGAACGACTACAAAGTTGCGGATATTGGCCTTGCCGACTGGGGCCGCAAAGAGATTTCCATCGCCGAATCAGAAATGCCAGCACTGATGACCATTCGTCGCAAATATGCTGCCGAAAAGCCGCTGCAAGGCGCACGCATTATCGGCTGCATTCATATGACCATTCAAACCGCAGTGCTCATCGAAACTTTGATTGAACTGGGTGCCGAAGTGCGTTGGTCATCGTGCAATATTTTCTCGACTCAGGATCATGCTGCAGCTGCGATGGCGGCCGCTGGTGTGCCGGTATTCGCTTGGAAAGGTGAGACCGAAGAAGAATACGAGTGGTGTTTGGAGCAAACCTGTCACAAAGACGGCGAGCTGTGGGACGCCAACATGATTTTGGACGACGGTGGTGACTTGACCCTGTTGATCCATGACAAATATCCACAAATGCTGGACAAAATCCACGGTATCACTGAAGAAACCACTACTGGTGTGCACCGTCTGCTCGAAATGCTGAAGCACGGTACCTTGAAAGTGCCAGCAATTAACGTGAACGACTCAGTTACCAAGTCGAAGAACGACAATAAATATGGTTGCCGTCATTCACTGAATGATGCCGTCAAACGTGCGACTGACCATTTACTCTCTGGTAAGAAAGCTTTGGTCATCGGTTATGGCGATGTTGGTAAAGGTTCAGCAGCAAGCTTACGCCAAGAAGGCATGATCGTGCGTGTTACCGAAATCGACCCAATTTGTGCAATGCAAGCTTGTATGGACGGCTACGAAGTAGTTTCGCCTTACATCGATGGCATCAACCGAGGCGATGGCTCAACGGTCAACAAAGACTTGCTACAAAACATCGATTTGCTGGTCACCACTACCGGTAACGTCAACGTCTGTGACCGTTACATGCTAGCGGCACTCAAGCCAACCGCGGTGGTTTGTAATATCGGTCACTTTGACAACGAAATCGATACGCTCTACATGCGTCAGAACTGGCGTTGGGAAGAAGTGAAGCCTCAAGTGCACAAAATCTACCGTAGCGATGATGCCAACGATTACTTATTGCTGTTATCAGAAGGTCGATTGGTCAACTTAGGTAATGCGACAGGTCACCCAAGTCGTATCATGGACGGTTCATTTGCCAACCAAGTACTGGCACAGATGCACTTGTTCGACCAGAAGTTTGCTGACTTGCCGGCAGCCGAAAAAGCTGACAAGCTACGCGTCGAAGTGTTACCCAAACAACTCGACGAAGAAGTCGCGCGTTACATGGTGCAAGGTTTTGGTGGTGTCATTACCAAACTTACCCAGCAGCAAGCCGATTACATTCACGTCGACGTTGCAGGTCCATTTAAATCTGACGACTATCGCTATTAATGAATGGTGTCAAAGATGACGCAAACAACTCCGGTAGTTACCTACCGTGAACTAACGGCCGCCGATCACGCGGCCGTTATTGAATTGGGCAATATCGTTCACGGCGATAATTACCTTACCGAAGAAAATCTAGCTGACTACGTTAAACGTGGCGAGAAAGAGGGTATCAACCTGAATTGGCTCGCCTTCGTTAACGGCCAATTGGCCGGTATTCGACTGACTTTTGCCCCAGGCCAATGGGATATCGATGACTATTGCACGCCAGCTGCTTGGCCAGTACCCGCCGAGCAAATGTGCTATTTCAAATGCGCCGCCGTGGCTGACATTAGCCGTGGCCTGGGCATTGGTCGTGGCTTGCTGGAACGATCTATTGCAGCGGCTAAACAATTAGGATGCCGCGCGGGGCTTGCGCATATTTGGATGCAAAGCCCGAATAATAGTGCATACTCCTACTTTACCAAGTGCGGTGGCGAGATGATTGCCGAACATCCAGACCGCTGGTACGAGTTATCAATTCATGGTGGCTATCACTGTCCAGTCTGTGATGGCATTTGTCACTGCACCGCTGGTGAGATGATTTTACGTTTCGAGTAAGACGCCATGTATGATCCGCTTGTCGATAGTTTTCCCCGTGCAGCACAACCGCACGTACGCAGCTATTGGCAGGCGCATACGCAAACTAAGCTCCCGACAGCTGCTAACGTTCTTCCAGAGCATGCCGATATTGTTGTGATTGGTGCCGGTTACACCGGTCTCAATGCCGCACTCGAACTCGCCCAACGCTTTCAACAACAGGTCGTGGTACTCGACGCCAATCAGTTAGGTTGGGGTTGCTCCACCCGCAATGCCGGATTTGCGATGCCGGGCACCGGGCGACTCGGTTATGGCGATTGGCAAAAGCGCTGTGGTACCGACGTTGCCAAGGCCATACAAGGTGAATACCAGCGCGCATTCGAGCGACTCGAACAGCACCTTGCGCATTGCCCCGAGCAACTGCAAGTGCAGCGTGGTGGCTACTTAAAAATCGCGCACGAGCCGAAAGCTATCGAGGGCTTAAAAGCCACCTACCAAGTATTGCAACAGTTTGAACCAAAGACACGCTGGCTTGATGCCGAAGCGATTCAAGCACGTGTGCACAGTCCGCAAGCACATGCAGCCATTCATTATCCGCAGAGTTTTGGCCTGAACCCAGTGCTATTGCACGCGTCAGTCGCACGACAGGCCGCCGCAGCGGGCGTGACCTTGGTTGAAAATGCACCAGTGCAGAACTGGGATATGGTGGGTGAACAGCAGCGCTTACACACCGCTAAAGGACGCATTTGCACAACAAAGGTCATAATTGCCAGTAACGGCTACACCCCCAACCACTTGCACAGCAGTATTCATGGTCGCACGTTACCGGTACTCTCCAGTGTGATTGTTACCCGGCCGCTAACGCGCGATGAACGCCAAGCGATTGGTGTCAGTACGCAAGATCTGGTGATGGATACACGCACACTTAAATACTACTACCGCTTGTTGCCGGATGGTCGCTTGTTGTTTGGTGGCCGTGGGGCGATTCGCGGTAAAGATGCGCATCATCCGCGTTATGCACGACACTTGTTAGAAGCGTTGCGCGGCACTTTCCCAGCGTTACGACGGCTAAGCCAAGAGCCGGTCGATTATTATTGGAGTGGCTGGGTCAGCGTGGCACTCGACAACTACCCGCGCATTTACAGTCCCACCGCAGGCGTCTATACCAGCATGGGTTATTGTGGTGCGGGTGTAACCTTTACGCAGATTGCGGGACAGCGCTTGGCAGAATTAGCGATGGGGGAGAAGCTTCCGGAGCTACCTTTTTATCAGTCTGGCTTACCAAAATTCCCATTGCCCCACTTACGACGTGTGGGGCAATGGGCATTCTATCAGTTAGCGCGTTGGCGCAGTCTGTAAACCATAGCGGCGAGAATTACAGTCCGAAGACCACTTTCTCGCTGCTCAGCATGCGGCTAATCAATTTAAACAACAGTACCGAAACTACTACAGTTGCTGCGGCGCTGATGCCCATTCCAGCCCAATTCAACTGCTCGCCTTTAATAATATCCAGCAGCGCTTGATGCTGGCCGGTGAGCGGCAAATAATACAAAATTTGATTCTTCACGCGCGCAAATTCGACGCCAAAGACCACTAGCATGGGCGCCATCAATAATAGCGAAATGTACGTTTGCGCTTCTTTAAAGCTCTTGGCGCGGAAGGACACAAACAATTGCAGTGCGGTCGCAAATAGTGCTAATGGCACCAGCAGCACAATAATCAACAAGATCAACGGCCAGGCCAGCGACACGCTCATGCCGATTTCATGGAGCGGTAAAAATTTAAAAATAATTGGGATTAAAATAGCACTTAAAATACCACCGAACATGGCAAATGCGGATGCCGCTAAGCCCTTACCCCACACCAGCTGATCCGTCGTTAGCGGCTGTGAGAGTAATAACTCGAGTGAGTTACGCTCGCGCTCACCAGCACTAATATCAATTGCCACGTTCATGCCCGAGAAAAACACCGATAATAAGATGAAGATCAACACGCTTCCCATCAATATCGCAGCTTTCGAACCCTTAGTCGCGGTATCGTGCTTGACCAAATTCACCCCTTGCGTAATTAGCGGATCAATACCGCGCATCTGCAAACGTATATAGGTGAGTTGTGCGGTGTAGCCTTCAACGGCCTGCTCCACTCGACGAATGTCTGTACGCTGTTTTTGCGATGAGAAATCAGCAGTCAAAGTAACCCGTGCAGGCTGTGCGCTAGCGATATTTTCATCCCAGCCTTCAGCAATTTCGAGCACTATGGGTTGTTGGCCTTCTGGCCAAGGTTCATCGCGCTGCACCACACCTTGGCGTTCTAAGTGTGCGACAAAGGCCGGTGCGTGTTCGGCACCTTGGATTTCGATTTTGACGTCGCTGGTATCGGTGAGTTGACTAATCAACACGTAAAACGCAACCGCCATCAGTAACGGACCAAAGAAAGCATAAGACATGGCAGCCATGACCGAACGCTTATCGCGCAACGCATCTTTAAGCTCTTTACGAAGCACTATGGAAATGGGTGATGTCATGCTGCGATACCCTCGTCAGTGCCGATAATTTTGACAAACGCTTCTTCGAGCGCGGTTTCACCTGTCTGAGCACATAACTCATCTGGTGTGCCTTGCGCCGCAACTTTGCCGGCTGCGACCACTACAACTTGATCACACAGTGCTGCAACTTCCTGCATAACGTGGCTGGAAAACAAAATACTGGTACCCTGCGCTTTTAATTCTCGTAATAAATCACGCAAAATCCGCGTACTCATAACATCGAGTCCGCGACTTGGCTCGTCTAAAATCAGATGCTTCGGACGATGAACAATGGCTTGCGCAAGCGCTACCTTCATCCGTTGACCTTGCGAGAACCCGGTCGCACGACGATCAGCAATGGCGCTCATATCGAGTCGTTGAATCACCTCTTCGACCGCAGCCGCACCGCTGTCTCCCGCCATCCCATGCAAGGTTGCGAAATATGCAATCTGTTCGCGCGCAGTGAGACGCTCGTATAAACCAAATTTGTCGGGGAATATACCAATTTTGCGGCGCGCTTCTAGCGGGCTCTTACTGGCATCGATGCCATCAATAAGGGCTTCGCCGGTGTCAGCTTTCAGCAGGCCATAAATGGTACGCAAACAGGTGGTTTTACCGGCTCCATTAGGACCTAGCAAACCGGTAATTTGCCCTTCAGGGGCGCTAAATGTTAAGCCATCTAGAGCCGTCACTTTACCGAAGGATTTTTGTAATGATTTTACTTCGATCATGTGGACTCTCTTATAATCCTTTGCCGTTACTATTTAGAATAAATGGCTGCGCTTGTTGCTGGTCAAGGCAACTGGCGTCGAGCGCATCGAGATCGAGATCTTTAATAAATTGCGCAGCAAGTTTGTTGGCACAGGTGTGGCCGACAATGGTATGCGCACCGCGTGGCGCCACTAAATGCCGACTGTTACTCAAGGTTGCAGCAGCCTCATTCCCCCAGGCGACCGGCGTCACCGGGTCAAGCTCACCAGACAGCAACAAAGTAGGCGTAGCGCTGACCACAGGTGCAAACCAACTCGCCGGACGCTCTGCGGTAGGCCACACCGAACACATCTCGACAAAAGCGTCGCCGGTGCGACTGCCAATAAAGGTGTTATCACCATCCGCCGCAAGCAATTCAGGAGTGGCGCGGGGTAAATCTTCACTACACAAGACGCTGAGCATCAGCCCCATATAGAGTTCAGACTGCGCCATAGTACTGCCAAACAGGCCCATCAATGGCATGTAATCGCCCTCTGCGGTACGCTGAATGACAAACGGCAACATCTGCCGCGTGGTCGGATGATACAAACCGACCCGCAGTACCGAGCTAAGGCGCCCCGCTGTTAATAAAATATCCACCGGCTCATTGGTGAGCGGATCACGCACTGTCAACGGCACTGGATTTTGCTCCAGCGTTGCCATCAGTTGTTGATAGGTTTCATCAAGTCGTGGAAATGCTTCGCTACAAGCTGGCGAAGCAGCACAGTTAGCAAGCAACTTATCAAAGGATGCAGCGCCATGGCGCCCGAACGGACCGACCACTACCTGCACTGGCGCGAGGGCATCTAATACCGCTGCTCGCACAGACTCCGGCGCTTCACGTAAATAAACTAAACCCGCACGGGAACCATAAGAACCGCCATAAAGATTAACTTGCTGGTAACCGAGCGCTTTGCGCACCGCTTCAAAGTCGCGAATGGCATTGACGGTGTGATACTGCGTCAAGTCATGCTGGTTCTCATATTGAGCAAGACAGTCGCGTGCGACCTGCGCTAAATCGATGTCGTCGTCAGCTTTAACCAGTTCTTCAACATGGGTCATGTCACATTGCAACGGGTTCGACTTTCCCGTACCGCGTTGATCAATCAATAAGATATCGCGTTGCTGTCGCACGCTAGTGAATATCCGATCAATCATCTGCGCCAAGTCGGTCGCTGCTTGCCCTGGTCCCCCGGCGAGGATGAGCAAGGGATCCGGGCGTTTATTCTCACTAATAGCTGGTAACACTGCGAAGTGAATGCCAATTTTCTGGCCATCGGGTTGCTCATAATTTTCTGGAACTTGCAGTGTTCCGCACTGCACTTGCTCCGAAATACCTTTCAGATAGCATTGTTCAGTTTCGAGCGCTGTAGCCGCTTGCGGTGCTGGGTCCGTTTGCGCTTGAGCACTAAGCGCGAGACTGGTCGCTAGCAAAGCAAGCGGAGCAATGATGTGTTTCATGCATTGTTATCCAATTGTAACGAATGTGGTTAGTCTATACGCTTCGACCGAATGCCGAAAGAGGGAAAACTGTAAAGAAATGTGGCGTAATACTTACTGTTTGAGGTTCAGGCGTTGCTGTAGGGTCTGACCGATGGTGCTCTGTAGCATGTCACGTTGCTCGGCCCACTCCATATCACCCATTTCTTGTATATCACTTGGATTCACACTGCGGGCGATGAAAGCGCCAATATCGTTAGAGTTGTTTTGCATGGCAAACTGGATGAGCGAAGCGCCATTACAACGGACTTGCGGATAGACATCGCGCAGACGCATGCGTAAATCACGTAGTTTGTGCTGTAAACGCAAGGTATCGTTGTTGCGCACATAGGTACAGAACAGCAATGCCAAATCAGAAGATTCAAAGACATTCTTTGCTGTCAGGGCCTGAGTTGAAGGCGTCAACATTGCGGCTGTTGTTGCAGCAGCCAACCATGTTGCAATGAGTCGCTTCATTAAACATCCTCGGTTCTATGTTTACCGAATCATGCTACCTCGAGCCAAAAGCCCTGACAACGGAATAAATTGTTAAAACACGCAAGTCGATTTACGTTTCATTTACATTGAAAACGTTTAACCTACGCATCATTGCGTTCATAGACAAGCGTCGCGAATGCATGGGGGTTTTCGTGGTCGGCCGGATGCTCGATTTGCTCACGAACTTCCCAGTTTCCACTTGCATGAAAATCAGGGAACCAGGTATCGCCTTCGACCGCTACATCGATCTCAGTTAAATACAAACGGTGCGCGTGCGGTAAAAATTCTTGATAAACGTGACCACCACCAATCACCATGAGCTCTTCGCACTCACCGGCTTGTTGCACTGCTTGCTCGGGACTGTTCACCCAGACCACACCTTTTTCGTCAGTAAAGGGTTGTTGATATTTGCGGCTCAAGACAATGTTGAGGCGTCCAGGTAAGGGACGACCGATTGATTCATAGGTCGCTCGGCCCATGACGACCGGCTTGCCCATGGTGATGCGTTTAAAGTGTTGGAGTTCAGCTGGTAGGTGCCACGGCATGGCGCCGTCTTTGCCAATGACGCGATCTCGCGCCATGGCAGCAATCAAAGCAATCCGCATGTAAACACCGTTACTCGTTACTCGTTAATCGATACTCGTTAATCGATACTCGTTATTCTAGAGAAAGGGCACGGTTACCGCCCCTGACGATTAACGAATAACGATTAACGTGTTTATTTTTGGTAAATGACTTCTACGTCGTAGTCATCATCGTCGAAGTCATCATCATCGTCATCATCGTCGTAGCCGTCAAGCTGCTCTTGATGATAGGTGTCCCACTTGAACTCTTTGGTTACCGGCGCTTCGTCTTCGACTTCATCGGCTTTCGGTAATTGTTCAAGGTAGGTCATGATGGACTTACAGAGATCTTCAGTGCCCTTTTTCGCCAACGCCGAGATCTGATAGACCGGACCTTCCCAGTTGAGCGCAGCTTTGACTTGCTCAAGGCGCTCTGCGGCTTCTTCTTCGGTCAATAAATCGATTTTGTTGACGACTAACCAACGTGGTTTGTCCGCTAGTTTTGGACTATAACGCTCAAGCTCTTGCACAATAGTAACGGCTTGCTCGGCAGGATCGGTGCCATCGTACGGTGCTAAATCAACGAGGTGCAACAGCAGGCCACAGCGCTCAAGGTGCTTCAAGAACTGAATCCCCAACCCCGCGCCGTCAGCCGCGCCTTCGATAAGGCCCGGAATGTCAGCAATCACAAAGCTTGCGTGTGGCGCTGGACGCACAACACCAAGGTTTGGTACCAAGGTGGTAAACGGATAGTCCGCTACTTTCGGTTTAGCTGCAGAAACTGAACGAATAAAGGTTGATTTACCCGCGTTTGGCATGCCCAGCAGTCCCACGTCGGCGAGCAACATCAGCTCGAGCTTCAGCGGGCGAATTTCACCTGGCGTACCCATGGTTTTTTGGCGTGGTGCTCGATTGGTACTACTTTTAAAACGCGCATTACCAAGACCATGGAAACCGCCTTTCGCGACCATGCGACGCATGCCATGCTTGGTCAAATCGGCGAGCGTTTCGCCGGTATCTTGGTCGGTAGCACGGGTACCCACTGGCACATAGAGCACCAAGTCTTCGCCACGTTTACCGGTACAGTTCTTACCCATACCATTTTGGCCGCGCTGGGCGCGATGGATACGTTCGAACTGATAATCGATCAAGGTGTTAAGGTTTTCGTCGGCTTCTAGATAAACGTCGCCGCCATCACCACCGTCGCCACCATCGGGGCCACCTTTGGGGACATACTTTTCCCGTCGGAAGCTAACTGTGCCATTGCCACCGTCGCCTGCTTCAACGCGAATTTCGACTTCATCTACAAACTTCATGATTTCCTACCTACCCGTATAAAAAAACCCCGCCACTGCCGACGGGGTTTCTTTGTTCTTCAGTTAGCGGACTGAATTTTATTCAGTAACGATGCTAACGTATTTGCGGTTCTTTGGACCTTTTTCCGCAAAAGAAACTTTGCCGTCCGCCAATGCGAACAAAGTGTGGTCACGGCCGATACCAACATTGTCACCAGCGTGGAATTTAGTACCACGTTGACGCACGATGATGCTACCTGCTAATACTGCTTCACCACCGAAGCGTTTTACACCCAGACGTTTACTTTCTGAGTCACGACCGTTTTTGGTTGAACCACCAGCTTTTTTATGTGCCATGTGTCGTTACTCCTTAATTAACCGTTAATACCAGTGATTTTCACTTCAGTGAACCACTGACGATGACCTTGACGCTTCATGTGGTGCTTACGACGACGGAACTTGATAATGTTCACTTTGTCTGCACGACCATGGTTGACTACTTCCGCCTTGATAGAGCCACCAGAAACAAAAGGCGCGCCGATTTTCACGTCGTCACCGTTCGACAGCATTAATACTTGGTCGAACTCAACCACTTCACCAGTGGCCGCTTCCAGCTTTTCCAGGCGGACGATTTGGCCTTCAGTAACACGGTGTTGCTTACCGCCACTTTGGAATACTGCGTACATACTCTTCTCCGATTCACCCTTGCGGGCACGTTAGATTTAAATTAGGGCGCGAATTATAAACAAACTCCCTGCGGGAGTAAAGGGCGTTATTCGTTATTCGTTAGGGTGAGGACCCAACGAGCACCCCTAACGAATAACCGTTGTTTAGGCGACGCGGTCGACTGCGATGGCGGCGAGGGCGTACAGCGCTTCGCGATGCTGCGAGGCTGGAAGAACCTCTAACTGCTGCTGCGCCAACTTGGCCTCAGCCAAAGCCCGATCCCGCGTGTAGTCTAGCGCCCCGGTTCGACGCATGGCAGTGAGAATGGTTTGCAAATGCTCGCGGCCATCGCCCTGCTCTATCGCCTTGCGAATCAGTTGAGACTCCTCTTCGTTGCCGTGCCACATGGCGTAGAGCAAGGGTAAGGTTGGTTTGCCTTCGGCAAGATCGTCACCGGCTTGCTTACCCATGACGTCACTGTCGGCGGTGTAATCGAGCAAATCGTCGACCAATTGGAACGCAGTACCTAAATGACGCCCGTAAGCGGCAAGCGCGTCTTCAACCTGCTGGGATTGATTGGCTAGCACCGCGCCGAGTTGCGTGGCAGCCTCAAATAATTTGCCGGTTTTACCGTAAATGACATCAAAGTAGCTCGCCTCGGTGGTATCTGGATCGTTACAGTTCATTAACTGCAATACTTCGCCTTCCGAGATAATATTGGTCGCATCGGCGAGAATTTTCATTACCTTCATCGAGTCCAGCGTCACCATCAACTGAAATGCACGGGTATAGAGAAAATCCCCGACCAGTACACTGGCTTCGTTTCCGAACACCGCATTGGCGGTCTCTTTGCCGCGGCGTAACTCTGAAGCATCTACGACATCGTCATGCAACAGTGTGGCGGTGTGAATGAATTCGATAATGGTAGCGAGAGTTAAGTGCCCTGCACCGTCATAGCCAACGGCCCGCGCTGCAGTTACCGCGAGTAACGGTCGCAACCGCTTGCCGCCACTGTTGACAATATAAAGACCGAGCTGATTGATGAGGGCTACGTCAGACTGGAGTTCACGGCTGATAAGCTGGTTGACGCCCTGCATATCGGCCGCCATTAACGCATTGATTTCGGTTAACTTCATGTCACACTTTGGCTGTGGTTTAAGGTTAAGATTTTACAAAGAAACGCTAGTAGAAGTCCAGCCGCGAGGCCACCTGCATGCGCTGCAAAAGCGATACCGCTGTCAGCGGGCAAATACACTAGGTCGAAGATGACCTTACCCGCTACCCCGCCAAGGATAAGTGCTCCAAGCCAGCGTTTATGCAACACATCATGCAGCGCGCAATAGCCGAACATGCCATACAATGTGGCAGAAAAGCCTGCATAGTACTCAACCGTCGGGTCAAAGAAAAACTGTGCGCTCGTTGCGCTGAGCATAATCACCGGCAACCACAACCATGGACGCCAGCCTTTTTGATGGTCGATGAACAGACTCCAACACACCAGCAAACCCAACAAATTAAGGCCGAGATGGGCGCCATCCCAATGCACAAAATTGCTACTCAGCAATTGCCACAAATGCTCGCCGTCGCTGATTGCACTGCGTTGCATAATGAGCGCAGCACGCCACTGCTCCGGTAGTAGCATCACGCAACTCAACAACACTGCAATACTGAGCGTTGGTAGCAGAGCTTTGCGGTCGGTCGGAATGGTTAAGCCAAATAACTGCATCGGTGCACTCTTAGCTGTCTTGATAGGAGGGCTTATACAAAAACGCCGGGTGCATAGCGCAAACCCGGCGTCGTTTGGTTATTCGTCATTCACTCTTATTGAACGAAGTCTAAACCAGTTTGGATATCGCCTTTGAGGCCGTCCAACATGGCAGCTTTAGCTTTTTCTTCGTAAGCGCTGAGCTCGCCATAAGGTAGAATTTCTTCTACGCCATTTGGACCTAAGCGCACTGGGTGGGCGAAGAACAACGCGTCTTGGCCGTCAGTTTCAACGTAAGTGCATTCTACAACGCTGTCGTCGCCTTGCAGTGCTTTCACTAATGACAAGCAGAAACGCGCTGCGGCTTGACCCATTGACAGGGTTGCTGAACCGCCGCCAGCTTTTGCTTCAACTACTTCAGTACCGGCGTTTTGGATGCGCTTCGTGAGGCTTTCGATTTGCTCGTCAGTGAAGCTCAAACCGGTTTGTGACAACAACGGCAGGATGGTGGTGCCGCTGTGGCCGCCGATGACCGGTACAGTTACTTCTGACGGGTTCATACCGTGCAATTCGGCCACGAAAGTTTCCGCACGAATTACGTCAAGCGTGGTCACACCGAACAATTTGTTCTTGTTGTACACACCTTTCTTTTCAAGTACGCGCTTGGCAATCGCAACTGTCGTGTTAACTGGGTTAGTGATGATACCAATCGCTGCATTTGGGCAGTTGTCAGCAATTGCTTCGATCAAATTAGCAACGATTCCAGCGTTGATATTGAACAAGTCAGAACGGTCCATACCAGGCTTGCGTGGTACGCCGGCTGGAATCAACACGATGTCAGCACCGACAAGTGCAGGAGCAAGATCGTCTTTACCGTAGCCTTTCACTGCAACCGCAGTTGGGATGTGGCTGAGATCAACAGCAACACCTGGAACAACTGGTGCGACGTCATACAGCGCTAACTTAGAACCAGCAGGTAATTGGGTTTTCAAAAGTAATGAGAGTGCTTGGCCGATACCGCCGGCTGCACCTAAAACTGCAACTTTCATCTCAGACTCCATCCAGTTATTGGGGAAAATTTAGGTGCCGAAAGACTACTGCAAAACCGCCGAAATTACAACCAGACATAGGCTTGCTTAGCGGCTTAGTCGGCGGCTTGCTAGGCGTTCAGGTTAATTTGCGCTAGACTGCGTGGATTGGTCATTTCGAGGGGACGATTAAGTCATGGCGCACGGCAAACCAGATGCGATGTTAGATGCATTTAAAGCGTTACTAAAAGAAGAACGTTATGGCTCGCAAGGCGAGATAGTAGACGCGTTGAAGGCATTAGGCTTTGATAATATTAGCCAATCAAAAGTGTCGCGCATGTTGAGTAAATATGGCGCTGTTCGTACCCGCAACGCGCGCCAAGAAATGGTGTACTGTCTGCCTGCCGAGCTCGGCATTCCGTCGACCCGTGCACCATTAACGCAATTGGTTTTGGATATTCAGCACAATGATGTCATGGTCATTATCCGTACCTCGCCAGGCGCGGCGCAACTGATTGCGCGCTTGCTCGATTCGGTCGGCCAAAAAGAAGGCGTGCTTGGCACTATTGCCGGTGACGATACAATTTTCATTGCGCCAGTAAAAGTATCAGAAATCGACTTTACGCTTGCTAAAGTACGTGAATTGTTTGAAAACGTCTCTTAGCGGTTAAATCTCGCCCGTGAGAAAATCGAGTGACGGCACGAAATAACAAGCATTAGTGACCGCTTCGATGTAATCCAGTAGCGGATCATAATCACCGTTTTGGTCGGCAATATAGCGCTGTTTCAGCCATTGGATAACGTCCCGCGGCTGCCCCGTAAAGTACATCCCCATGAGACCCTGCTCGCGCATGTCGCCCCACGGCATATTTTGCCGCAACATATGCAGCGACTGCTCTTGTTCGTTCTGTAAGCGCGCTTTTTGGGTGTGCGAGACGCCACTGAGTTGCGCTTCGCTAATGCGCTCACCGTTTAGTTTTTTGCGGCCAATAATTTGCTCTTGCGCAGCTTGATCGAGTTGTTCCCAACGACGCAGATCATGACGGAACTTTTGCACGAACAAATAACTACCACCAGCAAATACTGGGTCATCGTCAGCATGTATCAATGCCAACTGACGTCTTCTAATGCCGCGCGGATTTTCCGGCGCATCGATGAAGCCGGTGAGATCGCGACCGTCCATAAAGCGAAAGGTGGGCGTTTGTTCTGTCAGCTCGACATCATGACCAAGCCATTCGAGAATGGCTCTGGCACTAAAATAGTTAACGTCGAAACGGTCGGAGCGAATGGTGATGAGCAAATCGACCGGCTCGCGCGGGGCTTGCCGATCACCGTCACGCAAATCAGGAAAATTACCGAACTGCGGTGGTCGCTGTTGCGGATAAAGAATGTCCCAATAATCACTGCCAATTGCGACGTAGCCCGTAAGTAACGCTTCTGAGAAACGCTCATCAAGTTCATCAAGCATGGCTGGAATGCGGGCAAGCTTACGCCGAATGCTGATGACATCGTCTGTCATAACGTTCAATTGCAAAGTGATGCCATGTAAACTGGGTTCAGCGTAAATACCTTTCTGCGCTTGCGCCATGAGCTTCCTCAAATGCGGTTATTTCTCGAAGAACTGTGCTAGTTTATCGCAATAGTATTGCAGTGTTAGTTTGCCGTTTTAAACTGTTCAGTCAGTGTAGCAAAGAATATCCGAAAGAAATCAAAAATTAAACGGAGTAATTATGGGATTCCCTCAGCGCTTTACGAATTCATTGACGGCCGTTGCTGTGGCCTTGGCTTTAGCGGGCTGCGCGGGTACGCCAAGTGCGTCTGGAGCATCTAGCTCGTCTACTACTTCTGGCTCGGAGGCGCCGGTTGTCGCCTCTGCTTCAGCTGCTGAGGACGCGCGTTTTACTGCCATGGCGTCGCGCATTTGGGAAGAAATGCAAGATGCCGGTGAGGATACCTCGCGGACGCTACCGAGCATGACCCCCGAAGCCGTGGCTGAGCGTGCCGAGCAACAACGGGCATGGCTGAATGAATTGTTGGCGATTGATGCCGAGGCGCTATCAGACGCGGAATTTATTAATTGGCGTATGCTAACTTACCGGCTACAGAATGAAGTCGACAGTTATGACTTTAACGAACATTACATGCCTTTGAATGCGGAAGGTGGCTTTCATAGTAACTTGTCGTTTATGGTGCGCGGCACCTCGTTCCGTTCCTTGTCGGATTACCAAGATTATGTCGCCAAATTAAGTTCGATACCGCGTTACATGTCAGAACAAACGGCATGGCTTGAGCGCGGCATGGCAGAAGGTTATACCCAACCGGCCGCGGCTATGGCAGGTTTCGAAGACAGTATTGCCGCTTTTATCGTGCAGTCACCTGACGACAGCGTGTTTTTTGAACCGCTCGCCGGTGAGCGCCCGCACTTCGTTTCGGCTGCCGAGTGGAAAGCCTTGCAAGATGAGGCGCGCTCAGTAATTGACGCCGAGGTGTTGCCAGCCTATCAGGCGTATTTTGACTTTATGGTAATGACCTACTTGCCGAATTGCCGTGATACTGTCGGCGCGTCATTTTTGCCTGATGGCTTAGCGTACTACCAAAACCGCATCGAGCACTTCACCACTTTGTCGTTAACACCGGAAGAGATTCATGAAAAAGGTTTAGCGGAAGTCGCACGTATTCGCAATGAAATGGACGTGGTGATTGAGAAAACTGGGTTCGAGGGTAGCTTCGAGGAATTTGTCGACTTCTTACGCAATGATCCACGTTTTTATCCTTCTTCAGCTGAAGAGCTGTTGAAGGAAGCCGCTTATATTTCCAAGCGTATGGACGGTCAGCTGCCGAAATTCTTTAAGTTGCTGCCGCGCCAGCCGTATGGTGTTGAGCCAGTGCCTGCCGAAATTGCACCGAAATACACCACCGGGCGTTACTCAGGTTCGGCGCGCGACGACCGTGCGGGTTTTTACTGGGTCAACACCTACGCTTTGGACCGCCGTCCGTTATACCAACTTGAAGCCTTAACGCTGCATGAGGCCGTACCGGGACATCACCTACAGATCGCGTTGGCGCGAGAGCTTGAGGGTGTGCCATCTTATCGCCAACAAACCTATATTTCAGCGTTTGGTGAGGGTTGGGGATTGTATTCTGAGTGGCTCGGCTTAGAAGCGGGCTTTTATCAAGATCCCTACAGTGATTTCGGTCGCTTGAGCTATGAAATGTGGCGCGCCGCCCGTTTAGTCGTCGATACCGGCATGCATGCTATGGGCTGGAGCCGTGAACGTGCAATGGACTTTATGGCATCGAACACCGCGCTCAGCTTGCACAACGTGCGTACTGAAATCGACCGCTACATCACGTGGCCTGGTCAGGCGTTGTCGTACAAGTTAGGCGAAATGCTGATCAAGCAGTTACGCGCCGAAGCCGAAGACGCCTTGGGGGATGCTTTTGACCTTCGCGAATTCCACCACCAAGTGCTGAAAAACGGTAGCATCCCGCTGGATGTCTTGGAGACGCAAGTGCGCGACTGGATTGACTCACAAGTCTAGCCCTCGCCTTTTCCACCACCGCAAAAACCAATAGGAGGGGCAGCCCTCCTTTTTTGTGCGCCCCGCAAAAGAATGGGCAGCCCTTTCTTAGGTACTCGCTGAAAACGTTGACAATCTGGGTAGAAACGTCAACTCTTAGGGAAATAACACAAACAAAAGGAAGAAATGTTATGGAACCTATAAGGGAAGAAGTCGTCCTCAATGGTCCGAGTGAAGACGACCGTAATTACGCGATGCTGCTGCATTTGTCGCAGCTTGCTGGCTACTTAATTCCGTTCGCGGGTTTGATTGTTCCGCTGGTGATGTGGCTGGTAAAACGCGACACTAACCCCTACATCGATGCCAACGGCAAAGTTGTTTTTAACTGGATTATTTCCGCCTTCATTTACGGCGTCGTTAGCGTAATACTGATGTTCATTCTTATTGGCTTTGCGATGGCCTTTGCGTTGGCAATTTGTCACGTGGTTTTCGCCATTATTGGCGCGATACGGGCCAAAGACGGGATTGTTCAGGACTACCCCTTAACCATTAAATTCTTCAAGATTTAGGAGTAAAGCTAGTGTCACCGGGCTACCGACACCTCGCGGAGGCACTCAGTGGACTTCATTTATCCTAAAGTTTACGCCAACCGAGCGACACGGATTGTTGAAGAGGCGATGCGCAAATTGTCATTACAGTTTGCGCTTTTACGTCACCTGCGCCCCTTTAGTTACTGGGATGTCTTTTACGGCGACCACCCGGCAGTCAACACTGACGTATTTCGATTGGTAAGTAATGCTGTGCTGCAACGCGTTGATAGCAAGAAGTTTCTCGTGCGCGAGGCAAAGAGGTTGGGTCTGGAAGGACACTTAGTTCCATACTCTTTTGAATCTGTTGCTGAAGCACAGACATTATCGCGGGACGCCGACGATATCTGGTTTATGAAGCCCAGTTATTCAACCGGTGGACGAGGTATTCAGTGTATTAAACATCGCAACATCATAGATTTACAGCTACCTGACCATCATATTTTACAAACGCAAATTACCGACTTGGAGCTCCTCGAAGGGCGCAAATATACTGCACGTGCGTATGTGTTTGTATTTAATAAGCAGGTCTATTGCTTCGATGATGGTTTTGTGATGATTCATGGGGTTCCATTTGACGCTGCCTCAACTGATTTTGCTGCACAAGTCGACCACGCCGACTATCACCAGCCCGACGGCTGCGTGAAAATGGCGACGCTCGCTGACCTACCCGACTACCCGGCAAAAATAGCCTCTATTTACAGCGCCATCGCCCAGATAAAGCCCATACTCGAGCCCTTAATTACCGCAAGTTCACCCTATCGATACGCGCTGATTGGCATCGACCTGTTGTTTCAACAGCAGAATAAAGTGCAAATCGTTGAACTCAATACCAAGGCCAATTTTGTTCACACCGAAAGCATCAACGAGCGCCTGAATGTGCCATTTTTCGCAGCGTTTTTATCACTGCTCTACCTGCAAAATTCACATCGACGACTTACCCAAATCTAAAGGCCTGCAACCCCAAAAACCAGCTAAAAAGGGCTGCCCTTTCTAACCCCAAAAACCAGCTAAAAAGGGCTGCCCTTTCTAGGGGGTAAAAAAAACGCGACCGGTGAGGTCGCGCTTTATGCTTAAAACGATATGAGTATATCGAAATGGATATAATACGCCGCTTACGCTACTTCGATGGTCGGGATGATGTTCTGTTTCGCGGCAGCTTCTGCGGCACGGAACGCATCCATTTGGTCGAAGTTGAGGTACTTGTAAACTTCGCCAGCCATTGAATTAATATCGGCGGCGTATTCCATATACTCAGCAGGCGTTGGCAGTTTGCCAAGAATCGCACCCACGGCAGCGAGTTCAGCTGAGGTCAGGTAAACGTTGGCGCCGTCACCCAAGCGGTTCGGGAAGTTACGCGTTGAGGTCGACAGTACGGTCGCACCTGGCTCGACGCGTGCTTGGTTACCCATGCACAGTGAACAGCCCGGCATCTCCGTACGCACGCCGTTGTTGGCGTAGATGTTGTAGTAACCTTCTTCGCGCAATTGTGCTTCGTCCATTTTGGTCGGAGGCGCAATCCACAAACGCGTGCTCAGTTCGTCTGAGTTTTTCTCAAGCAATTTACCGGCGGCGCGGAAGTGACCGATGTTGGTCATGCACGATCCGATAAACACTTCGTCAACTTTATCACCAGCTACTTCGCTCAAAAACTTAGCGTCGTCTGGGTCGTTCGGACAACAAACGATTGGCTCTTTAATTTCCGCCAAATCAATCTCGATGACAGCCGAGTATTCAGCATCGGCGTCAGCGCGCATCAGTGATGGGTTCGCCAACCACTCTTCCATTTTCCGTGCACGACGCTCAAGGGTACGCGCATCGCCGTAGCCTTCGTTGATCATCCAACGCAACATGGTGATGTTCGAACGTAGGTATTCAGCAACTGATTCTTCTGACAAGTTAATCGTACAACCGGCAGCTGAACGCTCCGCCGAAGCGTCCGACAATTCAAACGCTTGCTCTACGGTCAAATGGTCAAGACCTTCGATTTCGAGAATACGGCCAGAGAAGATGTTCTTCTTGCCACGCTTCTCAACGGTCAACAAGCCTTCTTTAATCGCAAATGCAGGAATCGCATGCACCAAGTCACGCAACGTAATACCTGGCTGCATTTCGCCTTTGAAGCGCACCAATACTGACTCTGGCATGTCTAAAGGCATGACGCCCGTCGCCGCAGCAAACGCCACCAAACCAGAACCTGCAGGGAATGAAATCCCGAGTGGGAAACGCGTGTGCGAGTCGCCGCCGGTACCTACGGTGTCTGGCAACAACATACGGTTCAACCAGCTGTGGATGATACCGTCACCTGGACGCAACGAAACACCGCCACGGTTCATAATGAAGTCAGGCAAAGTATGCTGCGTTTCGATATCCACTGGCTTCGGATACGCCGCGGTGTGACAGAATGACTGCATGGTTAAGTCGGCAGTGAAGCCCAAACAAGCCAAGTCTTTTAGTTCGTCACGGGTCATTGGACCGGTGGTGTCTTGTGAACCAACGGTGGTCATTTTCGGTTCGCAATAGGTACCTGGACGTACGCCGTCCATACCACATGCTTTACCAACCATTTTCTGCGCAAGGGTGAAGCCTTTGCCTGAATCAGCTGGCTGTTCTGGCTTCAAGAACAAGTCTGAAGGGCCCATGCCCAAAGCTTCACGCGCTTTCTCAGTCAAGCCACGGCCGATGATCAAGTTAATCCGCCCGCCCGCACGCACTTCGTCAAGAATGACGCGCGATGCGTAGTCGTATTCAGCGATAACTTCGCCCGCTTCGTTCTCGATTTTGCCTGCGTATGGGTAGATGGTAATCACATCGCCCATGTTCATTTTTTCAACGTCTGCTTCGAACACCAATGCGCCTGCATCTTTCATGGTGTTGAAGAAGATAGGTGCGACCTTGCCGCCAATACAGATACCTCCAGCACGCTTGTTCGGCGTACCAGGCATGTCTTCACCGATAAACCACAACACTGAGTTGGTGGCTGATTTACGTGAAGAGCCGGTACCGACTACGTCGCCGACAAAAGCAACCGGATGGCCTTTCTCTTTCAATTCTTCGATTTGCTTTGCCGCGTCAGTGACGCCTTCGCGTGGCATTTTGTACATGGCTTTGGCGTGCAATGGAATGTCTGGGCGTGACCAAGCGTCAGGGGCTGGCGACAAATCGTCGGTGTTGGTTTCACCAGTGACCTTGAACACAGTCGCTTTAATCGCTTCAGGCAGCTCGTTGCGGCTAGTAAACCACTCAGCTTCTGCCCAAGACTCAATCACTTCTTTCGCCAGCGCGTTGCCGGCTTTCATTTTCTCTTCCACGTCGTGGAACGCATCGAACATCAGCAAGGTGTGCTTCAACTCTGCTGCAGCAAGTTCGCCTAATTCAGCGTCATCAAGCAGTTCGACCAAAGTGACAATGTTGTAACCGCCGTGCATATTGCCGAGCAAGGATACAGCTGCATCTTTGCTGATCACTGGGCTGGTCGCTTCGCCTTTAACGATGGCCGCTAAGAAGCCGGCTTTAACATAGGCAGCTTCATCAACGCCCGGAGGCACGCGCTCAGAAATCAGCTCAACGAGAAAATCTTCTTCGCCAGCGGGTGGGTTTTTCAATAATTCGACTAGATCTGCGACTTGTTCTGCTGTTAGTGGCTTCGGTGGGATGCCTTCAGCAGCGCGCTCTTCTACATGCTTACGATAGTCTTGCAGCACAGATTACCTCTACTTTGCTATGCGAGTGAAATTGGGGGTGAAAATTTTGGCGCAATTATAGGGGTTTTGGCGCTGAATTAAAATTCATACGAGCGCATAACAGGTAATCTTTGGCATAAATCCGGTGAATGAAGCCGTTAACCGTTATTCGTGATTCGTTAGGGTGAGGTTCATTCGCGCACCCCTATCGATTCACGACTAACGAGTAACGACGTTTACAACTGCTTACACTTGGTTGCGAATGTTCTCGGGACAGAAATAAACCTTTCACACTTCCTAGCTATCCTAATAAACAGAAACTACTCTTATTGATTAGGTCACGTGGGGGGCCTTTATATGAAAACAACAATTCGTTCTACTTTAAAAGGAGTCTCTGCTGCATGTTTGCTTGCAGCTTCGTTCACTACCGTTCACGCTTTTGAAGTTGACCAACTCGTCATCAAGCCTGACGCTATCTACACGGTTACCTTCTCGAAGCAATCGTATCAAGGCTCACTCGATTACGAGCTCGAGATGGCGCAACAAAACATCATGGCAAGCGTACGCGCGGATTCGCTCGCTCATGCCAAAAATGAGCTGGCACTGTCTGGTGAGCGCCTCGCCAATGATGCGCGCCTAGCCGACACGGCTGGCGGCTCGACGCCAAACTTAGCGCCATGGCGCGCAAGTGCTTTACGGACGTTTTTATAATTCCCAAATCGTTAAGTGATTAACGACTCGTCTCAGCTGCACAGCTTGGTGCAACTGGGTCGCTTGTGTCGCAGGAGACAACAACCTTGCAGTTTGCGCAAGTAGGGTCCCAGCGTAAATCGAACACTGGCACACCAATACGTCCAAGCGCTTCGTTGAACGTAACAATACCCGCTTCGCTTGAAAACATGTAAGTACCGCCAACGTCATTACGATGAAGTGGCAATTTATTACCATCAGGACCGTAGATAGCGATAACTATGAGTACACGCGGCTCTACCTTTGCGCTTGGCATTTCTACCACCGCATAACTACCATCATCGAACTCAACGCGGTGCTGCGATCCAGCTAGCACATCAAAAGGTGATACGTTTGCAAACTCACCAAAGGATGCCATTACACGGGATATCATGTACTGAAAAGGGCCGCGGTCAACGATCCAATCATGACGAGCTTGCGTGTTTTGCATGGTTGCAAACATAAAAATATCCCACTCTCCCGTATCATTCAGAACAATGGGCTGCTCTATCACTTCATACAATGAATTGAGTGCCGACTGTAAGCTCGTAGGCACATCGACTGCAACCAAGCGGTAATCCTCGTATGCTGGACGATTCGGATCCTTATCGTTCAACGTCAAAACACCATTCCAACTATAAACTTTTCGTTGCGGAATATTGACGATAGAAACTAAGCTGGGGCCACTCGATTGCAACACATTGATGGCTAATCTTCGCGCATCAAATTCGGAACAATCGTTACATAGAACGGTTTCAGACGATGACGAAGCTTGCGCTGAAAAACTACCGAGAATCACCCAAACAAATACCAATCCTTTGATGAACCAACTGCTCATTTTTTATCCTTTTATCAAATGGTTAGATTTTGAATGGTACCCCCCCTTAGATGTTGTTACAAGACTTTAACGACTTAAATCGTACTTTGCGGACTCGACTTTAGGAGGACTTTTCATGGCTGCTTTGAGAAAAAAACTGCCAAATCATTTCTTCTACTGGACCCGCGATTCTCTCCGCGGAGCGCACCAAATGCACTTCCAGATTTACGTGAGTCAAGAATCCTGCAATGTCGATGCGCACCAGACTTCCTCGTTCGAGCGCGTCGCCAATCAAATCACCTGGGATAATTCCCCAACCCATACCCGCCAACAACAGTTCCCGCTGGGTAATGGAGTCGTTTACGCGAATCCGCTGCTGACTCGGAATGCGCATGATCTGATCAAGATCAATGCCGATGTCTTGGTTTTGCGGAATCAGCATCGGTAACTCGAGTAAATCTTGGCGTTGCAGTTGCTCAACAGCAACGTCTCCTAATAATGCTGGCGCACAGACAACCCACAGCTCAAACGGCCGTACCCGCACGGTCTCAAAGTCGCCGTGTTGACGAAAAATCGGCAACCACGGACAAAGCGCAAGATCTGCTTCACCCTCACGAATCCGACGCAGCGCGCGCAATTGTGATTCCCCGCTTAAGAGCAACTCTGTCGCAGGGAATTGCTCCTGCACCTGCTGCAACACAGGAAACAATACTGCAGGTGCGCAGGTGTAATCGTAAGTAATGTGCAACTGCGGCTCAGCGCCCGTTTGCAATTGTGCCGCAAGAGAATGCAAGCGTTGATGCTGCTTCACCACTTCTCTAGCTTGCCGCAAAAACTGCCACCCCTGCGCCGAAAGCGTTAAGCGATAGCCGCTTCGATCAAACAGTGGCACCCCGACATCCTCTTCTAGCCCTTTCAGGGCCATACTCACCGCGGCTTGTGTGCGATGCATGCGCTCCGACACCGCCTGCACCGAGCCAGTCTCTGCCAACAGCACCAACATCTCCAACTGATTCAGTTTCATCTAACCCCCAACTGCCGTTATTCGTTATCCGTTATTCGTTAGGGGGACGTTTCCGACAGGCACCCCTAACGAATAACGATTAACCAATAACCTTTTCTTATGTTGTCTTTAATTTTTATTCAGTATTACTTTATATTTTAATTGGCTAAACTGTCATCAGTTAATGGCAAATAGTAGGGTTGAGCGATGCGGTTGTGGCAACAAATTGGCCGACAAATTGGCAAAAAGAGGGCTGCCCTTTTTATGGTGTTAAGCCTTGCGGGCTGTGGGCCAGCGGTTGTGGAAAATGGCGATAATGCACAAGCAAACAACAATGCGGTGCAGCCGGTGAAGTTGTTGACGGTGGGCACGAATACTGATGCACGCTGGCGTGATTTCCCCGCGGTCGTGGAAGCTGCGCAGGTGGCGCAGTTGGGCTTTCGGGTGGGTGGCGAAATTAGTAGCTTCCCAGTCAAAGCCGGCAACGAAGTGCAACAAGGCGATTTAATCGCCAAGCTTGACCCGACCGACTACCAATTAGTGGTCGACCAAGCACAAGCCCGCTATCAACTTGCGCAAACTCAATTTGATCGCACCGAGAGTCTGGCCGAGCAAGGGGTGATTTCGCAGCAGCAATTCGATGAAGTCAAAGCCAACCTGCAAGTCACGCGTGCCAATTTAGAAACAGCGAAGGCCAATCTACGCTATACAGAATTACGGGCACCTTTCGCTGGTACTATCGCCCATGTTTTTGTCGAAGCTTTTGAAACCGTGCAGCCGCAGCAACCCATTGCCACGCTGCAAATGGATGATGCGATTGATATCAGTATCAACGTGCCCGAACAGTTGTTTGCGCGGGTGCAACGCAGCACCGACTATCAGCCCGATGTGAGTTTCGCCGCCAATCCTGAGCAACGCTACCCAATCACGTTGAAAGAATGGGATACCACCGCGGATCCGGCCACCAACACCTATAAAGTGGTGTTCACCATGCCGAAGCCGCAAGATCTCAACCTTTTACCAGGCATGTCGGCTACGGTGCATGTCGATACGCAAGCGGTCGCCAATAAACCGCAAGCGGGCATCAGTGTGCCCACCAGTGCAGTGTTCTCCGAACCAACTGAAGCCGCCGCAGCCAAGCCACGGGTGTGGGTTTATGATCCTCAATCACAACAGGTGCAGCAGCGTGAAGTGACCACAGGTATGGTCACGGGCGACGCTATAGAAATCATCGATGGACTGCAAACGGGCGAGCAAATCGTGGTAGCTGGTGTGCACGCGCTCAGCGAAGGACAAAAAGTACGGCCTTGGGTTAAAGAGCGAGGTCTGTAATGGATATCGCACGTTACAGTATCAAACGCAGCACCACCAGTTGGATGCTGCTGCTTCTCCTGCTGTTAGGCGGTGTGTTAGCGCTTACCAACATAGGTCGTCTCGAAGACCCCGAGTTCACCCTCAAGAAAGCCATGGTGATCACCACCTACCCAGGTGCCACGGCGCAGCAGGTTGAAGAGGAAGTCACCTACCGCATTGAAAATGCCATCCAAGAACTCGGCAACGTTGACCATATCAGCTCGATTTCTAAACCTGGGCTGAGTCAAATTACGGTGGACATGAAAACCACCCTGCGCGCCAAAGATATGCCGCAGATTTGGGATGAGTTACGCCGCAAAGTCAACGATGTGACCCGTCGCTTGCCGCCGGGGGCAGGTCAGCCTATGGTGCGCGACGACTTTGCCGATGTCTATGGTGTGCTACTTGCCATAAGCGGGCAAGGCTACAGCTACGAAGATATCAAAGACTACACCGATTTCTTACGCCGCGAACTGGTATTGGTGGACGGTGTCGGCAAAGTCACTGTCGCCGGTGAGCAACAAGAAGAAGTGGTGGTCGAGATTTCGCGGGCCAAGTTGGCGAATACCGGTATTAGTCCGCAGCAAGTGGTGAATCTGTTGCAAACCCAAAATGCGGTCAGCGATGCAGGTCGCGTGCTGAGTGGCGAAGAACGTATCCGCCTGCAAACCAGTGGTGAGTTTGCCAATGTGAATGACTTGGCCAATCTCATGATCAGCAACCCGGGTGCCGAACAACGCATTTTGTTGCGCGATGTCGCTACGGTAAGCCGCGAATATCAAGAGATTCCAACGCATTTAGTGCGTTACCAAGGGCAGCCCTCATTGTGGCTTGGCATCTCGTTCGCCAGCGACGTCAACGTGGTTGAAGTCGGTCAGCGTATCGAGCAGCGGCTGCAAGAACTGCAGTACGCCCAGCCCGTCGGTATGCAGGTCGCAGCGATCTATGATCAGCCCGCCGAAGTCGATAGTTCGGTAAAGAATTTCTTGCTCAACCTCGCCGAAGCTGTGGCCATTGTGGTGGTAGCGCTATTGCTTACCATGGGTTTACGCAGCGGAGTGTTGATTGGCAGTGTGCTACTGATCACCGTGTTGGGTAGCTTTATTTTCATGTACCTGATGGATATCCAACTGCAACGGGTCTCGCTCGGCGCACTGATTATCGCGCTCGGCATGCTAGTGGATAATGCCATCGTCATTGCCGAAGGGATGTTGGTCGGCGTGCGACGTGGTTTGTCGCGCCTGCAAGCAGCCAGTGAAATTGTGCAGCAGAATAAATGGCCCCTGCTCGGTGCCACCGCCGTCGCGGTCATTGCCTTTGCGCCGATAGGCTTATCGAAAGACGCCAGCGGTGAATATGCCAACTCACTGTTTTGGGTGTTGCTCATTTCGTTACTGCTGAGCTGGTTTACGGCCATTACGCTCACGCCGTTTTTAGGCAACCTGCTGTACCGCAAAGACGCCCGCGCGAAATCCGCGAAAGAGCAACCAGAAGACGACGACCACGTCTACAACCACTGGGTATTTCGTGGCTATCGCACACTCCTACATAAATTCTTGGCATGGCGCAAAACCACCATGCTCGCCATGCTCGGCTTGTTGATACTTGCGGTCGCTGGCTTTACCACGGTAAAACAGTCGTTTTTCCCGCCATCGACCACACCAATGCTGTTTGTTGACGTTTGGTACCCTGAAGGCACTGATATTCGGGCAACCTCTCGCCGCTTGCAGGATTTTGAAGCCTATCTAATGCAAGAGTTTCCGGAGCTCGATTATGTCGCCAGTACTGTCGGTCAAGGCGCACCTCGTTTTACCCTCACCTACATGGTAGAGAAAGCATACGAGAGCTATGGTCAGGTGATTTTACGCGCCAGCGATACCGAAAAATTACGGCAAGTACATGGCGCCATTGAAAACTATTTAAACACCGAACAGCCCGATGTCGAATTTAAACTAAAACCCATCGAAATGGGACCGTCACAAACCGCCAAAATTGAAGCACGCTTCAGCGGTCCTGACCCCTTGGTGTTGCACCAATTGGCCGCCAAAGCTGAAGCCATTATGGCGCAAGACGACGGTATTCGTAATTTGCGTAACGATTGGCGCCAGCGCAGCAAAGTGCTGTATCCGCAATTCAACGAAGCCGCTGCACGTCGACTTGGCATTACCAAGGCGGACGTCAATGACGTGTTGAAGCGCAACTTCAACGGCCAAACTGTCGGCCTGTTCCGCGATGGCACCAATCTACTACCCATTGTCGTGCGGGCACCCGCAAACGAACGCCGTGAAATTGCCGATTGGGAAGAGCTACAAATCTATTCGCAGGCGTTGCAGCAGCATGTGCCGCTGGCGCAAGTCGTCAACGGCATGGCGCTCAGCGCGGAAGATCACTTGATCCTGCGCCGCGACCGCAAACGCACGCTGACCGTCATGGCTGATCATGACATCTTTGGCGAAGAAACGGCAGCTATGGTGCTCGAGCGGATCCGTCCCGACATTGAAGCGATTGAATTACCGCTCGGTTACGACCTCGAATGGGGCGGTGAATATGAAGCCTCACAAAAAGCCACTGGCGCAGTGTTCCAGGCGCTGCCCTTGGCCTTTGTGGTGATGTTTATCATTACCGTGTTGCTGTTTAGCTCGATTCGCCAGGCGGGTATTTTGTGGACTACGGTGCCGCTCAGTATCATTGGCGTCACCCTCGGCCTCGCCCTAAGTGGTCAGCCGTTTGGCTTTATGGCATTGCTTGGCTTCCTAAGCTTGTCAGGTATGTTGATCAAAAACGGTGTGGTGCTGCTCGAGCAGGTGCGGGTTGAACTTGCCAGCGGTAAAGAACGCCTCAAGGCGCTAGAAGATGCAGCGGTCAGCCGCGTCCGCCCGGTCCTCATGGCCGCAGTCACGACGATTGTTGGCATGATCCCACTGCTGTTCGACGCCTTCTTTGTCAGCATGGCAGTGGTCATCATGTTTGGTTTAGGCTTTGCCACCTTGCTCACGCTGATTGTGGTGCCGGTGATGTACGCGCTGGTGATGCGCGTACCGCCTGCCGACACCGATACCAAAAATTAAGCCAAGCGCCGGCGGTGCCAGAGCCAATACACCGCCGGTAACACCAACAGCGACAGCAACGGCGCTACCACCATACCGCCAATCATCGGCGCCGCGATGCGCTGCATGACTTCCGAGCCGGTACCATGACTCAGCATAATCGGCAGCAACCCAGCAATAATGGTAATGACCGTCATTGCTTTCGGTCTTACCCGCAACACTGCGCCCTCTTCGATAGCCTCATACAGGCTCGCTTGAGTGCGCGCTTGTCGTGCGCGCCAGGCGTTGTTCAAATACAACAACATCACCACGCCGAACTCGGCCGCGACCCCTGCTAAGGCAATCATACCGACGCCGACGGCAATCGACAGGTTGTAACCGAGCCACCAGATAAACCACAGCGAACCCGTAAGCGCCAACGGCAGCGTTGCCATAATCAGCAGTGCTTGCTTGAACGAGCGGAAGGTGAAATACAGCAGCACCAGAATAACCGCCAAGGTAGCCGGTACTACTTCCTGTAGTTTTGCTTCGACACGTTGCATTGACTCATACTGCCCCGACCATGCGAGTGAGTAGCGCGGCGGTAGCTCGTAATCGGCCAATAGCGGCTCAGCAGCGGCAATCACCTCACCCACTGGCACCTCGCTATCAACGTCAATAAATACCCAGCCGGTCGGGCGTGCGTTTTCACTGCGAATCATCGCTGGACCGTCGGTCACTTGCACGTCTGCGACCTGTTCTAGGGTTACCCAAGCACCACTTGCACTCAGCAGCGGTAGTTGCTTGATACGCTCAAGGTGATCCCGCAGCTCGCGTGGATAGCGCAACGTGATTGGGTAACGCTCAGTACCTTCCACCGTTTCAGCAATTTGCGCACCGCCGATGGCAAATTGAATGACGCGCTGAATGCTGGCTTGATCGATACCGTAGCGTGCGGCTTCTGCCAAGTGTGGGCGGATCTCTAAATAGCGCCCTGACGCGGGTCGTTCGGCATATACAGAAGCAACCCCGGCGACGCCTGACAAGCGCTCTTCAAGATCACCGCCAATGCGCTGAATTTCGGCCAACGAGGGGCCCGCAATTTTCAGCCCCAATGGCGTTTTTAGACCCGTTGAGAGCATATCGATACGGGTTTTGATCGGCTGCACCCAGGCATTGGTAATCCCCGGCACCTGCACCGTAGCATCGAGCTCAGCAATAATATCTGTCAAGGTAACGCCGTCGCGCCATTCGCTTTCGGGCTTCAACTGAATAGTGGTTTCGAGCATGGTCAAAGGTGCTGGATCCGTGGCGGTATCGGCGCGGCCGGTTTTGCCGAACACAAGTTCCACCTCGGGCACTTGCTTGATCAAACGGTCGGTGCGCTGCAACAACTCGGCCGCCGCTTGTGGGCTGATGCCCGGCAAGGTCGTTGGCATATACAGCAAGTCACCTTCTTGCATGGTGGGCATAAATTCACTGCCCATCTTGCTCAGTGGATAGTAACCACTCACTGTTACTGCTAGTGCAAGTAAAATAACTGTTTTCGGGAAGCGCAACACGCCGTGTAAGACCGGACGATAGAGCCAAATCATGGCACGCGTGAGCGGATTACGTTGCTCGCTCAAAATGCGCCCGCGCACAAAATAGCCCATCAATACGGGCACCAAGGTAATCGCCAGTAATGCCGCTGCCGCCATAGCAAAGGTTTTGGTGTAAGCCAGTGGCGCAAACAGTCGACCTTCTTGGGCTTCGAGCGAAAACACCGGAATGAAGCTCAAAGTAATAATTAATAATGACAAAAACAGTGCTGGACCAACTTCAACGGTGGCTTCACGAATCACGCGCCAGTGCGCTGCACCCTTGGGTGGCTGGCCGTGTTCTTCGCGGTAGTGTTGCAAGTGCTTGTGGGCATTTTCCACCATCACTATCGCCGCATCTACCAGCGCGCCGATGGCTATGGCGATGCCGCCCAAGCTCATGATGTTGGCGTTGATGCCGAGCCAGCGCATCACGATAAAACTCATCAGCACCGCTAGCGGCAAGGTAATGATTGCGACTAAAGCGGAACGCAAGTGCAATAGGAACAGCACCGTAATGAGCGCGACAAAGGCCATCTCTTCGAGCAGCTTAGTGGTTAAGTTATCTACCGCACGATGAATCAAATCAGAACGGTCGTAGGTCGGCACAATCTCCACACCATCGGGTAAGCCTTGCTGTAAAGTCTTGAGCTTATCGCGCACTCGCTCTATGGTTGCCAGTGCGTTCTCACCGTGGCGCATCACCACAATGCCACCCACCACTTCGCCCTCACCATTGAGTTCAGCAATGCCGCGGCGGCTAACGGGCCCGCGCCTTACCGTAGCAACATCTGCCAAGGTCACCGCATTGTAGGCGGTGCTGGTCACTGGCAAGGGCAGCTCACGCAGATCCTCGAGCGATTGAATGTAACCCGTACCGCGCACCATGTATTCGGCTTCGGCCATCTCGACAATGCCGCCACCGACTTCCTGATTTGCAGCGGCTATGGTTTCTTGTACTTGCCCAAGCGTCAGCCCATAAGATTGCAAACGGTAAGGGTCAACGACGACCTGATAGGCTTGCACCATGCCACCCACAGTAGCGACTTCGGCAACCCCCTCAACACTTTGCAGCTCCTGTTTTAGAAACCAATCCTGCAGACTGGTAAGCTCACCCAAATGGCGCTGTCCGCTGCGATCGACTAACGCATATTGAAACACCCAACCGACGCCACTGGCATCGGGGCCGAGCCGCGGCGTAACCCCCTCGGGTAAGCGCTCCGCAGCTTGATTCAGGTACTCCAGCACACGACTGCGCGCCCAATAAATATCGGTTCCCTCTTCAAACAAGATGTACAAGTAGGAATCACCAAAGAACGAGTAACCGCGCACCTCGGTCGAGCCGGGAACTGCGAGCATAAGGTTGGCCAACGGCCAGGTCACTTGCTCTTCCACCAATTGCGGGGCCTGCCCTGGGTACGGTGTTTTGACAATCACTTGCACGTCAGACAAATCGGGAATGGCGTCCAACGGCGTGGTGGTCATTGCACGCCAGCCAAACCAAGCGGCAAACAGCGCAGCGATAAGCACCAGCAGGCGGTTGCCGAGACTCCAGTCGATAATTTTAGTGAGCATGACCGCTGCCCTCTTGCGCTGCGCCACCGCCTAACCGGCTCGCTTTCAGACTGGCTTCGGAATCGAGTAAGAACTGACTGGAAGTGACCACCCGCTCGCCTTGTTCAAGGCCGTGCAAAATCTCCGCTTGGTCGCCTACGATCAGGCCGACATGCACTGCACGTTGTTGAAAACTATTGTCGGCGGTTTGTACGACCACGCGATTATCGCTACCGGTTAAAATGAGTGCGCTCAGTGGCACTGCGAGGACATCGCGTTTGGGCCCTCCGTAGAGCTCAACCTGGGCCTGCATGCCGACTTGCAACCCAGCGCCAGTAATGCTTTGCGGCAGCTGAATGCGCACGCGCTGGGTGCGACTTTGCGGGTCCAGTTCTGGATAAATGTAATCAATACGGGTTTCGTAGCCGTCCAAGCCAGCCTGCGGCAAGGTCACATCAACAAAGGCGTTAGGTTCGAGCCACGAACTATAGCGTTCAGGCACGTCAGCGATTAACCAAGCACCATCGGCGCCGGTTATAGTGAGCAACTCGGTAGCCGGTTCGACATACATGCCCTGTGCGACATTTAATGTCGTTACAACGCCAGCATGCGCAGCATACACCGGTACGCGGTACATAATTTCTTGGCTGGCTTCGAGCTGTTTAATTTGTTCCGCAGTCAGGCCAAGCAACTCAAGCCGTAGACGCCCGTCACGCAGCAGCCGTTGCGCTTGCGCTGGAGCTAACGAACTGGCGGCATCGAGCGCTTGCAGAAAATCCTGCTGCGCCACCACTAACTCTTTGCTGTAGATGCTGTAGAGCTTGTCGCCGACATTGACCTGTTGTCCTTCGCTGCGTACGTGCAACTCTTCGAGCCAGCCTGCCGCGCGCGGATGAATGTGCCAGCGTGCATTGTCGTTCCATTGCACCGTTGCCAACGTCGGGTAATAGCGCCATAAGGTCGTCGGTTCCACCACCGTAGTGGTGACGCCTAAATTTTGCTGCATCTGCGCGCTGACCACTACATCGACTTCTTGCGTCGGTCGTTGCGGCTCCAAATCCATGCCACAAATGGGGCAGGTCCCCGGCTCATCACGGACAATGTGACTATGCATTGGGCAGACATATTCCACCTTGGCCTCATCGCTTAGCTGGCGCTCGGCTGGGGTGGTTTCTTGCAACGATTGCTCGGGCATAGATTGTTCATGCTGTGAATGGTCGTGTGATTGCATTGCTTGCGGCGCACTGGCAGCAAACAGCATTAACATGGCAACGAGGCCACAAATCCAACGTGAAAAAGGCATAAAAAACTCCTGCAAAAACGAAACTGAGAAAAAGGTTCAGTTGTTAAGCAGGCATAGGTGGGCGTTCGAGACGATCCTTACGGTGTATTGCGGGTGCGGCGACAAGTCGCCAATGCTGAACCGAGGAGAAATGGCTCACCAGTGCGAGGCTTGGCAATAAACCAAGTGCACTGGCACCACAAAAACTTTGGCAGTTATCACAACTACCGTCACAATCCATTGCTGCCGCAACCATTTCAGCTGCTGCAGCAGTGTCATCGCAACAGGCATGATCTGTCGCCATGTCATCATTATTGGCGTGGTCCATCATCTGCATTGTCGCCTGCTCTGGCGCAGGGGCGTGTGCTGACACCTGCATAGGCGCCAGCAACAAGCTAATGATAAGAAGTCCAATAATGTATTTCATGACGACAGTTTAGCACATACCTTTTAGCAGCTGAAACTACCAGCTGAATTTACCAGCTGAATTTACCAGATAGTAACGCGCTCTTCAGGCGGCAAGTACATCTCGTCACCAGGCTGCACGTCGAACGCTTCGTAGAACGCAGGAACGTTCACAACCGTACCATTCACCCGATAATACGCCGGTGAATGCGGGTCGCTCAGCACTTGGTTACGTGTGTATTCGTCACGCTGTTTGGTTTGCCAAACTTGCGCCCAGCCCAAGAATACGCGCTGCTCGCCAGTAAATCCGTCGAGCACCGGTGATGCTTCACCGTTTAACGAGTCAGTATAGGCTTTGTAAGCAATGGTCACACCGGCTAAGTCACCGATGTTCTCACCTAGCGTCAGTTTGCCGTTCACGAACACCCCTTCCAAAGGTTCATACAGGTCATACTGCGCCGCAAGTTGCGCGCCACGCTCGTCAAAAGCTTCACGGTCAGCGTCGGTCCACCAGCTTTGCAGGTTACCATCACCATCGTACTTCGAACCTTGGTCATCAAAACCATGACCGATTTCGTGGCCGATAACGGCACCAATACCACCATAGTTCACCGCATCTTCAGCCTCTAAGTTGAAGAATGGTGGTTGTAAAATACCCGCTGGGAATACGATTTCGTTACGCACTGGGCTGTAATACGCATTCACCGTTTGTGGCGTCATACCCCAGTCTTCTTCTTTGACTGGCTGACCAATTTGGCTGATGTTGTACTGATAATCAAACTCAGCAGAACGTTTGTAGTTACCGACCAAGTCATCCGCAGCGACCGTGAGTGCCGAATAGTCACGCCACTCGCTTGGATAACCTATATACGGAGTAAATTTGCTCAGTTTTTCCAAAGCTTTTTCTTTGGTCTCTGCGCTCATCCACTCGAGGCCTTTGATCGACTCACCATAAGCTTTGATCAGGTTATCCACCAAGGTTTCCATGCGCTCTTTTGCTTCTGGTGGGAAGTATTCTGCCACGTACAGCTGACCAAGAACTTCACCCAAGGCACCGTCGGTGGCATCTACGCCCCGCTTCCAACGCGGTTCTTGTTCTGGTGTGCCACGTAACACTTGACCATAAAACGCGAATTGACGATCGTTGATCTCTTCGCTCAACGCATTGGCAAAATTGCTCACCAACCGCAGGCTCATGTACTGCTGCCAAGTTTCCAATGGCACGTCAGCAAACATGCCACCGAAGCTTTCAAAGTACGAAGGTTGACGCACAATCGCTTCTTCAACAGTCGCAAGTCCAGCAGCTTCGGTATAGGCGCCTATGTTGAATGAACCAAAAAGCTCTTTGAGCTCATCCATCGACTTTTTGTTGTAAGTTTTGTCAGCGTTGCGACTTTCGACACGGCTCCATTGGACTTCAGCAAGCTTGGTTTCAAGTTCAAGGATCGCATCAGCGGCGGCTTCGGTATTATCCATACCCACTAGCGCTAAAATATCCTTGATGTAGTCACGATAGGCCGCACGGATTTCTACCATTTTTTCTTCGTCTTTCAGGTAGTAATCACGATCTGGCAAGCCTAGACCTGACTGCGACATATACATGGTGTTCACTTCTGGGTTTTTCGCGTCAGCATAAACATAGAAGCCGAACGGTGAACTCACGCCGTATTGGGCCAGCTCAGCAAAATGCGCCGCCACTTGATCGTGGTTCTGCAATTGCGCAATGGCTTCTAAGTCAGCAGCAATCGGCTCATAGCCCAGGCTGTTCAAACGTTCAGTGTCCATAAAGCTGTTATAGAAGGCACCGATTTTGTCAGCGTTCGATCCTGGCTCAGGTGAGCTTGCCGCAGCTTCTTCAATAATTTTCTTCAACCGCGCTTGGTTCTCGTCGCGCAACTCGTTGAACGAGCCAACCCGTGAACGATCCGCTGGAATTTCGGTTTTCTCAACCCAACCACCATTCACATAAGTGAACAGGTCATCTTGCGGACGTACTTCGGTGTTGAAGTCGTTAAGGTCTAGGCCTGATGTCAGCTGTTGCTGCTCAGCAGCTTGTGGCTGCTCGCTAGCGGTGGTTTCTGTTTGGCTGTTCTGTGGTGAACACGCGGCAACGCCAAGGGCTAACGCCACGCTCAGCGCTAAAGTACTAACTTTACGCATAACTCCCTCTTTCATAAAAAACGTTAATCGTTAATCGTTATTCGTTAGGGAGCTGAACATGCAGACGCGCAGCACTAACGAGTAACGAATAACGAAAAACGGGGTTTTTGTTAATGCCCTATCACTTCGTCGGTGAATAGGTACTCTTTGAGCTCTTCGTCAAACTTTTTATCGCGCCGACGGATCCATTCCAACGTCATTGCAGCGTGCTCTTTTTCTTCATCACGATTGTGGATAAGAATTTTTTTCAGCTCTTCGTCTTTGCAGACATCGATGCGTTGGTTGTACCAATCGACGGCTTCCAATTCTTCCATTAGTGAAATGATGGCACGATGCATGTCGCGGGTATCGTCCGACAGCAGTTCGTAGGGTTCATGATAACCTTCGTTTGCCATAACACGCTCCTTTTTGGGTAAAAAGTTTGTCGTTGAGTGCTTCTTTACCTTACGGGATGCGGCGTACTTGTACAACTCAAATGCGCTGTCTCATATCGATTTGATTGGGTGATTGGTCGCAAACAAAAACACCGCGAGGCCGAGGCGCTCGCGGTGTTTTGTTATTCGACCATCGAAGGTGATGGTGATTTAGACCCTTGGCAGAACCACGGGCTACTTTTTCTTGGCTTTTTTGTTCGGTAAGTCGGTGATCGAGCCTTCGAACACTTCTGCCGCCAAGCCTACTGATTCATGCAGGGTTGGGTGGGCGTGGATAGTGAGCGCGATGTCTTCGGCGTCACAACCCATTTCGATGGCCAAACAGATTTCGCCGAGCAACTCACCGGCGTTTGAACCTACGGTCGCACCACCGATGATACGGTTGTTTTTATCGAACAGCAGCTTGGTCATACCGTCAGTTGCGCCCTGCGCGATCGCACGGCCAGAGGCTGACCATGGGAAGACGGCTGCTTCGTACTCGATACCTTGCTCTTTCGCTTCTTTTTCGGTCAAACCAGCCCATGCTACTTCTGGGTCGGTGTAAGCGATTGAAGGAATCACTTTCGGATCGAAGTAGTGTTTCTTACCAGCGATAACTTCAGCGGCAACGTGGCCTTCGTGCACAGCTTTGTGCGCCAGCATCGGCTGACCTACTAAGTCACCGATGGCGAAGATATTCTTCACGTTGGTGCGCATTTGCTTATCAACTTCAATGAAACCGCGGTCGGTAACTTTTACGCCGGCTTTGTCTGCGCCAACTTTAGCACCGTTTGGTGCACGGCCAACGGCAACGAGCACGGCGTCGTACTTGACTGGCTTATCTGGCGCGTTGTCACCTTCGAAGGTCACGTAAATACCGTCTTTCTTCGCTTCAACTTTGGCGGCTTTGGTGTTCAACATGATGTTGTCGAACTTGCCTTTGATGCTCTTCATGAACGGCTTGATGATGTCTTTATCGGCTGGTGGGATGAGCTGGTCGGTCATCTCAACCACGTCGATTTTCGAGCCTAATGCGCTGTACACACAGCCCATTTCTAGACCGATGATACCGCCACCTAAAACGAGCATGCGGTCAGGTACGAAACGCAGTTCAAGGGCTGCAGTTGAGTCCCAAATGCGCTCGTCATCATGCGGTACGAATGGCAATTTAATTGACTGTGAGCCAACTGCGATAATCGCGTGTTCAAAATTGATAACCGTTTCGTTACCGTCGCTGTCTTTGACTTTCAACTGTTTGTCGCTGGCAAATTCGCCGTTACCCGTTACGACTTTGACTTTGCGCATTTTCGACATTTGGCCCAAGCCGCCGGTCAATTGACCGATGACTTTTTCTTTATGCTTGCGAATTTTGTCGAGGTCGATTTTTGGCTCGCCGAAAGCCACACCTTCGTCGGCCATATGCTTCGCATCTTCGATGTGCTTGGCAAGGTGCAATAACGCTTTTGATGGAATACAACCCACGTTCAAGCATACCCCACCAAGGGTGCTGTAACGCTCAACTAAGACGGTTTCTAAACCTAAGTCAGCGGCACGGAAGGCTGCTGAGTAACCACCAGGGCCAGCACCGAGTACGACTACTTGGGCATTGATTTCTTTGCTCATGACGACCTCTTACTTTCGTAGAATCTTTGAGAATTCGGTTAAAATTCGCGCGGGGCGGATTATAACAGCCCCGGCGCGATTTGTTTAATTTAAAGAACCAGTTTGCGAATATCTGACAACAGGTTGCACAGATACACACTAAAGCGTGCAGCAACCGCACCGTCAATGACACGATGGTCGTACGACAGGCTGGTCGGTAGCATCAAGCGTGGCTCAAAGTCTTTACCGTTCCATTTCGGTTTCATTTCACTTTTCGACACACCCAAAATCGCGACATCTGGCGCATTCACAATCGGCGTGAAGGCGGTACCGCCAATGCCACCAAGACTAGAAATTGAGAAACAACCGCCTTGCATATCTTGTGCTTTTAACTTGCTGTCGCGCGCACGCGTGCTAACGTCTACCAGCTCTTCCGAAAGTTCGTAAATGCCTTTCTTGTCGACATCGCGAATCACTGGCACTACAAGGCCTCCAGGAGTATCGACGGCAATCCCGATATGAATGTATTTTTTCATGATCAGGTGCTCGCCGTCTTCGTGCAGTGACGAATTAAACACTGGGTATTCTTGTAGTGCTTTGGCGACGGCCTTCATGATGAACACCAACGGGGTGATCTTCACGCCATCTTTTTTCTTGGCTTGTAGTTCGTTTTCTTGCTTACGGAACTGCTCAAGCTCAGTGATATCCGCTTCGTCGAATTGCGTCACATGTGGGATGGTGACCCAGTTGCGATGCAGGTTTGGACCCGAAATTTTCTGAATGCGGGTCAACGGCACTTCTTCGATTTCGCCAAACTTGCTGAAGTCGACTTTCGGTGGCGCAATCACTTGCAAGCCACCACCGCCTTGTGCGGTACCGGCTGACGCGGTCGCTTTCGGGCGTGACAGTTCGTACTTGACGAATTCTTGCACGTCTTCTTTAAGGATGCGGTCTTTGCGGCCTGAGCCTTTGACTTGGTTCAGATCAACGCCGAATTCACGGGCCAATCGACGCACCGCTGGTGATGCATAGGCGAGGCCTTCAGCTTTGCCTTTGCGATCCAATGGGTGATCGGGCACCGGTGGTGCTTTGCGATCGCCGCTGGCGGTAGGACGACCGCTATCGGTGGACTGTGCATCCTCCTGGGCTGACCCGGACGGGGCTGCCCGTTCTGCATCGTCGCCAGACGATGCATCGGCGTCTGCCGACGAAGATGACGAGGCTCCCTCCGACGAGGTGATTTCCAGTTCGATGACCAACGAGCCTTCTTTAACTTTATCACCGGTTTTCACGGCCACGGATTTAACCGTACCAGCTTCTGGCGATGGTACATCCATGGTGGCTTTGTCGGTTTCGAGGGTGATCAAGCCATCTTCTTTGGCGATGCTGTCGCCTTCGCTAACAAGTACATCGATGACGTCGACTTCACCATCGGTGCCGATGTCTGGCACGTGAACTTCGATGGTTTTGGTCTCTGCGCCGGATTTGGTATCGGTGTCGTCTGCCTGTTGCCCCGTACTAGAAGTACGGGCTACGTCATCAGACGATGCGTCGGCGTCAGCCGACGAATCAGTGTCAGTGTCAGAATCGTCATCGGCGTCAGCATCATCGGCCGCGTTATCGTCGTCAGACGATGCGTCGCCCGCGGCTTCGAGCATGGCGATAAGGTCGCCTTCGCTGATTTTGTCGCCGACGCTGACTTTGATCTCGCTGACTTTGCCGGCAAATGGCGCAGGAATATCCATCGAGGCTTTGTCGCTCTCGACGGTGATGAGGCCGTCTTCGGCCTCAACGCTGTCACCCTTGCTGACAAGAATTTCAATGACTTCGACTTCGTCACCGCCAACGTCGGGTGCGAGTACTTCTTTTAAATCTGCCATAGTGGTCTCCGCTCCCGTTGCTTATGCGTACAGTGGATTGACTTTGTCGGTGTCGATACCAAAGTCTTTAATCGCTTGCGCAACAACTTTAGTGTCGATATCACCGGCTTTCGCCAATTCCGCGAGGGCCGCAACAACAATGTACTCAGCGTTCACTTCGAAGTGACGACGCAAGTTTTCACGGCTGTCTGAACGACCGAAACCGTCAGTACCTAGCACACGATACGGTGTTGGTACCCAAGCGCGAATTTGGTCCGCGTACAGTTTCATATAATCGGTAGCCGCAATAGTTGGGCCTTTGGCTTTTTCCAACAACTTGGTGACGTAAGCCACTTTCGCTTTCTTAGTTGGATTCAGCATATTGTAACGGTCGACATCGAGACCTTCACGCGCCAGCTCGTTGAACGAGGTTGCGCTAAATACCGTGGCGTTGACGTCATACTTGTCAGCCAAAATTTCAGCGGCTTGACGCACTTGCTGCAAGATGGTGCCTGAACCCAAGAGTTGCACTTCGCCCACTGCTTTCTTGGCTTTATGCGTTTCCAGCTCATACATACCTTTGACGATGCCTTCTTCGACACCTTCTGGCATTTCTGGCTGCTGGTAGTTTTCGTTCATCACCGTCAAGTAGTAGAACACGTTTTCTTGTTCACCGAACATGCGACGCATACCGTCTTGCACGATAACCGCAACTTCGTAACCGAACGTTGGGTCATAGGTCACACAGTTTGGCACCGTGTTGAACAAGATGTGGCTGCTACCGTCTTGGTGCTGCAGACCTTCGCCGTTCAAGGTAGTACGACCAGCGGTACCGCCGACCAAGAAGCCACGGGCTTGACTATCGCCAGCTGCCCAAACCAAATCGCCCACACGTTGGAAACCGAACATCGAGTAGTAGATGTAAAACGGAATCATCGGCTCGTTGTTGGTCGAGTAGCTGGTCGCTGCCGCCACCCACGATGCCATGGCACCTAGCTCATTGATACCTTCTTGCAAGACCTGACCTTGCTTGTCTTCGCGGTAGTAAGCTACTTGGTCAGCATCTTGTGGTTCGTACTTCTGGCCTTGGCTCGAGTAAATACCCACTTGACGGAACAAGCCTTCCATACCAAAGGTACGGGCTTCGTCAGGAATGATCGGCACGATACGCTTGCCGATTTTCTTGTCTTTCAACAAGGCGGTCAGTACGCGTACAAACGCCATAGTGGTCGAGATTTGACGGTCACCAGAGCCTTTCAATACCGCATCGAAGGCTTTCAATGGGGGGACTTCGATTTCGACATCGGTGTTGGCGCGGCGCACTGGCATATAGCCTTTGAGTGCTTCACGGCGCTCGCGCATGTACTTCATTTCCGGACTATCGTCTGGGAATTTGTACAACGGGATGTCTTCCAACTCGCTGTCTTTAATTGGAATGTTGAAACGGTCACGGAAATGCTTGATGGCGTCCATGTCCATTTTCTTCACTTGGTGCGCGATGTTTTTACCTTCACCGGCCGCACCCATGCCATAGCCTTTCACGGTTTTTGCCAAAATCACCTGTGGGCGACCTTTGGTGTTCACCGCTTTGTGATAGGCCGCGTAAACTTTCACCGGATCGTGGCCACCACGGTTCAAACGCCAGATGTCTTCGTCTGACAAGTTGGCCACCATGGCTTTGGTTTCTTCAGTTTTACCGAAGAAGTGTTCACGGGTGTAAGCGCCACCTTTCGCTTTGTAGTTTTGGTACTCACCATCGACACTGTCTTGCATGATTTGCGCCAGCTTGCCTTCGGTGTCCGCGTACAACAGCGGATCCCAGTAGCGCCCCCAAATCACTTTGATGACTTCCCAGCCAGCGCCACGGAAAGTGCCTTCGAGCTCTTGAATGATCTTGCCGTTACCGCGTACTGGGCCGTCCAAACGCTGCAAGTTACAGTTGACGATAAAGGTCAGGTTGTCGAGACCTTCACGAGTCGCCAAGCTGATAGCGCCGAGTGTTTCTGGCTCATCAACTTCGCCATCGCCCAAGAATGCATAAACGCGCTGGTTCGAGCAGTCTTTAATGCCGCGGTCGGTCAAATACTTCAAATAACGGGCTTGATAGATGGCCTGAATCGGACCTAAGCCCATAGATACCGTTGGGAATTGCCAAAAATCTGGCATCAATTTCGGGTGCGGGTACGAGCTCACACCTTTGCCGTCAACTTCTTGACGGAAGTTATTCAGTTGCTCTTCGCTAATGCGGCCTTCAAGGTAAGCGCGAGCATAAATACCTGGTGACGCGTGACCTTGAATAAACAGGAAGTCACCACCGTCTTGCTCATTAGGCGCACGGAAGAAGTGATTAAAGCCAATGTCGTACAACATGGCTGATGAAGCGAAACTCGAGATGTGGCCGCCGAGCTCCAATTCTTTTTTCGACGCCCGCAACACCATTGCCAACGCGTTCCAGCGGATGGCGGCACGGATGCGCGCTTCCATGCTCTGGTCGCCAGGCATGGTCGGCTCTTGACTGGCCGGAATGGTGTTCAAGTAAGCAGTGGTCGCCGCATACGGCAAATAAGCGCCGCTACGACGTGCTTTCTCAATCAATGATTCCAACAGGAAATGGCCACGCTCAGGACCATCTTCTTCTAACACGACTTCGAGGGCGTCGAGCCACTCGCGTGTTTCCTGTGGATCAAGGTCGTCTTTCAAATGGTCAGTCATACTTTATCCTTACCCAGTTTGCGTTCGACGTAATGACCGCTGTAACCGCGACTGTTCACGGTTCGAAGCCAATAACGCTTGTTCAATAAAGGCTAGCAGCTGATGACACATTTCGCGTGCCTGATCAGGGTCGCCGGCCTCGATAGCAGCGACTACCTGCTGCCGATGTTCATGTAATTGCTGCATGACCCCAGGCTTGTGCGCGAGGTCTTGCAGGTTTTGCAGAATATTTTTCATTAACAGTGGCTGCATACAGCGCACTAGATGTAACAGGATCACATTATGCGATGCCTCGGCAATGCGCAGGTTAAATTCGGTGAGTGCTTGCGCTTGCGCGGCAAGCTCCGCTCCTGGGTCCTGCTGAATGCCTTGGAAACTTTCTTTGATTTGTTCAAGGTCGAGCGGCGTACCACGCATCGCCGCGTAATACGCAGAAATGCCCTCAAGCGCATGGCGAAACTCTAGTAAGTCGAATTGTGACTCCGGATGCTGGGTCAGCAAATCAAGTAGCGGTTCCGCCACCCGTTGCTGCATGTTATCGCAAACGTAGGTGCCACCACCTTGACGGCGCTCAAGTAAACCGCGTGCTTCGAGCTTTTGAATGGCTTCGCGCAGACTCGGACGCGACACTGAAAATTGATGCGCAAGATCACGCTCCGACGGCAGGCGCTCGCCAGCTTGCAGGGTACCGTCGACGATCATGGCTTCAATTCGCTGCATGATGACGTCGGACAGTTTGGTCGGCTGTATGCGGTCAAATGACATCGTAATTCGTTACTCGTTATTCGTTATTCAGCAAACATGCACCCCTAACCAATAACGATTAACGACTAACGCTTTTCGCTTTTGGTTCATTGGTCTTACCAACGGTATTTTAGACTAAACATTGGCTGAACCCAAACTTTTCTTTGTTAGAACCAGCCGATGATCGTTAAAACAGCAAGTAAGACGATGAAAAACAGTAGGTTACGCTTAACCAACGCAACTGTGGTCAGAGCAGTTGAGGTAATATCATCCTCGTGGCGCTGTTCTAGATCATCAGCCGCTGCCGCAACCTTACCAAGCGCTTCAAGGTTATGCTGGGGCTTATTACCGATGCTGTTGAGCCACACCGGTAAGGCCTTGCTGAAGTTGCCCACCATCAAGAAACCAGCGGTCATCACTCGGGTTGGTAACCAGTGCAGCACAAACTGTAATTTGCGCCAACTGGCGTTGTGATGATGGCGCATATCGCGCAGCGTGGCATAAATTAGCACGCCAAAAATGCCAAACAATACGTAATACAGCAGCGGTGCAAAGTAATAGCGTAAATGAATCCACAGTAGCAATTCATGCACTGGCGCGGCGTCGTGGCGTCCCGCCGCACGACGTAACTGGCGCAGTTGTTCCGCGGCACCTGCGGTATCGCCATCGCTAGCAGCAGCTAGATAAGCCCGATACGCTTGCCGAGCTTGACCGCATTGCATGGTCGCGAGGAGTGCCAACACACCCACGGCGAAACTTAACAGCAGCGAATCGAACAAGGCGACGACAAACACAATGATCAGCGCCGGCAGCACTGCCCAAACGACATCGCCCAATAAATGTTGGCGCCATTCGGCAATCTTACCTTGGCCGTCGCGACCCATTTGGGTTTGTTTGCTCTGCCATTGCTGCCAGCGCAACACGATGCGCCGCCAATGGAAATTGCGACTTAGCGTCACCGAACGTTCGAGCGAATAAGCGAGCAAAATCGCCAATAATGACATTTACAGTTCCTCGTTCAATAAGTTGCGGAAACGCTGCCAATCAAAGGCTGGACCCGGATCCGTTTTGCGCACTGGCGCAATGTGCTGATGCCCAACAATGCGCTGCCGCGTCAATAATGGATAGGTACGCACCAAAGCTGCGGCAACTTTTGCCAATTGTTGATACTGTTCCTTAGTGTAGGGCTCGGTGTCGGTTCCCTCAAGTTCAATGCCAATGGCAAAATCGTTACAACGGCGCCGCCCAGCATAATGAGACACTCCAGCATGCCAGGCACGCTTATGGAACGGCACATATTGCACCATGCGCCCGTCGCGATGAATCACCAAATGCGCTGATACTTTTAAGCCTTCGAGCACGTCAAAAGTCGGATGGGCGTTAATATCGAGGGTGCCCATAAATAGCTGGTCTATGTAAGGCTGACCAAACTCGCCCGCGGGCAAACTGATACCGTGCACCACCAGCACGCTGATGTCGTTGGGATCGCTGCGCTCATCGTGATGGGGCGACAGTTTCTGCTCCGCTGCATCTAATTGTCCATTTTCGATTTTCATCGGCATTGTCGGTTTTCGTTGCTAAAAACAGTGGCATCATTGTCACCCCCTTCGCCAGCCATTACAATACGCCCTCATCACGATGCTAAGGAAGTTGCTCATGGATACTCGCGTACAACCCGCCCTGCTTGCCGCCGACCGTAAACATATGGTCATGCGCGCACTCGAGGAGGACCTCAATGGCCTCAGCGGCGATTTGGACATTACCGCGCAGTTGATTCCCCCCGAGCAACAAGCCCATGGCCGCATCATTACCCGCGAGCCTGCGGTGATTTGTGGGGTTGACTGGGTGAACGAAGTATTTCTGCAGCTCGGCAACGAAGTCAGCTTGCAGTGGCATGTTGCCGATGGTGATCGCGTCGAACCTAACCAGTTATTGTGCGAACTGCGCGGTCCAGCGCGCGCGGTGTTAACGGGCGAGCGCACCGCGCTGAATTTTCTGCAGACGCTCTCTGGCGTTGCCACGCTTACCGCTTCTTATGTGAAACACCTCGAAGGCTCGCACACCAAGTTGCTGGATACCCGCAAGACCATTCCCGGCCTGCGCACCGCATTAAAATATGCGGTTGTTTGTGGTGGCGGCAGTAATCATCGCGTCGGCCTTTATGACGCCTATTTGATTAAAGAAAATCATATTATGGCGTGCGGCTCGATTGCGGCAGCGGTCAGCGAAGCGCGTCGGTTACATGCCGACAAAACCGTCGAAGTTGAAGTCGAAAACCTCGAAGAGTACCAAGCAGCCTTGTCTGCAGGCGCAGATATTATCATGCTAGACAACTTCAGCTATGAGGATATTCGTACCGCTGTTAATTCCAGGTCAAAAAATGTGCGATTAGAAGTATCTGGAAACGTTACACTAGAACATTTGCAAGAGCTGGTAAGTACTGGAATTGATTACATTTCTTCCGGCGCCTTAACAAAACACGTGCAAGCTATTGATCTTTCCCTTCGAATTTCAGATGTATAAGTATTGACGAAACCCTTACATCTGCTATGTTTAATCTGCAGTGCGCAAACCGCAGACGTGGTCTATTCTGCGTTTGAGGGATGCCAGGCAATGCTTTAAAAGGCAAAACCACTGGAAAGTGGTGACGCAAAACCTCCGGTCCTAGCGGTGTCTATTTCAGATTTTTCTGAAATTGTGCTGGCGGATAGCGGGGCTGCAAGCTAAAGTCTGGTGAATGGCGTGGCTTTTTTGACTACTCGGTCGCAAGCGCATTCACTGTCTTTCGGCTGGTGCAGAGTAATAGGTTGTTGGTGTGATAACCAACACGGAAGTCACCCATACAACAACAATAATGTTTATTTTTACTTACGTTACTTTCGGGAGATTGACAATGAAAGCGCAAGTACAACGAGTTAAAACTCAGATTCAACGAGGCTTTACCCTTATCGAATTGATGATCGTAGTTGCGATCATTGGTATTTTGGCGGCGGTTGCAATTCCGCTTTATTCTGACTACACGCAGCGTGCGTTGGCTAGTAATGGTATTTCAGCACTTAGCTCATACAAGACAGCTGTTGCCCTGTGTTACCAAAAGCTCGGTACGCTGACGGGCTGCGACCACAATACCAACGGTATTCCGAACACCATCGCAGCAGCTAACGTAGTTGAAGGTGTTAGTTCAGTTACTGTGGCTACCGGTGTAATCACAGCCACGTTGGAAGCAAAAGATGAAGCAAACTCTGCAGCTATCACTGTGAAGCTTACTCCGACCATTCCAGCTAACCAAGGTAATCTACAATGGGCGATAGCGTGTTCTGATTACACAGCTACAAACGGAGATTCCCGCGTAGATGGTTGCCAGCTAAACACCTAACACACCAGATTGAAGTGTTAACTTGCAATCACATGCATCCAGATAGTCTTAAGACATTTGGATGCATGTTTTTTTAGTACACAAAGTAAGAGTATCCCGACTCAAATGCTACATCACTCCCTTGCGGCGCTGCTGCTGCGTGACAGACGGATTCCTGAAGCGCAACTGAAAAGTTGTAGCGAATACGCATGGGAAACTAAATTACCTTTCACCAGCGTTGTCCTTGAACGCAAGTTAATTAAAGCCGATGAACTGGCTGCATTTTGTTATCAAGAATCAAACTGCCCCTGGCTTGATCTTGATACCTTCAATCAAGAACTGATTCCCCCACAATTTATCAATGAGCGGTTGATTCGCAAGAACCATGCGGTGCCTCTGTACCAGCGTGGCAATGTGCTTTATATCGCGGTGTCTGACCCGACGCGGATTGAAACCCTTGATGAGTTTCAGTTCCGTACACGCTTGCAAGCTGAAGCGGTATTAGTTGAGGAAGATAAGCTTCAACGCCTCATTGATAAGTTGTTGGAAAATGAAACCTCTATGCTTGGCGTTACTGCCGAGGATGAGCAGGAGTTACGTGAAATTGATGCCGATGGTGAAGTTCGCGATGACAGCGGTGCTGTTAGCGTTGACGGCAAAAACGACGCGCCGATTGTTATCTACATCAACAAAATGCTGCTTGATGCGATTAAACGCGGCGCTTCGGATCTACACTTCGAACCCTACGAAGGCGAATATCGGATTCGTTTTCGGATTGACGGCGTGTTGCATGAAATTGCGCGCCCACCCTATGCATTATCAAACCGTATCGCTGCGCGTTTGAAAGTGATGTCGCAGCTCGACATTGCCGAGCGGCGCTTACCACAAGATGGCCGGATTAAACTGCGTTTATCCAAGCATAAAGCTATCGACTTTCGGGTCAGTTCGTTGCCGACCATGTATGGTGAAAAAATCGTGCTGCGGATTCTCGATGCCTCATCGGCGATGTTGGGTATCGAAGCCTTGGGTTATGAACCGGAGCAACAAAAGCTCTATGAAGAGGCGCTACAACGCCCGCAAGGCATGATTCTAGTGACCGGTCCTACGGGTTCGGGTAAAACCGTCTCACTCTATACGGGTCTGAATATTCTCAACACGCCCGAGGTGAATATTTCAACGGCGGAAGACCCGGTTGAGATTAACTTGTACGGTATCAACCAAGTGCAGATTAACGTCAAAGCCGGCTTAACCTTTGCCGATGCGTTGCGCTCGTTTTTGCGACAAGACCCTGACATCGTCATGGTGGGTGAGATACGAGATCTCGAAACTGCAGAAATCGCCATTAAGGCGGCACAAACGGGTCACTTGGTGCTTTCGACCTTGCACACCAATTCCGCTGCTGAAACCCTCACACGTTTGATGAACATGGGGGTTGCTACCTATAACATCGCCAGTTCGGTGTCGTTGATCATCGCCCAGCGCTTGGCGCGCCGCTTGTGTAATGAGTGCAAGGAAGAAGAAGAGATTCCGCATGAAGAATTGATTCGTCAGGGCTTTACCGAAGACCAGATTCCTGGTTTAAAAATCTATAAAGCCGTGGGTTGTGATCAGTGCACCAGTGGCTTCAAAGGTCGTACGGGTGTTTACGAAGTTATGCCAGTGACAGAATCCATCCAAGAGCTTATTATGAATAACGCAGGCTCGTTGCAAATTGCTCGACAAGCCCATAAAGACGGCTATCCTTCATTAAGACATTCGGCCCTGAAAAAGGTGGCCGACGGCATTATCAGTCTGGCGGAGGCGAACCGCGTCACTAATAACTAAGGCTTAGCGCTATGGCTACTGCAGCAAAAAAATCAAAAAAAGTAGACGACTTCAGTGAGTTTCAATGGCAAGGGCTGAATAAACGCGGCCAAAAGGTCAAGGGTATTATTCGCGGCGACAGCGAAAAGGAAGTTCGTACCAAACTTCGCGACCAAGGCATCAACCCGCGCTCAGTTAAGAAAAAAGCTAAACCTCTCCTTGGCCATAAAAAAATCAAAGGCGCCGATATTGCGCTGTTCACGCGACAAATCGCCACTATGCTTGAGGCCGGCGTACCTTTATTGCAAAGCCTCGAGATGGTCGCACGCGGCACCGACCACGTTAAAGTACGTAACCTCATGCTGACCATTGCCGACGATGTCGGTTCAGGTTCACCTCTAGCCGCTTCTCTGCGCAAACATCCTGGCGTATTCGACCAGCTCTACTGTGACTTGGTCGATTCAGGTGAACAGTCGGGCTCGCTCGAGTCAATTTATGATCGTATCGCGACCTACCGAGAAAAATCCGAAGCACTGAAAGCGAAAATCAAAAAGGCGCTGGTTTATCCGTCAGCAGTCATAGTAGTTGCGATTGTCGTCACCATGATTTTGCTCGTGTATGTGGTACCGCAGTTCGAGTCTGTGTTTGCCGATTTCGGTGCCGAATTGCCGGCAATGACGCAGTTTGTGGTGAACCTATCTGAGTTGGTACAAGCGTATGCGATTTACATTATCGCCGGCTTTATTGCTGCAATTTTCTTGTTCCTGCGTAGTATGACCTACAACGAAAAATTTAGGGATAGAGTCCAAGCCTTTTCTCTAAAAATCCCGGTCATCGGCATGATCCTCAACAAAGCGGCGGTAGCGCGTTTCGCTCGTACCCTGTCGACGACTTTTGCCGCCGGTGTACCGCTGATTAGCGCACTGGATTCTGCGGCAGGCGCCTCGGGGAACTCGGTGTATCGCGATGCCATTTTACGTGTGCGCGACGACGTTACCTCGGGTATGCAGATGAACACGGCGATGATCAACGCTGACGTCTTCCCGACCATGGCCACGCAAATGGTCTATATAGGTGAGGAATCCGGTTCACTCGATGAAATGCTGGCTAAAGTGGCCGATGTGTTTGAGCGCGAAGTCGATGACTTAGTCGACAACCTCACCGCCTTGCTCGAACCTATGATCATGGTGGTCATTGGCATCTTAGTCGGTGGCCTTATCGTCGCCATGTACTTGCCTATCTTCAACCTCGGCGCCGTGGTGGGATAAAATGTTAGACACAATTTACGAACTGTACCCAGCGTACAGCGCCCTTACTTTGTCGCTCGCTTTGGTGCTAGGGCTAGTGGTGGGTAGCTTTTTGAATGTGGTGATTGGCCGCTTGCCGGTGATGCTCCAACAGCAATGGCGACGCGATTGCGCGGTTTACACCGAAGATACCAAAGCACAAAAAGAGCTCGACCAGCAGCCGGTGTTTAACATCGCTACGCCCGGTTCACACTGTCCCAAGTGCAAACACGCGATTAAATGGTACGACAATATTCCGGTGGTCAGTTGGCTCCTGCTTAGGGCCAAGTGTCGGAACTGTCAGCAACCGATTTCTGGGCGCTATCCGGCGATTGAAATACTTACCGGCGTGACCTTCGCGAGTATTGCTTGGTTCTTCGGGTTTGGCTTCCCGACCCTATACTACATGGTGTTTGCGGCACTTCTCATTGTGCTGTTTTTCATTGATTATGACCACATGCTGCTGCCCGATAACCTCAACTATGTGGTGCTCTGGCTTGGCCTTTTTGTAGCTTGGTATGGTGGCCCTGTCAGCCTGCATGATGCCGTCATTGGCGCCATTGGTGGGTATTTGTTCTTATGGTCGGTATATTGGGCTTTCAAATTGCTGACCGGCAAAGAAGGCATGGGCTATGGTGACTTCAAGTTGTTGGCAGCGCTGGCGGCCTGGACCGGTTACCAGCAATTGCCGACTATCGTCATTGCCTCGGCGTTCAGTGGCGCAGTTATTGGTATTGCACTACAACTCATTCAACGCAACAAGCGCGGCCAACCGATTCCCTTCGGTCCGTTTTTGATTTGTGGTGGCGTGATTGCGCTGATTTGGGGCGAACAACTGCTGAACTGGTATTGGGGGCTGGTGCGCATCTAATGTGGGTGTTGGGCTTAACAGGTGGCATAGGTTCGGGCAAAACAACCGTCTCTGATCTCTTCGCAGCGCATGGTATCACTGTGGTCGATGCCGATGTGATAGCGCGTCATATTATGGATCCTGGCTCGGCAGCCCTTGATGCTGTCAAAGCGCACTTCGGCCAAGCCGCCTTACAAGCCGACGGTACGCTCAATCGCGCGTGGTTGCGCGCTAGAGTATTTAGTGACCCTGCTGAGAAACAATGGTTGAATCAGCTGACACATCCTCTCATTCGCCAAGAAATTCTCGCCCAACTGCACAGTGCCCAGTCTCCTTATGTGATTTTGTCGGCGCCTTTACTCGTTGAGAACAAACTTACGGAACTATGTGACCGTGTGCTAGTCGTAGATGTAAGTGAAGACACACAGCGCACGCGAACTCTACAACGCGATAAGGTAACTAGGCACACCACTAAGGACCAAGTAGAGCAAATTATGGCAGCCCAAGCGACCCGCCAACAGCGGTTAGATGCAGCAGACGATGTCATCAATAATGACGGTGACATCGCGCTGTTGCCTGCGCAAGTCGCCGCCTTGCACGCTCGTTATCTGACGCTCGCGCACGACCAACGGCGGGATGCATGAGATGAGCTATCAAGCGGATATGTTCGCAAGCGTTGCAACCGTTGAAGAAGCCGCTATGATAGAGCCAATGAGCGCGCCTATGAGGGCAACAAGCCCAAATGAAACAATCGATTACGAATACCCGTTACATGAACGGGTACGTACTTACCTGCGCCTTGAACACCTCAAGCAATTACTCAAACCCAACAACGAGGTCGATGCCACTAACTATTCGCGTTATTTCGATGCACTGTTCGCGATTCTAGAGCTGTGCGAGCGCAGTGATGTACGCACCGATGTACAAAAAGACCTCGACCGCCGTCGTGCCCAGTTGAAAGTGTGGGCGCAGCACCCTGATGTCAATCAGCAACAGGTGGCTGAGTTAAACGAGCGCGTACAACAGGCTTACACCGCGATTCAAGCAATGACGCGAATTGGTAGTGCGTTAAAACAAGACCGCTTGTTAAGCGTCACTCGGCAGCGCTTTGGTATGCCCGGCGGCACCTGTAATTTCGACGTGCCGCAACTGCATTTTTGGCTGCACCAGTCGCAGCAAAAGCGCAGTGCCGACTGCGATCGTTGGTGGAGCGAGTTTTCGGCGTTATTCAACGGTTTAGAGTTAGAACTTGAGTTACTGCGCGGCCAAGCCCCATTTCAGTGGGTGGTCGCCGAAGGTGGTTTGCTGCAAGAAAGCACCGAGCCACTGAGCCTACTGAGAATTCGCGTGCCTGCCACGGTTCCCGCCTACCCTGTCATTAGTGGCCATAAGCAGCGCTTCAGCATTCGTTTTCTGAGTAATGCCCCACAACAGGGTAAAGCAAGTTACGAAAGCGATGTCGAGTTTGAAGTGGCGTTGTGCCCGTGATGCTCAATCAACCAGTAAGTCAATAATGGCTTCGTTAGCTTCGGGGAATTGGTAGGCTTGTAACGCGTAAACGGGTACCCAGCGCCACTCTTGGCCTTCACGCTGGGCAATCTCGCCACTAAACGAAATAACCCGCCAGACGTCCAATACGACACGCTTATCGCCATAATTGTGGTGGATAACGGTCAACGGCGAAGCTGATTGCACCTGTATATTGCATTCTTCGCGCAATTCACGCACCAAAGCATCGTAAACAGTTTCTTCAGCTTCAACTTTGCCGCCGGGAAACTCCCACTTGTCACCTTGATGTAAATCTTTGTGGCGTTTGCTGATAAAAATCTCGCCGTTGGCGTTATTGATCACGCCAACGGCGACATGCACAGCTTTAGGCGAGTTTGCCATGGCAATGCTTATATTTTTTACCAGAGCCACATGGGCAGGGTTCATTGCGGCCAACACGCGCGGTATCGGCGGCAGCGGCTGACGCTGCGGTGGCATTGGTGCCACTGGTGCTTGCGCCTTCGTGCTGATACTGCTGACGTTGGGCTAAACGCTCGGCTTCTTCACGACGCTTGCGTTCCACCGCTTCGACGTCTTCTTCAGCGCGCACACGCACTTTGCTGAGAATGGTCACAACATCGAGCTTCAAGGCTTCGAGCATATCGGCAAACAACTCAAATGCTTCGCGCTTATACTCTTGACGCGGGTTTTTCTGCGCATAGCTACGCAGGTTAATACCTTGACGCAGGTGGTCCATCGCGGCCAAGTGCTCTTTCCAGTGCTGGTCAAGACTTTGCAACATGATGGCTTTTTCAAACTGGCGCAGCACTTGTTCACCGACCTGCTCTTCTTTCGCCGCATAAGCTTTTTCGAGCTCTTCTTGGATCCGCTCGCGCAGGATCTCTTCGTGCAGCTTGTCGTCCTCATCCAACCACTTCTGAATCGGTAATGGCAAATCGAAGTCCGAGCGTAAACGCTCTTCAAGACCTTCAATGTTCCACATCTCAACCAGAGATTGTGGCGGAATATACTCGTTGAGTACGGTTTCAATCACATCGCCACGAATGACTTTAATGGTTTCGGAAATATCGCCTTCATCAAGCAATTCATTGCGCTGCTCATACACAACTTTGCGCTGGTCGTTGGCAACGTCATCGAATTCAAGCAAGGCTTTACGCACGTCAAAGTTACGTCCTTCGACCTTACGCTGCGCGTTTTCGATGGCGCGCGTCACCCAAGGGTGTTCAATTGCTTCACCGCGCTTCATACCCAGGCGCTTCATCAAGCCAGCCATGCGGTCTGAGGCAAAGATGCGCATCAAGCTGTCTTCTAGTGACAAATAGAAACGCGACGAGCCTGGGTCACCTTGACGACCCGAACGACCCCGTAACTGATTGTCGATACGACGCGACTCGTGGCGTTCAGTACCGATAATGTGCAAGCCGCCAGCCGCAATGACCTCATCGTGACGCTTCTGCCATGCTGCTTTCACTTGCTCGATCACTGCTGGTGATGGGTCTTCGAGCTTCTCAATTTCACTTTGTAAGTTACCACCAAGCACGATGTCGGTACCACGACCAGCCATGTTGGTGGCAATGGTAACTGCACCTGGCAGACCAGCTTGCGCAACGATGTCGGCTTCTTTAGCGTGGAACTTGGCGTTCAAAACATTGTGCGGGATCTTTTTCTTCTTCAAGAAATTCGATAGCAACTCGGAACTTTCAATCGAAATAGTACCCACCAACACTGGCTGCATTTTGGCGCGACACTCTTCAATGTCGGCAACAATGGCTTCATATTTCTCTTGCGCGGTAATGAAAATCAAGTCTGGACGGTCATCCCGGATCATTGGCTTATTGGTCGGAATGACCACAGTTTCCAAGCCATAAATGGACTGGAACTCGAACGCTTCGGTGTCCGCAGTACCCGTCATACCGGCGAGCTTGTTGTACAGACGGAAGTAGTTCTGGAAAGTGATCGACGCCAAAGTTTGGTTTTCGTTTTGAATCTTCACACCTTCTTTGGCTTCCATGGCTTGGTGCAAGCCTTCCGACCAACGACGGCCTTCCATAGTCCGGCCGGTGTGTTCGTCAACGATGATGATTTGGTTATCTTTGACAATGTAATCAACGTCTTTGGTAAACAGGTGATGGGCGCGTAACGCCGCATTGACGTGGTGCAACAAGGTGATGTTCGCTGCAGAATACAACGAATCATCTTCACCTAGCATGCCGCGCTCTTTCAAAATGGCTTCGACATGTTCTTGGCCATCTTCAGTTAAGTGCAATTGTTTGGCTTTTTCATCAATGGTGAAATCGCCTTCACCGCGTTTTTCTTCGGTGTCTTCTTCTTCGGCGCGCGTCAACAACGGTACGATTTCATTCATTTTCATGTACAGCTCAGAGCTGTCTTCAGCCGCACCCGAAATGATCAACGGGGTACGCGCTTCATCAATCAAAATCGAGTCGACTTCATCGACAATCGCATAAGCGAGTTTGCGCTGCACCCGCTCTTTTGGTGAGAACGCCATGTTGTCACGCAGGTAATCAAAGCCAAACTCGTTATTGGTACCGTAAGTGATATCGGCAGCATATGCTTCTTGCTTAGCTGCATGCGGCATGCCAGGAATATTGAAGGCAACCGTCATACCCAAAAATTCAAACAATGGACGATTGGTCTCGGCATCACGGCGCGCCAAATAATCGTTCACCGTTACGATGTGCACGCCATCACCGGTCAACGCATTCAAATAAGCCGGTAAGGTCGCCGTTAGTGTTTTACCTTCACCGGTACGCATTTCGGCAATGCGGTTGTCGTTGAGGATCATACCGCCCACCAACTGCACATCAAAGTGGCGCATATTGAACACGCGCTTACTTGCTTCACGCACAGTGGCAAAAGCTTCTACCAAAATGTCATCTAATGTTTCGCCATTCGCTAACCTTTGTTTGAACTCGACTGTTTTTTGTTGGAGTTCGCTGTCGCTGAGTGCTTCAAACTCGGGCTCGAGGGCGTTAATCGCGTGGACCTTTTTTTGCAAGCCTTTCAGGATGCGGTCATTGCGACTACCGAATACTTTGCGGAAAAGACTACCTAACATGAGATTATTTTACCTGTTTTAGAATGACTACGAAGCGCTACTGCGCTTCGCGATACACATATTTGCGCGGGTCAATCTGGCGCCCATTGCGTAATACTTCATAATGCACGTGCGGCCCGGTGGAGCGTCCCGTGCTACCTAGAATGGCAATTTTTTGCCCACGAGTGACCACATCACCCGCTTCAACTAATAACTTTTCACTGTGCCCATAACGGGTTTTCAGGCCGCCGCCGTGGTCAATTTCGACCAATAAACCGTAACCATAGCGCTCGCCGGCCCAAGTGACGACACCAGCACCTGTCGCTATCACCGCGGCATTTTCTTCTAAGTTGGCAAAGTCGATACCGTGGTGCATGGTCGGTGAGCCGTTAAACGGGTCTTTGCGCACACCGTAGTGTGAACTTAACCAACCACCTTCAACCGGGCGCCCAGCAACGTAGCTCTCTGCTGAGATATGATGACTCATCAGCACAGATTCAAGTACGGTCAGTTGATTTTGTTTCTCTTCGAGTTGCGCAAGTAAAGCATCAAGCTCACCGACAACATCACCAGCAGCAACTTCTGGCGCCTCTAAAATGGAAGCTTCAGGGCCACCGATATACTCGAGTTCAGGATCACTGGTGAATTCATCAGCTGGGATATCTGCGACACCGGCGAGACGTTCACTGATTTGATCGAGTTGACGCAATTTCGCGCGCATCTCACCCAACTGCATGGTCATTGCCGTGAGCTTTTTTTCGGTTTCAACTTTAATCGCTTTGACCGCTTCAGTTTGCGCGGCTAACTGCACTTGTTCGGCGCTAATTTTGGCGCGTACTTGGCCAGCATCGAGCCCCATCAACCCTTGCCAGGGCTGCAAAAATAGCAACACCGACGCTAGCGTAATACCCATCAAAGTAAAGGTACGACGGCGACTCAAGCGTAGTGCAAATTTGACTTTGGAGCCTTTGTAGAAGACTGTTAAACTCATGCAACCTCTCGTTGCTCGTTACCGATAAAAGGTACGAATTTAGCTAAAAGGAACTTTGGTAGAGCATCATGGCGCGCCGTCGACCGAAACACTTACAACAGCTCTTTGGCAGTCAGCAATTACAACAATTTGCTGACTTTACCGAGCAATATCAGCTCTGGCAACAGCTACTTAGCGACTGTTTACAAGAAACATCGTTAGCTGAGCTCGCAGCGAGCTGCGAGGTGATTGCGGTTCGCGCACCGTCCCTTATTATTCAGGTTTCTTCGGCTGCCATTGGGCAGCGGATAAAAACCGAGCAAGGGCGCATTATAACGCATTTTCAAACTCATGCTACGCCTGCGGTTGCTTCTCTTGAAGTGCGCATTCGCCCTAGTCGCCAAGCAGTCGCCCCAGAACCACGTAAAGCGCCACAAAAAAACACGCCAAAAGAGTTAGTTACCGAGTCAGAAACGGTGAAGAAGCTACGCGAACAAGCGGCTCTTTGTGAAGAGCCGCTGCGGTCGCAATTATTAGCTTTAGCAGATAAGTACAGCGGCTAACGCCGAGAGCGTTACGCCGTTGCAGTGTTGGTGAACGCGATAGGAGCTTCAGTGGCTTCGTCTTCGAAGGTGACGAATTCCCAAGCTTCTTGATTTTGCAGAACTGCACGCAACAACTGATTGTTCAAAGCGTGACCTGATTTAAAGGCGCGTAAATGCCCTAAAATCGCATGACCACCCATATACAAATCGCCTACAGCATCTAAGATCTTGTGCTTGACGAACTCATCGTCATAACGCAAACCATCGCTGTTCAAAATGCGGAACTCATCTAACACCACCGCGTTATCGAAGCTGCCGCCTAAGGCTAAATTGTTGGCGCGCAAGAATTCGATGTCTTTCATGAAACCAAAAGTACGCGCACGGCTGATTTCTTTCATAAAGCTGTGCGTACTAAAGTCCATGCTTACCACTTGGTTAGTGTCCGCAATCGCCGGATGGTCGAAGTCGATGGCAAAGTCGATGCGGAACCCATTATGGGGTAGTAGTTCCGCCCACTTGTCATCTTCTTCGACACGAATCGGCTGTTTGATTCGGATAAACTTTTTCGCTGCGCCCTGTTCTTCAATGCCCGCACTCTGGAGCAGGTAAATAAACGGATGCGAGCTACCGTCCATGATTGGAATCTCATGGCTGTCAACTTCGATAATGAGATTGTCGATACCCATTGCGGCAATCGCAGCAAGCAAATGCTCTACCGTCGAAACACGCACGTTATCTTCATTGATCAAACACGTACACATACGGGTATCGCGCACCAACTCAGCGTCGGCACGAATATCAACCGCAGGTTTCAGATCGACACGACGAAACACCAAGCCGGTATTCGCCGGCGCAGGGCGCAATGTCAACTTCACCTTATTACCCTTATGCAAACCCACACCTGTGGTCGCAATAGGTTGTTTAATAGTGCGTTGTTTCATCATTTGGTCTCGTTCTCACTATCTTGTCTGACCAGTAAAAGGCGCAATAGTTTACCGAAAATTCGCGAAAACTGCAATTTTGTACAGTTGCTTACGAATAATTTACGCTTTTACACCCACTTTTTGAGCCGCTAAGTTAGTCTACTTGGCGGCGCAAAAAAGCTGGAATGTCTAGATAGTCCATATCTTTATTACTGCTCGATTGCGGCTTACTTGCCGGTTTTTCCAGCTGTACTTCGTACTCTTCTTGTTCCTGCTCGTCTGGTTCGTTATCAAGTACACGCGCTGTCGCTGCACCGCCACCTTGATAACCAGAACTACGACCGTAGCTGGTTTCACGCGCTTTGTCGCGGCTGTTGTTAACCAGCGAGATGTCTGGCTTGCGCTCAGCACCAATACCGGTGGCAACTACGGTGACGCGCATCTCTTCAGACATATCTGGGTCGATAACGGTACCGACGATAACGGTCGCGTTTTCAGCGGCAAAAGCTTTCACGGTACTACCAACGGTTTCAAACTCGTCGATGCTCATGTCCATACCAGCGGTAATGTTCACTAGTACGCCACGGGCGCCAGAAAGATCGATGTCTTCCAACAGTGGACTGTTGATTGCCATCTCTGCGGCTTCTTGCGCTCGTTCTTCACCGCGCGCAACACCGGTACCCATCATCGCGGTACCCATTTCACGCATGACCGCACGCACGTCGGCAAAGTCGACGTTGATCAAACCAGTACGGGTGATCAAATCGGCAATACCTTGCACCGCGCCAAGCAATACGTTATTGGCAGCACTAAAGGCGTCCAGCAAGCTGGTGCCCTTGCCTAAGACCTTCAACAGTTTTTCGTTTGGAATGGTGATCAGCGAGTCAACGAAACGCCCCAATTGCGCGATACCTTCGTCGGCAACTGCCATCCGCTTGCGCCCTTCAAATGGGAACGGCTTGGTGACCACGGCCACGGTTAAGATGCCGAGTTCACGCGCAACTTCCGCAACCACTGGCGCAGCACCGGTACCGGTACCACCGCCCATACCTGCAGCGATGAAAATCATATCCGCACCTTCTAGGTGCTTCTTGATCTCTTCGCGCGACTCTTCTGCGGCTTGACGACCGATATCAGGATTCGCGCCAGCACCGAGTCCTTTGGTGATGTCGTTGCCTAATTGAATGGTCACGTGGGCACCATGGTTACGCAATGACTGCGCATCGGTGTTGGCAGCCAAAAACTGCACACCCTCAATAGATTCGCTGATCATGTGCTTCACGGCGTTACCACCGCCACCACCTACACCGATCACTTTAATGACTGCATCGCTGTCAAAATTGTCAAGTACTTCGAATACTTCAGACATGTTGTTTCTCCTTTTACCTGCTTATTGTACTACCCCAAAAAACTTTTCCAAAGCGTTGATTTACTTAGAATTCACCTTTAAACCAACCGTGCACGCGTTTCCACATACCGATGACGTTATTGTCTCGCGCTTCTTCTTGGCGCGATTGTATGTCTTGCTGGCCGTAGCGCAGCAAACCGACCGCCGTGGCATAGGTTGGATCTTGCACGTAATCACTCAAACCGTGCATACCCAACGGCTCGCCTAAGCGAACTGGCATCTGAAAAATTTCTTCGGCAAATTCAATGGCACCTTCCATGCGACCACAACCACCGGTTAACACGATACCTGCGGCAATTTGCTCATCTAAGCCACTTTGCTGGATTTCTTCACGAATCAATTCGAACAATTCTTGGTAGCGTGGCTCTACCACCTCAGCCAAGATATGCCGCTGCATCACCCGCGATGGACGCCCACCTACCGATGGCACTTCGATGTTGTCGTCTTTACTGACCAATTGGCACAGCGCGCAGGCATACTTGGTTTTAATTTCTTCAGCGTGATTCAGCGGGGTACGGAAGATCTTCGCAATATCACTGGTCACTTGGTTACCCGCCGCTGGAATCACCGCGGTGTGGCGTAGTACCCCACCGGTATAAATACAAATATCAATGGTGCCGGCGCCCATATCGACCAACGCCACACCTAAGTCTTTCTCATCATCAGTCAGCACCGAGTGGCTCGAAGCCAGTGCGGAGAAAATCAAACGGTCGACACTCAAGCCACAACGCTCAACGGCCTTCTCGATATTTTTAGCCATGTCATTAGCGCAGGTGACGATGTGTACTTTGGCTTCCATGCGCACGCCAGACATGCCAATCGGACTTTTGATGCTTTCTTGCGAGTCGATGACAAATTCTTGCGGTAACACATGTAAAATGCGGCGTTCTTGCGCAATAGGTACCGATTTAGCGGCATGAATCACGCTATCAACATCGTCTTGCGTCACTTCTGCTTCGTTGATCGGCACCATGCCACTTTCGTTTTGACAGGCGATATGACGACCAGAAATATTCAAATAAACCGAAGCGATGCGACAGTCGGCCATCAACTCGGCTTCTTCTACCGCGCGTTGAATTGACTGCACCACCAGGTTCAAGTCATTCACGCCGCCTTTGTCCATGCCACGCGCTGCGGCTGCGCCAACGCCAATTACGCTAATCTCGCCGTCAGGCATGAGCTCGCCAATCAGCGCCACCACTTTGCTGGTGCCGATATCCAAGCCAACGACCATATTCCGCTCTGTTGCTTTTGACATGCCTTTTAACTCTCTTGTTGTTGTTCTGCTGCAACTTCTTCTTTACTGCGCCAGCGCACCGCAACACCGGTGTCGTAACGCAAATCCACTGACTCCAGCGGCAACTCTTTGTGCTTTTCTAACTGCGGATACAAATCAATAAATCGCTGTATCCGTTCTAATAAGGCTTCGCGCCCTAACCGCAGTTGCAAACCATTTTGCAAAACCAGCTCCACCGCAAAACGTTCGCTTAACTCCAACTGCTGTACCTGAAAACCATTCAAACCAAGTAGCTCGCTGGTGTTGCGGTATTGCTGCACCACTTCAGCTATGGCGTGTTCGGGGCCCGACAAGTACGGCAAACTCTGTTCCAGTACTGACTTGTCGGCGTAAAACACCTCACCTGCTTGGTTCACCAACGCGTCATCGCGCTGGTTCGCATTCCAATGGGCAAGCGGCTTCTGCTCGACCAAAAACACTTTCAAAATATCCGGCCATTCCTTGCGCACCGACGCTTGTGCGACCCAAGGCATAGCTTCTATGCGTGCCCGTATTTCATTCACGTCGGCTGAGAAAAAACTCCCCAGCGGTTCGCCTAACAAGGTGGTGCGCACATCTGCTGGCGTTACATACTGCAACTCGCCTTGCACCACCAGTCGCTTTAACGGTACTTCCTGAGCGTCCATGGCGGTGTAGTACAACCACCCAATGCCCGCTAAGGTGCCGATCACCACGACTGCGAAAAAACTCAACCCCGCCCAAAACTGCCATGTAATTGTGCGTTCGCTCGCAGCCATACATCAGCTCTCACAACGACGTAAAATCTCAACCACTAACTCGGCAAAACTCATACCAGCCGCCTTGGCTGCCATGGGTACTAAACTTTTTTCGGTCATGCCTGGCACCATGTTTGCTTCGAGCAAACGAAAATTGCCAAATTTGTCGCACATCACATCTATGCGTCCCCAGCCTTTGCCGCTTAAACAAGCAAACGCTTCTTCTGCAAGTTGACGCAGGGCCATTTCTTCCAGATCTGACAAGCCCGCAGGACAATGATATTGCGTGTCATTGGCTTGGTACTTGGCATCGTAATCGTAAAATTCATGGGTGGTTTGCAAACGAATCGCTGGCAATGCTTGGTCACCCAAAATGGCCACCGTATATTCCGGTCCCGCCAACCAACTCTCGACCAAAGCTTCGGCGTCAAATTCATGTGCCAAGGCAATCGCCTTATTTAAGCCCGCAGCATCTGCCGCCGAGCTCATGCCAATGCTTGAACCTTCTTGCGCTGGCTTCACCATTACTTTGCCGCCGAGTTCTTCTAACAGGTGCTTAGCATCGTAAGCTTGACCCTTGCGGATCACGCGACTGGTCGCCACTGGCAACCCAGCCGCTTGCCAAATTTGTTTGGTTTTCACTTTGTCCATTGCCAAAGCACAGGCCAATACCCCACTGCCGGTGTACGGAATCCCCAAATAATGCAGCGCGCCTTGAATGGTGCCGTCTTCGCCGCCACGCCCGTGCAAAACATTAAAAGCTCGCTGAAAACCTTGTTCTTTTAGCTCGGCGAGCGGGTTATGCGCTGGGTCAAACGGATGTGCATCAACGCCGGCTTCGCGCAACGCTTTGGTCACGGCGTGACCGGAACGCAGACTCACTTCGCGCTCGGCCGAATCACCGCCCATCAATACTGCTACTTTGCCAAATTCACTCATGCCTGCGCCTCCTTGAATGCAGCACCTGCGGCTCTCAACGCCTCAGGTTGCAGTGCGGTCGCTGCGAGATCTTTGGCAATGGCACCAATGTTGCCGGCACCTTGTGCGAGCACGATATCCTGCGGTTGCAGTAAGTCCGCAAGTACCTTCATCAATTCGCCGCGGTCACCGACATAAATCGGTTCAACTTTGCCGCGCAAGCGCAACGATTTTGCTAACGAACGGCTGTCTGCGCCTTGCACTGGTGCTTCGCCAGCACTGTAGACATCTAGCAACAGGAGCACATCAACTTCCGATAGCACCGAGACAAAATCGTCGTATAGGTCGCGTGTCCGCGAGTAGCGATGCGGCTGGAATGCCATCACTAAGCGATGCTCGGGCCAACCGGCACGCGCCGCAGCAATGGTTGCCGCGACCTCGGTCGGGTGATGACCATAATCATCAATCAACATCACCTCGCCTGCTTTACCCTCACGGGCGCAGGCGAAGTGACCCAAATTCTGGAACCGTCGACCGATACCGCCAAACTGTACTAAAGCTCGCTGGATAGCGGCATCGTCAATGCCCTCATCGGTAGCGACCGCAATCGCCGCCAAGGCATTCAGTGCGTTGTGATGCCCTGGCAGATTCAAGGTCACCTCAAGCGGTTGCCGACCATCGCGTAACACCGTGAAGTGGCTCTGACCACCCTGCTGGCGATAATCGCTGCCGCGTACATCAGCATCATTATTAAAACCGTAAGTGGTGATGTGACGACCAATGCGCGCGCGTAACTCGCGAATCACTGGGTCATCAATACACATTACTGCTAGGCCGTAAAACGGGAGGTTGTGCAAAAACTCGAGATAGGTGTCGAGCAAGCGGTTAAAGTCACCGCCGTAGGTATCCATGTGATCCGCTTCGATGTTGGTAACCACCGCCACCATCGGTTGCAGATGCAAGAACGAAGCGTCGGATTCATCAGCTTCGGCAATCAGGTACTTACTACTGCCCAAGCGTGCGTTGCTGCCAGCGCTATTAAGCAAGCCACCGATAACGAACGTCGGATCCAGCTCAGCCTCGGCGAAAATGCTAGCGATTAAACTGGTAGTCGTGGTTTTGCCGTGGGTACCGGCCACCGCGATACCATGACGGAAGCGCATCAGTTCAGCCAACATCTCGGCGCGTCGCACTTGCGGAATACCCGCTGCCTTGGCGGCTTGCAATTCGACATTGTCGGCGCGAATTGCCGAACTCACTACCACTACGTCTGCCTGTGCGACATTTTCTGTCGCATGACCAATCGCAATACACGCACCTAGATTACGTAACCGCTCGGTATTGGCATTCTCCGCCATGTCCGAGCCGCTGATGCTGTAGCCTTGGTTCAGCAACACTTCGGCAATACCGCCCATGCCGGCACCACCGATGCCAACAAAATGAATACGCTTCACGCGCCGCATTTCCGGCACGCTCACCACGGTGAAAGGCGTTTTCATTGCGTTGCTACTCATAACCATTGCTCACATCGCTCCACTACTACTTGCGTTGCTTGTGGACGCGCCGCTGCTTGCGCATTCCGCCGCATCTCACTTAATTTTTCGGGATGTGCCAACCAGTCACGCAACAGCGCCACCAATGGCTCAATTTGTTCTAATTGCGGTTGGGGTAACACCACGCCAGCCCCAACTCGCTCGAGCTCCTGTGCATTGGCAGTCTGATGATCATCGACAGCATGTGGCAATGGCACAAAAATCGCTGGGGTACCGACAACGGCTAACTCACTTACCGTTAGGGCGCCAGCGCGACAAATCACAACATCAGCTTCGGCATAGGCAGCATGCATAGCATCGATAAACTCCAGCACGGTCACCGCAGCAATACCGCTTGCCGCATAGGCCGTTTCGACTTCAGCGACACGCCCTTTACCGCACTGATGCACGACTTGCAGCCGCTCAGCTTGGTCTAACTGGTGAAGCGCAGCCGGTACTGCTTGATTCAACGCTTGGGCGCCGAGGCTACCGCCGACCACCAATACTCGCAGTTTGTCACTCGCAGCTGGCGCACTTGCCGCGGCCCACTCGGCGCGCAACGGATTTCCTGTCACTTCGGCACCAGGTAACTGCTGTTGTGCCGCAGCAAAGCCGACCATCACATGGCTGGCAAAGCGCGCCAGCATTTTATTGGTCATGCCCGCCACGGCGTTTTGTTCATGCACCAACAACGGGATCCCTGCAGCTTTCGCCGTTAATCCCGCGGGACCGCAAACATAGCCACCAAAACTCACGACCAACTGGGTGTTGTTGCGGCGATAAATTTTACGACATTGACCAATGGCTTTAAGCATGCGCAATGGCATTGCTAATTTGCGCAGCAAGCCATGGCCGCGCAGCCCTTGCATGCTAATTTGCTCTAGCGCAAAACCAGCGGCCGGTACCACGCGCGCTTCTAAGCGCTGCTCAGTGGTGCCTAACCAAGTGATGTTGTGGCCTTTGGCGCGCAATTGCTCAGCGACTGCCAGTGCCGGAAACACGTGACCGCCGGTTCCGGCGGCAGCGATGACGATGTGACTCATACGCTATTCCTCCGCCGTCTGATACCCGAACGTGGCGCTGCTTTCACGGTTCTCTTGCGCTGCTCGTAATCGATGCGCAATAACAATCCCAGCGCAATACAGCTGACTAGCAAGCTGGTGCCACCGTAGGATACAAACGGCAAAGTTAGGCCCTTGGTCGGCAGCATGCCTGCTGCCGCGCCGATATTGACCAGCGCTTGGAAGGCAAACCAAATGCCGATGCCATAGGCGACGAAGGCGCCAAAGCGCTCATCGAGACGTAAGCCGCGACGGCCAATTAATAATGCCCGAATGACCATGGCAAACACCGCCACTAAAACGCCCACTAAACCGAGAAAGCCAAGCTCTTCGCCGACCACCGCCATAATAAAGTCGGTGTGCGCTTCTGGCAGGTACTGCAATTTTTGAATACTGTTGCCAAGTCCTTGCCCCAGCCAATCACCGCGGCCAAATGCCATGAGCGACTGGGTCAACTGATAGCCGCTGCCAAAGGGGTCTTCCCAAGGATCTAGAAACGAGGTGACGCGCTTCATCCGATAGGGTTCTTTGATGATCAGTAAAGTAACGCCCAGTGCTAGCACAATCGAGATCGCAAAGAACTGCCACAAGCGCGCGCCAGCTAAAAACAACATGCCGACCACGATGGCGATCATCACTGCTAGTGAACCGAAGTCTGGCTGCATCAGCAGCAATACCGCAAAAAAGAACAGCACCACCAGTGGCTTAATAAATTCGCGCAAATTCTCTTGCACCAAGTCAATGCGCCGCGCCAAATAACTACTCAGATAAATCACGAAAAAGAATTTCGCGAGTTCGGCGACCTGCAGCGTCATAGGTCCGATTTTGATCCAGCGGCGCGCACCGTTCACTTCATGACCGACTACCAACACCACAATCAATGAGGCTAATGCTGTAAGGAGCAAGCCAGCACTGCCTTTGAACCACCAGTCCGAAGGAATCTGTACGGTAATAGCTAGTAGTCCCAAGCCCAAGGCAACATAAAGGCTGTGGCGAATAACGAAATGGAATGGATTGCCGGTCAGACGCTCAGCAATCGGAAACGACGCCGAACTCACCATGATAAAGCCGAATGCCATCAACCCTAGCGCTAGCCATAACAGCGCGCGGTCGTAGAGTACGCTCTCTTCAGGGAGCCACCACTCTTGCAACCGCTGCCATAAACTTGGCTCGATTGCACCTTGCTGAATGCCTAATTCAAGTTGCTGTTCAGTGCGCGCTGTTTCAGCCATGCGTCACCTCCGCAACCTGTGCAAGCACCGCCGCTTTAAACATTTCGCCGCGTTGTTCATAGTTTTTGTACATATCGAGACTGGCGCAGGCCGGTGCCAACAATACCGTGCTGTGTTCGATGGCCTGTTGTGCCGCTGCCGCAACCGCTTGGCTCATATCGCTAACGCGAATGGCTGTACCGGCATAATGTTGCGCTACGCGCTCGGCATCGCGGCCAAGTACAATCAATTCATCGACTTGTTTCAAGGCGGTACGGAACACACTAAAATCAGCGCCTTTTCCGTCGCCACCAGCGATCAAAATCAACTTGCCCTGCACTAATGGGCGGAGTCCTTGAATAGCCGCTTCTGCTGCTCCAATGTTAGTCGCCTTGGAATCATTCACCCAACGCACACCAGCGGCTTCAGCCACCAATTCGCAACGGTGCGGTAAACCAGTGAAGTTACGCACGGCGTCAAGTACGGTCTGCGGTTCAATACCAAGGGTCTGCACTAAAGCCAGTGCCGCTTGGATATTCAATAAGTTGTGCACGCCACTGAGCTTTAACTCAGAAGCCCGCAATAGCGCTTGATCGCGGTAGTACAAAGTGGCTTCACTATCGTCAAACTCTAGGCCAAATAAGCCTGGCACTTCGAGTTCCGCACTATCACTACCAAAGCTAAGTTGTTGCTCAAACGCTAAATGGTCGGGTGCGGTTAAGCGCTGATCACGATTCCAGATACCGGTGCTAGCGTTGTTGTAGATCCGATGCTTGGATTGCACGTAGTGCGCACGACTTGCGTAGCGATCCAGATGATCATCGCTAATATTCAATAAGGCCGCTGCGTGTAACCGTAAGTCATGCATCGTGTCGAGCTGAAAACTTGACAGCTCGAGTACATAGACGTCGACATCGGCAGCCAGCACGTCGAGCATCGGAATACCGATATTACCACCCATGGCAACCTTTTTGCCGGCAGCACTGAGTAACTCAGCCGTCAGCTTAGTGACCGTTGATTTGCCATTCGAGCCGGTAATACCCAGCACTGGCGCCTGTGCGTACTGGGCAAAAATATCTGCATCACCTACCAGTGGGATATCAGCATCTGCAGCCATCTGTAACGCCGGATTGCGCAGGTCTAAACCTGGACTCACTACCAATAGGTCACAGGCCAACACTTCAGCAATATCGAGCACCCCTGTGAATAACTTCAAGCCAGCTTCTTGCACCAGTTGTAACGCCGGCGCTGGTGGCTGCTCACGCGTATCAAAAACGACTGGACGCAACCCTTGTTGCAGCAAAAAGCGCACACACGACAGCCCTGACTGGCCGAGACCAACCACGCCAATGCTGTCATAATTGTCGAGTGCTGCTAAATAGCTCATTGCTGCGTCTGCATCCCGTTGTTAACGTAGTTTTAAGGTGGCCAAGCCGATCAACACAAAGACCACCGACAAAATCCAAAAACGCACGATGACGCGCGGCTCTGGCCAACCCTTAAGTTCATAATGATGATGAATCGGCGCCATACGAAACACGCGTTTACCGCGCAGTTTGTAGGAGCCAACTTGGAGCATCACCGATACGGTTTCCATCACGAACACACCGCCCATGATGAAAAGAATCAACTCTTGGCGCACCATCACAGCGATAATGCCCAAGGTGGCGCCCAGCGTAAGTGAGCCGACATCTCCCATGAATACTTGAGCTGGATAGGTGTTAAACCACAAAAAGCCGAGACCAGCTCCGCAAATGGCGGTACACACTACCAGCAGTTCGCCTGATAACGGCAAGTGAGGAATATTCAAGTATTCGGCAAAGTTCATGTTGCCTGAGGCATATGCAAAAATGCCTAACGCACCAGCGACCATAATGGTTGGCACAATAGCGAGACCATCGAGACCGTCGGTTAGATTCACTGCGTTACTGGTGCCGACCACGACAAAATAAGCTAGAACCACATAAAACAATCCCAGTTGTGGCATCACATCTTTGAAAAATGGCACAAGCAACTGGGTTTCGGCGCCAACGGTCGCATTGGCATACAAGAATACTGCCGCCCCAGTTGCCACCACGGATTGCCAAAAGTACTTCCACTTCGCCGGCAAGCCACGTGAGTTTTTCTGGACTACTTTGCGATAGTCGTCGATAAAACCGATGAGGCCAAATCCGATAACGACTCCAAGGACAGTTTGCACATAGCGGTTGGACAAATCTGCCCACAGCACCGTTGAAATCACAATCGAGGCAATGATCAACACCCCACCCATGGTTGGGGTGCCTGACTTACTTAAGTGGCTTTGCGGGCCATCATCTCGAACCGACTGACCAATCTGTAGACGCTGCAAATAGCGGATCAACCGCGGACCCAGAATGAGTGCCATCAGTAACGCCGTCAGCACACTGAGAATCGCGCGCATGGTCAAGTACGAGACGACATTAAAGCCCGTAGCAAACTGGGTTAAATAATCCGCTAGCCAAACTAGCATGGTTGCTTTCCTTCTTCGTGCAAGCTTGGGTGGAGTTCGTTGGCACGTTGTTGCAGCGCTTCAATCACGCGTTCCATGTGTGCGCTACGCGAGCCTTTCACCAAAATCGTGATCGGTAGCTGTGCCTGCTGAGTCGTCGTTAATATGCCCTCGACCAGTGCTGCAAGGTCACTAAAGTGCTTACCGCCACGGCCGTTGAATACTTCACTCGCGCTTTGACTCAACACACCCAAAGTAAATAAGTTGTCGATACCAGCCGCAATCGCATAGGCGCCAATTTCTTCATGATATTGCCGTGCCTGCTCACCTAGCTCGCCCATATCGCCGAGCACCATAATGCGTAAGCCGGGATAAACCGCGAGCATATCGAGCGCAGCTTTTACCGACCCAACATTGGCGTTATAGCTGTCGTCAATCAGTTTGATTTGGGCACTCAGTGGCAGCACATGCATGCGACCGGGAACTGGCGTTAAAGCCGCTAACGCAGCTTGTGCATCAGCGAGCGGACAACCTATCGCAACTGTTGCTGCAATAGCTACCAGAGCATTGTCAACGTTGTGTAAACCCGGCAGGTTTAGCTTAATTTTTGCACTTTGCTCAGTGCCCGCTAGGCTCGCCGGTAAATGTGCGGTAAAACTAGCACAGCCTTGTTCGTCGACGGTCACGTCGGTAGCACGAATTGCTGCGTCTTCGTCTTGACCAAAGGTCAGATGCTTACAATGAGTGATTTGCTTAGCCCAGCAGGGCGCAAACTCTGAACGCAACGGCGTCAGGGCTAAACCATCAGCGTTCAGGCCTTTAAAAATTTCTGATTTGGCACGAAATACGCCATGTACGCTGCCAAAGCCTTCGACATGCGCCGGCGCAACATTGTTGATAATGGCAACATCAGGTTGGGTTAAACGCGTGGTGTAACCGATCTCACCTTGGTGATTAGCGCCGAGCTCGACAATAGCAATATCGTGCTGTGGCTCAAGGCGCAGCAAGGTAAGTGGTACGCCGATGTCGTTGTTAAAGTTGCCGGCTGTGGCAAGCACCTTGCCTTGACTCGACATAATCGCGGCCATCATCTCTTTGACTGTGGTTTTGCCGCTACTTCCGGTAATCGCAATGGTCTTCGGCTGCACGCTGGCTTTCACTGCGGCACCGAGCTGACCCAATGCGTAACGCGTGTCCTTGACGACGATTTGCGGTACATCAGGATACTCAGCAAGCTCTACTCGACGCTCAACTAGCAACGCCTTTGCGCCCTTCTGCATTGCGTCAGCGACAAACTCATGCGCATCAAAATTGTGCCCTTTGAGCGCAATAAACAAGCAATCTTTTGGCAAGTTGCGGGTATCGGTACTCACCGCATCAATGCTGATGTTGGCGCCGAATAACTGACCATCTACTGCACGACAAATCCACTGCATGTCTGTTTTAATCATGCTCGCCTCCACTCACCGCCTTTGCAGTGCCTTGTGTCGCTAAACAAGCAGCCGCCCACGCGCGCTCATCATAAGCGACACGTTCGCGACCTATCACTTGATAATCTTCATGCCCTTTTCCAGCTAGTACCACCACATCCTGCGCGGCAGCTTGCGTAATCGTTTGCGCCACGGCCTGCTTGCGGCCCGGCAGGGTGATGACACGATTGCTTTGCGGAATACCGGCCAGAATGTCACTGATAATCTGTTGCGGGTCTTCGGTACGTGGATTGTCGTCAGTCACCACCACTCGGTCGGCGTACTGTGCTGCGACGCTGCCCATTTGCGGGCGTTTGCCTCGATCGCGATCACCGCCACAGCCAAACACGCACCAAAGTTCGCCATGACAATGCCGACGCACGGCCTGCAAAACCTGTTGTAACGCATCTGGTGTGTGAGCGTAGTCGACAATCACTAACGGCTTGTTTGCCGCACTGAAGGCTTCCATCCGACCTGGCACCGTATGTAAGTGCGGCACCGCTTTAACGATGGCTTCCCAAGCATGGCCTAATTGCGCAACCGCAACCAAAGCCGCAAGTAAGTTGTAAACATTAAAAGTACCGAGGAGCGGTGACTGCACGCTAAACTCAGTACGACCACCGGCGCTAGGAACGTTAAGAGTAAACTGTGTGCCACTATCGGTATAAACGACGTCGTGGGCAAACACACAACGGCCATGATCTTGTGGCTGCAAGCTATAGCGCCAAGCGTCTGGACGATCTGGCAACCACGCGGTTAAAGCGCCGTCGTCGACATTGAGGACCGCCGCTTGACTGTCTAATTCGGTAAATAAGCGGCGTTTCGCCCCGGCATAGTTCGCCATGGTGCCATGGTAATCCAAGTGATCGCGGCTGATGTTGGTAGCGACCGCAACGGCAAAGGGAATCGCCTCGGCACGACGCTGCACCAAGGCATGCGATGATACTTCCATCGCGACCGCTTGTGCGCCTTCTGCGCGGAGCATTGCCAAGCGTTGCTGTACCGCAATCGGGTCGGGCGTCGTATGACTTTCAGGTAATAGAGCACCTGGGAAGCCGCTGCCGGTGGTGCCAATGACACCTGCTTTTACGCCGAGCTCTTGCAAGAGCTGGGCAACTAAGTAGGTCACTGACGTTTTGCCATTGGTGCCAGTAACGCCTATGACTTGCAGCTGGCGCGCTGGTTCACCGAAAAAGCGTGCGGCGATAAAGGATAAATCTGACTTTAACTGCGGCACTTCAATAATATAGGTTTGGTCACGCTGTTCGATACCAACGCCATCTGACTCGCACAACACCACTTTGGCGCCTGCAGCAATCGCAGCGTCAATAAAGTCGCGACCATCGACCTGATAGCCCGGCACGGCCACGAACGCATCACCAGCGGCAACTTGGCGGCTATCCAATTTCAAGCCGCCGACGCTGACGTTTGGCAACGGTAATGGATAATTCGGTAACAACTGACTGAGCTGCATCATTCTGCACCTCCAAACCCAGCAACCCGTAACTGCGTATCTTCCAAGTGGTCAGGTGCAACGTTCATCGCGCGTAAAGCATCACCAACGATTTCGGCAAAAATGGGTGCCGACACGGTGCTACCGTAATAATCGTCGCCACTCGGTTCGTTAATGGTGACCACTACCGCAATGCGTGGGTCACTTACCGGCGCAACACCGGCAAATAAGGTTACATATTCGTCACCGTAGCCACCGGCAATCGCTTTACGGGCAGTGCCGGTTTTGCCCGCCACGCGATAACCTGGAACCCGTGCATTTTTGGCACTGCCATCGGCGACTACTTGCTCGAGCATCAGTAACACGGCTTCCGCATTGCCTGCGTCCACCACGCGTTCACCCGGCGGCAATTGTCCCTCTTCGCGCCGTATGATGGTCAGCGGTCGATACACGCCGCCATTAGCAATCACACTGTACGCTTGAGCTAACTGCAAAGTGGTCGCGGTCAAGCCGTAACCAAATGATAAAGTCGCTATTTCAAAATCTGACCAACGTGTGCGATGCTGCAACACGCCATAACTCTCACCCACCATGCTAATTCCTGTGTCGTTACCAAGACCGACTGCGGCATAGGTTGCCAGCAGTTTCTCTACGCCCGTTGCGAGCGCAATCTTGGACGACCCCATGTTGCTGGAGTTCTGTAAAATCTCGGTAATGCTTTGCTCACCGCGGTTGATCGGATCGCTGACGCGCCGCCCCCCCAGGCGCATCCAACCTGGACTGGTATCGATAACGGTATCTTTTTCAATGACGCCCGCTTCAAGTCCGGCCAACACCACCAATGGCTTCATGGTTGAACCCGGCTCGTAGGCGTCGGTAATCGCCCGATTACGCATCCGGTGTGGTTGCAAATCAGCGCGATTATTTGGGTTAAAGGACGGGCTGTTGACCATCGCCAGCACTTCGCCAGTATCAACGTCAACAATCACTACTGAGCCCGAGGTTGCCTGATGATAGCGCACGGCTTTTTTTAACTCGGCATAGGCTAGAGATTGCAAACGTTGATCAATACTGAGCGTTAATTGTTGTGGTTGTTCAGCAGCGGTGACTCGCACTTCTTCAACAACCCGTCCTTGTGCATCCTTGCGGTATAGCCGCTCTCCCGGCTTCCCTGTAAGAACCTCGTTAAAAGCAGCTTCAAGACCTTCAATGCCCTTGCCATCGATGTCAGTGAAGCCAACTAAATGAGCTGCGATTTCACCCACTGGGTAAAACCGCCGTGATTCGGTTTTCAAGTACACACCTGGAATGCCCAACTGGCGCACGTATTCGGCGACCGCTGGAGTGACCTTGCGCTCGAGATAGACGAACCGACGACTCGGATCTTCAACCCGCGCCATCAAGCTTTCAGCGTCAGTACGGAAGACTTCAGCGAGCGCTAACCAACGCTCACGGTTGGCAAGACCATTGCCCTCGTGCACCCGCTGCGGATCGGCCCAGACGGTTTGTACCGGCACACTCACCGCCAGCTCACGACCATGTCGATCAGTGATGGTGCCGCGCTGCACCGTGGTTGGGTCAGCACGCAATGAGCGGCGGTCCCCCTCATATATCAATTGTTCAGGTTCAATCACCTGAATGTAAGCTGCGCGCGCGACCAGACTGCCGAACACCAGGCCGACCACCAACAAGGCGAAATAGAAGCGGCCATTGCCCAAGTGCGGCTGGGCCACTTTTTTGTTGCCGCGTTTACGAGGTGTTATTGCCATGGCACTAGCACCTCCTGTTCGCCTTCTGGACGGACCATGTCCAAGCGTTGACTGGCAATGCGCTCGACCCGACTGTGCTCGGTGAGCGCCGTCTGTTCGATTTGCAAGTGACGCCATTCGATGTCGATTTCGTCGCGCTCTGACAACAACGTATCGCGTTCAATAGTTAACAAACGATTGCTGTGGGCGATATAAATCACGCTAAAGGCGGTTGCTAAACTGACGAGCAGTAGCAATAGCAGCAACTTTTGCTGCCGCAGATCAGCGAACAACACCGAGATGAGGTTGGGCACACGACTAGTTGTCATAGGCTAACCTCTCTGCCACGCGCAACACTGAGCTGCGCGCGCGCGGATTCAACTTGGTTTCTTCAGCACTAGGTTTATGCGCCTTGCCAATCAGCTTCAAGGTCTGCCCACGGTCGATTTGATCATCGCGCAGCGGCAATCCTGCAGGAATGTCTTTGCCCTTGCTTTGAGCGCGCATAAAGCGTTTCACCAAGCGGTCTTCAAGACTATGGAAGCTAATCACCGCCAACCGACCACCAGCTTTTAAGCCAGCTACAGCAGCTTGCAATGCTTGCTCGATTTCCTCCAGCTCACCATTTACATGGATGCGAATCGCTTGGAAACTGCGGGTTGCTGGATGTTTGTGTTTATCTTTGAACGGCACCGCTTGATCAATCAGTGTCGCCAACTCTTTGGTGGTGCTGAGCGGCTGTACTTCACGCTGTTTCAAGATTGCTTGGGCAATGCGCCAGGCGAAGCGCTCCTCACCGTATTCGCGCAAGACAAAAGCAATATCATCGGCGCTTGCGGTATTAACAAAGTCTGCCGCGGTCATGCCGCGGCTGGTATCCATGCGCATATCCAACGGCCCTTCGCGCATAAAGCTAAAGCCACGTTCAGCGTCATCTAGTTGTGGGGATGAGACACCGAGATCAAATAGGATACCGTCAATGGCACCACGCAGTTGCTGCGCGTCTAGCACCTCTTCGAGGCGTGAAAATGGGGTGTGGACTATGGTAAAACGCGGGTCATCTGCCAACGCCTCTGCGGCTGCGATCGCGGTGGGGTCGCGATCCAGAGCAATAAGTCGGCCTTGGTCATTGAGTTGCGCCAGAATCGCACGCGAATGCCCACCTCTACCAAAGGTAGCATCGAGATAAATTCCGTTCGGTCTGATGGCAAGAGCCTCAATGGACTCCTGTAACAGCACCGATACATGTTGCGGCGCTTGATTCATTATAATGAGAAGTCTTGTAGTCGATCACTGAGTGCCAAGTCGTCTTGTTGCTCCGCTGCCATATCGGTAGCGATTTGCTCATGCCATGCCGCTTCTGACCAAAGTTCGAACTTGTTCAACTGACCGATGATCATGATTTTCTTGTCCAAATCTGCGTGTTGACGCAGCGTTGGCGCAATCAAGATACGGCCGTTTTTGTCCATTTGGCAGTCTTCGGCATGACCCAAGAGCAAACGCTGGAGACGACGCTCCGCGGGGTTCATGCTTGATAAGGTGGTAAGTTTTTGCTCGATGATTTGCCATTCTGGCAAGGGATACAGCAATAGGCACGGCTGCTTGATATCGATGGTACATACCATTTGACCATCGCAATCAAGCAACAGGCTCTTCCGATACTTGGTTGGTATCGCAAGTCGGCCTTTGTCATCAAGACTAAGTGCTGCTGCTCCACGAAACATAGTTTTTGATCCACTATTACCCACAAATCCCCACAATGTGACAGTCTAGGTGCCGATCTTTCCCACTGTCAAGGAAAAAAACGGTAGTTTGCGGTGTGCGACACATCTTGACGCAGGTGGTTTTGTACTAGATGATGGAGTTGCGAATCATAATTATTAAAAAAGCCCGAACATTGCGTAAATTAATCAGTAAGTTAATCTTCTCTGACAGTTTAGTAACGCCGCGCCAAGCGAAATTTCGGTTGGTACGAGACTTTGTCGGTCTCTTATTGATTGCTCTTGGTTTGATATATGCCCTGTACGCTATTGTCGATAATCAGCGTAATCAAATCATTGAAGGTGAAAAACGCCGCGCCTACGAACAAATGAGCGCGATTCGCGCCAGTATCGAACAACGCATCCAAGCCAATGTGCTAGTTCTACGTGCCTTGAAACCAGAAATTCTATGGCAGGACACACCAGATCGCGAACGCTTGCAGCGCATGATAGACGAGTTTATGGATCTTGAACTCGATATCAGTCACCTCGCCTTGGCACCGGATCTCGTTGTTTCTTATGTTTACCCCGAAGAAAAGAATGTTGACGCCTTAGGCTTAGATTATCGTACCGTAACAGGGCAATACCACGAGGTGCTGTTAGCGATTGCCAGCCAAGACATTATGCTCGCCGGACCCGTCAATTTGGTGCAAGGTGGCGTTGCTTTAATTGCGCGACTGCCGATTTTTGATGAGCAAGACAAATTATGGGGCATTGTCTCGCTGGTGATAGATCATCAAGCAATGTTTGACAAAATAGGACTGCATCGTTACCCAGAATATCAAGTTGTGTTGACACGCCAGTCAGCAGATTCAAAGCAAACCACTCTCATTTCCGGCAAACAACAATTGCTGACGGACGATTATATTTCGATGCCCATTAACGTGCCGGGAGATACTTGGCAAATCACCCTTGCACCGCGCGATGGTCAATGGCTACCGGCGGATCGTGACTTCACTTGGCTGTGGTTCGTCGGTGGCGGTGTTATTGCCCTTATCGTCACGGCGTTTAGTATTTTGATCGTGACACAAAGTCGCTTACGCCGTGCTTTTTATACGATCAGTTACCAATCGCGCTTTGACCCACTCACGGACTTGCCGAATCGGCAATTTTTTAATCACAAACTGTTGCAATGCATTGAAAATGCAGAAATAAACAATAACGGCTTTGCGATTTTATTGCTTGATCTTGATCATTTGCGCGATATCAACGATGCCTTAGGCCACGAAATTGGTGATGCGTTGCTGAAAAAAGTGGTTGAGCGTCTAGCAGCAATGCTGCCACCAGAGGATATCTTGGGGCGTATTGGCGGCGACGAGTTTGCTATCATCAGTCAGCAGTCGATAGATAGTGTCGAAGTTGAAGCAATGGCGCGACGCTGTTTATCGGAAATCATGAACACCACTGAAATAGCACACAATCAGATTAATATCACTGCGAGTATGGGAATTGCCTTGTTCCCGCGTGATGCAACTGAGGCGCAAGCGCTCATCAAGTGTGCAGAATTGGCCTTGTACGCGGCCAAGTCGACGGGCTCTATGAGTGTGTCATTTTTTGACGAACATCTACGCCAAGCCACTGAGCAGCACATTGCTTTGCATCACCAAATGATAACCGCATTGGATACCCAACAGTTTCATGTCGAGTATCAACCAGTGATTGATACGCAGTCTGGCTTGTTAAGCCGCTGTGAGGCTCTCATTCGCTGGGACCACCCGACACGGGGCGCGATTTCACCTGCTGAGTTCATCCCGATTGCAGAAAAAACTGGAGCTATTATTTGGCTCGGTGAGTACGTGTTACAGCAAGTCATCAAAGACTGGCAAAAAATGCGAGATAACGGCCTCGCTTTGACCATTGCGGTGAACCGCTCGCCACGGGAGTTTAACGACAAAGATGCCGCGGACAATTGGCTTGCTGCACTTGAGCAAGCCGGCATGCCTGCTGATTGTCTGATGCTGGAAATTACTGAGTCGATGTTGATGCGCAACAAAGAACGGCAACTCGACAACCTCAAAAAATTACGTAGTGCCGGCGTACACCTTGCAATAGACGACTTTGGTACTGGCTACTCGAGCCTGAATTATTTGCGTTCCTACCCGATTGATGTAATCAAGATCGATCGCGGCTTCCTCGCCAATGTGCCGGTGAACCCGACCCAAACAGCTTTGGTCGAAGTGCTGCTAAGAATTGCCTTTACGTTGAATATGCAGGTGATTGCCGAAGGTGTGGAAGAACGTTCGCAAGTTGAGTTCTTGCGCGACAAAGGCTGTCATTTCCAACAAGGCTTTTTTTACGGGCGCAGTATGCGCTTGGACGCCTTTATGAAGTTTGCGCATTTACATAACGAGCAGGTGCGCCTGAGCGCGACACCTGCTAATAAGGAATAAGGTGAGCTGGCCGATAAGCCGGGTTCTGTCGTGGACAATCATTCGTCTAGCCGCTAAATCACTCTAGCGTTCAAGCAGTCTACCCGGGTTCAACGCGGGCCGCGCCAATGAACCCCTATTTGACCTTGCTCCGGGTGGAGTTTACCGTGCCACGAACTGTTACCAGCCGCGCGGTGCGCTCTTACCGCACCCTTTCACCCTTACCTGATCCTGCTTGCGCAGGCCATCGGCGGTTTGCTCTCTGTTGCACTAGTCGTCGGCTTGCGCCGCCCAGACGTTATCTGGCACCCTGCCCTGTGGAGCCCGGACTTTCCTCCCCCTATGCAAGCATAGGCAGCGATTGTCTGGCCAACTCAGCGGCGCATTCTACGTGTTATCGGCGTCGAGCGCCAGTTGATACAGCTGGTTTTTGCGCACACCATGAATTTCAGCGGCACAAGCGGCGGCTTTCTTTAGCGGTAGGTGTTGACGCAGCAGCTGCACCGTGCGTAGCGCCTGTGCGTTGACTTCATCGGTATCTTGCTGCACCGCAGCACCGCCTATGATGAGTACCATCTCACCGCGTTGTTGGTTGCTATCGGCCAAAACCTGTGCACGAACTTCTGCGATACTGCCGTGCAAGAAGGTCTCAAACTGTTTGCTCAGTTCACGCGCCATCACCATTTCCCGCTCCGCCCCAAAAACGCTCTGCAAATCTTCGAGGGCATGCACTATCCGATGCGGCGATTCATAAAACACCATAGTGCGCGGTTCGGTCAGCAGGGCTTCGAGCGTCTTGCGCCGTTGTTGGGGCTTGGCCGGCAAAAAGCCTTCAAAAGTAAAGCGGTCGGTGGCTAAACCGGCACCGGAAAGTGCGGTGGTAATTGCACAGGGGCCGGGCAACGCCACAACCTTTATTCCAGCCTGCCGCGCTTGCTGCACCAAGACATAACCAGGATCGCTGATCAGTGGCGTGCCGGCATCGCTAATCAGCGCTAAGTCCTCACCCCGTTGCAGCCGCTCAATCACTCGCGCGGCGCGCTCACGTTCGTTATGCTCATGCAACGCGAACACTTCGTTATCAATCGCAAATTGCTGCAAAAGCTGCCGACTATGGCGGGTATCTTCCGCGGCAATTGCCGCCACTTGTTGTAGCACTTGCTGTGCACGCGGCGACAAATCGCCCAGATTACCAATCGGCGTTGGGACGATGTAGAGTATGCCGGGCTGTGGTTGCGTCATGTTAACCCCTTGTAAGATTTGCCCCGTTACGTTGTTTCGCTGGGTGGCTAGGTTTATAGTATGACTACATTTCTGGATAATGTGAGCAGCCACTGGTGAGTTTGTCTATTGTGCCAAAGAAATTATTCCTCTGCATACTGGTTTGTACCCTAACAGCCTGTGCAAGCTCAGATCGCACGCAACCCTCAGCATCAGACGATCGCGTTGCATCGGACATCGACACGGTCACAGTGCCAGAGGTCAACACCGATGCGCAGGATTTGGCTGAAATCTTAGCGGAAGTAGCAGCCGAATCATCGCAAACACGGCAGCTAAGTATCCTAATCGAGGCCTTAGCCACAAAGCAGGAGCAGGGTGAATGGCAAACCAGTGCTTTGCTCCTGAGTGAATTGCGACGGTTTACGCACCGATTGAGCGAGAGCCAACAACGACAGATCCGATTTGCTGAAGCGCAGTGGTTTGCCAGTCAAAAGCAGTGGCAAGCCGCCGAACAGTCATTAGCCCCACTATTAGCTTCTGCCGACGTAGCACCGGCAACCTTGCGTCTGGCGCGAGATCTTGCCGTGCAAATGCGCCAACCGCAACAAGCAGCTCAGTATCAATTAGATTATCTCGCAGCCGCCGCTGAAGCCGAATCCAGTGACGTTGTTTGGTCGGTCCTACGCGACGCGCATCAACCGCAACAACTTACCGCCACAGGTGACTTAGCCCGCGGCTGGTTAGCGTTGTTACAAGCCGCACATGAACAAGCGAAAAATGAGGATGTGTCGGCAATTCAGGGCTGGCAGTTACGTTATCGTTCACATCCTGCACAAGCGGTCGCTCAAGTTTTGCAGCAGAATCTACAGCCTTTGACGAGCCAAGTTGCGTTAGTCCTGCTGCCTCTTTCAGGACAATTTGCTGAGCAAGGGCAAGCGGTGCTGGATGGCATGATTTTGGCGCTGGGCGAGTTACCACAATTGCAAATCGTGGTCCGTGATACGGCAAACTTCGACTTCATCACGCTCAGCGAAGAAGTGCAACGCACGCAAGCCGATATCGTTATCGGTCCATTGCTGAAAGATAATGTCAGCAAAGTCGATGGTGCGGCGCTCGAGCAGACCGCAACCCCTTGGTTTGCCCTCAATAATGCCAGTGAATTAGGTACCTCACCAACCATGTGGTTTGCGTTAGAGCCGGAATGGGAAATTGCGCAAATTGCCCACACCTTAGTTGAACGAGGCTATCAAAAGCCACTGGTGCTAGCGGCAGATAGTAATAGTGGTCGTAGCGCGGTCAATAACTTCACTGAGGCCTTTCGAGCTTTGCAACCAGAGGCAACTATCGAAAGTGGTTATTACCGCACTCCAGAAGACATGAAAACTATCGTGCAAGAGAAGTTGGGAGTCAGTGCCAGTGATGCACGCATTTGGCAGGTCAAAATCGCCGCCGGCAAAATTCTTGTCGATGCCGAGCCACGTAGCCGGGAAGATTTCGATGTTATCTTTTTGCCCGGCAATATTGAGCAGACTCGACTGCTAAAACCCTTCATTGATGTCAATATTTCACCGTTCAATCAGCGCATCCCAGTATACGCCACGTCCGCTAGCCATATCTTGCGTGACCAACTGAGCGAAAATGATTTGAACGAAGTGCATTTTACCGAAGCACCATGGTTAGTCCCCGGCCACCCTCGTTCTAACGAGTTGAATGATCTCTTGGCGCTACGCAAGAGCTGGGGTTATTCATTGGCGCGACTTGCCGCCTTTGGTCATGATGCCATCCTGTTAAGTCGTCATCGCCACGTACTTGCGGCGCTGCCGGGTTTTCGGCTTGCTGGCTTAACTGGAGAGCTTTACGGTAGCCCTACAGCGCTGCAACGCGAATTAGACTGGGCACAATACGACGGACATAAAGTGGTCGCTGAATAACCGCTTAACCATGAATAGGAGCCGCAAGGATGCTGGCACATGATTTGGGCAATGAAGGTGAAGCTGCTGCCCTAGTTTACTTAGAGGCGCGCGGGTTAAAACTAGTCGAGCAGAATTTTCGCTGCGAATTGGGCGAAATCGATATCATTATGCGTGATGGTGCCACTTGGGTGTTTGTAGAAGTCAAAACTCGCAGAAACGAAGACTTTGCCACCGTGGTCGAACAAATCACACCCGATCAGTGTCTACGTGTTAGACGTAGTGCGCAATTTTATTTACTATCGCGCCGACTTGACGAACATGTAACGCCCATGCGTTTCGATGTAATCGCCATTTGCCAACAGCCCGAGCAGCTCTATTGGTTGCCTGATGCATTTTAACGAGGACTTATGCAAGAGCCGGTCAAAGCCATCTTTACTGAGTGTATTCAAACTCAAATCGCCAGTGCAGATTTGCTGCAAGAGCCTGTCATGGCAGCAGCGGAGCTACTAGTTGACTCATTATTACGCGGCCAAAAAATTTATTGTTGTGGCGAAAGTATGGCCCATGCCAGCGCCCGCCATTTTGCCCATATTATGCTGACAGGTTTGCAATTTGAACGCCCGCCGTTCCCGGTGCATGCGCTCCATGCAGATTACGGGGCGAACGAGCACGAAGCAATCTTCTCGCAGCAAATTCTTGCCGTTGGGCAACCCAACGATGTCTTGGTTGTTTTGAGTGCTGGCAATCGTGCTCCACGCGTCAGCCGTGCGATGGAAGCCGCATTGAGCCGCGACATGCTAATCATCGCCCTGACCAACGATGGCGATCAGGATGTCGCCGGTTTACTCGGTCCAGATGATGTTGAAATTCGCATTCCATCGCGTAATTCAGCGCGTGTTACCGAACATTTGCTGCAACTCGTTAATATGCTCTGCAGCCTTGCTGAGCAACAGATTTTTCCACAGGAGGAGAGTTACTAATGCGCAGTTCACTTGCATTTCCTGCACTGGCACTCACCGCCGTTTTGAGTCTTTCGGGTTGCACCGCTGCTCTCGTTGGCGCGACCGCAGTCGGTATTTCGTCAGCTACCGACTCGCGCACCATAGGCACACAAGTTGATGATCAAGCGATTGAGATTCGGGTGATAGCAGCACTTAAAGGTGAAGAACGCCTTAGCGAAAGTCGCATCCAGGTCGTTTCGTTCAACCGTTCAGTCTTGCTGCTTGGACAAGTTCCGAACGCCGGGCTAGCTGAATTTGCCGCCCGCATCGCACGCGATGAAAACGGCGTGCAACGTGTGCACAATGAACTGCGCGTGCAAGAGGTGATTCCTTTGTCACGCATCAGCAAAGACAGTTGGCTCACCAGTAAGATCAAAGCCAAAATGGTCACTGATGAAGAAGTGGATGCGAATAAAATCAAAGTTGTCACGGAAAACGGTGAGGTTTTTTTGATGGGACTTATCGATCGTACGATGGCGCAGAGGGCAATTGAGATTTCGCGTAATACCAATGGCGTCACCCGCGTCATCGACGCCTTCGAATAAACCGTTATTCGTTATTCGTTATTCGTTATTCGTGAGAGGGATATGACTTAGCGCACCCCTAACCAATAACGATTAACGAGTAACGGGTTTGGTTATTTGATGACCTTGAGGTTGGGGCGCTTTTTCGCTGGCTTGTCAGCAGACGCATCGGCTGGTGGTTCAGGCTGCGGTTCATGTAACTGCGGCTCGTCTTCGAAGATAGTTCCCGCGCCGTTTTCGCGCGCATACAAAGCAACTACGGCTGCGATTGGCACATAGACGCGATGTGGCTTACCTGAAAACCGTGCATTAAACTGCACACTGTCATTCAATAGTTGCAAATTACCTACCGCAGAGGGTGCAATATTGAGCACAATTTGACCGTCTTTGACGAACTCGAAAGGCACTTGGCAATGCGGCTGCGTGGCGTCAACCACCAGGTGAGGTGTTAGCTGGTTATCGACGAGCCAGTCATACACCGCCCGCAACATATACGGGCGGCGTGCTGACATCGCACTCATATCACTCACTTACCCAGCTCTCGCTCGATATCAGTGAGTGATTCTTGGAATGAATCACGTTCGAAAACGCGCAGCATGTAAGCCTTGACAGCTTTCGCTGCTGCCCCTTCAAGCTGAATTCCATAACTCGGTAGACGCCACAATAATGGCGCCAGATAGCAATCAACTAAGGTGAATTCTTCGCTCATGAAGAACGGAGTATCAGCAAAAATTGGCGCTAGCGCTAAGATGCCCTCACGCAATTCTTGACGTGCCGCTTCAACACCTTTGCCACCTTTTGCGATTGCTTCCGCTAGCGCATACCAATCGCGCTCAATACGATACATCATCAAACGGCTGGTACCACGAGCTACCGGGTAAACCGGCATCAATGGCGGATGCGGGAAACGTTCATCAAGATATTCCATGATGATATGAGCGTTATACAGAACCAGTTCGCGATCCACCAGCGTTGGCAATGCATCCGCGTACGGATTTAATTGCAACAAGTCTTCTGGCTTGTTGTCGCCGTCAACGTAGGTGATTTCTACGCTCACGCCTTTTTCTGCTAACACAATTCGTACCTGATGACTGCGTAAGTCATTTCGGCCCGAATAGAGGGTCATCACTGACCGTTTGTTTGCCGCAACCGACATGTCTTTCTCCATCATTACTTCACGTCTCTGAAAAATTCGCGTTTCAACAACCACGCAAAAATTGTGAAGACTAATAAGAAACCGAATACATACCAGCCCATCCGACGCTGTTCAAGCAGCATAGGTTCACCGGTGTAAACCAAGAAGTTGGTCAAATCCAACATCGCTTGGTCGTATTCAGCTTCCGTAAGCATACCGCTGCCATCGGCTTTGATACCCACGTAAACGTCTTGCATCTCGCCATCAACCATACGCTTTTCGGTGGTTTTACGCGGCACGCCTTGCAATTCTTGCAGTACGTGCGGCATACCAACGTTCGGGAATACGGCGTTGTTCACGCCAAATGGGCGTGATTCATCGACATAGAACGAACGGAAATAGGTGTAAAGCCAATCGGCCCCACGCACTCGCGCAACCAGAGTGAGGTCTGGTGCAGCTGTACCGAACCAAGCATTCGCTGATTCAGTCGGCATGGCGTTGGTGATCAAGTCGCCCACTTTCTCGCCGGTAAACTGTAAGTTTGCCGTGCCGAGCTCTTCAGGAATACCGATATCATTGAAGGTGCGCTGATAGCGCTGATATTCCATTGAGTGACAACCTAAGCAGTAGTTCATAAACAACTGCGCACCGCGTTGCAATGACGCTTTGTCATGCAAGTCGATTTTAGCTTCATCAAGCGGTACCGTAGGGTCAGCTGCAAAACCTGCAACTGACCATAGCGTAGCGGCTACCAGTAGAGTCGTTTTAAGAAACTGTTTCATCACTTAGTAATCCTCTCTGGAACTGGCTTCGTGTTCTCATTTTTACTGTAGAAGAACAGCAAAATGAAGAAAGCGAAGTACAAGAATGTGAACACACGCGCAAAGAAGGTGTAGACCTCAGTTGCTGGTTTCAGACCCAAGTAGCCAAGCGCCACAAAGCTGATACAGAACACCGTCAAATTCAGCTTATGCAGGCCGCAACGATAGCGAATCGAGCGCACTTTACCGCGATCCAACCATGGCAACACAAATAGCGCCGCAATCGAGCCGAACATCAAAATGACACCCAACAATTTGTCTGGAACCGCACGCAAAATTGCGTAGAACGGTGTGAAATACCAAACAGGTGCAATGTGGTTAGGCGTCTTCAGCGGATTTGCTGGTTCAAAGTTTGGTGGCTCAAGGAACAAGCCGCCCATTGCCGGAGCAAAGAAGATCACGTAACAGAACAGGAACAGGAAGATACCGATACCAATAAGATCTTTCACCACGTAATACGGGAAGAACGGAATCGCATCGACGATATCGTACTTCTTGGTGAAGCGCTCATGGAATTCGAACTTCGGCTTTTCTGAATCAGGTACAGAGCCCTTCGGTTTCTTAATCGCGATACCTTCTGGGTTGTTCGAACCCACTTCATGCAAGGCGATAATGTGTAAGAACACCAAAATGACCAATACCAATGGCAACGCGATGACATGCAAGGCGAAGAAACGGTTCAAGGTCGCGCCAGAGATAACGTAATCACCACGAATCCACAGCGTCAAATCATCACCAATGATCGGAATCGCACCGAACAAGGAGATGATAACCTGCGCACCCCAGTAGGACATTTGTCCCCAAGGCAACAAGTAACCCATGAAGGCTTCAGCCATCAGCACTAGGAAGATGAGCATGCCGAACACCCACAGCAACTCGCGCGGCTTCTGGTACGAGCCATACATCATGCCGCGTAGCATGTGCAAATAGACCACCACAAAGAAGGCCGAGGCACCCGTCGAGTGCATGTAGCGCAGCAACCAACCGTAATCGACATCACGCATGATGTACTCAACAGAGGCGAATGCGCCTTCTGCCGACGGCACGTAGTTCATCGTCAACCAGATACCGGTAAGGATTTGGTTCACCAGTACCAACATGGCTAGAACGCCAAACAGATACCAGAAGTTAAAGTTTTTCGGAGCTGGATATTGTGCAAGGTGGATATTCCACGTCTTGGTCATCGGAATGCGTTCGTCAAACCAGGCGATTAATTTCTTCATTAGGCTTGCTCCCCGTCTTCACCCACCAAAATGGTGTTGTCGTCAACGTAGTAATGCGGTGGCACCACTAGGTTGTAAGGTGCAGGTACACCCGAGAATACACGACCGGCGATGTCAAAACGTGAACCGTGACACGGACAGAAGAACCCGGCACTCACGCCTTCAACTTGCTCACCAAATGAATCTTCAAGATACTGCGGTGAACAGCCTAAGTGCGTACAAATACCCACTGCGACAAAGTATTCTTCTTTGCGCGAGCGGTACAAGTTAGATGCATACTCAGGTTGCTGAGGTTGTTCAGAGTTCGGATCACGAAGTTGATCCGCAAGACCCTCGAGGCTTGCTAGCATTTCAGGGGTACGACGTACCACCCAAACAGGCTGTCCTCGCCACTCAACACGAATCAATTGACCCGGTTCGGCTTTTCCGATGTTCACTTCCACTGGGGCACCCGCGTTTTTCGCTTTCGCACTCGGGTTCCATGACGCAATGAAAGGAACAGCAACACCCACCGCGCCCGCTGCGCCAACCACTGAGGTTGCGACAGTCAGAAAACGACGGCGGCCTTTATCTACAGGCGCATTGCTCATCCACTTACTCTCCAGTTTGGACGCTCCGCGAGACGTTGCCGCGGAGTCAGTAATTAGCTGCTGCGTTAGAACTGCCTGTGCTCACATCGCACAGACAATCGGCAAAAAAATGCTTTCAGATGATAAAGAAATACCCTGATTTTTACAAGGACAAAGACAAAAAACCCGGCACATTGGCCGGGTTTTGTTTGTGCTGAAACGTACAGTTTCGTAAACGATTAACGTTTTGAGAACTGTGGACGCTTACGAGCTTTGTGCAAGCCGACTTTCTTACGTTCAACTTGACGCGCGTCACGAGTAACGTAACCAGCGCGACGCAAGTCACCACGAAGGGCTTCGTCGTATTGCATAAGTGCACGAGTGATACCGTGACGCACCGCGCCAGCTTGACCACTTGAACCACCACCTTTAACGGTGATGTACAAATCGAACTTCTCAACCATGTCAACTAACTCAAGTGGCTGACGAACAACCATTTGCGCAGTTTCACGACCGAAGTATTCTTCTAGGGTGCGGTTATTGATGCTGATGTTGCCGCTGCCTGGACGCAAGAAAACGCGTGCAGTTGAGCTTTTGCGACGACCAGTACCGTAGTATTGATTCTCTGCCATTTTCTTAGTGCTCCGTCTTAAATTTCAAGTTGTTTAGGCTGTTGAGCAACATGATTGTGCTCGGTGCCTGCATATACTTTCAGTTTACGGAACATGGCACGACCCAGTGGACCACGAGGTAACATACCCTTCACCGCTTTCTGAATGACCATTTCTGGTTTCTTGGCGATCAACTTCTCGAAGCTGATTTCCTTGATACCACCTGGATACCCAGAGTGTGAATAGTAGATCTTGTTCTGTGCCTTACGGCCAGTAACCGCCACTTTCTCAGCGTTAACGATGATGATGTAATCACCAGTGTCGACGTGAGGCGTGTACTCAGGCTTATGCTTACCGCGTAAACGGCGAGCGACTTCAGTCGCTAAGCGACCTAAAGTTTTACCTTCGGCGTCAATAACATACCAGTCACGTTGTACAGTTTCTGGTTTTGCAACAAATGTACTCATTGAAACTTACTCTTTATTAAAGGTTCACGACAGTAGTTCCGGGCTTCCCCGCGAACCACAACAACCGTTGTGGCTTCACCACACACTGGTTAGTTGTACCTGTAACGTGGGCTGCGCGGATTATAGGGAAAACCGATCAAAAGATCAACGGCGTTGTTCGCTGTTTGCTATTTGCTGTTTGATTAAACCAACAGCGAACAGCCAATAGCCAACAGCGCTCTTGGATTTAGGGTTTGTGCTCTTGCGCTAGGTATTCTTGGCTTTGCATTTCTTGTAAGCGCGAAATACAGCGCTGGTACTCGAACTTCAGCTTGCCGTCCGTGTAAATTTGCTCAAGCGGTACTGCGGCTGAAAGAATCAGCTTTACGCGGCGCTCATAAAATTCATCGACTAAGGCCAAGAATCGGCGCGCAGCATCGTCAGAGTTGCCCCCAAGCTGCGGCACATTGCTGATGAGTACAGCGTGATACAGTTGGGCCAGCTCGATGTAGTCGTTTTGCGAACGCGGGCCACCGCAAATCGCCTCAAAGTCAAACAACACAACGTCGTCACATTCTAAGCGTACGGGAATATCACGACCATTGATGCGAATGGTACCATCGGTGTTGCGGCTGCAGTGGTCCGGAGCCAATTCAGTGAAGTAGCGCTGTAAGTTCTTATCTGCCTCGGCATCGAGCGGTGAGTGATAGATTTCCGCTTTAGTGAGTGTGCGTAAGCGATAGTCGATACCACTATCGACATTGATCACTTCACAATGCTGCTTAATCAGCTCAATAGCAGGTAAAAAACGCGCGCGCTGCAAGCCATTCTTGTACAGATCGTCGGGCACGATATTCGACGTCGCCACCAAGACCACATTGCGTTTGAACAACTCTTGCATCAGCGTGCCAAGGATCATGGCATCGGTAATATCTTGCACGAAAAACTCATCGAAGCAGACGATTTGCGCCTCACTGGCAAGTTTGTCAGCAATAATGGGCAGCGGATCGCTTTTGCCTTTGAGTTCTTTTAACTCTTTGTGTACGCGATGCATAAAGCGATGAAAGTGCACGCGTAATTTTTGCTCGAATGGCAGCGTTTCGTAAAAAGTATCGACTAAATAAGTCTTGCCACGCCCTACTCCGCCCCAAAAATAAATACCTTGAGGGGCCTTTGGAGTACTTCCGAACCATGTTTTGATGCGATTCAGCAAGCCGCCTTGCTGCTGCTGGCGAAACCTTAATAGGTCGTCGTATAACCTTTGTAATGCTTCTACAGCGCGGCGTTGTGCCGCATCCGGCGTAAAACCACCACTTGCTAAATCCGCCTCGTATTTTTGCAATGGGGTAATGTTTTGGTTTGTCACTACCACTTCGACCCTATTCTAGATTATGCTATGGGGGACTAGTTTATCATGTGAACCGCGTTTTTAAGGAGTTTTTCTATGAGTGCATTGATCGGCATTCTACTGGTATTAGCAGGAGCTATTGTTGGCTTTTTCATTGCCCGTTACTGGTTGAAGGAGCACTCAGATGAAGCGCGTTTGAACCAAGAAGTTCAACAAAGCCGCGAACAGCTGGCGCACTATCAACAAGAAGTTGCTGAACACTTTGCCACTGCTAGTGCATTAGTCGAGCAACTCGAAGAAACTCAAGAAAAGCTCAAAGCCTATTTGCAACACAGTTCTGAATTGCTGCAGCAAGAGCAAGCACAGCCAAGCTTGCCGTTTTTTGCTGAAGACACCATGCGTCAATTGCGAATGGCGAGCCAGTTGCAAAAGGACTCCAACGTGAAAGAAAAAGAAACCGCGCAAGAGCCACCGCGTGATTACTCTGACAAGAAAAGTGGACTTTTTTCGTCTTCCAATGAAAAAACATCTTGAAACAACTCGAAGCTGAACTTATTTCCATAGGGTAGGTCTTTACTTGAACGCAAGGGCGTGTTGATTAAAGGAGTCCGTACCCTATGAAATTAAAGCTATTTGCAGTCCTTACTTTAACGAGTTTGCTAACGCTGGGCACAGCGCAAGCAAATATCCCGTTCTTCAACAATAAAGATGAAACGCCAACTCTGGCGCCGATGTTGGAGGAAGTCACCCCTGCGGTTGTCAATATTTCGGTCAAAGGCAGCCGCGAAGTTCGTCAACGTATTCCCGATATGTTCCGCTTTTTCTTTGGCCCCAATGGTCCGCAAGAGCAAGTGCAAGAACGCCCATTCCGTGGCTTAGGCTCTGGTGTCATTATTGACGCTGAGAAAGGCTATGTGGTCACCAATAATCACGTTATCGATGGTGCCAGCGAAATTCTTGTCACCCTCAAAGACGGTGAACAGTTCGATGCTGAAGTCATTGGTACGGATGCAAATTCTGATATCGCCCTGCTCAAGATTAAAGACGGCGAAGGCCTGACCGATATCGAAATTGGCAGTTCTGCTGATTTACGTGTCGGTGATTTTGTCGTGGCGATTGGCAACCCCTTTGGTCTAGGTCAAACCGTTACTTCAGGGATTGTCAGTGCGCTGGGGCGCAGCGGTCTCGGCATCGAAGAAATCGAAAACTTTATTCAAACGGATGCCGCCATCAACAGCGGTAACTCCGGTGGAGCCTTGGTGACTTTGGATGGCAAACTCATCGGTATTAACACTGCTATTTTGGGCCCTAACGGCGGCAACATTGGTATCGGTTTTGCCATTCCATCTGACATGATGGAAGCGCTCGTACAGCAACTGATCGAATTTGGTGAAGTGCGCCGTGGCGTGCTTGGTGTCCGCGGTAATGATTTAACCGCCGATATTGCCGAAGCACTGAATCTAAAAGCGAACCAAGGTGCCTTTGTCGCCGAAGTAGTACCAGACAGTGCTGCAGCCGAAGCCGGTCTATTGTCAGGCGACGTGATTACCGCCGTTAACGGTGAAAAAATCCGTAACTTCGGTGATTTATCAGCTCGCATTAAAACCATGGGCGTTGGCAAACCTATTGAAATTACAGTCTTGCGTGATGGTGAAGAGCGTACTTTTGAGGTGACCTTGACTGCTGACGAGCAAGCAGTTGAAGCCGCGAATTTGCACCCAGCCTTGCAAGGTGCAACGCTAGCCCCAGCAAGTGAAGGTGGCTTGGCGATCACGGAACTGGAAGAAGGCTCTATGGCGGCTCGTTATGGCTTGCGTAAAGACGATGTTATCGTCGCAGTTAACCGCCAACCAGTGAGTACTGTAAGTGAATTACGCAACGTTTTAGATAGTGCACAAGGCGTTGTCGCGCTCAACATTCGCCGCGGTAATTCTTCACTGTATTTAGTATTGCGCGGCGGTTAGGCAGCCAACACTTACACACAGCGCACACTCTGAAGGCAGCCCCTAAAGGCTGCCTTCTTTTTACAAGAAGTGCTATGCTAGGGCAACAATAACAATCATAGACTGACACTACAGGGAACGACATTTCATGAATGCAGCAACTGCTAAGAGTTGGCTTAGTTATATTTTACGCTCGGTACTGCTTGGTATCGTCGTTGCTGCGTTAGTCATTTGGGCACTGCCCTTATTAGAAGCATGGCAAGCCAAACGCCAACAACCCGATGAAGCCTTCAGTTTTGCCACCGCCGTAAATCGTGCCGCACCAGCGGTAGTCAATATCTATAGCATGAGCGAACAGCGCGGCTCCTACTACAACCGTCGTAATAATTCAGTATTACGCTTAGGTTCTGGCGTCATCATGGACAACGTGGGACACATTATCACTGCTGCGCATGTGGTCGCCAACGTCAGTAGCGTGCAAATTGCCTTACAAGACGGCCGTCAAACCAGTGCCCAAGTGATTGGTATCGATAACGTAACTGACTTGGCGGTGTTACGCGTAGAACTTGATAACCTGCCGGTGATTCCGCAAAACGATGAACTCCGCACCCGGGTGGGTGACGTGGTACTCGCGATTGGTAATCCGCTCAATCTAGGACAAACCATCACCCAAGGCATTGTCAGTGCAACCGGTGGTCGTATGGGTGTGATCAATAGTCATGCGGATTTGCTGCAAATGGATGCAGTGATTAACGAAGGAGCGTCGGGCGGTGCCTTGGTTAATAGCCAAGGCTATTTGGTAGGCATCAATAACGCGCAATTCCGTGGCCCCGCGGGTCAGGGCGTCGAGGGTATCTATTTTGCAGTGCCCTATACCCTTGCCAAAAGTATTATGCGGACCTTAATTGAGGAAGGTGAGGTAGTGCGTGGCTATCTGGGCATACAAACCAGCGATTCGGTGCCCAACTCACGCAACTATCAACGCCCTGGTATTTTCCTAACGGGCGTTGACGACGGCAGCCCAGCTGCGCAAGCTGGTTTGCAACCCAACGATTACATCGTCGATATTGCCGGTGAACCTATTACCTCCGCCGCCGATGGACTCGCTTTGATTTCCAATACTAAGCCTGGCGTGGAGTTGACGGTAACCTTCTTCCGTGGTGATGAGGAACTCACCACCACGGTCACTATTGGCAAGCTGCCAAACTAAGCAATTATCTTAGTCGCGGCGCTCAATTTGAGCGCCAAGTGCGGTGAGCTTTTTCTCGATGGTTTCGTAACCACGGTCGATATGATAAATCCGTTGTACCGTGGTCTCACCTTCAGCAACCAAGCCCGCGATTACCAAAGACGCAGAAGCTCGTAAATCCGTGCACATCACTTGTGCACCCTCAAGCTTAGCGACACCTTTGCAAATTGCAGTGTTGCCTTCGAGTTCAATGTTCGCACCCATGCGCTGTAATTCAGGCACGTGCATAAACCGGTTTTCGAAAATGGTTTCACGTACCCAACCGGTGCCATCAGCAATGGCATTCAAGGCGCAGAACTGTGCTTGCATGTCGGTTGGAAACGCCGGGTGTGGCGCCGTAATGACATTAACCGGACGTGGACGTTCAGGCGCCTGCAAGCGAATCCAGTCATCACCTTTACTGATGATCGCGCCCGCTTCGGTGAGTTTTTTCATCACTGCATCAAGCATACTCGGATCAGTATTTTTACAGGTGACATCACCACCCGTGGCCAAAGCTGCCACTAAGAAGGTGCCGGTTTCAATGCGATCGGGTTGCACGCTGTAGTGACCTCCGTGCAATTTCTCTACCCCATGAATTTTAATGGTGTCGGTTCCCGCGCCCCGAATATCTGCACCTAAGGTATTGAGGAACTTCGCTAAGTCGACCACTTCGGGTTCGCGTGCAGCGTTCTCAATAGTGGTGACACCTTTCGCAAGCGTTGCGGCCATCATCAGGTTTTCGGTGCCGGTAACACTTACCGTATCCATGACAATTGTTGCGCCCTGCAAACGGTCTTCAACTTCGGCATGGATATAACCATTTTCGACCGTGATGTGGGCACCCATTTCACGCAACCCCTCAATATGCAAGTTGACTGGGCGTGCGCCGATGGCGCAGCCTCCAGGCAATGAGACTTGCGCTTTACGATGGCGAGCTAGTAACGGGCCGAGAATCAAGATCGATGCCCGCATCGTTTTCACTAGGTCATAGCTGGCGATATGGTTGGTCAGTTGCTGTGGATGAATCAGATAGCTATTGAGACTAAGTTGCTCGCTATTAACACCTAAATCCGCAAGCAACTTCATCGAGGTTTTTACGTCTTGCAACGCTGGCACGTTGTCGATTTGTACGTCTTCGGTGGCGAGGATACTTGCCATCAGAATCGGCAGCGCAGCATTTTTTGCGCCTGAGATCACGACTTCACCGCGCAGTGCACGGCCTCCAGTAATTACTAATTTTTGCATAGCGCACTACTCGTGTTAGCTGAGCATCGCGAGCTTCTTCTCGCGCTGCCATTCAGTCGGGGTGTAAGCTTTAATAGATACAGCGTGTAGTTCACCACTAGCAATCAAATCTTTCAATGGTGCATAAATAATTTGCTGTTTCTTTACGCGACTCAGGTCACTGAATTGTTCGCTAACTGCGGTGATGGAAGCATGACTACCATCGACCTTAACGATAAGTTCATCGAGTTCAAGTGCGGCTGAAAGAAGATCTTTTATATCGTCGGTTGTCATCAATTGGGTTCTATTGTTAGAGATTTAAAAGTTCAGTAGCGCCACTGACGTCGGCAATGGCTTTAAATTGCTGACTCGGTTGGGTCAGCGAAAGTTCCCGCTGTTGTGCTGCTAGCAGACGTTTTAATTGCAATAACATGGCGACGCCCGCGGAATCCACATGCTCAACGGCGGCCAGATCGACAACTAAGCGCTCTTTGGAGTCCGCCTGCCACTGTCCGCGCGCTGACCATACTTGCGGTACCGTAGCACGCGTCAACTCGCCTTTAAAGACGAGCTGACCGTTTTCTAATGACCAAGCTATCGAGGCCGACATGACTTAACCTTCTTCTGAATAAGGCTGGATCGGTTCATTTGCTTTTTCCTCGAGCAATTCGATAGTACCGTCAATACCGCGGCTACGAATCACCGACGAAATTTCTGCTGCTTTACTATTCAGCAAGCTGACGCCTTCAACGACTAAGTCATATGCTTTCCACAAACGCTCATCTTTGTCGTAGCGCAGTTTAAAGTCCATACGAATCGGCGGACGGCCATCTTCTTCGATAAGACGGGTATTGACCTCAACCATGCGGTCTTCTGGACCTAGTTCACGCGCTTGTTCAAACTGGAACTGATGTTTAGTTTCATCATACTGGGTAAAGGCACGACCATAGGTGGCGACCAAGTATTCACGAAAGACCGCATAAAACTGACGGCGCTGCTCTTCGGTCGTATCTTTAAGATTACGCCCAAGTACACGCTTTGCTGCATAGGTAGAGTCAACGTACGGCATCAACTCTTCGCGGATAATGACCCGCAAGTAATCCAAATCTTCGTTAATCTTGCTACGATCTGCACTGATCCGTTCAGCGGTTTTGTTCGCAACGCGTTCCAGCAATGCGTACGGATTTTCATCACGTATCACCTCGCTATTCGCATCGGCAGTTCCAGTGACCACCAACAACGCTGTCATCAAGATTGCATACAAGGTTTTCATACTACGACTCCTTAGTCATTACCTTGGCTAAATAGGAACTGACCGATGAGATCCTCCAACACCAAAGCTGATTTCGTATCGTGGATATAATCACCGTCCTCTAACATTTCAACTGTATCGTCAATAAATCCTGGGCTGAGGCCGATATACTGCTCACCCAACAACCCTGAGGTTAAAATTGAGACCGACGAAGTGTCAGAAAATTCATTGTATTCACTGCTGATCGTCATTTCGACCAATGGCTCATAGTAGTCGCCATCTAAGCTAATTTTGCTTACGCGTCCGACCACAACACCGCCAACTTTGACCGGTGAACGCTCTTTTAAACCACCAATGTTGTCGAACTTCGCGTACAGCTTATAGGTTTCACCATTGCCGCCTACGCTTGTATTTGCCGCTCTTAAGCCGAGGAATAGCACAGCGAGAACACCAATAATCACAAACAAACCAACAGCTAATTGCGTATTTCTTGATTCCATAATGAGTTACCCAAACATCAGTGCTGTAAGAACAAAATCCAATCCGAGTACCGCAAGCGATGCGGTAACTACGGTCGAAGTGGTGGCACGGCTGATACCAACTGAGGTTGGCACGCAGTGATAGCCTTTATGCAGCGCAATCCAAGTGACAACGAAAGCGAACACTAAACTTTTGATCAGGCCATTCATAATATCCTGACCCCATTCAACGTTCGCCTGCATCACCGACCAAAACGCGCCATCATCGACGCCTAACCATTGCACGCCAACTAGGTAACCACCATAAATACCTACTGCAGAAAATATCATTGCTAGCAGCGGCATACTGTAGAAACCGGCCCAGAAGCGCGGTGAAATGACGCGGCGCAGCGGATCTACCGCCATCATTTCAAGGCTTGATAATTGCTCAGTTGCTTTCATCAGGCCAATTTCGGCGGTCAAGGCAGAGCCCGCTCGACCAGCAAACAACAAGGCGGTGACCACCGGCCCCAGTTCGCGCAGTAACGACAGTGCCACCATGGGTCCAAGGCTTTGTTCAGCGCCAAAATCGACCAAAATGGTGTATCCCTGTAATCCCAATACCATGCCGATAAAAAGCCCACTGACAATGATAATCAATAGTGACAGTACGCCTACTGAATACATTTGCTGCATCAGCAACGGCCATGATTTACGCAATTGCGGTTTGCCAACTAATGCGCGCGTCAGCATAAACAATGCCTTACCGGCGCCAGCAATGCTGTCGAGTACCGCTTTACCAAGCGCGGCAATCCTATCGAGCATTTCGGTCTCCTAAAATATCTTCTGCCAAACTCGGTGCCGCGTAGTGAAATGGCACTGGACCGTCTGCTTCACCTGCTAGGAACTGATTCACTAGCGGGTCGTCTGAAGCTTCTAATTCGGCTGGAGAACCTTGCGCAACAACCTTCTTATCGGCAATGATATTGACGTAATCGGCAATGGTCATTACTTCAGTAACGTCGTGTGTCACCACGATACTCGTCAACCCCAGCGAATTGTTGAGCGACTTAATCAAACGCACAATGACCCCCATCGAAATAGGATCTTGTCCCGCAAAAGGCTCATCGTACATGATAAGTTCAGGGTCAAGTGCAATCGCACGCGCCAACGCTGCGCGGCGCGCCATACCGCCAGATAGCTCCGATGGCATCAAGTGCCGAGCGCCTCGCAAGCCCACCGCTTCAAGCTTCATCAAAACAATGGTTTCGATAATTTCTTCGGGTAAGTTGCTGTGTTCACGGAGCGGAAAAGCGATATTGTCGTAGACCGACATGTCAGTGAACAGTGCACCACTTTGGAACAGCATGCTCATGCGTTTGCGCTGTTCGTATAAAGCGCTACGCGAGAGTTCAGGAATATTGTGTCCGGCAAACTCTATACGCCCTGCCTGTGGCTTCAATTGACCACCGATCAGCCGCAATAATGTGGTTTTACCAATACCACTGGGCCCCATCACGGCAGTTATTTTGCCGCGCGGCACACGTAGGTTTAACCCTTTGTAAACTTGGTGTGCACCGTACCCGTGAGCAAAATCCAGATTTTCAATGACGACGAGATCGTCTGCTTTCGCGCTTGTCATAACTGGCTCATTCCTATTCACAAGACCACATATTGTACCCGAATCGGCTAATTTTCCCTAGCGTAGAAGCGGTAAAATTTGTGACAAATCGTCTAAATGCTCCCTTTTACGTCTGCATTTCGAGAACCGATCGGTTATGATTGCATCTAATCTACATACCGGTGTAAAACCAGATTGAAACCAAGGATGCGATAAGGGCTGCTATGACCACTGGCACAACCGATTCCTTCAGTTCACTTGCAGCACGAGTGCTTGATATCGAGGCGCGTGCGGTAAGCGATTTAAAACGTTTTCTTGACGCAAGCTTTGATCAAGCATGTGAGTACTTACTTGCGTGTAAAGGCCGTGTGATTGTGATTGGCATGGGCAAATCCGGCCACATTGGTGGAAAAATCGCGGCGACTTTAGCGTCAACCGGCACCCCGGCCTTTTTTGTCCACCCTGGCGAAGCAAGCCACGGTGACCTCGGCATGATTACCGCCGATGACGTAGTGCTCGCGATTTCCAACTCTGGTGAAACCGGCGAGGTGCTCAGCATCGCCCCATTAATTAAACGCCGCGGCGCACATTTAATCAGCATGACCGGCAATCCAGATTCGACCTTGGCGAAACTCGCTGACGTGCATGTCTGTATTGCCGTTCAAGAAGAAGCTTGCCCGCTTGGGCTGGCTCCTACTTCCTCCACCACAGCGACACTCGCCATGGGTGATGCCTTAGCGGTGGCGCTGCTCCATGCACGCGGTTTTACGGCCGATGACTTTGCCATGTCGCACCCGGGGGGAAGCCTCGGGCGACGCTTATTACTGCATATTCACGATGTGATGCACGCCGGTGAGCGCATGCCTTTGGTCGCCGCGAGCGCCACGCTCAGTGAAGCTTTGCTCGAAATGTCGAAAAAAGGACTCGGCATGACCGGCGTAAGTGCAAGCGATGGTCAACTCATAGGCGTGTTCACCGACGGCGACCTACGCCGTGTCCTCGATCAACGGCTCGATGTGCACCAAGCCTTGATCACCGATGTGATGACCAAAAATCCCATCACTATTGGTCCCGACGTATTAGCAGCTGAAGGCTTAAAACTGATGGAAGACCGCAAAATCAATGGACTCTTTGTGGTTGATGGTGCCGGCCAACCCGTCGGTGCACTCAACATGCACGATCTTTTAAAAGCGGGAGTCATGTGATGACAATGCCAACGATCAGCACTTGGTACGGTGACATCAGTGAAAGTCTATTCGAAAGCTTTAAGGCGATTCGTTTGGTGATTTGCGATGTCGACGGGGTCTTTTCCGATGGCCGTATTTACCTGGGCAACGCCGGCGAGGAGCTCAAAGCCTTTCATACCCGCGATGGCTTCGGCGTCAAAGCCTTACTGAATAATGGTATCGCCGTTGCGGTGGTAACTGGGCGGCAATCTGACATCGTTGAACGGCGTATGCAAGCGCTCGGCGTTACCGATATCTTTCAAGGTACCACCGAGAAGCTCGCCGTTTACCAACAACTGGCAAATAAATATCAACTGCACGACCGTGAGATCGCCAGTATTGGCGACGATGTGCCTGACGTGGTGATGTTGCAGCATGCAGGGGTGGGCGTTGCACCGCAAGACGCGCACCCATGGGTGCAACAGCAAGCCGACTATATTACCAGTATGCGCGGTGGTTTTGGCGCGGTACGCGAGCTCAGTGACTTGATTTTGCTCAGCCAAGGGCACTTGCAATTACAAGGTGGAATGAGCGTATGAACCGCCAATTGAGCTGGATTCTCGCGATTCTGTTTGTGCTCGGGGCGCTACTTATTTGGCGTCCCTTTGACGACGCGGAAACCACCGCAGACAATCCAGAATTCCGCGAAATTCCACCGGATTTTATTGCCGAAGGCTTGGTGACTCGCGTCTACAATACTGAAGGCGAATTGGTGCATCGAATCAATGCCGCCAAAATGACCCATTACAGCCCTATTGGGCTTACCGAACTTGCTGCGCCAGAATACTCGGTGCAAGCCAAGGGGCAAGCAGCACAGTGGCGAGTGGTCGCCGAGCAGGGCTCTTTCTACGATGACAAAACGCTCGTGTTAGAGCGTGATATCATCATTAGTCATTTAGACGATAGTGATTACCTTGAACGTATTGAAACCAGTTACCTGACCATAGATACTATCGCCGAAACCATGATCACCGACGAACCAGTGGCGATTTTTGGTGAGAATTTCGAAGTGCGCGGCAACGGCATGAAAGCTGATTTGCGCGCCGAAACCTTGGAACTCAATGAACATGTACAAACGATTTTTGCGGTACAACGCAAAGCTAATTAGCACTCTGGCATTAACGCTTGGGCTGAGCATCACACCAGCGGCAATGGCGCAGGGCAAAGCTGACTTTGAGCAAGATATCTTTATCGATTCTGAAGAAGAATGGTTCGATATCCAAAATCGCATTGCGGTCTTCGATAAGAACGCCGTGATCACCCAAGGCACGCTGAAAATCACCGCTGACCATATTGAAGTAGCTGAGCAACAAGGGAACCGAACCTTCACCGCTACCGGTACACCGGCAACTTATCAACAACAGCTTGATGACGGTAGCATGATGCAAGCCGAAGCCGAAACCATCTTCTATGACGAACAGGCACAACAATTGCGTATGCTTGGCAACGTAAAAGTTAGCCAAGCTAATAAAGAGATCTCTGGGGCCGAACTGGTCTACGATTTTGCCACCCAACAGTTACGTGCCCGTCGCGGAGACGATGAGAACGAGCGCGTCACCACCATTTTTAGAACCGACAGTAAGAATAACGATGAGCCGATTAATCGCTGAGCATTTGGCAAAATCTTTTAATAAACGTCAGGTCGTAAAAGACGTCAGTATTACCGTGGAAGCGGGCAAAATCATTGGTTTGCTGGGCCCTAACGGGGCCGGTAAAACAACGACTTTTTACATGATAGTTGGCCTGATTAATCACGATAAAGGGCGTATTCTGCTCGACGGTGATGACGTCTCGTTACTGCCAATGCACGAGCGAGCGCGGCGTGGCGTCGGTTACTTGCCACAAGAATCATCAATCTTTCGCAAGCTGACCGTGCGCGACAATATTATGGCGATTCTCGAAACGCGCAAAGACCTTGATGCCAACGGCCGCGAAGAAAAGCTCGACAGTCTGCTTGAAGAGTTTCACATCGGCCATATCGCCAACAGTCTGGGCATGAGTCTGTCGGGTGGTGAACGCCGCCGCGTTGAGATTGCCAGAGCCCTGGCCACTGAACCTAAGTTTATTTTACTTGATGAACCTTTTGCTGGAGTCGACCCGATTTCGGTGTTGGATATTAAAAAGATCATCGAGCACCTCAAACAACGTGGAATTGGGGTACTGATAACTGACCACAATGTCCGCGAAACCCTATCCGTTTGTGAGCATGCTTACATTGTGAGTCATGGGGAGTTGATTGCTGAAGGCGACGCCCATACTATTCTAAGTAACCAACAGGTAAAGGACGTTTACCTCGGCGACCAATTCACGCTGTAATTGGGCGCAAGCTTATTTAGGTGGTATACCATGAAGCAAGGCTTGCAATTCAAATTCAGTCAGCAGCTGTCAATGACACCACAGCTGCAGCAAGCCATTCGGCTGTTACAGCTCTCACAACTGGAGTTGCAGCAAGAGATCCAGCAAACCCTTGAAGCAAACCCACTCCTTGAGCAAGAAGAGCACGACGACCCACTGCGTGACCACGAAGACGATGTTGCAGCGGTGCAAGAGGAGTGGGATCAGAATTATTCAGCGGAGCTTATGGGCGCTGTCGGTCAACATGATGCCGAGCACGATGCCTTTATGTTCGGTTGCGGTAAAGAAACCTTACATGATCATCTGCGCTGGCAATTACGCTTGTCTCACTGTACCGAGGTCGACGAAGCAATTGGTTTAGCGCTGATTGACGCCATTGACGACAATGGCTATTTACAAGCGACCTTAAGTGACATTAGCGCAGCACTCAGTGAACAACTCGATGAGCTGATAGAAGAAGATGAAGTTGCGGTGATGCTCAAACGCATTCAGCAATTTGATCCGGTTGGGGTCGGCGCGCGCGATGTGAGTGAGTGCCTGCTACTGCAGCTAAACCAACTGGCAAAAGACACGCCCTATCTTCAGCACGCAAAAATAGCGGTGCAAGAACATCTCTCGCTGCTCGCTTCGCGCGATTATCGTACCCTGGCGCGGCAGTTAAAATTGAACGAACAACAGCTGGCCAGTGTCCTATCTATCATACAGCAGTTACAACCGCACCCCGGCGAAAGCTATAGCAATGCGGATGATGATTACGTGATTCCCGATGTGCTGGTGCGCAAAAAAAATAATCGTTGGATAGTTGAGCTAAACCCACAAAGTTTGCCTAAACTAAAAGTGAACGAGAGTTACGCAGCGCTGATTCAGGATGCCAAACAAAGCGACGACATGAGTTATATTCGCCATCACCTACAAGAAGCAAAATGGTTTATCCGCAGCATTGAAAGCCGCAATGAGACGCTGCTGAAAGTTGCCACCACTATCGTGCAACGCCAACAGGCTTTCTTTGAGCACGGTGAAGAAGCGATGAAACCCATGATCCTTGCCGATGTCGCCCAAGCTATCGAAATGCACGAATCGACCGTATCTCGTGTCACCTCCCAAAAGTATATGCACACACCGCGCGGTGTATTCGAGTTGAAGTACTTTTTTTCCAGTCAGTTGCGTACTGAACAAGGGGAAGATGCTTCTTCAACGGCGATTCGCGCGTTGCTAAAGAAACTAGTCGCCGCCGAAAACCCGCGGAAGCCGCTCAGTGATAATAAGCTCACCCAGCTTATGGCGGACCAAGGGATTCAGGTCGCTAGAAGGACGATTGCGAAGTATCGTGAGGCGCTCAATATACCGCCTTCGAGCCAACGTAAGCGTCTGATTTAAATCTTGGACAATAGAAGGAAGATGTTATGCAAATTAATCTGACTGGTCATCACATTGAAATTACTGACGCCCTACGCGACTATGTTGACAGCAAATTTGCCAAGCTCGAACGGCACTTTGACCACATAAACAATGTCCATGTCATTTTAAATGTTGAAAAGTTAACGCAAAAAGCGGAAGCTACGCTCCATGTTAGCGGCGGTGAAATTTTTGCCGATTCCGAACACCAAGATATGTACGCGGCGATTGATGGTTTGATTGATAAACTGGATCGTCAAGTAATTAAACACAAAGAAAAGATGAAACGTCACTAAATCATGGATTTATCCTCTCTCTTAAGCCCCGACTGCACACGTTGTGCAGTCGCCGGCTCAAGCAAAAAGAAAGTGCTCGAACTCATTGGGCAACTCGCCGCTCCGCGCTTATCAGGCACCACCAGCTTTGATGTTTTCGAAAGTTTACTCAATCGCGAGCGTTTGGGTAGCACCGGGATTGGTTTAGGTGTTGCGATTCCACATGGGCGTTTGAGTACTGCCAATAAGCCTGTCGCTATTTTGCTGACGCTAAATGAGCCCGTCGACTTCGATGCCATCGATAATCAACCGGTCGATATCGTCTTTGCGCTGGTTGTGCCAGAAGAAGAACACGAGCAGCATTTACAAACCTTAGCTGCTGTCGCCCAACGCTTGAATGAGAAAACTTGCACGCGCGCGTTGCGTGAGGCGAAATCTGACCAAGAGTTGTTTGACCTTTTCACGCAAGCAGAAGTGTAATGATATGCGGCTGATTATCGTAAGTGGACGTTCAGGATCTGGTAAAACCATCGCCCTGCGGGTGCTGGAAGATTTGGGCTTCTATTGTGTCGATAACCTGCCGATCATGCTGTTACCCACGCTGGTTCACGCGGTACAAGAGCAATACCAAGACGTAGCTGTAAGTATCGATGTCCGCAACTTGCCCGAGAATCCAGAGCAACTCAGTGACGCACTGGATTTTTTACCGGACAAAGTAGCGCCAGAAATTCTCTTTCTTGACGCCGAAGACAAAATTTTGCTGCAACGCTTTGGCGAAACCCGTCGCATGCATCCGCTGTCGCGCCATGAAATGCCTTTAAGCGAAGCCCTGCAACTTGAATTCAAATTGCTCGAACCGCTTGCCGAACGCGCAACCTGGCGGATTGAAAGCAGCGATTTGAGTGTTCATCAGCTGAGTGAGCAAGTGAGCGAACGGGTGTTAGGCCGCGCGACTTCGCGCCTCATCGTAGTGTTTCAATCATTTGGTTATAAATACGGCCTACCTGCTGATCTCGACTATGCATTTGACGCGCGAATTTTGCCAAATCCGCATTGGGAACCTGAGCTCAAACCATTGACCGGCAGTGACCCTGCGGTCCAACACTTTTTTGCACAGCAACCGCTGGTAACGAAGTTTATCTATCAACTCGAAACCTTTCTCGCCACTTGGTTACCGCACTTTCAACGCAGTAATCGCAGCTACCTTACGGTGGGTATTGGTTGCACCGGTGGCCAACACCGTTCCGTGTATATCGCGGAGCAACTGGCTGAGCGCTTTCAAGGGCTGGATTTAAAAGTTCAAGTACGCCATCGTGAGAGCCATCGTCGCAAATGACTACTGAAGTTCGTCGCCAAGCCATTATTCAAAACAAACTCGGCCTGCATGCGCGTGCTGCGACCAAGCTCGCTAAACTCACCTACCAATTCGATGCTGAAGTTTTTATTGAGCAAAATGGCAAAGAAGTCGATGCCTCCAGCGTCATGTGTTTACTCCTGCTAGCGAGTGCACAAGGCCATGAAATTACAGTCATTGCCCGTGGTAGTGAAGCCGAACAAGCGGTTGAAGCGGTCACCGCACTGATCGAAGCTCGCTTCGATGAAGACGCATAAAGCGACCATTTATCCCCACTGCACTAGCTGACGAATTCGCAAAAGTAAGATAAACTCCTCATATTCATAGGAGTTTTCAACATGCTTGCAGAAGTCGCTGAAAAAGAGTTCGCTGAACAGCAGCTACAAGACGTAACCGAGTCATTGGCTCGGGGCATGTACGTGCAAGCGCGCCGGCAATTACATAACTTGCCAGCGTGGGATGTTGCGCTCCTACTCGAATCTTCACCGCCAAAAGCGCGTGCCATCATTTGGCAGTTGGTCGATGCCGACGAACACGGTGATATCCTCGAGGAACTCTCCGAAGAAGTACAAAAATCGATTATCCGCCAAATGGCGCCAGAGAAGTTGGCCGCCGCAACCGAAGGCATGGATACCGATGACTTGGCCTACGTCTTACGTGGCCTGCCGGAGCAAGTTTATCAAGAAGTTTTGAAGTCGATGGACGAGCAAGATCGGCATCGTGCCGAGAAAGCGCTGTCCTACGAGGATGATACTGCCGGCAGTATCATGAACACCGATACCATTACCTTGCGTCCCGACGTGACCATCGACGTGGTATTACGGTACTTGCGCCTTAAAGGCGAACTCCCAGAAGCGACCGACAAACTTTACGTGGTAAGTCGCGACGATCAATTCATTGGCGAGATTTCCATTTCGCGCTTAGTCACCGTCGATCCAGCAAAGCTGGTAAGCGACGTGATGGAGCCAGATGTGCAAAGTATTCCGGTGGATATGGACGAAGTCGAAGTCGCCAAGCTGTTCGAACGCCAAGACTGGATATCTGCGCCGGTGGTCGATAACGACAATCACCTGGTCGGCCGTATCACCATCGATGACGTGGTTGATATCATCCGTGAAGACGCGCAGCACTCGATGTTGAGCATGGCCGGTCTTGATGACGATGAAGATACCTTCGCGCCCGTGTGGAAGAGTACCCGCCGACGTTCTATTTGGTTGGGTATTAACCTAATCACGGCGTTACTGGCCGCCATGGTCAGCTCGCTATTCGAGGATATCCTTGCACAAATGGCGATTCTCGCAATTCTAAACACCATAGTGCCAAGTATGGGTGGAATTGCCGGATCACAAACGCTTACGCTGGTCATTCGCGGTATGGCACTTGGTCACATAGGACCTAGTAACCAACGCTGGTTGATCGGCAAAGAGCTCGCCGTAGGTGCCCTCAATGGCATGATCTGGGCGCTGCTCATTGCCGCAGTAGTGGCCATTTGGAAGCAAGACTTAATGATTGGCGGGATCATTGCCTTTGCGATGATGGCCAACCTACTTGCCGCTGGCTTAGCTGGTGTCACTGTACCGTTGATCTTGAAGAAATTCGATATTGACCCAGCGTTGGCCGGCGGTGTCATTCTGACCACCGTCACTGATGTGGTAGGTATATTTGCCTTCCTTGGCACCGCTACGTTGTTACTTAGCTAATCTTATTGAGCGTTTAATTACCGGCAACGTGCATGCTTTCAAGCAGCACTGAGCCGGTACGAACACCATGGCGTAAATCAATGTCATTGCCGATTGCGACGATATTACGCAGCATATCTTTCAAATTACCAGCAATAGTGATTTCCTCTACTGGATACTGGATTTCCCCATTTTCTACCCAAAAACCAGCCGCTCCACGAGAGTAATCACCGTTAACCAAGTTAACTCCTTGGCCCATCAGTTCCGTAACCAAGAGTCCAGTGCCCATGGTTCGGCAGAGATCCGCCAAAGATTGTTGCTGGTGCGCAACTTGCCAGGTATGAATGCCGCCCGCATGCCCCGTTGGCTGCATCTGCATTTTGCGCGCCGCATAACTGGTCAATAAATAGGTCTGCAATACGCCATCCGCAACGATGGTGCGATCTTCTGTACGCACTCCTTCGTGATCAAACGGCGAGCTGGCGAGGGCGCCGCGTAGATGCGGCGTTTCTTCAATAGTGAGCCAAGACGGCAACACCTGTGCGCCCAAGTGGTCCAATAAAAAGCTCGATTTCCGATACAAATTACCGCCACTGATAGCACCAACAAAATGGCCGAATAGACTATTAGCAATATCGGCACGGAAAATAACCGGCATTTGTGCCGTATCAATTTTACGTGCGCCCAACCGCGACACTGTCTCTTTAGCTGCCGCTTCCGCGACCTGCTCGGGGCTATCCAACTCGCCAATTTTACGGCCCACAGTGTAGGCATAATCGCGCTGCATGGCGTCACCTTGCTTGGCGATCAATGAGCAACTCATAGCATGCCGCGACTGCAAATAGCCATCAAGAAAACCTAGGCTGTTACCGTACACGCGATAACCGACATGACTGCTATAACTTGCGCCATCGGAATTAACGATACGCTCGTCAAGGTTCAGCGCATGACGTTCACACTGCAGCGCTTGCGCCAATGCATATTCGGCCGATTGATCGGCCGGATGACAGAGGTCCAAATCAGGTGGTGCACTGGCCAGCAATTCGACAGGTGCTAGCCCAGCATGCGGATCCGGCGAGGTAAACCGAGCAATATCATAAGCTTTTTCAACCGCTGCTCGGATGGCGCGTGGTGACAGATCGGTGGTTGACGCAGAACCCTTTTGTTGACCTTGGTAAAGCGTGATGCCCAAGGCACCATCTTGATTAAATTCTACCGTTTCGACTTCGCCAAGACGGGTTTCAACACTGATACCTCGGCTACGGCTAAGGGCACACTCCATCGCACTGGCGCCAAGCTCTTTACCGAAGCTAAGCGCATCGGCTACGGCTTGTTTTACATCATCTAGTTCGAGGCGTAAATCAGCTATTTCTGGTTTCAAAGTAAACTCCAATGGTCGGTTGTTCGTGAGCCTGTTAAAATGACCCACATTGCACAGAGGAAAACGCATGCACGATCACGATCAAGACGACGACTCGTTAATTAGTAAATCACAGCTCAAGCGCGAAGCCGAAGCCCAACAAGCACTCGGCACTAAGCTAGTCAACTTAAGCGCTGGCAAGCTCGAAAAAATTCCACTCGACGATGAATTGCGCGCTGCCATTGCCTTGGCGCAACGTATTCGCAATAAGCGCGAAGGCTATCGGCGCCAGTTACAGCACATCGGCAAATTGATGCGCAACCGTGAAACTGGACCAATCGAACAAGCTTTACACGAACTTGAACACGCCCACCTCGAGCAAAACGCATTGTTTCATCAGCTCGAGAAAACGCGCGATGCGATTTTGAGCCAAGGCGACAGCGCCATTCAGCAATTTATCGACGCTTATCCACATGCCGATAGACAAAAGCTACGGCAGCTGTATCGCCAAGCGCAAAAGCAACAACAGCAGAGCAAACCACCCGCCGCTGCACGCGAACTCTTTAAATATCTACGTGAAGTGGCATCCGCTTAAGCGGTGCCACCCACAGTTAAGGCATCCAATTTCAGCGTCGGTTGGCCAACGCCCACCGGCACACTTTGCCCGTCTTTACCACACACACCTACGCCAGTATCTAAGGCGAGATCGTTGCCCACCATCGACACTTGACGCATCGCTTCAGGACCATTGCCAATAAGCGTGGCTCCTTTCAGTGGCGCAGTGATTTTGCCATCTTCAATCAAGTAGGCTTCCGATGCTGAGAACACGAACTTGCCGGAAGTAATATCCACCTGACCACCGGCGAATTGCGGCGCATAAATGCCCTTCTTCACGCTGGCAATAATATCTTCGGGGTTGGCTTCGCCACCGAGCATATAAGTATTGGTCATACGCGGCATTGGCAGATGCGCATAGGATTCGCGGCGACCATTTCCGGTCGCCTTGACGCCCATTAGACGTGCGTTCATTTTGTCTTGCATGTAGCCGACTAAGCGGCCTTTTTCGATCAGTACGTTGTAACCGGCTGGCGTACCTTCATCGTCTACGGTTAATGAACCACGCCGATCGGCAAGGGTACCGTCATCGACAATGGTGCATAGTTCCGAGGCAACGAGTTCACCGATTTTTCCAGCATAGGCAGACGCCCCTTTGCGATTAAAGTCGCCTTCGAGGCCATGTCCAACCGCTTCATGCAAGAGCACACCGGGCCAACCGGCGCCCAACACCACCGGCATGGTTCCCGCTGGAGCCGGACGCGCGTCAAGATTCACCAATGCTTGACGCACTGCTTCTTTAGCGTAACTCTGCCAACGCGGGTAACTCGTGCCTTGGTCAGCCGCAAAGAAATAACCATAATCAACCCGCGCACCACCACCAGCACTGCCACGTTCGCGTTTGCCATCTTGTTCCGCCAACACGGTGCAGTTGACGCGCACTAACGGACGAATATCTGTGGCTAAAGTACCGTCAGTGGCGATCACCAATACTTCATCGTAACTACCGCTAATGCTGGCAATCACTTCCACCACTCTGGAGTCAAGGGCGCGTGCATAGGCATCGATTTCGCGCAACAATTCAATTTTGGCAACTTCATCTAAACTGGCTAATGGATTCGTCGCGCTATAGCGTGTCTGCTGCGCTTGCGTTGCAGGCACTTGTATTTGTTTGGCTTGTCCGGCTGCGACAATTCCACGCGCTGCGCTAGCCGCCTGCTGCAGCGCACTCGCGGTTATCTCATCGGCATAAGCAAAGCCAGTTTTGTCTTCATGCAAGGCTCGCACACCGAGTCCGCTCTCAATATGAAAGCTACCGGTTTTAACAATACCGTCTTCTAGCACCCAGGATTCGTTTGTGCTGTGTTGCAGGTAAATATCAGCGTAATCAATGGCACCAGTATAGAGATGCCCCAACTGCTGGGTTAACTGCTCAACATCAAGTTGATTGTCGGCCAACAGATGCGCAATGACCTGCTCGTGTTTATTCATGTATCACCTTTTTACTTCGGGCAAAATGCTCTGCCACGGGAATATTCTGTCGGATTTCGGCTTGCTGACTTAACTCAACCGCCGCGGTTGCTAAACACGGCTGCTGCGGCTGACCGGTCGCGCCTTCGCATTCATCCAATACGCGCCCCCAGGCATCGATGATCAGTGCATGACCGAAGGTTGCACGACCATTGGCATGGGTACCGACCTGTGCCGCAGCCACCACAGCGCATTGTTGTTCAATCGCGCGAGCGCGCGTCAGCACGTGCCAATGGGCTGCACCCGTCACTTGGGTAAATGCCGACGGTAGTGTAATCACATCCGCCCCCGCCGTGCGTAGTGCGCGAAACAGTTCTGGAAACCGCACATCATAACATACTGCCAAACCTAACACGCCAAACTCAGTGGCCACCGTAACCACTTCGCTACCGGCTTGGGTCCAGTTCGATTCTCGATACTGTCTGGTACTGTCGGCCACATCAACATCAAATAAGTGGATTTTGTTGTAACGCGCCAGCTCGCTGCCATCAGGGCCAAATAACAAAGATGCAGCGCTAAATTTTGTGGCCTCACGGCTATCGATTATCGGCATGGTGCCGGCAAGTAAATAGATGCCGTGTTGCTGCGCCAACTCAGCGAGACGTTGCTGCAAATCGCCCTGCCCATGTAATTCGGCAATCTCGCGCTGAAATTTATCGCCGGCACCGAAGCATAAACAGGCTTCGGGCAATACCACCAGTTGTGGCCGCGCGGGCGGAATTTGCTCCAGGAGTTGTTCAATAACTGCTAGGTTGTCCAGCGGCTGCGGCTGGCTGGTCATCTGTACTGCTGTTAGTTGCACCTTGTTCGCTGGCGTTGTTGCCGTTGTCATTTTGCTTCTCCTGCGGTTGGGCTTCGCTTGGCAGTTCATCGACCGGAATGGTGACTTCGCGACTAGCGCGCGAGACTTCTTCCACCACAGGAGCATCAATAGTGCCGGTAATCTTATACTCCAAGCGACTGATGACTTGCGCATCTTGCAGCATTTGATCGATTAACAAAGCGGCAAGACCGGACGGCGGATTGACCATCCAAGCCAGAATAACAGGCAGACTGGAGGTCACTTTAGGTACGAAGTAAAGGCGATAGTCGATGGCCTCTGTGACTAAATTACTCTGCCCGATAATTTGCATGTCACCGGCCGAGCCGTCCATGACCGCATTGTCGGTGCTTACGACGCCATCCGCGATGTCGAAAGCGCCGCTAAATTCGGTAAAGAACATGCCGTTGGCGAAGATATCCCGAAAATCAAAGCGTAGTTTGCGCAAAATGCTTTCCAGACTCAGCACCGAGAAGATGCGTGCGCCGCCGTCACTGACATCATTCAGATAGCCTTGGCCTAGCTCCCATTCCATTGTGCCATTCAAGCTTGCGACATTAAAACCGCCGGGCGCGCCCTGCCAACGCAAGTCATAATTAAACTCAGCGGGGCTGTCTTGAATGATCGAGGTAATATCGTACTCATTCAGTAGCTGCCCCAAGTCGTCACTATCAAGGCTGCCATAGAAGCGCGTGGTTTCGGTTTGTGCGCCCGTGGCAAATTGCCAATCAATGTTGGCTAACAGACGATGTTCACCTTGCGTAATCTGAATCTTGGTGAACCGCAGGCCTTGTGCTTGCGGCTGCACCTGCAACGCTATTTCACCTAGGTCATAGTCGCCATACTGGCAACGGCGACACTCAAACTGTAGGCTCGGCCAAGCCGCCACCTTTGGTGGGTCTTGCTCGACTTCGGTGGTTTCTTCGACCGTAGCAATCACTTCGGGGCGCGCCAATTCGAGAAAATCTGCAGCAATTCGTACTTGCGCGCGTTGCTCGGCTCGGGCTGGCCAATAGCTGCCCGTGAGTGCTGTTTGCTCGGCGCGCCAGCGCCATTGCCAAGTATCAATTACTTGCTCGGCCTGCGGCTCCTCTTGTGGCCATAGCACAATTGCATTATCGTCCAAGGTATGATCACCGAGTGTTACGGTATCTGCTCGAATCTCTATCAAATCCGGTACTGGACTAGCGATGCGATGCGCGGATTGTGGTTCCGGTAACCAATCGCTCAGCCACTGATTAAGCGCAACTAACTTTTCACCCCAGGCTAAACCGTCGATTTCGGGAAGACCGATCTCTAACGGAAATTTAGGTTGTAAACCTAGCAAGTCCGGATTCGGCGCCCCGCGCGCGGTGTTACCAATGCGCGCATAACCTTGCTGCAATTCGCTGGCATCACCATTGAACTGCAGTTCCAGCAAACTCTGTTCGCCCAGACTACTATTGATCAAGAGACTCTCGGGACTACCGGAAACCTGTAGTTGCCACGCGCGACCCGCCCCCTGCGGAATATCAAGTGGTGCGGGTAACAACATGCCAAGCTCCAGTAGGTCAGATTGTTGCTGCCAATGGAACGAATACCCACCATCTTGTGGCAGTGACAGTGCTAATTGACCGTCCCAGTGGAATTCACCTGTGAATAAACTTGCGGTACTCGGGATGCGCTCAGCAAGCTCCGCCATCGACCACTCAGCCTGTGCTTGTAACTCCACGTGATAATCTTGCTCGCGCTGTTGCCCTTGCAAAGTTAGAGCTACCGGCAGTTGTTGCCAAGCCACGCGCAAGTTAGCACTGGAAATTTCGTCATTGCGGAAGCGAATGCGGCCAGTGAGCTGGTCAAAGCGCTGCCCTAAGCTTTCCACCAACAAGGTATTATTAGCAAGCTCGCCATAGCCCTCAGCGAGAACTTGGCGGCTATTATCTAACGGCACCGTCAATTGCAGACGCCCGGTCAGCGGACCGCTTAACTGTAACTCTTCGAAAGTGAAGCCCAGACTCGTAGCTAATGGACTTTGCGCAAAAATCGGCTGTAACGCCGTACCATCACCGGCAATAGCGCCCGAAATCAACAGCTGCGGCGGCCGCGCTGTGAGATCAGGTAAAATGGTGTCGACTTGCGGCAGCCCCATATCGAGCAACTGTCCATTTTCGGCACGAATATGCATGCGTTCATTGCCAAAATGTACGTAGGCGTTGGCGTCAGCAACACTTGGCCAATTTGGCTGAAATTTGTAAACCAGATTGCGTAAACTGGCTTGTGCGCGAAACACGCCCTGCTGTTGCTTGTAGGGGAACTCTTCCAATGCACCGCGCCAGAGCATGGTGATGCTCTCAGCTTCGGCTTCCAATAAGGCGGTCTGCAAGTAATCGTGTAGCTCTGCGCCCATCACTTCTGGTAAATAACGACGCAGCACTTCAGCATCGATGGTGGTTGAAGTATCAGCGGTGACCCGCGCGGCAATTTCTAGCTGTTCTGCTTGTTGCAGCGTAGCCCGCAGCGCCAGCGGTAACCCCTGTAACTCAATGCGACTGCCATCAGCGATGCGCACACGCCAAGTGTGCTCAGGTTGGCCTGCTGGACGCCAGCTAAAATCACCAACCACGTTGAGATTTGCAATTTGCCAAGGCGCGGCACTATCAAGCCAACGACTATTGACCGCCACTTGCTCGCCTTGGAGTTGCCATTGCGCATACTGGCCTTGCCCCACCACGTTAACGTCCACTTGCGCAACACCCGGAATCGTCTCATTCCCTTGCCACGCCAAATCTTGACCTTGAACTTGCCATTGCAACGGTTGTTGCAGGTCGCGCTGCACGCGCACATCTAGCGCGCCTTGTAATTCACTTTGCGTAAGTTTTTCGGCCCAAGCTTGGCCCGTAGAGCCGGCTAAACTAGCCAGTTGCACGAGCGGTGCCAACGGCACTTGATTGGCGCTCACCACCGTGCGTTCCGGCGTTTGCAGCCAGCTCATAGTGGGTAAGGTCCAGGTGGTACTGTCTTTGATAAAAGTCAGCGGATTGTTGTTGACTAACCAACCATCTTGTTGCGGACGCAAGCGCATCAGCCCTTTGGGGATCACGAGTTGATGGCGTTGCTGCCCAACTTGCCAGTGCAACTCGTTACGTGCCAATTGCAAAGTGCCATTACGAAACTCGCTAGCAGCAAAGTTGAGCCACAGAGTGAAGTTAAATTCCGCCTGTGACACTTTGGCGTCTACCACTTGCTGTTGTAACCAGCCGGCGATATCAAGATTGGAGGCTTGCACGTAAATTTGTCCAGCCAGATCGCTGGGATCATTGCCCTTGATATCTATCATCACGTCAAGCGCGTTACTGGCAAGTCCATCAATGCGGAAACTACCAATGCCTTGGTGCGCAAGCCCTTGGTTCTGCCAACTCAAACGATCTACCAACACGGCCCGACGTACGCCGACTAAATTAATAATTTCGAGCCGGCTGTTCTCAATTGTGACTTCATCAAGTTGGTTTAAGAAAAACCGTGGAATTTGCTCTGACATACCCACATTGCTGGCGATCGATGCATCGCGCAAATCATAGGTGACATGCAAATCAGCCAGCGTGACTTGCTCAAATTTGACTGACAAGGTACGAACACTTTGCCAGAAATTAAAAATAACGCGTGCCTCATTCAGTTTGAGGTCAGCCGCTTCTCCGCCAAGTTGGTGAATACTAATATCGCGTAGAATCAACTGCGGACCGGCGGTATTCCAATCAGCGCCGAGCTGATTGATGGTCATTTCAACAGCGTAGTTATCGGCAAAGAATTGCTCAACGTCAGTGGTTAAATCAGGTAACTGTGGCAACAAGTAGCGCAGCACGGTCAGCAACACCGCAAACAGCACAAGTGCACTGGCGATGGTATAGAGAAGTGTACGATAAGCTACTTTAACCGAACGTCGCCACATAAGTCCTACATCATCACTACGTCAAATTGCTCTTGATGATACAGCGGCTCGACCGAGACTTTGACTTGCTTACCAATAAAGACTTCGAGCTCCGCTAACGCATGCGACTCTTCGTTCAGTAAGGCATCGGCAACCGCAGCTGACGCATAAACTACAAAATGATCCGCGGCATAGGCGCGATTGACCCGCACAATTTCACGCATGATTTCATAACAAACTGTTTCGACCGTTTTCATCGTGCCGCGGCCACTGCAGACCGGACATTCTGAGCACAACACGTGCTCGAGACTCTCACGGGTGCGTTTACGTGTCATTTCCACCAAGCCTAATGAGGTGAAACCGTTGATCGAAGTCTTCGCGCGGTCTTTGCTCAGAGCTTGTTCCAAACTGTGGAGCACACGGCGCTTGTGATCAGCGTTTTGCATATCGATAAAATCGATAATGATAATGCCACCCAAGTTACGCAAGCGTAATTGTCGGGCTATGGCTTGGGTCGCCTCGATGTTGGTATTGAAAATGGTTTCTTCGAGGTTACGGTGACCGACAAAGCCGCCGGTATTGATATCAATGGTGGTCATCGCTTCAGTCTGATCGATAATAATCGAACCACCAGACTTAAGATCCACTTTACGATCGAGCGCCCGTTGGATTTCGTTTTCGACATCGAACATGTCGAAAATGGGACGTTCTCCCGTGTAGTACTCCAGTGTCGGAGCGAGTTCTGGAATAAACTCTTGCACAAACTCAACGAGAATCTCATAGGTGATGCGCGAGTCGACTCGAACGCGCTCGATTTCGTCGCCGACGAAATCACGCAGAATACGACAAGATAAATTCAAATCTTCGTAAACAATACCCACCTTGCGCATACCCTTGCGGCGCTTTTCAATAGTGGTCCATAGTCGCCGCAAAAAGCTCGCATCGCGCTGCAAATCATCATCGCGTGCCCCTTCTGCTGCAGTGCGCACGATAAAACCACCGTGCTCATCACAGTAGGGTTGCGCTGCAGCTTTGAGGCGATCACGTTCAGCTTCATCTTCAATACGCTGCGAGATACCAACGTGCGGTGATTGCGGCATTAACACCATGTAACGCGACGGAATGGTGATATCTGTGGTGAGACGCGCGCCTTTTGTCCCCAAAGGATCTTTGACGACTTGCACCAGTATATGCTGGCCCAACCGCACGAGTGTCGCAATATCCGGCGCTAAATCCGGACGTGGCGGCACACCCTCAGCCGCAGAGAGTGGTGAAACAATATCAGAGGCGTGCAAGAACGCTGCTTTATCTAAGCCAATGTCAACGAAGGCGGCTTGCATGCCAGGTAGCACACGCACCACTTTACCGACATAAATATTACCCACCAAACCGCGCTTGGCTTGGCGTTCAATATGGATCTCTTGCAAAATACCATTTTCGATCAACGCCACCCGTGTCTCAGTTGGGGTCACGTTCATTAAAATTTCAGCGCTCATAATTGTCCTTTGCTACCGCTGCTTCGACCTGCACGATCAGCTGCTCGGTTTCATATAATGGCAAGCCAACCACCGCCAAATAGCTGCCCTCAATATGGGTCACAAACTTACCTGCGCGTCCCTGAATTCCATACCCACCCGCTTTATCTTTAGGCTCACCCGACTGCCAATAGGCAGCGATTTCCGCAGCATTCAAATGCTTAAAGTAGACAGTCGTCGAGACTACTTTGCTAGTTGTTGCACCATTATGGTGCAATGCGACCGCGGTGATCGCTTGGTGCGCACGCCCTGACAACAACTCCATCATTTGCTTATAATCGGCTTCGTTGCGCGGCTTTTCCAATACTTGGTCGGCGCACACTACCACTGTATCCGCGCCAATAACTGCTGCATTGGTCAGCCCCTCACTGGCGCACAACTGCGCCCCAGCCTCAGCCTTCTCTCGTGCCAAGCGCTCCACATAATCTAGCGGCCGCTCATGGGGGTGCTGTTGTTCAATAATATCTGGATGCACCACTCGAAACGGTCGATCGAGTAACTGCAATAATTCAAAACGCCGAGGTGAGCCAGAGGCGAGCACGAGTTCCATTTAAGAATCCTTTAGCTAGCGAATCAAGTAACGCCGACGATAGCCACGCATGACGAGGAACAACCACGGCCACAACACCATCGATGACAGCACCGGGTATAAGTAAGACCAATGAAACGCAGCATCATTCAAAAAATGCTCTAATTGGTAGACGATCAGACGTTTACCGAGAATCAGCAAGCCGATGACAAGCGTTTGTTGTACTAATGAATAATTGCGAATGCGTTGGAAGTGACGCAGGGTAAAGTAAGCAATAATGAGAAGGCCTGTCGCGTAAACGCCAAAGGTCGTGCCCATTAAAATATCAGTGAGTAACCCCATCACCAGCACTGTGGTCACGCCAACACGATGCGGAATCGCCATGAGCCAATAAATCAGCACCATGCTGACCCAGTCCGGACGCCACGCCTCAAGGAAAGTCGGGATGGGCATCACCATCAATACCAAGGCGATCACGTAACTGAGTAGCAGCGGCAACAAACCCGACTTAATCCACATCTTCAACCTCGTCATACACCGGTTGTTCGGTGGCATTCGCAGGCCACAGCAATAACAGCGTACGTACGCGGTCAAGCTGGGCAAATGGCGTGACTAAAACCCGCGCATATTGTAAGCGCTCGTCACGATCTATCGAGCTGATTTGCGCCACCGGATAGCCCTCTGGGAACACACCGCCAAGCCCTGATGACACTAAAACATCACCTTCTTTTAATTCTGTGCTGTGCGGAATAAAACTCAACTCAAGTTGGTTCAAATCACCAATACCTTTGGCAATCACGCGGATATCGTTGCGTTCAGCACGCAGTGAAATGGCATGGCTCTGGTCGGAAATCAAAATGACCCTTGCAGTAGTGCGCGCGACACTAATGACTTGGCCAAGAATGCCGCGATTGTCGAGCACCGGCTGCCCCTCGTAGACGCCGTTGGCGTATCCTTTGTTGATGACAACCTGGTGTGAGAACGGATCGGTCGCTACCGCCACTACTTCGGCAACCATGCGCCGACTCGCTTGACGCACTTCGGAGCCGAGCAATTGTCGCAACCGGGCATTCTCGTTTTCGAGAAAGTTCAAGCGTTGTACCGCCATCTCAAGTTCGAGTAACTCGTCACGCAAACGCAAATTCTCCTCGCGCAGTGCTGAGCGGGTGGTCGCTAAGTAGACCACGCGGTTCATCACTTCTTCAGGTAATACAGCAAGGTACTGAACTGGAGCGGTAGCGGTGCTTAAAAACGAACGCACCGGCTGCATGGTTTGCAGCCGGTGGTCGAGGAACATCAATGCACCTGCAATGATAAGGGCGAGCAGCAGGCGGGTGCGTAACGAAGGGCCGTGCTCGAACAGCGACTTCATGCGGCGTTACTCATCACTAAACAGGTCACCACCGTGCATATCAATCATTTCTAAGGCTTTACCGCCACCGCGCGCGACACAGGTCAATGGGTCGTCTGCGATGATAACTGGAATACCCGTTTCTTCCATTAATAAACGATCGAGGTCGCGCAGCAACGCCCCACCACCGGTAAGCACCATGCCACGCTCAGAAATGTCCGAGGCCAGTTCTGGTGGCGACTGTTCCAGCGCGACCATCACTGCACTGACGATGCCCATCAGTGGTTCTTGCAATGCCTCAAGGATTTCGTTGCTGTTCAAAGTGAACGAACGCGGCACACCTTCGGCAAGGTTACGTCCGCGCACTTCGATTTCGCGTACTTCGTCGCCAGGGAAAGCTGAACCAATTTCGTGCTTAATTCGTTCGGCAGTGGCTTCACCAATCAATGAGCCAAAGTTGCGACGAATATAATTGACGATAGCTTCATCAAACTTATCACCACCGATGCGCACCGAAGAAGAGTACACCACGCCATTCAACGAGATGATCGCAACTTCGGTGGTACCACCACCAATATCGACCACCATCGAACCGGTTGCTTCTGACACCGGCAAGCCAGCGCCGATTGCCGCCGCCATAGGCTCGTCAATTAAGTAAACCTCGCGCGCGCCAGCACCAAGTGCCGATTCACGAATGGCACGACGTTCGACCTGAGTAGAACCGCATGGTACACACACCAAAACCCGTGGGCTTGGGCGGAAATAGTGGCTGTCATGCACTTTCTTAATAAAGTGCTGAAGCATTTTTTCAGTCACATAAAAGTCGGCAATCACGCCGTCTTTCATTGGCCGAATTGCGCGAATGTTGCCCGGCGTACGACCGAGCATCTGTTTGGCTGCGTGCCCTACCGCGGCGACGCTTTTCGGACCGCCAGAACGTTCCTGTCGAATCGCCACAACCGAAGGTTCGTTCAATACGATGCCTTCGTCTTTGACGTAAATGAGGGTATTTGCCGTGCCCAAGTCGATAGACAGATCGTTGGAAAAAATGCCGCGCAATTTCTTAAACATCTGGGGTGTTCCCGTAAACTTTTTAAGGTGGATAATCTAACCGCGTAACTTTACCAAGCCACACCAAGGCGGGCAAGCGACTAATTACAAGCGCCCGCGCGAATATAGCCTTGGCTTTGCACACAAACGCTGCGGCTATTCGGTCCTGTTAACGTAATCTCGACCGCACTTTGGCCACAAAGTTCAGGTGTTGTGAGACTATGGTTGGTCGACACTGGACAACCTAAACTATTGAAGCGAAAACCATTCGCTAGGTTGGTTAAGCTACCTACTGTGGCTAAACTGTTCTCATCGGGCACGACTATGATGCGCTCTGCTGCAACAGCAGCGCCACATAAATCAGGTCGCACTTGGTTAGTTTGAAAATTTATTCCGTAACAGGCTTGCGTGGTATCTTGCATGGCCCGCTGTTGTACGACTCTTAACGCACTTATCAACTCAGCTTGAAATGTCTGCTGGGTAAAGCCACCGCGTCCAAACAATGCCGGCGCCGCGGTCACCGAAACGATACCTATGATGATAATAACAACGAGTAGCTCAACAAGCGTTAGTGCTTGCATAGATTTAACATTAGACTGTGATAAGCACGGTGCTTTAGCACGCATAGGAAAATCGTCGATGGTCTCAATTGATTTAATAATATGCAGTGTAAAGTAAATTCGTATACTATGGAACGTATTAAAAAAGTTATAAAAGAATGCTCTAACAAGGTCTTCTCATGCGCGGTTTTTCGTTGATAGAACTGATCATTGGTATCGTCACCTTGGCGATCGCTTTGGTGCTGGTATTTACCCTGCTCTATCCTCAAGCCTTTCGCAGCGCCGAACCGGTTTTACAGCTACGCGCAGCGACCTTAGGGCAAGCGCTACTCGATGAAATTATTGCCAAATCGTTTGACGAACAAAGCAATCGCAGTGGCGGATTAGTGCGTTGCGATGGCGTCAGCGGCCCTGCCTGTACCGATGCTGCCAACTTTGGTCCCGACGCCGAAACCCGTGACACTTTTGATGATGTCGATGATTACCACCAGCTACAAGTGACTTTTCCTGCGCTCGCAACTGCCGAGGGTGATAGCCTCGCCGCACGTTATCCGGGCTTTGGTTTTGCCGTTAGCGTTTGTTATAGCGATGCGCTTGGCGTCTGCGGTGTCGGTCGCAGCGCTTTTAAACGCGTCTTGGTAACCACAGTTACGCCGCTGGGGCAAAACTTTGAATTCTCCGTGGTGAAGGGGAACTACTAATGGCCAAACGTCATGCGCATGGCTTCACCCTAATAGAGTTGGTCATCGTTATGGTGATTCTCGCTATTTTGGGTTTATTTAGCTTTGGCTATGTCAGTTTTGGGGCGCAAATTTTTGCCGACACCAGCGCGCGACAACAGCTTATTGCGGAATCACGCTTCGCCATTGAGCGCCTCACTCGCGAACTTAAATACGTAGTACCTCGTTCACTTCGCGTGAATACCGCATGCATCGAATTCGTTCCCTTAGTGGCAAGCAGCCGCTATTTGGAACTCCCCCAAGGCTTAGCGGCGGGCAGCGACAGTTTTATTGCGATTGAACCGCAAAGTGAAACGTCATTGGTCAACCAATGGTTGTTTGTCTACGCTACTCAAGCGCCACATATCTATGCCGCGAGCAGTACACGGCGACAGCAGATTCAAACTATCAATGCGGTGAGCGGCCAGTCCGGGGTCATCGACATCGAATTTACCGATGCAAATGCCGAGTTTAGCCAGCAAAGTCCTGGGCGCAGGTACTTTGTCGGTGCAACGCCAGTGAGTTGGTGTTACGACGAAGCCAGTCAACGACTGTTGCGTTTTGCCGACTACGGTTACAACGCCAGCCAGCCCAATACTGCCAGTTTGACCAGTAGCGCGGGCAATGCTGAAGTTATGATGACCACCTTGGTCAATGAGTTAGCTGCAGGGCAACTGCCGTTTCGGGTCAGCCCGGCCTCGCTACAGCGCAATAGTTTAGTCTTGCTCGACTGGCGCGTTGGCTCAGTTACTGACGAGCGGATTCAAATCAACCATGAGATTCATTTGCCTAATGTGCCCTAATCGCATGCCTCATTCCGCAGCGCGGCAACAAGGCGCGGCGCTTGCCATCGCTATCTTCGTGATTGTGGTGTTAGCACTGATCGGCCTCACTGTGGTGAAATTAATTCGCGATAGTAGCGATACCACCATTACCGAGGTCTACGGTACCCGCACTGAGGCCGCCGCGCGCAGCGCTGCAGAAATTTTTCTCACCCAGTTATTCCCGCTGTCGAGCAACACCGCGAATAGTAGTTTATGCCCTGCGCGCTCGAGTAACACGCCGCAGGCTCTGGTATTGCAGCAAAACCTCGCGGCCACCGGACTCGACCGTTGCCAAATCAATGTTTATTGCGACCGTTTATCGTTAAGCGCACCCTATACCGGCGACCACTATCGCATCCTCGCAGTCGCACAATGTGCCGCTGGTGATTTCGAATTTTCCCGCCAGCTATTGTTGGAGGCCAGTGATGGTATCGAATAACAAGTTTATTTATGGCCTAACGTTTGCGCTCATCCTACTGAGTGGCAGTGCACAAGCTGCTACCTACGATTTTCGTAAGAACTTGCCCCCAGGCTGCAGTCAAAAAGGCAATAGTCCTGCACAATGTCCCAACGGCCTCACTTTGCAATGGAACGATGTGTTGGTATTCGACAAAATTGCCGAAGTGAATGTTACCGGCAACGTCTGGCTATCGAATGCCCAAGTATTCCTCGGTGCCAACACCCCGCTCACTATTAACGCGACCGGCTCGATTAGCTCTGATAGCACTATGCAAATGTTCGGCGATCTGAATGCCGTGGGTCAGATCAGCCTCGGCAGTGATAACCAAGTTCAAGGTAATTTGAATAGTCAAAACCAAATCACGTTAAACAACAACACGGACGTGACAGGTTCGCTTGTCGCGCCACAGGTTTCACTGGTGTCGAGCAATACGATTACGGGCCCTATCAGTGCTACACAGTTGACCTTGGGGTTTAACAGTCAGGTAACCGGCAACTTGAATGTTACCAACAATCTCAGCGTTGGCAGTTCAAGCTCAATCACCGGCTCTATCAACGCTGGTAATTTACAGAGTAACTCTCCAGTGAGTCTGAATGGTCCGATCGTCGTCGACAATGAATTTAACTTAGCCAGTGGCAGCACCGTGAACGGTTCGGTAAGCGCCAACCGCGTCACCCTAGCACCATCGAACAGTACGCTCACAGGTGATGTGACAGCCAACGAGAATGTAATCATTGGTTCCGGCAACACCATTGACGGCAATGTCGCGGCTGGGTTTATACGCCTCGAAGCCAGTAACGCTACTATCACGGGTAACGCCATTGCAACGGGCAATATCGTAATTGATTGGGCGGGTCAAATTGGTGGTGACGCCACGGCAGTGAATATTACCAACAACGCGGGCAACACTGACTCTGTCGGCGGTACAGCGTTTTGTGACACTTCTGATGGTGCACAGCCACTAAGTTGTCAGACTGGCTCAGGCGGTGGTGGCGCGACGCAGTGTGACGCGCTGAACGATTTGGTAGATTATGGTGTCATTGGTGATAGCGGCTTCACTTATGGCAATAATTCCGAGATCAACGGCACTGAAATCGACGATCCAAACAATACCAACGGTAATACCCCGACTCCAACAGGCGTTGTCGAAGAAGCCGTGGTTCAATTTCCACCACTGACACCGAATGTATTTCCAAGCTTTAACGGGGGAAACTCATTTACCAACCCTGCGAACCTCGGCCCTGGTACTTATAACGAAATTAACCTCAGTGGTAACAACGCGAGTGCCAGTCTTACTGGCGGTGGCACCTATCAAATCGATAGCATCAACTTTGGACCACAGTCACAAACCCTAACCTTAGGTCCGGGCGATTACTTTGTCCGCACCATCTCACTGAACAACGACTCAACTATCGCTATCGCCCCAGCAGGTCCGGTACGCATTTTCATCGAAGACAGTATAACGGGTGGGAACAACCTCTTTTTTAACCCAACGGGCGCTGTCCAGAATCTAATGATCAACCTCTATGATGGTGCCAGCTTTGAGATCGGCAACTACAACCAAGGTAGTACCACGTACACCTTCAATGGTGTGCTCTATGCACCTTATACGTCCAATGACATCACCTTCGGTAACAATAGTAACCTACAAGGAGCGGTGTTGAGCGCTGGCACCGTGGATATCGGTAACAACACCTCCATTAACTTTACTGACGCTGTTCAGGATGCGGTGCGCGATGCATTTGGTTGCGACACTGAGGTAACTGACATCCATCACTACCGGATTCAGCATCCGCTATCGGTCGTTAGCTGCGTTGCCGCACCAGTCCAAGTCGTCGCCTGTCTGGACGCGAGTTGCGCAAGTCGCTACACCGATGCCACCGAGGTTGCTTTATCGAGCTCTGCTACCGGCAGTACTTTCGCCAATGGTGGCGTGCTTGGCTTTACCGGCGGACAAGGTACTTTAGGGCTACGCTATGTCGATGGCGGTACCACTACGGTGAGCCTCAGTAATGGTGCTCCCGCGGCACAAAATCCTACCGAGTGTTACGACAGCGCGGGCACCGCCACGACTAATTGTGAAATTGAGTTTCGTACTGCTGGGCTGATCTTTACCGCCAACGATGGCTTAAGTGCCATTCCACCGTCCTTTGCCGGTACCGATTTTGACGTGCTCGCGCGCGCCGTTGAAACTAACACTCAGACCGGAGCTTGCGAAGCGCGGCTTACTGGTGCACAGGTGCTTGAACTGGCAACCTCTTGTCGCAATCCACTGACTTGCCAAGCGGGTCAAAACTTCATCGCGAATGGCGCTAATGTGCCGCTCAATGATGCCGGTGCAACACTTAGTTACGCCAATGTCCCTGTCACCTTTGACGCCAACGGCAATGCGCCCTTAGTTGCCAACTATACCGATGTTGGCGCACTGCGCTTGCATGGTCGCGTTAACCTAAGCGAAGCGCCCAATGCAGATGAGTCGGTCATTGATGATCCAGCAATTACCCTGACCGGTACCAGCGTGAACGACTTTGTCGTGAAACCACATACCTTACGGCTCTTTGCCGTGGATAACGCCAATCAAGCCGTCAGCGCAACGACCAGCGGCGGCAGCGCCTTTGCCACTGCCGGCGATAATTTCTCACTCATCATTACCGCTGAAAATGCGAATGGCGATGCGACGCCCAACTTCGGACGCGAGACACCTGCTGCCGAAGCACAAGCAAGTTATGTGCAAACCCTCTATCCGAGTACCGCAACCGCTCCAGCTAGCGATTTTGTCGGTACCCAAGGCTGGCAGTTAGATACCAATCGAGCCGGTAGCTTGCGCACCGACAGCGCACGCTGGCTCGACGTCGGCACCATCGAACTCGCACCCGGCTTGAACGGCAATAGCTATTTGGGTGCCGGCGACGTGGCTGCTAAGCAAAATGCGACTGTAGGTCGCTTCGCACCTTTCCGTTTTGCGCTGAACACCTCGGCCGTGGCGAATAGCTGTGTGGCCGGCGACTTTACTTATATGTCCGAGCCAGCGCTGACGGTCAGCTACGAGCTTTACGCGGTCGATAGTGACGGCAATATTACCGAAAACTATGATTCCAGTGGTTATAGTGGCACCGCAGAAGTTGGCTTCGCGGCAGCCAATTTAGCACCTGCTGACACTGCTACCGATCGCTTTGCTGACCGTTTGCTCAACTTAGCGGCGCAGCAAGCTTGGACCGCAGGAGTGATGACGTTTAATGCGGCCAACGCGGGCTTTAACCGCCACCCAGACGGCAATATCGATGGCCCCTTCGCGAGCTTGCAGCTGGGCCTGCGCGTGCTAAGTGAAATCGATAACCGTAACTTTGCAGGTAGCGACCTTACCTTGGCAGCTGTGGCAGGAGCAGCTGCTCCGCTCAATGGCACCGCACAGCTCCGTTACGGCCGCTTAGTACTGGAAAATACCTATGGTCCAGAGAATGAAGACCTTTCGGTACCACTGTACGCTGAATATTTCGACGGCAGTCGCTTTGTCACCCACACCGATGATAGTTGCTCTAGCGCGCTAGTTGCTGGCTTAAATGTGATTGCTGACCCGAATAACTTAACGCCCGTTGCCGCTGGCAGCGACAGCACACTGACCGATGGCGCTCTGCCGTTTGATACGCTACGTTGGTTGGCGCCCGGCACCGGCAATACGGGTGAATTTATATATGAATATGATGCTCCGGCATGGCTTGAGTTCGAGTGGCGTGATGAGGCTGGAGCTATGTATTTGGATCCACGGGCGATTGGCGGCTTTGGTCAGTATCGAGGGAATTCGCGGGTGTTGTTTTGGAAGGAAGTGAATTGATGGTTCGGGGTTCGGGTTCGGGATTCGTGCGCGGTGCTGTTCGGGGTTGGTGAGCGTTATTCGTTAGTCGTTGTTCGTTAGGGGTGCGCGAATGCGAGTTGGGTGCTTCGCCGTTAGCTATTAGCTATTCGCTGTTTGCTGTTCGAAGAGATCAAGGATATGAAAAAGGGCGCCTTGGCGCCCTTTTCATTTTTGAAAATTTGCTAATCTCAGCAGTTGTCAGTATTAGAAGTTACTTTGGCTGGAGAAGTTGCTGATGCTTCAGTGTATTCAACATAGCAATCTGCTGTTGCGTCTGCGCTTGCTGGGCGAATTTGGATTGGACCAGAACCAGATACGACCCACTCTCCAGTCGTTGCATCAACATTCAAACCTGCGGCTAGGGCGATTCCTCCATCTGCATTTGCATCGTTAGCGTCAGCTTCATAGGCAGGGTAACCATAGACTGTTGAAACAACGCCATTTTCTGTTTCTACAGAAGCTGTTGCGCTATTCTCTTCACCTTCGATAAGAGACTTGGCGTAGACGAGTTGCATTGCGCCTTGCACTGAAGCTTTAGCGCCTTCTACGGTTGAGGCACGGGCGTCAGATTGGAAGTTGATGAATTGTGGCGCTGCAGTAACCGCAAGGATACCTAATACAACGATCACGATAATTAATTCAATTAAGGTAAAACCCTTTTGTTGTTTCATATTGCGTTCTCCATGATTTATAAAACTAGCAACCACTCACAGTTACCGTTGGCGTTGGCTTGCCGGTGTCGTCTGCGTTGTCAGTATAGGTAATGTAGCAGTTTGTTGCAGCTATGACTGCAGCACTTACCGTACCATCTATTAGACTTGCAAAGGTGCCGACATAGGTACCATTCGATGGCGAACCACCGGTGTAAACACCGGCAGTTTGCTCAGCGAATACGAAGTCTGATGAGGCGCCGGCGGCCGCTTGCACTGCACTGGCTTTGGGATAGCCGTTAGCTAACGCAATGCTTGTGCCGTCTGCAGCGGTAATGGTCGCTTCACCAGATAACTTGTTTTCGATGGCTGCTTTAGCGTAGCCAAGCTCAACAGCTGACTTCATGCTTGCTTGCAAGCCACGTAACGCGCTCTCGCGCGCATCACTCGAGAAATTGATAAACTGCGGTGCAGCAGTCACAGCTAGTATACCAAGCACCACAATCACAATAATGAGCTCGATCAAAGTAAAGCCGTTTTGGCGTGCTTTAACGATTGACATTTTGCTCTTCCTTTTCTTAGTTATTGCTGAAAATGCTTACTCCGCCAGTACGCGGGTTATAAACAAATACGTTGCCAACGCTCAAATAATCATTACCTGTTGGCGCTGACGCTAAATTCTGAATCGTATTGGCGAGAAAATAGACACAAATATCATTGGTACCATTGTTTTCGCGGGCGACATAGTAGCGGTTTTCGCCAAGTAAGCCAAAATTACTGGTGGCAGTTGGCGCGCCTTGTAAGATTGCTTGCATGATGGTGCGGCAATCTTCGCTACTCATGTTTTGATCGTGTGCTTCACTATTGTTGTTGCCACTGACTGGGTAGCCGGTATTACCGTCGACATTGACGGGTACACCATCCATAACGACCACGGCTCCTGAGCCATCGGTGTTGCCCTGCGGTCGACCCCGTAATTCCCATTCCGCACGTACTAGACTAACCGCACTGGCAAAACCACCTGCTACGCCCTCTACGGCTGCATCTTCGGCGTCTGCACTGACGCGAGTAAAGCGCGGCAGCGCTGATGCTGCCAACAGCCCCAGAATGACAATCACAATAATCAGTTCAATTAGGGTAAAACCGCGCTGCTGCTTGGTTTGTTGGGCATTCATAGTGTTGTTCCTCATCGTCAGCAGTGTCTGTATAGCCAGTTTGTTGTTAGCGACCTTTATAAGCATCCATCATATCCCACATCGGTGTAAATATGCCGAGTGCCATAATGGCCACCATTACCGCAACGATTACCAACATAATCGGCTCGATACGGGCTGTTAAACTTTTCAGATCATAATCTACTTCGCGTTCATAATAGTCGGCGACTTCATTCAAGAGTTCGTCAACGCGGCCGGTTTCTTCGCCAACATTTATCATTTGCATGACCAGCGGGGTAAATAGCTGCGTGCCTTGCGCGGCTCGGGTTAGCCCCTCACCTCGCTCGATGGTGCGGCGCATATCTTCGATGCGCTCGGCCATCCAATAGTTATCTACAGCATCTGCGACTAAATGCAATGACTGGGTCAAGGGTACGCCAGCGCGTAACATCACCGCAAAGCTGCGCGAAAAGCGCGATAGCAAACTGCGTTTCACTAAATCACCAAAGACCGGCATGCGCGTTTTCCAACGATCCCATATCAGGCGGCCGTCATTACTCGTGGTAAAGCGTTTAAAACCAATCCAACCTAGCACCATTGCGATAATGATTGCGGGCCACCAGCTTACGAAAAAGTCAGAGGTGCCAATCAAGATTCGAGTCGGCAATGGTAGCTCGGCGCCAAACTGCTCGAACATTCGCGCAAAGGTTGGAATCACCCAAATATTCAAAATGAACATTGCGATAACCAAGGCACTAATAATAAACATTGGGTAGCGCAATGCTGATTTCACTTGTTTGCGAGTGTCCTGCTCTTTACTTAAATATTCAGATAACTGCTCAAATGCCTCTTCCAACTGACCGGTGTTTTCACCGACATGCACTACCGCAATCAGCAAGCGTGGAAACACTTTCGGGTGTCCAGCCATGGCCGCCGATAATTCGCGGCCCCGTTCTAATTGTTCACCAACGTCCTTCAGTACCGCCCGCATACGTTTTTTCGGACTGTTTTCTGCAAGCCCGTCGATGGCACGCAAAATTGGAATGCCAGCTTTGGTTAACGAATACATCTGTCGTGTGAAAACGATGAGATCGTCTAGATTAATGCTCTCTTCGAACAACGAAAAACCGGCTTTCGCCGATTTTTCTTGGCGCAAGACAATGGTTAATGGCGTCACCCCACGACGAATCAACGTATCCGCAGCAGCTCGCTCGGAATTAGCTTCCAAGGCGCCGGTTACCAGCTCGCCACTCGCATCGCGACCGCGATAATCAAACTCAGCCATGTTCACCCTCGGCGGTAATATCTAATTCGATATCCGTTGGGTCGTCCTCTTCTTCGACTGTCTCGGCTAAGAACAACACTTCATCGACCGTAGTGACACCCTGTAAGGCATAGTCGAGTGCCGACTGTGCCAGTGGTCGATAATGCGGAGATTGCTTGGCCGCAGCCGCAAACTCTCGCATGTTGGCATCACGCATCGCATTGACCATGGCATCGTTCATTTCGAGCAATTCAAAGACCCCGATACGACCACGATAGCCAGTATCGTTACAATTACGGCAGCCACGGCCTTTAACAAAACCTGCACCATCTTCTGGTAACTCTGGACGCATGCGTCGCAACAATGCCAAATCGGCAGCCTCGATATGCGCTGGTTCCTTACAGTTCTCGCACACTTTACGAATCAAACGTTGGGCCAGTACCCCTTTCATTGCAGCACCGACCAAATAAGGTGCTGCGCCCATATCAATCAAGCGCAACGCACTGGTGATCGAATCATTCGTGTGTAACGTGGTTAGCACTAAGTGACCGGTAATGGCGCCTCGCAAACCGATTTCTACGGTTTCACCATCGCGCATCTCACCCACCATAATAATGTCGGGGTCTTGCCGTAAAGTGGTGCGCAGCACGCGCGAAAACGTTAATCCAATCTTGCTGTTCACCTGCACTTGCGAAATACGTGGCAGACGGTATTCGACTGGATCTTCAACCGTAATGATTTTCTTCTCTGAACGGTTGAGTTCGTTTAACACACCGTAAAGTGTCGTGGTTTTACCAGAGCCGGTAGGTCCAGTGACAATCAACATTCCATAAGGCTTATTAATAATGCCACGGATGCGTTTCAGTAATGTGTCCGGAATACCGGTTTGTTCGAGCTGCAAAATCCCGGCGGACTGATCAAGCAAACGCATGACGCACGACTCACCATATTGCACCGGCATGGTCGACATCCGCACATCAATCGCGTGGTCACGCACTTTAATATGAAAACGGCCGTCTTGCGGTAGCCGCTTTTCAGAAATATCCAGGCCTGCCATTAGCTTCAGCCGCAACACCAAGGCGCTGGCAATATTAGTTTCTTTCAGCACGTTTTCTTGCAGGACGCCATCCACCCGCATGCGAATGCGCAAGGCATGGTCATCTGGCTCAAGGTGGATATCCGACGCGCGCACTTGCACAGCATCGGCAAATATTGACTGCAATAATTTGGCTACGGTGGCATCGTCGCTTTCGTCTTCAATCGATAACGCCGCCAAATCAACTGCTTCGTCTTTCTGGTACTCCGTTTGTAACTGACTGGCGAACTGGGCAATGTCTTTGGTGCGTCGATAAAGATTGTCAAAAGCGTCCAACAACTGCTGGTCTGGCGCAACCGCCAAGTTCACTTCGCGCGGTTGCAAGAACTGACTGATGGCATCCACTGCGGCTAGGTCGGCAGGATCGCTCATCGCCACTAGCGCGGAGCTCTCATCAGCTTCGATGACCAAGGCACGATGACGGCGTGCTTGAACTTCTGGCAGCAAGTTTGCGACATCACTGGTAATTTTGCGTTCGGCCAAATCGATAAGGGGAAGACTCAATTGCCGCGCGAGAAACTCGAGAAGTTCTTGTTCGGAAATGAAACCGAGATCGACCAGCGTCACCCCAAGTTTCCGACCACTGGTGCGTTGCTCGTCTAGCGCTTGTTTTAACTGCTGTTCAGTAATGATGCTCTCTTGAACGAGCAAATCGCCTAGGCGCATTTTTAATCGTGGGCGCATTGTTACTGACCTCCCAAAACTTGTAACCGTTGCGCCGCGTAGCGACGTCCATCCGCATTTAAATCATCGCTGGCCAACGCTCGTTGGTAGGCGTTCAGCGCCTGTTCGGGCTGTTCAGCGTCTTCATAAGCAACTGCAGCTGCTAACCACCAACGTGCAGCGTTTTCGCGTTCGGCTAGCCATTGGTAATCTTGCGCCGCAGCGCTAAATTGTTGTTGTTCATTGGCCGCCGCAGCCCGCAATTGCATCAACTCTTCACTCTCTGCGGCTTGCAAAGGCATCTGCTCGAGCACACTCAATAAGCTACCGTAGGCTGCACCATTAAACAGGATACGCGCGTAAAGCAGTAACCAACGCGGTTGCTGGGGACGCAATTGCAGCCCTTGCTCAAGTACCGCGAGCGCATCGCTGATCCGTCCGCGGCCGTACCAATACGCAGCTAGCTCACTACGCGCATCAATATGTTCCGGGGCCAGCGCGATGACCTGTTCGAATAAACTTCCGGCACGCTCTCGCTCTCCCGCTTGCATCGCTTCGCGCGCTTGTTTTAATTTTACTTCCGCCAACTCAGCAGGGCTCAGTTGCACTTGTTCGACTTGCATAGTGCCTTTGGCTTCTTCTGTTGCCTCTGGCGGAGCTGGCTCAGTGACGGCGAGTTCAGGCTCCGCTGGTGTTTCCGGCGCCGGAGTTGGCGTTGGTTGTGGCTCTAGCTCAGCCACTGTTGTTGTTGGCTCAAGCTCCGGCTCAACTAACGGTTCCGCCTCGGGTTCAGGCACCGCAGCCTTGATCTCGGACTCTGGCGGTTGCTCAACCACAGCAGGTTCAGCGGCGACAGGTTCAGCCATAGGCTCACGCTGCTGCAAAATCAGCACAACCGCAACCACAGCTATCGCTGCGATGACAAAACCGCCGAGCAGCCATACCCACGGAAACGGGGTCGGCGCTGCAGCCGCCGGAGCGCCAGCAACTTTGTGTTCAGTTTTCTGGCGCTGGTCGAGGTCGCGCAACATGCGGTTAATCACGCTCATGACCAATACTCCGTTAGCCAACCAGCCTGCCAACTCCACACTAACGCAAGAGCGAGACCTGCAATACTCACTAGGCTCCACCACCAATGGGATTTGCCAAGGCTAACGTCTTCGGTATCAGCCACCGCGAGCCGCACGTGCTTAGGTTTCACCTGGTAGACACCCTCACCGTAACAAAGTAGCAGCACTTTATGGCACAAAATATTGACCAAGCGCGGCACACCACGACTCGCTTGATGTAATAACTTGACCACGCGTGCCGAGAACAAAGCAGGCCCTTGATAACCGGCAACATGCAAGCGATGTGAAATATAACGCGCTAGTTCAGTCATCGACATCGCCTGTAGGTTGTAGCTAAAAGTGATGCGCTGGCGTAATTGCCGATGTTCACGGGTTGCCAAGCGTTCATCGAGCTCTGGCTGACCAAATAATACGATATGCAGCAACTTCCGTGATTCTGTCTCTAGGTTAGAGACCAATCGCAATGCTTCCAAAGTATGGCTTGGTAGCGCTTGCGCTTCATCGACGACGATGACCGCCATCTTACCTTCGCGGCTGATCTCAACCAGCCGTTCCTGGATGGCTTGGGTCAGTAATTGCTCACTGCGCACTTGGGGCATCTGTACTTGCAACTCACGGGCGATATGTGCGCGCATTTCGCTGGGGGTCAAGTACGGGTTTGGTATGTAGGCAGTAACGTAGTGATCGGGCAGTTCGTTCAACAACTTGCGGCACAACAGCGTTTTACCGGTGCCAACTTCACCTACCACTTTGATAAAGCCCTCACCCGCCTCAAGGGCTGTGACTAATACCTCAAACGCGTTACGGTGACTCTCCAAATCGCAGTAGAAACTGGTGTTGGGAGTCAGCGTAAAAGGTAACTCTATGAGGCCAAAATGCGTTTGATACATAAGCGTAATTAGTCGTTATACCAGCCACGCAACAACTCACTCGAGCGTTGCAACTCTTGCTGCCAAGTGTCGACACCAACGACCACTGGGCGGATCAGAATCACCAACTCTTTTTTCTGTTCGCTGCGGCGCTGATTTTTGAACAAATTGCCCACTACTGGGATATCGCCAAGTAACGGTGCTTTGGATTCGCTATCGGTGTAGCTGGTTTGCATCAAACCGCCTAACACCACGATTTCGCCATTGCGTGCGCGAACAATGGTGTCGCTTTCACGAATATTGCTCTGTGCTAGTGGCAAAATGAACGATTCTTGGTTAAGCGTAATGGTTTTATTCTGTTCCGAGGTTTCAACGACCGACGGATGCACATGTAAGATGACCTCACCGTTATCACTGATTTGCGGGGTGATATCTAAAGAAATCCCCGAGAAAAACGGTGTTAACTCGATGTTTGGGGTCGAGGTTGTTGCGGTTCCGGTCACTGTCGTGGTCGATACATCGGTGACGAAGTACTCATCTTCGCCAATTTTGATCACGGCTTTTTGATTATTCGCCGCACTCACCCGTGGGTTTGACAGCACCTGCACATTGCCCTGGTTCTGCAACAGATTCAGCACCCCACTGAAGTCACCTACGTCAAGCGATACACCAAAGACGCCATTCTCATTGTCGACAGAACCACCAGAGAAGCCGATGCTACCGCTGGCGTTCCCAAGTTTGAACAAGTCACCCCAGTTGATGCCCTGCTGATAACTGTCGTTCAATGCAACTTCGACAATCCGCGCTTCCAAAATGACCTGACGTTGTAAACGCTCTTGCGCAGACGCAAGGAATTCGCGCGCGGCCCGCAACTCACTCGGCAATGCGGTAATCGAAACGAGACCCGCTTGTGGTGATACCACCACACGGCGTCCGTCACCGGTGCCAACTACGCCTTCGATGGTCTCTTTCAGATCACCCCACAAGTCTGTCTGCGACTGGGTGGAGATAGATGAGCCATTGGTTTGCATGCCGTTGTTGAGACCGCCCATGCCGCTCTGCCCTAAGTTGCCCTGATTACTAACGCCACCTTGATTGCCTAACAAAGCGTTGTTGTAGTTACTAGTGCCGCCGCCGTAGAGGTTATTTTGCTCATCGTTATCTTTGACGCCGCCCGAGCTTACGCTGGTTTGCGATAAGCCCATGCGCTGCAGTGCTAAATAATCCAGTGCTATCGTTTCAGTGCGCAATCCAGAAGGAAATACCCGAATCATCCGACGGTCACGTTGCACGTCGTAACCGTAAATGTCACTGATGACTTCTAGCGTCTCAGCTAAAGTGACATCTTTTAAGCTGACCGTAATGGCACCCGCAACATCTGGGTGAACCACAATGTTGTAGGGCGTATCAGCCGCTAAGCCAGCAAAAAAGTCGCGGGCATCGATGCCATTGGCGTTTACTGAGAAACGTGGCTCTGCCAGCAACTGTTCACTTACTTCACCGCTGGTGGCTAAATCAGGGCGCAGGGTCGCGCGTACCGATTCAGGAAGCGGTGGACGCTCGGTCGTGGATGATGTCTTTGGCACTTCTAGTGCCGCTTGTGCCTCAACCGGTTGCCGATCCGGTTGCTGAGCACATGCGGCTAACAACAAAGTCGAAGCAAAAATAAATCCTGTGCGCATTAGTTCTGTCCCCCTGATCCCGTGGACGACTCGCTTTCCAGCGGGCGCTCACTAAACATGACGAGTTGCATTTCACCACCGGTGGTGGTGTGTCGGACCGTCACTTGATCCATGGTTATCTTTAGAATTGTAAAGGGCGGCAAACTGTCACCGGCACGCACGCGCGTTCCATTAATGGTTGCGACATTGCCCTGTGCAGTTGACTGAATTGATTGTAAGCGTAAGTTAGTCACCGCCTCAGCATTGCTCACCGCAGCCGGACGGTATTCCGGCGGTGCCGTTGGGTCTTTTAATTGTTGCGCGCTGCTTACTGTAGCTACCGCAAACAACGCAATCGTAACGCCAATCTGCCGGCTAACTTGCAACATAGTCACGCTCCAAACTTAGGGTGTAAATCTCGAGCAGCACCTCAGCTTGCGGATACTCGGTCACTTGATAATCCATGCGTTGCCAGTAAAACGACCATGGTAGTTGCTCAAGTTGTTGGAAGTACTCAAAAACTTGCTGATAATTTCCGCGTACGACTAACTGTAAACGATGCTTGTAAATTGCGCCTTCAGTGGCTTCACCATCACCATAAACACGTTCAGCTGGGAGTGCTTGCGCTGACTTCACACTGAGATCACGGGCGCTCCCTAATAAAGCTTGCAACAATCGACGGTTGTCGGCCGCACTGACGTAATTAGTTTCATTTTGTAAGCGCTGATTCACCTGCTGTAGCTGACTTTCTAAATCAGCCAGTTTGCGCCGTAGTGGTGCTTTGGGGTCACCTGACAGGCGTATATCCAACGCTTCTAATTGCTGTTCGAGCAAACTCAAACGTTGCTGTTGTTGTTGTATTTTGACTTGTTCGGTCTGAAAACTTTGCCATTGGGGTAGCAACAACACGTAAAGCCCCAAATAGCAGACGAACACCACACTCAGCACCAGCCAAAATTTGCGCCGGTTCAGCGGTAATTCAACAAATTTTTGTTGCATCTGCTGCCACTGAGTCATGGGTTGCTCCCTCCAGCAGTGCTAGACATAATTCGGCTGTCTTGAGTGTGACCGACGACAAAGCGCAATCCCTGCTCACCTTCGTCGCGCAGTTCAAACACCCCAAACGGCCGCTGCTGCAAACTCGTGTAACCGCTGAAACTCGCCAACCAGCTCGGTAATTGCTGCGGTTGCAACGTATGCCCTTCAAGGCTCAGCGCATTGTCGTTGACATAGATACGTTGCAACCAAATCGCCTCTTGGTCGGCTGCAGCAAGATCGATTAACAGTTGCGAGTAATTTTGCTGATTCTGCTGGGTAAACTGCTGCATTTGCTCGAGCAAGCGCTGGCGCAGCACAAACACTTGCTGGGTTTCCGCTAATGCGTTATTGAGCTCGGGATCATTCAGCGCATTATCGAGTTCGCTCTGCCGTTGCTGGAGCTGAGCTTCCACGGCAGTGGTGGTGTTGCCAAGTTCGATACTAGTGCTTTGCTGCTGGCTCACCACTACTTGCGCGACCACCCAAGCCACGACAAATACCACTAATAGACTCACATTAATAGCCAACAACCGGCGCAAGGTTAACCATTCGCGGCTGGGTCGAAGTTCTGCAACATATAAATTAGCGATGCGTTTCATGAGGAAGCCTCCTGCGCATCATTTTGCTGTGCTAAGAGTGCGCCACCGAGCGCGGGAAAATCACTATAATCGCCGGTCGCGAGTTCTTGCGCCCAGCTCGGATAGGTCGCCCAAGCAATCTCAAAGCCTAAATCTTCATGTAAGCGCTCTAGCACTTCTTGCTGCTTCGGTAGCGGCAACGCGAGATAGACACTAGCAACGGGGCGCTGTCGCAATTGCCGCTCGAAATAGTCCGCCGAACGCTGAATTTCAACACTCAATGGCTGCAAGCCGCCCATGCGGATCTCTTCGATGCTTAACTCACTGAGCTTTTCGAGAGAGCGTACTGCGCGGTTCACCTGCAATTCACCATTATTGTAGACCTGCACTAATGCTGCTTGGTGTGGTTGTTGATAAACCAGTGCGGCAGGTTCATTCAGATTTTCTAAAACGGTGGCAAGCGCTTGCTCTTCGGCAAAAACACCCTGCAGCTGGTCACTTAATTCGTGCGCTACCTGCAGCAAGGGTTCAAGTTGCTTGCGACTGGTCGCGATAGCATGAATCTTATGCTGCCCTTGAACTTGCGTAGGCAACTCGTAGTAGTCAGCGATACAGTCTTCAGTGTCAAAAGTAACAAGGTCGCTAAGCTGATAACGTAGACTTGCGCTCAGTTCAGCATCACTTAATTGCGGACGATCGAGGGTGACGCTTTGATACAACCCAGCACCAAGCACTAACGCAAGGCGGGGATGATGGCGGCAATATTTTTGATAGTCATGACTTAATTTGCGCATGGCTGCGGCAATATCATCGCCACTCACGGCACATTCGTCAGATACCACTAAACTCGGCTGAGAATTCGCATTCTCAACCACAACGATATTCACCTTAGTGCGGCAAATGCCGAACACCACGGTATAAGGACTGTTTGCACGCGCACGAAAAAGATTTAACAAATCACTGTCCCTGCTTCGTTATAATTTTTATTAGGTACTGGACGCTTTTCTTAACGCAAGTTTGACACTTTTCGCCGGAAAAACAAGCACTGCAAAAGCGCATGTTCTCGTGTTTTAATTTTGTTTACTTCTCAATGAGTTGCCAATTCAACTTCATGCTTGCCCAATAGGGCACCATGGGTCCTATTGCGGTATCCACAAGCGCAGGAACCTGCCACTCGGCGCGCTGCAAAGTGACTTGCTCAGTCGCGCGCGGATACCCATAAAAGTCTGCACCAAAATGGCTGGCGAAATCAGCCAACTTATCAAGTGCCTGCATCTGCTCAAAGAACTCTGCGTACAGTTGCAATGCAGCCGGCGCCGAATAACAACCGGCGCAACCACAGGCAGCTTCTTTTTTGTCCTGTGCATGGGGCGCCGAGTCTGTGCCTAAAAAGAATTTAGGATTGCCCGACACTGCCGCTTTACGCAGCGCCAGTTGGTGTTCACGTCGCTTCAAGATTGGCAAACAATAGTTATGCGGACGTACACCGCCTACCAGTAAATCATTACGGTTCATCAATAAGTGCTGCGGTGTAATGGTCGCGGCAACGTTATCGCCCATGCTCTCGACAAAATCGACTGCATCGGCAGTGGTAATGTGTTCAAGAATGAGTTTTAACTGCGGATGGCGCGCCATTAATGGGCGTAACTTAGTGTCAATAAACACTTTTTCGCGGTCAAAAATATCGATTTCTGCCGCTGTTACCTCGCCATGGACTAACAGCGGTACCTGCAACTCCGCCATTTTCGCAAATACTGCATCGAGTGCTTCAATATCGGTCACGCCGGCGTCGGAATTGGTGGTCGCGCCAGATGGGTAGAGTTTGAAACCGATAACCTCGGGATTTTCGGCCGCTGCAACTACCGTTTCAATTGCTGTATTTTGCGTCAGATACAGTGCCATCAACGGACGAAAATCACTGCTTGCCGGTACTTGCTTAAGAATCCGCTCACGATAAGCCATCGCCTGATCCACTGTGGTCACTGGTGGTACCAGATTCGGCATGATGACAGCACGTCCGAACACGCTCGCAGTCGCTGGCACAGTCGTTGCTAACAAATCGCCATCGCGTAGGTGAAGATGCCAGTCATCAGGGCGTGGAATCGTGAGTTCTTGCATTACGGCCTCGTATTCATCTGCGGGTAAAAGTGCCCGCTTATTATACAGAATTAGTTCGGTTCAGGAACTACAACAATTTGATTACGCCCGCTTTCTTTCGCTTGATAAAGAGCTTCATCGGCGCGCGCCATCCAATCATCTAATTTAGCGTCTGTGCTGCGTAATTGGGTAACTCCGGCGCTTAAGGATATCGCGATTTGCTTATCATCATGAGTAACTGGAGTCGCAGCAACATGTTCGCGCAAGCGTTCGATAGCTTTGCTAGCTTCGGTCACATCACTATAAGGCAAGAGAACGGCAAATTCTTCGCCACCCAGCCGCCCGATCAAATCAAGATCACGCAATTGTGCTTTGCAGCGTTTGGCAAATTCTCGCAGCACCTCATCACCTGCCGCATGGCCATAGGTATCATTGACCGATTTGAAGTGGTCTAGATCGATAACAGCGACACTCATTGCCACTTGATAACGCATAAACTCTTCATAACGCTCTTCCATCGCGTGCCAAAATACTCGCCGATTAGCGACCCCAGTTAACTCATCCACACTCGCCATACGCCGCAGCTCTTCCAGCGCATATTGACGCTCCTCATCAAGCCGGCGCATGTGCATTAAAGTTCCCAAGGTATCGAGCATCGGTCGCAACAAATTTAAGTGCCAACGCAGGTAACCTTCTGTGCTATTGCCCAGCACCAGGAGCCCCACAACATCGTGTTTAAAATAGAGCGGCAAGGCCAGTGCGTTGCGCAGTTCCGGAATCGTTACCGGGGTAAAACTCATCTCTAAGCGTGAAACTGGCAGATGACAAAACTCGGGTTCACCGCGCAACAACACATTTCGAACCACATCGCCACTTACCACAACCTCTAACCCTTGCTGAATTAGTTTGTGATATTCACTATTAGCGTTGTCTTCACCTAGTACCTCGAGTCCATGAATTTGCAGCATATCGCGCCGATGCGACTGTGGAGGTAGTTCACCGACCAAACCGAAAGCACTAGCGGTCATCTGCATAAGCTTCGGTAACGCGTAGTCGGTCACATCACTAAAGTTTTTCGCCAGCATGAATTCATGCTGCACATGCGAGACGAGTTCTAGAACCGCGGTTTGCTGTGCCAAAGATGCTTCATTTTCAACTTGTGCAGAAATATCATGGTGAATCCCACTCATCCGTACCGGTTTGCCGTCATGAGCACGCTCAACAAGACGCCCGACACTATGAATCCAAACATAGTGACCATCGACATGGCGTAATCGAAAACGGACATCAAAGCGCTCAGTATCACCATGCAGGTGTGCTTTTAACTGCGTCCGTAACGCGTTTTTGTCGTCAGGATGGAGTAGGGACTGCCAATCGATTTCATCTTCTTTTTGGGCGTCGTAGCCTAACAGTAACGACCAAGCGTGGCTCACCATTAGTTGATCGTCGGGAATGAACCACGACCAAGTAAAAAACTCTCCTGCGGCAAGAGCGAGCTCAAAGTTCTTGTTACTTTCAAGTAGTTCTAGTTCAAGGTTTTTGCCTTTGCTGTCATCCAGTAAATAGCCACGGATGCGAATGACATTGCCTTGCTTATCGTGGTCTGCGCGGGCGAAATGATGCACCCAACGCGACCCCTGTGCTTTGGGTTCAGGAAGCAAAACCCGATAATCCATTTCTAAGTAGGCTTGCTCGCCATCGATCAAACGTTGCATCCGCGCAAGTAGCTCTTCACGGTCATCTGGATGTACGATGCTCTCGTGGCTGACATCATCACGCAGTAAATAGGCAGGCTCATAACCCAACACCCGGATTGCGTTATCAGCAACGTAACTCAGCTGAACTTTAGGCTCGATGCGCCACACCACCGCACATACTGGGCCTTGCGCTAGCACATCGCGCTCTGCGAGGTAATTATTGAGTTCATAATGATCGGTGATCGTCGTCGAAACCCAGTCAGCCAAAAGCTCTAGCACGCGCTTAGTGCCAGCTGGGAAGTGATTGGTTTTCGACGAGATGACACAAAGCGTACCTAGATGGTATTCATCATAAAGCGTTAAGGGCGCACCGACATAGGATCGAATACCATTTTCTGCTGTGACTACTGGGTTATCAACAAAACGTGGGTCTTGTGTCGCATCATCGACCAACAGCGTCTCACCAGAGGCCACGACATGGGTGCAAAAAGAGATATTGCGCGGCGTTTCCTGCTCGGCAAAACCAACTTTAGATTTGAACCATTGTCGGTGTTCGTCGACTAAGCTAATCAGCGCGATGTCCGCGGCAAATAGTTCCTTAACCAACCGCGTAATCCGATCCAATAATTCATCACTACCGCTGTCGAGCAAGTCGAGCTCGTGCAACAGTTGTAAACGTTCAGTTTCATTATCGGGTAACGGCACTGACCCCATGCGAACTCCAGCTTTAAGTTGACACTTTCAGCATAGCAGAGAAGTTACACTTTCCATGTGTGACAATTGGTTAAATTTAAAATAAAAAATTGCTTAAAGGCCGAGCTTTTCTTTCCAATGTCTACGACAACAGGAAATGTAACGATCATTGCCACCGATAGCGATTTGTTCGCCGACTTTCACCGCTTCACCGTTTTCGTCAATGCGTAGGTTCATCGTGGCTTTGCGCCCACAGTGGCAGATGGTTTTCATTTCACTCACTTTATCGGCGACGGCCAACAAAACTGCGCTACCTGGAAAGGCTTGGCCGAAGGCATCGGTTCGAATACCGTAACACATCACTGGGATGTCGACCCGATCAACAACATCGGTCAACTGCCAAACTTGTGGTTCAGTCAAAAACTGTGCCTCGTCAATCAACACACAATCAATCGGTTGTTGTTGGTGGCGCGCTTTAATCAGTGCTGATAAGTCGGTGCTTGAGGTAAATGCTAACGCGCCTCTATCTATCCCGAGTCGCGATGCTATTTTGCCTTTACCTGCCCGATCATCAATCGCTGGAGTGAGAAGTAACACGCGTTGATCGCGCTCTTCGTAGTTATGCGCAACCTGCAACAACGACGTGCTCTTGCCCGCATTCATCGCTGAATAAGTAAAATAAAGTGAAGCCATGGTTATCAATATCGAATGATGAGTACTGCCAGTTTTATACTGACTTTAAGCGCTGAATGCAAAGGCGATTGTTGCTATAATTGCGCAAATTCACTGAAGGAGTCGATATGTCACAGCGTTATTCAAATGATTTTCTTAAAGCGATGCCGAAAGCTGACTTGCACTTGCACTTAGATGGTAGTTTGCGGCCCGCTGGACTTATCGAGATGGCAAAACGCAGTGGTGTTGAGCTGCCTTCTTACACTGTCGATGGGCTATACGAGCAAGTCTTTAAAGAAAGCTATAACGATTTAGGCGAATACCTCAATGGCTTTCAATATACCTGCGCAGTGTTACGTGACATGGAAAACCTTGAGCAAGCCGCGTACGAACTAGCAATGGATAACTTGGCCGAAGGCGTTATCTATATAGAAGTGCGCTTTGCTCCTCAGCTGATGATGGACCCCAGCCGCGGCATCGACTTTGACCGTGTCATGCATACCGTCAACGATGGCCTCAAGCGCGCCCAAGACGAGTATAACCAGCAAGCCGAAGTACGTGATGGCAACAAACCTCCGTTTCACTACGGCATTATCAACTGTGCGATGCGCATGTTTGGTAAAAAAGGTTTTTCACCTTACTACACCCAGTTGTTCCAGACGCTGCGCGATCACGAACCCAAACAGGTTATCAAAATTGCCGCCATGGAAATGATTCGCGCCAGCATCCGTTTGCGCGATGAAGAAGGCCTACCGATTGTCGGCTTGGATATTGCTGGACAAGAAATGGGCTATCCTGCGCATGATTTTAAAGAAGTCTACGAATACGCCCACCAGAACTTCTTGCTGAAAACTGTGCATGCCGGTGAAGCGTACGGTGCCGAAAGCATTTTTGAAGCGCTCACGCAGTGCTATGCCGATCGCTTAGGGCATGGTTATTCATTGTTTTCACCAGATATGATTCAGGACGAGAGCATTGAAGACAAAAGCGGTTACGCCAGTAAGTTGGCTTCGTTTATTGCTGATCGCCGTATCGCGATCGAAGTCTGCATTACCAGTAACTTGCAAACCAATCCGGCGATTGGCGATGTTCGCAACCACAACTTTAAACACATGTACGCGAATCGTCTCGCCACCGTGATTTGTACCGACAACCGTTTGGTCTCGCGGACCACGGTCACCAACGAATACGAGCTTGCGCTGCAAACGGCAGATATTCCATTGAAACGTTTGAAAGATATCGTCGCCTATGGCTTTAAGAAAAACTTCTTCCCGGGCGATTACTTGGCAAAACGTGCTTATGCCAAGCAAGCGTTGCAGTATTTCGATACCCTTGCCGCGCAACACCAAATCTCTGAGTAATCATTTCGCAGACAAGTCCAGACTGTTTATCGGTCTGGACCTGCTTCTACAGCCTGCTAACACTTGTCTTTGAGCATTCCGATAAAAAGTTCCCGGTGAACCATGCCTCTTAACAAGCGAATACGGTGTTCTTGTGGCTGACCCTCAGCGTCTTCAGCTGTTACCACAAGTAGATCGCCCTGCGGATCAAAACTAAACACACTGACCCAACTGCGCTTTTGCTCGACTGCCAAGAGCCGATCAAAGGGAATGATCACCTTGCCGGTTTGCACCCCGTCAAGCTCTATAGTCTCTTCTCTGAATTCTGCAGAATTAAACAGCGCAGGGATCAACGTAGCATAGAAGGAAAAAGCAACAATAACGATCGGTATTAGCAAAAGTAGGAGTGGTGATGGCTCCTGCGAAGACAGCAGTATGAACAAAAAAACCGGCACGGCTAGGCCACATACTATCAGAGCTTCCATAAGCCGCTTGCGTCTAGCGTCCGGCGTCAGCGAGACGAACTTTGTCGAAACGTATTTTATTTTTGCTGACTCTTGCAGTACGAATTTTCTAGATACCTTAGAGACGAAAAATACCAACGCCAGGATTGCTAGCAGGAGACCTGTACTGGGTATGTTCGCATAAGGCGCGTCGTCGGAAGGTCCTTTTATCAGCGGTGGTAAGACAACAGCGCACGCCATCACCAACACAGCACCCACAATTGTTCTATGCATCATTTTCTTAAAAGTAGAACTATTTAGACTAAGCATAAAAAGTACTTCCTTTAGATTGGAAAACAAACAACGTGAGAAGTAGGGTTCGTAAATGGGCTACTAGTGGTTGCTGTAGTACAACGGTAAAGCTGGTCCCATGCGAGGTCAACTAAAGGATCACTGCTAGGAGTCGTAACAGCTCCCGGCGCGAGACTTCCACCGCCTTGATTTTCGTCCTCATCATTCAGCTCCAGTGCACACGCTTCTAGCTCTAACTGTGTTTGGTTGAATGATGCAAGACATGCGTTTATTCTAGACTGAAAGGACATATGACTGGCAGAAGCAGCAGCCGCTGCGACAACGCAGCCAATACCAGTCGTCGCAGCGCATGCAGCGATTCCGCTGGCAATCGTAGCTAGGTTCAAATAACGCTCCGCTCTTGAGCATTGCTCAAGGGTTGCTGAACCATCATATGGATAAGCACTTCGGGCTTCGACAACAATACAGAATGACGAGGTTTGTGTATTCATAGTATCCGAAAATGAATCTATACCTATTTCTGGAGGACACGGCATGCCTGGACGAACTTGTACATGGCAAAATGGGTCTGTAGGGGCTTCTCCCTGAGATAGGTACGGATAATGATTGGCATAACTTAGGAGCGCACTGTTAGCTCCGTCTGTCAAGTTGAATTGCGATTGAACGCCATACATACCAAATTGCAAACTGTTGGTATAGGGATTGAAATACACGATTTCATCTGTGAATTGATTCAGAACAAAGAAGCTTCCATCATTAAAAGTGAAAGTCATCAAGTCATTGTCGTAATCAGGATGCACAATGAAGGAACTAGCCTCATCATTCACATTAATAAACCTAAATTGACCATGATGATCAATATATGAAAAACCATAAGGGGACGTATCCTGAGTATCCTGCAACGCCTCAGCCCTACCAATCATCAGGTGGCTTATAACACTTAAAACCATGAACAATAATGCCTTTTTCATAAACAAAATCCCTGTATTTATAAAAACATATTACACATAACAAAAAAAACGCATTAAGTATAATTAATACACACAAAAATACAACTTTTTTACAATTTAAGAGTGAATTACGGAGGTCGAATAGTGCTTTATTTACGTCGGCTAGTAGAGTCGTAATAATCAGAACGCTACTGTTAGTAGGTCTACAGCAAACTCCTAAAAGTCGATAAGATGAGTAAATTCAGAATACGCATAACGACTCCTTAGGGTCAAAATCGCCTCAAGTTTAGTCGGTATTTTTTGAATCGCTAGCGGCATGCTGTTTTGCGAAGAAATTTGCTGCCGGTTCTGGCTTGCCGAACAAATAACCTTGCAACACGATATTTTTTTCGTGGCTGGCAAGGTATTGCGCTTGCGCTTCGGTCTCAACTCCCTCGGCGACAATGCGCAGTTTAAGATTCTGGGCGATGGCGATCACCGAATCGATAATCGCCTGTTGCTCACTCACAGCAATCTCGTTGACGAACGAACGGTCAATTTTTAACTCTTGAATCGGTAATTTTTGTAAATAGGACAGGGATGAATAACCCGTACCAAAATCATCGATGGAAAACTGCACACCCGTCTCACGTAGCGCACGCATTTTCTCGATGATGTCAGTCATATCCTCAACAAAGAGGTTTTCGGTAATTTCAAGAATAAGCCGCTGAGGATCAGCGCCACTAGCTTGTAATTCTTGCTCAATACAATAAACAAAATCGAATTTACGGAACTGGCGTGGACTGATATTGATTGCCAAGGTAAGCGGTGCCGGTAGTTGCTTAAGCAGCTGTAACGCCTCACGCAGAATCCATTTACCCAAATCAACAATCAAGTCAGTCTGTTCTGCGGTTGGAATAAACTCTGCTGGTGAAATCATGCCTCGCTCTGGATGCTGCCAGCGGACCAATACTTCAGCGCCGATAGCTTGACCCTGCGCGTTAACCTGCGGTTGAAGGTATAGTGCTAAGCCGTCAGTTTCAATTGCGTGGCGCAATTCGCGCTCGATGTCGTAACGCCGCTCCAATTGTTGACTATAGGACGTATCATAAACAGCGGTCTGGTTGCCACCCGCCGCTTTAGCCGTGTGCACTGCAGTCTCGGCGTGACGAATAACCGCATCGGCCGACTCAGCTTTATTGTTGTAAATGACGATACCAGCACTGGCAGTCACGGAAACGCGTTCACCTTGCACCGAAATGGGTTGCGCAACCTCCGATAACACCAACTTCACGAACGTTTGTACGTCTTGCAACAGTGCATCGGCATTAAGGTCTCGCGCTGGCAGCATCACGGCAAATAAGTCACCACCTAAATTTGCGAGGAATGCACGTGGCTCATCATGTAATAATCCGCGAAAACGCTTGGCGATTTCACAGAGGATTTCATCACCAAAGCGGAAGCCTCGCACATCATTAATGCGCTGCAGGCCGTCAAGGTCAAACAGCACAGCAGCAGCATTATGACCAGGTTGATGCTGTTTCAGCGATTCGGTTAGAAAACTCACACAGCTAATGCGGTTAGGAAGATCGGTCAAGGTATCGAAATAAGCGAGGTGCTCAATGCGCGCTTCCGCTTCGACGCGCTCAGTAATATTCAGTTTACTGCCTAAATAGTGGGTGATCACCCCCTGCTCATTGCGCAACGGCGAAATCGTCGCCCACTCGCGAAATTCTTCACCGTCTTTGGTCAAGTTATAAAGTTCACCTTGCCAAGTTCGCCCAGCGACGAGCGAGTCCCACATCTCTTGATAAGTTTCAGCAGGCGTTCGTCCTGAGCTTAAAATGCGCGGATTACGCCCAATGACTTCTTCCTTGGTGTAGCCAGAAATACGTTCAAACGCCGGGTTGACGTACTCAATCGCCCCGCTTAAATCAGTGATGACAATACTATCGTTGGCTTGCTCTACCGCGGTTGAGAGCTTCGCTAGTTTCTGCTCACGCTCACTGCGATCGCGAACCGCAAGCCGAAGCTGTCGCGCGAGGAAGCCAAACTCGTTCGGCATGCTGTAGGGCAGTTTGCCAGTAATGGGTTGTCCTGCGCCATATTGACGGACCGCAGTGACTAATTGCTCAGCTGGCCGAGCAGCGAATTTCTGCAACGCGAGCCATAAACCTATCCCTACTACTGCCAACAGAAAAACCAACAGAATCAATGGCCACAAAGGTAAAGATTCGATGTTATACCAACCATGGCTATGGCGATATTCGACAATTAATAGGTTACGTGCAATTTCTTGCGTGACGCTGCGCCCCCGCAGTATTGGCGCAATCGCAACGAAGTGGTCATGCTCGGGGTGATATTCAATCAGGGTTTCGCCGCTCTTTGTAACGTCAGCTAATAGTTGTTTGTCCAATTCTTGATAGAAGCGTTCAAGCTTGCCGTTAATGACGTTTGGGTCGTAACGCCAAACATAATTTCCCTCGCTATCGACAATTACGGCATTATCGACACGTGGGTGAACATGCATTTCGCTGATGAGCTCTGGCACTGCCGAAATACGATCCGAACTGTACATACGATTGAATGAGCCTTGCTCGACGGACAGACTACTGGCTAGGTCGAGATACGCCGAGCGCAACGCGTTTTCTTGCTGAGCGCTCAATAAGAAGTAAGTCAACCCAGCAAAGATAGCAAAAACCGCAAATAACATGGGTAAGGTCAGCTGAGTGCTGAGTCGCTGATGCCACGGCAGGTATCTCATTGCCGCGCCTCGCAAATGCTAAGCGGCTCGACGTGATCATGCACATTGTTGGCGATTAAATAGTTAATCGTTGCCGGCATCGCCGTCGTGATGAGCTGTTCGAGAGCTTCTTCTTGGCGTTCCATTGGCACAAATTCGATTGCCGCAAGCGTGCGTGATAATGCATCTGCAGAAAGGCCGCTAAGTTGACTCAGTGCCGACCAGAAAGCTGCTTCACCTTCTTGCATACGCGCTAAGATAAGCGGCCAAACTTGCTCACGAAGCGCAATAATCTGCCTTGGTTCTGCTGCAAATACTTCTTTACGCACAATCAAAACATCGAGCACATCGACATCGTCTGCGCGTGAGTCAAACAGAACCCTTCCGTTCAGCTGCTTTAAGCGGGTAATGAAGGGCTCGTAGCTAATAATGACATCGACTGATTGAGTCTTCATTGCTGCCAAATGTTGGGTTGGTAGCAATACCTGAGGTTGCACATCAGCGCCGTCAAGCTGCGCGGCGTTCTGCCAACGCTCTAACATGTAACGCGCAATGGTACTGTCCTCCAGCCCAACGCGGATGGGCACACCAGATTCAGGCTGCCAGCCAGGCCGAGCGACGACTGCGTCAGCGCCAGTTGAGCGGTCAATCACCATGGCAACACAATAATCGCCGCCGGAAAGAGTATTTGCGGTCAAGGCGTTATCAAGAGTAACAAAGGCGCCGCTGATGCCACCGTTACCGAGCATGCGCATGACGCTCACATCAGACACCAACATCACCGTACGCAGTCGGTCTGGCATCTGCTCTGGACTTACTGCTTCAAAAGCATAAAACGGCGTGGCGCCGAGCCATGAATTGCCGGCGATAACAATATCATCCTTTGGCGGAGCGCATGCCACTAGCGCAAGCGCCGCCAAACTACTGAGGATGAATTTAGCTAACAAAGTAGTTCCTTAGAATGGAATGTCGTCGTCGAAGTCTTGGTCAGGGACAAACGGGTCGTTGTTCTGTTGCTGCTGCGGTTGTTGTGCAGGTGGACGCTGCTGTTGTTGCTGGTTAAAGCCGCCGGCACCGCCTGCTGGTTGCGGCGAGCGTGCTTGCTGTTGTTGGCCACCGCCTTGCTGGTATTGACCACCACCTTGCTGGTACTGGCCACCGCCACCTTGACCGCCACTCGGACGACCATCGAGCATCTGCAAATCGTTGATAATGATTTCGGTCGTATAACGCTCGACGCCGTCTTGGCCTTGCCATTTGCGCGTTTGCAAACGCCCTTCGACATAAACTTTTGAGCCTTTTTTCAGGTACTCACCGCAAATTTCTGCGAGTCGGCGGTAGGCGACACAACGGTGCCATTCTGTTTGTTCACGCGGTTCGCCGGTTTGCTTATCTTTCCAGGTTTCGCTAGTGGCAATCGACAAGTTGGCAATCGCATTATTATTCTGCGTGTAACGGATCTCGGGATCAGCGCCTAAGTTGCCGATAAGAATTACTTTATTAATGCCACCTTTGGCCATGAGCTACTCCTTTCCTATGCTAAATACGGCTTCATCAGCGCCGTAATCTGTTGTTCATTGTAGTCAGTTTTATGCACTTTCAAATACGCTGTTTGCTCTTCCGCAACGAGCCGAACTTCTTCTACACCCTGGGCTTGGGCCAACTGCTCAATCAGACGCTTGCGCTGCTCGGGGTCAAGCGTTTGCAAACGGAAGCTTACATTCTGCCACTGGGGTGGTGGCTGCATGCCAAAACTAATCAGTAACCAGCATACTAGCAGGATTAAGGCGAAGCCGACAACGCCATTCAACCCCATCGTTTGCAACAGACCACCACCGACCGCACCACCAGCGAAGGCACCGGCAAATTGGGCAGTTGCATAGACACCACTGGCACTGCCCTTGCTGCCGGCTGGGGCAAAGCGCGTCAAGCTCGAGGGCAAAGTCGCTTCGAGGAAGTTAAAGCCAGTAAAAAACAAGACAATTGCCAAACTATAAATCAGCCATCCGCCCTGTGCCCAAGCAATAACCGTAACGGCCGCAATGAGCAAGACGATGGCAACACGGAAAAAGTTAGGCTGCTGCCGTTTCTTTTCCGCAATAATGAGCATCGGAATCATCAGCGCAAACGAGCCTAGCAAGGTTGGCAGATAAAGCCAGGCGTGTTGCTCACTGGCTAAGCCACCTTGCACCAACTGCGTAGGCACCACTACAAAAAAAGCGGTGAGCAAACAATGCAAAATAAACACACCGGCATTTAACCGCGCCAGTTGCGGATGTTTAAAAATGCGCCACAATTCACTACGCTGCGGCAACAAGTCACCGCGCGCGGCACGCAGCTCAACTTTCGGCACCGAAAACCAAAACACCACCAGTCCAAACAGCGCACTGACGGCGGTAAACAAGAACAGCCCTGACATGCCTATGACCGGTCCCAGTAAGGGTCCTAAAATCAATGCTAGCGCGAATGACAGGCCAATGCACATGCCGATCATAGCCATGACTTTCGGCCGTTGTGAGTCGCGCGTGATGTCAGCTGCTAGCGCCAAAATAGCTGCAGCAATCGCACCCGTACCCTGCAACGCGCGACCTACTATAACGCCAGCTAAAGTGTCTGCATACGCGGCTACTAAGCTTCCCACTGCGAAAATCAGCAGGCCACCGACAATAATCGGACGGCGCCCGATTTTATCTGACAGCATGCCCATTGGAATCTGCAACAATGCTTGTGTCAGACCGTAGGCGCCAATAGCGAGGCCGACCAACAATGGCGTGTAATCAGGATAGTTCTTACCGTAAATAGCCATGACCGGCATGATCAAAAACAGCCCTAACATGCGTAGTCCGAAGACAGCAGCTAGAGCTCCCGAAGCGCGGCGTTCTACTTTGGTAAGACGTTGTTCGTTCGAGGGATTGGACATGTGTCACTCATCACAGCTAAGAAAATTCGCCAGTGATTGTACCAGAAGGTGGTCGCTGTGCGATAATACTCGTTTGATTTTCGCCACCGGAGTGAAAGGTTAAAACTATGGACTCAATAGAAGTACGCGGAGCCCGCACCCATAACTTGAAGAATCTGCAGCTCACTATCCCGCGCGACAAGCTCATTGTCATCACTGGCTTGTCGGGATCAGGTAAGTCTTCGCTGGCATTTGATACGCTCTATGCCGAGGGGCAGCGCCGTTATGTCGAGTCGCTATCGGCCTATGCGCGGCAGTTTTTGTCGCTGATGGAAAAGCCAGACGTCGATAGTATCGAAGGTCTCTCGCCGGCGATTTCCATCGAACAGAAATCGACCTCGCACAACCCACGCTCTACCGTCGGCACCATTACCGAAATCTATGACTACCTGCGCTTGATGTTCGCACGCGTCGGCGAACCGCGCTGCCCGACGCACGACGTCGCGCTGGCGGCGCAAACCGTATCGCAAATGGTCGATCAGGTACTGACTCTACCCGAAGGCGAAAAGCTCATGATTTTGGCGCCGATTATTCAAGACCGCAAAGGTGAACACACCAAGGTACTTGATAACCTGGCAGCACAAGGCTTTATTCGTGCACGCATCGATGGCGAATTGTGTGATTTGAGCGATCCACCTAAACTCGAGTTGCAGAAAAAGCACACCATCGAAGTAGTGGTGGATCGTATTAAAGTGCGAGATGGCCTCGAGTTGCGCCTCGCGGAATCTTTTGAAACTGCCCTTGAACTCAGCGGCGGTACTGCCATTGTGGCACCGATGGAAGCGGACTCAACGCTATCGAATTTAGTCTTCTCGGCTAACTTCGCCTGTCCACATTGTGGTTACAGCATGCAGGAATTAGAGCCTCGCTTGTTTAGCTTCAACAACCCAGCAGGTGCTTGTAGTTCTTGTGACGGCTTAGGTATCGAACAATTCTTTGATCCGCAAAAAGTCATCAATAACGCTGAATTAAGTCTTACTGGCGGTGCCATTCGCGGCTGGGACAAACGTAATTTTTACTACTACCAAATGCTGCAGTCATTGGCCAAGCATTACGGCTTCGATCTCAACCAGCCCTTTAACCAACTCAGCGATGACCACCAGCAGGTGATTCTGTTCGGTAGTGGTCGAGAGAATATCGAATTCACCTATATGAATGACCGCGGTGACCGCGTCGTGCGTCGTCACCCGTTCGAAGGCATTATCCCGAACATGCAACGCCGCTATCGCGAGACCGATTCTTCGGCGGTACGTGAAGAACTGGCGAAGTACCTCGCTGCCCAGCCCTGTAAAAGCTGTGGTGGAACGCGCTTGCGCGAAGAAGCACGTAATGTTTTCGTCAACGGTACCAACTTACCGGCCATTGTTGACCGTTCGATCGGCGATGCGCTGGAGTTTTTTAGTTCACTCGAACTCGATGGCCAACGCGCCAAAATCGCCGAAAAAATCTTGAAAGAGATCAATGATCGCTTAGGCTTCTTGGTTAACGTCGGTCTGAACTATTTGAGCCTCTCGCGTTCGGCAGAAACCTTGTCAGGCGGTGAAGCACAGCGTATCCGCTTAGCCAGTCAAATTGGCGCCGGCTTAGTCGGCGTAATGTACGTTTTGGATGAGCCTTCGATAGGCCTGCACCAACGCGATAACGAGCGCCTATTGAGTACCCTGACACGCCTGCGCGACTTGGGTAACACGGTTATCGTGGTAGAACACGATGAAGACGCCATCCGCTCTGCCGACCATGTCATCGACATTGGCCCAGGTGCGGGCGTGCATGGTGGCGAGATTGTCGCGCAAGGTACCATTGAAGACATTCTGAAAAGTGAGCGATCACTTACTGCAGATTATCTGTCTGGGCGCAAAGAAATTGCCGTGCCCGCAAAACGCCACCAACCGGACAAACGCTGGTTGACGCTCAGCGGTGCAACCGGCAATAACCTTAAAGACGTGACCTTGAAACTGCCGATTGGCTTGATGTCGTGCGTCACTGGCGTATCGGGGTCAGGTAAATCGACTTTGGTGAATGACACCTTGTTCCGCATTGCGCATCGCGACTTGAACAAGGCGACAACGAATGAGCCTGCGCCCTACCGTGATATCGATGGCATGCAGTATCTTGATAAAGTGGTTGATATTGACCAAAGTCCGATCGGTCGTACGCCGCGCTCCAATCCAGCGACTTACACCGGCATCTTCACACCTATTCGTGAGCTTTTCGCCGGCACCCAAGAGGCGCGTTCGCGTGGCTACAAACCTGGGCGCTTTAGCTTTAACGTGCGTGGTGGTCGCTGTGAAGCCTGCCAAGGCGATGGTGTCATTAAAGTTGAGATGCACTTTTTGCCTGATGTTTATGTGCCGTGTGATGTCTGTAAAGGCAAACGCTACAATCGTGAAACGTTAGAAATTCAATACAAAGGTAAGAGCATTCACGAAGTGCTGGAAATGACCGTTGAAGACGCCAATGAATTCTTCGCTGCCGTGCCAGCTATCTCACGCAAACTGCAGACCCTAATGGATGTCGGCTTGAGCTATATTCGCTTGGGTCAATCAGCCACTACCTTGTCAGGCGGTGAAGCACAACGGGTAAAGCTGTCGCGTGAACTCTCCAAACGTGATACCGGTAAAACACTGTACATTTTGGATGAGCCAACCACAGGTTTGCACTTCCACGATATTCAGCAATTACTGGCGGTACTGCATCGCTTGCGTGACCATGGCAATACCGTGGTGATTATTGAACACAACCTCGATGTGATTAAAACTGCTGATTGGATCGTTGATCTTGGTCCTGAGGGCGGTGCTGGTGGTGGTGAAATCCTAACAGAAGGTACACCAGAGCAAATCGTGAAAAGTGAGCGGTCGCACACTGCCCGCTTTTTGGCACCTCTGCTGAAAAAAAGTTAAGCTAGCACCATGACGCACGATGTAATCAGTGGTGGGCAATCGATACATGCCCCAGAAAACTTAAAGCCGCTGTTGCAGGAAATCCTGCAACAGGCACTTACCGTGAACGACGGTAAAGTGGCTGATTACATTCCTGCCCTTGCTGAAGTCAAAGCTGACTATTGCGCCCTTACGGTGGCCACCCTCGATGGCTCGGTCACTTCGGTGGGCGACAGCCAAGTGGCGTTCTCGATTCAGTCCATCTCCAAGATCTTCGGGTTGATGTTAGCCATGGAACGCATGGGCGAAAGCCTATGGGAACGCGTACAAATGGAGCCATCTGGACAACCGTTTAACTCCATTGTGCAGCTCGAATGGGAAAAAGGCATTCCACGTAATCCGATGATCAACGCCGGCGCCATTTTAGTCAGCGATGTGCTGGTCAGCCACTTTTCTGCGAGCAAATCAGCCTTATTGAGCATGGTTCGTAGTCTCTGTCATCGTGAAAATGTCGGTGTTGACTCCCGCGTGCACGAATCAGAGCGCGAGCACGGTGCACGCAATTCCGCACTGGCTTATCTGATGAAAAGTTTTGGCAACATCGAAGCAGATGTCGAAGAAGTGCTTGATCACTACTTTTGGCAGTGCGCTCTTACCATGACTACCGAGGATCTCGCCCGGAGCTTAGCATTCTTAGCGAATCGCGGAAAATGCCCGCTTAGCGGCAAGCAAATCACGACCCACCGCGATGCGCAGCGTATCAATGCACTCATGAGCACCAGTGGCATGTACGATCAATCCGGCCAATTTGCCTTTACTGTCGGGCTACCGGCGAAAAGCGGTGTCGGGGGCGGTATTGTCGCGATTGTTCCAGATTATGGGGTGATTGCAGCTTGGTCGCCACCGCTGAATAGCTTTGGCAATTCGGCCAGAAGCATGGCCATGATCCGTAATCTAGCGAACCGGCTCGGCTTGAGCGTCTACTAATAACGGCGACTGGAGTCCATACTTACGCAATAGCTGCTGAAATACGCCATTGCTGACGAGTATCTGCAGCGTTGCCTCCCAATCTTGCAAACTAAAGCCTTTATTTGAATTTACAATAACGCGTAGATCGTATTCGTCGTAAGGCTCTTCTTTAAGTAATAAGTCGTTATACCAAGATTTATCGCGCAGCGTATCGAGGTACTCATCGTGCATCATAATCACATCGACGCGGCCATTGAGTAACATGCGTACGTTGATGTCATGACTCATAGTTACGTAAACATTATAGCGTTGCTCTAGTCGTGTTTGATCGGTGGTGTTTTCGAGAAACGGATAGTGATAACCGGATAACCCACCATACCGTAAGCCACTTTGCGCAAAGTACTCTTGCCCACGTCCTGGTGCACGTTTTGCGACCAAACGCTCTTTGCCATTGACCAATATTTCGCTTGCATCCACTTCTGGGAGCTGACGTGACCATCCCCAACGTGGCGCTTCGAATAACATAAGTTGACAACAGCCGGTATCACTCAACGCCTGAAAACGCGCTTGCGCCGGCACATCGTGCAATTCGAAGCGATATTTGGATTGGTGTTGATTTAACGCAGCAATGACATCGCCAGTGAGATGCTGGTCATCATAGGCGGAAAAGTAAGGAGGAAAATGATACGCCGCTACTTTAATTACTTGCGTTTCAGCTTGACTCGCTTGTACGGCAAAGCTCAGAGCTAGAAAGATGAGAATAAGGATAAAGCGCACGTGTCCCTCCAACGGCTGCGAGGGGTATACTTATCCAAAGCACTGCAAAAATCAAGAGCGTGTTTCGTTATTCGTTATTCGTTAGGGGTGCTCGTTGGAACCTCACCCTAACGAATCACGAATAACGAGTAACGGTTAGTACATGAAAAAAGGGAGCCGAAGCTCCCTTTTTACGCATTCCAAAGTCGCAGATTACTCTACGATTTTTGATACTACGCC
>NZ_JPIN01000004.1 GCF_000753735.1 Pseudidiomarina atlantica | reverse complement strand
ATTTTTAGCTGTTTTTTTACTGACTGCTGCTTTGTTGTGCAACACGCATAAAAAAAGCTCGCAAACTGCGAGCTTTTTGTTCAAATGTACGGCTTATCAGCGTTTACTTCTTAGGACCGCCCTTACCGCCGCCCTTACCGCCACCGCCGGTGTCACCACCGGTATCGCCGCCAGTGTCACCGCCACCGCCGGTTGAACCACCACAACCATTTGCTGTCAGGTAATCCACCGCCGCTTTAGCTTGGACCAAACCGTGGCCATAAGCATTGTCACGACCAGTTGCGCCTAGATCTTTCGCTGACGCATGTAAAGCAGCACGAATCTCATCATTTGTGCAACTTGTGTGATGTGACCAAACCAAGGCAGCAACACCTGCTACGTGAGGAGTTGCCATCGAAGTACCGTCAAAGAATGCCCAGTCACTGTCGATAACGCTAACCGTTGCAGCTGAACCTACTTGTGCTGCTAAGGCTGCACCATCAATGTCAGAAACACCTACGGCAGGAATAGATGCACTATAAGTACCTAAGGTACCCAGCAACGGACCCGCCTCATTGTTGTACACGATAGCAGCCACGCCACCACCAGCTTCACAGGCCTGCACTTTTTCAGTGAACGAAATAACGCCACGTTCAATCAAGCAGACTGCGCCGCTAGCGCCGGCACAAGCTTGGTCGCCGATACCACAATCGACAAGGTTACCGGTTGCTTCTGTCCGCGCGGAACCATCCATACCGTTGGCATCATAACCAGCGCTACCGACGGTGACCGCAACTTTCTCGCCCATGCCGCGAGGCACAGAGGACAGCACTGCAACACCAGGCCCCGCCAGTTCAACTTGCGAGGTTTGCTGCGAGAACGCAGCAATCGTTTCGGTACTGTCTACTGCCGCAACCGAAACGACCGAATCATACGAAGCGGGGTAGGAGTCACGCGTGTTACCGTCGTTACCCGCCGCAGCAATACTTAAGACACCCGCACTGTTCAACTGCGCAAAGCCGCGCTCTTCAGTACGGTTGGCACGACTACCGCCCAAACTCATGTTAATCACTTTAGCGCCTTCGCTGGCACACTCATCTGCAGCAGCAATTAGAGAAGACGAATACGCCCAGCCGCTGGCACCAAACACTTTTACGATATGGAGGTCAACATTGCCGTTGGGTAGCACACCCACCACGCCATCGCCATTAGCAAGTGCAGCAATGGTGCCAGCAACGTGGGTACCGTGACCATTTTCATCGGTATACCAATTTCCAGAGCCACTGTTGAAGCGTCCCGTCACACCATTGGTTGGCAAATCTGGGTGACCAAGGTCATAACCTGAATCGATGATACAAACCTTAACGGCACCGGCGCCAGCATCGCTGACAAGATCCGCTTGCACTTGCGTAATACCGTACGGCTTACCTGGTTCATATTGTGAACTCAATAAGTAACGTGGTGAGTCTTCTTCTACTAATACAATATTGGGGTTATTGCGAAGACCATTCAGGGCTGCAGCAGGAACCGATACCGCCATCGCATCCAAGTTGCGTAGCTCCAAGTGCTTATTACCGCCAGCACGTTGTACGACTTTCTCGACTTGCGCTTGGCTACCAGGTTTAAATTGAATGATGACGCGTTCTTTCTCGTTTCCCGCCTGTGCGACAGCACTGCTTACCGCGAGTGCTAAAGCCGCTACAGCAAAACTTGAACGTTTTGCGAAGTGCTTAGACATGTTGTTCACCTTATTATTGTTGTTAAATTATCTTGTTGTTCGACTTGATTATTGTACTTCCTATCGTGCCGACGGAAACATATTGAAACATCTCATATGATTAATCAATGTACAAATGCAAGGGTTTTGTAAAGACGCTGATATTAGACTGAACTAGACTTTTACTGGTTAGCCAGTACAATTCGCGGTCACTTTCGATGCGCCGAATTATGCAGGATTGATATGACCCATTTAGCAGTCACACCGGAACTCTACGAACAACAGTTAGCTGCGAAACAACAGCAGCTTGCTCAGTTGCTAAATCCGTTCACCAGCACTGAGCTGGAGGTTTTTCGTTCGCCTGTTAAACACTATCGCATGCGTGCTGAGTTTCGCGTCTGGCACGAAGGTAACGACTTGTATTACATCATGTTCGATCCAGAGACTCGTGAAAAACTCCGCATCGATGAGTTTCCTGCCGGCAGCGCACTGATGAATCAACTGATGCCTGCAATCATAGATTATGTACGTGAGCGCGATGTGCTACGGCGGAAACTATTTCAGGTAGAGTTTTTAACAACGACATCTGGGCAAGCACTGGTATCGCTCATCTACCATCGCCAACTCGACGACGATTGGCAGGCTGCTGCACAGCAGCTAAAACTGCATCTGCAAAAATTTGCTGAAGTACATTTGATTGGCCGTGCAAAAAAACAAAAACTGTGTCTTGCGCAAGACTGGGTTATAGAGCAACTTGAGATTGCTGGAACTCGCTATCAATTTCAGCAAATCGAGAATAGCTTCACCCAGCCAAATGCAGCGGTAAACATTCATATGGTTGAATGGGCACTAGCAGCAACTGAGGCTACGGATCACGACTTACTTGAACTCTATTGCGGTAATGGCAACTTCAGCTTGCCTTTAGCGCGAAATTTTCGCCGTGTGCTCGCCACTGAAATCAGTAAAGTCTCAGTTGCTTCAGCTCGCTACAATTGTGAACTAAACGGGATTAACAACGTCACCGTGGTGCGGATGTCAGCCGAAGACTTTAGTGCTGTAATGGAAGGTGAGAAGCAGTCGCGTCGTGCAGCAGAGGCAGACATCGCCAGCTTCGATTGCCAAACAGTGTTGGTTGATCCTCCGCGAGCAGGTCTAGATGACGCGACCATTGAACTGGTGCGCAACTACTCGCGTATCATTTACATTTCGTGTAATCCAGAAACTTTGGCAGAAAACCTAAAGAAGTTAGCCACAACGCATAAGGTCACGCGTTGCGCGCTGTTCGACCAATTTCCTTACACCCATCACATGGAAGCTGGTGTAATTATTGAAAAGCGTTCGCAGTAGGTAAGGCAGTGACTTGACGGGTCAGCTTTAAGTTGACCCAATGCGCTGCGACAATAAGGCTGGCACCGAGCAGAATAACGAAGGGTTCGCCCACTTCTCCTAAGCTATCTTTGTGCCAGTAAATAAAGCCGCCCGCAAACAGCATCAGTAGCGGGTAGAAACGGAAATGTTGGCGCATGCCCATAACCAGAGCAATCAGCCCCACCACTAGACTAGTAGATAAGATAACGCGCTCGAGCAATTCTTCGCCAATAAACGACAGTCCGATCAACGACAGCATCGGTAGAATCACGGGCAGCAACAAGCAGTGCAGTGCACACAAGGTGGTGACCCACATACCTGTCCTATCGAGTGATTTCTGCGTCATTGCTAAAGCTCCTAACTACGCGTTTGATTGTTATATTATAACATCACGTAGCGCTCGACAAGTCTGAATAAAATTTATTTTAGTAACCCCTTAAGCTCGATCAATCGCAAAAGGCAGCACTTGTTCGATCGAGGCTACCCCTAACTTCGCCATTAATAAGCGATCAAAGCCTAGTGCAACCCCGGAACATTGAGGGAGTCCATGGGTTAACGCAGCTAATAATCGTGGGTCCGCATGCGCTGCTGGTTTTCCTAGTTGCGCGCGCCGTCGCTGATCTTGAGCAAAGCGCTGTGCTTGCTGGGCAGCATCAGTAAGTTCCTGATAACCGTTCGCTAATTCGTAACCACCGTAGAAGACCTCAAATCGCAGCGCAACGCGGCTATCGCTCTGGTCCAACTGCGCTAGCGCAGCCTGTGAGGCTGGGTAATGAGTAACAATCAACGGCTGTTGCGGATCCATTGCCGGCTCGACGATACATGCCATCGCTAAATCAAGTAAGGTATCACGGTCCGTTTCCTGTTGCGCTAACTCACGAATACTTGGATACGCAGACAAACTTTGCTGCAGACGCTCCACCGTATCAGCAAGGGGATCAATCGCTAATGTCTCATACAAGAGTTGCTGATAAGTGATTTGTCGTGGCAAGGGAGCAGCAACACTAAGACGGAGTAACTCCACCACTTCATCGATCAACTGCTGCATGGTAAAGCCCACTCGATACCATTCCAGCATCGTAAATTCAGGATTGTGGCGTGGACCCTGTTCATCGTCTCGGAACACTTTTCCCAACTGATAAATACAGCCTGATCCTGCCGCCAATAACCGCTTCATGGCATATTCTGGGGAGGTTTGTAAGTGCAGCGGGACGACATCATGTCGCAGGCTTGAAGTGAGATTGCTGAGGTGTGGGTCAGTGACACCAAAATGTGCGAGTACGGGAGTATCAACCTCCATTACTCCGCGTTCAGCAAAAAAATGCCGGAGTTTAGCAAATAATGCAGCGCGCTCTCGCAAGACCTCGATGGTGGCTGAGGGTTGCCAAGTAGAATCGCGCTGCATCGCTGGTCAAATCGCTTGATTAGCAGCGATTATTTTTGCACACGCGAAACGTATTCGCCGCTGCGCGTGTCGACTTTAATAACTTCACCGATTTGCACGAACAATGGCACTCGTACAACTGCGCCAGTACTCAGGGTCGCTGGTTTGCCGCCAGTGCCGGCAGTATCACCTTTTAAGCCAGGATCGGTTTCAGTGATTTCAAGCTCGACAAAGTTCGGTGGCGTAACTGCGATCGGATTACCATTCCACAGCGTCAACGTACACACGTCTTGCTCAACCAACCATTTAGTCGTTTCACCAACAGCTTTGGCGTCTGCCGCCAGTTGCTCGAAACTATCATTATTCATGAAGTGCCAGAATTCGCCGTCGTTGTACAAGTACGCCATGTCGATATCGATAACGTCAGCACCTTCGACGCTGTCACCCGACTTAAACGTTTTCTCAACCACTTTGCCGCTAATTAATTTACGGATTTTGACCCGGTTAAATGCTTGGCCTTTGCCTGGTTTAACCATTTCGTTTTCAACAATGGCGCAAGGCTCGCCATCTTGCATGATTTTCAAACCAGCTTTAAATTCATTGGTACTGTAGTTCGCCATAAGTTCCTCATCATCCACAGGGTTAGCGATTTCGCGCGCAATAATAAACCATAACGTGGAAGTTTTCAGGTAAAATAATTACACTTTGAATCATATTTTAAGGGTTATTCGTGCCAGATGCAGTAGCTTTTTCAGTGCGTGCCGCATGGCAACAAGAACTTGCACAGGCGATTCGCGATCCGTTGCAACTTGGTCAGTTGCTCGACCTCCCTGAGACCTGGGTCCAACAGCATGCGGGTGCACGCGAGCTGTTTCCGATGATGGTCACCCGTCATTTTGTCAACCTCATGACGCGCGGCGACTGCGACGATCCCTTGCTTCGGCAGGTCATGCCGAGTGCCGACGAATATCTCGAGCGCGATGGCTTCGTCGTCGACCCGTTGCAAGAACAAAATAATGAGCATCCAGGTATTCTGCACAAGTATAAATCACGCGTATTGGTGATCTTACGCGGTGGTTGCGCGATTAATTGTCGCTACTGCTTTCGCCGACACTTTCCCTATGCTGAGCATCATTTTGGCAGCGAGCAACGGCGCCAGCTGCTCGATCTTGTTCGCCAAGACACAGCGATTAATGAGGTTATTTTAAGTGGTGGTGATCCGCTACTTGCCACCGACACACAACTTGAGCGCCTATTGTCGGAGCTTGAAAGCGTACCGCAACTACGCAGAGTCCGTATCCATTCGCGTTTACCCGTGGTGCTACCGAGTCGTCTCACCCAGCAGCTGGCCAAACGCCTCGAGCAAAGTCGTTTGCAAAGTATTTTGGTGTTACACGCCAATCACCCAAATGAAGTTGCGACTGAACTGGCGCAGGGGCTCGAATTATGGGCGCGACACGGTATCACCTTGCTCAACCAAAGCGTGTTGCTGCGGGGTGTGAATGATGACGTCGAGGTGCTAAGTGATCTCAGTGAAAAGCTGTTTGCCGCAAAAGTATTACCGTATTACTTGCATCAACTCGATGCAGTAAAAGGCGCCAGCCACTTTGCTGTGACTGACGCCGTTGCACTCACTATTGCCGAAGGATTACGCACTGCGTTACCTGGCTTTTTGGTTCCGCGACTCGTGCGCGAGATAGCCGGCGAACCCAGCAAAACCCCTCTCGAACTTAGTCGGTGTTAAATTGCTCGCGCACCCATTCGCTCATCAAGCGTTTCTCACGGTACAAATTATCACCGCTTGTGCCGTGGATATTGCGTAACGTAGAGGTACCGTCGGCCAAGTCTTTCAACTTCACCTCTTCACTTTCGGCAAGCACCTTACCGGTGCCGTCAGTGTAAGTGAAGGCAAAGGTCATGGTCGGATACGATAAGCTATCTAACACGCGGATATAACTGCTACCGCCAACACCGTAGGTCGGCTCGATGCGTCCAGTCAGATCTAAATCGGTCATGGTGATGGCTAATTCATGATCTGCTGGCAACTTTTGCCCTAATTCCTGCCAATGCTTAGTGAGATTCTCCATAACACGATTTTGGAAGCGCTCTTGAATATCGCTTACCGCCTCAATATCGCGATAATCATCGACATTCTTCCACTCGACTTTTACTTCAGCTGCTACCGCAGCTTGAGTCATTAACGCCGCAGCGACAGCTAAACCTAATTTATGTAGCTTTTTCATTGAACACCTCCTGTTCAGTCATGTGCTTATAAGATGCCGCAAACTGCTTAAATGTGACATAAAAAAAAGCGGCTCTCCGAAGAGAACCGCTTTTTCGCTTACTTTAGCAAGGCTGGCTTACATCATGCCGCCCATGCCACCCATACCGCCCATGTCTGGAGCAGCTGGTTCATCTTTTGGCAACTCTGCGACCATTGCTTCAGTGGTGATCATCAGCGCGGCAACAGATGCTGCGAACTGAAGTGCTGAACGGGTCACTTTGGTTGGATCCAAGATGCCCATTTCAAGCATGTCGCCGTAAGTGTCGTTACCGGCGTTGTAACCGTAGTTACCTTCGCCGTTTTTCACGTTGTTAGCAACGACTGAGCCTTCAGCGCCAGCATTGGTAGCGATTTGACGCAGTGGTGCTTCCATGGCGCGCAGCGCAAGTTTGATACCCACGTTCTGCTCTTCGTTGTCGCCACGCAGGTCAGCAAGTTTGCTTGCAGCGCGCACTAAGGCCACGCCACCACCAGGGACTACGCCTTCTTCGACCGCTGCGCGAGTTGCGTGCAATGCATCTTCAACGCGTGCTTTCTTCTCTTTCATCTCAACTTCGGTAGCAGCACCGACTTTGATTACTGCAACACCGCCAGCGAGTTTCGCCAAGCGCTCTTGGAGCTTCTCTTTGTCGTAGTCAGATGAAGTTTCTTCGATTTGCTGACGAATCTGCGCTACACGGCCTTCGATAGCTGCTTGGTCGCCGCTACCGTCAACCACGGTGGTGTTATCTTTATTGATCACCACGCGCTTCGCAGTACCGAGGTCTTCAAGCTGTGCTTTCTCTAGCTCCATACCGATTTCTTCAGAAATTACGGTACCACCGGTCAATACTGCGATGTCTTGCAACATTGCTTTACGACGGTCGCCAAAACCTGGGGCTTTCACTGCGGCAACTTTCACGATGCCACGCATGTTGTTGACAACCAAAGTCGCAAGGGCTTCGCCTTCAACGTCTTCAGCGATAATCAACAATGGCTTACCTGATTTGGCAACGCCTTCAAGTACTGGCAGTAATTCGCGAATGTTTGAGATTTTCTTGTCAACTAACAAGATGTAAGGGCTGTCGAGTTCGACGGTGCCGTTTTCTTGGTTGTTGATAAAGTAAGGTGATAAATAGCCACGATCAAACTGCATACCTTCAACAACGTCAAGCTCGTCATGAAGTGCTTGGCCTTCTTCGACGGTAATAACACCTTCGTTACCCACTTTTTCCATCGCTTTGGCAATGATTTCACCGATGGTGCTATCCGAGTTGGCTGAAATAGTACCTACTTGAGCAATTGCTTTATTGTTGTCGCATGGTTGCGATAACTTTTTCAGCTCTTCAACCGCAGCAATAACTGCTTTGTCGATACCGCGTTTCAGGTCCATCGGGTTCATGCCCGCTGCAACGGCTTTCAAACCTTCGTTGACAATTGACTGCGCCAATACGGTAGCGGTAGTGGTACCGTCACCCGCTTCGTCATTTGCTTTTGACGCAACTTCTTTCACCATCTGTGCGCCCATATTCTCGAACTTGTCTTCAAGTTCGATTTCTTTTGCTACCGAAACACCATCTTTGGTGATCACAGGTGCGCCAAATGATTTTTCTAAGACTACGTTGCGGCCTTTCGGGCCAAGCGTTACTTTGACTGCGTCAGCAAGAACGTTAACGCCCTTGAGCATGCGTTGGCGTGCAGTGTTGCCAAATTTTACTTCTTTAGCTGCCATGTTCGTTATCCTCTTTTGAAACTGTTTTAGTCCGCTTAACCTTCAACGACTGCCAGAATGTCTGACTCGCTCATGATTAAGTATTCTTCACCGTCGATTTTTTGGGTTTTCACACCGTAACCATCGTTGAACAACACAGTGTCGCCGACTTTTACGTCTAAAGGCTTCACGTCACCGTTGTCTAAGATACGGCCGTTACCGACAGCAACGATTTCACCGCGAGTTGACTTCTCTGCAGCAGAACCGGTCAACACGATACCTCCGGCTGATTTAGTTTCTGCTTCCGAACGTTTAATGATCACACGATCATGTAAAGGACGAAGTTTCATCTTTGATAACTCCTACACCTATTGTGGGTTGATAACTTACCCTTGTACTTAAGCACAAGGGCTGTTAAAAAAGTTGTGCCACAGTTATGGGGGGCAAATTCTCGAACTCAAGGCTTTTCGCAAAAAATTTTTTAAGGATGTCGGCAAATGAGCACTGACTTTCAAATGGTGTTGTGTAGCTGTCCAGATAAAGGCACCGCCAAAGCGATTGCTGAAAAGCTCTTGCGCGCTCGCCTCGCTGCTTGTGTTAACATTAGCAGCCCTACTACGTCGATGTACTGGTGGGATGATCACATTCATAGTGACGAAGAAGTGATGCTAGCAATTAAAACCACCACGGCCCAGTTGGAAACACTGTTTGCCCTGGTGCAAGAAGCGCATCCTTATGAAGTTGCAGAGCTTATCGCCCTACCAATTCAGGCAGGTAGTGAAGCGTATTTAAACTGGATTCGAGAGGTAACCGGTTAATGTCACGTTGTTTCGCAGGTTTGTTGTCCTGCTTAGTGCTCTCTTTTGGCTTGCTAGCTGGCAGCGTTGCCCCTACAAGTGTCGCTCAAGATTTTGCCAGCGGCAGCGCTGACCCGTTTGCGCAGAACCAGTTCTTACCCGTCGACCAAGCCTTTCAGCTTGATTTTCGCCAACAAGAACAGCAACTCACTATTCAATTCGATATTGCCGATGGATACTACCTGTATCAACATCGCTTTAGCTTTTCAGATAATGTCGCATTGACCGAACAAGTGATCTTGCCTGCCGGTGAGTCGCATTACGATGAATTTTTTGGCGAATCGATTATCTATCGCGACAGTGTCAGTATCACCTTACAGCTCGCCAACAGCGCTGCGCAGGAACTGACCCTGAGTTATCAAGGATGCGCTGATGCGGGTTTGTGCTACCCACCTACCAGCAAAACGATTCCAATTAATGCAGTTAAGAGCGCCAGTGGTGCTGCCGTCGCCAACAGCGCACCACAAGCTGCAATCGATTTTGAGCAGGTAACGCAAAATAGCCAACAAACCACCTCAGGATTGTTTGCACAATTAAATGAACAACCCTTGTTGTGGGTCTTAGGGGTTTTCCTTATTGCCGGTATTGGCTTGGCATTTACCCCGTGCGTTCTGCCGATGTACCCGATCTTGTCAGCCATTATTATGGGCTCAAAAGGCGAGCAAATGCCAACCAGACGGGCTTTTTCGCTCTCCTTTGTCTATGTGCAGGGCATGGCGCTGACCTACTCCGCATTAGGAATTATTGTAGCGCTTGCCGGATTGCGCTTTCAGGCCATGCTGCAACATCCCATTATTTTGATCGTGCTCGCCGTGCTTTTCGTCTTGTTAGCGCTGAGTATGCTTGGACTCTACACCCTGCAATTACCGAGTAAATGGCAAAACTACTTGAATGACATTCAACGGCAACAACGCGGCGGCGCGCATCGCAGCGTATTTGCTATGGGCGCCTTGTCGGGCCTCATTGCATCGCCCTGCACCACTGCCCCGTTATCTGGTGCTCTGCTGTTTATTGCCCAAACGGGCGATATCGCAGTAGGAGCAAGTGTGTTGTATGCGCTAAGTCTGGGCATGGGTATCCCGCTGATTTTATTTGGCGTGACCGGCGGCAAACTGTTACCGAAAGCAGGTGCCTGGATGAATGTCGTAAAGCGCGTCTTTGGTGTAGTGTTACTTGCCGTTGCAGTGCTCTTTATCGAGCGCTTGCTGCCGCTCGCAGTTGCGGACTGGTTATGGGTAGTCTTTCTCTCGCTTAGTGGGCTGTATTTGATCATCTCAACGTTACGCGATATCGAAGGCACTCCTGCGGTATTACTCAGTGGTGTTTGGTTAGCACTTGCGGCGTGGTTATTGGTGCTGTGGTGGCCACAGGGCGCGCATGAAAAACTGCCCTTTAGCCAAGTCACCAGCGTCGCTGAAATCGAACAACAGGTCGCAACGGCTGCGCCACAGCAATTAGTGATGCTCGACCTTTATGCCGATTGGTGTGTCGCCTGTAAAGAATTCGAACGCTACACCTTTAGCGATCCTGCGGTGCAGCAAGCGCTCAGTGATGCTGTAGTGTTGCAGGCCGACGTCACTGCCAATAATGCGAGCAATCGTGCGTTGCTAGAAGAATACCAAGTGCTGGGCTTGCCAACGATTTTGTTTTTCCAAGATGGCGAACTGTTGCCGCAAGCCCGCATCGCTGGCTTCTTGTCCGCTGAAGACTTTGTAGAACACCTAGAACAACTTGAGGTAACGCAAAGTCTGCCGTGATCTTCGGTGATAAGACCAGTATTTTGCTGCGTTTTGAGCTTTTTTATCTATAATGGCTATCGACTATCAAAAATAAGCCGGTTGCTTGGCGAATAATTGAACTTTTCGTCAAACAATGCAACAAACAGATAACTTCGCTACAGATAGCAGCATAATGACCGAAAATACGCAGCAAAAATTTAGAATCTTGCTTTTAAACGGGCCTAACCTCAATTTGTTGGGGCAGCGTGAGCCGGAAATCTATGGCTCGCAAACACTCGCGCACATTGAAAGCGAACTGCGGCGCAAGGCTGAGGCTTTGGGCGTGACCCTCGACTGTCGGCAATCAAATGCAGAGTATGAACTTATTGACTGGGTGCAAGAAGCCGCAACTAGCAAAGTCGATTATGTCATTATCAATCCTGCCGCCTATACCCATACCAGTGTTGCGCTGCGCGATGCTCTGGCCGGTGTCGGGGTGCCATTTATCGAAGTTCATTTGTCCAATATTCATGCCCGTGAAAGCTTTCGCCGGCATTCCTATTTAGCCGACCTTGCCGTCGGCGTCATCTGCGGATTAGGTGCACACGGCTATGAACTTGCCTTGCAAGCCGCAGTCTCACAATTACGACAACGCCACAATAACTAACGCATAGAGCATGGGGTCAAACTAGATCATGGATATTCGTAAAATTAAAAAACTGATCGAACTGGTCGAAGAGTCAGGCATCGCTGAACTAGAAATTACTGAAGGCGAAGAATCAGTACGTATTCACCGTGGTGGCGCACATGCGGCACCAATGCATTATCAAGCAGCACCAATGCAAATGGCGTCAGCTCCAGCTGCTCCAGCCCCAGCGCCAGCCGCGGCCGAACCAGCAGCTGAACCTGAGCTCTCAGGACACATCGTTCGTTCACCAATGGTGGGTACTTTCTATGCAGCCCCCGCGCCTGGCGCTAGCGATTTCGTGTCAGTGGGTCAGCAAGTAAAAGCCGGCGATACCCTTTGCATCGTTGAAGCAATGAAGATGATGAACCAAATCGAAGCCGATAAAGGCGGTGTAGTGAAGCAAATCTTGGTTGAAAACGGCGAACCTGTTGAGTTCGATCAACCGCTCTTCATCATCGAATAAATGCATCGAAACAGGACATTATCATGTTAGATAAGGTTGTCATTGCAAACCGAGGCGAAATTGCGTTGCGCGTCTTACGTGCATGCAAAGAGCTCGGTATCAAAACTGTTGCGGTGCACTCAACGGTGGATCGCAATCTCAAACACGTGTTGCTTGCCGATGAATCTATTTGTATCGGTAATGCGCCAGCCGGTGAAAGTTATTTGAATATTCCGCGCATCATTAGTGCGGCTGAAATCACCGATGCTGCTGCTATTCACCCAGGCTACGGTTTTTTGTCAGAAAATGCTGATTTTGCTGAACAAGTAGAAAATTCTGGCTTTATTTTTGTTGGTCCGACAGCTGATGTCATTCGTTTGATGGGTGACAAAGTTTCTGCCATCGAAGCGATGAAAAAAGCTGGCGTTCCATGTGTTCCAGGTTCAGGTGGTCCACTTGATGACGATGATGAGAAGAACCTAAAGATTGCCAAGCGCATTGGTTACCCGATCATCGTTAAAGCCGCTGGCGGTGGTGGTGGTCGCGGTATGCGTGTGGTGCGCAAAGAAGAAGAGTTATTGCGTGCCATCAGTACCACCAAAGCCGAAGCTGGTGCAGCTTTTAATAATTCGACGGTGTACATGGAAAAATTCTTAGAAAATCCACGTCACGTTGAAATTCAAGTGCTGGCTGACGGCCAAGGTAACGCCGTTTATTTGGGTGAACGCGATTGTTCGATGCAACGGCGCCACCAAAAAGTAGTGGAAGAAGCGCCAGCGCCAGGTATTACTGCAGAGATGCGTAAATACATTGGCGAACGCTGTGTCAAAGCCTGCTTGGAGATCAACTACCGCGGTGCGGGTACCTTCGAATTCTTGTACGAAAACGGTGAGTTCTACTTCATCGAAATGAATACGCGGATTCAGGTTGAGCACCCGGTCACTGAAATGATCACCGGTATCGACCTGATCAAAGAGCAGCTGCGTATTGCCGCGGGTCGTCAGTTGTCATTTTCGCAAGAAGATGTGGTCATTCGTGGCCATGCGATCGAGTGTCGTATCAATGCCGAGGATCCGAACACCTTTATGCCATCGCCTGGTTTGATCACGCGTTTTCATCCGCCAGGTGGCTTCGGTGTTCGTTGGGAATCACATGTCTATGCAGACTATGCGGTGCCACCGAACTACGACTCCATGATCGGTAAGCTCATCACCTACGGCGAAAACCGCGATGTCGCAATTGCTCGAATGAAAAATGCCCTCAGCGAATTGATTATTGAAGGCATCAAAACCAACGTGCCATTGCAAAAAGACATCATGGCCGACGAAAACTTCCAGCATGGTGGTACGAATATCCACTATCTGGAGAAGAAACTTGGCATGGGTGGTCATTAAACTCAATGCCTTGGATTCAACTTACCGTTGCTGCACCTGAAAAGCATGCGCCCCTTGTGGGCGACATGCTACAAGGTAATGGTGCACTCGCAGTCACCTATCGTGACGCGCAAGATAACCCTATTTTTGAGCCGCCTTTGGGCGAAGTTCTCTACTGGCAAGAAACCCTGGTGACCGGCTTGTTCCCCGCCGAAACCGATCTCAAACCAGTACTTGCCAATCTGCAGAAATCGCGCTTCTTTGACGAAGGTTTTAACTACAAAACTGACCAACTCGAAGACAAAGACTGGGAACGCGAATGGATGGATAACTTCCATCCCATTCAATTCGGTGAACGCTTGTGGGTTTGTCCGAGTTGGCGCGAAATACCTGAACCTGATGCCGTTAATCTGATGCTCGATCCTGGCATGGCCTTCGGCACGGGAACACACCCGACCACCGCATTGTGTTTGCGTTGGCTCGATGGCCAAGATCTGCGCGGTAAGACTGTCGTCGACTTCGGCTGTGGCTCCGGTATTTTAGCCATTGCCGCACTTTTACTGGGTGCCGAACGGGCGATTGGTATTGATATCGACCAACAAGCACTGATTTCTAGTCGCGATAACGCTGAGCGTAACGGGGTTGCGGAGCGACTTGAAGTCTACTTACCAAGCCAGCAACCGAGCTTGCACGCCGATGTGGTGCTGGCAAATGTGCTCGCCGGACCGTTACAAGACCTTGCCGACGTGATCCAAGCTTTCGTAGGGCCGCGAGGCCAGTTGGTGATGTCTGGCATCCTTGAACGCCAAATCGATGCCGTACAGGCTGCTTACAGTGCAAACTTCGATTTTAGCCCCGCGCAAGTGCAGGCCGAATGGGTGATGCTGCACGCCAAGCGTAAACAGTAGATTGTCACACAATTGTCAAGAGTAAAAAGTACAAAAAAGGCGGCTTTTGTACAATGATTAGCCTTTTCTTTCGTCGCCATTTTGCCTAAAATTTCCGACCCTTGAGTTGAACAGTTTTTGACCGATGCGGATCGGACCCTATCAGTTAGATAATCCAGTCATCCTTGCGCCCATGGCGGGTGTGACCGACTTACCCTTTCGCCAGCTTTGTATGGAGCTTGGTGCAGGGCTAACAGTGTCTGAAATGCTGTCGAGCAATCCGCGTGTGTGGCAAACGAAGAAGTCACAAACACGCATGGGACACGCTGATGAACCCGGTATTAAGGCTGTTCAAATCGCTGGCTGCGAACCTGAGTTGATGGCACATGCCGCCCAGCACAATGTGGCAAATGGCGCGCAAATTATCGACATCAACATGGGCTGCCCAGCAAAGAAGGTGAATAAAAAACTTGCCGGCTCCGCACTATTACAATACCCCGAGTTAGTGTCAGAGATATTACACGCGGTGGTCAATGCAGTGAGCGTGCCGGTAACGTTAAAGATTCGTACAGGGTGGGATCCCGATCATCGCAATGGTGTAGAGATTGCGCAGCTTGCTGAACAGGCTGGCATTCAAGCATTGGCTGTGCATGGTCGAACTCGCGCTTGTATGTTTAAAGGGACTGCGGAATTCGACACGATTCGTGCAATCAAACAGGCAATAACGATTCCTGTGATTGCCAACGGCGATATTCGTAGTCCAGAAAAGGCCAAAGCTGTACTGGACTACACTGGCGCCGACGCCATTATGATTGGCCGCGGTGCGCAGGGAAATCCATGGCTGTTTCGCGAAATTGCCCATTTTTTGGCAACCGGCGAGCACTTGGCAAAACCAAACGCAACTGAAGTACACCGTGTGGTTTGCGATCATGTTCGCAAACTACATCAACATTACGGGGAATTTAGTGGCGTGCGGATAGCTCGAAAACACGTTGGTTGGTACTTACAAGAGCAACAACCAGCAAGCGAATTTCGCCGACATTTTGTGGCTATTGAGAATGCCGATGAGCAACTCGAAGCCTTGGCGACGTTTTTCAATCAGTAAACTAAGAAGAGATAGAGCGCACCTATGTTTGATCAAAACGCTAATCGTGACCGTGTGTCACCTTTCACCACGATCGGTAACAACGCCCAGCCAAAACCGCTGCGCGACTCAGTTAAGCAAGCCATGAACTCGTTCCTCAAGCAGCTCGACGGACAAGATCCAGAAGAGTTGTACGAGTTGGTACTTGCTGAAGTCGAAGCGCCGTTGCTGGAAGAGGTCATGACCTATACGCGCGGTAATCAAACCCGTGCAGCCACCATGCTCGGTATCAACCGTGGCACGCTGCGCAAAAAGTTGAAAAAATACGGCATGAACTAATTGCCTGTGAAAAGAGCACCTTGTGTGCTCTTTTTTGTTTTTAAACACTTGTTTTATTGCTTTACAACTCCTGCTGACAACGGTGATTATTATGGCTAACCGACCTATTCAACGCGCCCTTTTAAGTGTTTCTGACAAAACTGGCATCATCGAATTCGCACAAGCGCTCGTGCAACGGGGTGTGCAGATACTCTCCACCGGTGGCACCGCCAAACTGCTACGCGAACACAACATCGCGGTTACCGACGTCTCGGAGCACACCGGACAACCAGAAATCATGGATGGTCGCGTAAAGACCCTACATCCCAAAATCCACGGCGGCATTTTGGGCCGTCGTGGAAAGGATGATGAGGTCATGCAGGCACAGGATATCGCGCCGATCGATATGGTCGTGGTGAACCTGTATCCGTTTGCGAAAACAGTTGCCGATCCGAATTGCTCACAGCAAGATGCCGTTGAGAATATCGACATCGGTGGTCCTACCATGGTACGAGCAGCCGCAAAGAATCATGAAGACGTGACTATTGTGGTTAACGCCCATGATTACGAACGCGTGATTGCCGAAATGGATGCGCATAACAATAGCGTGACTTTCGAAACACGCTTTGATCTGGCGATTCGTGCGTTTGAGCATACCGCAAAGTACGATGGCATGATTGCCAATTACTTTGGTGCGCGCTTACCTCAGCAAGAGAGCAAGTTCCCTCGCACTTTCAACACTCAGTTTGAGAAAAAGCAGGACTTGCGTTACGGCGAGAACAGTCACCAGCAAGCAGCTTTTTATGTCGAGGCGCAACCGCACGAAGCATCGGTTGCCACAGCTAAACAATTGCAGGGCAAAGAGCTCAGTTTTAATAACATCGCTGACACCGATGCTGCACTTGAGTGCGTGAAATCTTTTGCTGAACCTGCCTGTGTGATCGTCAAGCATGCGAATCCATGCGGCGTAGCTCTCGGTAAAAGCATTCTTGAAGCTTATGATCGTGCCTTCAAAACTGACCCAACGTCGGCATTCGGCGGCATCATTGCGTTTAACCGCGAATTGGATGAAGCGACCGCCAAAGCAATTATTGATCGGCAGTTCGTTGAGGTGATCATCGCTCCTAGCGTGAGTGAAGCTGCACATCAAGTGGTCGCCACCAAAGGCAACGTACGTTTGCTTGCTTGTGGGCAGTGGCCAGCTGAACGTACGCCAAGCTTTGACTTTAAGCGCGTGAACGGTGGCCTCTTGGTACAAGACAATGATTTGGGTCAGATCACTGAAGCTGACTTGCGAGTGGTGAGCAAAGTTCAGCCAAGCGCCGAGCAGTTGCGTGACTTGTTGTTCTGCTGGAAAGTCGCGAAATTTGTCAAATCAAATGCAATTGTGTACGCCAAAGACAGTATGACCATTGGTGTGGGTGCAGGCCAAATGAGCCGCGTTTACAGTGCCAAAATCGCCGGTATCAAAGCCGCTGACGAACAACTTGAAGTGGCGGGTAGTGTGATGGCGTCTGATGCGTTTTTCCCATTCCGTGATGGCATTGACGCTGCCGCGGCTGCGGGTATCAAAGCCATCATTCAACCGGGTGGTTCGATTCGTGACGACGAAATTATTGCGGCGGCAGATGAACATGGTATCGCCATGGTCTTCACCGGAATGCGTCATTTCCGTCATTAATATTGCCGAGAAGGCTTCCTACGTCTAGGATTAAACACAATCTAATGACAGGAGAAGTAAAACAATGAAAACCTTAATGACTTCTTTGCTTGTTGCGACCGGTAGTTTACTGCTGGTTGCTTGTAGTGAACCCACAAGTACCGCGGACTCAACGGCAACTGCCGCGAGTGGCATGACTCTCGAACAGGCGGTAAACAGCAATCCAGCACGTTCAGCTGACAATTTAGCGCGGGATGCGTTTCGTAATCCGATTGAGACCTTGCGCTTTTTTGAAGTTGAAAACGACATGACCGTCGTCGAAATTTGGCCAGGTGGTGGTTGGTACACGGAAATCCTAGCGCCCTACCTAAAAGATCAGGGTACTTTGTACGCAGCGCACTTCCCGCAATCAGCGACACGTGATTACTACATTAACTCACGTCAACAGTTTGTCGAGCGGGTTGCCACTGACGAAGCATTCAGTGCTGTGGTGGTCACGGAGTTTGCGCCGGGCGAAGCTATTGAAATTGCCCCTGCAGGTAGCGCTGACCGTGTACTCACTTTCCGTAACCTCCATAACTGGTATATGAACGGTGGTGTCGAAGCCATTGAAGCAGCATTTGGCGAATTCTATACCGCATTAAAGCCGGGCGGCATTTTGGGTGTGGTTGATCACCGCTTACCAGAAGCGCGTCCAGATACGCATATGGATAGCTCAGGTTACATGAAACAAAGTCTCGCTATTGCTGCAGCAGAAGCCGCCGGCTTTGAATTTGTCGGTGCCAGTGAAATCAATAGCAACTCCAACGATAGCGCTGATCACCCACGTGGCGTATGGAGTTTGCCACCTACGCTTGGGCTTGGTGAAGAAAACCGCGCCATGTACGAAGAGATTGGTGAAAGTGACCGTTTCACACTGAAGTTTAGAAAGCCTGTAAATTCATCTAACGAATAAACAAGAGAGTCGGAATCGACATGAATGTACTTGTGATTGGCGGCGGCGGACGTGAACATGCACTGGCATGGAAAGCGGCACAGTCGCCTTTAGTTGAAACTGTTTTTGTAGCGCCGGGTAATGCCGGCACTGCCACCGAGTTAAGCATCGAGAATATCGCAATTGCTGCCGATGACTTAGATGGCTTGCTCAAGTTTGCCCAAGAGAACAGCGTTGGCCTTACTATCGTAGGTCCAGAAGCACCGTTGGTGGCAGGCGTGGTTGACCACTTCCGCGCTGCGGGTCTCAAAATCTTCGGCCCGACCCAAGGAGCCGCACAACTTGAAGGATCGAAAGCATTTAGCAAGGACTTCTTAGCACGTCACCAGATCCCAACCGCGGCTTACGGTACCTTCACCGATAGTACAAAGGCGAAAGCTTATGTTGCCGCGCAGGGAACGCCAATTGTCATTAAAGCCGACGGCTTGGCCGCAGGTAAAGGCGTTATTATTGCACAAACTGAAGCTGAGGCTTTCGCGGCTATCGACGATATGCTTGCTGGTAATCGTTTCGGTGAAGCCGGCAGCCGCGTGGTGATTGAAGAATTCTTAGAGGGCGAAGAAGCCAGCTTTATTGTTATGGTCGATGGCAAAACGGCACTTGCGTTTGCCAGCAGCCAAGACCACAAAGCCCGCGACAACGGCGATAAAGGTCCTAACACCGGCGGTATGGGCGCGTACTCACCTGCGCCAGTGGTGACGCCAGACGTGCACAACTGGGTGATGGATCATGTCATCACCCCTACAGTTAAGGGTATGGCGGCGGAGGGGCATCCTTACACTGGTTTCCTCTATGCCGGTTTAATGATCGCTCCTGATGGCACCGCCAAAGTGCTTGAGTTCAATTGCCGCTTTGGCGACCCAGAAACGCAACCGATCATGATGCGCCTGCAATCTGATCTCGTTGAATTGTGTTTAGCCGCTTGTGACGGCAAGCTTGATGACCATGTTATCGACTTTGACCCACGTGCGACTGTGGGAGTTGTCATGGCTGCCGGCGGTTATCCTGATAGTTATGCAAAAGGCAAAGTAATTAGTGGCCTTAGCGAAGCTGATACCAACGACACCAAAGTATTTCATGCGGGTACCAAGCGACTGGAAAACGGTGATATTGTTACCGCTGGAGGACGCGTCCTCTGTGTAACAGCGATTGCCGACAGCGTCAGTCTAGCGCAGCAAAAAGCTTATGCTGGTGTGAGTAAAATCACTTGGGAAGACGTTTATTACCGCACCGATATCGCGCATCGCGCAATTCAACGGGAACGCGGCTAAGCGCAAACTCCTTCTGCTTAGTTCACAAATAAAAACGCCGCATTGAATGCGGCGTTTTTGTCTTTAATCTTCGACAACTAAATCGTCGTCATCACCACCGGCAATCTCAAAAGAGTCATCGGTGTAACGGCTGCGACCGTACATACTGCCGACTTTCGGGCGGTTAATACGTGCTTGGTACTTCGACCAGGCTTTTTCTAACTGTGTTTCAGGAGCTTTTTCGCCACGCGCAACAGCTATCAACGATTGTTCCTCGGCTGACATCGGCTCTAACTCGCCGTTAACCAACGCCGCAACCAAGCTGCCATGAGTGCTCAAAAGTTCGCTTTCGCGGATAGAAAAGTCGCCTGAACGGGCGAATCCATACGGATAGTTTTTGAAGTCGTTAAACGGCTTCTGACTTATTTGATCACGGTTGATAGTAGTCATTGTGTGCCTTCCTCCAGACCTACAACTCAAGGAAAAATCGTTCGCCTCTTGCGACACTGACGATATAGAGGCGAACGGCACCGTTGTCAATAAATTTTTCGCTTTTTTGCGAATTAATCACATTAGAATCGTATATTGAGAGCGACACGAACATGGCGACCGGCTTGTGCCAAAATCGGTAACACCGGATCATCCACTGGATAGTTACCCACTTGGCTCGCAACCCAATATTGGCGATCGGCTAGGTTGTAAACCCCAAAGCCTACCTGCCAGTCTGGCAGCGGATACCATTGGCTAATCCAATCCAGCGTGGCGTAACCGGGAGCCGCAAATAGCGCCTCATCGTCAGCAGAGATTAACTGCCGTTGGCCTCGTTGCGCCTGCAGCACCAAGCGTGAATCCCAATTACCACTTGCAGCACTGTACATCAGCTCGGCATGCAATTTCGGCGGACTCACAGTTGCGAGTTCTGCGCCTGTGGTTTTATCCTCGCTACGGGTATACTCGAGCCAGATATCGCTTTGCCACTGACGGTGCCATTGCTGTTGCCAACTCAATTCCAAGCCTTCGATAATGACTTCATCACGATTGATGGATTGAAAAATGAGCAGTTGTCGCACTGGATCAAAACCAAGGGACGCGCGACTTTCGATAAAATCACTATAACTGTTATGAAAAGCTGTCACTTGCCATTGCTGCTGCGCGCTGCGCCACCGTAATCCAGTTTCGAAGGTATAACCGCGTTCTGGCTTGAGATCCGGATTAGCGATGGCCAACACCCGAAATTGCGGATAAAACAAGCCCACATTCACATCAGCAAAGGGTGGCGCGCGATAACCACGAGCATACTGTGCAAACCACTCAGCACTGTCACTTAACGGCAACAAGAGTCCCAGTTTTGGTAGCCACGCAGAATGGGTTAAGTCAGTAACTTCGGTGTTGGGGTAACGCTCAACAAACAGCACATCATTTAAGGTACTCAATTCATAACGCTCATAACGCACGCCTGGACTCATGCGTAGCCCATCGTCCCACAACTCAAGTTCGTCATGGATATAAAAACCAAGCTCATCGACGTTACTGCGCGGAAAATCACGTAATGGGAAAGATTCGCCAAGTAACGTTTTGGTCAATGATTGCTCTACCCGATTGAACTGCCACGCATCTCGCTCATCCCAGACTTCGGCACGACTGACTTCAAAGCCGTAGCCCAAGCGATGCTGCCAGCCAAACGCTTGGACATCTTTTTCTAAATCCGCAGCCAAGCCATATTGGCTAAAGTCATAGCGAAAACCGCGAAAAATGTCGACCGGCTGTGGCAATAGCTCGCGCTCTTCAAAGGAATTTTGACGCGTATCCGCATGTTGCCAAAACAAACGCCACTCGCCGCGATCAGCATAGCTCGTTCGATCTGGTTGGAAGCGCAGTATTGCACGCCAATCAGAACGCTCATCATCGCCAATAAGCGATGTAGTTGCCGCGAGTCGGCCACTACCTAAACCATGACGAATCGAACTGTCACGCGTCTCACGCAGCGCATCAAAGCTCACTTGCCAAACGCCATGATGGGTATCAGCTTGCCACTTTAGCAAGGCACCGGTTTGGCGAATCGAAACCGCATCGCGCGTTTGTGATGTTGTACCTGCTGCCGCGATTTCATCCCGCCACTGCGCCGCCCCGGCTAGCACCAGTTGCTGGTTGCCATCGCTAAAAGCAGTTGCCACGCGACCGTAGGCACGCTCGGCGTCTGAGGCGCCACCGAGGCGAACTCGTGTGCCGGTATTGACATCGCTGAGCACATCTTCAGCATCGAGGGTATGAATCGCAACGACACCACCAAGAGCATCGCTTCCGTATAAAGTAGAAGCCGGCCCGCGCAAGATCTCAACGCGGTTGGCCAAACCAAGGTCAAGCAGTCCGCGCCCAGTATCCGAAAAAGAACCGACCGCGAACCGGTCGGCAATCGCAACTTGGTCTACGACGACGGCGGTGCGATTGCCACCAATACCGCGGATACGAAAGCCACTGTTGCCAAAACGACTACTGCTATCATCAAGTTCGACTCCCATTTCGTAGCGAACCAAATCCGCCGCATTAAAGACTAAATTCTTACTCAGTTCATCGTCGCTAATAACGCTCACGGTGCCAGCAACTTCAGACATATCTCGTGGTTGGCGATGGGCGACGACAGTAATCACTTCATCTGGAATAACAGTTGCTTGCGTTGCCTCGGTTTGCTGCGCGACGGCTACTGATGTAGCCGTCGCACCGAGCGTTGCAACGCAGGCCATCCATAGCCTGGCGTAAGTTCGCTGCATTAATACACCTCGTTGCGAGTGTTGTAGTTGTTAAACTTGCCAGTAGGGGTGACGATTTTTTCGCCCTTAATGACATGCTTCAGCTTGCGCGTTTTATCATCCACAATCACGATAGCTGACTCTTCTTCCATTCCCGACCAAACGGAGAACCAAACTTCATCGCCGGCCATGTTGTACTCTGGCTGGACGATACGTTTTGGACCTGGACCCAGGTCAGCCCACTCAGCGATCGGTAGTACTTCGTAGCCAGCGTCCAAGTCATTGATGTCGAACACTGCAACAGATTGCGCAATGTCAGACTCTGGATGCAACGGCGTATCAACCCACAAGTTGGTAGATTTCGGATGGGTTTTGATAAACAACGAGCCACCACCTTGTCCCTCGAGGATACGCACCACTTTAAATGCTTGCTCTGGATGTCCCTCAGGATCAGTACCAATCAAAGTGATATTGGCATTGCCCAAGGCACTGGTTGCCCATACTGGACCATGCTCTGGATCAACGAAGTTCGCGCCACGACCTGGATGCGGAATACGTTCCACCGGAATCAAAGCTTCCAGCTCGCGCTCCAACGCATCGACTACAGCGATGGTGTCGTTCTCGTTTGCCGCAGTAAAGAAATAGCGACCTGAACGATCCCAGCCACCGTCATGCAAGAACGGCGCCGCATCAATAGTGGTGACCTGCAGATTGTCGATATCAGAGTAGTTCACCAGCTTGATTTGGCCGGTTTCTTTGACGTTGACGATAAACTCGGGATGTTTATGGGAACCCACAATTGCCGCAACCCGAGGTTCTGGGTGATACTCTTGCGTATCCACAGTCATGCCACGTGTTGACACGATCTTGTGTGGCTCAAGGGTTTGTCCGTCCATCAATACGTAATGCGGTGGCCAATACGCGCCAGCAATCGCGATTTTATCTTCGTAACCTTTGTAACGTGAGTTCTCGACTGAACGTGCTTCAAGACCAATTTTGATCTCAGCAACCACTTGCGGAGGGAACATATACAAGTCAATCAGGTCAATTTTGCCGTCGCGACCAATGGTGGTGAAATAGCGACCTGAGCTAGAAGCACGCGAAATATGCACCGCATAGCCAGTTTCGACATAGTTCAATACTTCTTTGCTGTCACCATCAATAATCGCTACTTGACCGGCGTCACGCAGCGTCACCGCAAACATGTTATCAACGTCATAATCATGCTGCGGCTCAGTTGGACGATCTTCTGGCGCAACGTGGACTTCCCAACTTGCCATCATTTCTGGCATGCCCCACTCAGGAGGTGTCGGTGGCTCGTGTTGGATAAAGCGCGCCATCATATCGACTTCGGCGTCACTCAACTCACCTGAAGTCCCCCAGTTCGGCATACCACCTGGTGAACCATAGTTAATCAGTGCTTTTAAGTAGTCAGTGCCTTTTTTCTGCGTAATATCAGGCGTTAACGGTAAGCCCGTTGCACCTTTGCGTAAAACACCGTGGCAGCCAGCACAACGTTGGAAATAAATTTCCTGTGCTTGGGCAAATTCATCTTCGGTCATGCTCGGAGCACCGGGCGTGACAACTTGCTTCGCATTTTCAATGGCCGATGGTGCGCCCTTGTATTTCATTTCTGAAGCAGTCGCACCTGAGTGTGGCTTACCACCGGCACGGTCTTTTAGACCCAGCTCAACGCGAACGTCTTCAACATCATCTTCGTCAACTTCAGCACCGCTGTTGCCCCAGTTTGAAAGCACGTAGTTGGTAATATTAGCAACCACTTCATCACTCAAATGTTGCATTGGTGGCATCATTGCATTGTAGGCTTGACCATTAACTTCAAGCGGCCCTGACTTACCTTGCAAAATGGTGGTGATCACATAGTTCGGATTGCCATTAACATTGGGATTGTTTGCTAACGGAGGAAAGGCTCCGGGTAACCCTGCACCTGTCGCTTGGTGACAGGCCTGGCAATTTGCTGAATAGTCGTCTTTGCCATCATCGGCAAGTACGGTGTGCGATTGGAAAGTAAAGAGAAGAGCGGTCAACCCACAACATACAGCTAATGGAGATAACCGCCATTGTTTATGCTTTATTGATTCAGTTGTCATCTTGTGTCCTCCTTGATGGACCTTCAGTTAGTTCTGCAACTGAAGTTGATTGTAAGCCTAGTCCAAAACTGACAATTGATCGATATCAATGAATGGGGTGACGCCAGCTAGGCAACAGGAGTACCCCGGAGTGAGTACTAGCTTTTTACATCTAACCCCCAATCATCGAAAGCTGCGCGCGCGAGATCTTCGCGAAATTGTGGCGCCGCGATATTGATGAGTTCTGAAGCCCGCTCAGCAAGGCTCTTAGCACGCAAATTTGCGACCCCATACTCGGTCACCACGTAATGCACGTGCGCCCGCGTGGTGACCACCCCAGCACCTTGACTGAGCAACGAACTGATGCGCGATACTTGACCGCCACAAGCTGTCGCTGGTAGCGCAATCACCGAGCGTCCCCCTTCTGAGAGGCTGGCGCCGCGGACGAAATCCATCTGTCCGCCTACGCCCGAATAGACCTTAGTGCCTAGCGAATCGGCACAAACTTGGCCGGTGAGATCGACTTGCAGGGCACTGTTGATAGCCATGACTTGTTTATTTTGTCGAATCACTGAGGTGTCGTTGGTGTATTCCACATCTAAAAATGCGACTTGTGGATTATCATCGACAAAATCATAGAGCGCCTGCGTACCCATAGCGAAGGTGGTAACGATACGTCCGCGATGTTTGCGTTTACGCGAGTTATTGATGACGCCACTCTGCACCAACGGCAGTACACCATCAGAGAACATTTCAGTGTGAATCCCCAAGTCTTTGTGGTGACCCAAGCACTTGAGTGTGGCATCTGGAATCGCACCAATGCCCATTTGCAAGCAATCGCCGTCGTTGATGAGTTCGGCCACGCGCTGGCCAATACGCTGCGTTACTTCGTCTTGCTCCGGCTGACGGTGCAGTGGTAATTCAGCCTCAGCTTCAAAGTAGCGGGTAAATTGCGACATGTGCACAAAGGAATCGCCATGCGTGCGCGGCATTTTAGGATTCACCCAAGCGATGACTTTTTTCGCTACTTGCAACGCCGCTCGCGTTGCCTCGACCGAAATGCCCAAGCTACAATTGCCATGCGCATCCGGCGGTGACACTTGCACCAATACGGCATCTAACGGTTGCTCACCGGAGCGGAATAATTTTGGAATTTCCGACAAAAACATCGGCACGTAGTCGGCTAAACCATCGTTTACCGCTTTACGGGTCGATTTGCCGACGAAAAATGCGCGTTGCCGTAAATGCCCCTTAAGGTTAGGGTCTGCCAACACCTCGCTGTGCTCTGTATGAAGCTGCAATAACGTCATGTGGCGGCGCTGCAATGCCAACTCAGCCAAACCCTGCAGTAATTTATATGGGGTTGCGGCCATCGACTGACACCAAATCACGTCGTTATCGGCAAGCACTTCGAGGGCTTCGATTGCAGTTGCTACACGCATTTTTGCTCCTTTTGCGTTACAGTATTCGGCATCATCATCACCGAATAAAATGACATTATGAAAGTATTCGCTATTTTAGGTGCTATCAATATGGCACTTGGGGTAATTCTGGGCGCATTTGGGGCACATGGCTTACAGCATAAACTCTCTGCTGAAAGTCTCAATGTTTATCAAATTGGCGTGCAATATCATCTTTACCATGCTCTAGGTTTACTGATGGTTGCGGTGCTACTGAAAGTGTACCCGAATGCCAAAGGCTTGCGCCCTGGCGGCTGGCTGTTATTTAACGGAATTGTATTATTTTCCGGTAGTTTGTATGCCCTTGCATTGACAGGGATCAAGTTTTTTGGCCCAGTCACGCCGGTAGGCGGGGCATGTTTTATTATCGGCTGGATCTGGATTTTCTGGTCGATGCTGCGGGAGTTCTGATGCAATGTGGTGGGTAAGCGTCGTTTTCGCGTTTGCAGTGACTACTGTCGAGGTGGTGAATTGCGCGGCTGCCCCACATCCAAACATTAAGGTTTGCACGGCTGATCAGCCATTCGACTCACATCAAGCTAAGCAGTACCTGTATGAATTAAATCGCACTGCGGAGAACCCTCAGCGCCGTTGGCAGCTGCCTACTGTCAGTCAACTCAAGGAGCAACTAAGTGCATGTGATGCCGACACCAACAAGCGCTGGTGGATGACTGTATCTATTTTGCAGCATGGCGACGAGATTTTGGTGGGTGCCTTTGATTGCGTTACGCAGGAGACTGAATTTGTGCCGGTGCGCACCAAGTTAAACGTTCTATTCGTTCGCTAAAGCATCAAACGTCACCGGCCACCCTAGACTGTGATAGACACACATCAGCCATTCAGCCACCACAATGTGATGACTCTTTGCGACATAAGCTGAATGCTGGCGATGTAACGTCGCTAGCAACTTACCTTGCTCAGCTTTGGTGACCGCTTCAGCAAGGGTCCAGCGTTGGTAGAAGCCAGCGAGGTCGTCGGGTTGAATTCCGTGCATAAAGCCATCGGCGAATTGCGCGATGAGCTGAGCTTGGCGCTTACGCAGTTGGATCTTTTCAATATCCAGCCCGAGCGCTCCTTCAGCAGCGATAGCAACTAATATCGCTTGGTCTTTATGGCTAATCGAACAACTATAGTGCTGACCGGCGACAGTCAATTGCGGCGCGCCGTTAGCTTGACGCACTATCTCGACCTGCTCCGGCGCAACTTGCAATTGCTGACAGCACAACCAGCGTAACAATGCCCGCCCGGCAAGAAATTGCTGTTGCCGTTGCGGCGCGAACCCCTCTACCTGCTGCTGCTCTGTTACCAGATTAAACTCGGCCTTTAGTTGGCTAGTAGCAGCTAAGCTATACGCAGCATAAACCTGAGCTTGCAATGAATCCTCGCTTACAGTTGTCGCCATCGGTTAGAAGTGTAAAAATGCCCTATCGACTCGCACCTAGCGATAAACATCATGCGCTTACGCCATATTGAAGTCTTTCATGCCATTTATACCACGGGCTCGGTCACCCAAGCAGCCCATATCTTGCATATTTCCCAACCGGCGGTGTCAAAAGCCTTAGCGCATGCCGAACAACAGCTCGGTTTTGAGCTGTTCCAGCGCGACAAAAACAAACTCATCCCAACACCGGAAGCACAGGCATTGTTTCCAGAAATTGAGCAGCTCTATCGGCAACTGCATAGCGTCAACACGCTCGCTGATAATCTGCAACGCCACGACGAGGGCGTGATTGATATCGCCATCACGCCAGCACTTGGCTTTACCGTTATTCCGCAGGCGATTGCACAGTTTCAAAAGCGTTTTCCTAAGGTCGCCTTTCGCATTCAAACCATTCATAACGATGAAGCTATGCAGGCATTAGTCGAACGCCAGTGTGAGTTGGCGTTGCTGTTTGCTTCACCCAACTTTCCAGGGGTGGAAACGGTGGCGGTCGCCGAAACCTCGATTGTGCTGATGTATCCCAAAGCATTGTTGCCCCATAGCCCCGCAGCCATTGAATTGGCGGAGCTTGCCGAGCTGCCTTTGATTGGTATTGGTGATAGTGGCCCGATGGGCCAACTGTTGTGGCAACAGTTACAAGGTGTTGGCGTGCATCCGAGCAGTACCGTGCAAGTGGACACTTACTTCGTTGCGGCGCGCCTAGTAGCCGAAGGACTTGGTGTGTGCCCGCTTGATCAGCTTACTGCCATCGGTAACCCCGATAACCAGGTGGGTGTTGCCCAACTCTTGCCAGAATTAGCAGTACCGATCCGCGCTTTGCACCTCAATAGCCGGCCTCTGAACAAACTCAGCCAGGCATTTCTGCAACAAGTGACAGCAACTATCAAAGCCATCCATAACTAAAAGTTATATCTCTACATCAAGCTTTCATTCGTCAACAACTTTGAAATCCGTATGCTTAGTTGCATTCTATGATTTTGGAGCTCGTGATGTTGCAACTGCAAACACCGTACCTGTTGTTTATTGGCCATGCCACCGATCCACTCAGTATCAAAATGGCGAAAAGCGCTGCCGATTGGAGTCCTGAAAAGTGCATCGGCGAATTGCGCTCCGAGGGGTGCACCGTAACCACTGGGTTACATGCTATGGATTTGAACGAAGGCGTCGCCGCCGGCGCTCGCAGTTTGGTGCTGGGCTTTGCCAATAGCGGCGGTCACCTCGACGAAGAATGGTTGCCGATGATCCACCAAGCTATCGATGCTGGTTTAGATATCATTAGTGGCTTACACGACCGCCTCACTAGCTACCCAGAGTTGGTCAGCGCCGCACAAGCAAAAGGTGTGCGCCTACTCGATATTCGCCACCCAACCAAGCGTTTGAAAACCGGTAAAGGCTACCGCCGTGCAGGCAAGCGCTTACTCACGGTGGGCACCGATTGCTCAGTGGGCAAAATGTACACCAGCTTGAGCTTAACCCGTGAAATGCAACAACGAGGTCTCGACGTCGATTTTCGCGCCACCGGGCAAAGCGGTATTTTGGTGGCGGGTGAAGGTATTGCAGTGGACTGTGTGGTCGCTGACTTTATCGCCGGTGCGGTTGAAGAGCTGGCGCCAGCCAATAACGCTGATCATTGGGATGTTATCGAAGGCCAGGGCTCGTTAGCGCACCCAGCATTCGCAGGTGTAAGTTTGGGTTTGTTGCACGGTGCTCAACCCGATGCGTTAGTGGTGTGCCACGCGCTTGGGCGTAGCAGCATGCGCGCCATCGACAACCGCCCATTGCCCTCGCTGGCAGAGACCATCGCCGTTAATGAGCAAATGGCACGAGTGACGAATCCAGACGCCAAGGTTATTGGTGTCGCGGTCAATACTTCGAGCGTTAGCGAAGCCGACGCGTTGGCTTACTGTCGTGAAGTGGAAACTGAGTTGGGGCTACCCTGCGTAGATGCCATCCGTCATGGTGTCAGCGCACTGGTCGATAGACTTGAAGAAATTTAGAAATTTGGAGCGGGAAACGAGATTCGAACTCGCGACCCCAACCTTGGCAAGGTTGTGCTCTACCAGCTGAGCTATTCCCGCATCAAGAAAGGTGTTTGAGATGAAGTTTGGAGCGGGAAACGAGATTCGAACTCGCGACCCCAACCTTGGCAAGGTTGTGCTCTACCAGCTGAGCTATTCCCGCGTCACTTCATGTTGTCTAAGCTATGCAAGTAGTGCTTTCGTTTTCGACAACGGAGGCGAATTTTACTGAAATCGGCAGGCTTTGCAACCGCTTTTTCGCGTTTTACGGTTGAATGCTGAAAAAGTGCTCACGATAGTGCTGTAATTCAGCAATAGATTCGCGAATATCGGCCAGCGCCGTGTGCGCGCCCTGTTTTTTCACGCCTGCAGCAACCGCCGGCGCCCAGTACTTCGCTAGCTGTTTGACTGTGCTGACATCAAGGTTACGATAGTGCAAATAGGCCTCGAGTTCTGGCATGTAGCGCGCCAAAAAACGACGGTCTTGGCAAATGCTATTGCCACAAATAGGCGAGCTTTTCGGGGTGCACCACTGCTTAATAAAATCTAACGTTGCTTGTTCTGCTGCGGCGGTGTCATGGTCACTCGCTTGTACCCGTTCAACCAATCCAGAAGCGGTGTGCGTTCGGGTATTCCATTCATCCATCGCCGCCAGCCGCGCGTCAGGTTGATGAATCGCTAAAACCGGTCCCTCAGCCAGCACATTGAGCTGCTGATCGGTGATCAAAGTCGCAATTTCGATAATTACATCATGATCAGGTTCTAAACCCGTCATTTCGAGGTCGATCCACACCAAACGGTCATCCGTTGCGCCCATAGTTACACCCTCAATCACTAATTCTTAGCAAATTCGGCAACTATTGTGGCGTGATCGCGGTCTTTGCACAACAGTTCAGGCGTTTTTGCCAAGAATATTATAGAATAACCAGCAACTCGACAGCGTCAGCGCAATCGTTAGTGTGGTAACAGGAGTCACGTGGGAAAACATCGTAAGTTAAACAAAGGGCAATTACGCCGCGTGCGTGCCAACCAACAAAAACGGTTGCAGCAAGTGGACATGGCCCAAGAAATTGATGATAGCGTACTCGGCAACTCCGAAACCGGTATCGTGGTCAGTCGCTACGGTCAGCATGCCATTGTTGCCGATGCCAACGACCACATCTATCGCTGCCATATTCGCCGCGCCATCGAAAGTTTAGTCAGTGGCGATGAAGTAGTCTGGCGCCGTTTTACTGCGCCACAGGGCACCGCCAACGAAAGCGCTGAGCAAGGCATTATTGAGGCCGTACAAGAGCGTCGCTCATTGTTGAGTCGACCCGATTATTACGATGGCTTAAAGCCTGTTGCCGCAAATGTTGACCAGATTCTGATTGTTTCAAGTGTATTGCCGGCCTTCTCGAGTCAGATCATCGATCGCTATTTGGTGGCTTGTGAAGATATCGATATTACGCCTGTTATCATCCTCAATAAGGCTGACTTGTTAGCTGAGCTCGAGGAAACTACCCGCGCAGAGATTGATACGGCGTTGGCAATGTATCGCGCTATTGGTTACCAAGTGATTACCGCCAGCGCGAAAGCCAACGGCGGCTTAGATGCCATTCAAGAACTCCTTAAAGGCCACAACTCGATCGTCGTTGGCCAGTCCGGCGTAGGTAAATCATCACTGGTCAACGCCTTGCTGCCCGAGACCAACACCGAAGTGCGAGAAGTGTCCGACAACTCAGGACTCGGTCAGCACACCACCACGGTGGCGACCCGCTACCCATTACCGCAAGGCGGCTATTTAATTGATTCGCCGGGTATCCGTGAATTTGCCCTATGGCACCTCGACCCGACACGCGTCGCTTGGTGTTACGTCGATTTTCGTCCGTTTTTAGGCACTTGCAAGTTCCGTGACTGCAAACATCAACCGGAAGATCCGGGGTGTGCCTTACAAGAAGCGGTAGAAGCAGGTGACCTACACCCGCTTCGCTTGTACAATTTCCATAAGATCATTGAGTCGATGGTCGCCAATAAGCCATCGCGCGCTCAACCTAGAGGTACTAAGAAGTGAACTGGGACGCAGTCAAAATTAAAGCACAGTATTTAACCCCAAAGCATGCGCTATCACGCTTGGTCGGTGCGTTCGCCGCTGCCCGTGCCGGTTGGTTCACGCAAGCTTTTATTCGCTGGTTTATCAAGCAGTACAAAATTGATATGAGCGAAGCCGTGCATGAAGAGCCGAGCGCTTATAAGACCTTTAATGCGTTTTTCACGCGTCACCTCAAGCCAGAATTACGCCCGTTGCTGGCGAGTGAGCCACAGCAATTTGCCCATCCCGTGGATGGCGCCATCAGCCAGTTAGGTGATATCGAAGATGGGCGCATCTTCCAAGCCAAGGGCCACGACTACAGTCTCACTGAGTTACTCGGTGGCGACCCGCGCGACGCCAATGCGTTTAAAAACGGCAAATTCGCTACCATTTATTTGGCACCCAAAGACTACCACCGTATTCACATGCCGTGCGACGGAGTGTTGCGCAAGATGGTTTATGTACCCGGTGATTTGTTCTCGGTGAATCCGTTAACCGCCGCGAACGTACCGAATTTATTTGCTCGAAACGAGCGCGTCGTAGCTATTTTCGATAGCGAGTTTGGTAAATTCGCCATGGTTCTGGTCGGTGCCACTATTGTCGCCAGCATCGGCACCGTATGGGCCGGTACGGTTACACCACCAACTGGTAGCTCGGTACATAGCTGGGATTACCCAGCCAGCGGTGACCGCGCGGTGCACCTGAAAAAAGGCGAAGAAATGGGACACTTTAAACTGGGCTCCACCGTCGTCCTAACCTTCCCTGATGATGTGATTGATTTCGCTGATGACCTCGAAGCCGGCAGTGTTACCCGTATGGGCGCCGTGCTGGGTGAACGTGACGACTAGTATGCAAATCATTGCGCATCGCGGCGCTAGCTATGAGGCTCCAGAAAACACCCTGAGTGCCTTTGGCCGCGCTCTTGATGCCGGTGCAGATGCCATCGAGCTCGATGTTTATCCGTTGCAAGATGAATGGATTGTCTTTCACGATCGTTATTTACAGCGCTTGACTGCACACCCAGGGCGGCTAGGCGATCTCACACTGGACCAAGTTCGGCGTTTAAAAGTGTTTGGCCAACAGGCTGTGCCGACGCTTAGCGAAGCCCTCGACTTTATCGCGGGTCGTTGCTGGGTCAATATCGAACTAAAAGGTGCAGATATTCAGCGTGGCCTTACCAAGCAACTGTTACGCGCGCAACGCCAAGCAGGTTTTGCAGCCGAGCAATTAGTGGTATCAAGTTTTAACCATCACTGGCTGCGGCAACTGAAAACCGACCATCCAGAGCATCGTATTGGTGCACTCACGACCTCGTGTCCGCTTAACTACGCAGCCTTTGCCAGCGAGTTAGACGCGTGGTCAGTGCATATCGACGTCGATTTTGTCACCCCTGAATTTGTTGCCGACGCGCATGCGCGCGACTTACAAGTGTTTGTCTTTACGGTAGACGAACCGCGCGATATGGACGAGTTAAAAGTGATGGGCGTGGACGGTATTTTTACCAACCGTCCGGCAGATGCACGCCAGCACCTCAAACTTTGAGGCACTGGCATCGTAGCTACAGTTAGAGCGAGCCTTTGGTATCAGGATGCTCACTCGCCAACGCTTCAAGTTCATGCGACAGCGCCATTGGCGAGCTAGTATTCCGCGCTAGCACAGAATACAGGGCTGGAATAACGAAAATCGTCAAAAATGCCGAGAGCGCCACGCCACAGAAGATAACCGTACCGATCACCATTCGACTCTCAGCTCCCGGCCCCGTTCCCAAAATAAGTGGCACGGCACTCATAAGGGTGGTGAAAGCCGTCATGATGATAGGCCGCAAACGCTGTTGTGAGGCTCGCACTACGGCTTGATCGAAGTCCATACCGGCATCACGCAATTGGTTGGCAAATTCAACAATCAAAATACCATTTTTGGCAGCCAATCCGATTAACATCACAATACCGATTTGGCTATAGATGTTCAATGTAAGGTCGGTAAAGTACAAGCCAACAGCGGCGCCCAAAATCGCAATTGGCACCATCAGCATGATCACCAGTGGATGGATGAAACTTTCAAACTGTGCTGCTAACACTAAGTACGCAATCACCAGCGCTAAGATAAAGACAAAAATCACCGAACTACCACTCTCTTGATACAACTGCGATTCGCCTTTGTAGTCAATTGAGACATCGTCCGGCAGCTTCTCTTTGACGATAGCCTCAAGATAGGTCAGCGCATCGCCCAACGAATAGCCCTCGGCAAGGTTAGCTTCAATGGTAATACTCCGCATGCGGTTATAGCGATTGAGTTCTCCCGAGGTCGCACGCTCCTCGACCGTCACCAAATTCGACAGCGGAATCAGCTGACCCGTCGCATCTGAGCGAACGTAAATTTGATCAATTGATGAGGGATCTTGGTAGTCGGAACGCTCCCCCTCAATAATGACGTCGTACTCTTCGCCGCGATCTAAATAGGTGGTCACACGCCGTTCGCCCAGCATGGTTTCCAACGTGCGGCCGATATCACCTACTGATACTCCCATGTCCGCTGCTCGCGTTTGGTCAATCTGAATCAGTAGCTGCGGTAAGGTTTGTTTAAAGTCACTGTCAAGTTCAAGCAAGTTCGGATTCTTGCTCGCTTCCTCAATCACAATATCGCGATAGGCGGCTAACTGCTCATAAGTGTTTCCTTGCAGCACAAACTGTACTGGACGACCGTTACCACCGGAAATACCACTTCGCATAAAGGCAAAGCCACGCACACCGGCAACCTGGTTGAGCTGCTTACTGACTTCATCCATCAGTTCGAAGGTACTCCAGTCCCGCTGTTCGAACGGCACTGCGCCCACAATCGCAACACCTGCCGAGTTTCCCCAACCGGGTGAGCGAATCAGTAAGCGATCGATTTTACCTTGATCAAGGTAAGGTAAGAGTAGTGCCTCAATCTCACGCATATGTTCAGCATTCGATTCAAAGCTTGCGCCTTCGGCACTACGCACCATGACAAAGAAGGTTCCGCGGTCTTCCGGCGGGACAAACTCTTGCGGTACTAACTTCAATAAGTTGTACGACATCACCCCAGCAAGGAGCACCAACACCAAGGCTAACCACGGATACGCCAACGTTCGCTGCAACACCCGTCCGTAACCTGTTTCTACCCAGGTAAAGAGAGCGTCCATCCCTTTACCGAAGCGACTGCTCCGCTCACGCTTCTTGAGGATCTTCGAACTCAGCATCGGCGATAGGGTTAGCGCAGCGATGCTCGAACACAGCACCGCTGCGGCAATCGCCAGCGCGAATTCGGTAAAGAGTTGGCCAATGTTCCCCTCGAGGAAGGCCAGCGGTACAAATACCGCAATCAGCACCATGGTGGTAGCGACAACGGCAAAACCTACTTCACGAGCACCTCGATAAGCAGCGAGTAGCGGTGGCTCACCCGCTTCAACCCGACGATAAATATTCTCGAGTACGACAATGGAATCATCAACGACTAGGCCGATGGCAAGAACTAATGCCAACAGCGTCAATAAGTTGACCGAAAATCCCATCGCAAAAAGTGCGATATAAGAGGCAATGATTGCAACCGGAACCGTCAACGCAGGTACGAGCGTGGCGCGCACATTCCCGAGGAACAGATAGATCACCACCACTACCAGTGCCATCGCAATACCCAGCGTATTGTAGACCTCATCGATAGAGCCTTTAATGAATATCGATGAGTCATAGCTCGGAACAATGAACATTGATTCAGGCAGTGTTTGCTGAAGAGCTTCAATTTCGCGTCGGACATTCTCGACCACCGCTAAGGTATTTGCCTTAGACTGCTTGATCACGCCAATGCCGATCATGTTGACACCGTTGCCGCGGAACTCATTCTTATCGTCTTCGGAGCCCATCTCGATACGTGCAACTTCGCCAAGGCGCACCAATTGCCCAGTGTCACCCCGAGCGATGCTTAACAACTCGAAGTCTTGAGGCGACAAATAGGTACGCGCAACACGCACGGTAAATTCACGCTCGAGTGACTCGACTTCGCCGGCAGGTAATTCGACGTTTTCAGCACGCAGACGGCTTTCGATATCCGTTACCGTAATACCTCGCGCGGCCATAGCTTCACGATCAAGCCACACTCGCATGGCATAACGCCGCTCGCCGCCCAAATTGACTCGCGCAACACCATCAACGACCGATAACCGGTCAACAATGTAACGGTCGGCGTAGTCAGTCAGTTCGAGCGTACTTAAATTCTCACTGCGCAGGTTATACCAAACCACGGTACTTTCGTCGGAATTGGCTTTGGACACCTCGGGAGGATCAACTTGCTCGGGCAGATTATCTACTACTCGCGAAACGCGATCACGAACATCGTTAGCAGCATCATCCACATCCCGCGCTAAGGTAAATTCGATGGTGATACGCGAGCGGCCATTACGACTGCTAGAACTGATGTTCTTAATGCCCTCGATGCCGCTAATGCGGTCTTCGATAAGCTGGGTGATTTGGGTCTCAACGATTTCCGCTGAAGCGCCAGGATAACTGGTATCAATTGAGACCACAGGCGGATCAATATCGGGATACTCGCGCAGCGGCAGCATGCTGAAGGCCACCACCCCGAAGACAATCAGAAGTAAATTGACAACCGTAGCAAAAACCGGGCGCTTAACGGAGATATCTGAGAGCAACATCGTTTAGCCCTCCTTTTGCACGGTTACGCTAATACCGTCGCGCATCCTTACGATACCATCGGTGACAACCTGTTCACCCAGCTCTAGACCTTCAAGGATTTCTACCAAGCCAGGCTGCCTGCGGCCAATCACCACTTGCCGCTCATGCGCAGTATTTTCTTCATCAACAACATAAACGAAATGACGACTATCTAGCGGCACCACGGCGCGCTCTGGTAGCAGCATTACGTCATCAACGCTGCGCAGTAGTTGCACGCGCAGCAACATCCCTGGTCGCAGTTTAGCGTTGGTATTCGGTACTTCTGCACGCACCAATATCGAACGGGTGAGTGGGTCCACCCGAGAATCGATACTGCGAATAGTCCCTGTGAACGCCTCATCAGGGTATGCACCACTGCGCGCAGTGATGGTTTGGCCCACTTCTAAGCTGGCGAAGAATAGCTCAGGCACACTGAAGTCGAGCTTGATCGGGGTAATATCGTCAAGCGTGGTGATTTGTTCTCCCGGCGAGACCAGTGAACCCACACTTACTTGGCGAATCCCGAGGCGTCCGTCAAACGGCGCCACAATGCGCTTCTGTGCCAGTTGAGTTTCTGCCACTTCAAGCGCCGCGACAATTTCTTTAACTAAAACATCTTGGGTTTCGAGTTGTTGTTGTGAGGCAGCGTTTTGTGCGACCAAATCTTGTAAACGTTGGTATTGGCGGTTGGCTTCTGCAAGGCGAAACTTCAGCTCTTGCACCCGTGCAGACTCTTCGCGGGAATCCAGTTCAACGAGCAATTGTCCAGCCTCAACCGTTTCGCCATCGGTAAAATGGACGGCAATAACTTGGTCTTGTGATTGTGCGGTGATGACTACTGACTCGTTTGCTTGAGCAGTACCCAACGCTTCGATAATGTCACGAAATGGCTGTTCACTGACTTGGGTTGCTTTTACCGGTACCGCTTGTTGAGGTTTTTGCTCCTCGACTACTGGCTCATGTAAAAAAGTGAAATAACCTGCGCCCAGCGCAAGCACAACCACAAACAAAGTAACTGGATTGAATAGTTTAGCCACCGTCAAAACTCCTGGACGTGTCGTTATCGTATAGCGTACGAAAAGGGTATACGCCGAGCGTGCTGGGAAAGTTTGCTCGACCGAACAATGGCTTCATTGTAACGCGATAGCGGCAGTGGATAGCTCCACTTACCGCCGATTCGCTTAGGTTTACCGCAAAACTAGCGGTGGTAGGCGGGACTTAACTTATGTACAGCCTCAATAAAGGCGCCGGCATGGTCTGGATCGACTTCAGGATGAATACCGTGACCGAGGTTAAATACATGGCCGTGACCTTGCCCATAGCTAGCCAAAATCGTGGCGACTTCGTCTTCAATACGTGCCGGCGGCGCGTACAACACGCTCGGGTCCATATTGCCTTGCAAAGCGACTTTATCTTGCACCCTTTGGCGTGCAACGCCCAAGTCAGTGGTCCAATCGACGCCCAAAGCATCAGCTCCAGTCGCCGCCATGTCCGCTAACCATGCACCACCGCCCTTGGTAAACAGCGTCACTGGAACACGGCGACCGTCAGCTTCCCGCGTCAACCGTGAAACAATTTTCTGCATGTAGTTTAACGAGAACTCGCGATAATCGCGCGGGCTCAACACTCCCCCCCAGGTATCAAAAATCATCACCGCTTGCGCACCCGCTGCGATTTGCGCGTTTAGATAGGTCGCAACGGAGTCAGCCAGTTTATCAAGCAATAAATGCATGGCTTGTGGGTCAGCGAACATCAGCTTCTTCACTACACTAAAGTTCTTAGTGCTACCACCTTCAACCATATAAGTTGCGAGTGTCCATGGACTGCCCGAAAAACCAATTAGCGGTACTTTGCCGTGTAACTCACGACGAATCGTACGCACCGCGTCCATGACATAACCGAGCTCCTGTTCTGGGTCAGGCACACCGAGCTTCTGGATGCTTGCTAAATCGCGCACTGGACGCTCGAACTTGGGTCCTTCGCCGGCTTCAAAGTAGAGTCCCAAGCCCATGGCGTCAGGAATCGTCAAAATATCCGAAAATAAAATCGCCGCGTCGAGCGGAAAACGGCGTAACGGTTGCAAAGTCACTTCGCAGGCGAGCTCGGGATTTTTGCACAGCGCCATAAAATCACCAGCATGCTTACGCACCTCGCGATACTCAGGCAAATAACGACCCGCTTGGCGCATCATCCAAATGGGGGTGCGCTCAGTCGGTTCGCGCAACAACGCGCGCAAATACAAGTCATTTTGCAACGTACTCATAGGGCTCTCATTACCTTTTTCAACGATTTTTTGATGGTCGCTAGTTTACCAGTCTCAGCTATCTGATGCTGTAGTAATTTGCTGTTTCGTGGCCTCGATCAATTTATAGGCGATGGTTCCCGCCATCGGCGTTTCAGGCAACGTATCGAAACTAAACCAGTCACCTTCTTCCAATTCAAACGGGTCAAAATGTAAATCGCCACTTGCCCATTCCGCAGTGAAGCCCATCATCAATGAATTTGGGAATGGCCATGGCTGGCTGCAGACATATTGGATATTCTTTACTTTAATACCGGCCTCTTCCATTACCTCACGCTCGAGCGTCTGCTCAAGGGTCTCACCGGCTTCGACAAAGCCCGCCAGCACTGAGAACAGACCCGGTCGATGCCGACTGCCACGCGCCAATAGAATCTTATCGTCCTTGCGAATCGCCACGATAATACACGGCGAAATACGCGGGTAGCAGCGATGTTGACAGGTATTGCATTGCATCGCCAATTCCCAATCGACGGCTTGCATCCGGGCACCACAACGACCACAAAACCGGTGTGTGTTGACGAATTCAGTCACTTGCTTAGCCCGCGCAGCCATACTGAATAAATGGTCATCGTTACGCGCTACTAGTGCGCGGAGCGACTGAAATTCGCCTACCGCAGCGAAGGCATCATCACCGAAATCAGCCAGCACCAAATAGCAACTGCGCTCACGCATTTCTCCGAGCCAAATCACCTGATACTCATCAAGCGTTGGTAGCGGCAGGTCTTGCAAACGGCCATGCGGCGGGAGTCCTTCGGCATCGAGAACAATATCGCCCCCAGCACAAATAAACCACCAAGCGGGCTCGTCTGCTGACGGGCGTTGATAAGGTTTTGTCATAACAGCTACTTATGATTAAAGTAAAAAGTATTGACGATAGCTTAGCATCATCGGAAGATGGTCTCTACGCTAAAAAGGAGACGCGAATGTTAACTCGACAAGAACAAGCCAAACAACGTTGGGGCGGTGCTCACCAAGCCATTGACAACTGGCTACACGAACGCCAAAGCTTGCTCATCGAGTATTTTAAACTCGCCGGTTTACCGCCTTATGACAGCGACAGTTCGGCATTGCCACCGACCGAAGACATCCGACAGTTTTGTGGTCTCTTGGTCGACTACGTATCCGCTGGCCACTTCGAGATTTACGATCAAATCATCGCCAACTCGAGCCATGCGCCAAAAGAAACCGAAGAACTTGCCAACGAACTCTTTCCATTAATCAGTGAAACCACCGAGGTCGCACTCGCGTTTCATGATCAATACGGCGAAAGCGTCGATGAGGCTCACTTGAATGACTTCGATCGCCACCTTTCCGGCCTCGGCGAAGCACTTGAGTTACGCATGGAGTTTGAGGACCGCCTGCTACACACGCTGGAGCAGCATCAGCTGCTGTAATTAAAAAGGGCTGCACTTGGCAGCCCTTCGTCAGTCAAATGCGCGTATTAACCTTCAGCTTCGATTTCTGCGGCTGCTTCAGGCTGTGCGTTTTCGGCTGGTTGCTCTTTTACGTCGATGAGTTCGACTTCAAAAATGAGCGTTGATTTTGGAGGAATCGCGCCGCCACCTACTTCGCGATCGCCGTATGCAAGTTCAGGTGGAATAACGAAGCGGAACTTGTCGCCGACACTCATCAACTGCACGCCCTCGGTCCAACCAGGAATCACACGATTGAGTGGAAATACTGCTGGCTGACCACGCTCAATCGAGCTATCGAATACGGTGCCGTCAACGAGGGTGCCTTCGTAATGTACTTCTACGATATCTTCAGCTGTTGGTTGTTTACCACCCTCTTCGCCTTCTTGCAGGATTTCGTATTGCAAGCCAGATTCGGTCACCATCACACCTTCTTTATTCGCGTTCTCGGCACGGTAAGCGTCACCTTCAGCCACTGATGCAGCGCCTAACTTTGAGCTTTTCAATTCGTTGAATTGTTGCTGCATGGTGGTCAGCAGTTGCTCGGTTTCTTCTTCGGTCAGCTTAGATTCTGCTTTGAGCGAATCAACAAAGCCGGCTATCACTTGTTGGCGATCAAGCACGAACTCCATTTTGTCTTGCTCATCAAGGTTGGTACCAACAAAAGTACCTACCGATGCACCTAACGCATAGGCCATTTTCGCCTGTTCTTCAGTTGGCGCTTGTTCGCTCACCGGATACGGTTCTTGCTTCTCAGTGGTACAACCTGCGATTGCGAGAGCGACTAAGCTCACCGCAAAAGTCTTCTTTAAATAGTTCATTCAGTTACTCCAAGATTGAATTCTTGCTGTTAACAGGGTCTAATTCGTTGCGATTTCTATACTACACATAAATAGGGGCTTTTGCCTATGGCTGAACCGCATGATAACGCAATGCTTGCGCAATTAACCGAACTTGAGAGTCGAATTGCATTTCAAGACGACACCATCGAGACCTTGAATCAATTGGTCACCCGACAGAATGACCAATTACATGCGTTAGCGCGCAAGGTTCAACAGCTTAGTGAGCGGCTCGAACAGATGCAAGAGCCGGGAGAACAGGGAAATACCGATCCTGCTAATGAAATCCCACCTCATTACTGAGGTGGCTCAAATCGAGCAAACTTGACCCTCTCCGGTTGACCCCGTATAACATTCATTCAATCTTTACGGGAGACAGTATGTCGGTCAAACATCCAATCATTGCGGTTACTGGTTCATCAGGTGCCGGTACCACCACTACCGGGCAGGCTTTGCGACATATTCTAAGAGCGCAAACCATTACCGCCGCATGGGTCGAGGGTGACAGTTTTCATCGGTATTCGCGTCCTGAAATGGATGTAGCGATACGCAAAGCACAAGAACAAGGTAAGCACATCAGTTATTTTGGTGCCGATGCTAATGACTTTGATCGCCTAGAGGCGCTGTTTCGCGAATACGGCAGTAGTGGTCAAGGCGAGGTGCGGCGTTACCTGCACAGCTTTGATGAGGCTGTTCCTTACCATCAAATGCCCGGCACCTTTACACCGTGGGAACAACTTCATGAAGGTACTGATTTATTAGTCTATGAGGGGCTTCACGGCGGCGTACAGACGGCTCAACACGATGTGGCCAAGCATGTCGATTTACTGATTGGCATGGTTCCGATTGTCAACTTGGAGTGGATTCAGAAGTTGTTGCGCGACACCGCCGAACGCGGCCATAGTCGTGAGGCGGTTACCGCAAGTATTGTGCGCAGCATGGAAGACTACATTCATTACATCGTGCCGCAATTTTCGCGTACCCATATTAACTTCCAGCGGGTGCCGACGGTCGATACCTCGAACCCGTTTAGCGCCAAAGATATCCCATCGCTTGATGAAAGTTTCGTGGTGATTCGTTTTCGTGGCATGCGCAACGTCAACTTCCCGTACTATTTACAAATGATTGACGGTTCGTTCATGTCGCGCATGAACACGCTGGTGGTACCCGGCGGCAAGATGGTGTTCGCAATGGAGCTGATTCTAGCGCCGCTGATCGAAGAAATGATGTTCGCCAAACAACATGGCGGCAAACCGGCGTGGCTGAAAAACTAAGCTTCGTTGTTCTTCAGCCAGCGACCTTGCCATTCTGCGCCGCGGTCTTGCGCCAATAGCGGCGTTAAGAAGTTCATGATAGGTGCCACTTGGTGCAATACGCCGTACAGCGGATTAATCATGAGCATGCCGCAGCCATTCATACGGGTGGTGTCGGTTGGGCCTTTTGCTAAAAAATCAATAGCGTAGGCTTTGTCTACTTGTGGCATATCGGTGATACGCTGGTGAAACTCACCGATTTTTAACGGGTCTTTGATCGGATACCACACCACATAGGTTCCGGTAGCCCAGCGCTTTAGACCGTCATGCAAGGCGCGCTCAATCTGTTCGAATTCATCGGTTTGCTCAAATGGCGGATCAATCAGTACCAAGCCACGCTTAATCGGCGGCGGGGTCAGTGCCTTGAGTGCGGCATAGCCGTCGCCTGCATGCACGTGAATTTGCCCACGTGCCGGAAAATCTTGTTTGACGTTTGCGCGTAATGCTTCGGCATCTTGCGGATGCAACTCGCATAACGTCAACTGGTCGCGCGCGCGCAGTTGCAATGCCGCCAAATAAGGTGAACCGGGGTACCAACGGAGTGTTTGATCGGTATTTAACTGGCGCACTGCAGCTAGATAACCACTGATAGCAGTGGGACACTCTGTTGCAGCTAAAACCTTCGCGATCCCCTGCTGCCACTCACCAGTCTTCTGCGCTTGCTCGCCGGTCAAGTCATACATACCGAGTCCGGCATGGGTATCAAGCAACCAGAATGGCTTTTCTTTTTGCTGCAAATACGACAAACACGCCCATTGAATGGCGTGTTTGACGACGTCGGCAAAATTGCCGGCATGGTAACTGTGGCGGTAGTTCACTTACGCAGCCTGCTCAATCGCAAAGCTATGGGTAATCGTTACTGCAGCTTCGAGCATTTTGGCAACCGAGCAGTATTTTTCCGCCGATAGTTGCACCGCGCGTTCGACATGCTTTTCGGCGACGTCATGTCCGGTAACCACGAAGTGCAAATGGATGCTGGTATAAACCGCAGGCACGGCGTCAGCGCGCTCACCCTTCACTTCGCAACGACACCCCGTTACCTGCTGTCGCGCTTTTTCGAGAATGCTCACCACGTCTACCGAAGAACAGGCACCGGCAGCAGCGAGTACCATTTCCATGGGTGATGCCCCTGCGGTTTTATTGCCATCGAGGGTCACACTATGACCGGTGCCGCTGGTCGCGGTGAACACTAAGTCGTGCTGCCATTCCACAGTCGCTTGCATTGCTGCTGCCATGTGCTGTTCTCCGTTTGCTTAGTTCTTATTAAAGTGTAAACCCGGTGCTAACTTCTCTGGCAACACCGCATGCTCAGCTTCGACTGAGGCTACAGGGTATGCGCAATAATCCGCCGCATAGTAAGCGCTCGCACGGTGGTTGCCGCTTGCGCCAATGCCACCAAAGGGTGCTGCACTGCTCGCACCAGTGGTTGGGCGGTTCCAGTTCACGATACCGGCCCGAATACGCTTAAAGAAGTAGCGATACGTTGCTTCATCATCGCACAACATGCCTGCGGATAATCCGAAAGACGTATTATTTGCTTCGTTGATTGCGGCGTCAAAGTCAGTGTAGCGATAGACTTTAAGTAACGGGCCGAAATGCTCAATGTCCGGCATTTCTTCAACGTTAGTGACGTCCAAAATACCTGGCGTCACAAAACCTAAGTTGTGGTCCTTCTGCTGCATACGCAACAATACTTTCGCACCCGCATCCGCTAAGTCATTCTGCGCTTGCACCATTTGACTCGCTGCTTTTGCCGAAATCATCGCGCCCATAAATGGCTGCGGATCGGCAGCGTAGTCACCAACTTCGATTTGTGCTGCAACTTCAAGTAAGCGCGCCATAATCGCATCGCCGTTTTCGCTACGCTCGATGAATAACCGACGCGCGCAAGTACAGCGCTGACCGGTAGTGATAAACGCCGATTGCACAATGTCGTGCACCGCCGCATCGACATCTTTAACGTCTTTCACGATCAACGGGTTATTACCGCCCATTTCGAGCGCTAGAATCTTGTCTGGATGACCGGCAAATTGCTTGTGCAGGACATGCCCTGTGCCTGATGAGCCAGTAAAGAACAGACCATCAATTTGTGGATGTGAAGACAATGACTTACCTGTTTCAACCAAGCCCTGCACCAAGTTCAACACGCCTGCTGGCAAGCCAGCTTGTTGCCACATTTTAACCGTGTACTCTGCGACCTTCGGCGTCATTTCACTCGGTTTAAACACCACGGTGTTACCGGCAATCAGCGACGGCACGATGTGACCGTTCGGCAAGTGACCCGGGAAGTTATACGGGCCATAAACGCTAACTACGCCATGTGGTTTATGGCGAATAAAGGCTTTGCCCGCTGGCATTTGGTTCTCAACGGTGCCAGTGCGCTCGTGGTAGGCGCGCTCAGAAATCGCGACTTTACCAACCATAGCGCCGACTTCAGTTAAGGTTTCCCAAATCGGTTTGCCAGTTTCTTGGGCAATGATTTCAGCAAATTCTTGCTTATTCGCTTCTAACAGTTCGGCAAATTTCTTACAAATAGCGAGGCGCTCATCGACTTCTTTGTCAGCCCAAGCAACAAAGGCTTCACGTGCTGCCATCACCGCAGCATCCACTTGTTGTGGCGAGGCGCTGCGGCCTTCCCATACCACCTCGTTACGAGCTGGATCGATCGACTTAAAACTATCTCCTTCACCAGCGACCCACTGGCCACCGATAAATAAATTCTGTTCTGACATACTAAGCTCCTTGGGTTATCAAGCTAACAAGCTAGAGTGCTACAAATCGTGCTGCATCACCTGCTTCTAGGCGCAGCGCGGTAGCGGCTTCAGGGCTAATCAAAAGATAATCTGCATGGACTTCGGCTGGTGCTTGGCCAGCACGGAAGTCTGCGACACGCGTATTCATGATGATATGGCGCGCAGCTTGGTCATTTGGCTTACCAATTCGAATGGGTAAACGCTGACTTTCACGAACACTTTTTATGTTCGCAACTTCCACTTCGACGGTTGGTCCAGCGTCGAAAATATCGACGTAGCCGCGAAAGCGAAAGCCTTCGTTTTCAAGCATACGCAGCGCTGGCCGGGTGTTCTCGTGGACCTTCCCAATCACTGCTTGTGCTTCGGGGTCGAGCATTTTCACGTAAAGCGGAAACTGCGGCATCAACTCGGCAACAAAGGCTTTTTCACCGATCCCGGTAAGGTAGTCGGCTTGGTTGAAATCCATGTTGAAAAAGTACTTCTCGAGCCAATGCCAAAAGGGCGAGTCGCCATTCTCGTCTGAAACTCCACGCATTTCAGCAATTGCAAATTGGCTAAACCGGTCACGGAATTCAGCCATAAACAGCATACGAAAACGTGATAACACACGGCCATTTTGGTTTTTGCGGAAGGGTTCGCGCAAAAACAGCGTACACAACTCACTCACGCCAGTGTAGTCATTGCACAGGGTCAAAGTCTCGAGCGCGTTATACACGTCGAGGCTCTTCGAATGATGCACCACTTTGCCAAGGCGATAATGATAAAAGGCTTCGGTTAAACCGACTGCGGCTTCAATACCACTGCAACCCACCACTTCGCCGGTGGCGGTATCTTCCATAACGAACAAATAGCCTTCTTCGCCGGGCTCACTAACGTGTTCACGAGCGAAAGCTTCTTGCGCACGGGCAATGCGACGACGCAGCAAGGCCTCGTCGACTGGCAACGAGGTGAACCCGTAGCCAGATTCGACTGCGCAAGTATAAAGCGCCGCATAATCCTGCGGCGTGATCGGACGTACCACTAACATAGGGACTCCGTGGGCTTAGCCGACGAGCTTCGCGATCGCCTTTTCAAAACGTGCCAAACCTTCGTTGATGTCCGCTTCTGGAATAATCAACGATGGTGTGAAACGGATCACGTTCGGGCCGGCAACCAAGACCATAACGCCTTCGTCAGCACCGGCATTAAGGAAATCACGCGCTTTGCCAGCATATTCATCGGTCAGTTCAGCACCGAGTAAGCAACCTTGGCCACGAATGTCTTTGAACACGTTGTAACGTTCGTTGATTTCGGCCAGTTTACGCTTGAACAGCTCTTCGCGATGTTTCACACCGTTCAACACTTCTTCGGTATGCACCACATCAAATACCGCTTCAGCAACGGCACAGGCTAACGGGTTACCACCGTAGGTACTGCCATGGGTGCCTGGCTTTAAGTGCTCAGCAATTTCAGCCGTGGTCAGCATCGCACCGATGGGGAAGCCACCACCGAGTGATTTGGCCGAAGCCAAAATATCAGGGGTTACGCCAGTTTGCTGGTACGCATAGAGGCTGCCCGTACGACCAAAGCCAGTTTGAACTTCATCAAACACGAGCAATGCGTTGTATTTGTCGCACAACTCACGCACGCCTTTAACGAACTCAGCGTCAGGGCTGATAACGCCACCCTCACCCTGCAGTGGTTCCATCATCACCGCACAGGTTTTGTCTGACATTTTTGCTTCAAGTGCTGCTAAATCGTTGTAATCGACGTGCTCGACCGCACCAGGTTTTGGTCCAAAGCCATCTGAGTAGGCTGGCTGACCACCAACGGTTACGGTAAAGAAGGTACGGCCGTGGAAGCCCTTGGTGAACGCGATAATTTCGTTTTTCTCGGCACCAAACTTGTCGAGTGCCCAACGGCGCGCAAGCTTCAGCGCTGCTTCGTTGGCTTCCGCGCCTGAGTTGGCAAAGTAAACGCGGTCAGCAAAGGTCGCTTCGGTCAGCTTTTTCGCTAACCGAATAGCGGGTTCGTTGGTGAATACGTTACTGAGATGCCAAAGTTTGTTGCCCTGCTCAGTCAATGCTTTGACCATAGCTGGGTGGCAGTGACCCAAACAGTTCACCGCAATACCGCCAGCAAAGTCGATGTACTCCACACCTTCTTGGTCCCATACGCGTGAACCTTCACCTTTCACTGGCACCATTTTTGCTGGGTTGTAGTTTGGCACCATCACTTCGTCAAAGGTGGCGCGGGTCACTTTCATTTGGTCTGCCATAAATTCCTCTCAAGTCGATTCAATTACGGATAATTAAAGTGGTCATATTATTGCAGAAAAAACCGCCGCTGTCGTGCCTGCAGCTAAGAAAAATCAAGGAGTTCAGGGTTTTGGCTTAAGCTTGCGCTTTGGCTGCATAAGTATGCAGCAGAAAGTTCTGGAAAACCGCATGGCCATGCTCAGTTTCGATAGCTTCGGGATGATATTGCACTCCCCAAAGCGGCAATTCATGATGATGCATCGCCATAATTTCGCGCTCACCGTCATCGTTTGTCGCCCACGCATCCACTTGCAAGCATGCCGGCATGGATTCAGGAGCAAGCACCAGTGAGTGGTAACGTGCGACCCGAAACGACGCCGGTAAACCCTGCATCAAGCCGGTGTTGTGATGGCTAAGCGTTGAGGTTTTACCATGCATGACGCGCTGCGCGCGCACCACTTCGGCGCCAAACACCTGACCTATCGCTTGATGGCCTAAGCATACCCCGAGCATAGGTAATTTACCGGCAAAATGACGAATCACGTCAAGGCTAATGCCAGCCTCATTGGGGGTGCAGGGCCCAGGCGAAATCACAATGCCTGAAAGTGGCAATTGTTCGATTTCCGTCAAGCTCATCGCGTCATTACGGATCACTTTGACCGTCGCATCGAGTTCACGAAAATAACGCACAACGTTGTGCGTGAACGAATCGTAGTTATCAATCATCAATAGCATAGGATTCGCTCACAGCGGTACGATTTTACGGACGTGCTACAAAGCCGATCACGTCATAGACTTTGCGCAGGGTCTGAGCAGCGTATTCGCTCGCTTGGTCCGCACCTTTAGCCATCACCTGGTTTAAGTAATCCATATTGTTGCGGTACTCAGCATAGCGTTGCTGAATCGGTTCCAACATCGCGACCACGGCGTCAGCAGTATCGGTTTTCAAATGGCCATACATTTTATCTTCGTATGCTGGTACCAGCTCGGCAATCGGCTTGCCAGTTGCCGCAGATAAAATCGATAGCAAATTCGAAACGCCAGGCTTCTCTTCAGTGTCGAAATAAATGCGTGCCTGCTCGTCGGAATCTGTCACTGCGCGCTTAAGCTTTTTGCTGATTTTCTTTGGGTCTTCCAGCAGGCCAATGTAGTTGTTCGGATTATCGTCCGATTTCGACATTTTCTTCAGTGGATCTTGCAGGCTCATAATGCGTGCGCCGACTTCCGGAATAAACGGGTCTGGAATGGTAAATACATCGCCGTAAATATTGTTAAAGCGGGTTGCTACGTCACGAGCCAACTCCAAATGCTGTTTTTGGTCATTACCAACCGGCACCTCGTTGGCTTGATACAGCAAAATATCGGCCGCCATCAACGCTGGATAAGTGAACAATCCAGCATTGACGTTATTGGCGTGGCGATCTGACTTATCTTTAAACTGGGTCATGCGATTGAGCTCACCCATCTGCGTATAGCAGTTGAGGATCCACGCCAGCTGTGCGTGCTCGCCCACATGGGACTGCACAAAAATCACGCTTTGTTCAGGGTCTAGGCCACAGGCCATGTAGAGCGCTAAACCATCAAGGGTTGCGCTGCGCAGCTGGGCTGGGTCCTGACGCACCGTAATGGCGTGCAAGTCAACCAGCATGAAGCGACAGTCGTGCGTGCTTTGCATCTTCACCCACTGCCGTAATGCGCCAATGTAATTGCCAATAGAAAGTTGCCCAGACGGCTGACAGCCGCTTAATACAATAGGTTTGCTCATGTTGCTTCCGCTTCTTACTGCGTATCCAAAAATTAATTCACGCTTGCCAATTGCGCACGCATATCGGCGATGACTTTTGCGTAATCGGGTTGATTAAAAATGGCTGAACCAGCGACGAACATATCTGCGCCAGCAGCTGCAATTTCAGCGATGTTGTCAGTTTTTACGCCACCGTCAATTTCCAAGCGAATCGGCAGGCCACTGGCATCGATGCGCGCTCGGGCTTCACGCAGTTTATCTAGGGTCGCCGGAATAAATTGCTGGCCACCAAACCCCGGATTCACTGACATCAATAAAATGACATCCACTTTGTCCATCACGTAATCGAGGTAATGCAACGGCGTTGCTGGATTAAATACCAAACCAGCTTGGCAACCATGGTCGCGAATCTGCTGCAAGCACCGATCAATATGCGTCGCTGCTTCAGGATGAAAGGTAATGATCGACGCGCCGGCGTTGGCGAATTCATCGATCATCCGCTCGACTGGGTTGACCATCAAATGCACATCAATTGGCGCTTTAATGCCATAGTCACGTAGCGCTTTACAGACCATTGGACCAATGGTCAAGTTCGGCACAAAATGATTGTCCATAACATCGAAATGCACCACATCAGCGCCAGCTGCGAGCACCTTCTCAACCTCTTCGCCTAATCGGGCAAAGTCGGCTGAAAGAATGGAGGGAGCGATCAAATAATCTGCCACAAAAATGTCCTCAATACGCATCGGCTAAAAAAGTGGCATTAGTGTAGCAGAATGGGTTAGCGCTTGGCAGTCAAAAAAATCCGCTTAACAGCTTGGCAACATATGCTAAAACCTGCTAAATTGTACGTAATTTACGCAAGCCGTCGAGCGACTCACTATGAATGCACAGACTAAGCACAAGTTGACCCCGCACAAGAAAGCTGTCTCCGGCTTTATTGCCGCTGGTTTATTGCTTTCTGTTGCGCTTATCAACACCGATGGACAATCGGTGATTGCGGCAAACGAAGCCGACTGCGTGAAAATGTTAGAAAATACTGAAAAACCTTCAGCAGCTCAGCAATGTGCAGTGCAACGCGCGGCAGAGCAAGAGCTCTCTTGGAGTAATTGGTTGTTTGGTGGGAGCCGTTCAACTCAGTTTCATTTCCTTGATCTTTTCGAGTTGCTCTTTGGTGGCAAAGAGCAACCGACTCAAGACTACGGTAGCAACCGTAAAGTCAGCCTTTAATCGCAACGGGTCGGTTGATGACCAGCGATAGCAAACCTAATTTCTTTAGTGTGATTATCAGCGTCCTAGCTGCGCTTTTTGGTGTGCAAACCGAAGAGAATCGGCAACGCGACTTCGCGAAAGGGCGTCCGCTGGTCTACATTGCCGTGGGTATTGTCTTTATCGTGTTATTTGTCGTCAGCTTACTGCTGATCGTCAATTGGGTGCTGCCTTAAACAGCACCCGCCTGTTCTTGTGAAGTGATACCAGAGTGGCGCAACAGCGCATCCACTTGCGGCTCACGACCACGAAACGCTTTAAATAAATCCATCGCTTCACGCGAACCACCGCGCTCCAGAATCGCTTCTAGAAAATCTTGGCCGACCGAACGATTAAAGATGCCTTCTTCTTCAAAGCGGCTGTAGGCATCAGCTGATAACACTTCTGCCCACTTGTAACTGTAATAGCCAGCCGCGTAACCACCGGCAAAAATATGCCCGAAACTATGCTGGAAACGGTTATAGCTTGGCGGCTTGCGCACTGCGACTTGCTCACGAACCTGATCGAGAATGGCTTGAATTTGATCGCCTTGCGCTGGATCGTAATCACGATGAATGCGTAAATCGAACAAGCTAAACTCAAGCTGCCGCACCATTTGCATGGCGGACTGGAAATTACGCGCTGCGAGCATATTGTTGAGCATGTTTTCCGGTAAGGGTTCACCGGTTTGATAGTGCCCTGAGATAAGCGCTAAGGCTTGTGGTTCCCAACACCAGTTCTCGAGAAACTGCGACGGCAACTCAACGGCATCCCATGCCACACCATTAATGCCCGATACCCCAGCAACATCGACTTTGGTTAGCATATGATGCAAGCCATGACCGAATTCATGGAATAACGTCAGCACTTCGTCATGGGTAAACAGCGCCGGTTTATCACCCACGGGCTTGTTAAAATTGCAGGTTAGATAGGCAACTGGCAACTGTAGGCTTTGTTTGCTGGTGATACGCCGTACTGCACACTCCGCCATCCACGCACCGCCACGCTTGCCATTACGCGCATACAAATCTAAGAAAAAGCTGCCACGCACGTCGTCATTGCTATCGCGGATAACAAAATAGCGCACATTTTCATGGTAGCTTGATGGCGTTGGCTGCTCATCGACACGCATGCCAAACAGCTGTTCGACCACACTAAATAAGCCCTTAAGAACTTGCTGCTCCGGGAAGTATGGACGCAATTCTTCATCGGAAATGGCGTACTTCTGTTGCTTGAGTTTTTCGCTGAAATAAGCGATATCCCAGGCTTCAAGCTCGCCAACACCGTATTCTTGTTTAGCAAACTCGAGTACTTCAGCAAAGTCGGCATGAGCTTGCGGCAAAGAGCGACGTGCTAAGTCTTCGAGGAAACTTTCGACTTGCTCAGCTGATTCAGCCATTTTAGTGGCGAGGCTCAACTCAGCATAGTTAGGAAAGCCTAACAACAACGCCAATTCGTGACGCAACGCTAAAGTTTCCGCCATCACCGCCGAGTTATCAAACTGACCTGCTTGTGGTCCTTGCTCCGATGCACGCGTGGTAAACGCTTGATACAGCGTCTTACGCAGCTCAGCGTTATCGGCATAAGTCATAACCGGCAAATAACTTGGAATCGATAAACCGAAGCGCCAACCCTGTTGATCATTTTCAACCGCCGCTGCGGCGGCTGCCTCGATTGCACTCTCAGGCAAACCCGCCAACTGCGCTTCGTCTGTTACTAAATAGTGCCAGCTATCGGTAGCATCCAGTAAATGATTGCTGAAGGTCGAGGCGAGTTCTGACAGACGCGTTTGGATTTCGGCGTAGCGCTGCTTCTGTGCATCTGGCAATGCAATGCCCGATAACTCAAAATCACGCAGGGTATCGGTCACTACTTTCTGCTGGGCTTCGCTCAAATCGTTAAACTCAGCACTTTCATGTAAGACTTTAAATGCTTTAAATAGCCCTTCGTGCTGCCCCACAAAAGTGCCGTACTCGCTTAAGAGCGGAAGACAGGCATCATGTGCCTCGCGCAAGCTGTCGGAACTGATTACCGAATTGAGGTGTGACACCGGTGACCAACTGCGTTCTAGCAAGTCGTCAACCTCTTCGAGTGGTGCCACCAACCCTTGCCAAGTGAATTCGCCCGTCTTGATCACCTGCTCAATCGTGGTTTTGCAGTCGGCAATGCGCTGCTCGATGGCCGGCACAATGTGCTCGGGTTTGATGTCAGCAAATGGCGGTAAATGGTACTCGCTTAACAAAGGGTTTTGACTCATGCGACGTCCTCTTGAATAATGCGCTGTGTAACTACTTTACAGAAGATGTTTGGCCGACACTGCTTTTTTCAAGGTCATCGCTAAAAATAACAAAGGAAACACCGATGTTTTCAAACTCAAAATCGCAGTTCTTGCGCAACCTTGCGTTCGCCAGCGCAGCATTAGTCCTAGCGGGTTGTACCACAACACCGACCACCACTCGGGTAGCGGAAACCACCGCGGCGCCACTTGCTGGTACCGCGCTTACCCTAGAACAAATGTACAGCACACGGGATTATTCGCCGCGCGGTGTACCCCCCACGCGTTGGCTCGCTGATGGCAGCGGCTACACCACGTTAGAAGCGGCTGAGGGCGCGGGACGTGACTTGGTGCGTTATCATCCAGAAACCCAGCAACGCACGGTTCTCGTTTCGGCTCAAGAACTGATGCCACGGGGCTGGGATGAACCTTTGGCGGTTGCTGATTACCATTGGTCGGAAGATGCCAGTAAGCTACTGATCTTCACTAACACCAAACGCTCGTGGCGTACCCACACCTTGGGCGATTATTGGGTGTTCGATTTAACTACGCGGCGCTTAAGTCAACTTGGCACCTTTGCTGAGCCTTCGACTTTACAATTCGCCAAGTTCGACCCTGCCGGTACGCGCGTTGCATACGTGATGCAGAACAATATTTATGTTGAGCGCCTCAGCGACGGTAAGATCACTCAACTGACGACGGACGGCGATGACACCATCGTCAACGGTACTTTTGATTGGGTGAACGAAGAAGAATTCTTCCTGCGTGATGGGTTTCGCTGGAGCCCTGATGGTGAGAGTATCGCGTATTGGCAGCTCGATACCGAAGGCACGCCGATCTTCACCATGATCAATAATACCGATACCTTGTATCCAACCCTGAAAACCTTCCCCTACCCAAAAGTTGGTGAAACCAATGCCGCGATGCGTATCGGCGTAATGCCTGCGGACGGTGGGGAGACCACCTGGATGAAAGTCCCCGGCGATCCGCGCCAGCACTATTTGGTGCGCATGCAATGGGCCGGTAATTCTGAGCAACTCTTCATTCAACAACTGACCCGTTCGCAAGCGGTGAATCGCGCCTTCTTGGCTAACGCGGACAATGGCGAAGTAGCGGAGGTCGTGCGTGAAACCACCGAAAGCTGGGCCGAATATGTCGACGACGTGCAGTTTATCGACAATGGTGATGCCTTTACCTGGTTAAGTGAACGCAGTGGCTTCCGCCATCTGTATCGTATCGATCGCGACAGTGGCCGCGCCACCGCAATTACCCGCGGCAAGTGGGATGTAGTAGAAGTGCTGCAAATCAACGAGGAGCAAGGCTGGGTGTATTTTATTGCTTCGCCAGATACACCGCTAGAGCGTTATTTATTGCGCGCTAGCCTTGACGGTAGTGGCAAGCTTGAGCGCTTAACTCCCGCGCAAGCGGGCACCCATGGCTATCAGCTTTCGGCTGATGCTCAATATGCGGTACACACCTACTCGAGTGCTCAGCAAGTGCCGCAAATCGACATGATTAGCTTGCCTGACCACCAACGCATCCGCATGATTCAAGACAATGCTGAAGTGCAAGCTCGTATTGACGACTTGGCCAAAGGTGAGTTTGAATTCTTTCAAGTTAGCGCGCGCGACGGCTTAGCGCTTGACGGCTTCTTGATGAAACCGGCCAACTTTGACCCGAACAAAGAATACCCGATTGTGTTCTACGTTTACGGTGAACCTTGGGGCCAAACCGTCAGCAATAGTTGGGGCGGTGAGCGCTTCTTATGGCATACCTACCTTACCCAGCAGGGCTATATTGTCGCTTCCATCGATAACCGCGGTACCCGCTCGCCACGCGGATACGACTGGCGCCGCTCGATATACAAGAATCTGGGTGTAGTGACCGTTCGTGATCAATACGATGCGCTGCAAGCCATGCTCGAGCGCTGGTCATTTATTGATGCAGATCGTGTTGCCATTTGGGGTCACAGTGGTGGCGGTTCGCAAACGTTGAACGCCTTGTTCCGCTATCCGGACGCTTATGACGTTGGTATCGCTTTGGCGCCAGTGCCTGACTTAACCTTGTATGACACTATTTACCAAGAGCGTTATTCAGGTTTACTGCCGGAAGCAGCGGAAAGTTACCGCGAGACTTCAGCGATTACCCACGCTGCGAACCTGCAAGGTGATTTGCTGTTGGTGCACGGTACTGGCGACGATAACGTGCATTTCCAAGGCTCAGAGCGCTTGGTCAACGAGTTGGTTAAGCATGGTAAACAGTTCGAGTTCTTTGCTTACCCGAACCGGACGCACGGTATCAACGAAGGTGAAGGAACCACTTTGCACCTGCGTACCATGATGACTGACTTTTTACGCGAACACTTGCCACTTGGCGCGCAACCGCAGTAATTCAGTCACGATAATCGAGATAGGTTTCGTTCAGCACGGTCATGCCGTGCTGACGAAGCCACTTTTCCGCTGCTTGATAATCTTCAGAATGCTGTGCGACAAGTTGCCAAAAGCGCGCGCTATGGTTGAATTCTTGCAAGTGACACAACTCATGAATCACCACATTCCGCACCACCCACTCTGGCGCCAACCACAGCTTCCACGAAAACTTTAATTCGCCCTTGCGGGTGCAATGCCCCCACTTGCTCGAGAAGTGCCCGACACCCCAGCTCTGTGGGCGTAACACATGGTCGTGTGGCCACTCATTGACAAAAAAAGCATCCAACCAAGCCTGCGCGTGGTGCTGATACCATTGACGAATCATGCCGCGCGGTTCTTTTTGTGGATTAGCACGCGGCGTCACCGTGACTTGCAAACTATTAGCCACACGCCGACAGCTTTTGCGGGTATGGGTTTGCACCACCAAAGTGAGTGGCTCGCCAAGCCAACGCAAACGCTCACCGGACTGCCAACGACGCACCCTAAAGTCGGCAAGTTGCTGCTGTTGACGCGACAAATGCTTGTTGATCCAATCGTGTTTAGCCGCAACAAAGGCCTGAATGCGGCGCTCTGACAAATGCCAAGGCGCCCTAATTTCAACTTGCCCGTCACGAATTTTGATCGCAAGCGTCCGTCTGCGCTTACTACGATAGATTGGATAGATAGCCGTCATCGGTTATTTCAGCTCGCCTGAGACCTTGGTTGCATTGCAGACTGTGTGGTTTTAGGTAATCATACAGCCCGCCTACTTTTTAAAAATTACGTTTTTCACAGATTAGCATGTAACAGGAGTACAACGCATGACTCGACATTACGATTATTTAGCGATTGGTGCTGGCAGTGGTGGCATTGCCTCCGCCAATCGTGCAGCCATTCGCGGCGCTAAGGCGGCAGTGATTGAAGCCAAGGCTGTCGGTGGTACCTGTGTCAATGTCGGCTGTGTTCCGAAAAAAGTCATGTGGTATGGCGCGCACATCGCCGAAGCTTTGAAATACAGCGAAGCCTACGGTTTTAAGCTTGAGCAAACCGGTTTCAGTTGGAAAACGCTGGTGGACAATCGCGAAGCCTATATTGAGCGTATTCACGGCGGTTATCAACGTGGTTTCGAGAGCAACGGTGTGGACTACATCGAGGGGTTTGCTCGGTTCGTGGATAAAAACACGGTTGAAGTGAATGGTGAACACATTACCGCAGACCATATCACCATTGCTGTGGGCGCTCGGCCGATTATCCCGACGTGCGAAGGTGCTGAGTACGGGATTGATTCTGATGGTTTCTTCGCATTAGAAGAGCGCCCCAACAAAGCAGTGGTGGTCGGCGCCGGCTATATTGCTGTGGAAATTGCCGGCGTGCTCCATGCATTGGGTACTGACGCGCATTTATTGGTGCGTCGCGACCGTCCGTTGCGGTATTTCGATGAGGACATTACCAATGCCCTACTCGAACGCTTAGCGCAAGACGGTCCGACCCTACACACGCACGCGAGTGTTGCCAAAGTGGTTAAGAATGACGATGGCTTACTGACGGTGCACACCGAAGGCGGCGACGTGATTGAAGGTGTTGATTGCTTGGTCTGGGCCATTGGTCGTGAACCTGCAACAGATAAAATCAATCTGGAAGCAGCTGGTGTCGAAGCTGACCCGGTTGGTTTTATTCGCACCGATAAGTACCAAAACACCAATGTGAAAGGTATTTATGCGGTGGGTGATATCACTGGCGAAGCGCAATTAACGCCGGTAGCGATCAAAGCTGGACGACTACTCGCCGAACGCCTGTTTAACCCAGAACTGCCAGACGCACATATGGATTACAGCCAAATCCCCACCATCGTCTTTAGCCATCCGCCGATTGGCACGGTCGGTCTGACAGAAGTCGAAGCGGTTGCTAAATATGGTGATGGCAATGTCAAAGTCTATCGCTCGAAATTCGCGGCCATGTACAATGCAGTCACGCCACATCGGGCTTTAAGCACCTTTAAACTGGTGTGTGTTGGCGACGAAGAAAAAGTGGTCGGGATGCATGGTATCGGTGAAGGCATGGACGAGATCCTTCAAGGTTTTGCGGTAGCGATGAAAATGGGCGCAACTAAAGCAGACTTCGACGCTACTGTGGCATTGCACCCCACTAGCGCCGAAGAATTCGTTACCTTACGTTAATTACTCACTCGCAAGCTGAAAGGCCAGGGCAACCTTATGCCCTGCGCCAGCATGCTCTGGGTGGTAACGCCATTTCTGCAAAGCTGCTACCGCAGCCTCATCAAACACGCCTTGAGGCTGCGATTCCACAACTTCGACATCGCTGACTTTACCATCAGTGGTGATACTAAAGCTCAGTGTGACTTGCCCTTCGATGCCTTGCTCTGCAGCAGTTGTTGGGTAGCTAGGATTGATCCGAACAATCGGCGTAGCTTCACTTTGCTGACTGTTTGCGGCTATTACTGGCGCTTGCCATGCACCGACGACGGCCAAACTCACCAAAGTCGCGCAAACCATAGGCAAATAACGCAAGCGTTGTGGTTGTTTCAATAGTTGTATCCGTTCTTTCATAGTGTTGTATGCTCCATAGCGATAAAGATTGGGGTTGTACTGCGGCCCCAGTTGAGTCGTAGCCGCTACCTGTAATAACGCCTGCGCATAACTTGCCCGCTGTCTAGGTGCTGCATCAGCTAACACCTGGGCATCACAAGCGAGTTCTTGATCACGGCGGAATCTGCGGTAACACAACCAAGCTACTGGATGAAACCAAAAGACTGCACAAACAAAGTAAGCAAGTAAGTTGGCGCTAGTATCTGCGCGCAACCAATGCTGCTGCTCGTGCATGAGAATAAGATGACGTTGCTGTGCACTGAAACGTTGCGCAAAGTCACGTGGTAGCAACAGCGTCGGCCGCAGAATCCCTGTCATTGCTGGGCTCTCGCCTCGCGGCGTACGCACCACCCGCAAGCGTCCTAGCTGCCATTTTGGCTGCAACAGAGGCCAGCGAGACACCAACCAGGCCAATGCTAATGTCACGCCCACAAGCCAACTTACGACCAGCCAACTACTGTGATTTTGCATCGCCATTTGCTGTACTTGCTGCTGTGCTTCAACGACCCACAGCCAAGCAGCGCTGTTGACCTGTTGTTGCGGCCAGAAGTTTGCAAGAACCAGCAGCATGAGCGACATGGGTAGCACTAACCACAAACTGTAGAGCGTGACTGCACCCAGTTGTTGCAACAGCCAACGATGGCTAACGAGTCGCAGCGTACCTATTACAGCAATGACAATAGTCCCGTTAAGTAGCCATTCAAACATCGTTTTGCTCCTGCTCCAGTTGCGCCACCAAAGCCTTGAGTTCAGCAATATCATCTTTACTCAGCTGCTCAGCGGCGGCGAAGGTCGCGACTAAGGGCGTGACCTTGCCCGCGAACAAACGCTGAACAAAGCTTTGTCCGGCATGCAATTGATAATCAGATTCGGCAATAGTGGGTTGGTAGAGGTAGGCGCGGCCCTGTTGCTCGAAACTTAAGGCTCCTTTTTGCACCAGACGATTGAGCAGCGTTTTGATAGTTTTGGCTTGCCAATCCTGCGTCTGTTGCAAACGCGTGACAATGTCAGCGGCAGGAAGCGGAGCTTCATGCCACAGCACTTTCATGACAGCCAATTCGGCATTGCTAATTTCAATCATAAGACACCTTTCGATTACGTTTGTAATCAAAAAGATTACACATGTAATCTAAACTGTCAAATTTTACTTAGACTTTTTTCGTGGGGCGCTCAGCGGCACGCGCGTCAATGGTGAGGGAAACGATACGCGACAGATGGCTATAGGGCAGACCGGTTTCGTCATGCCATTGATTGAACCAGTGTTGCGCTTGCTGCAAACCTTTTTTACTCGTTGGCGAGGCCTCCAGCAACCGATGATTACGTAATGCGGTCACGACATCGCTGGATAAAATAAAGCCGTCCCAGCCAATGCGACGCAGGAAAAATTGCGGTGTTGCGCCAGCAAGCCGCGCACCATGTTCCTTGAAGTGCTGCAATAGACCGAATTGGTCGGCACTCGGCCATTGCGCCAAAAACTTACCAAAACTACCGTGGCTCTCGCTCGCTTCGACAATCATGCGGGCATTGACCGGTACTGTTTCTATTTTTTGCCAATTACGCACTATGCGCTGATCATCGGCAAGCTGCTCAAGTCGCTCGGGCGGCACTTGCTGCCAGTACAGCGGTACGAAGCCGCTAAACGCCTCTTCAAAGCCCGGCCATTTCGCGTCAATGATGCGCCAAACAAAGCCCGCACGAAAAATGCCACGGGTGATTTCAGCTAGAAAAAAGGCATCTGATTGCTGCTCAAGCCAGCCTACGGGAGCCAACTTTGGCAGTCGTTCCTGCACTCCCTTTTCACCTTTGCGTGCTACGGCGCGGTCGTAAAAGTAACTAAATTTCATGCTCTAGCCCCCGAGTTTGGCATGACGAAAACTAGCGGCATACCAGTCTTTTATGCTATTTTTGCACGGTCTTTTTCTATTAGCGAGTTGCAATGCTATTACTCATCGTTTTTGCTGTAATTGCCGTAGGCGTGTCCTTTCTGTGCTCGATACTTGAAGCGGCACTGTTATCGATTACGCCAAGTTATATCGCGCAGTTGAAATCCGACCGCCCCAAGTTACATCAGCAATTACAGAAGCTCAAAGATACTATTGATCGACCACTTGCTGCGATTCTCACACTTAATACGATTGCGCACACCGCGGGTGCTGCTGGGGTTGGCGCGCAAGTCGGCGTGGTATTTGGTGACGGCTACCTAGCGATTACGTCAGCAGTAATGACCGTGCTCATACTCGTGCTTTCTGAAATCATTCCAAAAACTATCGGCGCAAAATTTTGGCGTTCTTTGGCACCGGTGTTACCACCGCTGCTGAATTTTATGATCATCTCCTTAAAACCATTTATCTGGTTATCTGACCAAATCACTAAACGCATCGGTGGAAATGCACACGATATCGACATACGCTCAGAAATCAAAGCATTAGCCATTGTCGGTCACGAACAAGATGCCATCGATGATGACGAAAAGCGGGTGATTAGCAACATTTTGGATCTGCACGCGATTAAAGTGAGCAAAGCAATGACACCACGTATGGTGTGTGAAGCGGTACACCCAGATAGTACCGTTGCTGAGTTTCTGGAACAGGTCAAATCGATGCCTTATTCGCGCTTTCCGGTGATCGATCAAGACGAAGTGCCGCACGGCCTTATCTTGCGCAATGAAGCTTTAGAATCCCATCGCCACGAAAAAGTCAGCAATTTGCTGCGTGAAGTTGAAGTCGTCAGCCCCAGTATTGACCTTGAAAGCCTACTTACGCGCTTTCTGGAAACCCGTCAGCACATGGCAGTGGTGTTCGACGAACATGGCACTTGGATGGGGTTGATTACTCTTGAGGATATTATCGAAACTATTCTTGGTCAGCCTATTATGGATGAAACCGATACCATTCCGAGCCTGCGCCGCTATGCGAAACAGCGCTGGGGCAAAAGGATAAAAACTGAAGACGCTTAATTATGCAGCATAGCGCATCCTTGCAATCAGAACATTCAGTCCGTCATCAGAGCACCCTGCTTCGTGCGGTGCTCCGCATCATGCTGGTATTTTCATTGCTGATTGGTGCGCTCAATGTTTTCGTTTTTAATGCCTATTTAATAGCTAGCTTTAACTTCATCAGCTTTGCTGCCGCAGCTCTGCTGTTGCTGTATTTCAACGACGAGGCGAAGCTCAATAGAACGTCCTGGTTGGCTTGTTTAGCTGTCATTTTTAATGTAGTGATGTTTATCAATATCGCTGAAGGGCAGAACTACTCGGTGTTATGGGTGATGATTGTACCGCCGATTGTGTTTTTCCTGTTGGGTCGTCGCATGGGTGCGTTACTCAGTGCGCTGTTGTTTGCCTACACTGTCTATTTTATCGCGCAGCAAATTGACCGCCCCCAACCCGAAACTCTAGGGCTTGGCGCCGTGCTCAATGTGCTCGAAGTTTGCGTCGCTCTATGGTTTATTTACCGCTTTTACGAAGGCTCACGCGAAACCGCTTACCGCGAGCTTAAACTGCAATCGATTACCGACAAACTCACCTCCCTTTATAACCGCAGCCACCTTGACACGCTGCTTAGCGATCTGCAGGTACGCATGCAAAGCGGTGCCTTAAAACGAGCCTGTATCGTTATCATCGACATCGACCACTTCAAAGAAATCAACGATCAATTTGGTCATATTCAAGGGGATAAGATCTTACAAAACGCCGCACGCCAATTGCGTGAATTCACTCGAGAGCGCGCATTGATTGGCCGTTGGGGCGGTGAAGAGTTCTTATTAATCCTCCCGAATTTCACCCTCACAGAGGCACGCGATTATTGCGAACAATTACGTAAAGGCATCGCTGCAACCAAACACTTTCAAAATCTCACGCTGACCATGAGTTTTGGTGTCGCTGACTACAACCCGAATAAATCCATCGAACAGGCACTGATTCAAGCCGACCGCGCGCTTTATTGCGCCAAGGAAAACGGTCGCAATCGCGTTGAACTAGCAACTGCATAAATTTTGTTACAAAGCAGTTCTGGGAATTACGCATAAATCATCCACTTCTGGTCCTCTTCGCTCTAAACTGCCAAGTACTTAAAACCGTTTAATACCTTTGCAAAATTAGGGAACAGACATGAAGAAACTCTTACTCAGTAGTGCGATTAGTCTCGCATTGCTCAGCGGTTGTGGTACTGCCACCACTGAAGCGCCAACGACCGCTGTTGAACAGCCCGCTAAAGCCGCCGACGCGACTGCTGTTATCAAGTCCCCCAATGATGACCGCAGTTACAAAACGATTGTGTTACCGAACGAACTTGAAGTGATGCTGATTTCGGATCCAACCACAGAAAAGTCAGCAGCATCGTTAAGTGTTGGCGTCGGTTTGTTACAAGACCCGATGACGCAACAAGGAATGGCGCACTACCTCGAACACATGTTGTTCTTGGGTACCGAAAACTATCCTGATACCAAAGGTTATTCGACCTTTATGTCAGCCAATGGCGGATCGCAAAATGCATACACTTGGTTGGACATTACCAATTATATGTTTAGCGTGAATAACAACGCGGTCGATGAAGCCCTAGCGCGCTTTTCGGACTTTTTCAAAGCACCGATGTTGTATCCCGAGTACACCGATAAAGAGAAGAATGCAGTTAACGCAGAATGGTCAATGCGCCGCGAAATGGACTTCTTCGGTCAATTCAAATTGGCACGCAACCTGCTTGGCGAACACCCTGCGAATCGTTTCTTGATTGGTAATCTCGAATCACTGGGCGACAAAGAAGGCAGCGAATTACATGCAGAAACCGTCGCTTTCTACGAGCGTTATTACTCGGCCAATATTATGAAGGTCGCGCTGATTGGTAATCAGTCTTTAGCTGAACTCGAGCAGCTGGCGATCAAACACTTTAGCTCTATCGAAAACAAAGAAATCGCAGAACCTGCGGTGACCACGGCTATCGATTTTGCCGAGGTTGGCGGTAAGCGTATTCACTATGTGCCGAACCAAGACGTTAAACAGTTACGTCTGGAATTCATTATCGATGACAACAGCGACCAGTTCGCGGTCAAACCAAATGAATTCATCACCTACCTCATTGGCTCAGAAATGCCAGGCGCACCTGCCTATGAGTTGAAGAATTTGGGTCTTATTTCCAGCCTCAATGCTTCAGCCAGCCCAACTTATTACGGTAACTACGGTACCTTGCAAATTGAAGTCAACTTGACCGATGCGGGCATGCAGCAACGCGAAATGATTACCGCCGCGTTAATGCAATACATTGATCTGATAAAGCAGCAAGGCGTTGACGAAAAGTATTACAACGAAATTAAAACCAGTTTGGATAATCAATTCCGCTTCTTACAGAAGTCTGATGAATTTGGTTACGTGTCCAACTTAGCCGAAGCGATGCAGAATGTGCCAGCCACTATGGCCATTGCCGCTCCGTATCACTACGAACGCTTCGATGCTGAGGCCATTAATGCCGTGCTTGAGCAGCTCACCCCAGAACGCTTACGCGTCTGGTATGTAAGTAAGCAAGAGCCGAGCGATAGCGAGCTCTATTACTATGATGGCAAGTATCAAGTCGTCGACATTAGCGCCGAAGAGCAAGCGAGCTGGAATAACGATTTACCACTGGCGATGAACTTACCTGCAGTTAACCGCATGTTGCCAGAGAACTTTGATATCGTTGCCGACGCTTCACGTACCATGCCAGAAGTTGTGGTCGAAAACGATGCGTTAACCATTTGGCACTACCCGTCACAAGAGTTTGCTGACCAACCACGCGGCGTACTCGAAATCAGCATGAACAGTGCAGCACCATTGCAGTCGGTCGAAGCGGACGTGTTGTTAGGTTTGTGGCGTGATCTCTATACCCTGCAAAATAGCGCATTAGCAACTGAAGCCGGGATCGCCGGTATGCAAATGCGTTTGTCATCGGGTACAGGATTGTCATTGCGCGTTGGCGGTTTCACCGATAAACAGCCGCAGTTACTTGAGCAAGCGCTCGATGGCTTAGCCATTACCGTTGAACCACAAGCCTTTGCACAAGCAGTCGACCGCATGGTGCGTGGTTTGCGCAACCAGGGTAAGCAGTTCCCGTTCTACCAAGCATTCGGTGCCTACAATCGCCTGTTGCGCGAAGGTAACTACGATATCGAGAATCTGATTGCGACCGCCCAAGGGCTCAGCGCAGACGACTTGACGGCCTTTATTCCTGAATTTTTAGGCAGTAATCATGTCCGTGTCTTTGCCTTCGGTAACTACGATCAAGCCACGCTAACGACCGTTGCGGAAGAAATCACGCAGGCGCTGCCGAGTGACCGCGACGTCACTGAGTATGTTCGTGCAGGTGCTTGGTTACCTGAAGCTGGCCAGCGTATCGTAGTGCAGCAAGATATTGACGTTGCTGACGTCGGTCTGGTCGATGCACACGTCAACCTGACGCCAGGCTTTGCGACGCAAGCAGCCGGCACTATCTTGCAAGAGCACCTCAGCACCATTGCGTTTGACCGCTTGCGCACTGAGGAACAGCTTGCCTACGCCGTCGGTGCAAGCAGCAGTAAGCTCGAAGAGTACACCGCTTTCGTGCTCTACATCCAAACCCCGGTTAAAGGTGTTGCGGATATGCAGGAGCGTTTCGATGCGTTTAAAGTCGAATATGAAGCCGAGCTCAATGAGCTTAGCCAAGAAGAGTTTGAACAGCTGAAAACCAGCACACTCGTAACGCTAAAAGAGCCACCGAAGAACTTGCAAGACGAGTTGGGGCCAATCATCTCCGATTGGTATCGTGAAAATTACGACTACGATAGCCGCCAACAGCTCATCACGGCAGTTGAGAATGTAACGCTGGAAGATGTGAAACAGTTCTACTGGGATACACTTCGTAATGATGAAGCGCCGCGTGTGAGCGTGCAAATGCGCGGTACTAAGTTTGTCGATCAGCCTTTCGCTGACTTTGCAGAACAAACACTGGTAGAAAGCCTAAGCGATTTTCATCAAGCGATGAAAAAGCAGTAATTAACTCTCCTTCCTGTGTCGGGAGCAGCGTTGGGAACAGTATTTTACCTGTTCCCAATCGCGCTCCCATTTTTTTCGCCAACTAAAAGGTCGCTGACACACCGGACAGATTTTACTCGGTAAATTCGGTTTACGATGTGCCATACCTACTCTTAATCGATACTGCTCGCGTCACGCGCCTTTTTACTCGGTTGTGCAACAGGTTGCTTCACCGGCCGTGCCGGCTGTTGCCGCATCACTGGCTGCTGTTGCTTCATTTGCACTGGCTGACGTGCTACTGGCGCTGGCTGACGTACCACTGGTGCTGGCTGCTGACGCATTACCGGCTCTTTGCGCTCAAATCGCGGCTGTTGGCGCACCACGCGTGGTTCCGGTTTGGCGCGGACAGGCTGTTGGCGCATCACCGGCTCTTTGCGCTCGCGTTCATAGACTGGCTGCTGACGCACATCACCACGGATGGGCTTCTGCTCAACCTCACCCGCGTATTTGCGGGTTGGCGTCTCGCTACGGCGCATAATCGGTTGCGCTTCAGCTTCTAGTAGGCGACGGCGAATTTCCACTTGCGGTGGGCGCTCACGCTCAACTGGTGCACCGACCACGCGATCATCGGGGTCACTATAGCGCGGCGGATTGCGTACCAAGTCTGGGTGGCGGTAATCAACATTGCGACGGTGCCGCGGATCATGGCGCCAGCGTTCACCATCGCGTGGATGCGGCCGATAGCGACGGTCCCACCGATCACGACGATCACGCTCATAATAATGGTGATGATGCACCACGACATGGCGGCTCGGCCAATAAAAATCACTAAAGAAATACCAGCTTGGTACGTGATACGAAAATGACCAACGAATGCCGGAGCCAATACTGACCGTTAAACCGGGACGTGACCAATACACCGGCATACTGTGATGCCACCAAGGTCCGTAGACATAGCGGGCATCGTATACGGGTACATAGACATATTCAGTGCGCACCGTTTCAATGCGAATTTGCTGCGGCTCGCGCACCACTTTGATGTCATCATCACCGCGCAAGTTACCGGCCACATACGCTCGGTCTCGGAGTAACTGAATACTAGCCAAAACATCTTCTTGCTGCGCGATAAAGGCTTCACCAACCGCTTGCGTCCATTCAAGGTCTTCACTCATGCGACGCACTACGTCGGGGGTTGCAACTAGAGCCTTGACACTCGGATCCCAAGCTTCTTCATCCGCAGCTGCCAATGCTTGCTCGGGCGATAAGTGCTCACGTTTGCTCAGCCAACGTTCAGCTTGTACAACTTCCAAGGGGTAAGTTGCGGCAATCAGAATATGTGACAGTAAGCTGTCTGGATAGAGCGCAATAGGTGCAAGCAAGCTATCAAGCTCGGCTTGTTCATAAGTGCCATAAGCTGCACTGGTGCGATGACGGTCAGGTTCGGCATGTGCAGTATTCATCGCTGTACAGCCAACTGAGCTTGCTAAAGCTAAGCCAATAACACTTAGCTGCAGCAGAGGCAATTTTGCCTTGCGTTTAGATTTCATTATCAAGCCTCCGTTTGGCGGGTAGTTTGACTACCTGTACAAGTATAGACGGTAGCGGCGGCTATTTCGTGACCCAATTAATGTAAAGATGCAGAAAAGAAAACACCGCCTGCTGGCGGTGTTTCGTTTGAAATTGCGCTTCAATTACTGAATACCTAGCTCTTTCAGCAGATTATCGGCACCATCTACATGTTCCATTTGCCACAACATGAAACGGCTATCGACCTGAATCGAGCGCGTATTGTCGATATTGAAATCCCAATCCGAAATAATCGAATCCAAGGTACCATCGAACGCTAAACCAACTAACTCAGCGTTGCCATTCAATACTGCGGATCCAGAGTTGCCACCGGTAATATCGAGGGTTGCAAGGTAATTCACCGGCACCGAATCTAAGCTTTCAACGTAATAATCGCCATAGTCTTTGGCTGCGATAGCATCAAGCTGCGCTTGTGGCGCATTGAACTCACCTTCACCCGTCGCTTTTTGCTGAATCCCGCGCAGTGTCGTAAATGCGGTCCATGCAGTACCATCGTAGGTGCCGTGGTCACGCCCGGTAACGTTACCGTAGGTCACGCGCAACGTACTGTTGGCATCTGGATACACAGCTTCGCCTTGCTCACGCATAAAGGCAATTTTTGCACGCATGTAGTTCGCGTACGCTTGTTGAATTTGCCCAGCCAGCTCTTCCGCTTCATCTTCCTGTGCTTGCTGCTCTGGGTAGAGTTTCACTGCCGCTTGCACGAATACATCTTGATGATCGGCAAACTGACTTGGCGTTGCTGCTAATAACTCATTGCGCGTATCCAATTCAGTCAAAGCGGTATTCGCATACCAGCTGTTAATCAATTCACGCAGCTCGGCATCGCTCATTTGCGCTGCTAAACCCAATGCCGCATCGAACTCAGCATCGCGTTGCTCGGCTGGAACTTGTAAATAGTTCTTCAGATTGTAGAAATCCAACGCCATTTCGACTTCTGCATCGAAGCTACGATCCATACCCGCTACATAAGCTTGGTAACGCGGTAAATCACGTTCTTGATAGCCGACTTCGCGTTCTGCGTCAGGCTTCGCTTGCTCTTGGCTCAATTTGTACAGCACTTGTGCCATACCGAGCAGACGTGGTGTTGCCAGCGAGCGATAATAACTTTCACGGTCTTCAGCTTGGCTTTGTGCCAAGAGCTGCTCGATCGCGGCTAAATCTGCGGCATAGGCTTCGCGATTTTCATCGCTGCTATTCACCCACGCGGTAAGCGCTTGGTGCTCAGCTTGCTTACGTTCGAGCAAATCGGTGTTGGCATAACTATCCAACATGCCTTGACGGTTCTTCAGGTAGTTGTTCAACCCTGCGACACGACTTGCATACTTCAATTCTGCGTCTTTATCTTCAGCAGTTTGCTCGGCGATGATAGCTAAGTTGTCTTGAAAGCGCTCAACCAATTGCGGATAGCTCCACTCAAAAGTGTTCTCTACTTCGCTTGGTAAACGATGGCGGTTAGTGCGCCCCGGATAGCCAATTGCCATCACAAAATCACCCTCGTTGAGCGGCTCTTGTGCAATTTTCAAATGAAAATCTGGCTGATAAGGTACGTTCTCTTCTGAGAATTCTGCTGACTCGCCTTCTGGGCTGACATACGCGCGATAAAACGCATAATCACCGGTATGGCGCGGCCACATCCAGTTGTCTGTATCACCACCAAACTTACCAACACCTTCGGCTGGTGCGTGCACCAAACGCACGTCTTTAATTTCTAGCTGCTTGATGAGGTAGTATTCCAGACCACCGTAAAACGAAGAGACGCTGCAACGATGGCCAGCGTCTTGTTCACACTCGGCAACAATGGTTTTGTACGCGTTTTCGATAGCATCGACTCGCGCCTTACCCTCGAGTTGCGCCGTCGCATCGTCAATCACTCGGTCAGTGACGTTCTCAACGGCCTTGGTCACATAAATGCGCGAACCTGGCGATGCTGAAACTTCATCTTCAAGACTTGTGGCAAGAAAGCCGTTCGCCAATAAGTCATTCTCAGGTGTAGAGTTATACGCGATGCTGCCGTACACACAGTGGTGATTGGTCACAACTAGGCCCTGCGGTGACACAAATGACGCCGAACAGCCGCCAAGGCTCACCACGGCACCCATCGGAAATTCTGTCAATTGGGTCAGTTCACTTGGATCAAGCCGCAAGCCAGCAGCTTTAAGTTTGTCAGCAATTTCCGGCAGCTGTTGTGGCATCCACATGCCTTCGTCGGCCGCAGCCATAGAGCTGAATAGGGCCAGCGCGATTAGTGATTTTTTCATGTTAGGACTCGTTGTTAGAATAGTTTGATTACTGTTAACTAGGTTGCTTCATCATTGCTTTGTCGCGGCAAAAAGTCAACGCACTAGCAGCCCTAGCTCAAGAGCTTTCAGCACTGCACGCGTGCGGTCTTGCACGCCAAGCTTGGCAAGTACAGTGGACACTTGATTCTTCACGGTGCCGGTTGATTTGTGCAAGGCTTCAGCGATTTCTTGATTGCTAAGTCCAGCAGCCATCAATCGCAGTACCTCAAGCTCCTTGTCCGACAAGGGCTCAGCAAGTTCACTGGTAACTGACGGTGGTGCCGTTTGCAAATCGGTCAATAAGCGTTCGGTCAGACTTGGTTGCAACCAGGTGCCGCCGTTGTGTAAGCACCGAATAGCTTCCACCAAAGTTTCCAACGAAACATCTTTTAACAAATATCCTTTAGCGCCCGCCCGAATTGCCGTCATGATGCTGTGATGATCATCAAAGGTGGTCAGCATCAACACTGGAATTTCGATATGCTTTTCACGCAGCAATGCTAATGCCTGTAAACCATCGCATCGGGGCATACGAATATCCATCAGCACCACATCAACTGTCTGTTCCAGCAGAAAATCTACGGCAACCTGCCCGTCTGCTGCGGTAGCGACGACATCGATACCCTCTGCTAGCGCCAGTAAGCTTTGTAAGCCTTGGCATACCAGCATCTGATCATCGACGAGCAGTACGCGAATGGTCATAGCGCCTCCGTCGGAATCGAACAGCGAATGCACAAACCTTCACGGGTATCAATGTGGCATTCACCACCAACCGCAGCGAAGCGCTCATGCATGCCCTGCAGACCATTTCCTTGGCGCAGCTCGGGCCCAACGCTCCCATTGTCGCGCAATTCCAACAGCAAGCCACGATCAGCTTGGGTCATCACAGCGATGGTCATTGCATTCCCACGAGAATGGCGTAGGAAGTTGGTGATTCCCTCTTGGGCGGCTTTCACAATGGCATCGGCAATCTCAACATCAGTCACCTGTACCGTGCTATCCATCTGCAACCTTATAACGCGACCATCGATAGTACCTGTGAGTGCATTGAGTGCTTGGCGAATGTCGAGTTGTTCGTTATCGCGCAACTCGGCCACGGCTTCACGCACGTCTGCGAGTAACAGTTTGGCAATACGCTGACTTTCGCGCACCATTTGCTGCGCTTCGGCTGTAGACTTGCGCTCCGCCACCTGCAAATGAATACTCAAAGCGGTCAAGTGGTGACCCAGTAAATCATGGATATTACGCGCGATCCGAGTTCGCTCTTGTTGCCGACTCGCTTCGCTAAGCAGCGCTTGCGTGGCACGGAGTTCGCGGTTGAGCTGTTGTTCGCGCTCGCGACTCCGTTGTTCACGCAATTGGCTGGCAGTCATAGTAATCGCGAATAGATGAAACGCCCAAAATAACAGAGCGGACAACCAAGCATCGTCCATCTGCCAGCGCCACTGATAGATCACCCCAAAGACCGCCGAGGCCGCAAGGGCGACCAGTGCGGCCTTACGCACCGTCATGAAAATAGGTAACTGCGCGCTCCACATGGTCAACAGAATTGCCAAGAAATTATAGGGGGTTAGCCAGTACAACGGATAAATGAAGACGAGCTGCAGACATACCAGAAGCGTTCGGGTCTGCGGCTCGCGCTGAAAGGCGCGATCTCGAGTTGCCAAGGCAAACAACACAATAAAGCCCAACAGGAGTGCGAGCGTGAGCGACCAACGCGGGTCAGTTAAACCCTTGGGCAAGTCATCGGCGTACAGCCACAACACGATAACGCTGAGCAGACCCCACGTAATGAGGCCTGCCCAACGTTCGATACTGACTGCTCCGGCATCCTCACGCATTACACCACGCCTTGCGCTATCATGGCGTCAGCAACCCGACGGAACCCCGCAATATTGGCTCCTAATGCAAGGTTCTTAGGAGCATCAAACTCTTCCGCTGTGCGTTTCGCATCCTGATAAATTCGCTGCATGATGTCCTTCAGTTTCTCATCCACCTCTTCTCTACTCCAGCGTGTCATGCTTGAGTTTTGCGCCATTTCGAGCTGGCTAGTTGCAACGCCACCGGCATTGGCAGCTTTGGCGGGACCAAACAGCACCTGTTGTTCAAGCAACAAATCGATGGCTTTGTTGGTACAAGGCATGTTGGCGCCTTCAATCACCGCTTTTACACCATTTTCTAATAAGCATTGGGCGTCTTGCTCGTTCAGCTCATTCTGGGTTGCACAGGGAAATGCCAAATCAGCTGAGTAACGCCAAATTTGTTGACCATCTTCGGGATAGTCATCACTAGCGGTGTATTCAGCATCATCGTGGGTTTCTAGATATTCTCGCAAACGCCCACTTCGCACTTGCTTTATCTCTTTTATCAAGTCTAGATCAATACCAGCTTGATGATACAGGGTGCCACTGGAGTCAGAACAAGCGATGGGTTTAGCACCTAGCTCGTAGAGTTTTTCCATGGTGTAAATGGCGACATTCCCCGAACCCGACACCAAACACTTCTTGTCTTCGAGCGTATCGTCAGCGTCTTCAAGCATGTGTTGAGCGAAGTACACGCAACCATAACCCGTCGCTTCGACACGCAACGCAGAGCCACCCCAAAGTGTACTTTTACCGGTTAATACGCCATCGAAGCGATTGACGATACGCTTGTACTGTCCGAACATATAACCGATTTCGCGGGTACCAACGCCAATATCACCGGCTGGGACATCAGTGTTTGGTCCAATATGCCGATACAGCTCTGTCATAAACGCTTGACAAAAACGCATAATTTCGCCGTCCGACTTACCTTTCGGATCGAAGTTGGCACCGCCCTTGCCACCGCCAATCGGCAAACCTGTCAGCGCATTCTTAAAAATTTGTTCAAAGCCAAGAAACTTTACGATGCTTGCGTTTACACTCGGATGAAACCGCAGACCGCCTTTGTAGGGACCTAAGGCCGAATTGAATTCAATACGATAACCTTTGTTGACTTGTACTTTGCCATCATCATCAACCCAAGTGACGCGGAACATCAGTTGCCGTTCCGGTTCCAACATACGTTCGATAATCGAGTGCTGACGATATTTTGGGTTCTTTTCGAGCAGTGGTGCTAGCGATTCAAGGATTTCTTCAACTGCTTGGTAAAACTCAGTTTGTGCAGGGCTACTCTTACGTAATTGTTCAATACTGTCATGAATATAAGTCATGGATCCTCCTTGTCGCTAGGGATACGGCCTTACTTTCTATTTTGACCACATTTGACCTACGCATGGCTAGTCCTTTTTGCTATTTTGCTCAAGGAATAGCCAAAGAATAGTCGAACTTCGGAGATTTTTATGTGTGGCCGAATGAATGTGATTGCAGCGCCGATTACGCAATACCTACAAGAGCAACTCGGGCTTGATTTTCAAACCGTAGACAACAGTGATTTGCGTCCCACGCAACGCGTTGATGTCATCATGTCGAGTCAGAGAGGCTTGCTTCAAGTGACGACTCATTGGGGGATTCAGCCCACATGGGCAAAGCATGCTTTGATCAATGCTAAGGTTGAGACTGCGGCGCAAAAAACCACTTTTAAACGGGCATATGCGGAGTCGCGCTGTTTGATACCGGTGAGCGGTTGGTATGAATGGCGTCTCGAAAATGAACGCAAACAAAAATATCTGTTTAGCGCGCGCAACCAGCAGCCTTTGTTGATGGCAGGTATTGTTTTCAAAGGCAAGCAGGGACCTGAATTGGTCACCTTTACCACCGCGCCAACGCCAACCTGCGCGGTTTATCATGATCGCATGCCACTTATTATTCCAAGCCAGCACATCGACTATTGGTTTAACTCGACCCCAGCGCAACTTGATGCAGTTGCACGTCATGTCGAGGACGACGCTATCGCAGTTGAACGCGCATAAAAAAAGCGCTAGCAATAGTTGCTAGCGCTTTTCAATTAAGCCTGATCAGTTGTTACGCGCGACGTCGGAACAAGGCTAATACTAAGGCTCCAAATGCAAACCATACTGGGAACGAGCTACTTGTTGTTGCGTGATCCAAGTTCGGTGCTTCTTCTTCCGTTGGAGGCGCAGAGCCGCCATCGTCGACATCAGGATCGCCGCCGTCGTTATCGCCAGTATCACCTTGCACCGTCGCAATCGCGACGACCACTGGGTCGTGATCTGAACTACGGAACGGGTCTACACTGTAAAGTGCCGCTTGTTGCGTTTCGTCTTTGTACTCAGTGTTGTAGTCGAGGACTTCCGGCTCATCTGAGTTGATGTGCCAGTTTGCAACCGCCACAACCTTCTCACTCAAGCTTGCCGATGCAAGTGCGTGATCCAGTGAACCCGATAGACCATCGAACACATAAGTGTGGTTCTGCGCACCTAACACGTCCATCTGCAGGTCAGCGTAGCCACCAGCTACCAATGCTTGAATTGGGTCTTCCATACCGTAAGCGTTCAAGTCACCGATAATCAACACGTCTTCGACGTCGCGACCGGTTGGGTCACCAGCAATCCACGCCATCAGCGTTTCAGCCGCTTGTACACGTGTTGCATTCCAACAGCCTTGACCATCGTTGTTGTCTTGGTCGCCAGCCGCTGCGCTGTCACTACAACCGCCTTTCGAACGGAAGTGGTTCACCACAACAGTCACTTCATCTTCGTTGACCAAATCGTGGAACGTCTGCGCGATTGGCGGACGGTTACCAAAATCGAACGGTTCATCAGTAGTAAATACCGCTGTACCGGTTTCGGCTACACGATCAGTGCGATAAATCAACGCGTTAGTAATTTCATCACCACCAATGTACTGCGCGTCGCCAAAGGTCACATAAGCCCATTCGGCAGTGTCGACCGCATTTACTTCGGCGACCAGTTGCGCTAATGCACTAGTTTCTGCGAAACCATCGTTCTCAATCTCTTGTAAACCGATGATGTCAGCATTCATGCCCACAATTGCGGCGACCAACTTGTCGAGTTGACGCTCAAGTTCAGCGGCATTGTCTGCGCCACGACCCGAGTCGATGTTATTGCCTGCACCATCACCATTGAAGAAGTTTCCAACGTTGAATGAAGCAACACGCAAATCACCTTCATCGGCCAAAACTGGCGAGTCGGTACGTGGGTTAGTGTCGACGTACTGCAAGTCGCTCGTCGGTAACAAACGGTATTCGCTGAACGAGTAATTGATCACACCTGTTGGGCGCGTGATTTCTGTACCCAAACGTAATGGATTGAGTGCGCTTAAGCCACCCGCTGGGAATGGCACTACTGCCGGGTTACTGCCACCTTGCGCGTCATCAATTAACATCGCATTCAGGCCATAATTCACACCGCTACCTGCTGCTGGTTCAGCAACTTGCGTCGGGGTAAACAAACGTTCTGCAGCAATCCAGAACTCACCGTAGCGACCCAAAGTTTCAGTATTGGTCACAACAACGTCATGCTCGAAGCTGACTAACATGCCTTCAACCGCTTCAAATTCTGCCATTTCGGCGACCGGCAGACTGAAGTTCGCAGGCGTTACACTGGCACCAGTGCTACACACTGTGATCCCAGTTAAGCCACTGATTTGCGTTGAATCGTAGTATTCGCTGACTGCGCCAGCTAAACGTACGACATCACCCACGGCAACTGCTGTGTCTTGATGGTAAACAAACACACCTTCTGACGTGCTCGCATCGGCATCTTGATCGGCATCTTCTTCTTGCAAGAAAAAGCCATCCAATGGACGATCGCCATCGAGGAATACACCAGTAACAACGGCTTCAACAACAACTTCGTTACCGACTACAGGGCTAGAGAAGCCACTCCCTTGCACAGCCGAAATCAATGTTGCACTGTCACCACAAGCACCGAACTCAGGTGCTGGCTCTGGTTCTGGCTCTGGTTCGCCGCCACTACCGAAGCCTAAGTGTTGACCTAGGTTGCTAATATCATCGCGTTCACCAGCATTGAAGGTGTCGCTTGGGAAATACGCATCACTTGGATCGGTGTCACCAGAAAGCACCGAATCTTTACGGCGGATACTCTGCTCTGCCATGGCAACGCCATCAGACGCCCATGCTTCATCAACACCAACTTGGCCCATTGAATCGATGACAGTATCACCGTTTTTCAGTACCAGCGCATCGTTACCGTTGTAGAACAGGTTACCGGTTTTGTCAGCAAGTGCTTGAATCGCATCTGAAGCTGACGGATGTGCAACTACATAAATTCCGTTTGCTGGGAGAGTTCCCTCTAATGCAACCGTGTTGCCAGCAGTGGTGCTGCCATTTGAATAGACTTCAAGAACATAAGTACTGAGGTTAATCTCGGTAGTGCCAGCATTGTAAAACTCGATGGCCTTGTTGTTGCTGCTACCTTCGATATACTCAGAAATAATAATATCGGCATGAGCCGCGCTGCTGGCTAATAGTGCCGAAACAGCGAGTGCTAGGTTATGACGTTTCATAGTCCTTCTCTTATAGTTGTTTATTCCACGTTAACTGCCGAAGCACTATAACGCACTTCCAATAACAATTTAATGACTTTTTGTGACAGGCGAATGACATCATGACGCAAAGCTACAAAATTCAAGAAAAGCGCATCTACGAATCGTTCGCAAAGAGTGATGGTCAACGCATATTGGTCGACCGATTGTGGCCACGAGGTGTGAAAAAAGAAGATGCAAAGCTCAGCGCTTGGTGCAAAGACATCACTCCCTCCGACGCGTTGCGTAAGACCTATCATGCCGATAACATCGATTATCCAACTTTTGTGGAGCGTTATTGTGCTGAACTTGAGGGCAAGGAAGATGTACTCATCGAACTCATGCGCTATTGCCGCCAAGGCAAAGTCACCTTGCTTACAGCCGCGAAAGATGTCGAGCACTCCCATGTTCCAATAATTCACCAAGTGCTCATACAGAAACTCGATAAAGAAGATGAACAAGCTGACGGCAACGCGTTAAGTTCTCCGGTATGCTATGCAGATGTAATAGATGAAGTAACGCAAAAATGACAACGACCAACGATTTTATTGAAGTCTATGACGATGCCCTGAGTCCTGAACTATGCCAGCGCATCATACGCACTTTTGAGCAAAGTCCGCATGTGCAGCAAGGCCGCACCGGTGGCGGTGTTGACCCGAGCAAAAAACTGAGCACGGATCTGTATCTCAACCAGCACCCCGAGTACCACCCCTTATTGCAGGAAATTATTCAAGCGACCGAACGTTGTGCGGTCGAGTATTTCAAAAAGTATCGCTTTGCCTTGATTGCCCCAGTTGCGCTGCAAGTTCGGCACCCACAGACCGGCGAAGCCGTTGCGCTTACCCATGAAAACTTCGATGAAGTAGCGGTAGGTAACGAGGCGGCATACATGCGATTACTCTATCGCTTGGGTCCAATTCAAGCGCAAAAGTATCTGCGTGGGCAGGGTAATTACAACTATTGGCACTGCGAAGTGTTTCCGCAACAGCAGGGCTACGAAGCACTACATCGAACGCTATTGTTCATGTTCTATCTGAATGATGTAGCAGAGGGGGGGACCACTGACTTTTACTATCAGCAGCGCAGTATTCAGCCCAAGCAAGGGCGCATGGTTATTGCGCCCGGCTATTTCACCCATACGCACCGCGGCTGCACGCCGGTTTCGAATGATAAATACATTCTGACCAGTTGGATTCTCAGCAACCCCGGCGCACAGCTCTTTGGCTAAAATTAATTGTCACTGGTGTCGGGCAAAGCGATGCCAGTACCATCGTGATCGCGCACTTGCACATTGACCTCGATCCCACTGCGAACACTTTGAGTGACCACACAAAAGTCCTCAAACTGCGCTAACACTCGGTCGAGTTTGTCTAAGTTGGCGGCACTGTTACCGAGTTTCAATTCGACATCCATGCTGGTGACGCGCCAGCGCCCGTCGACCCGTTCCAGATGCCCTTGCACACTTGCGGTGACTTTGCCGGGGTCGCCTTTGTACTTGCGAATCGCAAACATCAGACTCGCCGCGAGACAATTGGCGGTCGCGGCCGCTAATAAGCGACTGGGGTTGGGTCCTTCACCGCTGCCTAAAGGCTCTGGTTCGTCGGTAATGATTTCACCAAACTCGCCAAAATCAATTGCGAACTTGTAGTTGTCGAGTAACTCAAGTTTTACCTCAAACGTCGGATTTTCCATGTGATCCTCTCTGATATCTGCCATAATAATCGGCTCATTTTTGTCATCTATCGTATGCGCCAGGAGAATGCTTCTATGTCGAAGAATCCGCTGTACATTCCCTATGCTGGGCCAAACCTTCTTGAAACACCGCTGCTCAACAAAGGTAGTGCGTTTACTCGGGAAGAACGAGCCATGTTTAACCTCACCGGTTTACTGCCACCGCGCTACGAAACCATCGAAGAGCAAGTCAAACGCTGTTACTTGCAATACTCAAGCTTCGATACCGCGCTGAATAAACACATCTATCTGCGCGCTATTCAAGATAATAATGAAACGCTGTTCTACAGATTACTACAAGATAATCTGGAAGAGATGATGCCGATCATTTATACCCCAACGGTCGGTGATGCCTGCGAGCAATTTTCTGATATTTACCGCAGTTCACGTGGATTGTTTATTTCATACGAAGAACGCGATCAGCTTGACGATATTTTGCGCAACGCCACCAAGCGCAAAGTAAAAGTCATTGTCGTCACCGACGGCGAGCGGATTTTGGGCCTCGGTGACCAAGGTATCGGCGGCATGGGCATTCCGATTGGTAAACTGAGCCTTTACACAGCTTGTGGTGGTATTAGTCCAGCTTACACCTTGCCAGTGTGCCTCGACGTTGGCACCAATAATGAAAAGCTGCTCAATGACCCGATGTATATGGGAGCGCGCCACAAGCGTATCGATCAAGCCAGCTACGATGAGTTCATTGAGAAATTCATGCATGCCGCGCGGCGCCGTTGGCCAGAAGCCTTGATTCAGTTTGAAGACTTTGCACAGCCCAATGCGATGCCAATTCTGCAGCGCTATCGCGATGACTTCTGCTGCTTTAATGACGATATTCAGGGCACTGCCGCGGTTACGGTAGGTACCCTCCTTGCCGCCTGCAAAGCCAAGGGTGTCGCCCTGAAAGATCAGCGCGTGGCATTCGTTGGCGCTGGCTCAGCTGGCTGTGGTATCGCCGAGCAGGTCATCGCTCAGATGGTCGCTGAAGGTCTTAGTGATACCGAAGCGCGCCAGCGTGTCTATATGGTAGATCGCTTCGGCTTGTTGACTGAGGGCATGGAGGGCTTGCGCGATTTCCAACAAGCGCTGGTGCAAACGCAAACAGACCTCGCTGACTGGCAGTACAGTGGCGAATACGCCTCACTGTTAGATGTCATGCATTGTGGTAAACCAACGGTTCTCATTGGGGTTTCAGGGCAGCCAGGCTTATTCACCGAACAAGTGATTCGAGCAATGCATAAGCACACGCCGCAACCGATTATTTTTCCGCTGTCAAATCCGTCGCGGCAAATCGAGGCACACCCTGCACATGTTATCGAATGGACCGAAGGTGACGCCATTGTCGCTACGGGTAGTCCCTATGCAGCGGTCAAATATAACGGCAAGCGCTATCCGATTGCCCAGTGCAACAACAGTTACATCTTCCCCGGCATTGGCTTGGGTGTGTTAGCGGTGAAAGCACGCATCATTAGTGACGAAATGTTGATGGCGGCAAGTAACACGCTTGCCGAAGCTTCACCTCGAGCCAACGGTGAGAGTGAAGCCATTCTGCCGCCACTCACCCAAGTCGCTGAACTAAGTAAACAAATTGCGTTTGCGGTTGGCAAGGTAGCCCAGCAACAGGGGCATGCTCTGGAGATTAGTGATGAGATGCTGCGTGAGCGTATTGAGAAGCACTTCTGGCGTCCTGAGTACCGCAACTACAAGCGTGTGAGTATTTAACTTTCCTTAACTGGCGCATTGCGTAAATTCCTTGTATGTTCAATAACATCAGACAAGGAGATTTGCGCAATGTGGTGCCGCTATCACAACATGAGACGGTGTTTGCAGCTACTCGGTGTTATCAGCTTAGTAGTGAGCGCTAACTCAGCCTACGCGCAAGACAAACAAGAAAAGCCAACGTCTGAAGACCAAGACAAAGTTGAGCAACCCATGCTCGACAGTATGCGCAGTGGCATCCATTCGACGGTAAGTTCAACCGCTGCTTGGCTTGACTCGTTTTTTACCGATAAGGTAAATCCCGAAGATTACGAAGATGTTTATGGCAGTTTCAGTATTCGCCCCGAATGGGATGAATACGATGGCTGGGAAGTCGATTCGAGCTTCCGTGCACGGGTTATTTTGCCGCATGCTGAACGGCGTTTTTCTGCCATTATTGGACGCGGTGATTTCGATGACTTTATCAACGACCAACAAACGACCCGTCCTACCGTGATCCAGCGCGATGACAGCGATGAGGAATGGATGGTGGGACTTGGCTTTGATCCGATGATAGATAAGCAACACAAACTCTCGTTTGGTGCTGGCTTGCGCGACGGTATCAACGCTGATCCATACGTACGCGCCCGTTATCGATTCGACAGTATCATCAATGATCGCAGCGAATTGCATTGGCAAACCGTTGGCTTTTGGCGCGATAGCGATGGCTTTGGTATCGCACAGACCATCGAACATGATTTTGTGTTGAGCGAAAATTGGTTCAACAAGTTCTGGATCCGCGGCACCTTTGCCGAACGCACCGAAGGTGTGCGTTGGCATGCGTCAGAAAAAATCTATTATTTATACGGTTACGAGCGCGCACTTGGTGCCGAACTTTGGTGGTACGGCGAAACAGAAGCCGAAGTTCCTCTACAAGACTACGGCATTCGTGGCTTGCATCGCTCACGCTTTTTACGCGATTGGTTGTACTTGGAGAGTTGGATTGGGCTCCATTACCCACGCGAACACCTCAACGAATCACGTGAACCACGTTGGTTAGTTGGTGTCGAGCTCGAAATGCTATTCGGTAATTAACCTACCACCACTGCAAGGCGGCACCGACACTGCGCAAGCCCAAACCGATCGCCACAACCACCACAGCAACCGCTGCAACGTTCTGCGGCAAACTATTGCGATGCTCGCCAAGGCGTTGCTGATTGCACGCCCACAATAAAAACAGCGCCATAATCGGCAGCAACAAACCATTCGCGACTTGCGCGAACATGATCACTTCGACTGGGCGGATGCCCGCCGACGCAATCAAGGTACCAATGCCGATAATGGCTAACCAGGTTAAACGAAATGGCCAGCTCTTCAATTGTCCACCATAGCCGAGAATGCCACTTAGCGCATACGCCGAAGCAAGTGGTGCCGTAAGCGACGACGATAACCCAGCGGCAAATAAGCCAATGCCCATGAGCCACGTAGCCCCTTCACCAGCTACAGGTCGCAACGAAGCACTGAGGTCTGCAGCACCTTCAAGTTGAACGGCTTGACCAAAGAACGCGGCAGCAGCGGTCGATACAATCGCAATCGAGATGAGTCCACCTAATGGAATCGATACCACCAAGTCCCCCCTGGCGCGCGGCAAGTCCTCTGCACCACGCCATTTCTGTGCTGAACTTGCGGCATGAAGGAACAGGTTGTAGGGCACTACAGTCGTACCGATCAAAGCAATCACAGTGAGCAAACTACCGGTAGGAATAGAGGGAATGAACAAGCCGCGAAAGAATGCTGTCCAATCCGGTTGTACCAACAGGAAACTCGCGATAAAAGCGACACTCATCAGCATCACTAAGCCAATCAAGACGCGCTCGAGTAGTCGATAGTTACCACTCCACAATAATACCGCTGCTAAGACCCCGAGTATCAAGGGTAACCAGCTTGCCGAGCTTCCTATCAGTGCTTCAACGCCTAAACTGGCGCCACTTAGATTACCGCCTTGATAAACGCTATTACCAATGACCACCGCACTGATGACCAGCGCCATTGCCGCCCAGCGTAGCGCCGGTCGTTGAATCTGCTCGCGAATGGCCTCTCCCAACCCTTGTCGAGTTACCACCCCGAGTCGCGCTGCCATTTCTTGTAAGATTAGTGTAGCGATGACGGAAAATGCCAACGCCCATAACAGTGCGTAACCAAAATTCGCTCCCGCGAGTGACGCGGTGACCACTGTTCCAGGACCAATAAAAGCTGCTGCCACCAGAGCTGCTGGACCTAATTGAAAATTTCGCCAGTTCATTTTTTCTTCTCTTTGTTCGCTTGGCTGCACTCAACTATACTGTTGAGTATTGAAACATGATTTGGTTAAGGGCACATCAATAGCATGCACACCGTTTATCAAGCAAGTATGGCAACGCCGCTCGGACCGCTATGCATCACCTGTAATTCACAGGCTATTACTATTATCGAGTTTACCGACGAGCTCACAGCACGCAATGATGATGTGCCGCTGCTAACGCAAGCCAAACGCGAGTTACAGGACTATTTTTCCGGTTCACGCACCGTTTTCGAATTCCCAGTACAACCGCAGGGCACGGAATTTCAACAGCGTGTCTGGCAGGCACTGCGCGGTATTAAGCATGGCCAATTAGCCAGTTATGGTGAAATTGCCAAACGTATTGGCTCGCCAAAAGGCATGCGCGCGGTCGGTATGGCGAATCGCAATAATCCAGTGGCGATTGTGATTCCATGTCATCGCGTAATTGGTGCCAACGGCACCCTCACCGGTTATGCCGGAGGACTTGATAAAAAGGCTTGGTTACTGGAATTAGAAGGGAGTGCCAATCGCCTGCGTCAATCAACTTCGTAATAGCGGCGCATAATGGTCACTTGCTCAGCAACTTGCTGCCGCAAAACTTCCGGCTCTAACACTTCGATACGCGCACCATAACTTAACAGCCAAGCAAGAAGTTTATCTGTATGCGCTACTTCTACTGTGAGCAAAATACTCTCGCCGTTAGTTTTTAAGCGCTGCGTTTCGTTTAATGGAAAGGATTCAAAGTGTGACTTCAATTCAGCATCGCATCTGAGCTCGAGTTGGACAGTTTGGACAATGTCATCTTTGGTAGCGTCAGCACCATTTTGCTGCGTAACGCGCTCTAGCATTATCCCAGGAAGCAAAGGCGCGATGGCAACATCGCTCATCAAGCTCCACCCAAAAGGCTTATTACGCTCGTCGGTGGTGAGAGGAAATATCTCAGACAACTCAATCAGATTGCGCTGTATCGTTCGTACGCTTACGTCTACCCCTTGTTCAGAGAGTCTTTCACGAAGCGTATTCACATCAATCTTTTGTGGTTGCTTTGGTATGTGACGCAACATTAACAAGTAGCGCAGTACCGTTTGCATGTATTTGAACTCCGTTTCTACTTCAGTGTCGCTTTAATTAAAGTTACACCCGACCTGCGACATGTCATGTCGCAGTATGTCTAATTTGTAAAATAAAAGCAAACTTTCGGTATCTTGACACTTTGCCGTACAAATACTGTCTAAAATTGGTACAATGTCCGCATCATTGAAACGGAGGTAACGACAATGAACCGTTTAATTACACTACTTGTTTTGGGTATTAGTCTCGCCATGCCATTGGCAGCTCATTCGCAAAGCGATGAAAAGAAAGAAGACACCAAAACTAGCGCCGAACAGCGTAAAGAAGAGCTGCGTGAAAAGATGAAAGCTGAGCATGAAGCAATGAAAGCTGAACGTGAAGCGCAGCGTGCTGCCTTGAAAGATGACGAAAAAGACGCAAAGAAAGACAAAGACAGTAAGAAAAAAGACAACGGCGATAATAGGTAATTCGAGATCCAGTCCTGAAAGTACTTTGCCGGTCTGTTATGGGCCGGCTTTTTTTTAGAAAATCCTAAAAACTTCCGCTACACTGACTGCAGAACAACAATAACAATAAAGCTATGTCAGCTGAAACGACCCATCAAGTTGTGGTATCTGAAACCACGACCGCGCCTACAGAAAACAACACCCAGCGCTGCAAAAATTGCGATAGTGAACTATTAGGTGAATTTTGTCACATCTGCGGCCAACAAGATCGTCATTATATTCGAAGTATTTTTGCGGTTGTTGGCGATCTTATGGGCGAGATTAGTCATTGGGATTCACGCTTTTATCGCACCATGATCGCACTCTTCATGCGTCCAGGCTTTCTAACACAAGAATTTGTCAAAGGCCGCCATGCCTCCTTTGTACCACCGTTACGGCTGTACTTTTTCGTTTCGTTATTTTCGTTTTTAATTCTGACCTCGCTCATCGATTTTACCCAAATTAAGCCCACCGACGAACTGACTGACAAACAGCAGGCTAACGCGTCCATCTCGGTGCCAACGGTTCCCACTGATACTTCTGAAGCTATAGACGGCCTGCGGGTTTCAGTGCCATTTGCGACACCCGAACAAGAGAACATGATCGAAGAAAAGGTCAAATATCTATTAGAAAACCCGAAATTATTGGTGCAACGCTTAGTGTCGCTTGCACCGCAAATGATGCTGATCATGCTACCGTTTTGGGCTCTGTTTTTGAAACTCATGTACCCATTTTCAGGGCGGTTTTATCTTGAGCATTTGAGTGCAGCATTGCACACTCATGCGTTTCTGTTGCTCTCGCTGAGTATTCTCACCATTCTCAGTCGTGGGTCGGACTATATAACCTCTGTTACTGGCTGGCTGATCGTCAGCAATGTGGTTGATTGGATTGAGAATATTCTGCTAGTGTGGATGGTCAGCTATATGCTGTTCACGCTAAAAATTGTTTATGAGCAAACATGGGGTTGGACATTAACTAAGTTCGCACTGTGTGGTATTGGCTATACCTTGCTACTCACAACTGCCTTTATTTTGATGGTTTTCATCGGCATTTTAACAGCTTAGAGAGGATACTTTGCGCGCACAGCTACCGCTAGTTTTGATCCCCGCTTACCAACCGGATGAGCGTCTTCTCGACGTCGTCGACGCCTTGTTGCTTCAGTCTGAGTATTTTGCGCGCATCGTCATTATCAACGATGGCAGCGCCGACGCATCAATCTTCGACGCATTGCGCGAGCGCCAGCAGGTCACAGTACTCACGCATGAGCAAAACCGCGGCAAAGGTGCCGCATTAAAAACTGGGATGCGCTGGGTGACTGAGCACGCGTCTCAGAGTATTGGTGTTGTGACTGCTGATGCCGACGGACAACATTTACCCGATGATATTATTGCAGTTGCCAAAGCTTTCGCAGCACAACCAAAAGCCTTGTGGTTGGGAAGCCGCAACTTCAAGCAAGAAGATATTCCGTTTCGCTCGTGGCTGGGCAATAACTTTGCCCGCGCGACCTTTCGTTTAGGTTTACGCGTAAGTATTCCCGATACCCAAACCGGCCTAAGGGGTATTCCGAAACAACTTATTCCGGCATTGCTAGAGACCGATAGCGACCGCTATGAATTCGAACTCGATATGCTGATTATTACTAAGCAACAAGGTATCGCCTTTGAAACTTTAGAGATCACCACAGTCTATGAAAGAGGCAACCAAAGTAGCCACTTCAAACCGTTAACCGACTCGGCGATTATTTATAAGAAGTTTCTCAAATTCTCGGGGGTGGGGATTGCTTCTGCGGCGCTTGATTACGGGCTTTTCGCACTCATTTACGGCTTCACCGGTGAGATCTTACTTGCCATTGCCTTGGCGCGACTGGCGTCCGGTATCTTTAATTTCAGCATGAACCGACAATGGGTATTTGGCAAAGGCGGCTCGCTGCGTCGCGATGCAACCCACTACACTTTGCTGGCAGCAGTGCTGGTACTACTCAATTACGGGCTTACCAAAGGACTGATGTGGCTGACTATTTCGCCCTTTATTGGCAAACCCGCAGCAGAAGTTATCGTCTTTTTGCTAAGTTATCGACTGCAGAAAAAGTTGGTCTTTCGCAGTGCATAAAGCGCTTATTTCAAGCGCTTTATGCCCATCATCCGTAAACCAACTTTTTCATACACTGGTTCGCTAGTACCCATTTTTACTTTAAACATAAAGTATTTTTCGAAGGCGACTTTAGCCCAATGCACCCAACGGCCAGAACCGGTCCAGTTACGATTGCGCGGCGGATTCTGTGGGACTGCCAGGAAGGCCGCACCAGTATTTCCCATATCCGCTAAACACAAAGCGCTCAACGTCGGCTCAACCCATGCCTCACTACCGTTAATACTAGCTTTAATGTTCGTCACTATCGCTGATGTCATGGATTCAATCATTAAGCCAGTTTTTGGCGCTCCGACTGGAACAGGCGTTTCTTCGATCGGTGCGATTGCAACACAGACACCTGCCGCATAAATCTCGGGATAGGCCTCAGCACGCTGAAAGGTATTAGTTTTCACAAAACCCTTTGGATTACATAGGTTAGGTACTTCCGCCACTGCCTCGGAACCTTTAAAAGCAGGCAAGAACATGGCCAAGTTGAACGGCATTTGTTGCGTTGATTTCACGTTGCCATCGTCGTCAACCAGTTCAACATGGGCTTCCGTCTCGGTGAACTCGGTAACTTTGGCGTTGCATATCCATTTGATGCCATGTTCGCGGAATTTATGCTCCATCAGCCCTTTCGAGTCACCTACGCCGCCAAGCCCCATATGACCGACATACGGCTCAGGCGTCACAAAGGTAATGGGAACTTTGTCGCGAATCTTTAGCTTACGTAATTCATACTCAAGCGACAGCACGTATTCATAAGCGGGCCCGAAACAACTTGCGCCTGGCAAAGCACCCACCAACACTGAACCAGGATTTTCGATCAGTGCTTTGTATGCATCATGCGCTTTTACTGCATGATCAACAGTACAAATGGATTGCGTGTAGCCTCCCTCAGGGCCTGCTCCTGGGATATTCTCAAAGGCTAAGCGCGGACCCGTACATAGCACCAGATAGTCATATTCGGATTCAGTGCCATCACCGAGCGAGAGCTTACGCTGCTCTGCATCTATGTGTTTAATTCCCGATCCATTAAAAGTAATTTTGTGTTTTTTGAAAATTTCATCAATCGGCATCACAACTTGGTCGCGCGTGCGCGTACCCAAAGCAACCCATGGATTGGAAGGGACGAAATTAAACTCATTGCCTTCGCCGACAACCTCGATTTCGACCTCCTTCGGGAGCTCTTCACGTAGTTCAAATGCGACAGACACACCACCGAGTCCAGCACCAGCAACAATAACCTTAGTCATATTCACCCCATTATTTTAGCTATAACTAAAATATGATAGATGAACATTATTTCGTCAAGTGCTAAAACAAATTTCATGCGGCTCTAATCTAGCTAACTGCCGAAATTTCTTTCCGCGGGAACACAAAGTTCTTCAGATTCAAAGTTTTTTAACGCACGTCGCAACTCTTCTTGAAACTTATTGCGAAAATCATCGGGTCCAATAATCTTTAAATAGGCCGCACGAGCCAATAACCATTGCACCAAGTTTAACGTGTAGGGCACGGTCACACGCAGTAACCGACAATGCGGTTGGTCGGCAAGCTCTAGCAATTCTTGATCTTCACCTAAGGGCGCATCTTCTATTTCACGACGAATTGAATTAAACACCACTGCTTCGAGCCGAAATGGGTCACCAAAACGGTATGCCAGCGCGCCGCTTGCAGCATAGGTATCGAGATCAAAGTCACCCACGCGAGCATCTTCGGTCACCACCTCGCGCACTTCACTGATACGTGAAAACGGTAACTGTCGCACGCGGTCATTGCTATGGTCGCGTACAATTAAATAGGCCACCGCGCCACGATAAAACACCGCCAGCGCCGTCGCACGAATGACTTGTGCTGGATCACCCTGATGCGGGTGGTAATGGAGACGGATCGCCACCTGTCGCAAAGCAACATCGAGCAGTCGCTGACTTTGCTCGCTGGCAAGCTCAGGTCCCACTAAACGATGCGAAGCGGCACTCACTTTGACGCGTTTTAACCAAAGTGACGCCGTGGTGTTGCGACTGGCTAACTGTTCCCGTGCGCGCTCAAATAAGCTTTGCACCGGTGCAAACACCGTCATGGGTCCTAGTTGCTTCAGTTGCTGCTCGGCAATCACTAACGCCAGCGCTACCGGATCCTCAAGCTCCAGTAGTTTTTCGAAGTCTTGTTGCGCCAAGTTCCAGACATCGGCAGCATTTGCGGCTTCACGCTCTTCGCGATAAAGACCAAAATGCCCTTCGAGGTCTTCCAGATTACGCTGTAAAGAACGGCGCGAAACCTGTGCTAAGCCTTTCTCTTGCAAATAGGCTTCGAGCTCTGCCACCGTGCGTGGTCGCTCGTACAGTGCTAATAACATGTAAATACAGCGGATCGTTAGGCTCTCGCCCTTAGTGGTTTGTCCTTCCATTGTGCGTTTCCATGTATACTAGGTGGAATCTTGATGCTACTGACGAATAGCTACGAAAGTCAAAATTATGTTATAGTTAGCGCATCTGACGTTAGGAACAATTATGCACGATACCGAAGCTTCAACTACCTCAGCCGCACCATTACCCAAGTTACCGGGCATGTATTTGCGCTCGCTCTTTACCGTGGCGCGTCAAGACGCTGCGACTGCTGAGGCAACTGAACTCACCGGCCAATATCAAGCTCCGGCGCTTACTGCTGCGCAAGTAGGTCGTTACAAGGATGCGTTTGGCGGCTTTGTGAGTGAGGTACCTTTGACCTTGATGTATTGCCTAGCTCAGCGCGTTCATTTAGCGCAAATGCTCGAAGACAGCTTCCCTTGGCCAGCGCCCGGCTTGGTTCATGTAAGCAATGCATTAGAACAACACGCACCCATTCAACTCGGTGAAGACTTCGTCATCGATGCCCACATCAAACTACCCGCGCGTGGTCCGAAAGTTTCACCACGGCGGTTACGCCCGGTCTTTACCGTTACCTTTTGGCAAGGCGATGAGAAAATTGTCACCTGTGTGAGTGAGTATCAGGTGATGCCGAAGAACCAACCTAAACCGGCAAAACCGCGTGAAGTAAAAGTTGCAGAAGCACCCAACGATGATTGGCAAGAGCTCGCTCTGTGGCGGCTTGAAGCGGCTGAAGGTCGCGCTTATGCCAAACTTTCCGGTGACTTTAATCCGATTCACTTACATCCGTTGCTGTCGCGTTGGTTTGGCTTCGAACAACCGATCATTCACGGCATGTATATGGCCGGTCGTGCGCATGCGGAAATTGAACGCAAGCACCAACAACCGATCCAAAAAATTGATGTGAACTTCAAACGCCCTGTGCCAATGCCCGCAACCATTCAATTGTGGGAGCAATGCCGCGATGATACCGCAGGGCATTATCAGGTGTGTGGCGCTGAAGACAATCTCCAGCGCCTTGAGGGTCGTTTTACTCTCGCTCGCTAGCACCACTCAACGTTAAGGTTTCAATCGCTGCCGCAGCAATGTCGTCATTGTGGAAATGCAATGGACGCAGCTGTGGCTGTGATGAATACAACAGCGTTTGGTCAAGGTAGTGATCTGAGTTGCTGTCTGAAGCCTGTGAGTAGGTCAGCAAACCATTTGCCACTGGGCCATCTGCGGTAAATTCCATCGCAAACATCCAGCTCGAACCGTAAGTGATATGGTAGCCACCGGCCGCTGCGCTCAAATCGGAACCTGGCAACAACGGATAGGTATGGCGTGGTAACACAGTGCCATCGTTCCCCATATTACTGCGGAATACGTTAAAGCCACCTTCGACGTTGTTCGCGCCACCCCATGGTAAACGTACACCTGACGGCATGCCGTTTGGCAAGCTACGTTCAACGAATTGAACTTCACCCAAGGTTGCATCAACGGCTAGCCCAGCATTTTCGATACGCGCTTGTGCGGTGGCAAGCTGCTGCAACACGGTGTCATTTGCCAACAAGGTATTCGGCGTCGTCGTAGGTTGTGCGGGGGCATAGGCGTTCACCCATTGTGGGTTACGACGGAACTCAGTGGCAAATTCGCGGAACAGCATCGCACCAACGCTATTCAAGTTCATGCGTCCATCGAAGGCTGCCAATGCCGCGCAGCTAGCTGAGATATCGACACTTGCACCGCCAGCAATACTGACTGGGGTGGTGCCGCGCGCTTCGCAATGCGCAACCAGATCAGCTAACACTTCCTCAGCCAACCAAGCACGATTACCGATAAGCCGTTCTACTAGGTCTTCACGGGTGAACTTACCATCCACTGACCCGCCTTCAGCGAGCATTTTCTGTGCCATTCGTGAGCGATACGACTGCTGATTACCCACTGGCCCCCACAGTGGCGAGACACCGGTGATGGGCGCTGCTGGGTTCGTTAGCCAATAGCTATCATTTGAGTTCTGTACAAAGTCGCTGCGCTCTAGTTGCGGCGCTTCGCTAAATGGCACTGTGCCTTGTGGAATAAAATCGCTGTCATCACCTGGGAAAATAAACAATCCAGCTTGTTGTGATAAGCCCTGATACAACGGATTCTCTGCCCATGCCGCAATGGCAGCTGGGCGAATATTCGGCACCGAAGAGCCGTCGGTAAAGAAGGTATTACCGTCTTTATCGACCATCATGGCGTTGTTGAATACAGTGCCAGTATTGTCGACGAAGGTTTGCTTATAGGAGTCGATATCATCGGCTAAATTCATCCCCAGCCAGTGGTCGAACAATTCGTAGTTTGGCAAGTTAGCATCAAATAGCGCGTAAGCCACTTGTTGGCCGGTTACCGGATCAGTGCCCCAAGGCAGCGCGTTCGGAATCACGATTATCGGTCCAAACTCGCTGTGATAGCTCGAACGCTGCAAGGTCATAAAGGTGCCAGGACCAGTGGCAACTTCAATTTCGTGTTGCTTACGCGTCATGGCGACGGGTTCACCATCGAGTAGGTATGTTTTTCCTTCACTATCGTTCGTATCCAGCGTGAGGCGATGTACAGTAAAGCGTGATGCCGTGGAGAAGGTATGAGTCCAAGCGACATTCTCGTTGAAACCGATATTGACGATACCCGGCATGCCCGACAGCGAGCCGCCAACCACCTTCATTTTACCCGGAATTTCAACGCCAAACTGCCAAAAACGCTGGTTACCGCTGTGCGGAAAGTGTGGGTTGGCAATCAACATACCTCGCCCAGTTGCACTTAAATCTTTACCAATGGCCCAACCATTGGAGCCGGCTTCAGTTGGGTTGGTATCCGGCACCTCACTATGCAATTCAGCAATTGGCGCCAGCGACATGGCTTCACCCGTTGCCTTATTAGTAGCGCCAGCATTCTGTTGTGGTGGCACAGCTAAGAATAACGGGCCAGTAAAGTTGGCGGCGCCGGGCAATAAGGCCACACCTTGCGCATAGGTCATCAAATCAATTGGGGTGATCGGTTGCACCCAAGGTTGTCCGGCACATGCCGGTGCAATATTGTCGACCCCAGTATCGGCTAGATAACGGTTATAACCTGCTGCATAGCCGGTAATGATAGCTTGTGCTTCTTCGCTGATTTGGCTGAAGCCCTGTTCCGCGTTGTCGCGAATGCCTAAAGCTAAATAACCAAAATCGTTGAGAATATTGTCAGAGTCACCACTGCCCGGCACGCGGTCTGGACCGAAATACATAGCACGTTTTGAGTTAAATTTGATGATTTGGTCCGCAAGAATACAAATGTTGTCCCGGGCAAACGCATAGCCAACGCCGTAACCGATACTTTCAAGATTCTCCGCATTGACGTAAGGTACGCCATAATCGGTCCAAGTAATGTCTGCTTCTAGGGTACCGTCCGGATCAAAGGTCACTAAACCTTCAGGTTCGGGATTGGTGACGATAACCTCATCGACTGGATCTGGGTCATAGCCGTCGCCGCAACCGGCAAGCGTGAATATACTCAGTGCGATAGCGGTAGGTAGCCATGCACGCTGGAAAGTTGGTTTTGCCATAGCGTTTACCTGTTATTTTTATTTGAAAAGGTTGTTGCAGTATGGCTGCCCGTTACGGGTCTCGCAAGTCGCTTTAGACCAATGGCTTTTGTCGCAAACTCTTTACGTCGCCGTGTTTTTTCTTGCCTTCAATACGGCGCTTCTTGGCTGCCAACGAGGGTTTAGTTGGAATCCGCTTTTTGGCTTGACGCTGCACACTCGCCACTAACTCGATAAACTGTTCGAGCGCAAGCTCGCGATTTTGCAATTGGCTGCGTGTGCTTTGCGATTTAATGATGACCTTGCCACTGGCGGTGATGCGATGGTCACTCTTGGCAAGCAGACGTTGCTTATAATAGTCCGGCAGCGATGACGCTTTAATATCGAAGATCAATTGCGCCGCGGTAGCGACTTTATTAACGTTTTGCCCGCCAGCCCCACTGGAGCGAATAAACTGCCACTCAATTTCCTGTTCAGGAATACTGACGCGCTGGGATATCTGAATGTCACTCACGCTAAACCTCCAATACGCTCAACACGACGTTCGGTAGCTTTGATGACAAGTTCGGGTTGGGCAACAACCAAAGTAAACTCCTGACTGGCTCGGGTAATACCAGTATAGAGTAATTCCTTGGTCAGTATCGGCGCATCGCGATCGGGCATGACCACCACGGTATGGGTAAACTCAGAGCCTTGCGACTTATGAATGGTCATCGCAAAGGCGGTCTCAATATGCGCAAGTCGCGAGGGCAACAACCAGCGCAGCTTGCCGTTGTCGCCCATAAAAAGTACCCGTAACGACCCATCCTCAGGCCGCTTCACCACTAAGCCAATATCGCCATTACGCAAATCGAGACTGTAGTCGTTGTGGGTCACCATCACCGCGCGTCCGACGTACCAATTATCGTGTTCCGCTTGTTCGGCGAACAGCCATTGGCTGACCAAGCGATTGAGGTTGAGCATCCCCCAGTCGCCCTCACGCAAGGCGCAAAGCACCTGGAACTGCTGTAATTGCCACAATAATTGTCTACCCCAAGTATCGGAATCAGTCACCTGCTCCGCTTGGTCAAGTAAATCGAGCAAGGGTTGATAGCCTCGCTGTACCAGCCGCTTCAACTCACCCTGTTGCGGCGTGGCAACCTGCAATCGATGAATATTGGCCATGGCTGCGTCTGCCGTCGTCATGGCTTCGGCATTGCGCAGCCAGTCTTGTAGCCAACGGGTCTCGCCACGATTGATCTCAAACGCAAGTTTGCCAATACCTTTACTGGCATCAAAACGCCGACTCTCGTGCAGCATCATAGTGTGCTGCAAATAAGGCCATTGGACCGCGCCGTGCTCATCGACGACATGTTCAGGAAGTGCCGCGCGTTGGGTGCTGGCCAGCCAATGCGCCAATTCTGGCGCATAATGCCCTGCTTGTGCATCAGCACACAGCTGCCCTAGAACTGCGCCGGCTTCGACTGACGCTAATTGGTCTTTGTCGCCCAATAAGATCAAGCTGGCATGCGCAGGCAGCGCAGCGGTAATCGCCGCCAGCATTTCGATATCAACCATCGAGGCTTCATCGATGATCAGAATATCGGCCACCAAGGGTTGCTGTCGGTTATGGCGAAAACTGCGGCTGTGCGGCCGGCTACCGAGCAATCGATGCAAGGTTTCCGCATGCGCTTCGGGTAATTCGGCTTGATCGTGCGCTGGCAAATTGGCGCGCTCTTTGTTGATCGATTCCTGCATCCGTGCCGCTGCTTTACCAGTTGGCGCGGCCAGTCGAATGCGTAACGGCTCAGCGCTGCTGCGCTGTCGTTGCAATAACGCCAACAACCTCACCACAGTGTAGGTTTTGCCCGTACCGGGGCCGCCGGTAATAATGGTAAAACCGCTTCGCACTGCCAATGCACACGCTAGACGCTGCCAACTAAGTGTGTCAGTGGCGCCGAATAGGTCATCTAAGTCGCTACATAGTTGTTGTGGATCAATCGCACGGGTTGCGGCCATGCGCGTGGCGAGATCCTGTTTAATTTGCTGTTCATAGTTCCAATAACGGCGCAGATACAAGCGTTGATCTTGCAAGACCAAAGGCGAATGCTGTTGATTGACTGCCGCCGCTGCATGCAGTTGTGCTTCATCTTCGAGGGTGACCATGCCTAGCAACGCGGTAACACTTAAACACTGCTGGCGACTCTCGGCCGACGCATGTTCTGGTGGTAGCTGTAAGGTGTGTTGCGGTTCGCGCTGCAACTGCTGCAAGTCCAAGCACGGATGACCACGGCCGAGCTGGTGACTGACCAGGGCTCCGAGCAGCACAACTTCCGCGCTTTCTCCTTTGATTGCGAGGTACTCAGCGAGGCTGAAATCAATTGCCCGTAGCCAGCCATGTTGATACCACTTTCGCAGTTCAGTTAGCACCTTCATGCGACCTCCTCTACGCTAAACAGTGGCTCCAATGTTTCTATCAGAGCGCGCGGTGGGCGATTAAAATAGGCACCTGCGGTAGCGGCTTCATTACCGCGTAAGAACAAATACAGGGCGCCGCCCACATGGGTATCGTAGTCATAGTCCGACAAACGCTGCTGCAGCAGTTTGTGCAGTGCCAAGGTGTAAATGACAAATTGCAGATCATAGCGGCTGTCGAGAATTTTATCTTGCATCTTCTCGGCGCTATATGCCTGAGCATCCGCGCCCAAATAATTGGACTTGTAGTCGGCCACGTAATATTTGCCCTGCCACTCGAACACCAAGTCGATAAAGCCTTTCAGCATACCTTGTAGGGTATTTGGCAACAGCGCTGGACGGGCATGACCGGGGGCAATCGCGCCCCGCACCAAGTCGTCAAGTTCGCGCGTTGCGACGGCATTCGCGGGAAACCAAAACTCAGGTTCAGCTTGATAGTTTTGCAAATCGCACAAGCGCATCGGCGGAGTTTCCACAGCCAACCGAAACGGCGTCTTTAAATACTTTTCCAACCAGTCGCACAGCACTTGTTGATGTTCTTGCCACGGGGCTAGTTCACTGCGCTCGTGCACAAATTGCTGCAACGCTTGGCGGTCATGCGCGAGCTTGGCAAAACCCTCAGTCGCGGCATCTTCAAGCAGATTGTGCAAATAGGTACCCGGCTTTGCGCCGCGCGGAAAGGCATGAATGCTTTGCTGCTGTGGTAATTGCTCTAGAGCGTTGCGGTCTTCGTAGAGTGCCTCGACGACATTGCTGGCGTTTGCATCTTCACTGCTGTCGCCGGTTTCAGCAGCGCCGTAGCGCAACGCACTGTAACTTGCTATCCACCACTGTGGGTAACGAAATTGTGCCGGCATGCGGCAAACTTCGAGCGCCGCCTCATGGGCTTGCGGCGGCGTGTACAGTGACTGTCCTTGCCATGTAGCAAGATCCTCAACCTCGGCAATGGCCGCGGCAGGCACTTCGCCATCGTCAGCAAAGGGCACCGGAGCCAACGTATTGAGGTCCCGTTCGGCGGCTTCGAACACGTAGTGTAAGGCCGATTTCTCTTGGTGTTTAAACGGCACCACCCCAACAAAGGTAGCGTATTGCGCGCGCGTTACCGCAACATAAAGCTTACGCAGCTCTTCGGCGAAACGTTCCGCGAGTATCTGCTCCTTGACCTCAGCAGAATCTTCCAAAGCAACTTTTAATTGCCCGTCCGGATCATGATAACGACACGGAAAATTTACTCTGTCGCCACGCGCCGCACACGCAAATGGCAAAAATACCAGTGGATACTGTAAACCTTTGGATTTATGGATAGTGACAATTTGTACCAATTCGGCGTCACTCTCGAGCCTTACTTGGAGCTCTGCATTGCTGGCTTCGGAGCCCTCACGCGCCGCTTCAATGTGTTCGGCTAAGAACCGCAATAAACCGTGCGAGCCTTCAACCAGTGTTGACTGCCGCTGCAGTAATTCCGCCAAATGCAGATAGTCAGTGAGTTCCCGCTCGCCATTCGGTCGCGCCAATAATTTCGCCGGTATCTCATAGTCATGCAGTAATTGCTGCAGTGTCGTCAGTACACCTCGGCGCTCCCACAACTCATGATAATGGAAGAAGTTCTGCACCAGCGCTTCCCAATCAGCTTCGTTACTGCTGATTTGCTCAAGCTGCGCCAGCTCGAGCCCGAGCAGCTGGCACCCCAGTACGGCACGCAAGTGTCTGGGGTCTCTTGGTTGTGCGCAGGCACTCAGCAAAATGTAGAGTTCTTCGGCGGTAGTGCCAGCAAATACCGATTGTCGATCAGACAGGTATACGCTGCCCACTTGGCGGGCGCGTAAACTCTCACGCAACAACTGTGCTTCATGACCATTGTTGACCAATACCGCAATATCTTTCGGTTGTAGACGCTGTAATTGATCAGTTTCGGGGTCGTAAAACCCAGTATTCGAGTCATTCAACAATCGCGTGATTTGCTCGGCAAACAACTCTGCGACATGCCCTTCTAACTGCTTAGGTAAGTCATCATCATCGGCCAAGGTTGCTAACGCTAGCGCCGGCGCTTGCGAACCCTCGCGATAAAAACGATGCGCTAAACCGTTGGCGCTGACCGGCACGAACGGCAGCGGGTTGTCATCGCCCTGTTTAAAACAAAACGCGCCCTGATCGGTCGCCTCGGCTTGGGCAAATAACGCGTTACTTGCCGCCACCATGGCGGTCGTGGAGCGAAAGTTTTTTGCTAAGGTATGATGACGCCCGGCAGTGGCGCGGCGCGCTTCCAGATAAGTGTAAATATCAGCGTTGCGGAACGAATAAATGGCCTGCTTCGGATCACCAATCAAAAAGACACCATGGTCTTCCGGTGTTTCAGCAATCCGATAGATGCGATTAAAAATCTCGTATTGCACTGGGTCGGTATCTTGAAACTCATCGATCATGGCGATGGGAAATTGCTGTCGCAATTGTGCTGCCAAGGTATCACCTTGCGGCCCACGTAGCGCATCACGCAAGCGCGTCAACATATCATCAAAACCGATCTCGGCACGTTGTTGCTGCAATTCACGGAAACGTTCGCGCAACCAACGCGCGCCATGCTCGAGAATTTGCTGCTGCGGATCAGGCAAGGCAGCATGGGCCTCCGCAAGCCGCTGCAGCAGGCGTGGCAAGACCAACGCGTCCTCTGGCAATGGAACTTTTGCGGCTTCTTGTAAGCCCTCGGGTTGCAAGCGATTCCAGCCAGCTGGCGGCAACTCAGGCAACAGACTGGCACTATCCGGTGCCGACTCTAACAGCTGCAACCACTGCTCAAGTTTTTGCAGCCAGTTGTTGAGCCAATCCACTCGCAATTTACGCCCATCCACTTGTTTCTTGGCAAACACGCTATCGACAAAACTCGCTTGGAACTGCGCATAGGCTTCGCGCCATTGCGGTGTTTGGTGAAACTCATCACGTAACTGTTGCGCCTTGGTTAAAAATGCGTCTATCGCGGTTAACTCATCGGCCAAGCTGTCGAGTGGTACATGCATGAGCTCACGACTACGGCTGACAAGTGCCTCGGGGCTGGAGAATTGCTGGGTCATGAGTGTGTAAGCAGCGAGTTGATCGCTCGTCTTGCTGGCGATAAAACGCCGCCAATAATCTTGCGCAGCTTGCAAATAAAGTTCGCTTTGCTCGGTATTCAACACTTGATTGAACAGGCTACCACTGGCAAACGCATGCTCACTGAGCATGCGATGGCACCAACCGTGAATGGTCGACACTGCAGCTTCGTCCATTTGCTGGGCAGCGAGATCTAAATAACGGGCTTGCTGCGGCCAAGTTTCTGGAGCATAGGCCTCACGCAACGTGCGCAAAAAGCTATCGTCGGTGTCACTATCGCCGCGAAAGAAGCGCGCCGCTTCTGCCAAGCGCGCACGAATCCGATCGCGCAATTCTTGGGTCGCGGCATCGGTAAAAGTGACGACCAGAATTTCTTTGGGTAGGCGCATACGTGCACCAGCCGAGCTTTGCTGCAGATCATCAGCATCGTGCCCTAACACCAAGCGCACATACAGCGCCGCGATGGTGTAAGTTTTGCCGGTACCGGCGCTCGCTTCAATCAGATGGCTGCCGCGCAACGGCAAGCGCAACGGGTCAAGTGCTTGAATAGGATCAGTCATCTGCGGTACCTCCATTCCCTTTGACCACATAGCTTACCAGTGGCAAGTAAAGCGCAAGCGCTGCCTCGTGTGCGAGTTCAGCATGCGTGCAAAGACTGGCAAAATCAGGATAAAAACGGCGCAGGTAGCGCGCCCGCTTGCGCAGAGCAACAGCACCTTTGTAGCGATCTTGCATATAGGTTTCTTCAGCTGCGGTATTTAAAAAATGCCCCTGCTGTTGGCGCACGGCATCAACACCGCCAGCTTTAAGAGCGTCTTGCCAACCGCTAAAGACCAATTCGCACTGCAGCGGCAAGGGTTGCTGCAAGCCGCGTTGCGCCCAGTACAAAATCGTCTGCATTAACTGCTCAGCAAGGTCTGTCGGCAACGCCTCCAGCACTAGCGTAGTCTCTACGCTTACCACAAAGGTTCGGTGCGGCGTGTGTGTGTTCAATAGTAGATGTTCGAGCCATTGGCCGAGCAGCTTTGCATACCGTGGAGTGCCATTTCGCTCGACAATTCGTGACGCTGAAACCACCCAACGCGCTCGCTCACCCGCGGCATTGCAGCGAATTCCGGTAAAAGTTTCGACCAACGGCACCGGTTCGCTGCGACTTACGGTCAGGCGTGGGCAAACCTGCGGATAATCCTGCACAAGCGCCTCAGCTTGCTGCCAAAGGCTTTCACCCGCTTGGGTCAAGGTCGTCACTTGTGGCTGCCCCGCGGCACCCACACTGAGTTCCCCCGCAGCTTGTAAGTGCATAACGTAGCGCGTTAACCATTGGTGCCACTGCTCGGCGGGTGTCTGCTGGGTCAGTGCTTCTTGTAGTGGCAACTGCATGCGATCGAGCAATTGCCAACGGGTCAAGCCATCGAGCGTGAACAGTTCATGATCATGATTCTCGATTCGCGTTTCCGGCAAATAACTCTGCAGGCGCTGGGTTAAAAACCAACGTGCCGGCTCTTGTAAAAATTGTCCAAGTTGGCGCAAGGTCCACTCGCCTTCCAACTGCATCGGCGGCAAAGGCGTCAACTCCGCAGCGCCAGCTGGTTGCTGCTGGTGCAAACTTTGCCACTCATGAGCAAAAGTAAAATAACCTCGTGCGCTACTCTCGGCGCGGCGAAAATAGGCTTGATGAAAGGCCTGCATGTGGTGTTGCTCAGGCTCTTGTTCGTGCCCTAACTGCGCTAAGTGATCTCGTAATTGACTGACCAGAACAGACGGTGGCTGCTCGGTGTTATCACGAATACTTCGACCACACCAGCTAATGGAAAACCAACGGCGCGCTGACAATAAGGCTTCAAGAAACAGGTAACGGTCGTCTTCACGGCGTGAACGGTCACCAGGGCGAACGTCGTTGGCCATCAAATCGAAGTCAAAAGGTTTGCGCTGGCGGGGGTAAACACCGTCGTTCATGCCCAGCAAAAACACACCTTTAAATGGAATCGCACGCATTGGCATTAGCGTGGCAAAATTGAGACTACCTGCTAAGAATCTTTGATTGAGTTGCTGTTCATCAACCCGCGACAACCAACTTTCCGTCACCACTGACAGCGCGACCGGCTCATTGAAAGCGCCGGCTTGCGTCGTTTCCAGCCAGGCGTGCAATTGCCGCTCCAGCTTGTCGAGTAACAACTCGTCGTGCTCGTCATGCGCGGCAAACAGCCGCTGCATCAGCTCTTGCAATTGCGCGGTCCAGACTTGTGGCGGCTGCTCTTGCACGCCGAGCGCAAAGGAATCATCCAGCACTTGCAGGAGTTGTTGTAAAGCGCCAGCAGCATTGGCACCGAGTCCACCGACCTCTGGGTAAGGAACGTCTCCACCCCAGGTGGCATCAAAAGGTTCTGGTTCGCCAATAGCGTAGCCCAGTAGCATCCGCCGCAATCCAAACGCCCAACTGTTGCGTCCCGCGGCAGCCGGTAAACCTAACCGCTCGCGATGTTGCTCATGCAAGGCCCAGCGCACGCCAGCCGCTTGTAACCACATTTGTAATTGCTCTAGATCGGCGTCGGTTAAACCGAACCGTTGTTGTAGTGCAGGAACTTGCAGTAAATCGAGTAACTCGCTTGCGGTGGCGCGGTGCGCAGCGATATTCAGCACATATTCAAGCGCCACCACTAAGGGCTGACGATGGCGTGTACCTTGGTCGCTTAGGGTAAACGGTATCGCTCGCGGATCGTCTTTGCTGTAGCGACCAAACACGGCCTGAATATGCGGTGCATAGGTGTCGATATCAGGCACCATAACGATCAAATCGCTAGGCTTAAGCTCGGGCTCGGTGCGAAACAAGTGTAATAATTGATCATGCAAGACTTCCACTTCACGCTGTGGGCTATGACAACTGACCAGCCGAATACTGTCATCCAGCGGCAATTGCTGCCATAACGGCTTAGCCTCAATCGGGCTGCGCAAGTCTAAGATATCGTCTTGCAACTGCTGTAAGCGCGTATTGATTGCTCCAGGCGCTGCATCAAACAAATCGAAGCGTAGCTGCGGATAACGCTCAGCTTGTTCCTCGGTCGCATCGAATTGATCCAACATGGCGATGTAGTCACCACCTTGTTTCCCCCAAGATGCCAGCAATGGATGGGTTTCGGTGTGCAAATTGTCGATGCTCAGCTCGGCTTGTCCAGGCTTACGCTGCTGACGTTTGCGGCGCCACTCACGAACCACTTGGCTACCATCAACGCTGTCCGCCCAATAGTGCCGACATGGGTTATGGACACAGAGTACGACTTGGCAGCAACTCGACAAGGCATGCAGCACTTCGACCATTTGCTCCGGCAAACTGGAAATGCCAAACACGATGATGCGCGGCGGCAGCGCCGTTGGGCGCGTTTGTGGCGATAATTGCTGGGCTTTGGCGATAAAACGCTGATGCAATTCGGCACGGTCAGGCAAGGTTGTGGTCCCGACATCGTTGAGGACTGCTCGCCATAAAATCGGTTGCCATGCTTGCTCGCCGCTTGCCTTAAGTCCGCCACCCTGGGCCCAATCAGCGAGCCAATCAGCACGATAAATTTGATATTGATCGAACAAATCAGCGAGACGCTCACACAATTGATACAGCTTGCGTTGCTGCCGATCGTCCGCGATGTAGCGCGCTAGACTGGCAAATTCCGGTTGCTCAACCAAACTCGGTAATAAGCGCATCAAGCGCCAAGTCAGACGGTCTTTATCAAACGGTGAGTGCTTGGGCAAACTATCGCCGAGCACGGCGCGATAAGCGCGCCACTGAAAACGGGCCGGCAGCGTCACATCGAGCATAGCTGCGATACCTGTAGCCTCGGCCAGATGCCGCTTAAGCCACTGCGCGATGCCGTTCGATTGCACCAATATGCATTCACTTTCGAGCGGGTTGAGAGGAGCAATCCGTGTGAAGCGCACCACCAAATCGGTCAGGTCCTCTAACCTGTGGCTGTGGGCAACGATTAATCCTGCGTTTTTTTCACTCATTTGCTATCCTCTCCTTGCATGTGGATCATCCTACCCAATCATGCAGGGCTAGGCTAGCAACACCGCGCGACATTTGGTGTCGCGCGACACCGTAAAAAAGGACACTTTTCATGAAAATTTTGCAATTACTCACGCTGTCATTGGCAACACTGCTGTTGAGCGCTTGCGTTACTGTCTATGAGGAACCCCAAAGCGAGGCATTACAGGCCAACGCCGAGGTCAGCGAAATCATGAATTTTGCGCATCCCGAGCCGCGCCACTTTGTTGGCGGACAACCGAAGAAAAACGAAGTTGCAGAACTTGCCGATGCCGGCGTGGATATGATTATTAACTTACGTAGCCATGCCGAAATGAATGGTATTCATGAAGCCGAATGGGCCACCGAGAATCACCTTGCCTATTACCATATTCCGATTGCGGGCGCCGATGATCTGACCAAAGAAAACGTCTTACTGTTCCATCAGAACTTGTGGCTGAACGAAGAAAAAGCCATCTACATGCACTGCGCCAGTGGTAACCGTGCGGGGGCGATGATGGCGTTGCGCGCAGCATGGCATCAAGGTGCCAGCACCGAAGAAGCCCTTGCCATCGGTGAGCGTTATGGCATGACAAGCCTACGCAAGCGTGTCGAAGAGCTGCTCAGCGAATAATTTTATGCTAGAATACGCGCGCAATTTTTGACCTCGGATTTGCGATCCGAATCGCCAAAAGAAGGAAGTAACATGTATATTTGCGCCGCACTCTATAAGTTTGTGGAATTTAACGATTTTGAAGCCTTTCGCGAGCCCCTTTACGACTGCATGGTTGCACAGGGCGTCAAAGGTACCTTACTGCTTGCACGCGAGGGCATTAACGGCACCATTTGTGGCACCCGCGAAGGCATCGATACCGTGCTTGCTTTTATTCGCAGTCGCGACGAGTTCAGTGACATCGAACACAAAGAGTCACCGAGCGATACCCAAGCGTTTTATCGCACCAAAGTGAAGCTGAAAAAAGAAATCGTTACCATGGGTATCGATTGGGTCGACCCGAAAAACGTGGTCGGTACCTACGTTGAACCCAAAGATTGGAACGACTTGATTCGTGACCCTGAAGTTCTGCTGATCGATACTCGTAATGATTACGAATATGCAGTCGGTACCTTCGAGGGTGCAATCAATCCCAAGACCGATAGTTTCCGTGAATTTCCGCAGTACGTGAAAGATCATCTTGACCCGGCCAAACACAAAAAGGTAGCGATGTTTTGCACCGGCGGCATTCGTTGCGAAAAATCCACCGCTTATTTAAAGTCGATTGGTTTCGACGAGGTGTATCACTTGAAAGGCGGCATCTTGAAGTACTTAGAAGAGGTGCCAGAAACCGATACCACATGGAACGGTGATTGTTTTGTCTTTGACCAGCGCGTAACCGTGCGCCACGGCCTCGAACAAGGCGATTACGATCAGTGCTATGCCTGTCGCATGCCGATTACGGAAGCAGAAAAAGCCTCTGAGCATTATCAAAAAGGGGTCAGCTGTCCACATTGCTTTGATAAAACCACTCCAGAGCAAAAGCAACGCTTTGCCGAGCGTGAAAAGCAAATCCAACTCGCCAAGCAACGCGGCGAGCAACATATTCGCGACGGTAAGCTCGAAGAAAAATCGATGTAGGCAATCGCTTACATAAACTTCTTGTTGTGGCTTGAAAACGTCTATACTTAACCATAAGTTTTATTATAGACATCAAGTTTTTAAGCTCACAACAAGGAGTATGTAATGCAACAGCTAAACGTTATTGGTCTAGACCAACATCACGCTGAAAAGCTTGCCGAGAAACTCAACGAGCTCCTCGCCAATTACCAAATCTTTTACATGAACGTGCGCGGTTTCCACTGGAACATCAAAGGCCAAGAGTTTTTTGAACTGCACGCTAAATTTGAAGAAACCTACAACGACTTGTTGCTCAAAGTCGATGAAATCGCCGAACGCATTTTAACCCTTGGCCAGCGCCCACTGCATGCCTACTCTGTGTACATCAAAAGCAGTGAAATTATCGAAGCTAAAGATATTCACGACGGCAAAGCCTGTGTACGTGAGATTTTGGACAGCTATCGCGTCACCATCCGCTTGCAACGCGAACTGCTTGAGCTTGCCGGTGAGGCTGGTGACGAAGGCACGTCATCATTAATGAGCGACTACATTAAAGAGCAGGAAAAAACTGCTTGGATGTTAACGTCTTACTTGGGTGCCTAACAATTCATTGTATTCGCTCAAGATTTTGCTAAGCTGAAATTGGAAGTAAACCTCAAAACAAGAAAGAAAAGGACCGTTTCATGAATAAAGTGATTGGCATTATTCTTTTAGTCGTAGGGATTATCTTGCTGTATTTCGGTTACGAGGCGTATAACTCCGTCGCATCTGAAGCAAGCCAAGCGTTAACCGGTGAAACTACCGACAACGCGATGTGGTATTTGATCGGCGGCGCCGTTGCGGTGATTGTCGGGCTTTACGGCATCATTCGCGGTAAATAAAGCGTTCAATGAACAAGGCCGTGCGACACCTAATGTCGCACGGCCTTTTTTATACGCTTCAAAGGTTAGTCTTGTTGCACATTCGGCAAGGTCAGCGCGCGAAAACCTGCGATTAAACCCAGCACAATCAGCACCACCATGACCATCTCTACACCGGCGAAGCTATCCACCACACCGAGCAAAATACCAAGTAACAGCACGAGACCAATCACTGTATTGGACACTGCGGTAAACTGTGCGCGATTTTCTTGTGTCGCCATGTCGACCAAGTAGGTTTTGCGCCCCACGCGAGCACCTTGGTGGGCAACCGCAGCCAAAAAGATAAGTAAACCTGCCAGCCATTGCTGGGCCAGCAAATCGTCACTCATGGTAAAGCACAATAACGCACCTGCCATAACCGCAACCGCCATAAACGCAGCCGCTGCCATGACATGATGACTGGCCGAATCGGACCATTTGCCCCAAAAGCGTCCAGCCAGCATGCCAGCGATGCCGTTCGCCAACATCATTCCACCTAAGCTGGTGAGACTACCTTCACCACTGCGTTGAATCATCACCACTATGTAGGGAATGGCAAAAGCCGATGACACCAATAGCGCTCGCGTCAGTACGAAACTGCCGAATTGCTTGTCTTGCCACAACAAGCGCAATGACTTCAACGCTTCAATCATCGCGTTGCCACCACCTTCGGTTGCGCCGGGTACCTCAGGTACTTGCGCATAAGTGACTGCCGCCGCAAACCACAAAATGGCAGCAAACCCTAGCAAACCGGTAAAGATCAGAACATTACCGTCACTGGCCGCTTGACCGAGAAATTGCGGTGCAAAAATCACTACCAGCGCGGTCAGCACTGACAGCAGCCCAGCCACCGATGCGGCAATACCGGATAAACGCCCACGCCGGGTTTTAGAAATGGTTTTTCCTTGCACATCTTTAATTGCCACCGAACACACACCGCGGGCCGTACTGAAAATCGTCAACAGAATGACAATCGCCCAACCGAGCGCCGCGTCGCGCAGCGCCAGCACACTGAACAGCATGCCAACCAAAGCCAGCGCTTGCCCCAGTGAACCGGCAACCCAAAACCATTTACGTATCGGCGTTTCGCGTAGCTGCTGTGCAATAATTAACTGTGGCAATAACGCCAATGATTCGCGCAGCGGCACCAAGGCACTGATAAAGGCCGATGGCGCACCCAAGGAGGACAAAATCCACGGCAGCACCAACCGAGCGCTGACTAAGGAATCGCCTAGCTTGGTCATACTCAGCGCAAGCAAATGTGCAATAAAGGCTTTTGGCTGATCATTACAGGCCGCGTCGGGAATATCCTTACAGACCCGTGCGTCTTCATCTTCGGCTAAATAGCCATAGACTTTTTCGGTCAGGTTTTGTTGCTGGGCCGAATCACTCATGGTTCACTTCCTTATTCGCTAATACGCTGCAAATGATGATGCAACTCGTACCATAGCTGATTCACCACTGCGACCAGCTCCATCCAATGCGCCAAGGTGTCGTACTGCAAGGTAAAACCTGCGGCAGCTTCATAGGCGTTTAAAAAAGCTTTTTGTTGCGGGCGCTCTAAGTCATTCGCTGCAATGGTATTGGCAAGGTCAAAATAGCGCTCGCCCATGCCTGCGTATTCCCAATCAATAACTTTCGGCGTCGGTGCCAAGAACACGTGATGCAGCGCCAAATCGTTGTGACAAAACACCGGGTGCGCGGCAAAACTGTCGAGTAACTTACGAAACTTTTGCAGCCGCGACTTAAATTGCGCGGCATGTTCGGCATCAAATTCGGCTAATTGATCGCAGTAGCGCTGTAACCGCTCGCGTAACGACCAAACCGCCACTTCAACGGGCAATCGATGAATGTGCGCAGATAGATCTGCCAGCGTTTGTAATTTCACCGTCATGGCAACATCGGCATGCGCCAGATCGGGTTCTTCAAGGTAACTTTGTAATACCAAGCCCTGCACTGCATCGTAGTGCAATACTTGCGGTGCCAATTGCTGCGCTGCCAACTGTTGTTGCACGCGCACTTCTTGGTCACGATCAAGTCCGTAAGGATGGTCGAAGCGGAACTGTTTCAGGATGTAGGTTTGCTGAGTGGTGACGATTTTATAGACGTTATTAGCGACCCCGCGTAAGAGCGGCTCGGTTTTAATAACCCCGTGGATGGGCAGACTTTCTAACCACTGCTGCTGCATTGTTGCTCCTGTGCTGATGCTCCATGCGCGCCAACGCGCCATTGCCACATTGCGTACACGACCAGACCTAAATATACGCCATAAAGTCCGCCGGTGATCACAAAACCTTTGCTGCTATAAAGGTACACATAAATGGCATCGATCACTAGCCAGTACCACCAGTTGGCGAATTGCTTGCGTGTTAGGAGCCAGGTTGCGAACAGCGAATAAACGGTGGTGTAGCTATCGAGCCAGACCGCATCGGCGTCGGTAAAGGTTTGTAGCGTCCACGCCAAAGCAGCAGCCAGCACGGCTAACACCACACACCACAGCACATGAAAGCGCCAACTCAAGGCACTGACCTGTTGCGCGTCGATTTGCGCCTTACCGTAACGCCATTGCCACCAGCCGTAGCCTGCGAGTAGCACATAAATGACCTGTAACCCAGCTTCCATGTACAACTTAGCACCAAACATCAGCTGCGTGTAGATCACACAGCTGATGCCCGCCGCAAGCCAGCACCACAAAGATTGGTGTGCCGCCAACACCAGATAGCCGATGGCTAATACGACCGCAGTCCACTCTAACCAAGACGTCGCAAGGATTTGTTCAACCAGTTGTTGTAGCCACGGATTCATGGGTGTTTCCTTTGCGCTGACAGCTGCTTAAAAGTGATAGTTGGCGGTGAAACCAAAGCGACGTGGTTCACCAAATTGTTCATAGGTTTCTGGCACATACTCTTTGCGCGGGTCATTGCCAAAGTAGAAGCCACGAATACCGTAATCTTCGTCGGTTAAGTTACGCGCCCACAACGACAACCGCCACGCACCCAGTTGCCAACGAACATTGGCATGGAGGACTTGCATCGAATCAGCGCGACTCATGTGCGAATCAGAATAATAGAAGCCGTCTTTACCATCCGTTTCGAGCGTCAGTTGCAGATTTTCCAGCAACTGCCAACGCACACCCGCATTGTATTGATAATTCGGTGCATGGGCTTGCTCTCGACCACTCATATCGACGCCGTCTTCAGTGACGAAACCATCGATTTCAGTTTCCAACCAGCCAACGCTAGCAAAGGTTTCCACTGCTTCGTTGACGCGGTAAGTGACTTCAAGCTCCGCACCGTAGGCATTGCCTTCAGCCGCATTCTGCAGGTAGCCGACAAAGCTTTGATCGCGGTTGACCCAACCTTTGAGTTGAACGTCATCACGCTGTTGTACAAAAACTGCGGCTTGCAGCGCCAAACGCTGATCGGCACTGACCACTTTGTGCCCTAACTCTAGGCTGGTGAGCAACTCCGGCGCAAAAGTCGCGCGTGCCAATAAATAGTCGCGCAAATCTGTCAAACTCGCGTCCTGCGCTTTACCCAAAGCCTCACCGTTGACACCACCAGCTTTGTAACCACGCGCTAAAGTCAGGTACCAAAGCTGATCGACCTCGGGCAAATAACTTAAACTTAGGCGCCCTCCCCACATCGTATCGGTCGGGTTTTCCCGTACCTGATTCGAGTCAGTGTAGCCATTATCATAGCGTTCAAAGCGCGCGCCGGCGGTCAGTTGCCAAGCAGGATTCACATGATGGGTCAGTTCACCATAAATAGCGCGATGCTCGCTTAAGTAGTCACTGGTAAAGGCATCTTGTTGGTCAATGTCCCAGTTATAGAAATCGCGACGCAAGGTTTCGTCACGATCGTAAATATAAATACCGGCCAACCAATCGGTTTCCCGTTGCGCCAACATAAGTGGTTGCTGACTGACAATCCGTAACTCGATGGTTTGGTCGTCGCGTTCACGCTCATATGCATCAAACGAGCTGTATTCCCAACCCGGTGCGATACCGACATAGCTCCAATCTTCATCGTAGCTGTAGACGCTGTCTGCCGTTAGCGTGCTGACGCTCAGCTCGACCTCAGCAGCTTGCCAGCCATTGTAAGTGAGTGCTAACCGACCGGCGCGACTACGTAAATCGTCTTCACCAGGTTCATCCGATAAAGTTGTGCGGTCGTTATCCAGCGAAAAGGCATCGTAGCCATTGTCTTGGCGCAAGGCATGAAAAGTCGTTCGCAGTGACCAATCAGGTGCTAATTCGGTGAACAGATTTATACGTAGATTGCGCTCTGAGCGACTGTTGGTGTCGTCACGCTGCAGATAGGTATTCTCAATGAAGCCATCGTCACGTTGCTGGTAGACGCTGATACGCCCCCGTCCCAATGCGCCTAGCTCGGCGCCGGCGGCAAAGCCACCGCGCACACCGCCGTAATTGGCGACACCTAATTGCCATTGGCCTTGGGCTTCTGTGCCGGGCTGGGTACTCTCAAGTACCAACATACCGGCCATTCCATCGGCACCAAAACGACCACTTTGCGGCCCGCGATACACTTCGACTTGGCTAATATCAAAGAGCTGCGCAGCTTGTGCCAAACCACTGTAATTAATGCCGTCGATGAGCAACCCAACCGAGGGCTGGATCGGGTCCACAAACTGGCTGCGCTCGCCCACGCCACGAATTTGGATAAAACGTGCGCGCGAACTACCACCAGAAAAGTTCACATTGGCCATGGCATTAAGCATGCTTTCAAGGTGCACCGCACCCCGTTGACCAAAGCGCTCGGCCACTAAAGCGGTGACGCTGGTGGGTGCTTCTTGCACGGTCATGCGGCGAAAGTCACCTTGAATGGTGATGCGTTCGATGGATTGATTAGCGTCGTCGGTGGATTGCGCCAACGCAGGCGAACTGCAAAGAGTGGTGGTCGCGGCAAGCGCGCTCAATAAAGAAAGATTGCGAATCATGGATTATTTCCTCAACTTCTGGTTCAGAAACAATCCGGTCGGGTAAGAGATCTGGATGAACTAAGTTCGTTACCATTCCTACGCCAGTATTAACCGGATCAGGTGCAAAGGGTTCGCTCATAGCATCTCAGCCACACCGTTAAATACGGGGGCACCCCTTGGTAATGCGCTGCAAAGTATAACAGCGTGCTTAAATGAAGGCTAGCGCGTCGCCATAGAGCTGTGCCAGCGGCAGACCACGCGCATGAAAATCATCGCGAATCACGCGCACCATTTCAAAACGACCTGCCACATAGACATCGGCTTCTGCCAGGTCTGTTTGCTCAAGCATCACCGCTTGGTGCACTAGGCCAATCGCGCCATGCCACTGTGCATCAGCTTCTTCTACTACTGGACGGTAATGAAAATGCTCATGCTGCTCGCTTAAGGCTTGCAGTTTGGCATCGTAATACAAATCGGCCGGCTTGCGTCCGCCCCAATACAAGGTGACCGGGCGTTCTGGTTGCTTACGCAAGTGCGCCTGCAAAATCGACCAAGTGTAGGAAAAACCCGTACCACCAGCGATGAGGATCATCGCCCGCTCACTGTTCGGACGGTACTGCGCGCTGCCCAGTGGAGCTTCAATCACCAACTCACGCTGTTGTTGCAGCCGTTCAATCACTTCCATGGCATAGGGATTATCCGGTGTTGCACCGATGTGCAGCTCCACCGTATCTGTTTTCGATGGACAAGAAGCGATGGAAAACGGGCGCTTATCGCGCTCGCCCATGACCACTTGTAAGTACTGTCCGGCACTAAACTCAATCGCTTCTGGCAACTGCAACACCACGCGATACACCTGTGGTGTCAAATTTTCGAGCTCTGCCAACTGCGCTAATAATTGTTTCATTAATCCAAGAATCCTTAATCCAAAATGCCCAATTCGTCCCACATTGCATCGACCTTCGCTTTCACTTCGTCGGCCATCACAATAGGTACGCCCCACTCACGTTCGGTTTCACCCGGCCATTTATTGGTCGCATCCATGCCCATTTTTGAGCCGAGCCCAGACACTGGTGAGGCGAAATCTAAGTAATCAATCGGCGTGTTCTCAACCAACACCGTATCACGAGCGGGGTCCATTCGCGTGGTCATCGCCCAGATGACGTCTTGCCAATCACGCGCATTGACGTCATCGTCGCAGACAATCACGAATTTGGTGTACATAAATTGCCGCAAGAACGACCACACACCCATCATCACCCGCTTTGCATGTCCGGCGTACTGCTTCTTCATGGTCACCACGGCAACGCGATAGGAACAACCTTCGGGCGGCAGATAAAAATCGACAATCTCTGGAAATTGCTTTTGCAACAAAGGCACGAACACTTCGTTCAGCGCGACACCTAATACGGCAGGTTCATCTGGTGGCCGTCCGGTGTAAGTTGAATGATAAATAGGTTGCCGCCGCTGCGTGACATGCGTCACGGTAAAGACCGGAAACTCATCGACTTCGTTGTAATAGCCGGTGTGATCACCGTAAGGTCCTTCAGGCGCCATTTCTCCTGGTGCGATGTAGCCTTCCAAAATGATTTCGGCATGCGCGGGCACTTGTAAATCGTTGCTCACACATTTCACTACCTCGGTCTTGCCATCGCGCAGCAAACCGGCAAAAGCGTACTCTGACAAACTATCTGGCACTGGTGTTACGGCACCAAGAATGGTGGCGGGATCAGCGCCCAAGGCCACCGCAACCGGGAAGTTCTCCCCCGGGTGCTGGCGCTGCCATTCTTGAAAGTCTAGCGCGCCACCACGGTGCGACAGCCAACGCATGATGACTTTATTCTTACCGAGCAGTTGCTGCCGATAAATGCCCAAATTCTGGCGCTCTTTATGTGGCCCTTTAGTCACCGTAAGGCCCCACGTTATGAGCGGCGCAACGTCGCCGGGCCAGCAGTGTTGAATCGGCAACTGCGTCAAGTCGACTTGCTCGCCACTGAGCACCACCTCTTGGCACGGCGCTTTTTTAAGTTGCTTAGGCGACATTGAGAGCACTTTCTTGTACACCGGCAACAAGTTTAAGGCATCACGAAAACCTTTCGGTGGCTCTGGCTCCTTCAGAAACGCCAGTAATTTGCCGACATCGCGCAACGCTTCGACGGAGTCTTGCCCCATGCCCAGTGCAACCCGTTCTGGGGTGCCAAATAAATTGGCGAGCACAGGTACGCTATGGCCTTTGACATTTTCGAACAACAACGCAGGCCCGCCCGCTTTCAGCGTGCGATCAGAGATTTCCGTCATTTCTAAATAGGGGTCGACCTCAATCTGAATGCGTTTTAAATCACCACGCTGTTCAAGGAGCGCGATAAAGTCTCGCAAGTCTTGATATTTCACTGCTGCCTCGGCTTTTCAGTTTTTTTCCATTATACGGAGTTTCACGGCGGTTTTCAGTGCTTTCAAAGTACGCTAGGCTAAAGCCATTGTCGTCACAAGGATGCTGTTCCATGCCCACCACTAGCTTTACCCTTATCGCTTGTTTCACTGCACTATTGGTGCTGGTGAGTGTAGTGCCATGGTCGAGCCGCACCCATTGGTTAATCAGAGTCTGGGATTTTCCACGTCTACAATTAACGGTTGTGGCTCTGCTGTTGCTGCTAGCCAGCGCCTACTGGCTACCACTGACGGCGGGCAGCACATGGCTATTGGTTGCGTTCCAACTCGCCGCGTGCGCGTGGCACCTCTGGTGGATCTTTCCTTACACGCCACTGGCCGCACGCACAGTCCCGCGCTACAAGCGCAAGCGTGACGAAAGCAAAGTCTGTGAACACCTACGCATTCTTACCGTCAACGTGCTACAACCTAATCGCAACGCTATCGAGCTGGTTCGTACCATTAACCGCGAGCGCCCTGACATTATCGTCGCCGTCGAAACCAACGACTGGTGGCAGCAGCAGCTCACCGACATTGAAGATGACCTGCCTCACGTTGTTCGCGTGCCACAGAACAACCTATACGGCATGATGCTGTATTCAGTTTGGCCACTGGAAAACATTTCGGTCGAAAATGTGATTGAAGATAACGTGCCGTCGATTCATGTCGACGTACAAATGCCCGGTGGCCGTGTCGTCAAACTCCATTGCGTACATCCCGCGCCGCCGAGTCCAACCGAAAACGAAAAGTCCAAGCCCCGCGATCGCGAGCTGCTAACCATTGCCAAGCGTGCGGCAAAAGAGCATGGCCCCGTCGTCGTTACCGGTGACCTAAACGATGTTGCTTGGTCGCCTACGACCCGCGAGTTTTTGCAAACCAGTCGATTGCTCGATCCGCGCATGGGCCGTGGCTTCTTTAATACGTTTCACACCCAACTACCGTTTTTGCGTTGGCCGCTCGACCACCTGTTTCACAGCAACCACTTTCTGTTGGTAGAAATGAAACGCCTGCCTAAGTTTGGCTCTGATCACTTCCCATTGCTGATCGAGCTGGCATTGAAAAAGGAATGAGGTTGGCTGTGACACAGAATATTGAACACCCTCAAAAGGCCCCAAAAGCGCGGGGCCTTTGATTCGAAACTGCTGCACAAATTAATTATCCTTAACCAGCTCTCTAGTCCAATTAATTTGATTTTGTTTAAGGCTTAGCACTTTTGTGATCCGCTCAATTGATTTATTGGAACTCACCTGTGAATCCACATATACTGGTGTACCTGATTGTGGAGCATTGCGGTGCCTAATAAAGACTACAAATCCGATGATTTCATCAAAAATATGGCCTGCTAAAAAATGATCGAGATCATCTCTTCCATCAACAAATTCTATACCAAACTTATCTGATAACTCTTCTGGCTCCATTGATAATCTCATCAACGGATAACAATCCCTACTTGGCCACCCAGTGAATTTCCTTTGATCTAACATATTCATATTTACCTAACATTGAACTTTGGTAACGTCGCACTTAATAACTGCTTTATCTCCGACCGTTTGAACATCTGGATTGTGCCCATTCCCCGACCAAGTTGGTTGCCCTGGAATACCTCCTGAGTCAGGAGTTGCAGACGTTGTAAATTCAAACCCCTGTTTCCCCTCAGGTAAGGGACCACCATATGCTTGGACTTTTGGAATATCAGATTGAACAAAGTTTGTTGGGGCGTTCCCCTCGAGTTTACCAGATTTCTGTATAGCTTGAATATTTTCGGCAGAATCACCTAAGCGATGATAGATTTGCTTAGCTTCTCCACCAAAACCAGTAGCTAAATCCGCTACTGCAAACGCATCATCTAAAGTAAGTTGGCCATCCGCCAATGTACTTAGATTATCTGCAAAACTAGCAAGTTCATCAGCTCCGGCTTTCCTGAAGTCTCCTCCGTTTTTTATGGCTCTCCTGACAACGTTAAATGCTGCCTTCGCCAATTTTAAGAATTTTCCAGATGGATCTACGTTGTTAATCGGGTCATTGGCA
>NZ_JPIN01000003.1 GCF_000753735.1 Pseudidiomarina atlantica | reverse complement strand
AAACCTTCAAAAGATTTTATTTGACCAAAATTCCCAAATATATAGGGTTTAAAGCCCCTCCATTTTGGATCGGCCATACCAGCATTATGCAAAAATTCGACTTTTACTTTATACTTTATTACGCCCTCGAAGGATTTTTTAATATTGCTATCGCATGTAGAATCAGTCGCAAATACTAATAACAAAAAATAACTAAACATCATCTCTCCCTAGTGCCCTACAAACCTTTTTTATAAACGTACTAATTAATAAATATATACAGAAGACAAAGATTAATAGCCATAGCGCCATATTAAAGAAATATCCCTCTGCATTCTCCATTTTTGAAATGCTCCCTCTTCGTGAAAGTACGACCTCAGACTCATAACCAGAATAAGCTATGTAGCCTGAGATCAAAGCCAGGAAAAAATACAGAACCATCTCTAAAAAAGAGTATTTGGGTTTCATTCTTTTTGCTCAAACTCATCTTGGATTATTTTAAAGCCCCGACTAGCGAGGCTTTTGATTTAAAATTTATTACCACCAACCAGAAAGTTCATCTCCAATTACTTTCCCTCGTTCTTTTGGATCGAGGGAATAAAATTTTTCTAAATCATCCTTTGATTTTAAGGACAACTTGTGGACAAGGAAACAAAGCACCAAGTAAGGTATAAATAGAACTATAGTGATAACGATAAAGAAAAAAGCTTTTTCAAAAATAGAGCCATTCAAACCAAAAATTACTATTGGTAAGCCAATGCCGACCAAAGGCCACAGCAGGTTTTTATACGCAGTAAATATTGCAGAAAATAGTACCTGCTTGTTCATCAAATTTTTTGAAAAATAGCTAGACTCTTTCATTTAACAGCTACCATCTTTTTTAGTACACGTATTTGTGTTTTGGGTATCACCAGATTGCTGACTCATATATTCCATACCTTTTTGAGCTATAGTTCCGACAGGCACTGGACTTGTCACACTATCGACTACTTTAACAGCAACTCCTTCGGTTAGGCTCTCTCCTCTACGCCCAGCTTGGATTGCTCCCACTGTTGCAACTTTAGTAGCTCCATCTGCTCCAGCAATAACTCTTTCAGTCTTGGAAGTTAAGTTTACAGTTTCCTTACCAACTTTAATTGTCGCAGTTACCCCACCTTTAACTAGCTGAGTCCCCATCGCCCCAACAGAACCTAAAGCAGCAGAGATAGCAACACTACCATAATCAGCGCCAGCAAGAGCATCACCGAAACTCGCGCCATCACTCATAGAATTATAGACCTGTGTAGCCAAATCAATACCACCACCGATAGCAGCACCAACTAAGAAGTTCAAAAACTTACCTGTAGGGTCAGTGTGGTTGATAGGATCATTTGCCACATAGGCATAGAGATTCATCTGATCTTCATAACCCACAGGGTCCGTTTGCAGGAATCGGCCTAACTTTGGATGATAAATCCGTGCTTTGTAGTAATAAAGCTCTGTGCCCGGAATAAGGGTTTGTCCGGTGTAACGAAACCGCGCGCTGCTGCTGTGCTTTGGATTGCCGTAAGCGTCGTACTGATGCGCCTGCAACAAGCTGCCGGTGCTGGTCATCTCGGCGATGATGCTACCACGCTCATCAGCCAGTAGATAACGTCGGGCGCTGGTGCCAGCGCCTTCGTAACGTATCACTGGGTCATCATCACTCAGTCCATGCACATAGCGCCGTAACAAGCTGCCGGCACTGTTGTATTCCGCCACCAGTTCGTTGCCATCATACAAGTAGTCGATAACCTGACCGTTGTGTACAGTGCGCGTCAGTCGGCCTATCGCATCGTAGCTCAACACCACCGTGGTGCTAGGGCCGTTGGCTTCTATCAATCGGTTATGCGCATCGTAAACATAGCTCCAGCCATCAAAGTTGGCTAAATTGCCTACTTGGGTGTAGCTCTATTCACATCCGCGAGTTTGCTTTCTTAAACAACAAATTGATCCCGGATAAGGGGATAAAGGTGGCGAGTGCTAAATATTTTATACTCCCTTGGGTTAGGCCTCCTGCAAAAACAAAAATGAACAGCGATACCCAAAGAAATACAGCTATTAACTTCGACCAGGAGTTACTTTTATAATTTCTGCTAGCATTATTTATTAGTCCGAAGCAGAAGAACGGATATAGAACAGATTTTACTATCAAAACCAATTGCGACGAATTATCATTACTTTGCAAAAAGTTTTTATAAAAGTAATACATATTATACACGCCAGCCGAAAAAAAAGAGTAAATAACTAGTTTCCCCGAGGCTTCAGTATAAAAAGTGATGTTCATTTTTTAACAACCACACCTGATTTCATATAAATAAATGCCATGTTAGTCTTTGATTGATTTTTTAACTGTAAAAGGACAATCTTCGCCGTAGTCAACATATAAAATCATATTAGAAAACAAATCACCGCTTATACTGAACCAACCATTTAACAAATCGTTTTCCTGATGCAAGGAAATCGGGAATACAAATAGTTCTTTGTCATTTTTCCTATCCATTTTTACGATCCAAGCCTGTCGAAACTTACTATCCTTTAAGTACTGAGGCGTATT
>NZ_JPIN01000002.1 GCF_000753735.1 Pseudidiomarina atlantica | reverse complement strand
GTTCGTTGCCATCATACAAGTAGTCGATAAAGAATATCGAATGCGCTGTCGCTGGCGACCTCGGTGTACTGGTTCATCACGTTGACTTTGTAAAACTCGGTCGCCAACGTCGGTACTTGGATTTGGTAATCGCTGTTGCTAACACTTTTGCTACTTAATTGACTAGCTGCATTATAGCTGTAGCTGCTGTTATTGAAGCCTTGATGATTGAGCTGCGTAAAGCGACCAAGCTCATAAATTCTTAGTGCGGTATCTTGCGTAATAAAAAATGCCGCATTCCGGTTACGGGCAATGCGGCATTTTCAAGTGAGTTTGACTACAACGAGTCGCTAAGATTTTTGACGCTTCATCGCATCAAAGAACTCATCGTTGGTTTTGGTCATCGATAGCTTATCAATGAGGAATTCCATAGCTTCGGTTTCGTCCATTGGATGCACGATTTTGCGCAGAATCCACATCTTCTGAAGCTCTTCCTGTGAAACCATGAGCTCTTCACGGCGAGTACCTGAGCGGTTGAAGTCAATCGCTGGGAATACACGTTTTTCAGCAATTTTACGATTGAGATGGAGTTCCATGTTACCGGTACCCTTAAACTCTTCGTAAATGACTTCATCCATTTTCGAACCGGTGTCAATCAGCGCGGTAGCGATAATGGTTAAGCTGCCGCCTTCTTCAACATTACGCGCAGCACCAAAGAAACGCTTCGGCTTGTGCAACGCGTTGGCGTCAACACCACCGGTCAATACCTTACCAGAGCTTGGAATGACGGTGTTGTATGCGCGCGCGAGACGCGTGATAGAGTCGAGCAAAATCACCACGTCTTTTTTATGTTCAACTAAACGCTTCGCTTTTTCGATGACCATTTCAGCAACTTGCACGTGGCGGCTGGCTGGCTCATCAAAGGTCGAGGCGACAACTTCACCTTTGACCAAGCGCGTCATTTCGGTAACTTCTTCTGGGCGCTCGTCGATCAGCAGGACCATCAGCACGCAATCGGGATGATTCGCGGCAATCGACTGCGCGATATTCTGTAGCAATAAGGTTTTACCCGCTTTTGGCGGTGCCACGATAAGTCCGCGTTGACCTTTACCAATTGGCGCCGCTAAGTCGAGCACACGCGCGGTGATGTCTTCAGTCGAACCATTCCCACGCTCCATGCGCAAACGCTCTTCGGCATGCAGTGGCGTAAGGTTTTCAAAGAGGATTTTATTGCGAGAGTTTTCGGGTTTGTCAAAGTTGACTTCACGGATCTTGAGGAGGGCAAAATAGCGTTCGCCTTCTTTCGGCGGTCGAATTTTGCCAGCGACCGTATCACCGGTGCGCAAGTTGAAGCGTCGAATTTGGCTAGGTGATACGTAAATATCGTCCGGACCGGCCAAAAATGATGAATCCGCTGAGCGTAAGAAGCCGAAACCATCTTGCAATATCTCTAGGACACCATCGCCATAGATATCTTCGCCACTCTTAGCGTGTGCTTTAAGAATCGCAAAAATAATGTCTTGTTTGCGGGTTCGGGCCATGGCTTCAAGGCCCATGGTCTCTGCGAGCTGTACCAGCTCGTTAACTGGTTTGTTTTTTAATTCTGTTAGATTCATATGAGGGGTATGACTTTAGTGTCCAAAGAAACAAAGGTTTATGTGTTCATTAATAGCTTTAGGGATTGCTATCGGGTTGCCGAAAGGCTTGGCAACTTGAAGAAATATGGTGAAAAAGTAACACCTAAATCGAAAAACGTCTAGTTTTTTGCGGCAAATTTGCCCGAAAAGACCAAAAACTTGCCGAAAATCACCTTCCGGCAAGTCATTGGGCGACAAACTTTAGATGTTTTGGTCGATGAATTCGGCCAGTTGTGCTTTCGACAACGCACCTACTTTAGTGCCTGCGATTTCACCGTTTTTGAACAACAACAGCGTTGGAATGCCACGAATTGCATATTTTTTCGGGGTTTCGCTGTTGTGGTCGACGTTCAGTTTACCAATCGTGATGCGGTCACCGTACTCGTTGGCGATATCGTCGAGGATTGGCGCGATCATTTTGCAGGGTCCGCACCACTCGGCCCAGAAATCGACCAGTACTGGTTTATCAGAATTGAGTACATCTGACTCAAAAGTATCATCACTTAGCTGAACAATTTTATCACTCATGGTAATCTCCGCTGCTGAATTCGCGTGAAATAATAAAACACTATTATTTCTGTTTTTGAATGTTAGCGCAAACTGGTATGCTTACGCTATGAGTAAAACACACCTTACAGAGACACGCTTCGCCGATCTCGACCTGCATCCGCAGGTATTAACTGCTTTAAACAAGGCGGGCTTTGAATATTGCACGCCAATCCAAGCTTTAAGTTTACCGATTGCCCTGCAAGGCCAAGATGTTGCAGGCCAAGCGCAAACCGGCACCGGGAAGACCATGGCCTTCTTAATTGCCGTGTTTACGACCTTGCTCAACAAACCGCGGAGCGGTGACTCGCGCTATCCGCGCGCTATCATCATGGCTCCTACGCGAGAACTTGCTATCCAGATCGCCAACGATGCAGAATTACTTGCCTCTGAGTGTGATATGCGTCTCGGTATTATCTATGGGGGCGAAGGGTATGAAAGTCAACGGCAAAAGCTTGAAGATGGCGTCGATATTCTTATCGGCACCACCGGCCGTTTGATTGATTACTACAAGCAAGGCATTTATCAACTCGACAAAATTGATGTCGTCGTGCTCGACGAAGCCGATCGCATGTTTGACTTGGGCTTTATCAAAGATATTCGTTACATGTTCAACAAAATGCCGTCGGCTAAAGAACGCCAAAGCATGTTGTTCTCGGCAACCTTGTCGCAACGCGTGCAAGAGTTGGCTTATGATCACATGAATTCGCCGACTAAAGTTGAAGTTGAGCCGACGCAGAAAACCGGAACTCGTATTACCGAAGAACTCTTCTATCCGTCGAAGCAAGACAAAATGAAGTTATTGCTGACACTGATTGAAGAAGATTGGCCAGAAAAAGCCATTATCTTTGCTAACACCAAGCATGTTTGTGAAAAGCTTTACGAATGGCTCGCCGCAGATGGCCATCGTGTCGGTTTACTTACCGGTGATGTCGCACAGCGTAAGCGCTTGAAGATCCTCGAGGAGTTTACCGAAGGTAGTCTCGACTTCTTGGTGGCGACCGACGTCGCTGCGCGTGGTCTGCATATCCCTGAAGTCAGCCACGTATATAACTACGACTTGCCGGACGACTTCGAAGATTATGTCCACCGCATTGGCCGTACCGGACGTGCTGGTGCCAGTGGTAAGGCGATTAATATGGCGTGTGAAGAATACGTCTACAACTTGCCCGCCATTGAAGAGTATATCGGTCACAGTATCCCGGTGACTAAATACGACCCGGATGCCCTACTGACCGATATTCGTGCACCGCGTCCAAGTGGTCGCCGTCGCACCCGAGGCGGACGCCGTGGCGGAAGTAGTGGCAATCAGCGACGTGGTGGCGGTCAACAACGCGCGTCAGGTTCGAAGCGTTCGAGTTAATGGCTACAAGTACGCGCATCGCCGCTATTGATTTGGGCTCCAACAGTTTCCACCTGTTGATTGCTCGGGCGACGACGCGCGGTTATCGGATTCTGACCCGACAACGGCAAAAAGTCCGTCTTGCCGATGGCTTGAATGCCGACCACTCTGTTGATGACGCCGCGCTCGAACGCGGCGTTGCTTGTTTAACGAGCTTTGCCGAGCTACTTAAACAATACCAGCCCATTCAAGTTCGCTGCGTTGCCACGGCGACACTCCGCCTTGCCAGCAATCGCAAACAATTGCTGAAGCGCTTCGAACAAGCGCTAGGGTATCCTATCGATGTTATCTCGGGTAGCACTGAAGCCAATCTGATCTACCAAGGCGCCACTGCCGAGCTGAAAACCGCAGCACCAATGCTAGTGCTCGATATTGGCGGCGCCAGTACCGAAGTCATCGCCGGCGTAGGTACCGAGCCCCACGTCTTGAAAAGCCTCAACATGGGCTGCGTGGTTTGGCAAAACCGTTACTTTGCCGACGGTAGTATCACTACAAAGCGATTTGCAGCAGCTACAGCGGCCGCTAGAGCCTTTATCGAGCCGCTGGCAGCAACTTACAAGGCCCATGGTTGGCAACAGGTCTGTGGTGCTTCTGGGACCTTTCGTGCGTTGCAGGATTATGCCCGAGAACAACACCACCAAGGTGCGATCGACGCGGCGATGATTCGGCAATGCCAAGCGGCAGCGATTGCGGTGGGCTCGCGCGATAAGCTCGCAACTATTGGTATTCGTGACGACAGAATTGCAGTCTTTTGTGGCGGCTTGGCGATTTTGCTGGCGTTGTTAGACAGCTTAGCGATTGCCGAGATTGACCTCGCACAGGGCGCTCTGCGCGAGGGTTTGGTTCATGCGATGTTAGATGAGCGCAAACGCAGCTTAAGCTAGCTTTGCTGCTGCAAACGTTGCGCCGCGAACTTGGCGAAATAGGTCAAAATACCATCGGCTCCAGCCCGCTTGAAGCTCAGTAAGCTTTCGAAAATCACCTCTTCACTCAGCCAGCCATTGGCAATTGCCGCTTGCAACATGGCGTATTCGCCACTGACTTGATAGGCGAAGGTGGGCACCTTGAAGGTGTCTTTTACCCGTCGGACGATATCTAAATAGGGCATACCCGGCTTCACCATTACCATGTCCGCACCCTCATCGAGATCCAGCGCTACTTCATGCAGGGCTTCATCGCTATTGGCTGGGTCCATTTGATAGGTCTTTTTATTGCCACCTTTGAGGTTGCTAGCTGAGCCGACCGCATCACGGAACGGACCATAGAACGCTGAGGCGTACTTCGCCGAATAAGCCATGATCTGCACATTCACGTAACCATGCTCTTCGAGCGCCGCCCTAATTTCAGCAATACGACCGTCCATCATATCGGACGGTGCCACCACATCCGCTCCCGCCGCTGCGTGCGACAGGGCTTGCTTGACCAGTGCTTCGGTAGTGATGTCATTTTGTACGTAACCTTCGTCATCCAAAATGCCGTCTTGGCCATGGGTGGTAAAGGGGTCGAGTGCGACGTCGGTAATGACGCCCAGTTCAGGCACGGCAGCTTTAATGGCGCGCACCGCGCGTTGCGCCAAGCCTTCAGAATCCCAAGCGGCGTCAGCCGTCAGCGACTTATCCGCGGCTGGAGTAACGGGGAACAACGCCACGGCAGGAATCCCCAAAGCAGCGACTTCACGGCATTCTTCGACTAGCAAATCAATCGATAAGCGTTCGACCCCAGGCATCGAAGCAACTGCTTCACGCTGCTGCTCACCAGGCAGTACGAACACTGGATAGATGAAATCTGCAGGAGTTAAGTGATTTTCAGCCACCATGCGGCGGCTGAAGTCGTGCCGCCGCAGGCGACGCATGCGACGGAAAGGAAACTGACTGACGTTATACATCTACGGCTTTTCACTCGCTTCGTTCAGCGTGCGGGCGATACGAATCTGATCGCGACCCGCGTTTTTCGCTTGATATAGGGCGTTATCAGCAGCTTCTAATAGCTGCTTGCTCGAGGTGTGGCCGGGCAGCGTATTCAACAGCGCCATGCCAACACTGACCGTAAGTTTAACCTCTCCGCGTTCAGTTTTGAATTCGTGCGTACGAATTGCATCGGTAACGGTTAGCACTTTATCGTGACAGCCAAGCTCTTGCGCACCAGGCATCAGCACCACAAACTCTTCACCACCATAGCGATAAATACGATCACCTGCGCGGCGGAAGTTCACACGCAGCACCCGCGACAACTCGACCAGAATCTCATCACCGACTGGATGGCCATAGCGGTCATTAATTTCTTTGAAGTGATCGATATCGATCATAACCACGGCAATATCGTAGCCCGTGCGACGCGCACGGCGCACTTCTAATGGCAAGTCCTCGTCGAGCATGCCGCGATTATAGAGCTTAGTGAGGCGATCTTCGTTGCTCTTCACTTCTAATTTCTGGTTCATTTCTTTGAGCTTGCGCATTACCTTTTCGAGTTCGCCGGTACGCTGCTTCACTTTGACTTCTAAGCGGGCATTGGCGCGCTGTTCAGCAGCCAATCGCTCACGACGGTCTTCGCTGTAGCGAATTGCCAGTACCAAGCTCAGTAACATGACCTCAATGGCAGAACCGATCATGATCAAATAGCGCTGCACAAAGAACGATTCGAGAAAGCCCAAATAACCAATGGCGTTGACAATAATCGCAAGCAACAAGGCGCTCAGGGCAATGGTATAGACACGTGCATAATTGAGCCCCTGACGCCACAGCATGATGCCGGTAAAAATCAGGAAGGAGCTCGCTAGAATTGCGACGATCAGCACAATCGAGATCATCGTCGCATAAGGTAAAAAGATGGACGCTACAAAGAGTAAACCAGCTATCACCATAATGGCCTGCAAGCCACGGTGCAGCAGTGGACTCCGTATTTCGGTTTGTAAAATTTTACTCGCCACCAAACTCGCCAACACAAAAACCAAGGCGCCGAATAAATTGATCGCTTTTTCTTGTAGCCACGGGAACCACGACCACAAGTATTGATAGCCAGTACCATCGAGCGATGCCATCAACAAACCAATCGCAATGATGTAGCCACTGTAGATCGCAAAGCGATAATCGCGAGTCGTCAGATAGGTAAAGAAGTTATACGCCATCATGCACAGCAACAAGCCGAAATACATGCCGGTGACCATATTGATGGCTTGCTCGTTGCCGGCAAGCTCACTCGGTTGCCAAACTGAAATCGGCACCCGCATGGAACTCGTGGTTTCGACTCGCATAAATACCGTCACCGCCTCTTGGGTGGCGACTGGAATCATGAAATTACGGTTATTAACAGGGCGCTCAGAGAACTCAAACTGGTCGCCGCTGCGCACTTGCTCAATCACTTCACCGCTTTGCACAAAATAGGTATCGATGCGATCGAGGAGCGGATACGGCAAATGAATCACGCGGTCGAAGTTTACTTCCGGCAGCTCAAACTGAAACCAATAGACATCGTCGGTGTAACCAAACGAGGCATTACTGCCACTTAATACGCGCCACTCATTGCGTGGCTTATTAACTAGGTTGTTAACGGTCTGATTGCCCGTACCATCGACGTGATAATAGATTGGCGGCATCGACTCTTGTGCCTGTACCGCTGGCACCATGAAGGCAAAGCACAGAGCTAAGGTTACTACCCAACGCATCAACATAGTTGTCATTCTGATATTCCAAAAAATTCGTGGCTGTTTCGCCAAGTTTGTTCCGCTAGTGTTTGCATGCTGACACCGCGTAATTCGGCAACGACACGGGCCACTTCCGGTAGCCAACAAGGTTCGTTAAATTTGGGGCGGGGTTTGAGGGTTCGCGGCAGCAGAAACGGAGCATCGGTTTCTAGCAGCAAACGCTCACTCGGAATGGTGGATACAGCCTCACGTAAAGCGCCCCCACGCCGCTCGTCGCATATCCAACCTGTCACTCCGATATAACAGCCTAACTTTAGATACTCTTTCAGCTCTTGGCAACCACCGGTAAAGCAATGTGCTAATTTTCTTGGTATTTTTTCGTCAAATTTTTGTAACAACATTTGTTGTTGAGTAAATGCATCGCGTTCATGTAGGTACACCGGCAGTTGCAGTTCAGCCGCGACCTCTAATTGTTGCTCGAATACGCGTAGTTGCACGTCGGGAGGGGAATAGTTGCGATTAAAATCGAGCCCACACTCGCCGATGGCAACCACTGCTGGGTGCTCAGCATACGCCATGATGCGTTGCTGCAGGTCAAGTGGTGCGGCACTGGCATCATGTGGGTGGACACCAGCCGTCACTTTCAATTGTGGGTAACGCTCGGCAAGTACCAGTGCTTGTTCGGTATCGTTCAGATTACAGGTGATGACTAAAAGTTTAGTGACGCCCTGCTCGGCAGCGCGGTCAAGATAATAAAGGGGATCAGAATGAAAGCGGGCGTTGGTGAGGTTGACGCCCGCATCAAACCACTGCAATAGGTTACTCATCTACACGACGTACACGAATACGTCGATTTTCGCCCACGCGGCCTAAGAAGAAACTATTAAACACGCCGCGCTCAATGTAGTAATCGCCATCTAAAGGTAGTGGCGTGGTGCGACTGTCGACCTGTTCCCACTTCTGGCCATTTTTCAGGGTGATTTCCCATTTGCCGTAATAGTTACGTTGCGCGTCCGCTAACTCGACATAGATTTTATCTGGGCGGTTATCGGTGGGATCTTCACGATGCTCACGGCCGAATTCTTCCTCAGGTGATGCCGCTTGTGCACGCGAATTTGCTGGTCCCGCACTGCCTTCAGCGGGAGCTTCACCGGCTGCGACTTTGTCGTAACAAACCAAGCGCTGAAGTGGATTTTCAATGGTGGCGCACTTCGCCAACTGTTCTGCTGTCGAGTCTTGCGCAAGCGCGTTTGGAGCCCACAAAGCTGCCAATGAAATACAACCGACAACACTCCCCAAACCTAACAATTTCATCATCTTAAGTGATTCCTACTTCAATTTTTTAGTCACTCTCGGGGGCGGCCGAGGGTGGTTTATGTTGATATAGACTAGCAATCAATAGACCAAGTTCAAATAGCAGCCACATCGGTATCGCTAATAATGTCTGCGATATCACGTCCGGCGGTGTCAGCACCATGCCTACGGCAAACGCACCGACAATGACATAAGGACGCTTAGCACGCAAGGATGTGACCGAGGTGACGCCGGTCCAGCACAGCAAAATAATCGCAACTGGCGTTTCGAATGCGATACCGAACGCCATAAAAATCGCCAAAACGAAATCCAGATAGCTGGCGATGTCCGTGGCAACTGTCACTCCTTCAGGCGCTGCATTTGCTAAAAAGTTCAATGCTAAAGGTAACACAACAAAATAGGCAAAGGCGATGCCGGCGTAAAACAGCAATGAACTCGACACCATTAAAGGTACTACAAGACGTTTTTCGCGCTGATACAAACCGGGCGCAATAAAGGCCCACAGTTGCCAAAGTAAGACTGGTACAGCTAGCGCGATACTCACCACCAACGCCAGTTTAAAGGGCGTGAAGAACGGCGTCGCGACGTCGGTAGCTATTAGCGTACTGCCCTGCGGCAAACTCGCAAGCATGGGCGCTGCAAGCCAGCTATAAAGGTCATCGGCGAAAAACGCTAGCACCGAGAAGAGCGCCAGCACCACAATCACGCCAATCAGTAAACGGCGACGCAGTTCCAGCAAATGATCGAGTAACGGTGACTGACTCATGATGAAGATTCTGGCGGGTCGCTTGGCGGCTTCGCGTCGCCCTCGTTCGCTTTGGATGGCTCGGACTTTGCGTAAGGACGTTGCACCGCCGCAGCAGCGTTACGCAACTCCGCCATGGAACGTTGCAGCTCGGGCGAAAGCTTATCGACATCGAGTTGTTCGGCTTTGCGCAAATGCTCATGCAGCTCTTTGATGCGCAGCTCATGGTTAAGCTCGGCTTGCACCGAACTACCAAAGCTTTTGATCTTCTGGATGCCACGCTGTAAGCCACGCAGCGCGCTAGGCAGCCGCTCTGGCCCCAACACCAGCAGGCCAATAATCGCGACGAAAGCAAGCTCCCAGAAGCCGATATCAAACATAGGAGTTAGGCGTCCTTGTCTTGCTCAGACTTACCCGGTACTTTCTTTTGCTCGCTGTTAGTCGTTTCGTTGGTGTCTTCGTCGCTCACTGACTTTTTAAAGCCTTTCACCGCCGAACCTAAGTCACTGCCCATTGAACGCAGTCGCTTGGTGCCAAATAACAACACCACAATGACCAATAAAATTAATAATTGCCAAATACTGATACCCATAATTTCCTCACGCTTGGTTGGCAGGTTGACGCCAACTCATCATTATACTCGCAATCGCTACGACTGCACTGCTTGCTGTTAGCCAAACCGGTTGTCCCGAAACCCAGAACAAGGCTGTAGTGACGACGGTCGCAGCGCTGGCGAGTCCCCACCAAATGCGCCACGAATGCTTGCGTTGGCTGTGGATCAGCGCTGCTGTAGCAGCTTGCTGCTGCTCCACCATATGCCGCTGATTGCGCAAGTAATCGTACAGTAAGGTCGGCATTTCCGGCATTTTTTCGGCCCAATAAGGCGCATGTTCCTTGACTGAACGCAACACTGCGCGCCAGCCTAGCTGTTCTTGCATCCAGCGCTCTAAAAATGGCTTCGCAGTTTTCCATAAATCTAGCTGCGGATAAAGTGTCCGGCCAAGCCCCTCAACGTACAGCAACGTTTTTTGTAATAGCACCAACTGCGGCTGCACTTCCATTTCGAAACGCCGCGCAGTGTTGAACAAGTTGACCAACACATGACCGAAGGAGATATCGGCCAGAGGTTTATTAAATATTGGCTCGCACACGGTGCGAATCGCAGATTCAAACTCTTCAACGTTGACATGCGCAGGCACCCAGCCGGAATCAATGTGCAGTTCCGCCACTTTGCGATAGTCACGATTGAAGAAGGCCAAGAAATTCTCGGCAAGATAACGCTTATCTTCGCGATTGAGCGTGCCAACAATACCAAAATCAATGCCTAAATATTGCGGATCGTCTGGGTTTTCGCGCGACACGAAAATATTGCCCGGGTGCATGTCCGCATGAAAGAAACTATCGCGGAACACTTGCGTGAAAAATACTTCAACTCCGCGTTCGGCAAGCTTTTTCATGTCCACACCCAGCGCCACCAAGGTATCGACATCGTTGACCGGAATGCCGTCAATGCGCTCCATCACCATCACGTTGGTGCGGCTGTAATCGCTGAACACCGTGGGGATATACAATAGCGGCGAGTCTTCGAAGTTGCGTTTGAGTTGAATCGCGTTAGCCGCCTCACGCGCCAGGTCCAGTTCATCCAGCAAGGTTTTACGGTACTCGCGCACCACTTCTTTGGGTTTTAAACGGCGGCCGTCAGGCAAATGCTTGGCGAGCACCGCGGCGAGGGTTTCCATTAGGCGCAAGTCCGCATCAATGGCACCGCGAATATCAGGGCGAATCACTTTGATCACCACATCCTCGCCCGCACCCTCGCCCTTTTTTAACCGTGCGGTGTGTACTTGTGCAATCGATGCTGAGGCCAGCGGCACCACGGCAAAATCATCAAACAGTTCGTCAATCGACTTTAATTCGAGTGCTTTCTCGATCAGCTGTTGTGCTTTCGCGCCATCAAACGGCTTTACGCGGTCTTGCAACTTGGCGAGTTCTAGCGCGATATCTGGCGGCAGCAAGTCGCGACGGGTTGACAGCATTTGTCCAAATTTGACCCACACCGGACCTAATGACTCGAGTGCTAGGCGCAGGCGAGCGCCGGGAGACTTGTCTTTATGTTTATTCGGCAGCCAAAACAAGCCAATGCGCGCCACGCGAATCGACCATGGCATATAGCGCGGTGGGATCAAGTCATTGAGCCCATAATGCATAAAGGTGCGGGTGATTTGGTACAGACGCTTCGCTCGCATAATCACTCTCGATGACGGTTCATGTGGCGTTCCAATTGGTCGAGTTTCGCACGCAATTGTTGCACTTCGTGTTGGAACTGCTGAAATTCGGCACGTGCCGGTAATACACGCTGCTCTTCGATCAGGGTGTCGCGCACCCATTGCCGCTGATCGTTGCGCCATTGTTGGAACTGTTTTTGGCTGCGCCGAAAAGCGTTAGTGACCAGTTGCGCGGGTACGTCGCCAATCCGCTGGGATAACTGTTCTGGCCAGTCGATATCGAGATCGGTCACCAATTTGCTCAATTGCTGTGCCAGCAGCGGATCGCCCTCGATATCGAGCTTATCGGCTTTAATTAAGCGAGTGATATTGGCGCTATCGCGCAGCTCAGGCAACACCGCCAGCTCGCTGACGATATGGCAATCGACGTCACCGCGGTCCAACCAACTCAACAACACCGTGGTCTCAGTTACAGTGACCGTCAATGGCGCACCGAGCTCTTTCAAGGTCACCCGCAGCCGCTTGCCAGCGAGCTTATCGCGCCGTTGCGGTGTCTGCGCATCAAGCGCTAATACTTGGTTGAGCCCTAGCTCAAGCAGTTGGGTGGGTAGCACGGTCCATAACATCAGAATTTAAACCCGCGATGCAAGGCCACAATGCCGCCGGTGAGGTTATCAAAGGTCACGTTTTCGTAGCCCGCTTGCTCCATCATGCCTTTCAAGGTCTCTTGATCAGGGTGCATCCGAATCGATTCGGCCAAGTACTGATAACTGTCGGCATCGCCAGCAATCAATTGTCCCATTTTTGGCAAGACATTGAACGAGTAGAAGTCATAAGCTTGCGACAGCATCGGTTGCACTGGCTTGGAAAATTCTAAAACTAATAGACGCCCGCCCGGTTTCAGCACGCGAAACATCGACTCGAGTGCTTTTTGCTTATCGGTCACATTGCGCAAACCAAAGGCGATGGTGATGATGTCAAACGTATCATCGGCAAAGGGCAGTTCTTCGGCATTGGCCTGCACATAGTCGACGTTCGCAACAATGCCGCGGTTACGCAGTTTATCGCGCCCCACATCAAGCATGGCCTGATTAATGTCAGCTAATACCACTTCACCTTTAGGTCCGACTCGACGCGAAAATTGTTCCGTCAAATCACCCGTACCACCGGCGATATCAAGCACTTTCATGCCCGCGCGCACACCACTGCAATCAATGGTGTAACGCTTCCATAAGCGGTGAATACCAAACGACATCACGTCGTTCATGACGTCGTATTTCTTCGCCACTGAATTAAATACATTGGCAACCAAGCCTTGCTTTTCTTCTTTACCGACCTGTTTGTAGCCAAAATCAATGGTTTCAGATTTCGAATCTTTCATCTTGCTGCCTTTTCTCAAGTGAGCGCCTAGTGTACTACGATTTTAGGCTTGGGCGTAGTGGTCGCGGCGTGGTAACCAGCGCTGGATCAATGCTTCCGCGCTTTCCGGATACTGCTGCCAGAGGGTCTGCGCTAAGTGCTGTGCTTGTTCCAGTAAATAACTGTGTTTCATTACATCGGCGACACGCATTTCGGTAATCCCGGTTTGCCGTTGTCCCAATAATTCGCCCGGTCCGCGCAGCTCCAGGTCACGTTGGGCAATGACAAAACCGTCATTACTGTCACGCAACACGCCCAAGCGCTGGGTCGCGGTTTTCGACAAAGGTGCGTGATAGAGCAGCACACAATGGCTCGCAACCGCACCACGCCCGACCCGCCCACGCAACTGATGAAGTTGCGCTAAGCCCAGCCGTTCGGGATTTTCAATAATCATCAAACTGGCATTGGGAACGTCGACGCCCACTTCAATCACCGTGGTTGCCACCAATAAATCCAGCTCGTGGGCCTTAAAGGCCTGCATCACCGCTTCTTTTTCTTGGCCTTTTAAGCGTCCGTGCACCAAACCGATACGTAAATCCGGCAGCGCGGCTGCCAACTGATTGGCGGTATCTTCCGCTGCTTGGCACTGCAATGCTTCCGACTCTTCAATCAAGGTACATACCCAATACGCTTGTCGGTGCTCTTTGGTGCACACGTCATGCACTCTTTCCACCACTTGTTCGCGGCGTGTGTCGGGCACCGCCACCGTGGTGACTGGGGTGCGTCCCGGTGGCAGCTCATCAATAATCGAGGTCGCCAAATCAGCGTAGGCAGTCATTGCCAAGGTGCGCGGGATTGGCGTTGCAGTCATGATCAGCTGATGCGGCTGAAACCCTTGCTGCACGCCTTTCTCACGCAGCTCAAGGCGCTGATGCACGCCAAAGCGGTGTTGTTCGTCGATGATCACCAGCACCAAGTTGCTGAAGGTGACTTCCGCTTGAAACAACGCATGGGTACCGACAATCATCTGAATTTGCCCGCTGGCGAGCGCTGCCAAGGTTTCTTTCCGCTGTTTGCTCGCCAGTTTACCCGCCAGCCAACCGACCTCAATGCCAAGCGGTGCGAACCACTGCTGGAAGGTGAGCGCGTGTTGTTCTGCAAGAATCTCGGTCGGCGCCATCAGCGCGACCTGATAGCCTTGACCTATCGCGGTGAGCGCACTGAGCGCCGCGACTAGGGTTTTGCCTGAGCCGACGTCGCCTTGCACCAAGCGCATCATCGGCACTGGCTCTGCTAAATCGGTTTGAATTTCAGCTACGACCCGTTGCTGCGCAGCCGTCGGCTGAAACGGTAATTGGTTAAGAAACTTCTGTTCGAGGGCGCTGTGCGGTTGCAGCGCGCGCGCCGCATGTTGCTGCTTAATGCTACGCAACTTCAGTAAACTCAGCTGATGGGCGACCAGCTCTTCCAGCGCCAGCCGTTGCTGTGCTGGGTGAGTACCTTCTTGTAGCTCGCTGAGACTGACATCGAGCGGCGGTCGATGCAGCGTGCGAATAGCGGCTGCCAAGTCCATTCCACCCGGGCGCAACGCAGGTGGCATCAACTCAGGTAACGCAGCGTCATTGAGGTAGGTAAGTGCTTGCTCACTGATCTTGCGTAAACTCGCCTGCTGCACCCCTTCGGTGGTTGGATACACCGGGGTCAGCGAGGTTTCAGCCAACTGCGGCGCATCGCCTTGAATAATTTTGTACTCAGGGTGAATCATATCTGGGCCTTGCAGCCCGCGGCGTGTTTCACCAAACAACTGCAATTGAGTACCGGCCGCAAATTGCTTCAGCTGTGCCGCGCTGAATTGAAAAAACACCAAGTTCAAAATACCGCTGGCATCTTGCACGCGAACCTTCAGCATGCGGCGCTTACCGTAGACTACTTCAGCCTTGACCACATGGGCCACAACGGTCGCACTAGTTCCAGGCAGTAATGCCGCGATCGGATAAATACGTGAACGGTCTTCGTAACGCAACGGCAGGTGTAACAGCACGTCTTGCACATTGGCAAGCCCCAGCTTCGCCAAGCGCTCTTGCAACTTAGGTCCCACCCCTTTTAACACGGAAAGCGGGATCCGATGCAACCCTGCCGACGCCATCGCTACGCTGACCTCATGGCGTGCCACCAGCTGTCATCCGCCACAATCTGACCTTGCTCATCCAACGCGGGGTAGGCGATGTTTTTGCGCTTACAAAGTTTGGCGAAAATCGGATAGCCGCCTTCAAACAGCACCCGTTGTCGCTCCGCATGCGACAAGGTCGGACGTTGGTACATACCCGCTGCTTGGCGCTGACGTTGCGCTTCATACAAAATCACCGCCGCCGCCACTGAAACATTCAACGATTCCGCCATACCCACCATTGGAATCACTACATGGCGATCGGCTAATGCCAGCGCTTGTGCTGAAGTCCCTTGCTTTTCGGCGCCAAACAAAATCGCCGTCGGTAGGGTGTAATCAATCTCACGAAAGTCGACCGCTTCCGCTGACAAGTGGGTCACCAGCACTTGCTTACCTTCGGCGTGCAATTGCTCGATGGCAGCCGCGGTCGAGTCATGATGGTGCACCTTCACCCAGCGCTGCGAGCCCATTGCAGTTCCGCCTTTGACTTTGCCTTTGCGGTCGAACCAAATGGCATGGACTTCGTGTAAGCCAACGGCGTCGGCAGTGCGCACTAGCGCTGACAGGTTGTGATTTTTGTGGACACTCTCGAGACACAGCGTAAGATCGGGTTGGCGCTGGTCAAGCAGTGTATTGATTCGCTGCAATCGTTCAGGTGACATGTTCAATCCAAGAGCGTGTTTCGTGGTTCGTTATTCGTTATTCGTTATTCGTTATTCGTTAATGAACGACCCAATCGGCGTTTTCCTCACCCTAACGAGTAACGGCTAACGAATAACGGTTTTTTAGGGAGTATAACTTCATGCGGGCGTTAACCCTAGTCTTTCAACATCGTGATTTTTACGCCCTAAACAAACCGGCGGGCGCCCCCATGCATGCCAACGATGAACAACTCAGCGTCGTACACCAACTCGCTGCGCAACTCGACGAACAACTGTGGCCCGTGCATCGACTCGATACGCCTACTTCAGGAGTGTTGTTAGTCGCCCGCTCACAAATCGCAGCGGCAAAGCTGAGCCAGCTGTTTGCCGATCACGCCATGCACAAAACATACTTAGCTGTGGCGGCAGGTAAACCCAAGAAAAAACAAGGCTGGATCATCGGTGATATGGATAAGGTTCGGCGCGGCAATTGGCGCTTATTGCATAGCAAGGAGAATCCGGCCCGCACCTATTTTACCAGCACCGCACTGCAGCCCGGCTACCGGCTGTATCGACTGCAACCACAGACCGGGCGCACCCATCAATTACGCGTCGCGCTAAAAAGCTTGGGTGTGCCGATTGTCGGCGACACGCGATATGGCGGTGAAGCCAACGCACATTTACACTTGCATGCCTGGCAGTTAGCGTTCAACTATGACGCTGAAGCGATCGTGATCACCGCCCCGCTGCCTGACTATGGATTGTTTCCGGCCGTCGCCGCGCAAATTACGACCAAAGACGGAGTGGCAAACTAACCGCACTCGTTGCATACTCAAAGACCTATGTTTCGCATAACTATAAGGTCTTCTGTCATGTTAAAACCTACTGCTCTCGCCCTTGCCTGCGCTACCACCCTGTTCGCTAGCGGCTCTGCCTTCGCGCAAGACCCGATTCGGATTTCTGCTGAGCTCGAACAACAAGTCATCGAATGGCGTCGTGATTTACACCAAAATCCTGAATTGAGTAACCGCGAATTTCGAACCTCAAAAGTCGTCGCTGAACACTTGCGTGAGCTTGGCCTTGAGGTACAAACAGAAGTGGCCCACACCGGTGTTGTTGGCATTTTAAAAGGGGGTAAGCCGGGGCCAGTCATCGCGCTACGCGCTGACATGGACGCCCTACCGGTAACGGAGCAAACAGACTTACTCTTTAAATCAACTGCGACTGCCGAATACCGTGGTGAAGAAGTTGGCGTCATGCACGCTTGTGGCCATGATTTACATGTCGCGATGCTAATGGGCGCGGCACAGCAATTAGCGGCCATGCAAGAAGACATCGAAGGAACTGTAATGTTTATCTTCCAGCCCGCTGAAGAAGGTGCGCCTAAAGGTGAAGAAGGCGGTGCAGAATTGATGCTGGAAGAAGGCTTGTTTGCTGAACTTAAGCCTGACGCGGTATTTGGTATTCACGTCTGGTCAGCCGGCACTACTGGACATATCGGTTATCGTTCAGGTCCATTGATGGCCTCTTCAGATCGCTTCGAAATCAATGTGAAAGGCCGCCAAACCCATGGTTCACGTCCTTGGGGCGGGGTTGACCCGATTGTGACGGCCGCACAAATCATCCAAAACACCCAGAATATCGTCAGTCGTCAAATTGATATCACCAAAGCGCCAGCAGTGGTGAGCTTCGGTATTGTCGAAGGCGGTGTGCGGAATAACATCATTCCAGACGATGTGTACCTTGAAGGCACTATCCGTAATTTCAGTATGGAAAACCGCGCACAGATTTTTGAAAAGCTGAAAACCACAGCTGAGCACACCGCGTTGAGCTCAGGTGCCGAAGCCCATGTGCATATCGACGAAGGTTATCCGGTGACTGTGAATGATCCTAGCCTGACCGAGAAAATGCTCCCCACTATGGAGCGCGTGGCCGGCAAAGATAAAGTGAAAGTGAACGCACTGGTTACTGGCGCCGAAGACTTCTCATTTTACGCCCTAGAAGTCCCAGGCCTGTTTGTCTTCCTTGGCATCACACCAGAGGGCCAAGATCCAGCAACAGCACCGAGCAATCACTCACCGTTCTTTTATGCGGATGAAGCAGCACTGAAAACCGGTACCGAAATGTACGTGAACTGGGTGTTTGATTACGCAGCACAGGAGTAACCCAGGTGACTGCGCAACAGGTCCCTTGGTCACAGCTCATTAAATCAGGGAGTCGTATTTTTATTGGCTCCCACGCAGCAGTGCCACATAAGTTGATTCACGACCTGATGGCACACAGCCAACACCTGCACGATATAGAAATCGTGCAGGTGTACGCGCTCGGTGATAATCAATGGGCCGAGCCGAAATACAGTCAGCAATTCAAAGTGAACAGCTTGTTCATTGGTGGACCACAAGTGCGGCAAGCGGTGGCTGAAGGTCGTGCGGACTACACGCCCTGCTTTATGTCAGATATTCCCTCGTTATTTCAGGACGAGATTTTACCGCTCGATGCGGCGCTGATTATGGTCAGTCCGGCCGATAAGTACGGCTATCACTCGTTGGGAGTGTCGGTAGATATCGTGTCGTCGGCACTGCGCTCGGCGAAAAAAGTGATCGCTCAGGTTAACCCGCGCATGCCGGTCACTTTTGGCCAAGCCTTTGTCCATAAAGGGCAGATTGATGCGTTTTTTGAAGCCGAAGAAGAGCTGCCAGAAATCGCTGCACCCGAACTTGATGCAGTAACTGAGCGGATTGGTCAGTACGTGTCATTGTTGATCGACGATGGCGCGACCATTCAAATCGGCTTTGGCAATATTTGCGACGCCGTGTTGCGTTACCTTGGCAATCACCGCGACCTCGGCGTGCATAGTGAAATGATCACCGACGGTATCATGGAGCTCATGCAAAAAGGCGTGATCAACAACCGCAAGAAGACCTATCACCAGCACAAAGCAGTCACCAGCTTCTGTATCGGTAGCCAAGCGCTGTATGACTTTGTCGATAACAACCCGCATATTGGCTTTTACCCGAGTGAGTACGTCAATTCACCGGCTAATATTGCGCGCAACGACAACATGATTTCGATTAACAGTGCCATCGAGGTCGACCTTACCGGACAAGTGGTATCGGACTCGATTGGTCATCAATTTTACAGCGGTATCGGCGGGCACGTTGATTTCAGCCGTGGTGCATCAATGAGCAAAGGCGGTAAGCCGGTCATCGCGCTCCCCTCAACGGCTAAAGACGGCACCATTTCACGCATTGTGCCACACTTGACCGAGGGCGTTGGCGTGGCCACGTCGCGTGCACATGTGTACTACGTGGTTACCGAATTCGGTGTCGCCTCGCTGCGCGGCAAAAGTATCCGTGAACGGGCGCTTGAACTGATTCGCGTGGCGCATCCAAAGTTCCGCCAGCAACTCCTCGAAGAGGTGCGTGAGTACTATTACGTACCTAACTATCAAACCATTAAATCGGTGGAAGTACCGGAACTTGGCGATGTTGGTTTTCGCGAACTGGTCATCGATGGTCAAGAATTTGACTTGCGCCCGCTGAACCCAAGCGACGAACGACGCTTGCAGGAGTTCTTTTACTCGCACACCAAAGAAACGCTGCAAATGCGTTACAACACTGTGCCCACGCAAATGAGTCGGGAAAAATCCTGCACCTTAGTCAGCGTTGATCAGTCGACCGACCTCGCGCTCTGTATTGTTCGACAAAAAGGCTCGGCCGCAGAAATCCAAGCCGTCGGGCGTTACTACTATGTGGCCAGCGACAATAGCTGCGAAGTCGCTTTTGTCACCCGCGAAAAGTATCAAGGCAAAGGTATGGCGAGTTTGCTATTGGGCGAAATGATTCGTATCGCCAAGCTACGCAAATTAAACCATATGGTGGCCTACGTCCGTGCCGAAAACCACAAAATGCTCGCAGTATTTGAGCGTGCTGGCTTTAAGCGTCTACCAAGCGAAGAGATGGGTGAAGTTCACCTGAAGTTATCCTTAACCGGCGAGTAGTATTATGTCGATCACTGTTTTTAGCCATCCTAGCTGTATGCAGCACCAAGTGACTGAAATTCACCCGGAGGAACCGGCACGCTTGAGTGCAATTAATGACCAAATCATTCGCTCGGGGCTGGAGCTGGCCATTACCCAACGCGATGGTCAACAGGCAACCAAAGAACAGCTTTACCACGCGCACGATGCCGATTATGTAAATGACATTTTTGCTCGCGCGCCGCAAGAAGACCACATTTGGCTCGACCCCGACACCTTAATGACACCTGGTTCACTCAATGCTGCTTTATATGCGGTTGGTTGCGGTATCAGTGCCGTTGATGAAGTCATGCAAGGGGCGAATCCGCGCGCGTTTTGTGCGGTGCGACCGCCCGGCCACCACGCCTGTTACGACAAAGCTATGGGCTTTTGTATTTTCAACAATATCGCTGTTGCTGCCACCCACGCATTGCATGCGCACCAACTCGAGCGCGTCGCCATTGTCGATTTCGATGTACATCATGGCAATGGCACCGAAGACATCTTTACCAACGACGAACGCGTCTTACTGTGCTCCTCGTTTCAACATCCGTTCTACCCCGACACTGGCGCCGACACCATCAGCCCACACATTATCAATAGCCCAATGCCGGCAGGTACCGGTGGTACTGAGTGGCGCGCTGAAGTCGAAAACCGCTGGCTGCCAGCACTTGATCACTTCGAGCCGCAACTGATCTTCGTTTCGGCAGGCTTCGATGGTCACGCCGAGGACGACATGGGTAACTTCAATTTGCGTGAAGAAGACTATCACTGGTTTGCCAAGCAGATGAAAACACTCGCTGAACGTCATTGTGACGGCCGCGTGGTGGCCATGCTTGAAGGAGGCTACGACCACAGCTCCTTGGGCAGAAGTGTGGTCGCATTTATCAAAGGTTTGATTTAACGCGCAAGTTACTCGGCAAGCTGACTACGGATAAGTTTCTTGTCAATTTTGCCAACGCTCGTGCGCGGGATCTCATCGACCACTTTCATGGTGTCTGGAATCGCCCATTTTTCGATGTGACCTTCATCAACGAGTGGCGTCATAAAAGCAACGAGATCGTCATAACTGACCTGCGCACCACTGCGTACCGTCACCACTGCGTGTGGACGTTCGCCCCACTCAGCATCAGGTAAACCGACCACTGCGGCCAGCTCGATATCGGGGTGCTGACTGATCAAGTTTTCGATGTCCAATGATGACACCCATTCGCCACCCGTTTTAATCACATCTTTAATGCGGTCGCGGATCTGCAAAGTATAGCCAGCATCGATACTGCCGACATCACCGGTGTGCATCCAACCATTAGCCCAGAGTTCTTCACTCTTGGCGGGTTCGTTTAAATAGCCTTGCGTGAGCCAAGGTGTGCGTACCACCACTTCACCCATGTCTTCACCATTATGTGGCAAGAAACGGCCGTTGCTGTCGATAATCCGCATGTTTACCAAGGGCACCGGCTTACCCGTACGAACGCGTTCGCGCACTTGCTGCTCAAGGCTCATATCCGCCGCATCCAGCGGCAACCACGTGGTACTCAACAGTGGGCAGGTCTCTGACATACCATAACCGGTATAAACCTGAATACCGCGCTCGAGTGCCGCACGGGCAAGGCCTTCGGTGAGGGCACTGCCGCCAATCAACACTTGCCAGCCGCTAAAGTCGATAGCTTTGGCTTTTTCGCTGCTGAGCACCATTTGCAAAATGGTCGGCACACAATGCGAGAAGGTAACCTTTTCCGTGACAAATAACTTGAGTAGCGAGGCCGGCTCGTAGCGTCCTGGATAGACCTGCTTCAAGCCCATCATGGTGGCAACGTAAGGCACCCCCCAGGCATGCACGTGGAACATCGGCGTAATCGGCATGTACACGCTCGACGCCTGCAACAACTGCATGTTGTCGTTCATACTGGTGGTCGCCGCCAGCGCCAGTGTATGCAAGACCAGCTGGCGGTGCGAGAAGAACACACCTTTCGGGTTGCCGGTGGTGCCGGTAGTGTAGAAGGTGGTCGCAATCGCGTTCTCATCAAAATCGGGGAAGTCGAACTCGGTCAGCGCACCTGCCAACAGTTGCTCATACTCACCTACCACTTCAAACGGTGCGGCCTTAGGTTCGGCGTCATCACTCAAATGAATGTAGCCTTTGACTGTGGTCAGTTGGTCTTTGACTTGCGCGATGAGGGGCAAAAAGTCATCATGGACCAACACCAAATCATCGGCCGCATGATTCATGGTGTACACCACCTGATCCGGCGCAAGGCGCACATTCACCGTGTGGAGCACCGCGCCTATCATCGGAATCGCAAAGAAACATTCAAGGTAACGTGGTGTATCCCAATCCAACACGGCAACGGTATCCCCCTCTTTGACGCCCGCTTCGGTTAGTACATTGGCTAAACGATGAATGCGTTCAATAAATTCACTGTAGCTGTAACGTTTACCAGTGTTGCCGGCAACGATTTCGTTATCGCCTGCATAGCGTTCGCTCGACAGCAGCAGTTGCTTGATTAAGAGCGGGTAGTTATAGGCGTCATCCGCCGGTGGAATTAGTTTTACCGCCATAGCTCGTTCCTTTTGTTCTGTAGAAATTATCGTTATTCGTTAATCGTTATTCGTTAATCGTTATTCGTTAATGAACTACCCAATCGGCTTTTTCCTCACCCTAACGAACAACGAATAACGAGTAACGTTGTTGTCACCACTTGCGGGTGACTTCGTAAATATCAGTGCGTCGGTCTTTCAAATTCGTGACCGAGCCCTCGTGATGTAAATACCTTAACTCATCTAAGTTTAGATCAGAGAATATCAGCTGCTCCGTATTCGGTGTTGTCTCAGCCAGAATTGCATCGTATGGGAACGCAAAGTCTGACGGTGAGAACACCGCTGACTGCGCGTACTGTACGTCTAAGCTTTCAACTTGTGGCAAGTTACCGATACTGCCGCACGTCACCACATAGCATTCGTTTTCGACGGCACGCGCCTGCGCGCAGTGACGCACGCGCAAATATGCGTTGCGGGTGTCGGTCCAGAACGGCACGAACAGGATCTCAAGACCTTCAGCTGCCATTAGACGACCTAGTTCTGGGAATTCGACGTCATAGCAAATCAGAATGCCGATTTTGCCCGCATCGGTGTCAAATACTTGGACGTTATTGCCACCCTCGATGACCCAGTCGCGTTTCTCGTGCGGCGTTACATGCACCTTGCGCTGTTCTTCGACAGTGCCATCGCGACGGCATAAGTAGGAAACGTTGTAAATCACATCGTCTTCATTAAGCGGCATCGAGCCGGTGATGATATTAACGTTATAGCTAACCGCGAGTTGCGAAAACTCACGTTTAAAGCGGTCGGTGAAGCCGGCCAAGAAACGAATCGCGTCTTTTTGTTGGCTTTGATCGGTCAAACCCATTAACGGCGCGTTAAAGAATTCAGGGAACACTGCAAAGTCACTTTGGTAACTCGACATGGCATCCACGAAGTACTCGACCTGTTTAAGCATTTCTTCGACCGAGTCAATTTCGCGCATCTGCCATTGCACCGCGCCTACGCGCACATTGCGGATACGGCTGCCGAGAATATTGTCGGCTGGCTCGTACAAGAAGTTATTCCACTCGAGTAAAGTGGCAAAGCCCGCCGAACGCTTGTCTTCCGGTAAATAGCGACCCAGTAGACGTTTTACGGTGAAATCATTGGCCAGCTGAAAAGTCAGGATCGGATCGTAAATCTCGCGGCGATGCACCGCTTCAATATACTGTCCTGGCGTCATTTCGTCGGCGTATTTATGGAAGTTAACGATGCGTCCGCCAGCCAAAATAGCTTTCAAGTTCATTTGCCGACACAGCTCTTTGCGCGCGTCATACAAGCGACGCCCCAAGCGGAAGCCACGATAGTCAGGATGAATCAGCACATCCAAACCATAGAGCGCATCACCTTTGCGGTCGTTGAGAATATTTTCGCGGGCGTCCATTAGATCATCGTAAGTGTGCGGGTTACTGAAACGTGCGTACTTCACACGCACAGTTAGCGCCACACCGACCAGCTTGCCGTTGTCCTCGAGTAGGATTTGTCCCTCGGGAAATTCTTTAGCCAGCTTCAGGATGGTATGCTCACCCCAAGCACCGCCAATATCGGGATAGACCTTATCCATCAATTCTTTCAGGGCGGGGTAATCTTCTTTGCGCAAATTACGTAATTGTAAGTGCAGTTCATCGGGGCTCATAGACATCCTTTTGATTCCTTAGTACAACATAAGACTTAGTATGACGAAGTCGTAGTAATTGGCAACAACCAATAGGCTTTCAACGCTTGCACCAGAAGAGCAAGACATATAAACTTCTGGACGTCTAAAAATTACAAGAACAAGGTAAGCTGTATTATGACTGAATCGGCCAGCGCTCGTGCGCTACTTCCTCTGGCTCTTTTTCTCGCACTCTTTCTTGGTGCCGGCATCTACTTTCAACAGACCGGCGTCGACATGGCGTTTTACCAACTCGCCAGCCCAGTAGCGATTTTGCCTGCAATCATTCTGGGCGTGCTGCTAAGCAAGCAAAAGTTTGAAGAGCGCATCAACACCTTCGTAGCTGGCGTTGGTGAACGCAATATTGTCACCATGTGTATGATCTACCTGCTCGCTGGTGCCTTCTCTACCGTTGCGGCAGCCACCGGTGGTGTCGACGCCATGGTCGCCCTTGGCCTTAACGTCATTCCCGCCAGCTTCTTGTTACCGGGGCTGTTCATCATTGCTGCCGTCGTGTCGACTGCCATGGGTACATCGATGGGGACCTTAGCAGCCTTGGCACCCGTGGCGCTTGGTTTAGGGCAAGCAGCCGAAATTGATCTGGCGTTGCTCGCTGGGGTCTTGGTCAGCGGCGCCATGTTCGGTGATAACTTGTCGATCATCTCTGACACCACCATCGCCGCCACCCGCACCCAAGGCTGTAATATGAGCGATAAGTTCAAAGCGAACTTAAAGATCTCAATTCCAGCAGCAATTATCACTCTTATTTGGCTCGTCACTTATGATACGGGCGCCGTGCCACCCAAGATCCCTGAAGCGAACTTGTGGTTGAGTTTGCCCTACTTCTTTATCATCGTGCTGGCGGTGATGGGCCTCAATGTGTTTGCCGTGCTCACCCTAGGAATCATCCTTGCCGCAGCATTTGGCATGGTCACCGTGGGTTATGAATGGGTCGCGTTCAGCAAAGACATCTATGCTGGTTTTGTCAGCATGCAAGAAATTTTCTTTTTGAGCTTATTGATCGGTGGACTCTCGGCGTTGATTCGTCAACAGGGCGGCCTGAAATTTTTATCGAATACTGTTAGTAACGCTACCAAAAAGTTGTTCAAACATCAGCAACAGCGTGCTGCTTTTGGTGTCGCCGGCTTGACCGGTTTAACCAACCTTGCTGTAGCGAACAACACGGTCACTATCTTGTTGTCCGGTGAAGTCAGCAAACGGCTTGCCGAAGAAGGTAATTTGGCACCACGACAAAGTGCGAGTTTACTCGATATCTTCGCTTGTGTGGTGCAAGGCGTATTGCCCTATGGCGCGCAGGCACTCTTGATGGGCGCAAGCTTTGGGCTTGCACCTATCGAGGTCAGTGTTCATACCGGTTATTGCTTTATTTTAGCGGCTGTTGCAATTGCCATGATTATCTGGCGCAAACCGCTGGAAGGGCGTGAAAAGCTCGAGCCGAGCACGACTTAGTTCGTGCTCTTTAGCTCCATAATTCCATCGATTTCAATTTGCGCGCCCTTTGGCAACGCTTTCACGCCAATTGCGGCGCGCGCAGGATAAGGCGTCTCGAAGAACTCAGCCATGACTTCATTGACGATGGCGAATTGGCCTAAATCGACAAGATAAATCTGCACTTTGACCATATCTTGTAATTCGCCGCCTGCCGCTTCACACACCGCCGCCAAGTTTTTAAAGACTTGCACTGCTTGCGCGCGAAAATCTTCGCTGATGAACTCCATGGTCGCAGGGACCAGCGGAATTTGCCCCGACAAATACACCGTAGTACCAATTTTCACCGCTTGCGAATAAGTGCCGATTGCAGCTGGCGCATTCTCTGTGTTAATGATCACTTTTGACATGTTACTTCCTTAAGCGCGCAACGCGCTGAACATCTGGCATCTTACGGATGTGGCGAATCACATCGGCAAGTTGCTTCCTATCATGTACGGTTAATGCCACATCGATGTAATAAATATTGGCATCAACTTCTTCTGTTTTCAGGCCATGAATATTACAGCCAGTCGCCGAAATGGCGGACGTCAGCTTTGCCAGTGCGCCTTGATGGTTGACCACCTCAACCCGCACTTCGGTAATAAACTCAGCTTCTGGTTTGTTATCCCATTGCACCGGGAAATAACGCCCCGGTTCGTCTTCATGCCCACGCACGTTCTTACATTCGCGTCGATGAATAACCAAACCTTTGCCTGGGCTTACGTGGGCAATAATATCGTCACCCGGAATCGGTCGACAGCACTTGGCGAAGCTAACCAACAGACCTTCAGCCCCTTTGATAGCAAGACTCCGGTAGCTCGGTTGGTCATCTTTAATTTGCTGCATTTCACCCAGCAGGCGTTTGGCAATAGCTACCGACATCATGTTGCCAAGGCCAATTTCTCGTAATAAATCGGATTTAGAGGCTATTTTGACCTCTTCACAGACCCGTGCAAACTCGTCTTCAGTAATGTCATTATAGTTGACTGGCCCCAATGCAGCCCGTAACAAGCGCTCTCCGAGCTGCTCAGCTTCGCGGGTTTCTTGGCCTTTCAAGTACTGGCGAATTTTCGCGCGCGCCTTGCCGGTTACTGCAAAGTTTAACCATGCGATATTAGGCCGCGAACCTGGCGCCGTTTTAATCTCAACCGTTTGTCCGGTCTCCAAGGGTTTACTCAACGAGTAGACCTTGTGATTCACCCGGGCACCAATGCAAGTGTTGCCGATGTCTGTATGCACTGCATAGGCAAAATCGACCGGCGTAGCACCTTGCGGCAGCTCAATAATACGGCCATCAGGGGTGAACACGTAAATTTCTTCAGGGAACAGCTCTGACTTAACGTTTTCAATAAACTCAAAGGCATTGCCAGTGCTTTGTTGCAGCTCCAGCAAGCTTTGCATCCAGCGCCGTGCACGTACTTGCGCCGTGGTCCCAGTGGCTTCATCGGTTTTATACAGCCAATGCGCAGCCACACCACGATCCGCCATTAGGTTCATCTCTTCGGTACGGATCTGAATTTCGACCGGAATCCCGTGCGGACCTTTGAGCGAGGTATGTAGCGACTGATAACCATTTGATTTAGGAATAGCAATGTAGTCTTTGAAGCGCGTTTCTATCGGCTTATACAAATTATGCAAAGCGCCCAACACGCGATAACAGGTATCGACTTCATCAACAATCACGCGAAACGCATAGATATCCATGACTTGTTCGAAGCGTAGCTCTTTGTGCAGCATTTTTTGGTAAATACTGTAGAGATGTTTTTCGCGCCCCATCACCCGTGCTTCGATACCGTGCTCGCGCAAGCGGCTCTCGATTTCAGTTTGTACCCGCTCGACCAATTCGCGGCGGTTGCCACGTGCTTGGCGCACTTGCGACTCCAACAACTTGGCACGCCACGGATACAAGGCCTTAAAGCCATGCAGTTCCAATTCGTTCTTGATGTCGTGAATACCCAAGCGATGCGCAAGTGGCGCATAAATCTCAAGCGTTTCGCGGGCGATGCGCCGCCGTTTGTCGGGCCGCAGTGAGCCAAGCGTGCGCATATTATGCGTGCGGTCAGCAAGCTTGATAAGGATGACCCGAATATCGTGCACCATCGCCATAATCATTTTGCGATAGTTCTCAGTTTGTAACTCTTCTTTCGAGTCAAACTTCAACTTGTCGAGTTTCGACACGCCTTCGACCAACTCCGCCACTGTGGAGCCAAATTGTTCGGCGAGATCTTCTTGGGTGAAGACCGTGTCTTCAATGACATCGTGCAACAATGCGGCCATGATGGTCTCATGGTCTAAACGCATATCGGCGAGGATACCGGCAACTGCTACTGGGTGGGTAATATAAGGTTCGCCGCTTTGGCGTTTTTGCGTTTTGTGCGCTTCTGCGGCCAGTTTAAAGGCCGCAGCGGCACGCTGAACGTGTTCAGCTGGTAAGTACTCGGCTAGTTGTTGCCGAAGCCCTTCAAATAAATACACCCGCGTTACTCAAGACCACGAATCGCATCAACTGCAGCCAGTTCGTCAGCTTCTTGCTGCGCCATTTCAGAACGCTCAACGACGTCGAGTTTCTTCGCGTCGATGTGACCTTCTTCAATTTCACGGAGGGCGATTACGGTTGCTTTCTCATTGCCTTTCCACGGCACCATCGCGTCTTTACCTTGGGTCGCTAACTGGCGAGCTCGACGAGCTGCAACCAATACGAGGTCAAAACGGTTACCGATACGATCTACGGCTTCTTCTACTGTTACGCGCGCCATGTTTACTCCAACTCAACTGATTAATCTGCGATCGTGCGTACGATCGAAAATGGGTCACGAATTATACGGATTTAGCCATCATTCGCCAAGAGATCTTTGAGTTTAGTCGCATGACGCGTTTGCTGCAATGCCATTCTTTGCCGTTGCGCCAGCACAATATGCTCAAAATTCAATAAGGTTGCATCAAAATCGTCATTCACGAGTAAATAATCGAACTCATGATAATGCGACATTTCGGCTTGCGCTTTCGCCATGCGTCCACGAATGACCTCATCTGAGTCTTGCCCGCGTGAGCGCAAACGCTGCTCTAGTAGCTCTAGACTCGGCGGCACAATGAAAATCGAATGCGCCGCAGGGTATGCTTCACGCACCTGGCGCGCGCCCTGCCAATCGATATCTAAGAACACATCGATGCCCTGTTTAAGGGTATGTTCAATGACTTGGCGCGAGGTGCCGTAGTAGTTATCGAAAACTTTTGCCCATTCATAGAACGCATTTTCTTCGATTTTTGTTCGAAACGTGTCAACATCTAGAAAGTGGTAGTGTTCACCATCGACTTCGCCGGGACGTGGCGCTCGCGTGGTACAAGACACTGACACTTGCATGCTGCCGTCATTGTGGCGCGCCAGCAACGCACGGATTAGACTAGACTTACCTGCACCACTTGGTGCAGCGATAATAAATAAATTGCCGTCAGCTGTCGTCATCGATGGATTCATCTAAAATTTGACCAGTAAATGACGGCAAAGAATAGCATGTTGCGCACCGTTGCGCGACACCCTAACAACGAGGAAGCAGTCCATGACTACCGGATGGATTATTATCATTATCGCCGTTGTACTGTTCATTTACTTGATCAGTATCTACAACAAACTCGTGCGCTTGAAAAACCAGTTCGAAAACGCTTTTGCGCAAATCGAAGTGCAACTGAAGCGCCGCTACGACTTAATTCCTAATTTGGTCGAAACCGCCAAAGCCTACTTGAGTCACGAGCGTGAAACTTTAGAAGCGGTCACAGCTGCGCGTAACCAAGCTGCAGCGGCCCTTCCGAAAGCTGCATCTGACCCACGCAACGCTAGCGCCATGGCTGAGCTCGGCGGTGCCGAAACTGCATTAGGTAGCGCTCTCGGCCGCCTAAATGTGGTGATGGAAGCCTATCCTGACCTGAAAGCTAACGAAAATATGATGCAAGTGTCCGAAGAGTTGACCAGCACTGAAAACCGTGTGGCTTTTGCACGGCAAGCGTTCAACGATGCGGTGATGAGCTACAACACTTACCGTCAAAGCTTCCCACCGGTGATGTTTGCGAGCTTTTTTGGTCACAGCAAAGACGCCCAATTACTGGAGTTCGCTGACAGTGCAGAAATTCAAGCTGCACCGAAAGTTCAGTTCTAACTTAGCGTTGTTATTCAACTATGGTTAACTTTTTTGAACATCAACAGCAGGCACGGCGCAACACCGGCCTGCTGGTTGTGCTTTTCTTTCTCGCCTTTACCCTGATCATTGGTATTTTAACCGTTGTTGCAGCAATGGTGATGGGTGCAGTAAAAGCGAAACAGGGCGGCACTTACGAACTCGATTGGCTGCCCTTTATGTGGGTCAGCTTGGTCGTCGGTGGTGGTATTTTGCTGGTCATGCTGATCAAGTGGCTGCAACTTAAAGCTGGCGGCAAAGTGGTCGCCGAGCACCTTGGTGGCACTTTAGTGAGCCCTGACACCCAAGATCCAGTCGAGCGACGCGTGCTCAATGTGGTTGAAGAAATGGCGATTGCCGCGAATATGCCGGTCCCTGCGGTTTATATTTTACCGAACGAGAGCACTATCAATGCCTTCGCGGCAGGTTATGACACCCGTGATGCGGTGATTGGCCTGACTCGAGGTGCCATCGAGACCTTTTCGCGCGAACAGTTGCAAGGCGTCGTTGCCCACGAGTTTAGCCATATCTTGAATGGCGATATGCGCCTTAATATTCGTCTTATCGCTGCGCTCGCCGGTATTCTTGCCGTCGCACACTTGGGGCGAATCCTGCTGCACACTGGCTCCAGCCGTAGTCGCAATAATAAGAACCCGTTGCCCATGGTCGGTTTGGCGTTACTGATCATCGGTTGGATTGGCGTGTTGTTTGGCAACTTGATCAAAGCGGCGGTGAGTCGCCAACGCGAGTACCTGGCGGATGCCGCGGCGGTGCAATTTACCCGCAATCCTGATGCTTTGTCTGGTGCTTTGAAGCAGATTGGCGCACGTGAATATGGCAGCCGCATTCAACACCAAAATGCCGACGAAGCGGCACATATGTTCTTCGGTGAAGCACTGAAACACTGGTTTGGCATGATGGCCACTCATCCTCCGCTGGAAAAACGCATCAAGCGAATCGAGCCGCGCTGGAATGGTCGCTATCCCGAGCCGCGAAAAGCGCGTAGTCGCAGCGAAAAAGAGCACACGGCAGCACAACCCCAACCGTCAGCATTAAACAAACTGGCAATGCTCGCCTTACCGGCAGCCTTACTGGAACAAATTCATAGCCCGCAACAAGCGCCGCAGGTCGTGCATGATTTGGTGTTGTCGCAATTACTCGATGAACACAACGAAACTTTTGCCGAGCTCAACCCAGCACAACAACTGGCGCTGGTGGAGCTTGCCGTGCCGGCCTTACGTCAAGCAAAAGAAAGCGATAGGCTCAACCTATTGAAAGACTTAGAGCAAATGGCCGACAGTCAGGATCTTTTCCATTGGGGGCTGTATCAATTATTGGCGCGGCAGTTGTTGCCAAAAACACGCTTCAAAGCAACCGTCGACAACGGCGAAGCACTAACCATTACGGTGCACGCGCTGGAACAAACCGATAAAGGTCATGATGTTGATCGCCAGCAATTGGCGTTGGCGCTGAATACCTGTCGTGGTTGGTCACCCGCGCAGAAAGAGCGGTTGGTCGATAATTGGCTCACCACGGTTCGTAAAGATGGCAAGATTTCGCCCGCTGAGCGGCAACTGTTAGCCATCTTGTGTGCCTGTATTGAGGTGCCGTTACCAGACGAAATGCTGCAGTAGGTGGTTATTCCACCTGCTGCAACCACTCAAGGATTTCGGCATGCAACTCAGCATCGGGAATCGCAGCGGTTAAATGGTGATAACCTGGGCGCATCACCAACTCCACTTGCTCAGACTCCAGCGGTAAGAAGAATTCGTAGGGTGCAATTGCATCTTTATCACTGGCCGCGATAAACACTGGCGCGCCAAGCTCAGGAATGAGCTCTCGCAAATCGGTATCAGCCACCGTTAAGCCTTGTTTTTGCAAAGCCGCCGTAACGCCCTCATCGAACGCTTCGGCCGGCAATAAACGACTCAAATTGGGCATTGTTAGCTGCGCCATAGCACGCGACGCCTCATTAAGCGGCCGCATCGGTGCTAACAGCATGACGCTGGTGACATCGTCACGTTGCTTTGCCAAATGGGCGGCAGCAACAGCACCCATCGAGATGCCCATGATGTGCAGCGGTTTGGGGACTTCGCGCGCCGGCAAACTGTCAATCAAAGTGGATAGCATTAATGCGTCAGTTACGCCATAACTCGGGGTATCGACACGTGAACCGCCATGGGCAGTTAGGTCAGGGGCAATCGTGTGATAACCAAGAAAACGAAAGTGCAAACCAAGCATCAGAGTCGCACGTTTGTCGACGCCATAACCATGCAGAAGTACAACAGTTCCCTTGCGTAGGGGCAGCTCTTCACGCTGCAGCACCAGTTCCGTCTGATAGTCGATGTCATCGACTTCGATGTCCATTTTCATGGTGTATTTGTCGTCCTCGGCAGTAGCCGGATGACCAAGGATATAGCCGGTACAACCGCCGAGATGTGGTAAGCAAAACTCGCGTTCGTCAAAATTAAACTGACTTAAGTCAACCTCGTGGTCGAGCTTAAAGTTTTGCGGCCGCTGCGCCAATTGATATTCAACAATAGTCGCACAACCAACTAAAAACGCACTTGCCAGAGCAAGTGCGCTTAATTTTACTGCCTGTTTCATGCCGCCATTCCATGTGTTTGTTACTTGACGTTTACTCTACCGCAGTTACTGTCGTTTGTGCAGTCTCCTGCACCGTCTTTACCAACGCCTGTTCCAGATCTGCGATGATGTCGTCAGGATGTTCGATGCCGACACACAAGCGAATTGCCTCGGGCTTGACCCCAACTTGCAACTGCTCTTCCGGTGTCAATTGGCGGTGCGTAGTGGAAGCTGGGTGGCAGGCGAGCGACTTAGTATCACCAATATTCACCAAACGTTTGAATAACTTGAGCTTATCGTAGAACTGCACACTCGCTTGGTAGCCATCTTTTAAACCAAAGGTCAGTAGCGATGCAGGCAAACCACCACGAATGTATTTTTGCGCCAATTCATACTGCGGGTGATTTTCAAGGCCAGCATAGTTGACCCAAGCCACATCTGGGTGATGCTGCAAGAAGTGCAGCACGCGTTGGGTATTCGAGCAATGGCGTTCAATGCGCAGTTCCAGGGTTTCGAGTCCCTGCAGGATCAAGAACGCATTGAATGGTGATAAGGCCGCACCGGTGTTGCGCAGGGCGACCGTACGGACACGCGCGATAAACGCTGCGGCTTCAAATGCTTCGTTGTACACCACGCCGTGATAAGCCGGTTCCGGTTCATTAAACTGCGGGAATTTATGCGCATGTTTGGCCCAGTCGAAAGTACCGCCATCGACAATCAGACCGCCGATAGTCGTGCCATGACCGCCAATGTATTTGGTCAGTGAATGCACCACAATGTGCGCACCCCACTCAAGCGGCTTACACAAGGTTGGCGTCGCCACGGTATTGTCGACCACCAAAGGCACTCCCTCACGCTCAGCAATTGCCGCATATGCTTCAAGGTCGGCAATGTTACCGGCGGGGTTGCCGATGGTTTCACAATAGATAGCCTTGGTATTGGCATCGATACAGGCGGCGATATCCGCAGCATCCGCCGATTTGGCGAAGCGCACCTCGATGCCAAACGACGGCAGCATGTGAGCAAACAAGGTGTAAGTGCCACCGTACAGATTCGGGGTGGTGACAATGTTATCACCATGCTTAGCCAGCGTGATCAAAGCATATTGAATGGCTGCCATGCCCGAGGCAACGGCAAGACCTGCGATTCCACCTTCGAGCGCCGCAACCCGTTGCTCCAACACATCGTTGGTTGGGTTCATGATGCGGCTGTAAATATTACCTGGTACTGCCAAATCAAATAAATCAGCGCCGTGTTGGGCATCGTCAAAAGCGAATGCAGCGGTTTGGTAAATCGGTACCGCCACAGATTTCGTCGTTGGGTCGGTCTCATAGCCATGATGGATGGCTAGGGTTGCTGCGCGATAATTCTGGGTCATGGAAGCCTCACTCAAAGCAAATACACTTTTAAATGTTTATACGTTTAGACGTCCATATTAATTAAAGCTGTTTTGATTGCAACCCCATTTCTAATTATTTTTTAAGCGCGCGATTAATTGCAGCACGTCACTATGAACACCCGCAGCGGTGACCTCAGGACCTGCACCTGGCCCTTGGATCACCAATGGATTAGCATCGTACTGCCGCGACTGCACAGTAAAGTTGGCATTGCCGGCGGGGAGTCGCGCATAAGGAGAACTGTCATCAATCGGTTGCAACCGCGTGCCACCACTGGCTTGGCCAGCACCATCACGCGCGACAAAACCCAAATAGACAAATTGTTCAGCATTGGGGTGCTCGCGTTGACGCCAAGCGTCAAATGCCTGATCAAAGTCGTCAAGTCGTGCGACAAAATTTGTCGCACTAACCGCCTGCAAAGTATCCGGCACTAGATTTTGCATGTTGATATCTTTGAGTTGCAGTTTCCAGCCGACTTCACGCGCCAAAATGACCAGTTTGCGAGCGACATCCATACCGCCAAGATCGAGCCGCGGATCAGGCTCGGTTAGTCCCATTTTCTGCGCTTTCAACACCCAGTCTGAGAGCTTATCGCCGGCGCGGTACTGCTGAAAAATCCATGACAGCGAACCAGACAAGTTACCTTCGACGCGTTGCACCTGGTCACCGCACAGGCAACGCTCGTGTAGCGCCGACAATATCGGAAGTCCAGCGCCGACCGTGGTGTTGTAGAGCCAATGACGCTGGTATTGACGCCGCACCCGTTGCAGTTCCTGGTAAAACGACCAAGCACTGGAACCAGCGTATTTATTGGCAGAAATAATGTGAGCACCACTAGCAAACCACGCAGGATAGCGACGGCTGATGGTTTTATCGGCAGTTAAATCAAGCACAACCGGTTGTTGCTCACGTTGCCGAGTTGCTTGCAACCATTGCTCAACCCCATCAGCTTGACGCGCTTGCGCATGCTGAGTAAAAGTTTCACGCCAGTGCTTACTGGCAATACCACGAGGTGCAAGCCACTGCTGTTGCCGGCGAAAAATCGCGGTCACCCGCGCGCGACTCTGAAGCGGTAAAGTGGGCGCAAAATGATCCAGCCAGTAACCGCCAATAGTACCGACACCAATCACCCCAATTGCAACTTCTGCACCGCTCATCACGCCTCCATAAACTGTTGCAAACGCGGCGCAAAGGCCGCGGTATTCAGAATAAAACCATCGTGCCCATGGGCCGTTGCCACGTGTTCATAAGCTTGACACTGCGGCAACTGTCGACTGAACTCCTCGAGCAAATGCGGCGGCACTAACAGGTCATCTTGAAAGCCAATCACACACACTGGCAGTTGCAAAGCTTGCGGTGCAATCCGAAAGGCATCAAGAGCCGGCCCGAAGACCGTGAACAATTGCCGTGCCTGTAGCGGATTCTGTTGCACCAAGCGGGCTGCACGGTCGTGCATATAATGGACCGCAGCATTGCCATCGGGGAAGCGCACGTCCAAGCCGGTGGTACCACGATAGGTGACCATGGCAAGCGCGCGTGCCAAAGCCACACCGCGTTCAGGCTGTTGGGTTTGCGCTGTTAATTCGATAAAGTCGCGCTGCAAACTACGTAACATCACCGCTTGTGCGGTCGGTCGGTGCGCCGCACCAAGCACCGCCAAGCGTTGCACACGCAATGCCTCATGCAATGCCAACACCATCCCCACACAGCCGCCAAAAGAGCCGCCGATGATAGTATGCCACTGGGTACAACCAAGTTTTTGCAGTGCCAAGGCAATAGCTTCAGCTTGCGCTTCAACCGTTGCGGGAGGAGCGTCACATAAACTGTCGCCCATGCCGCCCAAGTAATCCAACGTCCAAACCTCGTAAGCATGTAAGTCGAGGTGGGTGAAGAGCCCCTGCCACCAACCCGAGCCGTCGGCTAAATAGGCTAAGCGCCCGCCCGAAATACCGCCAAGCACCAGCACCCGTGGCGCACCGCTTGGTCCTTGTTGCCGCAAACACAGTTCGCCGTAACTTGTTATGACCTTATGGTCAACAAACCCAATACTCATAATCCTCTCAAGGAATCCGCCCCACCAACAGCCAATAGCAAACCGCAAATAGCTATCAATGTCAATCCAGACATCTAGCCATCTAAAACTTAAATCTTGTGACATTGCCGTTTATTAATGATAATAAAACAATCTGTTATACAAATTATTGGAGAGTTTGCTTATGCCAACGTTCGATATTGTCTCTGAAGTCGATCGTGTCGAGCTGAAGAACGCTGTGGACAATGCCAATCGTGAGCTCACCTCGCGTTTTGACTTTCGTGGTGTTGATGCCAGTATCGAGCTCAACGAGCTGACCGTAAAACTGACCTCAGAATCCGACTTCCAAGTGCAACAACTGTACGATATCTTTGCCAACCACTGTGCCAAACGAAATCTTAGCCTAGCCGGCACCGAAACACCGGAGAACCTGACGCATAGCGGCAAAACTTTCAGTACCACGATCACTTTTCGCCAAGGTATCGACCAGCCATTGGCGAAGCAGATCAACAAACTGATCAAAGACAGCAAACTCAAAGTGCAAAGCTCGATTCAAGGCGATAAAGTGCGGGTGAGCGGCAAAAAGCGCGATGATTTGCAGCAGACCATTGCCATGCTGCGCCAATCAGACATTGAGCAACCGCTACAGTTTGAGAATTTCCGTGACTGATGGTTGCAGTTGAACATGGACTGGCAGCACTTTGTGCAACAACTCCCGGGCATCGCCTATCAACTGATACGCGAACCTAATGGTCGCTTTCGCTTTACCTTTTTAAGTGACTCAGCGGTCGACTTGCTCGGCTTTGAAAGTGCACCGCTGCTCAAAGATGCCGAACCACTTTTAAACGCCATTCATCCTGACGATGTTGAGAACGTTATCAGCTCCAGCATACTGGCTGCAGAGCAAGGGCTTGAGTGGCATTACCCATTTCGATTTATTCGCCCTGATGGCACGCTGCTGTGGCTCGACGCCCATGACTCAGGGCGCGTTCGTGACGACGGCACCCTTGAGTGGAGCGGTTACATTGTTGAGGCAACGCACCGCCGGCAACTTGAGGTTGAGTTGCGGAGTAGTGAAAAACGCTTTCGCAGCTTGGTAGAGCACGCCAACGATATTATTTTTACTCTTGACCGCAACGGCATTATTGATTACCTGTCGCCCAATCTCGAGCGCCATTTAGGCTACCAACCGAATGGTAATTTACAGCAGTCGTTTGAGCAGTTTGTGCATCCTGAAGATGTCAGTGCTTGCCACGCTTTTATCCAAGCCTTGTTTTCTGACGGTAGCCCGATTAGTGACATTGAATTCCGAGTGCGCCATCAAAATGGTGACTGGCGCTGGTATGCGTGTCGTGCCTCACGGATTGACGACCAGGATGGGCAGCATCAGTACTTACTCGGAATCGCGCGTGACATTACCGAACAACGTGTACAGCGGGAAAAACTCGCTCGCATGGCACGTCATGACATGTTGACTCAGTTGCTCAATCGTAACCATTTTGACGAGCACTTGGCGCGGGTATTGCAGCACTGTGCAGCTCAACAGCGCTGTTTAGCGATACTGTTCGTTGACCTCGACCATTTTAAACCGGTCAACGATGAACATGGCCACAGCATTGGCGACCAAATGCTGGTGCACGTTGCGCGGCGGCTCAAGTCATGTCTGCGAGATACCGATTTAGCTTGTCGCAACGGCGGTGATGAGTTTTTGGTGTTAGCGCATGACTTTACCGATTTAGCACAGGCGGAAGAAGTAGCCCAGACCATCGCGGCGCGTCTCCATGACGAGCTAGAAAAGCCCTTTGCTATCGAAAATAAGCAGCTGCAAATTTCCGCGAGTATCGGTATCGCGCTGTATCCAGCTCATGGAGCGACGGTGGATGAGCTAGTGAACTGCGCCGATACTGCTATGTACCAAGCAAAAAACGCCGGCCGCAAACAAACCATCAGCGCGCAGTTGAAGAGCAAGTAATGCACTCTGATTTCGCTTGCGGACTTTGCTATCACCCCATGTCTGAACGCTTCTGGCAACGCCACAAAGGTAGCCTTGCCGGGCGCGAGTATTGGCGCTGCACCAACTGCCAATTGATTCAAGTTCCAGTCGCGCAACGGCTCGATACCGCCGCCGAAAAAGCGATCTACGACTTGCATCAGAATGAACCCAACGACGTCGGCTATCAACGCTTTCTAAACCGTACAGCAGAGCCGCTAGCGGCGCGTTTGAGCGCGGGTGCACAGGGACTTGATTTTGGCTGTGGTCCGCAGCCAGCGCTTGCAGCTATGTTAAGCGCAGCAGGCTTTCCGACCACCACCTACGATTTGTACTACGCTAACGTGCCACAACGCTTGCAACAACAATACGATTTCATCACTTGCACGGAAGTTGTTGAGCATCTTGGCCAGCCCCGCGAGGTGTTCGAACAACTCGTTGCTTGCCTGAAACCCCAAGGCTGGCTTGCTATCATGACCAAGCGTTGGCTCAACCGCGAACGTTTCGGCACTTGGTTTTACCTCAACGACCCAACCCATATCAGCTTTTTTCATCTAGACACCTTTCATTGGCTCGCTGAGCACTTTCACCTTGAAATCGACTATGTCGCTGCCGATGTCGTGATGCTGCGGCGACCAGCTAAATAAGCGCCAGCACAAGACCGCCCGCCAACCATAGCAGCGCCAGTACCACCAGTACACGCATCAAATAGGTCGCGAGGCCAGTCGAAGTAGAACCATGATCGTGGTGATGTTCATGATGCGCATGCGCTTGTTGTCGCTGCCACCAAAACCGCGCCAATACCGCAGTTAAGACCAGCGCCGCAAGATTCAAATAGAATCCGTAATTGAGTTGAAAATGATCGCGTTCAGTGATGGCTTTGACACTATCGCCACTAGGCAATAAATCAAATGCGGCAAAGCCATAATGGAGGATCAGTGAAGTTGCAACCAAACACACAAACAGCATCGCAGTAATGTAAAGCGCCATTTTCCAACCGTAATATTGAGCGTTGATACGCAGCACCGGCAACACTACAAGGTCAGAAAAGATGAACGCCATCACCCCCGCAAAGGCCACGCCTTCGCCGTAAAGTACCGCCGCCAAAGGAATATTACCCATAGAACCGATGAAGGTGAAAAATGCAGCTATGGGACCCACCACAGCTTGCTGTAACACTGCCCAAAAGCCAACATCATTGGTTTCGGTACCAACACCTTGAAACAGCCACGCGAAAAACTCAGACGGCACAAAAGCAGCGATGAGACCGGCAACGGTGAAGCCCAGCAAGATGTCTTTCCACACCATTTGCCATTCCATCACAAATTTTTGCGCAACTTGCTGCCACAGTTCTGGATCGGTCACATCCCCCCAGTGACGCAGATCGTAGCTCTCATCATCAGCGCCGTCAGCATTTTCATCGCGGGCATTTTCAATCAATTGCCGCGGTCTTGTGAACTTCACAAACAACCAAGCCAAAACAATCAGTAAAATACCACCTAGATACTCACCGATGACAAACTGCCAGCTCAAAAAAACCGCAATCACAAAGCCTAGCTCAATGACTAAATTGGTTGAAGCCAACAAAAACGCCATCGACGCGGTAAACGCCGCACCTTTGTTGAATAATGCACGCGTGGTTGCCAAGGCAGCGAAACTGCAGGAGCTTGAAATGAAACCAAAAAAAGCACCTAGGGCCACCGACCTAGCGCCGTCGTCGCCCATCACCTCACGCATCTGCCGACGCGTGATGAGCACTTGAATAATGCTACTGATAAAATAACCGAGTACAAACGCCCACAGCGCCATCCAGAAAAAGCCAACACTGGTGAGGCTCGCCGACTGCCACTGCTGAAGAAATGCGTCCATCGAAAACTCCTTGGAAATTGGCAACATAGGTCAAACATAGCATACAATGACAACAACCTTCGAATGGCAGCTATTACAGGAGTTCACATGAGTGCACATTGGCAAGCACGACGTTCTGGTCCATCAGCACAGCGACCTGGCGACCGTCGCACCCCATGGCAACGCGATCGTGCTCGAGTGCTGCACTCTGCGGCGTTTCGCCGTTTGCAGTCGAAAACGCAAATTATGAACGTGGGCGAAAATGACTTTTATCGTACGCGTTTGACCCATTCGTTAGAGGCTGCACAAATTGGTACCTCACTCATTAATCAGCTCGCCCATGTCGGTAGCGCGCAAGAGCAAGCACTGTTGCCTGACTTGAACCTAATGGAAACCCTGTGCCTTGCCCATGACATTGGCCATCCGCCTTTTGGTCATGGTGGTGAGACGGCGCTGAACTATAAAATGCTCGGCTCCGGTGGTTTCGAAGGTAATGGCCAAACATTTCGCATTGTTGGCAAGCTCGAGGCTTACCATAGTGAACACGGCATGGACTTGACCCGCCGCAGCCTGCTGGGTCTATTGAAGTACCCAGTGCTGATGCCGCAGCTGCCACAACCACCACAGGCTCAACAACCTGGCAGTTTGGCGCAATGGAAACCAGCTAAAGCACTGTTTGCCTGCGATGCCGACTTGCTGGATTGGGTCCTTGAACCTTTGTCGAGCGCCGACCGTGCGTTATTCCAACAAGTCCAACAACTTGATAAAAGCCCGTGGCAGAAGTCGTTGCACAAAAGTTTCGATGCCTCGTTGATGGAGCTTGCCGATGACATTGCGTATGGTGTGCACGATCTGGAAGATGCCGTGGTCACCGGCACTTTGTCGGAAGCCCAATGGCATGCACATCTCGACAGGGTCGTCGCCGAACTTGATGGTGAACTTGCTGATTTAGTTCCGCGACTTGGCGTTCAGCTGTTTTCGAGCTCTCATAGCGCACGCAAAGACGCCATCGGTGCGCTGGTGAATATTTTTGTGACTGCAGTGCGTGTGCAAGAAGTGCTGGGTGATGCAGAGGAGCCATTGATTCGCTATAACGCTACCTTGCCGTCCGCTGAACGCTTTTTACTCGATAGCCTCAAAGCAGTTGTGTTTGAGCACGTCATCAATCAGCCCTCGATTCAACAATTGCGCTATCGCAGCCAGAATATGCTGCTCGATCTGTACACTGCGTTTTACAACGAGCCGCTGCGATTGTTGCCCCACAACACCCGATCACGTTGGCAATTGGCTTTTGAAACCGGTGGGCAAATCGCTGCAGACCGCATTCTCTGCGATTATATTGCCGGCATGACCGACGATTATGCACATCGCATGTACCGCAACCTATTCGTGATCTAACCAATTGGGAATAACTCTCATTTACCCTTGTTAATGCGAATAGTTTGCATTTATAATTGCCCCGACTTGATAACTAATAACATCAACTAGGGGTTTACATGCGTTATTCAAAAGTTGCTATGGCGATTGCACTCGCCGCGGTTAGCACCTCAGCTCTTGCTGAACCAACCACCCAAGCCGATGAAGTCATCGAAATTATCGGTTCGAAAGAAGATGCAAAGACCGTCGCAGGTTCAGGTTCGGTGATCGCGCCAGAGCAACTCAATGTTGAAGTGCAGACCGATATCAACCAATTGATGAAAACCGTACCTGGCGTCTATGTGCGTGAGGAAGACGGCGAGGGTCTGCGCCCAAACATTGGTATTCGCGCCGCCAGCGGTGAACGTAGCAGTAAAGTTACTTTAATGGTCGACGGTGTAATGATCGCGCCAGCGCCATACTCTAACCCTGCCGCATACTACTTCCCTGAAGCCTATCGCATGCACAGCGTTGAAGTACTCAAAGGCGCACCGCTGTTGCGCTACGGCCCACAAACTACTGGTGGTGTCGTGAATTTAGTCACCACGCCAATTCCACAAGAACGGCAGGGACAGGTGACCTTACGTTTGGGTGAAAATAACAGTCGTGACATTCATGCGTACTATGGCGGTACCGAAGGCGCGTTTGGCTGGTTAATTGATACTGTCCAGCGTGATTCAGATGGTTTCAAAACCATTGATCGCAGCAATCGTGATGCTGGTTACGATATTCAGGACTACCTGGTAAAACTGCGTTGGACTGGCGCCAACCAAAGCTTGACCGCGAAGGCCCAGTACTCTGAGCAGATTTCCAACGAAACCTATGCTGGCTTAACCGATGCAGACTTTAATCGTGACCCTAACCGTCGTTATGGATTGACGTCGATTGACCAGATGGATAACCAGCACAATGGTTACTCACTCACCTACGAACTCGACATTAACGCACTGTGGCGTTTAACCGCTGTAGCCTATCGCAATGATTACAAACGCAACTGGTTTAAAGGCAGCCCGAGCAGCTTGATTGCCGCCGCCAACGCCGGTGATGCCGATGCCATTGCGGTGCTCAATGGCAGTCAAGATTACGCTGGGTTGGAATACAAAAATAACAACCGTGCCTATGAATCTTACGGTATAGAAGCGCGGTTGTTTGCCGACCTTGGTGACCATGAACTGGAATTTGGTGTCCGCGATCACAGCGATACCATGGACCGCTACCAACCGGTGGACGTGTATGACCAAGTCAATGGTAGCCTCGTTTATCAGTCGACCATTGCACCAACTGGCGGCGATAACCGCCTAGAAGGTGCCGACGCACAAGCGTTCTGGCTTGCCGATTTGTGGCAAATGACCGACCGCCTAGCGGTGAACGCGGTGTTACGTTATGAGGACGCCGAAACCTATCGTCGACAGTTTGCCACACCAGAGCGCAGCGACAGCCCAAGTTTCCGCAGTAGCGCAGCCGAAGAATGGCTGCCTGGTGTATCCTTCACCTATGCGGTCAATAACAACTTACAAGTCCTCGCTGGTGTACATCGTGGCTTCTCGCCGCTCGGTGGCGGTGCAACTGCCAACGACGAACCGGAAACTAGCGTCAACTTTGAAGCTGGCCTGCGTTACAGCGACAATGCATGGTTTGCTGAAGCTATTGCCTTCCGTAGTGATTTCGATAACCAAGCTGAGCTGTGTTCAGTGGCGAGCCCATGTAGCAACGGCGCCACCTCAGGTAGCTTTGTCACTGGCGAAGCCTTGGTACAAGGTTTAGAGCTGCAATTAGGTAACACTTGGCAGCACGGTGCATTTGAAATTCCGGTAGCATTTAACTACACCTACACTAGCGCTGAGATCAGTGCCGACAATGCAGTCACCGGCGTAGCAGATGGCGATGTGTTAGCCGCCATTCCTGAGCACGTGATGAGCGCGCAAATTGGCTTGTTACATGACAGTGGTTGGAATCAACACTTGGTTATCAAATATATGGATGAGACCTGTGTGAGTGTGGGCTGCCAAAACGATACTAGCCCTTATGCTTACACCGAAGCACTAACGACTGTCGACTTTATCAGCCGTTATCCGCTGACGAAGCAAACGACAGTGTTTTTGAAGGTGGAAAACTTGCTCGATGAGCAAGTCATCATCGGTCGTTTGCCATACGGTGCGCGCCCCAACAAACCGCAGAATATTTCTGTCGGCTTTGACTATCGCTTCTAAACGCTCAACTTAAATCTTGATCTGTTGCTCCTGCAGCCACTGCAAAGTGGCTGCTAGGGGCTGCGGCCGACAGAACAAAAAACCCTGCATTTGACTGCAGTTGTGTTGAATGAGGTAGTCACGCTCGGCTTCTGTTTCGACCCCTTCAGCAATGGTTTTTACGCCAAGCTCTTGGGCAATGGTAAGTACCCCACGCGCAATCGCCGAATTACGCCGCGCTTGCTCAATACCTCGAATAAAACTCTGATCAATCTTTAAGCTGTCCACCGGCAACTGGTTCAAATAGCTCAAGCTCGCGAAACCGGTACCAAAGTCATCAATGGCGATCGACAAGCCTAATTTACGCAGCCGATGCAACATTTGAATCATGTGTTGGCTGTCACGCATAAACACATTCTCGGTGATTTCGACCACCAAGGCTTGCGGTTTCACGCCATAACGCTGCAGCGCATGTTCAATATTCTCTAACAGATCATCGCGGTAAAACTGTAGCGGCGAAAAGTTAATACTGACACTCTCAATGCCGGCAGCTAAAAGCGTCGGAGTGTCTTTACACGCCTGCTCAAACACCCAATCGGCAATGGCAATAATCTGTCCTGTCGCCTCGGCCAGCGGGATAAAATCTCCCGGTGAAATATAACCGCGCTGCGGATGCTTCCAGCGCACCAAGGCTTCGACCCCAACCGGATGTCCGGCGCCATCGACAATAGGTTGATAGAACAACTCAAATTGCTGTTGTTGGATGGCCTCTTGTAATTGGGTGCGCAATTCCACTTGCGATTGCATTCCCGCATCAAGGTCACTGCTATACCAATGATAAGAACTGCCACCACGGCGCTTGGCTTCATACATGGCGACATCCGCCCGTTGAATCAACTCGAGGGGATGTTGTAGCGGCTCGGAGTTATCCGCAATGCCAATGGTTGCCGATAGCGACACCTCAAGATCTTCAAAATGAAAAGGTGTATTAAATTGGGCAAGTAGATTGTGGGCAAGTTGCACCACTTCGTGCTCGGCCTTCTGCGTATGCACAATAGCCACAAACTCATCGCCGCCAAAGCGACCCAGTAAATCGTGCGGCGCGATCTGACTTTGCAAGCGCTCAGCTGTTTCTTCAAGAATACGGTCACCGACCGCGTGTCCAAGACTATCGTTCACCGGTTTAAAACCGTCAAGATCGATAAACAATACAGCTACTTGGGTATCTGGCTGCGTCACTAAACGCGCCAAGCATTTCTCAATCGCGTTGCGATTCGGTAGGTGGGTAAGTACGTCGTGTTGAGCCAAAAACTCAAGTTTTTCTTCGCGGAATACACGCTCAGTCACATCACTTTGTAACCCAATGAAATGGGTCACGCGCTCGCCATCACGCACCGGTGATATCAGCAAATCGTTCCAAAAAGGGGAACCATCTTTGCGGTAGTTGAGAATATTGACGCGCACTTCGGAGCGTTGATGCAAAGCATCACGGATTTGCTGCACTGTCTCTGGGTCGGTGTCGGCGCCTTGCAAAAGGCTACAACTCCGCCCGATGATTTCAGCTTCGCTGTAACCAGTGATTTCTTGAAAAGCTGGATTCGAATAGATGACCGGATAGTGAGATTGGTTGGCGTCGGCAATCACTACACCGTTGGTGCTCGATTCTACACTGCGCTGCAGCAGTAACAATTGTGATTCATTGCGGCGGGCAACAGTCATATCTTTGGCGATGCCGTGCACCCCTGTAATCTCGCCATTAATGATGATCGGCATATTGGTGATGTCGAGGTCGTGCAGCTCACCGCCGCGATTCACAATTTTTATTTCATAGCGTTGCGGCTTACCCTGCTTTGCCGCTTCGAAGTGCGCTCGCGTTTGCTCACGATACTCTTCTGGCACCACGACTTCATAATGTTGCCCCAAGACTTCCAGTTCAGTAAAGCCAATCAAGTCAGTACCGGCGCGGTTTAGACTTTTGAAATTACCGTCAAGATCGAGCGTGAACACTGCATCCGGGTTGTAGCTAAACAATGAGCGACTGTGCTGCTCGCTGCGCTCTCGCTGTACCCGGTCTTGATGCTGTGTGATCACCAACGCCACGAGGTCACGACTGCGCTGCAACAAATCTAATTCGCGCAAATTAGGTTTGCGTTTGCGACGAAAGTACACGGCAAAAGTACCAATGACCGATTTGCTCACCGGAGAAATGACAGGAAACGACCAACATGCTTTGAGTTCGTATTCATCGATGAGTTTACGAAACGCATCAAAACGTGAATCAATCGACATATCTGCTGCAATAACCGGAACCTTCCGATAAGCGGCAGTGCCGCAGGCTCCGACACCGTCAGCAATGGGCAAGCCTTGCAAGGCAAGGATAAAGTCTTCTGGTAAGCTAATCGCGCTTGCGGCATTCAGTTGTCGTTTACTAGAGTCCACTAACATCACCGAGCACAACGAGTCATTGACCTGACTTTCGATAAGCCCACAAATATCCTCAAGTTTTTGTTCAAGTGATTTGTTCTGTGCGAGCGAGGCGAGAGTTTTGAATTTGGCTGAAACCAATTGCGCGAGCCGTAGTCGTTCGAGATGACCTATCCACCAAGTGATGGCAAACAAAATTAGCGCTAGGACAAGTCCTAACACTAGAATTTGGTCTTGCCAGTCAAGCTCATTCATCGACAATCCTTTACTCCATTGGAACAACGGCCTGTACGAATACTTCGCAAGTTTGTTGAGATTTCACCGAGTATTGACAATGTTTGCTTCAGTTTCAATCGAAACTTTTACTTACCCGCGCCGACTCAGGCGATAGCGGTGCCAAACAAGGCCTGCAAGCAGCAGAAGACTACCGACAAAGATGGTGTTCACGTCGACCATAAAAGCCAGTCCTAAACAACCGATAAGCCCCAGCACAGACCAAAACTTGGCAATGAAGCGTTGCTCGGAACGAACCTTAAGTGCGGCGAGATTGGTGATGCTATAGTAAATCAACACGGTAAACGCGCTAAAGGTCCACGCCAATTTAATGCCACCGAATGCCGCAATGAGCATCATCACTGCTGCGGTGGCGATAGTTGCCGCAGGTGCTGACGTTTGCCCCACGTTGAGGCTGGCCCAGCCTCGCGGCAGGTCATTTCGACGCGCCATGGCCAACACCACGCGGGAGACACCGAGCACTAGATTGAGCGTCACGCCGAGCATCGCAAGCAGGGCGCCAATCATCACTAGATCATGATAAATGCCTGCTGGCATCAGTTTAGTAAGAATAAAATCACCACCGATTGTGAGCGGCGCCAGCTTGACTAACGTAATGCCAATCAACGCATATAGCAGCGTCACCACAATCATGGTCGCGACAATGGCGCGTGGAATATTCCGGCGGGGGTCACGGATTTCCTCCCCCATAGTGGCGATGCGGCCATATCCGGTGTAGGCCACAAATAGCAACGCCGCTGCCGCGAAAACATCGCTTAACTCGGTGGGCGCACGGCTGAGTTCCGGCGCCATTGCTGGCGGCTGTTGCCACGCCCAGCCGACAAACAACAACAAGCTCAAAATGGCACAGCTCACCAGCACCGCATTCACTTGGTTGGAGCGTTTGAGTCCGGCCAGCACTAATACAGTTATCAACAGCAACAAAACGATTGCGAGCAAGGTGACATACAACGGCGGCCATTGCAGGTAGTGGTTAAGCAACCAAGCGCTACCAAGCGCTGCGGCAGCGGCCGATGCGCTTTTGGCGCAGACGAAAAACCAGCCGGCAATAAAACCTAAGTCGTGATTGAGGAACTCGTAGCCATACTCATAGGTACCACCACTCACCGGATGCACCGCCGCCAGCTGGGCACTGGAGAGGCCATTACAGAGTGCAACAAAAGCAGCAAGCAACAAGGCATAGAGCAAGTACTCACCGGCTAGGTCATAGCCAAAGCCGATACTGACAAAGGCTCCAGTGCCGATAATAGATCCTAGGCCAAGTAGCATGGCTCCAGCCAGCGAGGTGTCGCGCTGCAATTGCTGCATGTTAAGGTCCTCGTTATTCGTTATTCGTTATTCGTTAATCGATAATGGGGATTGTAGCGTATTACTCGATACTTGTTTTAATTTGGAATCGATCGCTTTCATGATGACTTATCGTAGTGGATTAGTATGGCTGCAGGATGACATTCGCTTAGACGATAACGCCCTGGTGGAGAAAGCCACCGCAGAGTGTCAACAGCTCCTATTTGTTTACTGTGTGAACCCTAAGTGGTTTCAGCCGAATCGCTATGGCTTGCGCAGTATGGGCGCAGCACGTTGGCGCTTTCGCGCTGCGGCCTTAACCGACCTCAAGCAACAGTTGCGACAGCTTGGGCAAGATCTATTGGTGGTTTATCAATCACCGTTGCAGGCGATTCCAGAGCTGATTACGCGCTGTGGCATCGAGGTTATTTACAGCAGTCAACACGCGGGCTTTTATGAGCAAAGCTATGCACGCTTATTGCGGCAGCGTTACCCGTTTATCCAACATCAACAGCTGACCACAGCAACGCTGTGGGAGGCTGCGCAATTACCGTTTGGCTTAAATGATCTACCCGATACGTTTTCAAAGTTTCGCCGGCAAATTGAAAAACAGGATTTGCGTGGGCAAATCCCCGCGCCCGTACCAGCGCCGCGGCAGTTGCCACCACTGCCGGCCAGCGCTAATGCCTTGTTCGCTGAGCGCAAACATGCGTTGCCGCCGATTGAAGCGCCTGCCCATGAATACTTTCAGGGCGGCAGCCGTGCGGCGGAACAACACGTCACCGATTACTTTACGAGCGGTGCCGCTCACACCTATAAAGAAACCCGTAACGCCTTGGATGATTGGCCTGCATCAACCAAGTTCTCACCTTGGCTGGCGGACGGGTCACTGAGCGTGCGCCGCTTGCATCAGCAACTGCTGCAATACGAAGCAGCACATGGCAGCAATGAGAGTACTTACTGGATCTTTTTTGAGTTGCTTTGGCGCGAATACTTTCATTGGTATGCACAACGGCACGGCCAGCGCTTGTATGCCTTTGCCGGGATAAAGCGACAGCGCCCACAAACTAGTTTCTATGGCTCCCGATGGCAACAATGGTGCAGCGGCACCACCGCGCACCCTATCGTCAACGCCTGCATGAATCAGCTCAATGCGATAGGGTACATGTCCAACCGTGGGCGACAGCTGGTTGCCAGTTGTTTTGTGCACGAACTGCAATTGGACTGGCGTTACGGCGCAGCCTTCTTTGAGCAACAATTGATTGACTATGATGTCGCTTCCAACTGGGGTAATTGGCAATATTTAGCTGGGGTCGGCGCTGATCCGCGCGGCCATCGACGCTTTGACCTCGATAAACAAACGCGCCAGTATGATGCCAAGCATGAATTCATTGAGCGCTGGCACGGCAACGTCAGTACGCCGACCGATTGGGTCGATGCTGCAGACTGGCCGATTAGCGAGTAAGTAGTGACTGCGCAACCGATTGCCATCGTTTGGTTGAAGCGTGACTTGCGGCTCCGCGATCACGAGCCACTGCAGCGCGCTATCGCCAGCGGCCACCGCGTGTTGCTGTGGTATTGCTTTGAGCCTGAGTTAGTCGCTGATCCGCACTATGACGAACGTCACTGGCGCTTCGTCTGGCAAAGCTTAATGGCTCTCGAGCAAGGGTTAAAGCATCGGGTTGAGCTGCCGCTCCTGATTCAATATGGTGCACCCTTTGAGAAACTGCAGCAGTTGCAGCAACAAACGCCCATCGCGGCACTCTATAGCCACGAAGAAATTGGCATCAAACGTACTTTCGAGCGCGACTTACAAGTTCAGCAGTGGTGTTGCGCACAGGATATCCCTTGGCACGAAACGCCAACCGGTGCGGTACAGCGCGGTAAAACTTCGCGGCAACAATGGGACGAGGCTTGGCAACAGACCATGCGCGCACCACTGGCACGCCCCGATTGGGAGCAAGCGCAGACGTGGCGCGCTGACTGGCTAGCGCAACTTGATGAGCGCGAGCGACTACCACAAACATGGCGCACCGAGCATCCACACATGCAAGCGGGCGGATTGTTCGCCGCCCATCAGACGTTGGAAAGCTTCTTCGAAGGTCGCGGTAAAGACTATCGCTATGCTATCTCGAAGCCGGCCGCCAGTCGCGATGCTTGCTCGCGCATGTCACCTTATTTGGCATGGGGCAACATCAGCTTGCGCGAGTTTTATCAGAAAGTGCTCAAGCATTGGCAAACCCCGGGTTGGCGTATGTCATTGCGCGCGCTCGTTTCGCGTCTGCATTGGCATTGCCATTTTATACAGAAATTCGAAAGCGAACACCGGATGGAATGGCAACCTGTTAACCGCGCCTATATCGACTTTCCTTATCGTGATGACGACCAAGTGAGCGAGCACTTACATGCTTGGCAAAGCGGCCACACAGGGTATCCTTTGGTGGATGCTTGCATGCGGTGCTTGCATGAGACGGGCTACATTAACTTTCGTATGCGCGCAATGTTAGTGAGTTTTTTATGCCATCACCTACTCATTGACTGGCGCTTAGGTGTACACCATTTAGCACGACTGTTTTTAGATTTCGAGCCAGGCATTCATTATCCACAATTTCAAATGCAGGCCGGCGTAACTGGCACCAACACCATCCGCATGTACAATCCGGTCAAGCAAAGCGAGGAGCACGACCCCGACGGCGTATTTATTCGTCAATGGTGTCCGGAGCTAAACCAAGTCCCGAATGAGCTTATCCATCAACCCTGGCAATTAAGTGCGATGGAACAGCAACTCTATGCCTGCAAATTAGGCGTAGATTACCCCAAACCCATTATCGATCTCACCAGTGCGGGTAAGCGGGCGCGTGATTTGCTCTGGAGTTATCGCAAACAAGATACCGTTAAACAAGAGGGTAAACGCATTCTCGCTCGCCATGTACGTCCGTCGGCACGACCGCGACGATCATCGCAAAGCACGCAGAAGTAGATTGCACCTGTCACGAAAAGCTGTTTACTATCAAGACACTCGTTAGCTTTCGCAAGGAACTCGAAATGTCTCTAGTGCCACGCTTATTCCTCGTTGCTTGGTTGCTCATCAGTAACACCGCTGCTGCAGACTTCAGTCAAGGCCGTGTGTTTGAAACTGCCGATAAGTTGGCAGTGCTTGATTTTCAAGCGCGTGCCGCCACCGAGAATCGGCTGTTGAACGACCGACTGGAAAGCTTGTTGCCGGAATTAATGGCAGCGACTGAGCTCGACATGTGGCTGGTGATCAACCGCGAATACGCCGAAGACCCTGTTTACTTCACCTTAGTACCACAGCCAACTTTTGCCGCACGCCGCACCACTATGCTGGTCTTTGTACGCAATGACGATGGCACCGTTGAGCGCTTATCGGTCAATCGCTATCCACTTGGCAAACCTTACGAGTCAGCTTGGGCCGGCGGCAATCTCGACGACCAATGGCAAGCGCTGGGCGAACTCATTACCAATAAAGATCCACGCAACATCGGCATTAACGTCTCGCGCGACTGGCCAGTCGCAGACGGGTTAACTGAAGGACTCCACCAACGCCTGCTGGAAGTCTTACCAGAGTCACTTGAGCAGCGTTTAGTCAGTGCCGAAGACTTAGTCATTCGTTGGGTCGAAACGCGTTCTGCCGCCGAACTCGAAGTCTATCCACAGGTGGTAAGCTTGGCCCGTGCCGTCATTGCCGAGGCTTTTAGTAACCAAGTCATCACGCCGGGTGTGACCACTACCGATGAGGTCGCTTGGTATATTCGTAATCGCTTTGCCGAACTGCAGTTGCCAATCTGGTTCATGCCGTATGTCACGCTGCAACGCCAAGGCTTTAATTGTGCCGATGAACAAGCCTTCTGTGGACAAAGCGGGCATACAATTCAGCGCGGCGATGTACTACACACAGACGTCGGAATTTGTTACTTAAAACTCTGCACCGACACGCAGGAGATGGCTTATGTACTGCCGCTGAATGCGACTGAAGTCCCCGATGAACTGGTGGTTGCATTGGGCAAAGGGAATCAATGGCAAGACCAACTCACTGGCAATTTTAGTAGCGGCCGCTCGGGCAATGACGTGCTCGCCAATACCATAGCCGCCAGTGAAGCGTCTCAACTCAACAGCAGTACTTACACCCACCCACTGGGGTTTTATGGACACGCACCAGGTCCCACAATTGGCATGTGGGACAATCAAGGTCCTACCCCGATTCGCGGTGACTGGCCGCTGTACCCGAATACCGCCTATGCGATTGAAGGAAATGTGAAGGTGCCGGTGAAATTATGGGATAACCAAAATGTGCAAATCATGCTCGAGCAGAGTGCTTATTTTGATGGTGAGACCGTGCATTATTTGGCGGGGCGTCAAACGCAATGGCATGTGATTCGTTAATTCGACTTGTGAAGGATCTAGTATGACTCAAGAATTTCAATCGTTGTGTGTCTATTGTGGCTCCAACAATGGCTTCAGTCCGGTTTACAAAGACGCCGCGGTTGCCCTTGGCAACGCGCTTGCTGACGCTGGTATTACCTTGGTTTACGGTGGCTCGAGCGTCGGCTTAATGGGCGTAATTGCCGATCAGGTGCTTGCCCGTGGCGGTAAAGCCATTGGTGTTATTCCACAAGCGCTGGTTGACAAAGAACTCGCGCACAACGATTTGACCGAGTTACATGTGGTGGCCTCCATGCATGCCCGCAAAGCCAAAATGGCAGAGCTCGCCGATGGTTTTATCGCCATGCCTGGCGGTATGGGCACCCTCGAAGAGCTCTTCGAAATGCTGACGTGGGCGCAACTAGGATTCCACCGCAAGAGCTGCGCCGTATTGAATGTGGACGGCTATTACGATGGCATTCTCAACTTTATTGACGGCGCTATTTCGCAAGGCTTTATCCGTGATGAGCATCGCCACTTATTGCTCAGTCACGACGAGCCGGCCGCGCTGTTGCAACTTATGCGTGACTACGAAGCGCCACAGCAACCGAAATGGATTACCGCTAGCGAAACCTAGGAGAAGTTATGCGTACTTTGATACTGGCTGCCGTTTTACTGTTTTCTGCAACACTAACGGCACAAGAAGCAGTGCCCATCAGCGCCGAGCAGCGTGAGCGGGTGATCGCCGCCGTCGAAGCGTTCCTTTACGGCGCCTCAGTGAACGACGTTCAAGCACATGACAAGTTCTGGGCGCCAGAACTCACTTATACCAGCTCTAGCGGCACGCGCTTCGGCAAAGAGCAACTCATGGCAGGCATGACCGATGCCGTCCGCATCGCCGATGAACAAGTCAGTGCTTGGTATACCGCTGAAGACATCGAACTCAAATCATTTGGCGACGCGGTTATCGTCAATTTCACCTTGGTCGCGACCAGCACCGCCGATGCCAGTCGTGAGACCTTTCTTAACACTGGTGTGTTAGTGGAGCGACGCGACGGTTGGCAAGCGGTCAACTGGAATGCGACGCGCACCGCAGCTACCAACCGTTAATGCGTGGCCAAAAGGCGAGTTGGTCGGCGTCGGGAACCACGTAGCCGTCGAACTGGCTGGCCGTGGCGCACGCATGGTTGGGTAGAATCCGCACTTTGCTGCCGACTTCAAGTTGCGGCAGCTTCGCCTTACTCCCTTTGCGCAGCGCCACAATGCCATGCTCTTGGCTGGTGCTGGTGACGATAAGGTCACTATAAGGGGTGCCGTCCATTGCGCACACCACGCCATAGCCCTGATCAATTTCTTGGTTAGCGGTGCCACGGTCGCGAGATAACGCCATCCACCCAGCATCGGTCATGATCCAGCCTTTATCGGGACGATGGCCAATCACTGTTGCTACCACACTGATGGCAATATCTTTGAGCTGACAGACGTGAATACCCGCCATCACCAAGTCTTGGAACACATAAACCCCAGCGCGCACCTCTGTCACACCGCTAAGGTCTTTAGCAAAGTAGGCAGTGGGGGTTGATCCCACACTGACGATCGGACACTCAAGACCCGCGGCTTGAAGGCGATCGCGTACCGCCACAGCCGTTGCCCGTTCGTGTTCAGCAGCGGCTTCTTTCGCGGCTTTCGACGGACAGTGATAGGAACCACCCGCATGCATTAACATTCCAGAAAATAGGTCGTTTTTCGCCAAAATTTTTGCAATTTCGACGATTTTAGGGTCATTTTCGCGGAGTCCTGCACGCTCACCATCACAATCAATTTCAATCAGCACAGGGATTTTTACCTGTTCCCGCACCGCCCAGGCCATCACTTGTTCAGCTTGGGTAACGCTGTCGAGCAATACTCGCACGGTGACATCGGCGCGGTTCAAGCGCGCTACTCGCGCCAGCTTGTCGGGACTAATGCCCACGGCGTAGGTGATATCGGTGTAACCATGCTCGGCGAAATATTCTGCCTCTTTCAAGGTCGAAACGGTAATAGGTCCGTGGCCACCGTTAAAAATCCGTTGCGCAACTTGCAACGACTTCGCGGTTTTGACATGCGGTCGTAGTTGTACGCCAAGCTTTTCCATACGCTGTTGCAAAAAGTCGATATTGCGCTGCATCACAACGGGATCCAGTAATAAGTACGGGGTGGTGAGTTCAGAAAAACTAGCCATGACAGAATTCCGCTTTGTAAACGACTGATTTAAGACTATAAGTATAGTTAGCGCACGCAACCATGGGGGAAGCGGCGTAATCCGAGATGACAACTATGTTAAACGAATTTAAAAAGTTTGCCATGAAAGGCAACGTGGTTGATATGGCCGTTGGTATTATCATTGGCGGCGCCTTTAGCACCATCGTCAAGAGTTTTGTCGCTGATATCATCATGCCTCCTATCGGGTTACTGCTTGGTGGCGTCGATTTCACCGACATGTTTGTGGTATTGCGCGCTGGCACCGAAAAGCTCGGCCCTTATGCGACCCTAGCTGATGCCCAAGCGGCGGGTGCGGTGACCGTCAACTATGGTCTTTTCATCACCAACACCATTAGCTTTATTATTGTCGCCTTTGCCGTATTCTGGCTAGTCAAAGCGATGAATAGCCTCAAAGCCAAAGAAGAGCCGGCGCCAGTGACGACCAAAACTTGTGAATTTTGCTTCTCGGCAATTCCACTCAAGGCCACACGTTGCCCGAGCTGCACCTCACAACTGCAAGTCGATCTCAAATCCGAACCGAGTTAACGCTTAAGTACTGCAAACGCGGTTTCGTGGAGGCTGCTGATATAAAGCTGATGCTCGAATTCAGCAGCCCCTGTCACAAAAGCAAATTCGCCATTCGGAGCTTGTAAGCTTTCGATCACGTTGCCCTCGATATCAATCGCAATTAAATGCCCATATGGCTTTGCTTGTGGGCGCATAAAACTGGGTAAGCGTTGCACCATTTTGCGCACGAACGGGTAGTTTGACAGCGTATCTAATGCGCCACTGCGTGGGCTCACGAGTCCCACCCAAAAGCGACCGTCTGGCGCATCATTCACGTTATCGGGGAAGCCGGGAAGATTGTGCACTATGGTTTCGATTTCGCCGTTATTTGCAGCACCTATGCCGATGCGTAGAATTCGGTAGCTACCGGTTTCGGCCACCAGTACCCATTGCTGATCATGGCTGACCGCCACACCGTTAGCAAAATGCACGCCGCCCAGCAACGTATAGGTTTGCCCAGTACTCGGCACATACGCCAGCACGCGGCCATTCCCGCGATGCTCCATAATATCCAGCAAGCTCGCTTCATAAGTGCCAATGCCGTCCGCCGGGAAGCGTGTGGAGGCATCGGTAAAATAAACCGTACCGTCGGCTGCGATATCAACATCGTCAGCGTAGCGCACCGTTGTGCCGTCCACCTCGGTCACCAGTAACTGCAAACCACTGGCTGCCGACCAATGCATCAAGCCTAAATAGGCATCGGCAATCCATAAATCACCGTTGTCATCGAATTCAAGCCCCAACGGACGGCCGCCCGTGGTGGTTAACGTAGTAAAGCTGCCGTCTGCCTCTTGCCGAACGATATCGCCACTTTTCAGCCCAAATACAGGTCGTCCTTGCGGATCAATGGCAATGTCTTCAGGGCCTTCAGACGTCGGTACCGCAACCTGCTCTGCGGCGGCTAATTTGCTATTCGGCTGGTAAGCTCCCACATAGCCCAAATCACGCGGTGCATTCCATGGCTGCGGCTCAATCGGCACCGGCCACCACAGCATGTAAGCAATAGCAGCTGCTACAAGTGCTAAAGCACCGCGATTCATCACGCGTCGTTTCGACATCCTATTAAAGCTCCGTCTACTCGTTTGGTAGTGACTGCACAAAATTCGTCACTGCTGTTGCTGTTTGCTCTGGCCTTTCAACCATTGGCATATGACCGATGCCTTCCATCAAAATCAGTTCGTTTTGTGGCACTTGCGCGTGCCATACCGCTGCACTACTGACATCTAATAGCTGATCAGCCCCGCCCCAGATAATCAAGGTCGGCACGCTGATGGCGGCGAGGCGACCATCAAGCTGATCAAAGTTACGAAAGTCCTCGGCAATTTGAATATACTCCGCTTTATGCTCTTGGTAACGCGCTGCCATACCCCTAAGCACAAAAGTTGGTACATAAGGTGGCTCGGCCATAGTCATGTCATAGAACTCTTGGAAGTCGTGCCAGCTATCGATTTCAAATGGTGATTGGCCTTGACGGAATAATTTTTCCGCGCGACTGGGAACTGGGGCGGTGACACCAGCTGGGTCAATCACCACTAAGGCAACGGTGCGTTCTGGGTAAGCGAGCGCAAAGTTAGCGGCAATGAGACCGCCCATCGAATTACCGCCTACCACCGCTTGTTCCACCCGCATCGCGTCGAGCAGCCGCTTAACGCGCTCAGCTTGGGCTTGCGGACGATAACTCCACTGCGGATCAAAGCCGGTTTCACCGTGCCCGGCCAAATCGGGAATAACGAGGTGGTAGGAATCGCCAATAGCATCGCCGAAGCGCAGCCATAACTCTTTCGAGGCAGTATAGCCATGTAACAAGACGAGGGTCGGTGCGGTTTCGTCACGTGCTGGACGGTGATACAAGCTCAAGGTGATATCACCGAGCGCAACTTGTTGCTTTTCAAAACCATAAGCCCAAGCTTCTAGGGCCTGGGTTCGATCATACACCCACTGACCGGTAGCGGGATGCCAAGTGGCGCCCCACAGTAGCGCAATGACAATGACAAAGCCCCAAACGAATTTTCTCACGATCGCTCTCCTTGCTGATGAGCTTGAGTAAAACGGTGGTGTTGCGGGCGAAAACGCCATGCCAGCAAACGATACACAAAGCTAAAGCCGGGAAACATAGCGGTTACCTTACCACTTTTACTTTTGTACCAACTGTCACACCCCCCACTTTGCCACACTGTTTTCGCCATTTCACGATGAATCATGGTGGTGTATTCCGCTTCAGCGTCAGCAGTGACTTCAACGCTTGCAGCATGGCGCTTTGCAAGCTCTTCGATAAGCCGCATGATATAAATCATTTGCGACTCAATCACAAAAATTGCCGAAGTATGCCCGATACCGGTATTCGGTCCAGTCACCAGAAACAGATTCGGAAAGCCGGGCATAGTAGTGCCCAAATAAGCCCTAGGATAGTCTTCCCAGACCGCATCAAGCTGCACCCCATCACGACCCTTGACTTGAAAGCCGAGTGCCCCGTCGGTGGCTTTAAAGCCGGTGGAGAAAATCACCGCGTCGAGTTCGAGCACTTGCCCTTGCTTGGTGACGAGGCCGGTGGTGGTGAAGTGATCGATACTATCGTGACGATCATGCAAGGTCACGTTGTTGCGGCTCAAGGCTGGATAGAGCGTATTGGAGACAATGATGCGTTTACAGCCAATCATGTAATCAGGCGTCAATTTTGCCCGCAGCTCTGGATCGGGTACCTGTTTGCGTAGATGCGCACGGGCTTCGCGCTCAGCGATGAGTTTCATCAAGGTTTTGGAATACTTAAAAGCCAGCACCCGCCATTCCAAAGCCCAGTAAATCAGCTTGCGCAGCGTTTGATAAAAAGGCTTCACGCCAAGTAAGCGACGAAACCAAGGGGCAAACTTACGGTCAGGTCGTGGCATCACCCAATGTGGCGTGCGCTGAAACACATGCAGCTCACCTACTTTATCGGCAATGGCCGGAATCACCTGGGCAGCACTCGCGCCACTGCCAATGATCGCCACTTTTTTACCCTGATAGGCGAAGTCGTGGTTCCACTGATTGGTGTGAAAACTCACGCCCTGATAATCAGCAAAATTGGGGAATTCCGGAATAGCAGGATTACTCAAAGGCCCCTGCGCGGCGATGACCGTGCGCGCTAAAAACTCTCCTTGAGTGGTCTGCACGCGCCAGTGTTGCGCAACTTCGAGCCATTCCAGTGCCTGCACGGTGCAATTCAATTGCGCTTTTTCCGCCAGCTTATGCTTGGCCAACACTTGCTCGGTGTACTTAGCAAGCTCGGGCTGCTCCGCGAACATTTGCGACCACGGATAGGGTTCACTGGCGAGCGAGTACAACGGTGATTGCACATCGACCTGCGCACCGGGATAGCTATTCTGGCACCAAGTACCGCCCATAAAGGCACGACGCTCTAGCATAACGAAGTCATCGATGCCGCGTTTGCGCAGCTGAATCGCTGCGCTTTGCCCGCCAAAGCCCGTGCCGATAATCAAAACTTGGTAAATGTGCGAAGCACTCATAGTTGCCGCTTAATATTTGTACTAGTATGTAGAAATGTTCTGTAACGACAAAATTACTTAAGTTTTCATATTTATTCTACACTTATCCTGTTAATTGATGTTTCTAAGGCACCTATGCCAGCAGTCAAACCTAAACAGCTCAGCGAAGCACGCTTTCGTAAACTCTTCGACGAAACGCATGCCATGTCGATTCAAGGCTACCGTTCAGATGGCACGGTGGTGTACTGGAATGCTGCGTCTGAGAAAATCTACGGCTACAGCCCTGCTGAAGCGCTAGGTAAAAACCTGCTGGACTTGATTATCCCAAGCGAAATGCGCGAAGAAGTACGTAGCGCAGTGGATTGGATGTTCGCCAACAAAACCGGCATTCCTTCGGGACGTCTCAACTTAAAACACAAAAACGGTAGCAGTGTGCCGGTCTATTCAAGCCATACCGTGGTCGAGTTACCCGGTGAAGAGCCGATCATGTTTTGTATGGATGCCGACATGCGCGCTCTCGATCTCGCCGAAGCCGAAGTGCAGAAGCTGTCGTATTTCGATGTCTTGACCGGCTTGCCAAATCGACGTCTGTTGCTTGATCATCTGCAGGGTGCATTACAAGGTTTGCGCTTGGAACATCAATATGGCGCCTTACTGTTGCTCGATATTGATAACTTTCATGGCATCAACGATACCCTCGGTTACGATGCTGGGGATCAAGTATTGGTTGCCTGCGCACGGCGGTTGCAGCATCACATTAGCGAGCCATCCATAGTGGCGCGCATTGCTGCCGACGAATTTGTGGTGTTACTGCAACCACTTGAGCACTCGATTGGCGCGGCCGCAACCGAAGCAGAGCTAGCGGCGCAACGTCTGCTGCAAGCCCTGCGCCGTCCAGTTGCGATTGATCAACAGCCCCATAACCTGCAAGCGAAAATCGGCATCACCGTGTTTGGTAACCGCAGTGAGGATCAGCATGAGCTGCTGCGCCAAGTGGACATTGCCTTAAAGCATGCCAAATCACGCGAAGAAACTGCCATCGCGTTTTTTGATCGCTCGATGGAGGCCAACATTCAACGGCGGATTAAGCTTTCACAAGCGCTGAGTACGGCCTTGGAAAAAGAACAATTCTTTTTAGAGTTTCAGCCGCAAGTAGACGTGCAACAACATGTTGTCGGTTACGAAGCCTTGCTGCGTTGGCGGCATCCGGTCCTGGGTCTGATTCCGCCTGACGAATTCATTCCGATTGCTGAGTCCAATCACAGTATTCACGCCATTGGCGATTGGGTCTTTGAGCAATGCTGCTGGCAAATTGTGCGTTGGCAGAAAGCCAATTGTTATCATCATTTGCGCCTATCAATTAACGTCAGTGCAGTGCAATTTCGCCGCGACGATTACGTTAAGCGCACCCAATCCATCTTGCAACGCGCGGGGGCTGATCCTGCGCAATTGCGGCTGGAGCTCACTGAATCCCTAATGGCCGGCAATATCGACTTTATTGTCGAGCAAATGCAGGCGCTGAAGGATCTGGGGCTGAGTTTATCACTCGATGATTTCGGTACCGGCTACGCTTCACTCGCTTACCTGACTCGCTTCCCACTCGATGAATTAAAAATTGACCGCGCGTTCGTTACCGACCTCGCCGACGATGGCAAAGGCGCCTTGCTTGCTGCAACCATCATTGGCTTGGGGCGCAATATGAATTTAACCGTTATCGCCGAAGGCGTTGAAACTATCGAACAGTTTGGACGTCTACGAGATATGGGCTGCGAGGTATTCCAAGGTTATTGGTTTGGCAAACCTAGCCCACACCTCCCCGAAGCGTAACATTAAGGATTTGCTATGCGAAATACCGTCGCCACGATTTTAGGCGTATCTCTAATTGTCGGTTTAGTGGCCGCTGCAAGTATTGCGGCAAATGGTTTTCTTGAGGCGCGCGCAATGGAGCGCAGTGTCACAGTGAAAGGCCTGTCAGAACGTGAATATTTAGCTGACATCGTGCTTTGGCCCATCCAATACACCACCGCAAGTAACGATCTTGACGCGATTTATCAAGAAATCGAAGCTTCAAATAAGAAAATTGTGGCTTTCTTGCTACTCAAAGGGATCAATGAAGAAGAAATATCCACTTCTGCGCCGGCGATTGTGGATAAATCTGCCCAACGCTATGGTGGTGGCGATCCAGGTCCGTTTCGCTACACTGCGACGCAAACTATCACGGTGTATTCAGAAGCCGTCGAAGACATTCGTCTCATCATGAGCTCAATGGCAGAACTCGGCCAACAGGGCATCGTACTCAACGGTGATGATTACAACTCACAGCCCGAATATATATTTACCCGACTCAACGAAATTAAACCTGAAATGATTGAGGAAGCAACGGTAAATGCGCGCGAGGTAGCAATGAAATTTGCTGAAGATTCACAAAGCACTCTCGGTAAAATCAAGCGCGCCAGCCAAGGTCAATTCAGCATCAGCGCGCGTGATCGGCACAATCCGCATTTGAAAAATATTCGCGTGGTGTCCACCGTCGAATATTATCTGTCGGATTAAAGTGGCGAGTTAACCGCCCATACCTGGCAATTTCATCGGTTCAGCTGGCAGTACGAAGCGTTCGGCTGCTGGCACCGTAGCGTCGATGTCGGTAAGTTCATAATTGTTGTCTTGCTGCATCACGCCCAAACCTTTTTCCACAGTGTTGGCGCGCATATGAGCAAAGCCTTCCGGCAGTTCCTCACCCATGGCGTCGAGCATAATTTCAACCATATTGAGCATGGCGAGATTGAAGTCGACGACCACTTGGTTATCCGTCATCAATATTTCTTCAGTTGACTCGGTGCCGTCATTTTCTTTCGTGGTGAGTAAATAATACTCGCCCTCAATCCCATCAACAGTGGTGGTGCGCCCAGTTGCCTCTAACGAAACAAAGCCCTCAAATTCATTATTGAGATCGTCTTGCGGCACTTCCATTGCATCACCCATCATGCGCATGGCGTCGGCAATGTCGATGACCATGGTCATGCCACCCTGATTAGCTACAGAATAAAGCTTACCATCACGCATCAGCATGTAGCCCTGCTCGGGGTCACCAGACTCCATGCGTAGATAATCACCATCAATAAATTCAGCGCGGACCCGCTCGCCTTCAGACAACATCGTCAGAGAACCTTTTGCCGTGCTTGGTAGCGCTAGCAGTGCAGCCGCACTCAGTGCGCAAGCAGTCAGAATAGAAGTCATTTTCATCAGTCTTTTCCTTGTAAATGCGCTGCATTTTCCGTCGGCCGCAGCGGTAATTGCCCTATAGCCAAAGTAGCACAAACCAGCAAAATTGCCGAAACCAGCAGGCAAGTGAGCAAGCCATAGGTTTGATAGAGCCACCCCGATAGTACCGTTCCGAGCAGTCGCCCCGCGGCGTTCGCCATGTAATAAAAGCCGACATCCAGTGAGACACCGTCGGCACGTGCATAAGATACGATTAAGTAACTGTGCAACGATGAGTTGACCGCGAAGCAGAAGCCAAACAGCGCCAACCCAGCAATGATGACAGAGTCGAGCGGCCAGTCACTGCCGATGCCAGCGATCAAAAGCAATGGCGTTGCCGTCAACAAAGTACCCCAGATCATAGTAAGAGTGCGTAACGACAGCACAGCACTGCGCGTAAAACGCGGTGCGAAAGCCTGTACGATACCGTAACCGATCACCCAGAGCGCCAAAAAACTACCGACTTGCCACTGCTGCCATTGCAGCTGAGTGACTAGGAATACTGGTAACGCAACGACAAACCAAACATCGCGAGCGCCAAACAACGCGAAACGTGCCGCCGAAAGCACATTAATCGCACGGCTTTTCGATAACATCTCGCGAAATTTGGGTTTGAACTTAGCTTTGCCTGTGTCTTGTTTGAGCGTGACTAGACTCAGTATCCAAACCAGCGCCAGCATCGCTAGCATTGCCGCAACCGCGCCCTGAAAGCCAATGACAGTCAATAACAAGCCACCCAAGAAAAAGCCGACGCCTTTGAGGGTATTCTTGGAACCGGTCAGCAGCGCCACCCACTTGTATAGAGTGCCTTGCTGTTGGTCCGACACCAACAGCTTTATCGTGCTTTTGGCACTCATTTTATTGAGATCTTTGGCGATTCCGGACAATGCTTGGGCGGCCATGACCCACACCACAGTTAACCAACTGGCCGGGACCAACAACATCGCTAATGCCACTAGCTGCAGGCCAAGCCCGATGTTCATTGTGCGGTTGAGCCCCCAGCGCGCGCCTAGCCACCCACCGAAGAGGTTGGTGACCACGCCAAAAAACTCGTAAAACAAAAACAACATGGCAACTTCAAGCGCACTGTATCCCAACTGATGGAAGTGCAACACCACCAGCATGCGCAACGCACCATCGGTAAGGGTGAATGCCCAATAGTTACCAGTAACAATCAAGTACTGGCGCACTGCCGGGCTCAGCGTGCTTAACATGCCCCCACCTTGGCAACGAGTTCAGTGGCACGATTAGCGTAGCCCCACTCGTTATCGTACCAAGCGTAGACCTTCACATGGGTGCCGTTCACGACGCGAGTCGACAGCGCATCAACAATACTCGAGCGTGGGTCGGTGCGGTAATCGATGGAGACCAGTGGGCGTTCTTCGTAACCTAAAATACCTTTCAGTTCGTGCTCTGCCGCTGCTTTGAAGAGCGCGTTCACTTCTTCCACCGTCGTTGCACGCTCAAGCTCAAACACGCAATCGGTCAACGAGGCATTTGCCAGCGGAACCCGCACCGCGTGACCATCTAAGCGCCCTTTTAGCTCTGGGAAGATCTCAATAATGGCAGTGGCTGAGCCGGTTGAAGTTGGAATCAAACTCTCGCCACAAGCACGCGCGCGGCGCAAATCCTTGTGTGGCGTGTCGAGAATACTCTGCGTATTGGTAATTGAATGAATGGTAGTGATCGAACCGTGCTTGATACCAATTTGTTCATGCAGAACTTTGACCACTGGCGCTAAGCAGTTAGTGGTACAAGACGCTGCCGTGATAATACGATGCTGAGCTGGGTCAAACAGATGATCGTTCACGCCCATGGTAATGTTCAACGCACCCGCTTCTTTGACCGGCGCTGACACCACGACACGCTTCACACCTTGCTCTAAATAGCCCTGCAATACCGCCACTGTTTTCATTTTGCCCGACGCCTCGAGTACTACATCGCAAGCACTCCAGTCGTTGTCTTCAATGGTTTTCTCGCGAGTAAACCTCATCGTTTTGCCGTTTACGGTAATACTTGCATCATCCGCACTGATAGCTGCATCCCAATGACCATGCACCGAATCAAACTCCAGCAAGTGCGCGAAGGTTTTGGCATCACCACCTGGGTCGTTGATCTGTATCACTTCGAGATCATCGCGCGCTGCAGCAATGCGCATCGCTAAACGACCGATGCGGCCAAAGCCATTAATACCTACTTTAATTGTCATGACGTCGTCCTTTTCATTGGGTTGTATTCAGCAGTGGTGGCGATAATTTTCGCCATCCAATCGGGCATGGCTGGGTTGAGTCGGTAATAAACCCAGCGTGAATCTTTACGGTCCAGCAACAAGCCATATTCACGCAATTGCGCCAAATGCCGCGAGACCTTTGGTTGCGACATGCCAGTAGCATCGACCAAGTCACACACGCACAGTTCACCACGGTGCAACAATAGCAACATCTGTAGGCGCAACGGATCCGCCATTACTTTGAAGAAGTCCGTGGGCGCGTTGAACAGGTGCTTGGTGGTGTCGCGTTTATCTTGAATCAGCAAAAACATGCGAATACGTTCGCTCAGCTCATGCACGGTTTTATCAAAGGCCGCGTCAGTGTCTGCTGCCACCGGGTCAGGGAAGTCCCAACTGATAAAGTTTTGCCCGCGAAAAAGGGGTTGGCACTCTTTGCGCGCGCGGTCACACAAGCTAATCACGTAATCAAATTGCGTATCCGCCAAACCATCAAGTGATTTCGAGCGCAGGTTATCGGTAGCGATGCCACGACGCTGCAAGGCTGCCAGCGCGCGGGGATGCGCCGTGGTGGGCTCGGTTCCTGCACTGCTGACGTGCATGCGGTCACCGGCCAGTTGTTGTAGCAGCGCTTCAGCGATGAGGCTGCGGGCTGAGTTGGCGGTACAGACGAAGAGAATGTGCATGGTCGTTAATCGTTAATCGTTAATCGTTAATCGTTAATCGTTAATCGTTATATATGGTAATCCATATGTGTTGGGTGGGGGAAGTTTTTTTTGAGTTTGGTTCCCATAACTGGTGATTTTGTTCTATTTTTGTTTATTAAAGCTTAATTTGAGCTTGGATGCGATAAGGAACTTACATGAACCGCACGGAGCGCCGAACCACTCCCTCAGCACGCCCGCAATTTTGGCGGGTCGCCCTGCGTACTTGCGTGATTGCCGGAAGTACCAATTTGCTATTTCTGCTTATTTTCCTTGCGGTCGGCTCGCCCATATTAGCGTGGGTGAGTGTTGGAAGTATGACGGTGTATGCAATTGCTTATTGGGCGATTAGGCAACGCAAAAATAAGCTTGGGGTTGGGCTGATTTGGTCGGAAGTCGTGATTCATGCCGCGCTTGGCATTCTCTTGATTGGCTGGGGCAGCGGCTTTCATTACTACTTGCTGGTCTTCATTCCGGCACTTGCGGTTACGCTCAAGCGGTCGAAGGCGATTGCAGCGTTGCTGGTGTTGTGGGTGCTCTACACTGGACTCTTTGTCATGTCTGAGCTGATTCCACCGCTACAGCCTTTAGTGTCTCGTGCGGCGCTCGATGGTGTGAACCTGTTTAATTTGACGGTGGTGTTCGCCATGTTTAGTTACTTGGCTTTGTTTTACATCGAAACGGTCATCGAAGGGCAACGTGCGTTGCGCAAATTGGCAAGCACCGACATGTTAACGGGGCTGAAGAATCGGCGGCACATGACAGAAGTCGGTGAAGCGGAAATTTCACGCGCAGAGCGATTTGCGATGCCGCTCAGCGTGCTCTTGATTGATGCCGACCACTTCAAGCTGATCAATGATATTTTCAGTCACCAAAAAGGCGATGAAGTGCTCTGCTGTCTCACCAAGTTGCTGCGCACCGAGCTGCGTCAACACGATGTGATTGGGCGCTGGGGTGGCGAGGAGTTTTTAGTGTTACTGCCGAATACCACACTCGAAAACGCACAACTGCTAGCCGAGCGTATTCGTGGCACGGTTAAAGACTTTCGTTGGCAAGAACTCCTTAAAGACGAGCTTGCCGTTTCAATTAGCATTGGTGTAACCCAATTGCTGCCTAACGAAACCTTAAATCGCCTGATCAATCGCGCCGACAAAGCCTTGCACAGTAGTAAAGCGAACGGTCGGAATCGGGTGACTGCGGTAGCGGCCTAAACCATCAAGCCCCTCTCTTAACACAAGTTTTAACATCGACCGCCTTGTACCACGGTGTGCGAAGCCTAAACTAATGGCTAACCATCAATAGGGAGGTTAGTCATGAAAAAGCTTTTGTTCTCTACTTCTGCGCTCGCGCTACTTGCTAGCGGTACAGCCGTTGCTGATGACACACCGGTCTACGATTATGTATCGGTAAACTACTTGTCAGCAAACTACGATGATGACGACTTTCTCGGTGTCGACTATGAGCCGACGGGCTTTCAAATCGAAGGCTCTAAGCTGATCACCGAAAACTTTTATATTATCGGCTCTTATGACCGCCTCGGCGAAGATTACAATATTGGCGGGCAGCGGGTTGACGTGGATGTTGACACTTGGCGCGCCGGTGTGGGCTTTTTATTTCCGCTGAGTCGTACCTCACACTTGTTTGTTGAACCGGCGTGGGTGCGTTTTGAAGGCGAGTCTGACAACTTTACCACCGAAGAAGACGGCTACGGCGTGAAGGCCGGTATCAATCAAGTGATTAGCAATACTTTCCATGTCAAAGGTTACGCCAACTATGTCGATGTCGACGACGCTGACGACACCACTTTTGGGGTCGAAGGCCGCGTCCTATTTACTGAGAACTTGCATGGCATCGCCGGCATTGAAGGTAACGGCGACGGTACCGTGTTCAAGTTGGGCGCAAGTTTCGCATTCTAAAGCGTTTTTAGTGTGGTTACGCATGGAAGCGTAGCTGCACTCCTAATTTTGCTTGTTGTTTAATTTCATTCTCTAAATCGGCCACCAACATCGGATTGCTTTGCCCTTGTTCGGTAAGCTGCAGCACCAACCAATCGCCACCTGCCTGAACGTCTTTGAGCAACTGTGACGGCTGCCGGTCCGTATTAAACAGCACGGCCAGTCGCAATAAGCCAAGTACGCGATGCAAATCTTGTTGTTGATACAAATACAACAACGGCACCCGCTCCATTTGGATTTTTTTGCGGAACTGCCGCACCAAGGCGGCGAGTACGGCTTGTTCTTCTTTATTGAAGCCGGGCATGTCAGCATTGGCTAAGATGTAGCCGGAGTGTGCTTGAATCGCGCTGGAGTTAATCTGTAAGCCAACTTCATGCAAACGTGCTGCCCAAGTGACTAAGGGTTGCCATTCTTTGGCGCGGATACCCCACGGCTTAGCCGCCCGTTTAAGCAGGTGCTGCACGGTCTCAATCACCCGCGCGGCTTGAATCTCATCAATACGGTAGCGCGCCGCCATGCCGTCTACGGTACGTTCACGCACATCGCGGTGCTCGATAGCCCGCTCCGCCAGTTCGTACAAAACCCCTTCGCGGAGAGCAGCATCGTGGGTCATCAGTTCGTTGAGTTCAAGCTCATCCATAATCGCAATCAAAATAGCTAAGCCTGCCGGCAAAATCGGTAAGCGTTCACTATCGATACCTGGCGCGGTAAAGTTGCTAATCAGCGAATGTTGCAGCACTTCTTGCATACACTGCTCAAGCTGCGCACGCGTAATGCGGTCAGGCGGTGATTGATCGCGCGCTTGTAACCATTGTGCAATTGCCTTCATGGTGCCTGAGGTGCCAATCACTTGCTGTGCTTGGAACTTGCGGAAGCTTTGGGCAATCGGCTCAAGCTCACTGCGCGCCGCGGTCAACGCGCGGTTAAAGCGCTTAGCGCTAAGCTTGCCTTTGCTAAAAAAGCGCTCGGTGTAGCTGACACAACCAATGGAGCGTGAGGTCAACAGCTCTGGCTCAAACTCATTACCAGCCACCATTTCAGTACTGCCGCCACCGATATCAATAACCAGCCGTTTGCCGACATTGGCACTGGTTTGGGCCACGCCACGGTAGATTAAACGCGCTTCTTCATGACCCGAAATAATTGTGATCGGAAAGGGTAGAATCGCCGCAGCTCGCGCTAAAAACACATCGCTGTTACGCGCTTCGCGTAAGGTGTGAGTGGCAACCACGTGCACTTGTTCGCTGGTAAAACCTTCAAGCCGCTGCGCGCATAATTGCAACGCATCGAGTCCGCGCTGCATGGCCTCTTCGGTCAACTTACCGTTGTTGCGTAGGCCTTCGGCTAAGCGCACCTTTTGCTTAAATCGCAGCAGTGGCTGCAAATGTTGATCGATGACACGCGCAGTGATCAGGTGAAAACTGTTCGAGCCTAAATCAAGTGCGGCGAATTGCGGTCCATTACTCATTCAACAGTTCCCTTGGGGGCTTGGGCTTGAGCTTTTAAGTAGTCGTAAATAGCTAGCTGTGAGCGGATCTTCTTACGGTTACCACGCGGTCGATAGGTATTCTTTTGTTCGGCATCGAGCACGCGAGCTTTGGTGGTATCTTGCCATTGTAGCTCAAGAATCGTTTTGATTTGTTGCTGTAGCTCTTGGGCTTGAATTTGGCAACCGACCTCAACCCGATCATCGAGATTGCGCGCCATAAGGTCAGCTGAAGAAATAAAGATACGTTCTTGTCCGGCATTATGAAAGCAATAGACCCGCGGATGCTCAAGAAAACGGTCAACAATGCTTATGATTTCGATGTTTTCACTGACGCCGGCAACGCCAGCACGCAGCGCACACATACCGCGCACAATGGCGCGGACGCGAACCCCAGCACGAGATGCACGGTACAGTCGAGTGATAATGCCTTCATCGACCAAATTGTTGACCTTGACGAAAATCTCCGCGCGTTTGCCTTGCTGTGCATGCACAATTTCGGTCTCGATAAGATCGTCTAAACGGTCGCGTGAATTCACCGGTGATACCAGCAAATGATTGAAGCGGAAGCGTCGATAAGGCGCCTCTAAGTACTGAAACACTTGCTCTACGTCTTCACAAATGCTGCGATCTGCGGTGAATAAGCTGAAGTCTGTATAGATTTGTGCGGTTTTTTCATTGAAGTTACCAGTGCCAATATGCGCATAACGCTTCAGCGTCTTTTGCTCCTTGCGCTTGATCAAAATCAGCTTGGAGTGCACTTTCAGCCCCTGAATACCAAATATCACGCGTATGCCCTCGTGGGTCATGCGTTTCGCCCACTCGATATTGGCTTCTTCGTCAAAACGCGCTTGGAGCTCGACCAGCACTGTTACTTTCTTGCCGTTATTCACCGCTTCAACGAGCGAATGTACGATACGCGAATGTGGCGCGACACGATAAATACAAATTTGGATGCTCTGTACCAAGGGATCGTAAGCGGCTTGGCGAATCACTTCGGTAAGGTGCGCGAACTTGTGATAGGGGTAGTAAAGCAGAATGTCCTGCTCGGCAATGGCATCAAAGACGCTGCGATGTTTGACAAAATGCGGATGCTCAAGCGGCGGCATCGGCGGGTTTAACAGTGATTTGTGCCCCCAGTTCTGGAAACTGGCAAAATCGCGGGTATTGCGGTAACGGCCGCCAGCCACCAGTGAATCATGGGTCGTCAGCCCCAACTGATGATGCAAAAAATACAGCATATCTTTCGGCATGCTGCTGTCGTAGACCAAGCGCACAGGCTCAGCCTCAAAACGCTGACGCAAGCCCTCCTCCATGCGCTCAAGCACGCTTTGGTCAATATCGTGCGGCAAGCGATATTCGGAATCGCGCGTCATTTTAAACGAAAAGGCACGCAACGAGTCGTAAGGCACAATGCCCTTGAACAGCTCATCGATGCATAAACGAATCACGTTATCGAGCATGATCACGCGCTTTTTCCGCTTCAAGCTCTTAAAGGGTAGCTTTAAAAAGCGCGACAACTCGTCGGTAGGCACTTCGAGTGCTGCATAACGCACACTCTTGCCGAGCTTGATTTCCACACACATGTAGGTGGCGTCTTGATTAATGGCCTGAATCATATTGGTGGTGGGGCCAATCAGCAGCGGCACAATATAGCGCTTAATCTTTTCGTGAAAATACTGCGTTAGCCATTCGCGTTCTTGCTCAGTGGTTTGAGTTTCATCGATAACGGCAATATTCTTTTTCGCGAGTGCCTTGATGACATCTTGATAGATGGCTTCGAAACGCTCTTGTTGGCGCACCACGGTTTGCTGAATTTGGGACATCAGCTTTTCGGCTTGTTCATGCTCGCTTGGGGTTTGTGCATAAAAGATTTTCCGCCGCACGTCGGCGACACGGACACGGAAAAATTCATCCATGTTGGCCGAGAAAATACCTAAAAAGCGCATCCGCTCAACGACTGGCACGCTTTTATCAGCAGCTTCTTGTAATACGCGCTCGTTAAAGGCTAACCAACTGAGCTCTTTAGGAAAGAATTTCATGCATTACCCTCGGTTACATCACGTTATTACTTTACGTGATGCACCGACACTTAGTATGACGTTTTTATGACAGTTGTAAGGGTATTTACGCAACTATCTGAGGCAACAGTTTCTCGGCATTGCGACTGCGCAACCACGCTGGCACTTCGAGTAGCTCGAGCTCGCCATTCAGGTGCTCAACAATGGCGGTGCACGAGTCTTGCCAATCACCCGTATTCAGGTAGCTGACATTGTCGATTTCAAGCATGGCTGGCACGTGGATATGACCGCAAATAATGCCATCGAAATGTTTGCGCGCAGCATAATCGGCCGCCGCCAGTTGATAATCATGGATATAACGTAACGCGCGCGTTGAGCGTGATTTAACCGCTTTAGCAAGGCTGAAATAGTGCTCTCCCCGATGCGTGCGGCGCCGATTCCACCAACGATTGACCAGCAACAGACCGCTATAAATACTATCGGCAAGTGAGCTCAGCAGTTGTGGACAGCGCACTTGATTATCAAATTGGTCGCCGTGCACCACAATAAAGCGCTTGCCTTGACGTGTTTGGTGGACATGCTGATTACACAGCTTGATATTGGTGATGCCATAATCAAACGGATAGTCGGCGAGGATCTTACGAAAACCGGCATCGTGGTTGCCCATCACATAGACGATCTCAATACCTTCACGCGCCATCGCTAAGAGTTGCTTCACCACTTGTAGTTGCGCATCGCAAAGGCCGCGACGTTTGGCTTTTATAGACCACAAATCAACAATATCACCCACCAATATAACGCGGCGACAATGCACCATCTTTAAGAATTCAAGTAAGGTTTCGGCGTGACACGAAATAGTGCCTAAATGAATATCGGACAGAAACAGAGTATCGATAGCCAATTGATGTTTGCTGTAAGTCATAAGCGCCTCCGTGTTTGGAAGCGCTTATGATCAAGCACTTAGGTGACAGCCCGGTGACGGTTTATTGACTATGCAGTGAAACTTAACCACAAAAAAGGCGCCCGTAGGCGCCTTGTACTTGTATGTGTTTCGGCTTAGCTGTCGAGGTCAAAGCGATCCAAACGCATCACTTTTACCCATGCTTCGACGAAGTCGTTAACGAACTTCTCGTTTGAGTCGCTCAGCGCGTAAACTTCCGCAATCGCACGCAGTTCTGAGTTCGAGCCGAAGATCAAATCAACTGGTGTTGCGGTCCACTTCATTTCACCACTCGCGCGGTCATAACCTTCGTAAACGCCTTCGCTGTCGCCCTGCTTCCACTCGTTATCCATGCTTAGCAAGTTAACGAAGAAGTCATTGGTCAGTTGACCTGGGCGGTCGGTAAAGACACCGTGTTGCACGTCATCGTAGTTAGCGCCTAAAGCACGCATACCACCAACGAGTACGGTCAGTTCTGGTACGGTCAGCGTCAGCAAGTCGGCTTTATCAACTAACATTTCGGCTGGCGACATGCGGCTATCAGCACTGTAGTAGTTACGGAAACCATCAGCAGTTGGCTCCAAGAAGCTGAACGACTGCACGTCGGTCATTTCTTGCGTAGCGTCAGTACGACCTGGCGCAAACGGCACGGTCACGTCGTAACCAGCGTCGGCAGCAGCTTTTTCAATGGCTGCAGCACCGCCAAGTACAATAACGTCTGCCAATGACACGCGTTTGTCACCGCGTTGACCGTCGTTAAAGTCGGCTTGCACTTCTTTTAACACGCCCAGCACACGATTGAGCTCTTCTGGGTCGTTCACCGCCCACTCGTTTTGTGGCGCCAGTGCGATGCGTGCACCATTCACACCACCACGCATGTCGGTGCCACGGAAGCTCGAAGCAGCGGCCCAAGCAGTACGTACCAATTCAGCAACGGTCAGGTCAGTGTCAAGAATCGACGCTTTAATGTCGGCTGCATCACTGTCGTTGATCAAAGTGAAATCAACTTCAGGAATTGGATCTTGCCACAGCAAAGGTTCCGCTGGTGAGGTGTCCACGATGTAACGTGCACGTGGTCCCATGTCACGGTGTGTCAGTTTGAACCAAGCTTTGGCAAAGGCTAACTCAAACTCTTCCGGATTTTCTTGGAAGCGTTTCGCGATTTTGCGGTACTCAGGGTCAAATTTCAGCGACAAGTCGGTAGTGAACATAATTGGCGCGTGACGCTTGCCTTCGATATGCGCGTCAGGTACCAAGTTCGACGCTTGACCGTCGACGGGGATCCACTGAATAGCACCAGCAGGGCTTCGGGTTTGCTCCCACTCGAAACCGAACAGGTTATCAAGGTACTGGGTGGTCCAAGCAATCGGATTGACTGACCATGCACCTTCTAAACCAGAAGTAATGGTGTCTTCCGAGTGGCCTTTACCACATTTGTTTTTCCAACCGAAACCTTGCTCTTCAACTGGGGCTGCTGCAGGCTCAGCGCCTAAACATTCTTCAGGCTTATGTGCACCGTGCGCTTTACCGAAGGTGTGACCACCGGCGATAAGTGCCACAGTTTCTTCATCGTTCATCGCCATGCGCGCGAAAGTCTCGCGAATATCTTTGGCTGCCAACAATGGATCAGGATTACCGTTTGGACCTTCTGGGTTGACGTAAATCAAGCCCATTTGCACTGCGGCAAGTGGTTTCTCAAGTTCACGGTCGCCGCTGTAACGCTTGTCTTCAAGCCATTGCTTTTCTGGGCCCCAGTACACATTGTCAGGTTCCCATTCGTCTTCACGACCACCAGCGAAGCCATAGGTTTTAAAGCCCATCGACTCTAGCGCAACGTTACCGGTGAGCACCATCAAATCGGCCCAAGATACGCTACGACCATACTTTTGCTTGATTGGCCACAGCAAGCGGCGCGCTTTATCGAGGCTGACGTTATCTGGCCAGCTGTTGAGTGGTTCAAAACGCTGTTGACCACCGCCTGCACCACCGCGGCCATCATTCACCCGATAAGTACCAGCACCGTGCCAGGCCATGCGGATAAAGAACGGACCGTAGTGACCGTAGTCAGCAGGCCACCAATCTTGCGAATCAGTCATCAGCGCTTCGATGTCAGCCTTAAGCTGCTCGAGGTCGACTTGTTTGAAGGCTTCGGCGTAGTCGAAGTCATCGCCGTACGGGTCAGAGGTAACGTCGTGGTCACGCAGAGGGGTCAAATCGAGTTGATCTGGCCACCAGAACATTTTGCTTTTAGCTTCCTGAGCAGATACATCAACAGATGCAACTCCCATGGACACCGCTAGTGCCAAAGCAGACACGAGGGGTAAAGTTTTTTTCATCATTGTTATCACCTTTGCTATGTAGTTTAGGAGATGTCGATATAGCAAAACTACTATAGACTAGTTTTCGCAGATTAGGACTGGCAAAGATGATTGAAAAATCAGATTACGTTAATCGGAAACTTCACTTGGCAACCTCAGCAAATTCCAAATAACGCAGCAAAGCCAGGCGCTGCGTGGGGTTGCGTAAGCCAAGGAAAGGCATACACATTTCTGGAACCATGGTTTGCGGGTCAAACAACCAGTCGTCTAAACGCTGACGCGTCCAAACAAAATCATGATCGGCGACAATTTCGGTGAATGAATAGTCTGCCAGCGTGCCAATTTGACGTCCGACGATGCCGCTCAGATGAGGTCCAAACAGACTATTTTCGCCTGCTTCCATGCTGTGACATGCGGCGCATTTGTATTTAAATTGTTTCTGTCCGAGTGCGAGTGTTTCAGCATCGGGTGGCGCGATCGCCGGCTCGCTTTCTGCCGTTTGGCTGCCGCCAACACAGCCCGTCAGGCCTACTAACATGACGCTAGACAATAAAATTCGTAGCAATAGCTGCATGACACTTCCCTTTGACCTAGAATTACCGTCAATCATTTGTACCAATCAAGCTACTACGAGTAAAGAGCATGACGCTACACGTAATCGACCATCCTTTGATCCAACACAAACTCGGACTCATGCGCGAAGCTGGTATTTCGACTAAAAGCTTCCGCGAACTTGCCAATGAACTTGGCAACCTGTTGACCTATGAAGCAACCAAAGATTTTGCGTTGGTCGAGCAGGAAATTGAGGGCTGGGACGGTGCGCGCATCAAGGTGCAGCGTATCAAAGGCAAGAAAGTCACTGTGGTGCCGATTTTACGTGCGGGCCTAGGGATGCTCGACGGTGTTTTGAGCTCACTGCCGGCGGCAAAGGTCAGTGTGGTTGGCCTTTATCGTAATGAAGAAACTCTTGAACCTGTGGCTTATTTTGAAAAGTTAGCCGGTGAAATCGACAACCGTACCGCATTGGTCATCGACCCCATGCTTGCCACTGGCGGCACCATGATCGCAACGCTTGATATGCTCAAGGCCAAGGGTTGCACCGACATTCGCGTGCTGGTGCTCGTCGCCGCCCCTGAAGGCGTTGAAAAAGTGACGGCTGTCCACCCCGAAGTACCGATTTATACTGCTGCGCTCGACGACCATCTGAACGAGCATGGCTATATCGTACCGGGGCTCGGTGATGCGGGAGATAAGATATTCGGCACCCGCTAACTTGATCTTTAGCCGGGGGTAGCGACTACACTATAGGTACACTTTTAAAAAGGAGGTACTTATGAAACGCACTGCATCTGCTCATTGGCAAGGTGGTTTGAAAGACGGTAAAGGTACTGTTTCAACGCAAAGTGGTGTGCTCGACGAGCAGCAGTATTCGTTTGGTACTCGATTTGAAGATGGTAAAGGCACCAATCCTGAAGAACTCATTGGTGCTGCACATGCGGGCTGTTTTTCAATGGCCTTGTCGATGGTGTTGGGCGAGCATGACATGGTCGCCGATAGCATTGATACCAAAGCGACAGTGCACCTTGAAGAACAAGACGGTGGCTTTGCCGTACCGAAAATTCACTTAGAATTACGCGCCAAAATTCCTGGTGCTGATGTTGATAAATTCCTGGAAGCGGCCGAAGCTGCCAAAGAAAACTGTCCAATTTCCAAGCTATTCAAAGCCGAAATCACCCTTGACGCAAAACTCGAATCTTAAGTTTGTGCGCTGCGCGCCATAAAGGTGCGCAGCATTTCTGTTAAATCCCGTTGTTCCTGCTCGATCAGCACACTTAGTAGCCTTTTCTGTGTCTCCACGTGTGCCTTAATCGCCTGCTCGATAGTTGTTTTTCCTTTAGGGGTTAGCTGTACTTGGCGCTGACGTTTGTCGTTTATGCCTATAGTGCGCGCAATAAGGCCCTGCTTTTCAAGCGAGTCTATGCGGCTGGTCATTGAACCTGAAGTGACGAGCAGCTGTTCAAGCAACTGTTTGGGCGTTAGCGCGTGTGGTGGGCCACTGCGTAGCAAAGTCGCTAACACATCGAAACCCGCATCAGTGAGCTGGAATTGACGAAAGGTTTGCGACATTGTTTGGGTTAATTGCTTGTGCAAAATCTGTAATCGGCCAATGAGCGCCATGCTCGATGTATCAAGCTCTGGCATTTGCTTAGCCCAAAGTTGTTGAATGTGATCTAAAGCGTCCATTGGCAGGTAATCCCTCACGTGGTTTATTTATCTTGAATTCAAACTACTATTCATTTATCTTGAATTCAAGATTTTGTTGGAGTGATTGATCATGGCACAAGCAGTCAGCTGGTGGCGATATGCTTTGGTAGGGGTGCTGGTTGGCGCGCTAGCCTTAGCATTTTACGTTGCCGCAACAGGATTCCCGTCAAGCAAGGTCGATGCACAGGACTTTGTCGATTTACAACAAGGCGCCACCCCACATGAAGGCTTTCGCCGCGCTCATGCCAAAGGCTTTTGTGTCGCTGGTGACTTTGTCAGTAGTGGCGCGTTGGCTGATTATTCAACAGCGACGCTGTTTGCAGCGGGCTCAACACCGCTACAAGGGCGTATTTCGATTGCCGGTAACAATCCAATGGCACCCGATTTAAAAGCACCAGTACGCAGCTTAGCGCTCAGTATCGAGACTGCGGCAGGTGACGTCTGGCGCACCGCAATGAACACGCCACCCGTGATGGCGGTGCGTCATCCGCAAGATTTTTATCAGCAATTAGTGGCGCTTGGTAATGGCACCATTCAGCAGTTTTTTGCTGAACACCCTGAAAGTGCAACCTTTCGTGAATGGGCGGCTGGATATCGCGCCAGCGGCAGCTTTGCCACCGAGGTGTACCACAGCATTAATGCGTTTTATCTGGTTGCTGCCAACGGCGAACGCCAAGCCGTGCGTTGGCGCGCGGTGCCGCGTGCTGAGCTGGTAGATACTGTTCCTGCAGAGTTTGCTGACAGTGACGATGCGCTGCAACAAGAGTTCACTGCGCGTTTACGCGAACAACCGGTGGTATTTGATTTAGTGTTCACCTTGGCGGAGGCCAGCGACGACGAAACTGACCCAACGGTGTTGTGGCCAGCAGCGCGTACTGAAATTGTCGCCGGTCAAATTGTATTGCGCAGCGCCACTGCGCAACTCGAGGGTGACTGTAACGCCATTAATTTTGATCCGTTGGTGTTGCCAGACGGCATGGCCCCTACCGCAGATAAAATTTTGCGCGCACGTTCGGCCGCCTATGCCGAGTCGTATCGCCGCCGCGCACGGGAGCAATAACATGAGTAAGGTACCGCAATTTAGCCGCGCTGCGCGGTGGTTACACTGGTCGATGGCCTTGCTTCTCCTGTCCTTACTCTTTGCGGGACTGACCATGGTGCGCGCGCTAGAGCCGTGGCAGCTAACCTTATTGCAGTTGCACAAGTCATTTGGTTTGGTCGCCTTGGTGCTGGTGCTGATTCGGCTTTGGGTACGCATGCGCACCCAAGCGCCCGCGTTGCCTGCAGACCTGGCTGCATGGCAACGCGTCAGTGCGCGGTTGAGCCACATCGGGCTCTACGCCTGTATGCTTGCCATGCCAGTAAGTGGCTATCTGATGCAAAATGCGGCCGGTCGCCCGCTCGAAGTGTTTGGAGTGCTGACCCTACCCGCGTTGCTTGAGGTGGATTTAGCAGTGTACGGGATGTTGCGAGAAGTGCATGGCTGGGTAGCCTTGGCCTTTATCGTGCTGATTCTAGTGCACGTGGCTGCCGCCCTTCAGCATGGTCTGATTCGTCGCGATGGTGTGTTGCAGACGATGACGGGGCGCCGTCGCCCGTAACGGGTTGCGCTTTTTAGCGCACCCGACGTTTACCGGTGATCATCGGTCGTATCAGTTCGATGCGGCCGCGCCAACCGGTGATGAGAATAGCCACTACATGAACAATTGCCGCGGCGTAAAGGATGTCGGCAAGCCACCCATGGACTTCTTCGAGCGTTGAATTACCAAACAGTGCGTCGATTTCTTCCATCATAAAGCCGGTCACACCCAGCCCGGTGAACAGGGCAATCACCGCAAACACCATAAGCCAGCCAAGCGGATTGTGCCCCGACTTGATCGGCAGATGGCGCTGTTTAAGGTGGGAAAAGTGGCTTTTGATTGCAGCTTGACTCAGGTGAACGGTTTTAAAGTTACCGAAACCAGGATCGATAAAACCCCATATAATGCGTACCGCGATAAGTGCTACCGCTGCGTAGCCAAGCCATTGATGCCAATCACTGCCAGCTTCTAAAACAAAATAGTTGGCGATAAAAATCGCCACTAAACTCCAATGAATGATGCGGATCAGCGGATGCCAGATCCGCACCATCATGGCAGTGCGCTGCTTAGTGCTCTTCACGTTTGACGACTTCACCGTTCACTGGGTTAAAGTAGATTTCAACTTTTTTGCCGTCTGCGTCGGTACCGTAAATTTCATAACAGTTACCTTCGGTGACTTTAAATTCGTTGATATCGTAGCCTTGATTCACCAATTCCAATTGGAATTGTGCTTGGTCCTGCCAATCGCTCATCGGCGCGACCGTGCATTGGGTGACTTCTTTGGCGCCACTGCAAGCTGCCAGTGTAGCTGCTGCGGCGACAACGAATGCGATTTTGCGTAAGTGCATAGTAGACTCCTTGGTCTGTTTTGTAGGTTTAGAGTAGATGAGTTTTCTTACAGTTTGCTTAAGGTTAGCTGAATATTGCGCTTATTGCAGTAAACCTTGATCGCTATCAATTTGTTTCGATTACCGACATGGGTTTATAGTTAAGGCATCGCTAAATTATGCAGTAGAGGTAGCACTGATGACAGAAGCCACACAAGTTCGTTTGCTCAAAATTGCCATGATTCTTGGCGTCACCTTGCTGATCTGTGGACACATCGTGCTAGCGGTGACTTTCGCCAGTGACACCATTGGCCATCGCGGCTTTATATTGGGCGCGGCGATGAGTGCAATCGGTGTAGTGCTGTCGCTTCCTACCAAGATTTACCTTACGATACTGCTAATGGATTACACCGAACGCACCGATAAACGGTTCACGCGCTCGGCCGATGGTCAAGCGCGGGCGAGTTCGACCGAATTTAAAGACTAAGCATGTTAACAGAGGAGTTTTCGTGGTCCCTCTTTCGATTTTAGATTTAGCACCGATTACCGCTGGTTCATCAGCGGGCGAATCCTTGCGTCGCTCCGGCGACATTGCTGTGCATGCCGAACGCTGGGGCTACCAGCGTTTCTGGATGGCGGAGCATCACAACATGACGGGTATTGCCAGTGCGGCCACGGCTGTGGCACTCGCGCATATTGGCAATGTCACCTCAACGATTCGCATTGGCGCGGGTGGCATTATGCTGCCTAATCATGCGCCCTTAGTGGCGGCGGAGCAGTTTGGTACCTTGGCGGCGTTGTATGGCGACCGCGTTGATTTGGGCTTGGGTCGCGCCCCGGGAACTGATGGTGTGACGTTGCGTGCGCTGCGCCGTGACTACAACTCAGCATCTAGTTTTCCCGACGACGTGCGGGAGTTGCTAGGCTACTTGGGCGATGCCGATGATACTGCGCAGATTCGCGCCGTGCCGGGGCAAGGCTCGCATGTGCCCGTATGGATTTTGGGGTCTAGCTTGTACGGCGCACAGCTAGCAGCAGCATTCGGCCTGCCCTATGCGTTTGCCTCACACTTTGCGCCCGACCACCTACATGCTGCTTTAGATACCTATCGGCGCGAATTTAAGCCTTCACGTTACTTATCCGAGCCTTATGCGATGGCAGCAGTGAACGTGTTTGCGGCTGACACTGCCGACGCGGCATTGCGGATGAAAAGCTCGATGCAACTGCAGTTTGTCGCATTGCGCCGCGGCAATCCGGGGCCTTTACCGGCGCCCGTTGATGACATTCATTCTTTAGTTGATCCAGTTTCTTTAGCGGGCGCCAACCACGCCCTGAAGTACACCGCCTGCGGCACGCCCGAAGAAGTGCATACTTACTTACGCGACTTCGTCGCCTCAACCGGCGTCAACGAGCTGATGCTCACCTGTCACGCCTACGACCATACCGCACGTTTGCGCAGCTTCGAGATTGCCGCCGGGGTTTAGCGTAACCATTGGTTAAACGTGCTGGTGCGGCTTTGACTGGTTTTGAGTTGGGCGCCATTTTTGAGTAACACCAAGTACGAGTTTTTGCAGTAACGTTCGAGTTTGTCGATAGCGTCTACATTAACGATTTCGCTGCGATTGATGCGAAAAAATTGGCGTGAATCGAGGTGCTTCTCCAACGCTTGCAGCGATGGGAATGGCAAATAATGACGACGGTTTTGCTGATCAAAGCCCATGATGAGATTGCCATCGGCTTTGATGTAAGCGAATTCACCGGTACGCATAAAGTACACTTGTTGCGCAGTTTTAATGGCGATGCGCTGTAGGGGCTCGTTTGCGGGTTGCGTATGCGCGCTCGGTGCGGCGGCTTTTTGCGTCAATTGCTTAAACTTTTGCCATGCCTGCGCCAGCTTTGCGCCGCTATACGGCTTCAGTAAGTAGGCGATACCCTGTGATTCGAAGGCCTCGAGCATAAAAGCGTCGTAAGCGGTGACGAAAATCAAAGGTGCCGGCGGCATGTCGTGTTCATACGCCGCAAAGACATTACCGTCACTGAGCTCGATATCAGAGAAAATCACATCAACCGCTTGGGAGGTAGTTGCGAGCCAGTGTTTCACCTCTGCAACACTACCGAGTTCGGCCACAACCTCAATTGGCTCGCCAAGGTTTTGTAGCATGCGACGTAATTTGTCGCGCGCCAAAGGCTCGTCTTCAATGATCACGACGTTCGTCATGGCTGCGTTACCTGTGTTGTGAGTAACGGCATGCGTACGCTAAATTCCGTTGCCGTTGACCTAATTTCGAGCGGCTGTTGCGTCAGCACCGCAAATTGCTTGGTAAGGCTTGTTAAGCCGACTTGGTGAGACAGTTTCGCGTGTTGCCGAGGGTGACGGTTGTTATGCACGGTAACGTCAGCGTCCGAGATGGTGATAGTGATGACGACCGGTTGGGTGGCACTTGCTTGGTTGTGCTGCAAGGCGTTCTCAATCAGCACTTGTAGGCTGTAGGGCGGTAAGTAGCGCTGTGCCGATGGCTCGCCTTGTACTTGCAGCGTATAGCCCTCGCCGTAGCGCACCTGCATAAGCTTGAAGTAATTGCTGGCGAAATTGAGTTCGTGCGCAAGGCTGACGAGGCGTTCGCCACTGGCTTCTAAAACTGCGCGGTAAAGCTCCGCGAACGCATTCAAGTAGTCGCTCGCCCGTTGCGTGTCGGCATAAATCAGTTCATCGAGCACATTTAAGGCGTTGAAAACAAAGTGTGGATTCAACTGCTGTTTAAGTTGTTGTAGCTGTAATTCAGCCACTTGTTGGCGATAGTTGGCCAACTGTGTGCGCTCATGATTAAGGTCCTGCGCGTAGCTGTACGCCAAATAAAGTCCACCAAACAGCACGAATTGCACGACCAGATTGACGTTGTTGAGCAGCAACGTATAGCTGTTGAAATTGCGTTCGACGGTTCCGAAGCTCAGCGCGATAAGCAGACTTAGAGCGTTGGCGGCTGCAAGATAGACAAGGAGCGCTGCGACGCTGGCTTTGACATAGCTTTTACGTGCGCTGGTGGCGAACCGATTCAGTAATAGCCGCAGTAACGTGAAAATCAACAGCGCCTGGATAAATTGCGCAAGCGGCCCTTCAGGCGTGAAGACATACCAAGACCACTGGCCTGACGTAAGCCGTACGCTGATCACAAAAATATAAGCAAACACAAAGACCGCACCTAAAAAGGCGCGGTCGATGTGGAGGAACTGCATAAAACGTTGCAGCATTACTGTTCTGGCCATGAGTGGGTCACTTCACCTTTGTCATTCATAAACTGTAACTGAACTTGGTCGTTAGCGTCGACATAAAACATCGCCCGTGGCGAACCGTCTTTCGCAAACAAAAACAAGCCGTTATTTTGTGAGCCGGTTTTACCGAGCAGTAAGCGCGTTGAGCCACCGATAATCCCTTGCTCTTGATACTCTTGAATTTTCGCGCGCCGCACTGCCGGATCTTCGATTTGTTCAATCTCACGCATCACCTCGCGCACTTTATCTTGGGTTTCGTGCTCTGGACGGTCGTTGAAAACCAGTGCCGAGCTCACCCGACGTTGGTCGCCGCGTTCCTGATCAGTCGTCAACAACTGCATGACTTGGTCACCGTTGTATTGATCAAAGGTGAGCGACAAACCAGAACTATGACCTTGCTCATTTTTGCTGCCGTCAAAAATCAAGCCGCCCGCTTCCATACCTTCTTCGTTGAAGAACAACATGCCCGAACGCTTTTTACGGGTTTCGTTCAGTACGCGGCCGTTGACTTCTTCGGTAGTCGGAAAACGCTCGGTGTTGGTGATCAGCAGTTTAACTGTACCGTCGGCTTCAACAATATTGATGCGCTCAACATTTAAAGTTTCGAAGTGATTGGGCTGTTCTACAGTGGTGTTATACAGCGCTGTGCCGGCCATTGCCAAACTTGCGACGATACCTAAACGAAGTAGATTCTTTTCGAATGCGTTCATGTTTGTGCTCCAGTATTTGGGTGTTGTTGTTTTGTACTGGAGCCAGTATGACGCGGGCATTGCGATGCTCGCCAAGCTTTCCTTACGAGCTAAGGAATGGTTTGGATGAGTGCCGGAATTATCGCTTGGACCAGATAAACATGCCGGCCGTACGGCCCAAAGTTCGTGCCATTTGATAGCTATCCGCAGCGCGTCGCGTGGCGCCGTAGCAAACTAAAAGCGGCAACAAATGTTCCTCACGCGGGTGACAAAAGCGTGCTTCGGGTGCCTGTTCCCAATGGATCAGTCGCTGTTGGCGTTCACTCTCATTCAATTGGGTATCGGTTAAGGTCAATTTTAACCAATTCTCAAATGCCTGATTACGGCGTTCAGTAGCTTCCGTTTGCGGCGCGAAAAACGCCCGCATATTATGAAACGAGAAGCCCGAGCCGAGAATCAGCAAGTTTTCGTACTCCAAGTCGGCTAACGCCTGTCCTAAATCGATGTGTTGCTGGGGGTCGAGATTGGCCTTGAGGCTCAGCTGGACCACCGGAATAGCTGCAGTCGGGAACATCAGCTTAAGCGGCACAAAGACGCCATGATCGAGTCCACGCTGTGCATCTAGCGTTGCTGTGATGCCATGTTTGTGCAAGGTAGCGACGATCTGCTGCGCCAGTTGCGGATGCCCAGGCGCTGGATACGTGAGCTGGTAAGATTCGGGTGGAAACCCGTAATAATCGTAGAGCAGCGCTGGCTGCGCGGCACTTGTTACAGTCGGCTGCAGCGCTTCCCAGTGCGCACTGACCACCAGTATCGCAGTCGGCTTGGCGATGCGTGAGCCGAGTTGTCGCAATTGCATCGTCAGCTCTTGATGCTGGGGATCGCCAAGCAGGGGCAAAGGGCCCCCACCGTGCGACACAAAGATGACTTGCTGTGATTTCATCAGTTACCTGCAATGGCATTATCAAGTGAAAAACGACCCGCACCCATAACCGTAAGGGCAGCAGTGGCGGCCAGCAGGCTCAAGGCAAATTCATAACCATTGTTAGCCATGAACAAGCCATTCTCAAAGTGCACCGTGAAAATCGCCACCACCATGGTAACCGCCGAAATGAGCGCTGCTGGACGCGTCAGGATACCCAGTATCAACGCGAGACCGCCGAAGAACTCAGCTGCACCCGCTAGCAACGCCATGAGAAAACCAGGCTCGAGACCGATACTTGCCATCCATTGTCCGGTACCTTCGAGACCGTAGCCACCAAACCAACCGAATAGTTTTTGCGCACCATGCGCAGCCAAGATGATGCCGACTGGAACGCGTAAAATAAGTGCGGCGAAGCCGGCGTTACTGCGTAAGAGTGTGCGAAATTTTGCTGTGTTCATAATAAATCCTCGATGACGTTTTAAGATGTGGCTACTTTACGCCTCGCTTAGGTATAGATTAATACCTTAAAATTTGCTTTATTAACTACAAATCGTGGTTAATTGATAGGTAAAACAGTGGATAAAGTACAAGCAATGCGCATATTCGTGGCAGTGGTCGACGCTGGCTCGTTTGTTGGCGCGGCGGATAAGCTCAATATTTCGCCGCAACTTGTTAGCAAAACACTCGCACAACTTGAAGCTGATCTTGATGTTCGATTGCTAAATCGCACTACGCGGCGACAGCATTTAACCGAAGCTGGGCAAACCTATTATTTACGCGCCCAGCAGGTACTCGACGATATCGAGAGTATGGAACTACAACTGACCGGTATGCAGCAGCAACCGCGCGGTGTTCTGCGCATCAGCGCGCCGGTATCGTTTGCGATTCGCCATTTGCCGCCAGCGCTAGCGGCGTTTCAGGCTGCCTATCCGGAAGTGGTCATCGACTTGCAGCTCAACGATCGCAAAGTCGATATTGTCGAGGAGGGTTTTGATATTGCCTTACGCATTGGTCAACTCGAATCGTCCTCGCTCATTGCCCGTCGCATTGCGCCGATTCGCTTAGTCTACTGCGCCGCACCCGCGTATCTTGCGCGCTATGGTGAACCTGCCGACCTAGCCGCATTACAGACGCATCGATATTTGCACTACAGCTATTTGCGCGAACCAGTTTTAGATGACGCACAACAAGTATTGCGCAGCAATAATGGCGACGTGCTCGTTGCCGCGGCGTGTGCCGGCCAAGGCATTGCTTTGCAACCGACCTTTATCGCCGGAGTCGATCTCGCGGCTGGCCGCTTGCAGGCCATTCTGACAGGCGTGACACCCGCCCCTCTCGGACTTTACGCGGTATTCGCACACCGCCAATTACTCGCCAGTAAAGTGCGCAGCTTTATCGACTTCATCGATGGCTACTTCGGCGACCCACCGAGCTGGGACGCCTTTTAAAATGCGCCCACCCCGCCAGAAAGGGCAGCCCTTATTTCGTTAAAATCAGAGGCTGTAAAACGGTTTCGTCACCATCGATCGGCGTCAGTAGCTCAAGGCTTAGCAATTTCGCCATAAACGGGTAAATGTGGATGTTCTGAAAACGCGGCAGCGGATGTTGTTGCTTTATCGCAGGACCAGCAGCGATGAAAATGCCATCCATATCGCGATGGGAGTGGTAACCATGGGTGCCACCATCGCGCCACTCCTCAGGTGCTCCTCGACCGAAACTCGCAGGCGCGTCTACGCCGAGAATTAACGAGGGTTTTCGCGGACCTTGGCTCACATTTAAGGCTTGTAACTGCGCTTCAGATTCAATGACGAATTGACGATTTGGCATCGCTTCAAGTTGCTGTCGTAGTTCGTTCACCTGCGCTTCTGTTGTCTCTTGGTTTGGATAAATCAGCAGGCGTGTCTGCGCATTGACGACGGTGAACAATTCATTATCAATAGGCAGCTGCGCCGGATCGATCATCTCGGCAGCGGTGATTTGCGTCATGCCGTGGTCGGAAACCAGAATCAGATTAACGGGTGCGTCGACATCATTTTGCAGACGTTGCCACAGATCACCGATGAGCTCATCGAGGTAGCTGACCGCCTCTTTGACCTGCTCAGAGTCAGGTCCGAAGCGGTGCCCCATGGTATCCACCAACGAGAAATAACCGGTGACCAAGCGTGGCCGCGCGGGCTTCGGTAGTTGCAGCCACTGCACAATTTGGTCGATGCGCTGCTCGTAAGGCGCAGGCTTGCTGTAATTAAAGTAGTAGCTGGCGGTGCGTCCATTGATGCGTGCTTCAGACTCTGGCCAGAAAAATGTTGCCGCTTTTACCCCCTGAAATTCGGCAAGGTTCCAAATTGGCAGCGTGGTCAGCCAGGTGCTGTCTTTGACACCATCGCCCATTTGGTACTTTTGCTGCCGCTCAGTATCAAAAAAGCGATTATCAACAATGCCATGATTCGATGGATACTGGCCAGTCACAATGGAGATGTGATTCGGGAAGGTCTTGGCCGGATAAACCGGAATCAACCCCTCAGCACGAGCGCCCTGTTCAGCAATCGCCGCAATGTTCTTGGCATCGTATTTTTCGATGTAGTCATGACGAAAACCATCGATAGAAATCAACACCACCGTTTGGTCCTGCTCTTGTGCATGACTCACTTGCAACGCGCCTACCAACAGCAACGCCAGAACAATAACTCGCATCTTCACCCTCGTACCATAGAAATTTCATTGCCGAGATAGTATCGAACTTTTCCATGACAATGTAGTGACATCAAGACCTACCGCCCGTTTCCCGCGGTAGAAAGGGCAGCCCCTCCTGCGGGGATTGGGCAAATTTAATTTGCCTATTATGCCTAATACGATATATTTAAGGAGAACAGGATATATCGGAAAAGGTATAAAGCGATTATGCGGCTCGAAACGGCAAAAGAAATTGGGGAAAGTATCAAAAAGGCACGGCTGGCGTTGGGCTGGTCACAGGCAGAGTTAGCGGCACGAATAAGCTCTACACAGGCCGTGGTATCAAGGTTTGAGCGCTCTGGCGATGGCCGAATTGAGACGCTGCTGAAAATCACCGAAGCGCTCGAATTGCAGCTCGTAATGCTGCAACGCAACAACAGCCAGCTCTGGTCCCGCCTGCAAAACAGCTAGAAAAAGGGCAGCCCCTCCTGCGGTTGCGCCCGACCGCGAGGGAGGGCTGCCCTTTCTACTCGTCATCAGTGCGGGCGATAACCTCGAAGTCGCCCGCAGCAAGCTCGACGATGACCACTTCAATCGGCTGGCAGCAGATTTGGCAATCGACAATTTGCTGCTCGCCAATATCGTACAGCGGGTCCACTTCGATGCTGTTCGGTGCCATGCAATACGGGCAACTGAATTCTGATTCGTAGGTTAGCGACATATAGGTCTCCCCGACTACTCTGCAGGAAAATAATACACGCGCGCAATCAAGTCTCCGGCTCAGTTGTTCGCAAATTCGACTACAGAAGCACACTCACAGGTACAGCAAATAGACCTTCGCCAAATGGAAGAACAGCATCGCCATCATAAAATACAACTCCTAAACCGAAGTCGCTTGGAACGTGCTGTTGTAGCTTTTTTAATCCTTTGAAGTCGGCAGCAGTTACAGTACTTGCTGATTTTACTTCGATTCCGTAGATGCGACGTCCCGCTTCGACCACGATATCAACTTCGACTTTATCTTTATTGCGGAAGTGAAAAAACTTCAAAGGCTCATCAAATGAGTCCGCATGTTTACGAAGCTCCTGCAAAACAAAGGTTTCGAGAATTTGCCCTAGAAGCCCTCGATCTTGATAAAGCGTGTCTGCTGTCAGCCCCAATAATGAGCACACGAGGCCGGTATCAAGGAAGTGCAGCTTTGGCGTTTTGATACTCCGACTGAGTCTATTGGTATGCCAAGGTTGCAACTGTTCGATAATGAATAGCTGGCCTAACAACCCTATATAGTCGCTGATTGTGGGACGCGAGAGAGCGAAAGGTGAGGCCAATTCACTTACATTAAAAAGGCGCGCAGTCTGGCTCGCAGCAGTTTCTAAAAGACGTGGCAATACACTGAGATTTTGAATCGCTGCGATATCCTGAACATCGCGTTGAATGAGCGTTGTCACATAATCGCGATACCACACGGAACGCCGCCTTACGCTCGATCGTAAGATCGCAGGAGGATAGCCGCCAGCACAGACAATTTCACTTAACTCGCTACCCAATCGTCGTAATCTAGCTGGTGCGAATGTAGGAGATCCTTTAGCAGAGAGCAATTCATCAAATACAGTCTTAGCGACGCGTCCTGCAATCTCAGCTCTGGAAAGTGGCCGCAAATGCACTATTTCCATTCGTCCAGCGAGCGAGTCCGATAACGTTGGTAACAACAAAATATTCGCTGAACCCGTCAAGATAAAGCGCCCTGCAACTCGATTCGCATCGACATTCGCTTTAATCGCGGCAAACAATTCTGGTGCTCGTTGAATTTCGTCGAGAATACAGAAATCTGGGAGGTCTCGTACAAAGCCCACTGGATCAGCTTTTGCCGCGGCGAGTTGGTTCGCATCGTCAAAACTAAAATAATGATAGCCCAAAGGCTCACCGATTTGTTTTGCCAGCGTTGTTTTGCCACTCTGCCGCGAGCCATGTATCAATACAACCGGCGAATCTCGCAAGGCATCGTTAATGATTGATTCAGCAAACCGAGGATAAAACTCAGACACGCCTTAAACCCCTTTAAATGACAGATTTCGTCTAAGTGTAGATAGCCTTCCGTCCAATTGAAAGTTTTTGTTCGTCTAATTGAAAGTCTTATTGCGTCCAATTGAAACTTCAAACCACCCTAACCACCCCGCACATACTGAAAACGTGGCACCTCAACACCATCGACCAGCACCGTTTCAACAAACATCGGATAGGGTCGCACCCATAGCTTGCGCTCGCCATATAGCGGCCGATAGAGCACCAATAACTCCTCGGTCTCCGAGTGCCTAACCACGTCTAACACCTGGTATTCAGGCCCTTTGTAGTGCTTGTAAATACCTGGCTGCAACGAATCCATCGAACACCTTCTTTTGATTAAGCGCAAAAAGCCATTATAGTGAGAGCTAACCGTACAAGCGAATCGCACATGCGAATCAGACTGCAGCGCGCAACCCAAGAGCACATGGACGACACGATTCAGTATTACACCAAGCACGCCGAGCAGCTAGCGGCGCAATACGACAGCCTCGACTTCGAGCAAGTGCACCAAGACTGGCTCGAAGAGCTGCCGCGCGATGGCATTGCGCTCGACGTCGGTGCCGGCTCGGGTCGCGATGCCCGTTACCTCGCCAGTAAAGGCCTGACCGTGTATGCCGTCGAGCCCGCGCACGGCATTCGTGAACAAGCGCAACGCTACGCCACCAGCCCGAACATTCATTGGATTGACGACAGCCTGCCAGAACTCGCCCATGTACAACGCCAAGCCACCAAATTCGACCTCATTCTGTTGAGTGCCGTATGGATGCACATAGCGCCGAGTCAGCGCCAACGCGCGTTTCGCAAACTCAGCTCGCTGCTAAAACCGAACGGCAAAATGGTCGTTTCGTTGCGCCACGGTGCCAGCCCCGACGGGCGGACGATGCACCCGGTTGATGCCGATGAGCTGAAGCAGTACGCGCAGCAGCAAGGGTTGAGTTACAAATTACTAGAACGCCGCGATGACAAACTCGAACGCCCCGATGTTTACTGGCAAACCGTCATATTGCGACTCCCCGACGACGGCACCGGCGCATTTCCGCTCCTCCGTAATATTGTGATCAATGACTCTAAAGCCTCGACGTACAAGGTGGCACTGCTTCGCACGCTTTTGCGAATTGCCGAAGGGCATCCCGGCGCCGTAATTGAGCGTACTGCAAAACACGTCGCACTCCCCATGGGGCTCGTTGCGCTCTACTGGCTGAAGCTTTATAAGCCGTTGCTTGATACGTTTAACATGCAACAGGGCGGCAGTCGCGGACTTGGCTTTGTAAAAGAAAACGGCTGGCAAACGCTGACACGCTTTAACGCCAATGACTTCTATATTGGTCGCTGTATTCTCGACCAAGGTGAAGCGCAGAACTTGCATCGCACCCTAAAAGATATTGCCTCGACGATTAAAAACATGCCCGCCAAGTACATCACGCTACCGGGCACCAACGAAGGCGTTTTCGAGGTCGAACTCAAGCGCACAAACGCGCCGAAGCATGGCTTAATGCTTGACTATGAGTATCTAAAATCATTAGGCATCTTCTATGTCCCGATTAGCATTTGGGACGTACTCGCCAACTACAGCGTGTGGATAGAGCCCGCACTCGTCAACGAGTGGGTCACCTTAATGGAAGGCTACAATCGAAGCCATCCGAATGCCTACAGCAAAGTCGACTATCTAAACGCATTGCGCTGGGAAAATCCTGAGCGGTCAACTCGCCAAGTTCGTGACCGTGTTGCAGCTTTGGCTGACGTTGATTGTTGTTGGAGCGGCAGTCACTTGAACAAAAGCGCCTACGCCGTCGATCACGCATTCCCGTTTGCCCGCTGGCCAAACAATGATTTGTGGAACCTCTTGCCGACAAAAACCGCCATCAACGCAGCAAAATCGGATAAACTCCCCACCCGACAACGGTTGCTGCATTCAAAAGACTACATTTTGAACTGGTGGCAACGCGCATGGCAGGACAATTCGCGCGAGTTTTTCACCAAAGCCAATCTAGCGTTGCCTGATTTAGCGCCAGCCAACACCAATTTTGAAGACGTGTTCGCAGCGCTCACCGTGCAACGCGATCGCATTAAGCAATTGCAGCAACTGCAAGACTGGTAATTACTGACACTCATTGGAGACCACCATGGCCCGCGCTCACGCTCTACACATTCTGGTAAAGACCCAAGAACAAGCCGCAGAACTGAAAAAGCAGCTTGCTGCGGGCAAGAAGTTTAGTGATTTAGCGCGCAAGCACTCACTTTGCCCGTCAGGCAAAAAAGGCGGTGACCTTGGCGAATTTCGTCGCGGTCAAATGGTGCCAGCCTTTGACAAAGTCGTGTTCGGCAAGCCCACGCTGGAGGTGCATGGACCGGTGAAAACGCAGTTCGGCTGGCACTTGATTAAGGTGTTGTCGCGCGGGTGATGCTTTAATAGGTCGACATCGATTTTGCGCACGGCCCAAACGGTCGCACCTCCGTGGTATCGCCCATTAAACATGTTAGCCGGGGCTCGTTTGGTGTGCTAATTTCACGAACCATGACTTCAGCCAACTGCCGATTGAAACTGGCTTTGTAGGGATTACCACCTGGCGCGAATGCTGCTCGCTCAATCAATATCTTTCGTCGCTCTAACCTCCCTAACTTTAAATGAATGACGATTCTCAGCAGTCTCTCGTCGAATTCGACGTTGATTACAGGTCCTGTCGAGAGAAACTCGTTAATCGAAGCACAAAAATCTGCATCGGTAGCAAAATGTTGTACTCCGACCCTCTGTTTCAGTCCGACTTCATCAGGATTCAAAAACGTCACAATCCATCCCACTGGGAGAATTTTTGAAACGTAGGGTAAATCATTTAATGTGACGTCATCCGATAGGTTGAGCATCAGATCAAACTTTGCGTCATGCCAATTCAAATCGTCCCAATTGGAGAATCTTTCATAGCAGACACCGCTTTCGCGCAAGCGTGCGGGACGTAATTTCCAGTTAGCCGCATAACTATTTAACTTCGAACTTATCGAAACAGAAATCTCATTGGCGGACTCTTTAATTTCAACCGCGACAGCATCATTTGACAGCTCCGTGATAGATCCACGAACTTCTTCGGTTATCTTGAGTATTGCCTCAACAAGAGTGTCATAAAAGTCCATTGCAACAAATTTGAGGAAGTCTCCACCTCGCGCGGCGATCCAAACACGTCCGCAATATTCTTGCTTAACTAGGTCGTCTAACTCCAAGCCCAGTCCGCGTGCAATCTTCATAACAGTATCTGCAGATACTAATTTCCCATTCATAGCACGCTGAACAGTCTTGTCATGAATACCGCATTGCAAGGCAATGACATTGTGTTTTTCAGTAGTGTGCGCTCTCAGTCCTGCTGAAATATTAAAAGACTCATTAGAGTTACTTGATGGCATCCTGTTCTCCTTTTTTGTAGGTGCCAACTGAATCTATCTCTCTAAATACTCTAATTACAGACATTGCAGTGGACAGTGGCGGACACCTCAGCGCTAACAAACATAAGCAGCCAAATGTCATCGCGCAATCGAATATTCCTGAAAAAGCCGTGCCGTAAGCGGATACTTCAACTTCCACGTAATACTCATCGGCCGTTCTCCCTCACTTTTTACGAACTCGAGCGGTCCACAAGCACGATAGGGTTGCTGCTTGTTTAGTCGGACAAATAGCTGAAAGCGCCAGCCATTTGTCGCACTTTCAAGGTAGCGACGCCCAGCTGTGGTGTGAGGTGCAGCAGTATTTTGAGTTTGCCAATGAAACAGTTCTCGGTTGATCGCATAGTCATCGTATGCGACACCTTCATGCAGCGCGTTTTGCTTGTCGAGGGTGACAAAAAGCAGCTCTATCTTGGCTTCTTGGTCACGCCAAACACCCTCTCGCACCGCTGCAAAATGCGATTCGGTATGGTAACCAACTGCGGTCATAATCTCTCGATTTTGATAGGCACTATGCAGCTTCAAACCCGATGACTCGAGCTCCGGTAACGGACTAAATTGCTCGTTCGTGGCAGCATCCAACGCGTCAGCAAGCTCCACCAACTCGACCAATAACTCTGGCGTACGCGACAAGTCATCAAGAAACCCATCAACCGTCTGAATACCACTTCCTCCGCATATTTGATAAGCCAACATGAGCGCACGCTTACGCGAGAGAGCATCGGTATCAAGCGAACCCTTACCGATGGCGCGCATCACTGCCAAATAATCGGGATCGTCGATGTGTAACACATCTTTAAAGCGGCGGTTGAGGCGAGTTTCGAGTTCCGAAGGTCTATCTTCCAATATCTGTGCATCACGCTTTAAACGGGTCCAGCCCGAAGCGCCATTCTTTCGATAAATATCCTCGAACTCTAAAGCTTGCTCGCGAACGAATTCTGCTAAATGAACATCTTGCACTCCGTGTCGCGCTCGGTAACTGGTAAGTTCAGTTTGCAGACGATTCCAATTCAAATTTACGGCAAAGCGTAAACTCTTCAGAATCTGCTCACGCGCTTGCTTTTGCATTTGCAGATAACAGCCCGGCGGCAAGTGTCCAAAACCGTATTCAACGCCATCAACCACTTGTCGTTTCGACAAGCCTGTAATTGCGCTGTACAAAATATCGAAACGAAAGTCTTCTGAGTACTGGCCAACAAAATCAAGAATCAAACAACTTTCTTTCCCGTCATGAAGACGAAGTCCCCGCCCAATTTGCTGCTGAAACAAAGTCACACTTTGTGTCGGACGCAGTAACAAAAGTGTATCTACAAACGGTAAATCGACACCCTCGTTGTAAAGATCAACTGTCACAATCACGTTGATTTCTCGTCGTTCCAGAAGCTTCGGTAATTGTGCTCGTTCTTGCGCTGGCGTCTGACCTGTGACGAGTGCAGCTTTAACGCCATGCCCATTAAAGAATCGTGTCATATATTCCGCATGAGCAATTGAGACGCAGAACGCCAATGCTCGGCATTCCGTGATTGAACTCACATGCTCTTCCCAGGCGCGCAACACCGCAAGGGCGCGGCCACGTTCTCCGGTGAGCAACTGGTCCAATTGTGCTACCTGATTTGTGCTCCGCCAGTTGACACCGGAATAATCGATGCCATCAGCACACGCATAGTATTCAAATGGTGCAAGTAATTGCTGCTCTAAAGCGTGCCATAAGCGCATCTGTGCAGACGGTGTACCATCTGGTCTCAAATCAAAATGCTGGAGAATATTTAATCCATCAGTACGCTCAGGCGTTGCGGTCAAGCCCAAAAGATACTTCGGTTGAAGACCCTCTATTAGTTGAAGAAAGGAGGGAGCAGCGATGTGGTGACACTCATCAATGATAACCATATTCCAATAATCAGAGCCGAGCTCTTCAACCAGCTCCCGACTATTCAAACTTTGGATGGTCGCAAACAAATGAGTGTAGGACTCCGGTTCATATCCGTCCGCTAGGTAATCACCAAAGTTTCCGTTACGCATGACATGTCTAAATGTCTGTAGTGACTGCTGAAGAATTTCCTTGCGGTGCGCCACAAATAACAGTCTCGGTTCGCCGCCCTCCTGCTTACAAAGTCGCTTATAATCCAGCGCCGCCATCACCGTCTTTCCCGTACCTGTGGCAGCAACTAAGAGGTTGCGGTATCGCCCATGTGCACGCTCATTTTCAAGCTGATCGAGAATAATTTGCTGGAACGGTTTTGCCTGGATATCAAAAAATGTGGTGATAACGTTGTCACCATAATCACGCTGGCCACTTTCTCTAGCTAGCGCGGCTCGTAGCTCGTTTCGATGAGTCTCATTATGTGGATCAAAGGTCTGAAACTCCTCGTCTTGCCACAAGGTCTCGAAATGCGCACGGGCGCGTTGATACAGGAAGTTTTGGCTTTTTTCGGTGAACTTTACCGTCCACTCGAGTCCGCCCATTAGTGCCGCACCAGAAAGATTAGCACTCCCCACATAAGCGGAGCCAAAACCTGTTTCACGCTCGAAGATCCAAGCCTTCGCGTGCAAACGATTACGACGGCCATCGAGGGAAACCTTAACTTCGCAGTTTGGTAACTCAGCCAACATTTGCACTGCTTTAAGATCGGTCGCACCGGTGTAAGTTGTCGTAATAATTCTTAAACTTGTGCGCGAGTTTTGCTGCGCATCGACCGCGGTTATATCCCGCAGCAGATTGATGATTTTGCGAACACCTGCCACGGTGATAAAACTCATCAAAATGTCGACATGCTTACAACTCGAAAGCTCAGCTTTGAGTTCATGAAATAAAGCAGGTGAGTCTTTTCCTGAGGTAAACAGCCACGGTTGTGCCATACCAACCTGCGGCAGGTCCACGCTATGGTTTGGTTTGTGAAGCGCTCGCAGAACCTCAGGAGGACTAAGATAACTTGATTGCGGTTCGATATTCGCAAGCTGACGTGCGTAGACGATTAAGTCGTTTAGAATTTCAATTTGACGATGTAGACGCTGATCAGATTTACTTCCGTCGCTTTGCAGTTCTGCTAAAGCATTGGATATTTCTTCGGTGAAAACTTCGGCTAAATGACGACTACTCGTTGTTAGATCTAGCCTTTCGCTTATTTCTTCTAAACCTGAATCTGCAATCTTTTGCGCCAGCGCATCATTTTTCAGAAGCTCGTAAAATCCTTCCTTCATTACCTGTCATCCCTAGCTTTCATGCTTGTAAGCTAAAGTGCCAGGTTTTGACCATCCGAGCAAGCAACCTACCGATGCTGGTCCAACAAAATCGCATTCCCATCCGGGTCGCGAATCATCAAGCTACCGCGGCTATCGGGGCCATCAAGGTTGGCATTAAAAACCTCGATGCCAGCAGCTTCTAGCTGCGCGCGCAGCTCGCGAATGTCGGTAAAGGGCTCAACGTTCTTGCCGCTTTGGTCCCAGCCTGGGTTAAAGGTGAGAATGTTTTCGTCGATATACTTGCCAAAGAGGCCGATCACGTGGTCGCCGTTCTTTAAAATGGCCCAACCTTGTTCGCTCATATCGGCAAGGGGTTCAAAGCCTAGTTTTTTGTAAAAAGCTAAGGATGCGGTCAAATCTTTGACTGCCAAACTCATTGAAAATGCGCCTAAGTTCATAACTACGTTCCTTTCTTACACATCCGTGATGATGAGAAATAATCTGTCTAGAGGTTAGCATCAGACTGACAATGAGTGTCTAATTTTTCACCATTCACACCAAAAAAAATTGCGTTATACTCTCACTCTACATATACACGATACCGGTGGAGCAACATGGCTGAAGCACTCGTCAACCCGCAACTTTTGAGCTGGGCTCGCCAACGAGCAGGCTTTGCTGTGGCTGACATTGCGAGCAAACTCAAGGTTCCAGCTGAAAAAATAGATGCTTGGGAGAGCGGTCTGCAAAAACCATCTTTCAGCGCCGCACAGAAGTTTGCCGCCAAGACCTATATTCCATTTGGTTTTTTGTTTCTTGATGCGCCACCAGAAGAACAATTACCGTTGCCTGATCTTCGTACCGTTGGGGACCATCCACTTGGTGGCTACAGTCTTGAATTACGCGATACTATTCTTATTGCGACCGAGCGTCAGGATTGGTATCGCGACTACTGTCTCAGCGAAGCTCGCGACACAATTGATTGGATTGATAGCTGTAGTATAAATGACCTCGTAAGTACCTTGGCCACTACTCAAATGCTACTCGGTAGCCAGTTCAGCGAGCGTCCACGTCAGTTTGAGGAGTACCTTCGCCAACTCATTCATCGCATTGAAGATATCGGCGCACTGGTAATGCGCAATAGCGTTGTCGGTAACAGTACCTCACGTCACCTGAGTGCTGATGAATTTCGCGGTTTCGCCATCACTGATGACTATGCCCCTGTCATTTTTATTAACGCGTCCGATGCTCCGCAAGCGCAGCTTTTCACGCTTATCCACGAATTTGCTCACTTGCTGGTTGGTGAGTCTGGCGTGTCCGACCTAAGCCCCAAAAACACGAACCACGTTGAGAAGTTCTGTAATCGCATCGCTGCCGAGTTTTTAGTCCCGTCTAACGAGTTCCAAGCAGTTTGGCAACATGAACTCGAGGATTGGCGTCGCAACCTGCCCGACCTTGCCTTGCACTTCCATGTAAGCCAGTGGGTGATAGCACGCCGCGCTCTTGAATTTGATTACATTGATAGCGCCACTTTCTGGACCTTTTACCGAGAGGTGCTGAACGCACATAACAAAAAGAAGCAAGACCAAGCTGGCGGGCCATCCTACTACCAGCTGATAAGTACGCGATATAGTCGCAAATTAGCTCGCGCAGTAGCTAGCGAGGCGCTCAGCGGACGTATGTTACTCCGTGACGCTCATCATCTTATCGGCGTAAAGCCCGATAGCTTGAAAAACTTTGCTGACAAGGTGTTGGGCTGGTGATTTATCTTTTAGATGCAAACTCGTTCATTGAGGCAAAATCACGGCATTACCGCATGAAAGTTGTTCCTGCCTATTGGGATTGGTTACTGAAGCGACATCAAAAATTTCAGTTGCAAAGTATTGATCAGGTCTACAACGAACTTACACGTTCATCAAAAAATGGTGACGACTTACACTTGTGGTCGCAGTCACAAAAGCACTTTTTCGGAGATTCAAAAAGTGAAGTTGACCAGAGCAACTTCGCTGTTATTGCGAACTACGTTTCAACTCACTTACGCTACAAAAAAGCAGAAGTGATAAGGTTTTTAGATGGAGCAGATCCTTGGCTAATCGCAAAAGCTATGACTTTGAATGCCACGGTTGTTACTCATGAGAAACCAACAGATGAATTTAGCACCAAAGTAAAAATCCCAAATGTTGCCAAACAGTTCCATGTTCCAACGACTGACATCTTTGACGTGCTGGAAGCTTCTGGCGATCAGTTTATTCTCTAGCTCCTAATCACAGTTCTCCAACACCCAAATCGCCACGCCTTCGGCGGTTTTGTCCATCAGCCCGAACGATTTGCCGATGTTGATGCCGAAGCCGACGTTGCCGCCATAGCCACCGACACCAGTACCGACGTATACCGAATCATCACGTTGTTCGCCAGTGCGTTTCAACAACACGCCGTTGGCACCCACTCGAGCGGCGGCTTCGCGCAAGCGCAGCAACACAGCGTCCATTTGGGCTTGTTCGCTAAAGGTGAACGAGGCGTCGCTGGTGGCGGTCAACAAGGCGATGGCTTCAAAGCAAGCGGGGTCTTGTAAATATACGGTCACTTGGTCGGCTGTCAGCGGCGCGCGGGCGGTGCCAATCATGTTGGTCGTACTGGGCGACGCGCAGCCGACCAGCGCGCTCATCGCCAATATCACTATCAAAGCTCGCCACATGATTGCCTCCTAAAAGCGCTAGAGCCCCGCATTCTCAGGGCTATTCAACGACCAGTCATAGTCAGTGTAGCGAATGCGAATGTCGCCCGCCAATGCTTCTTCCTGCTCGAGGGTATCCGCCAACACAGTAATTTATTTTTCATAGTGATAACGGCATTGCAGTATCGTCAAATGCCCCTCTTCGTAGTGATAGACTAAACGGTGTTCACGGTCGATACGGCGTGACCAGAAGCCCGTGAGGCTGCCCTTCAGAGGTTCGGGTTTGCCCAAACCGGCAAAAGGGGTGCGCATGCATTCTTTGATCAGCTTGTTGATCGCTTTGCGCTTTTGCGGCTGCTTTTCCCAAGACAGGTAATCTGCACAAGCATGTGGCGTCCAACTTAATAAACACTCAGTCTTCTTGGTCATCGATAAGGCCCCGCTGCGAAGCCTTACCTTGCTTAAATTGCTCGATGGATTCTGCCAAACGGCTAGCGTTGGCAGGCGAGCTAAGCAGGTGGATGGTCTCTTCCATGCTGGTATAGTCTTCCAATGAGAGCATCACTACTGGACGCCCTCGCTGACTGGTAATCACCGTTGGAATATGGTCTTCGGCAACGGCCTCCATGTGACCTTTAAGCGCTGCTCGCGCTTCGCTGTAGGTGATAACTTTAACGGTCATAAACATGCCTTGTGCTAGCGAATAACACAATCATTGTACTGAACATTGTACAATCAAGCAATGTGAGTCTCGGCCGTTCTTTAGCGCTTGCGCGCCCGCTTGTTGCGGCGCTGCCACCAAATATAGGTGCCGGTAATCGCCAACAGTAGCGGCAGTACGCCAACAAAGCTATACCAAATTTTCACCGCAAGTCCGCCCCAAGTGCCGAAGTGCAGACGACGGAAGGCATCGAGCGTCTTCATGCCCACGCCCTGCTCGTTCAGGTTATAGGTGCTCAGGTAGTCACCGCTAAAGGCATCGTAGTTCGATACGCTGCCGTAGTTGCTGAGCAAGGGGTTCGCGGTAGGCGCGCGGCCAAACACCGTGAACGGCAATTCCGGTTCGAACGGGAACAGCAAGTACGTCGGTTTAAAGTCCTCGATGCGCTCACGACTATCGGCCACCAGCTCATCAATGTTGACCTGATCGCTATACAAGCGTTCGGTCATGATGTGATGGGCTTGGCCGCCGCCATGTTCGGTCCACTCTTCGTAAAAAATCAGGCCGTTGTAATAGACGCCAGTAATACCTAGCACCAGTAACACAGGTGAGGCAAAGGTGCCGGCCATTTTATGCAGATCGCTAAATACCACTAACATGCGCTGGTTCCAGCGCAGGGTGAAAAAGCGTGCCCAAAAACGGCGGTACATGATCAGCCCCGACACGCCCATAAACAACAAAAATAGCCCCAGCGTTAAGCCGATGAGCAGGCCTAAGTGCTCAGTGGCAAAGTTAAATTCAAGCCACTCAATGTCGTTCAATAACAAGGTGTAATGCAGCTCTACCAGCCAGTCGGTAAAGTAGTGGCTCGGCTCGGTGGGTTGGCTCTGTAACTCGCCAGTGTATGGATTCAAATGCACCTTGTGCCAAATGTCGGTGCCTTCTTTGATTACGAAAACACGATCGGCTTCGTCATGCCCAGCGGGAAAGATTTCCCAACTGCCTATTTCATAGTCAGGTAACTGTTCATTGACGCGGTTCTTCAGGGTGTCAAATGGTAAACGGGGCGCGTCCGACGGCGCTAAAGTCGCGACCTCAGGCAACAACACGCTGTCGAGTTCTTTTTTAAACACCAGAATACTTCCGGTCAGGCAAATAAGCAGAAAGGGGATCATAAAAATGATCCCCAACCAGCCATGCCACTTATGCAGTGATTTTCGTATGCTCATAACGCTAATAAAGTCCTTAGAATGCGTACGTTAGGTTAGCTGAGAAGTTACGTTCAGCGCCGTAGTAGCCCTGCGCCCAGAGTAAGCTGTTCAGGTACTTTTCGTCCGTTGCATTATTGACGTTGAAGCTCACCAGCATGGCGTCGGTGACTTGATAGCTTGCCATCAGATTCAAGCGGCCATAGGCATCTTGGGTGGTGACAATAGTGTCACCAGCGTTGGCATACATCTCACCCACAGTGCCTTGCACCCGCGAAATAGTGTCTTGCCAAATGTAGGTGGCGCCCAATTTTAATTTGTCGAAGCCCGTCGGACGGTAGGTGAGCGAGCTACGGAACAGGTTCTCAGGGGTGTAGTCTTCAACCAACTGATCACCGTCGACGGCAAACGAGGTCAACGCAACGTTACCTTGTAGTCCTGGGAGAATTTCGCCAGCGAGCTCAACCTCGAAGCCTTTGCTTTCGATACCCTCAACAGCACGATAGACCGGCTCCGGTACGCCAGTGGCTGGATTCACGACATCGCCCGCACCCACGCCAAGGTTTTCTTGCTGTACATTAAAGTAGGCCGCCGACAGCAATGCGGCGCCGTCAAACAGGTCAGTTTTAAAGCCGATTTCGCTGTTTTTACCGGTCAACGCAGGTAAGCGTTCAAAGTTCTCGTCGCGCAAGTTTTGCGCCATAAAAGTTTCGGTATACGAGCCGTAAACAGTAAGCGCGTCATTGACCGCGTAGGTCACGCCAAAGTAAGGCACGAACTCGCTCTCGTCGCGGCTTTGGTCAACGTCGTAGCCAAACCCTGCGGTTTCGAAGCTGTTGTAGCGGCCACCAGCGAGTACTTTCAAGTCGTCAGTCAACGAGAAACGCCCTTGCAGGTACACTGCTTTTTGCGTGTTCTCGATATCACTTCCCGCTAGGCCATCGGTGAATTCTGGGAATGGCGTGTTGCCGTTCCAGTCCTCTAATGCTGGCATGACTGGAAAGCCATTGCCGGTGTGAAAGTCATACAGGCTTGTGTCGATGTAGTCCAAGCGTGCGTAGTTAGCGCCCACTACCAATTGGTGCTCTTGACCAAAGGCACTGAAGGTTCCGCTTAAGTAGGCATCGAAGGTGTCTTGTTTGTCGTCAAGATCGTATTCACTGCCATAGCCGATTAAGCCCAAGCCGGTTTCTGGGTCGAGTCCTGCCGCTGGGTCTGCCAAGTAGGTATAGAACAGATAGCTGTCTTCGTCGGTGCGCACCCGGTTGTAAGCAACACGTAGGTTCCAGTAATCGCTTAATGCAGTTTCAATGTCGATGAAGCTGCGGCTTTCTTTCACGTTCCACTCTGACCAATCGGCGGCAATGTTGGTGCTGGCTTCGAAGTTGGTGGGCGTGCCGTCGCCGTAATAAAGGGTCAATGCGCCCCATAGGTTGCCGTCGGTTTCGCTATTGGTTTCGCTGTGGCCAAAGGTGATCAAGGTGTCACGCGTTGGCGCATAGTCCGCAACGGCATAGAACACTTGGCTAGCGTTGGCGTAACGGTCGAGGTAGGACTCGCGGTCGTCAGCAACCACCACTGCACGCACGCGCAGCGCATCGTTGACCACCGCTGAATAATCGGCTTCTAAACGATAGCTGTTCCACGAGCCCGCGGTGGCGCTCACATAGCCTTTCGTTTCGCTTTGTGGACGTTTGCGGACCAAGTTGACCGTCGCCGACGGACTACCGATACCGGTCATCACGCCATTGGCACCGTGCACCACTTCAATCCGTTCGTACAAGGCGGCGTCGATGCGACCGTGGGTGTTGTCATTGACGAGCGGTAAGCCTAAGCCGTCGATTTGAAAGTTATTCACCGCGAAGCCACGCGAGGTGTAGTAGGTGCGGTCGCTTTCGACTTGCTCGACGTTAATGGTAGCGGAGTTTTCCAACGCACTGTTCAAATCGTGAAGGGCAAAGTCTTTCAGTTTTTCGGCGGTAATAACGGTAACAGTTTGCGGCGTTTCTTTGATGCTCAAATCGAGCTTCGAGGCAGATTGTTGGTCTTTCGATAAATAGCCACTTTGTTGTTCACCACGAATTTCGAGGCGTTCCATGGCTTCCACCGTTTGCGGTTCTGGCAATTCGGCAGCAAAAGCTTGTGGTGTCAGGGCGATACTTACGGCTACGGCAACACGAGACAGCATTTTCACAACTTAGATCCTCTTTGGCATCTGTTCATTTTGGATGCCGGGGATCTTAATGCAAATGCGAATAGTTCGCAATACCGTTTTTTAGAGTTTAGGAATGATGCTTTTTAAGCGCTGTATATCACCCTCATGCACACCTTCGTTCGCCATGTAATGCGGCCATTCCGCAACGAGGTCTTTCACTTGCTGTAGCATTTTACGTGCTTTGAACTCCTGCACGCCAAAGCGACGCGCTTGCGACACTATATTGTCGACTGTTCCCGCTCGCCCGTGTTCGCCAATGCCAAGCGCATGTTGGCCAGATGCGCTGATGGGAAGCACATCATACGCTGGTGATAGACGCCAACCTGCTGGCCCCTTCGCACCGGGTAGCGCATAAATACAGGCGTGATTACGGGCGTGGTCATCGGTATTGCCGATGAGTACGTTAAATATCATGCGCAGATACAACTCATGTGCGTCGGTTGCTACGCTGCTGTGTTGACGTAAAAACTCGGCCAGTTGCGCATAGCTGTACCACGTCTTTAGACTTCGTTGCGTCACAGTACTGTCGGTAAGTAGGCTATTGGCACTTATAAAATGATGGCTGACCTTGTGATCACAACGGTCAAAACGTTCGACCAGCAACAGATCTTCGCCGAGCTCGCTGGTGACCACTTGCGTTGGTGCTACGGTTACAGCTTCTAGCTCACTCAGCATACGCATGGTCGCGTGCTCGACGCGCGCCACATTGTAGATATCGTCCGGGCGATTGAATTTAACAAGGTAATCGTTGCGCTGGTGGGTAAGTAGAGTTTTGGGGCGTGCGCCGCCCATACTTGAGCCGTAAATGAAAGCTTGTTTAACGGCATCTGATACGTCTTCAGCCGCAAGGATTTTATTTTTACCCTGTAACAAAAGCTCGATATCTTGCAGCGTATTCGGTGACTGCTTAGCCTTTGCTTTGTCGCGCGATAGGCTAAAGCTAATGGCGCCCACCCCCATACCAGCACCCACGATTAAAAACTCGAGTTCATTGTGCGGTTGTGTGGAGTGCAACTGCAAAATCAGTTTGCGTCCCCACGCATCTGCGCCCGCATCGCTCAAGACTCCGAATAGGCCATGCTGTAAAGTGCAGGTTTTAGTGCCGCTGGTCAGTGGTAAATGAATTGGGTCGAGGGCAAAAGCATCCGCGCGTTCAAGGTAGGAGCGACCGTAAATGAAGCGCCCAATGTTCGCCGTAGCATCCAGTTCGATACGCCCACAGATGATAGGCTCTGCCGCAAGTCCCTCGATAAATACATAAGCACTAGAAATCATCATCAAGCTCACTATCGGCGGTTTGGCGTTTGCGCTCTGGCAAATGACTGGCGGCGCGCAATTTTTCATCCGCAACTTGCATAAATGCATCAAGTTGCCCTAGCACCGCTAAAGCCGTGAATAACGTTTCTGAGTTGACCGGTTGTCCCTGTTCAATACGGGTCAAAGTGCGCTGGCTGCACCCAATACGTGCTGCCAACTCACGCTGATCCATACGTTGCGCGCGATGGCGCTTGATAAGCTCGCCAACGACCTGATGAAATTCATTCACTACTTGCATGACTGTTACTCTCACTATGACTTGCCTCTATAGTAGTATTATTTGGCGTTTTAGCAATTATTTCGTCATATTTTACCTATTAAAGTTTCGAATTAATTGTGCACAGTCGTTGACCTCTTGTTGCAAAGGCGTTGATAATGAATGACGACTTGATACTCAATAAATGGAACTTATATGTCCGCTCGACCCAGTATTTTCATTTCAGGTGCGGCTGCCGGAATTGGCCGCGCAACGGCGTTACGCTTTTTACATGAGGGCTGGCGAGTGGGAGCTTTCGATATCGACAGCGCCGCGCTCGAGCAGCTCGCCGGTGATGTGCCCGTCAACTTTTATGGCAACTTTATGCGCGGTGAACTCGATGTCACTGACAACGATTCGTGGTGCGCGGCGTTAGCACGCTTCGCCGAAACCACTGAAGGCGGCGGCATTAATGTGGTGTTTAACAATGCTGGAGTGTTGTGCTCGGGGGATTTTACCGCGACTGCTATTGAAGACCATGAACGCCTGTTACGGGTGAATGTGCAGGGCGTACTCGCCGGCTGCTATCACGCCTTACCGCATCTCGAAGCCGCTGCTGGTAGCCGCGTTGGTGCGCGGGTGATTAATATGAGTTCGGCCAGTGCCATATACGGACAACCGGCGCTGGTCAGTTATTCGACCAGCAAGTTTGCCGTGCGCGGCCTCACCGAAGCACTGAACCTTGAATGGCAAGACAAAGGCATTAACGTGCTCGACGTCATGCCGTTATTCGTACAAACACGCATGGTCGAAGGTGAAACCACGCCGACCATGCGGCGTTTGGGGGTGCGCTTAGCCCCCGAGGATGTTGCCGAGACAGTAGTGCGCATGGCCTACTATCGCGGCAACCGCGTGCATTGGCCGGTCGGCGGCCAAACCAAACGGATGCTGCTGGCCAGCAAGCTCGCGCCGAGCTCGCTGGTACGTGCAATCAACCGCTGGTTGGCGCGCGCTTAAGCAGGAAATTAACCCTGCTTTTCGGCAATGTAGTCGTCAACAAACTGCTCAAGTACATTTAAAGGTACTGGGCCGTTCGCTAACACCACGTCGTGGAATTCGCGGATATCAAAGTCATCACCGAGGGCGGTTTTGGCTTTCTCACGCAGTTCCAAGATCTTATTCATGCCAATTTTGTAAGCCGTTGCTTGGCTTGGCATCACAATGTGGCGCTCGACCATTTTACGCGCGTCCGCTTCGGCGTTTGGCGTGTTGTTCACGTAAAAATCGATGCTTTCTTCGCGCGTCCATTGTTTGGCGTGAATACCAGTGTCGACCACCAAACGCACTGCGCGCCACAGTTCCATCGCCAAGCGACCAAAGTCAGAGTAAGGGTCTTCATAGAAGCCGATCTCTTTCGGTAACAATTCGGTGTACAAGCCCCAACCTTCAGAGTATGCCGTCACGCCACCGAATTTGCGGAAGCTTGGAATGTCTTCTAACTCCTGCTGAATGGCGATTTGCATGTGGTGCCCTGGGATCCCTTCGTGGTAAGCCAAAGCTTCCATCTGGTAGGTTGGCATCGAGGCCATATCGTACAAGTTCGCATAATAGATGCCTGGGCGCGTGCCATCCGCTGACGGACGCTGATAGAACGCCTTACCTGCTGATTTTTCACGGAAGGGTTCCACCGCTTTGACGATCATGTCGGATTTTGGCTTGGTGATGAACAGTTCATCGAGGCGGGTCCGCATGGTATCAATCAGCGCGGTCGCTTCTTTTAGGTATCGTTCGCGACCTTCTGCGGTATCCGGATAGATAAAGTCTTGGTTATTACGCATGTGTACGAAGAACTCTTGCAAGGTGCCTTCGTATCCCACTTTCGCCATGATTTCGCGCATTTCATTGTGAATGCGGTCGACTTCGCTCAAACCGATTTGATGAATTTCTTCAGCGGTGAGGTCAGTGGTGGTAGTGCGCTGCAACGCATTGTTGTAAAACGCTTCGCCGTCTGGGAATTTCCAGGCGCCGTCTTTGGTATCGGCTTGCTGTTCCAGCTCTTCAACCGCAGCAATCAGGCTTTCATAGGCAGGTTTAACCGATTCCAGCATTGCTGTGCGCGCTTGCGACTGCAGCTCTTGGAATTGCGCTTCTTCAATATCGAGGTTGCCGATTTTAGTGTTGAAGTCTTCCCACAAGGCACTGGCTTCGCCGTCATCGAATGGCGCGCCACTGATGATGTTTTTGCTATCGCTAATCACGTACGGATAGACAAACTTAGGTGCGATAATGCCCTTTTCTGCACGTAACTTGAGGGCATCTTCGAGTTGTGTGAACAATTCAGGTAGGCCATTCAAGCGCGCGATATAGTCCTGTGCATCGTCCACATCTTGAATGCGATGCTGGTTGATGAGCAATGACGCAACGCCTGAGTGCATGCCAAACATTTGATTGACTGGGTAGTTGTAATGGCGCCATTGGTAGTCTGCAATTTCTTCTTCGAGCTCTTGCTTCATCAACTGCCAGCTCAAGCGCGTTTGCTCGTTCAGCTTGGCAGGGTCAATCGCATTGATTTGGGCGAGGTGTTGCTTGGTAAGCTCGAGGTCTTCAGCGGCGCTGGCTTCGGAAATATCGTCCCATTTGTCTTGGTCATCTTCGATACCTAGGCGGGTTTGGAACATTGGGCTGCGCATGACATTTTCCATGAAAATGTCTTCAAATAACTGATTGGCTTTTTCTGATTCAGCGGCGATAACCTCGGCTGAAGGCGCGGCTGGTGCAGTTTGTTGGGCTTGCTGATTTTGCGTTTGCGCGTCGTCATTGCTTGGTGCTTCTGAGCATGCACTGACCAATAACGCCAACGAAATCGCAGCGGCTAATTTAGCTTTGTTCACGGCTCTCTCCTGTTGTAGTTGTAGTCCCCCTAATCTACACAACTTCTCGCGTACGTAGTAGCACGTACCCAACAAAATCATTTACAACAGAATAAGTTTTGACCTATCTTTGCAAATAGCCCTGCGCTGAATAAAAGACACCGAGAGAATGTGACGATGACATCAAAACTTTCCTTTATCTGGCAACAACGCTTTAATCGCTTGCACACTAAGCTATTTCCGAAGCTCATTCACTTTTTGAGCGCGCAAGTACCGAAGCAAGAAGCCGAAGAAATTGCGCAAGAAGCATTGCTTAAAGTGTATCAGCGCTTGCAGGATGCGCGCGCCAGAAACGAAAAATGGTCAGATGAAAACTTAGCCGCACTTACCTACACCATCGCGAAAAACTTAGTGATTTCACGCGCGCGGCATCTCAAAATCCGCTGGCAGTATCATGAAGAGCAGCGCATGCAACTGAGTATGGCAGCGACCCACAACGCCGAACAAAGTGTGATTAACGAAGACATGAACCGCCATTTACTGGCCGCAATCAATCGTCTTCCCGCTATCTGCCGTAACGTCTTTATCTTGCGAAAAATTCATAACAAGCGCTATCAAGATATCGCCACCGAGCTTAATATATCGGTGAAGACCGTCGAAAATCATCTCGCAAAAGGCATGAAGCTATGCCGCCAATACATGATTGAGTCGGTCAACGAGGAGTCTCAGCAAAGCCGTATGGATTCAACAGTATGCAAATAGAAGACTGGATTGTTCACGACATTCCCGATGACGTCATCGACCAAGCATCTGACTGGATTGTGCAGTTAGACAAGCTTGAGCACGACGACGCCTTCGCCGCGGCTTGTCCATCGGCAACACTGTTGCGCCAAGATTTCTATGACTGGTTGAACCGTGACCATTTGCATCAACTTGCCTTTTTACAATTGTCTGAGATGTGGGCGAAGTCATCGATGCTGCGGCACATGGAGCATCTGATCGACAAATCCGAAGTCATTCAATTTCCAAACCTGCATGCGGCGCCTGCGCTTGACGTTGAACCCGGCCCCATTCTTATCGACCATCACGACACCCTTTCAGCGCCAGCTTGGATGTACAACGTAGTGATTGGCTTGGTTGTGGTAGGCACCTTGATCCCGTTCTTGCTGTAAGTTTTTTACCCTCCGGAAGAGCCGTCGAAAAGTCCCTCGTAAAAAAAGTTTCATTTGCGATAGGGGGATTTCTGATCTCGTGCGTTTATTACTTGAACTACAGAAGTCAGTTAATAAACATACGAGAGACTGCTCATGAATAAATACAATAAATCAGTATCGACTCAGGCGAAGTTAACCAAAGTCGCAACCGCTGTGGCATTGGTCTTGTCGTCACAAGCTTTTGCCCAACAAGTTGAAAACGACACCGAAGCAACCCAAGAAGACAAAGCTGTTGAACGCATTACGGTAGTCGGTTCCAACATCAAAAACGCGCAAGTGTCAGAAGCACTGGCGGTTTCGGTGATTGGCGCCGAAGAAATCGGTGAGTTAGGCGTTGAGTCACTGGATGATCTACTCCAGCTGATTCCAGAAAACGGTCAGAACTTTATGAGTGAGGCCGAGAATATTTCCGGTGGCGTCAACTCTGCCCGCGGCGATGTGGGCTCTTACAACTTACGTAACCTGGGTACCGGCAACACGTTGATCTTGTTAAACGGTCGCCGCATGGTGAACTCCGCAACCTATCAAACCGAGGAAGTCGGCGGTAGTTTCGTGCCGGTGAACTCGGCTAACGTCAATATGATCCCAGTATTTGGCCTCGACCAGGTTGAAGTTTTACGTGACGGCGCCTCGGCAATTTACGGTGCGGATGCCGTGGCCGGTGTTGTAAACCACGTGGTGAAAAGCGATTTCGTTGGTTTTAATGTGTCAGCGCGCTACTCCGATTTTGAGAACTTCTCGAGCCCAGCACAACGTTTGCAAATCGAATGGGGCCAAGATTTTAATGACGGCCGCACCAACGTCAGCTTCTTCGGTGGCTTCTACAAGCGTGACCGCATTAACTCACAAGATGATGAGCGTTGGGCGGATTCAGATTTCCGCTGGCGCATTCCAGAAGGCTCACCTTGGGCCGGTGACACGCGCTTCCGTAACGACAGCGCCAACTCACTCTACGGCCAGTTTGACCTCATCACGCGGGCATCGGGCGTTGGCGTAAATGGCACCATTACCGATAACGCTGGGGAATTTGAGACCTACCCGGTCGGCGACCCACGCTGTCAGTACGATATTAACGAATACATTTGCGGTGCGGTCGATGGCCAAGGTCTGTATCGTTACAACTTAAACGCAGACCGTGATTTACGTTCGAAAATGGACCGCACCAACTTGTTCCTGTTCGTGAATCATGAGTTCCGCAATGGCGTCGAGAGTTTTACCGAAGTCTCGTACTACGAGTCAAACACCAACTTACGCCGCCATCCGACAGCCCCGTTTAGCGCCGTTAAACTGCGGGTCGGTGCCGAGAACTATTACAACCCATTGGGTCCGTGTGGTTCGCCGAACCGCCTCCCTGACGAGCTGATTCCGGGCGTGCCGTGCAGCGGTCTTGAACTCGAAATCGATAACTACCGGTTTGCGGAAATTCCACGTATCGTCAACAACGACGGTGACTCGTATCGCTTCTTGCAAGGCTTCCGTGGCGTGTGGGGCATGTGGGATTGGGAGGGTGCATTTACCCACTCGAAAGCCACCAAAGACGACCTCACCTCTAACCGAGTCTCGAATAACCTGATGGCCGAAGCGCTGTTTGACCCAACGCCAAACGCCTATAACCCGTTCAGCGGCGGCGTGAACAGCAACATTGAACGCGCGTTAATCGATGTTTATCGCAAAAGCGAAACTGAACTGACCATGTTCGATTTCAAAATGGCGAATCCAGCAATTTATGAACTGCCTGCAGGGCCAGTTGGCTTCGTTGCCGGTGTCGAATATCGTGAAGAATCGTTTAAAGATGACCGTGATCCGCGCTTAGACGGCACCATTGTCTTTACCGACTATCAAGGTGATACCTACCCGTTCGTGTCCGACGTGGTGAACTCGAGCCCAACTCCTGACAGCAGTGGTGAGCGTGATGTCACCTCGTTGTTCACCGAGTTCCAAATCCCAGTGCTGGAAACGCTCGACGTGCAAGCGGCGATTCGCTATGAGGACTTCTCTGATACGATCAGCACTACGGTTGGCAAAGTCGCCTTCGGTTGGTCGCCAACGGACATGTTCATGTTGCGTGGCTCGTGGTCAGAAGCCTTCCGTGCACCAAACCTCGTCACTATTAACGAGAGCATTGTTGCCCGTAATAACACGCGCACCGATTATGCGTGTTTATATGCAGCAGAGTTTGGCGGTGACCCGAACCAAGACGAATTGGATTGCCGTAATTCGATTCAACGGGTCGCCCAGGGTAGCGATCAGTTGGTTCCTGAGGAATCCACCAACACTAACCTCGGTATCGTTTTCAATCCAATCGATGACCTGACGCTCACCGTTGACTATTGGACCATCGAGAAGGAAAACACCATCGGCTTGTTCGGTGAAGAAAACCACACCTTACTCGACTTAGTGATGCGTTTAGAAAACGGCCTGAACAACTGTGACAGCGCAACCTTCAACGCTGCCGTTGAGCGTGGTGAAATTGACCCGGGTACCGCTGGCTTTTACGAGGCTGCAGGTATCTGTCCAGCAGGCACGATCTCGCAAATCACCGACCAGTACGCTAACCTCGATACCCGTGAGTTAGCAGGTTTCGATATTGGCATTTACTACACGCTTGACTCTGAAGTGGGTCGTTTTAGCTTCAAATACAACGGTTCATTCCTAGAGAAGTTTGAGCAAAGCGCCGGTGGTGATGCCGCGGTATTGGTTGAAGCACAAGAAAGTGGCGTACTGCCTGCATCCTTCCCAGTCACTGGCTTCGCCGATTTGATTGGTCGTGATGGCAACCAAGAGCAGCGTCATTCTGCTCGCGTTTCATGGCGCAAAAATGCGTATGCAGCGTCACTAACGGGTAACCGCATCGGCAGCTTCTACCAAAGCAGCTTGACCCTAGATGATGGCACGCTCTATGTGATTCCTGCCATGACCACGTACAACGCGACCTTTGATTACACGACACTGATAAATGAAGTCGATACGCGCTTCCGTTTCGGTATCGTGAATCTATTTGACGAGCGCGCGCCACTTGCTGATGGTTACTTTGGCTTCTTCTCAGATGCCCATCGTGACTATGGTCGCCAGTTCTATCTAGACGTAAGTGCACGATTTTAATTAACCTTCTTAATTAGGATGTAATCATGCACGCAACTGAAACACGCGCCCCAGAGCGGGCGCGTTATCAAAATATTGGGCTGTTACTCGGGCCCATCTTATTCTTCGTAATGATGCTGTTCGATCGCAGCCAAACCACCATGGACCCAGCGGCGTGGCGGGTTGCTGCGGTAGGGCTATGGATGGCGGCATGGTGGGCGACTGAGGCGGTTTCGGTGCCAGTCACCGCATTCTTGCCGATGATCATGTTTCCGTTTTTGGATGTGACCACCATCGCCGACGCCAGCAGACACTACGCGAACCCCACTATCTACTTGTATTTGGGTGGCTTTATTTTGGCCATTGCCATCGAAAAGTGGCAATTACATAAACGCATTGCGTTGTCGATCTTGTCGGTAACCGGTACCGACGGCAAGTTCCTCATCGCCGGCTTTATGGCGGTTGCAGCGCTGTTGTCGATGTGGATGACCAACACCTCAACGACCATGATGCTAATGCCGATTGCCTTGTCGGTGGCCAATATGATCGCCGAGGAGAATAGTCATCTCAACGCCGGTGAGCTCAAGTCGTTTCAAAAGGCGATGTTATTGGGTCTCGCCTACGCAGCTACTATCGGTGGCCTCGCAACCTTGATCGGTACACCGCCAAACGCTTTGTTAGCCGCGTTTTTGATCGAGAATTACGATATCCACATCACTTTCGCCAGTTGGATGTTGGTGGGTGTGCCGGTGATGTTACTGATGTTGCCATTGGCGTGGTACTCGCTGACGCATTTTACCTACAAGGTGAATATTCCGGCCAACCCTGAGGTCAACGATCACATCAAAAAAATGGTGACTGATTTAGGGCCTATGAGCAAAGCCGAAGCACGCGTAGGTGCGGTGTTTTTACTGGTGATCACCTTCTGGATTTTGCGCCGTCCGATTTCCGCGTGGCTCGGTATCGATTTTCTGACCGACACCGGTATCGTCATGGCTGCAGCGCTGTTGCTGTTTTTGCTACCAAGCGGCTCGCAAAAGCAAGCGCAACTGTTGACCTGGGAAAACGTGCAAGGACTGCCATGGGGCGTGTTGGTTCTGTTTGGCGGTGGTTTGAGTCTGGCAGCTTCTGTTTCAGACTCTGGTTTGGCGGCATGGCTTGGCGGTAACTTGATGCCGCTTGGCGCCTTTGGTGTGATTGCGTTGGTTTTAGCGGCCACAGGCTTGGTGATCTTCCTGACTGAACTCACCAGCAATGTCGCTACCGCGGCAACCTTCTTACCGGTTGTCGGTGCGGTTGCACTAGAGCTTGGCGTATCGCCGCTGCTGCTGTGTATTCCCGTTACCTTGGCGGCAAGCTGTGCCTTTATGCTACCGGTAGCAACGCCACCCAACGCGATTGTGTTTGCCTCGGGTAAGCTGACTATACCTGACATGGTGCGCGCGGGATTTGTACTGAACGTCATCGGCATGGCTTTGTTAACCGTTGTCTCGATTTGGTTAGCACCTATGGTGTTCCTTAACTAACAAGGGGTCTTGTCATGGTAGGTAAACTGTTAGCAGCTTGGCTCTGTGCACTGGCGCTGATTGCGCCAGCCCAGGCCGACGAGGAACCCAAGCGCGTGTTGTTTGTTGGTAATAGTTTCAGCTTCTACAGCAATGGAATTCACAATCACTTCGCCAACTTGCTGCGCGCTGAAGGTGCGTGGCAAGCGGGTGAAAATCGCGTACGACTGCTGACTTTATCCGGTGGTCATATTCACGAAACCGGCCGGCTGCTCAACAGCTATTTGAGCAGCGGCGACGACGATTGGCACGCGGTGGTGTTACAAGGCCACAGCAACGAGCCGATTGACGAGAAAAAGTCGGCACGCTTTGAAAAAGCCATGGAGCTGATGATTAAAGCGCTGCGCGAACGCGACATACAACCGCTGCTGTTGATGACTTGGGGCTATCAAAATGAGCCGTCGATGAGTCGCAAACTGCAAGCGGCCTATGAGCGTGTAGGTAAGCGCCACGACGCATTGGTGGTGCCAGTTGGTGTCGCCTTTGCCGCCGCGGCCGAACAGCACCCCGACATTCATTTGTTTGTGAAGGATGTGCGGGGCGCAACTAACGAGCAATTACTTTATCGTCGCGATATCAAACATCCAAGCATGGCAGGCACCTATTTGGCCGCCTGCGTCATGTATGCAAGTTTGTATCATCGCAGCCCGGAGGGTAACCTGTTTACCGCCGACTTAGATGCGGATACCGCGCGCACATTGCAACGCTTGAGTTGGCAGGTGGTGGCGGATTATTTTGCGTTGACGACAACGGAACAGGAGTGAGAACAATGATGGCACGTTGGTGGTTGATAGTAGGGCTGTGCTTGCCAACCCTAGCAAGTGCATGTGATTTTGAAGAGGTGGTGTTCAGCGCGGAATTTGAGGGCGGTAAGCTCAGTCAATGTGAACAGCTCGGTGATAAACACTATCGCCTGACGACGGTCGCTGAGAACTACCCGATTAACCCCAGCCCTTGGTATGCCTTCAAGGTGGAATCGAAAGCAGGCGCGCAAGAGATTGCGATTGAACTGGTGGCCGAACAAGGCCGCGCTCGCTACATGCCAAAAGTCAGTATCGATGGCGACACTTGGCAAACCCTGCCTTTTACTGTGGTTGATCAGCAATTTCAATTCTCTTTGGCGCTTGGCGAACAGCCACTGTACGTTGCTGGCCAAGAGTTATGGACCGGCGCTGATTATCAGCAGTGGATGACCACTGACGTGCGCGCTGAACGCTTCACCACTCAGATCATTGGCAAGTCCGTGCAAGGTCGCGATATCGTCGCCATGCAAGCCGTTGCCGAAGACAACAAAGAATGGTTGTTGGTGATTGGGCGTCAGCATCCACCTGAATTAACCGGCGCAATTGGCTTACTGTCGTTTGTTGATTACTTGGCGGCCGACGGCGCGTTACAGAATGGCTTTTTTGAGCGCTACAACGTGTTAGTCGTCCCCATGGTCAACCCCGATGGGGTTGCCAACGGCCATTGGCGTCACAACGTCGGTGGCAAAGACCTTAATCGTGATTGGGGTGTCTTCAGCCAGCCCGAAACTAAGGCGGTGATTGATTATTTGAATCAACAGCTTGGTGACGATGAACGCCTCGCTTTCGCGTTAGATTTTCACTCCACCCAACAAGATATTTTCTACACCCTAGCGCCTGAGTCGGGTGCCGAACCCGTTGATTTTGTCACTCAGTGGCTCGACGCCTTAAAGGAGAGTCGCCTGAGCTCGTTTACCGTGCGCGAGCGCGCTAGCTATCGAGAAGACTCGAACGTGTTTACGCACTTTATTGGCCGCACCTATGGCGTGCATGCGGTGACCTTCGAGTTCGGTGACAACACGCCGCGCGAGCTGGTGCGCCACATCGGCCAACAAAGTGCGCACGAACTCATGCTGCTGATGAAATGACGGCAGGTATCCACCCTTTTGAACAGCTTTGCTGCCCACTCGATCAATCGCCATTAACCTTGGTGGGTAGCGCTTGGCGCTGCTCTCAAGGTCACAGCTTTGACGTCGCCAAGCAAGGCTACGTGAACCTGCTGCCGGTGCAGAACAAACGCTCGAAAGACCCCGGCGACAGTAAAGCCATGGTGCAAGCGCCAGCATCGATACTTTGTTATGCGTGTTTGGTTTCCCCGTCGAAAGCGAGTTTGCAAGGGTGCTAAAGCCTGACGGGCGCCTGCTGATGATCGACCCCGGCAGCGAACACCTCGCTGAACTCAAGCACGTCATCTATGACGAGGTGCACAACAAGCCAGAGCGCCTGCCCGTAGCCGCCGACCAGTGGCGCTTAGCTTCCGAACAGCGCCTGACCTACACCTTTGACTTGCCCTCACACCAAGCCATTCAAGCTTTACTGCTGATGATAATCCGTTATCAACGATTGGCGAATCGCCAGCAACTATTTTTATTGTTATCGAACTGTTTCCAATTTAGAAAGAGTTGCCTCAACTATCCGATTTCAGCAATATGAAGTGCTCAACCAAACGAATCATTAGTTCTTTCTGGTCGGGCAAGCTTTCAGCAACTAATAATGCCAGCGCAACCAGCGTATTGTCGTTAATCAGCTGTTCGACAGGTTTTGCCAATAAGTGTTGGTTTACTCGTAAATACCATAAAAATAAAAATGACCCGGTGCGCTTATTACCGTCGGCAAGCGGGTGGTTCTTAATCACAAAGTAGAGCAGGTGCGCAGCGCGGACGCCAAGCCGTCACCACGCACTTGGCCAAACAGCTCAGTCGCTTCACCTTTTGCAATAAGCATCTTTTTAAGTTCGGCAATGGCGACAAGTACATCGTCTAGCTCCAGCGCCAGCATGTCATTTTGTTTTTTCGTTAGCGATTTTAGGCTTTGTTCGTCGTACCCCTGTAACAGGCTCCAACTGCGCGCATAGTCGTTAATGACCGCAAGCACCGCCTCGCCCTCATCACTCACCAGTTGTTGGTTTGCCAGTGTGCGAGAAAGCAAAGCGATCGCTTGCTCGAACTCAACACCTCGCTCTTGCAACCTACGTTGATTAAGCGTGTAGCCTTCAATGAGATGCTGTTTGAGTGTGCTCGTAGCCCATTGGCGGAACTGTGTTGCGCGCGCTGAGTTCACACGATAACCCACGGAAATAATGGCATCGAGATTGTAGAGCTTGGTTTTGTATGTTTGCCCGTGATCTGCCATATGTTCCAAAATGGAACATGTGTCTGCCTCGACCAATTCAGCGGCTTTATAGATGTTGCTTAAATGCTTGGTAATCGCTGGACGTTTTGTACCAAAAAGCTCGGCCATTTGCGCCTGCGAAAGCCAAACTGTTTCGTTCTCAAGCGCAACCTTGAGTTCTAGCTTGCCGTCATCAGATTGGTAAATCTCAATATGGTTAGTCATTGGGAATTCCTTTTCCTTGAATATCATTTAATCGACAGCTGACTTGAACAGGTAAGAAACTCTTACAAGTTGCGGTTAGAGGCTCATTTGTTCTATAACTAAACGCCTCAGTCGCTCGGTAAGCAACGCTTAACTGGATTCCCTTACGTTGCAACATTAACATCTTAAGCTGCCTGCTCATCTGGCTTTGGAAAGCTTAGCAGTAAATCACGGTAATACTCGTACTGCTTTTGCCGCAGCTCGATTTCTCGAGGGAGGCACTCGGAAATCGAATTTATCAGTGCTTCAAACTTATCAAGAGTAGCAACTAATCGTTCTTGTTCCTCTATCGATGGAAATGGCAACTTCAAATTTTTAAAAGTCCCTAGGTTTATATTGCTTTGCGCACTACCTTGCCCTTTATCTTCTAAACTCGACTTTAATGACGTTAAAAGATATTCCACATAGCTTGAACTTGTCTTCTTTGGATCAGCTATGAATCCAATCACACTATCAGGGAAGCATGCATCGAGGCCCAGTATCGCTGTTTCAGCAATGTTGGCGGCAATTGTTATGCAAAGCGTTCCCTTTGGCCACAGCTTACTCTGCCTTAGACCAAGCTCACTGTAGGTTTGACTGTACTTTGAAATAACATGTGGTGCGTTCCTGATATCTCCTGTTTGGATAAAAGGTACCGTTGCCGCCGTACAGCTTTTCATCATTTCGTGGTCGATCTTTGGACTTTCCTCTCCCAAATTCAAGAGCTACTTCATCCAAAGTCTTCCACTCAACTTCACGTCCGTCAAAGCTGAGCAATTTATCGCGGTAGTTACACCAGCCGTCTACTGAGCCACGAACGTCGTTGGCAATCTGCCAAATTTGGCGCTGAAGCGCGGCGCGCTGTTGGGTACTTGTCATTTTTATATCCCTGCCTTAATCCATTTTGAGCGTGTTATTAATATGCTTTAAAAGATACCACAATCTTGAGGCAAGGGCTGTCACACGAAAACTCAATTTTTTGGCTTAGGAACCTGAGTTATTGGAGCGATGTCTTAGGCAGGAGATAGGTGTTTATTGCTAGCTAGACCCGCACTAGAAGTGCGGGCTACGTGAGGACATGTTTACCGATGTGCTTCGACTTGGAACATTATTCGATGTTCTGGATCTGCTCCCGCATCTGCTCAATCAGCACCTTTAACTCCACAGCCGCATTCGTAATGTCAGTACTAATCGACTTTGAGCCGAGGGTGTTCGCTTCTCGGTTGAATTCTTGCATCATGAAGTCGAGGCGGCGGCCGCAGGCTCCGCCTTTGCGCAGGATTTTGCGGGTTTCAACGACGTGGGTGTCGAGGCGATCGAGTTCTTCGGCGACGTCGGTTTTTTGCGCCAGCATGACCATTTCTGATTCTAAGCGCTGTGGGTCGAGTTCGACGCGCGCTTCGGCCAAACGTGTGAGTAAGCGCTCACGTTGCCACTCGAGCACTTCTGGCATGCGCTTGCGGACAATCGACACTTGATCGGAAACGCCTTCGAGGCGCTCTTCAATCAAACGCTCGAGTGCTTTACCTTCGCTTTGGCGGTTACTGACGAACTCGGCAACGGCGGCATCAAAAGCAGCTGCGACGTCATTTTGGATAGCGTCCATGTCGGCTTCTTCTTGCGCAACTACGCCTGGCCAGCGCAACACATCTAGCGGGTTCAGCTGTGCTGAAACGCTCTGGTTGGCAATCCAATTGGCGCTTGAGATGACGCTTTTCGCCAGCTCCTCATTCAGCTGCAAACCGCCTTCGGTTTGCTCGTTGAAGCTAACGCGCAGATTCGATTCGACTTTGCCGCGCTGCAATTGCTTGCGCAGCTTTTCGCGCAGCATGTTTTCCATGCCACGAAACTGCTCCGGCATACGGAAGAAGGTTTCCAAAAAGCGCTGGTTTACCGAACGCAGTTCCCACGTAATGGTGCCCCACTCGGCTTTGTGTTCGAGGCGTGCGTAACCGGTCATACTTTGAATCATAACGATGCTCTCTTAACTTGAATTGCCGCTAGTTTAGCATTGTTTCGCGTTTGGCAAAATTCAGCTCAATCAAGATTGCGCTAGCGACAGAATTTCACATTCACATCTGCTATAATCGGCGACCATTCTTAAGCACAAGTAAGCACAAACAGGAGCCAGCCCATGCGTCCAAGTGGTCGTACTGCCCAACAGATTCGTCCGGTGACCATTACCCGTAACTACACGCGCCACGCTGAAGGCTCAGTGTTGATTGAGTTTGGTGACACTAAGGTGCTGTGTACGGCGAGTGTCGACCGCAATGTGCCGCGCTTCTTAAAAGGCAAGGGGCAAGGCTGGGTCACGGCGGAATACGGCATGCTACCGCGTTCGACGCACACCCGCATGGATCGTGAAGCGGCACGTGGTAAACAAGGTGGTCGCACGGTTGAGATTCAACGCTTGATCGGTCGCTCGTTGCGCGCTTGTGTGGATTTAGCGGCGCTAGGCGAGAATACCATCACTATCGACTGCGATGTGTTGCAGGCCGATGGCGGTACGCGCACGGCTTCGATTACCGGTGCTTGTGTGGCGTTGGTCGACGCGCTGAACTGGATGCGCAAAGAAGGCTTAGTGAAAACCAATCCATTGAAGGGCTTAGTGGCAGCGATTTCGGTCGGCATGTACAACGGCCACCCGGTTGCTGACCTTGACTACCCTGAAGATTCAAAAGCGGAAACCGACATGAACGTGGTCATGACGGAAGCCGGCAAGCTCATCGAGGTGCAAGGCACGGCAGAGGGCGAACCCTTCTCATTCGAAGAGATGAACGAGATGCTCGGCCTCGCACGCCACGCCATCCGCGAGCTCATGGATTTGCAAAAACAAGCGTTAGCATAAGCAACATAGGTGATGTGGTGAGTTGGACCCGTACTTGAAGTACGGGCTACAAATCACGAATCACGAATCACGAATCACGAATAACGGTGTCTTCATGAAACAATATCAACAAGATTTCATTAGCTTTGCCATCAGCCGAGGCGTGCTTAAATTCGGCGAATTCACCTTAAAATCAGGCCGCACCAGCCCGTATTTCTTCAATGCTGGTTTGTTCAATCATGGTGCTGATTTAGCCAAGCTCGGGCGCTTCTATGCCGCCGCTTTGCAAGACAGCGCGGTGAGCTACGATGTGCTCTTTGGTCCGGCGTACAAAGGCATTCCGATTGCCACTGCCGCGGCCATTGCGCTGTACGACACTTATCAAAAAGACGTGCCGTACTGCTTCAACCGCAAAGAGAAAAAAGACCACGGCGAAGGCGGCAACTTAGTCGGCTCGCCGCTGCAAGGCAAAGTCATGTTGGTTGATGATGTCATCACTGCTGGCACCGCGATTCGGGAATCGATGGAAATTGTGCACGCCAACAATGCCGAGCTGGCGGGGGTCTTGATTGCCCTCGACCGCCAAGAAAAAGGTCAGGGCGAACTGAGCGCGATCCAAGAAGTTGAAAAAGACTTTGGTACGCAGGTGATTAGCATCGTCAAACTCAACGATGTCATTGAATACTTAAAAGATAGCCCCGAGCTGGCTGAGCACCTCGAGGCGGTTACGGCTTATCGGGCAAAATACGGCGTCATCTGACGCCGTTGTGCCAACTATTTAGAAACGCTGTGATGGCGCGTATTGCAAACCAATGCGCGCATTCAGCAACTGACACTCTGCGCCAGCTGTTTTGCTAGTGACACCTTCTCCACCGAGCAAATTCAGCACAAACTCGTTCTGCTTCACTTCGACGTTTTCACGCCCACGGCACAACAAGCGCTGCGAGTCATACAAACCGCGGTTTTCAAGAAAGTTGGTCGTTGGTTCGAGTTGCACTAACTCTGCGTCTTCGGCGAAGCTCACATTGCTAATGCCATCACCACTAAAGGTGCCACTCGCACCGGCCATCAAATAATGGTAGGTCGCAGCTACGGCGCGCTCATTTTGTTGCGCGCCGACGGCAAAGAAAGTGCCACGCTCACCAATGATTTGGAAATTGCCCGAACGCAAATCAACTAACATCCCGGTTTGTGCATCGATACCCACGGCAAACGGCACGCGGTTAGTGGCTTGCACACGTAGTAAGCGACCATGGTTACCCTGTTCACCCATGCGCGTGTCGAGTGTGCCCCAACGGAACAACCCCATACCGCCCATCGGGTGGTAAGTGGTACTGTGTTCGCTTAAATCACGCGGACACGCGTTCTCTTTGTGGCAGCCCAAACCTGGCACCCGACTAGCGAACACCCCTTCACTCAAAGCGGCGCGACTACTACCACCGGTCACCACTGCTTTGGCAGTCAGCACATTAGTAGCCATACCGGCGGCAGCGACTACCAACTCGTTCTCTGCAACCCGTTCGGCGATAGCCATTGCCAACGCATTCGGCTCGTTCATCGGGGTCACCACCAACGCGCGCAGCAAGTCTGGATTGCCGTCGGCAAAATAGACCGCATCGGCATTTTCGAGCATGGTAATGGCATCACCATCTTCACAAAAAGCTTGCTGCTTCGCCGCTAGTTCACCGTGCACTTCCGCCCGTCGATAGGCACCCATTTCACTCGCGCGATAGTCATCTAACTCCGCACAGTTATCATCGGCGCGCGCGGCCAAGACCGCCGCATCTAACGGTAACCACGAAACATCAGCACCCGCACCAGCAAAAGCTTGCAGGTAGTAATTGACCAAATCGAGACTGTCACGTTGCGCTGCGGTGACGACCACCACATGAGGCGTTTCATCGCTGCTGACCGTGGCTGCCTGCGACACTATTTGTCGCAACAAATCTACTTCGACATCGTCCTTGGTCGCGGCTAAGTTGACGCCGAAACTGCGGTCATCAGGAACCCGCATTTCCATGTGGTCAATGATCATGTTCCATTCACGTTCCGACAGCATGTCGTATAAGTAACGCGTCGCGCGACGGGTAAATTCTTCTAAGAACACACGCTCTGAAATCACATCTTGATTCACGCGTTGGTGTAGCAAATCCAATGCTTCACGTAGGTCATCACGCACTTCGCGCCGGTGCGGCGCCCAGTTGTCGTCGCTCAACAATGGGTTGACGTACTGCTCAGTGAAATTAACATATCGGTCGGTACGCATGGCGTCACGGTCAATCCAGTCGGTGTCATCACAACGTTGCCATGCCATGCTTGAACAAACTTCAAGCGCATCACCGAGTACTACCAAGCCGAACTGGTCGTCTTGGCCCTGGCTGCTCGGGCTGCTGATCAGCGCTGCTGCTGCCAGCGCGCTGGCCAAAATTGAGGTGCGCATTTACTACTCCTTACGTTCAAATGCTGTGCCCGACAGTGTAGCACCTTTTCATCACAAACCGAGGTGCTATACTGGCTGACACAAAAGACTCCAGTCAGTAGACTTCCGATAAGGTGAAGAAGTTGCATCGAATTTATCTGCTCGTCATTTTATCACTCGCTATCACTGCTAGCCTCGGTGCCAGTGCGATGGCCAACGAGCAAGATGCGGCTGCAGTCACCATCGAGCATCCCAAAGAGTTGGTATTCCGTACAGCGGAACCTTCGCCGGTGGCTAATTTTGTCGTGCAACTCTTTACCGAAGTCTATGCCGAGCTAGGCATCACCTTGCGCTTCGAAGACATGCCACGCAATCGCAGCCTCACTGAAGCTAATAAAGGCCGCATTGCTGGAGAACTCGGTCGCGTGCCGATGCTCGCCGATGAATATGAGAACTTAGTACGGGTTGAATTTCCACTTTACGATTCTGAAGTCATGCTGGTCGCCGACCGCCGCAACTGCGGCATTTGCAGCTTTGAGTCAATTGATAGTTTCGGCTACATTGCAGGTACTCGCTCGGTGGAAGCACTGCTGGAACAGTTGGCGCTGAACAAACCGAACTTGCAAGTTACAAGCTTTGCTCAACTCGAACTGATGTATGACAATGACCGCGTTGATGCGTTGGTCTTAAACGATCTCGAAGCCGAATTGCTCGAAGCCAACGAAAACCCTTACACCGTGTTCGTGCCCTACGCGCGGTTCACTGGTTACCATTATCTACACAAAAAACATGCGCATTTAATCCCCTTGGTCGAGGCACAACTCAGCAAAATGCTCACCAGTGGTCGTATCCTTGAGCTGATCGAAATCAATGACGCACGTTTACTGACCTCACAGGGCTTTAATACCGAACCTAGCCTTGGTGAAATCCGCATCGCTTCAGGCGTACGCCCTAACTATGCGCAAGGTGATGTCAATCAAGCTTATTTGCAGCTGATTCGCGATATTTTTGCCCCAGTGGCAACCGAGCTGGACGTCGAGCTCAACAGTTTTGGTCGTGCTTATCGGGGGCTTGATGATAATCGCTTCGATGCACTCATTGGTGCGCAGGCAAAGCAATTGCCAAACAATGCAATTTTGTCGCGTAACCACATCGATTTTGATAGTCCGCTGTATGTTTACACCAACGACCAAGACAGCATGCGCAAAGTGTTGGAAGGAACCTTGCTACAACCGGTCTGCCAGGTGGTCGGCTATCAAGACGAGCAGTTGTTGCCCAACACGCTGAACTATTATGTCGCCGACAGCTTGCTCGATTGTTTTGCGATGCTTGATATGGGCCGCATGGGCGCGGTCATCAGCTATGAAACAAGCGTTCCGGAATGGTCGGAAGCGCCTTATATCGCGCACAAACTGCGCGATGCACTACCGCTGCACGTTGCGTTCCCGAAAACGCCGCACGGCTATCGCTTGCGCGATTGGTTTGACCGCGAATTCCGTAAACTGGTGAAATCAGGCGCCATCCGCGACTACTTCTCGGATGACACCTTACAGCGCAGCTTTTTGTATTTGAATCTACCGCCGCAAGCTACTGCGGCGGCAACGCCTTAATGGCCGCAACAACGCGTTGTAATTCTTGTTCGTTATCTAACTCGCCCATGAACGGTAGGGCAATGTCGGGCACTACGCCCGCTGGGCGGAGATCCCCGCTCGGTCGAATAATGTGAGCTTTGGCATAGCCCACATTGATACCCGAATGGTCGAGGGTAAACTGTTCCATCGCAGCATAGGTCGTTGCTAAGTCGGCCGTTGCCTCACCGATTATCGTGGCAAAACCGTAGTCTTGGGCAATCGCCGCAACTGACACGGCATTGCTGTAGGAATAGCGGTCGATAAGCACATAAACATCGATGTCACGATGGGCGATGTTCTGCCCATCTGGGTGCGGATTGATGGTGGTCAGTGGAAAGGAAATCACCTCGCCATCGGCATGTGTGGCGTAAAATTCCGCCAACTGTTGCGTCGCCTCGCCGATATTCCCTTCCGCCGCCAAACGACGGTCATTGGCGGCACGCGAGACCGCTGACACCTTAACGCGAAAATCCGAGGCGAATTTAAACGGTTGGTCGGCAAACCACGCGATCATGTGATCACTAAAGCTGTTCGTACCGCCGGGATTATCACGTACATCAATCACGACTTGCGCCACATCTGCGGCGATAAAAGCGTTAAAAGCTTCATCAATAAAGCCATGGAACTCAGTGATGTCCCAAGTCTGGTCAACATTTTCAGCATAAATATTGTAGAACGGTCCGGGCTTCAAATAGCCGACATCGCCTTGCACAATACGATAGTCGCGTGGTGCAACTGGCGGGGTCGACGCTTGCGCGGCTTGCGTGGCTGTAACGCTCGCGCCAGCTTGTGCATCGTAGTCGAGTGTCGCAAGGGTGACGATGCGCAGCTCTGCATTATCGACAGATTTGACCGTGAGCGTGTAGCTGTCTTGCTCGCCTTCGTAGAGCCACGCCAAAGGCGCAAGACTGGTTGCGGTCATACCATCGAGCAGTTGCTGGTTCTCCGCGCCCATAAAAATCTGTAACTGCGCCAGCCAAGTGCGTACCGGTACGCCATTGACCTGCACAATTTTATCGCCCAACTGCAATGGATTGTCGCTACCAAAGGTATCAGTAACCGTAACGCCGTGCTCAGCAATGGCAATATCGAACGGTAACGTCTTGCCACCGTTTTCTAAAAAACTACGGTAAGCAGCAACGGGAAAATCAATCCGCGTATGGATAATGTCGGCGAGTGCAGTAAACTCCATGAAGACCTTGCGCGCTTCGAGTGGCGTCAGTGGCTGCTGTAGGCGCTGCTGAAAGTCTGCGTAATGTTGATCGTACTCAGCTTTCGGCATCAGTGCAAAAAGGTTATAGCTGCCTTGCTGTAATTGCTGATACAGTTGTTGGAAATCCGCTTGCAGTTGCTCTGCAGGTAGCACTGTCGGGTTCGGATTACTGCCCGAAAGAACAGCGGCCAATACGATGTGCGATAACATAAAAGTGTTCCTCGGTTGAAAAAGTCGCATGCAGCGTAAGCAACCGTAAGCTAAATGTCCTGACAAGCTTAAGTTATTTAGCGGACAAAAACCTGACAACTATCTAAGTATCTGAATTGATGAACACTATTGAATCAGAAAAACTACAAATTGGCGACTGGTGCATCGACTTTAGCAGTGGTTTAGCTGAGCCTGTCGACCCAACGGCACCTCTTACAGGAGCATCGCCAGTGCGCCTCGAGCCGAAATCTTGTCAGGTCCTCGCGGTGTTGGCGACACACGCTGGGAATGTGGTGAGTAAGCAGCAGCTAATCGATGCGGTATGGCTCGATAGTTATGCTAGTGATGATACCATCGCACGCACCATTTCGCGGCTACGCACCAGCTTGGGAGATGACCCAAAACATCCACGCTATATTGAGACCTTACCTAAGCGCGGCTACCGATTATGCGCTGCGGTACAACCTGTAAGTACAGGAGCACAACGCGCTTACTCGCGGCAATCGCTCGTTTGGCTGGCGGGTCTGTTGGTCGTCCTGTTGGTACTAGCCTATTCTTTGCCGTCGAAGCCGACCGCCGTCGTGGCGAATGATAACGACTTGTTGCAGCGGGCGAACGACTATTATCACCAAATGCGCCTAGCCGACAACGAAATGGCCATCGCGCTCTATGAGCAAAAGCTCGAGTTGGATCCAGCCGCGGCCGAGGCCTACGCTGGACTTGCCAACGCGCTCGTACAAAAAGCCTTTCGGTGGTCGGAGCCGCGCCTTGCCGGTGAGCCCGTATCGATTGCCGAACAATATCAAAACGGCGCACTGAGTACGCCCGCAGCACAAGCCAACGTGCGCCGCGCGGCGGTATTGGCTGAACGCGCTTTGGCGTTGCAGCCCGACAGTGCGATCGCGCTTAAAGCTTTGGGCTTTGTGCGCTCGGCGCAAGGCGAATGGCAGGCCGCTATTGAACTTTATGAACGCGCCATTGCGCGCGATGCCAAGGCCTGGCCAGTGTGGATCAATTTGGCGGATCTGTACACTGCTCAACAACAAGACGCTGCGGCTTTAGCCGCGTTAGAACAAGCGTTTGCGGCAATGACCCTAAGTTACAACGAAGATCCCGTGCAAATTCGTCCCTGGTACGCACAGTTGGGTGTGCTTATCGCTGACCGTTATTGGCAACGACACGACGATGCCAACGCCGAAACTTGGTATCGCACGGTGTTAAGTTTTGCGCCGCTCGACCCAGAGGCCACCATAGGCCTTGCCGCGGTGCTACAAACAACTGGAGATAAAGCGGGTGGTTTGCGCTTGTGCAGTGACTTGCAGCGTCGCCTGAAACAGTCAGATGATTGCGCGACAGTGCTTAAGCGCCGCCTGCAAAGTCGTGCTGAAACCAGGCGTGATAACTAAGAATCGCTACCGTATTAGAGAGATTCAGCGAACGATTGTTGGGCTGCATTGGCACGCGAAGGCGTTGTTCGGGAGCAATTTGTGCCATCACTTCAGGGTCGAGGCCACTGGTTTCGGAGCCAAACAGTAACACATCGTCAGCTTGATATTGCACCTCGGTGTAGCGCTGCGTACCTTTGGTGGTAATGGCGTAAATCGTGCGCTCGCCCATTGCCGTCTTAAACGCGGTAAAGTCTGGGTAGCGGTAGACGTTACTCAAGTCGTGATAATCGAGCCCCGCACGGCGCAGCTTCTTCTCTTCGAGATCGAAGCCAAGCGGTTCGATCAGGTGTAAGGTGCAGCCATTGTTGGCGCACAGGCGAATGATATTGCCGGTGTTCGCTGCCATCACGGGGTGGTAAAGTGCAATATGAAACATCTCGAAGGCTCAGTTTAAAGTCAATAACGGGATTTTATCGGTTTATGGAGCGATTTGCATGAGGCAAAACGGTAGTGCCCAACAAAACTATGGTTACTGGGTGAAGATCGCGACGCGCGCGTCGGTTTCCGTAGCACTGACCTTGATTGTGGTGAAACTGTGGGCCTGGTTGGTGACCGATGCATCGAGTATGCTCGCCTCGGCCACCGACTCCATGCTCGATAGTTTGGCTTCGTTATTTACCTTTTTCTCGGTGCGCTATGCGTTACAACCGGCCGATCGTGAGCACCGCTTCGGGCATGGCAAAGCGGAATCCTTAGCGGCGTTGGTACAATCGGCCTTGATTACTGGCTCGGCGCTGTTGTTACTAGTCCACAGCGGTCAGCAACTCTGGCAAGGCGGCAGCGTGTCACAACCCACGCTGGGGATTTACGTGTCAATCTTTGCGATTGCCTTGACGCTCGCGTTGGTGCTGCTGCAGCGGGTGGCGATTCGCCACACAGATTCCAAAGCCATCGCTGCCGACCATCTGCATTTTCAATCCGACTTACTGCTCAATAGCGCGGTTATTGTTGCGTTGTTACTCAGTGCTTACGGTTGGTGGTGGGCTGACAGTGCGTTCGCCATCTTGATTGCGATTTACCTCGCCTGGGGTGCGATTCGGATTGGCTGGGAGGCATTTCAAGGGCTGATGGACCGAGAACTGCCATTAGCCGACAAAGAGAAAATTGTTGAGGTGCTGGTCGAGACACCGGGAATTCATGGCTGGCATGACTTACGCACCCGTGCATCGGGCCCCACACGCTTTATTCAATGTCATGTCGAATTAGAAGACGAGCTATCGCTGCGCCAAGCGCATGATATTGCCGACGGTGCCGAGCAAAAATTACGCGCGCTGTTCCCCGATACCGACGTGATTATTCACATGGATCCATTGTCCGCGGTTCCCCGCCCTGAGCAAACCAACGCAACAAGCGATTGATTACGGGCTGGCGATAGTCGTCGCTTTCAATCAATAGTTCATGGCGGCCGCCTTCGACCACCATGAGCTGGCTGTACGGATGCGACAGCGCACATACAAACTCGCGTTGCGCTTTGCCTTCCACCACTTCGTCCGCCCCACCTTGTACGACGAGTACCGGAATGTGAATGTCGGCGGCTTCGTTAATCGCCTGTCGAGCAGCTCTTAGGGCTTGTGACAGCCACCGAAAAGTGGGTCCGCCGAGCTGTACTTCAGGGTGTAATTTGTACTGTTCGCGGAAGCTCGAATAGCGCGCTTGGCTGTGGCTCAGCTGGTTTTCGCTAAACGGCACCTCAACATAGTCACTCATTCCGATAAAATACCAAGGCTTGTTTGGCATCAGCCATTGGTTCAATGTCGCGCCAAGGGTGGTGATGCCGACGGCAACGCTATGCGGAATAAAACTGGTTTGAATGCCAAACATCGGCGAGCATAACACTGCTGCTTTCACTTGGTGGGGGTAACGCGCAAGATACAAAGCGGCAATCGCGCCACCCATGGAATGCGCTAGTAAATATTGATTGAGCGCTTGGCCTTGTGCCGACTGTGTCTGTTTTTCAACATCGCGAACAAACGCGGCAAAATCATCAACAAAGTCACTGAAATGATGCACATGGCCCTGATGTGGATTCGGCGTCAAGCGCTGCGAAAAACCTTGTCCACGATGGTCGAGGACCGCCACGGCGTAGCCTTGCTGACACAACTCCCACGCGAGCTCTGGGTACTTGATCGCTGCCTCAATTCGGCCCGGGCTGATCAATACAATGGCTTTGGCGTTGTCCGGCTGCAGCAAGTAGTAATTGAGTTTGACCTGTTTCGGACGCTGAATGGTCAGCTGCTGAGCATGCTCACGCCAAAACGGCAGAATCGTGTCGTTGTAGAATGCTTGCCATTCGCTCTTCTGATCATCTGCTGGCTTATCGTCCATTTGCCCTGTCATGGTTTTGCCTCACCGGCTGTTATGCTTTTGACACCACCTGCAACGGAAGTGTTACCGTTATTTCTAAGCCACCATCGGGGTGATTCCGTGCTTCCACAGTACCGCCTAATACCGCCGCGGTACGCATACTTAAAGCCATACCTAAACCGACACCGGCTTTGTGATTACGTGACGGATCGGCGCGATAAAACGGCGTGAACAGCTGACTCAATTGCTCGGGTGGTACGCCAGGTCCATGGTCACGAATGATGATAGTGTAGCGAGTCTGGTCTTGTTGACAACTGATTTCAATGGCGTCGTCGGTGTATTGCAGCGCATTGCGTACAAAGTTCTCGATGATGAGCCGTAATAGTTCTGGGTCGCTTTCGGTGTTCGGCCAAGCATCGCTGTCATGCACTTGCAAGCGCGCCCCCTGCTTAGCATCGGTGTAGTTCAAGTCGCTCACCAATTGCTCAACCAGCTGCCGGACATCCACCGGTTCGGCTTGGAGTTTCACCAAGCCGTTCTCCAAACGCGAGAGCGATAAAATGCGCTCAATAATAGTACTCAAGCGCTCTAAATCGCGACCGAGTTGATTCATATGGTTGTCGCGCGCTTGGCTATCGTCTTCGTCTGCGCTGAGCATCAGCGCCACTTGCATGCGGGCGAGCGGCGAGCGCAGTTCGTGTGATACGTCAGACAACAAACGGCGCTGAGCATCGCGCGATACGGCGAGATCGTACGCGGTAGTCTTTAAAGCGCGGGCTAACTCACCGAGCTCGTCATTGCGTTTCGGCAAGCGCTGCAAATTTGGCTGCTCACTGCCTTTGGCGATTTCCCGCGTGGCAAGAGTCAATCGCCGCAACGGTTGAATCAACCAAACACCGAGCAAAATCGCAATAGCGAAACTGCCAACTAACAGTGACAGGGTTTGTACGCGCTGGGTTTGCTGCTCGTTGGTGGCTTGCTCTTGTTGCTCATCTACAGTGAGTGGGCGCGTGACTAAAATTCGATAGTCTTGCAACGCGAAAGGACCCATCAACATACGGCTACCCATGGGAAACTGCTGCGGTTGGTCGGCGTCGAGTTGTCGCATCATCAACTCACGGAAGTTAGCGCTAATATTGCGGTCGAACTGCAAGCGCTCGGTGCCACTAGGCGCCAAGCTAGCGGCAACGCGGTAGTCACCAGCGACTAAGCGCCCCGGGGTGAGTGAGCGAAAGGTTTCAACTTCCGACAGTATCGGCGCCAGCGACGATTGCACCTCGCTAGGCACCGGTTGTGGCACCACCGGTTTGCTGAACCAGAGCGCCAACAGGTAACCGCTGCTTGCCACCGCAAACAGCAGTACCCAAAATAGCAATAACAGGCGTATCGACAGCGAGTTATACCAGCGCATGGCGCTCCCTTTCGACGGTGGCTAGCTTAAGCGAGTTTCAGGATGCGATAACCGCGACCCCGCACGGTTTGGATCCGCTCGGGTTCGTTCGGTAACTTCTTGCGAATGTTACTAATATGCACATCCAAGCTGCGGTCAAACGGCGCCAATGAGCGACCCAAGGCAGCTACTGAAAGTTGATCTTTGCTCACCACCTCGCCATTGCCTCGCACTAAGGTGCGCAAGATGTCGAATTCGGTTGGGGTTAGGTCCAACACATGATTGTCGCAGCGCGCTTCGTTTTGTGCTGGATCTACGGTAAAGCCTGCGTATTCACTTTTCTCGGGACGCACACTGGTGTTCGGCGTGCGCCGTAATAGCGCTTTCACGCGCGCGACCAGCTCTTTTGGATAGAATGGCTTTGGTAAATAATCATCGGCACCCAGCTCAAGCCCTGCGACCCGATCTTCATCGTCACCCCGCGCGGTCAACATCAACACTGGCGTGTTGCGCGACTGTTGGCGTAAGCGCTGCAATAACTGGAAGCCGTCGATGCCTGGCAACATGACATCGAGCAAGATGAGATCAAATGACCCGCTAAGTGCGCGCTCGAGGCCAATTTCACCGTCGGCGGCGAGGGTTAACTGGAAGCCTTCCTTGGTCAGGATTTGCTCCAACATACTGCTTAGTTCTGCATCATCATCTACAAGTAATATTTTGCTCATAAGTTACCCTGTGTTGTTGTCTTGTAGCTCTTTACACACTAAGCATTATGTAAAGGACAGTGTAAATTAATAGCCCATTTACCTATCTTTTACCAAGTCTTTGAGCTTGCGGGTTAAGGTGTTGCGGCCCCAGCCAAGCAACTCTGCAGCTTGCTGTTTATGGCCGTCGGTATGCTTTAGAGCCGCTTCTAATGCGATTCGTTCAATTTCCTCAGTAAGCTCAGTTAAGACATTGACCTCATTTTGGTTGAATTGCTGCTGCACATAATCGCGAATCTCGCAACGCCATCCTTTTGATTCTGCGGGCAAATCCTCCGAAAAAGGGCTGCCCTTTCTGAGCGGTTCGGGCAGGTCGGCAAGGTCGACGAGGCGGGCTGGAGCCATGACGGTGAGCCAGCGGCAGGTGTTCTCGAGTTGCCGCACGTTGCCAGGCCAGCCGGCTTGCTGCAAGGCGGCTTCGGCGGCCGGCGTTAGCTGCTTCGGCTCGGCGTTTAGTTCTTGCGCGGCCTTGCTGAGAAAATGCTGGGCTAGTTGCGGGATGTCGCTGCGGCGCTCAGCTAGGGTTGGCAGTTGTAGGCGGATCACGTTGAGGCGATGAAACAAGTCTTCGCGAAATTCGCGCTGCTCGACTCGCTGCTCAAGTTGTTGATGGGTTGCGGCAATGATGCGCACATTCACTTGCACCGGCTCGTAGCTGCCAACGGGATAAAATTGTCCTTCGGCCAGCACGCGTAGCAAGCGGGTTTGCACGGCCAATGGCATATCGCCGATTTCATCAAGAAATAAAGTTCCGCCATCGGCTTGTTCGAAGCGTCCACGACGGCGTTGGGTGGCACCGGTGAAAGCGCCTTTTTCATGACCAAATAGTTCTGACTCGATAAGATCTGCCGGTATCGCAGCCATGTTCAAGGCGATAAAAGGTTTGTGCTGGCGCGGACTATGCTGGTGCAACGCGCGCGCAACTAACTCTTTACCTGTTCCCGAAGCGCCGGTGATAAGCACCGTAGCACTCGAGTGCGACAACCGTCCAATGGCACGAAACACGTCTTGCATCGCCGGCGCCGCGCCGATAATGCCACTCGCGAAGTGCTCCGCTTGGGTGTCGGTTTGGGTTTGCTGTTCGAGCTGCAAGGCGCGGCTCACCGTGTGTACCACTTCGTCCATATCGAACGGCTTGGCGAGATATTCAAAAGCCCCGCCTTGAAAGGCACTGACCGCAGAATCCAAATCGGAGTGGGCGGTCATCACAATCACCTTCAACTGCGGATACTGGCGTTGTACGAACTCCAATACCGCAAGGCCATCATCACCAGGCATGCGGATGTCGGTCAGTAATACCAGCGGCTGTGTGTGCTCGAGGGCTTGGTACAGTTGCTGCGCATTGGCGAAGCTGCGCGTCTCGATATTGGCGCGTTGCAGCGCTTTTTCTAGCACCCAACGAATCGAGCTATCATCATCGAGCAGCCAAACCGGTTGTTCACTTTGCATGGCTTACTCCTGTGTCGCTGTCGAGCGGGTTTCGATATACGGCAGATACAGCAAAAAGCGGGTGTCGCCGGGTTCACTCAAAACCTCGACCTTACCGGCGTGCTGATGCACCACGTTCTGCGTGATCGCCAAACCCAGTCCGGTGCCACCTGCGCGACCACTGACCATGGGATAAAACAAGGTATCTTTAAGTTGCTCTGGAATGCCCGGCCCGTTGTCTTGCACTTCGACCACAGCACATTGGCGGTAACGCTGTCCGTATAAGGTCTGCTGGTGCAAAATGCGGGTGCGCACAGTAATCAGGCCAGTCGCTTGGTCGCTGAGCGCTTCAATCGCATTCATCACCACATTCAGTACTGCTTGTTCAATTGCATCGGGAGCCATAGTAAGTTCCGGCAAACTCGGGTCGTAATCACGTTGGATCTGAATCTGCTTCGGCGCACTTAACTGGGCAATGGCAATGACATTTTCAATCACCGCGTGCAAATTCATGGCGGTGCGCTTAGGCAGCTCATGGGAACCCAACATCCTATCGACCAAATTCCGCAAACGGTCGGCCTGTTGCATGATCAGGTCGGTGTATTCCGTGAGTTCGCTGTCGTTGAGCTCACTCGCCAATAATTGCGCAGCACCGCGTAATCCGCCTAACGGATTTTTAATTTCATGGGCGAGGCCACGCACAATGCTGTGCGCCGCTTGCAATTGTTGTTGCTGCGAGTTTTCTTGATTAATACGACGGATTTGATCCACTTGGCGCAATTCCAACAGCACCTGCTGCTGGCTCAGCGGTTGCGCGATGAACTCAACGGTTAAGCGCTGCCCATCGTGGAAAATCCAAGTCACGTCACTGTCAGAAACACTTTGTTGCTCACGCATGGCATGGCGTAGCACCTGCGGATCCAACGAACTAAAACTAAACAGGCTAAATAGCGGTGTGTTGAGCAACCGCTTGCGGCTGCCATCAAGAATGGTCTCGGCAGCAGCGTTCATGTAGGTAATATGGAACTGCTCATCAAGCTGAACGATGCCGGTTAGAAGTTGGTCCCAATCCGGATGCACCAAGTTGGTGCAATCAGTTTTGGCCACCCGTACCACCTTGTGCGTTATTGATGGCGGGATTCAAGACCGATGCTTGATGCAAGTAAAAGGTCACGGTTGATGATTGGGCGAGTGTCGCACCTTGCTCATCGAACATGCGCACCATCAGGCGGTGTTCCCCGCGCGGCAAGCCGCTCATGGTGATTGAATTCGCCGGCCCTTCGTAGGTGAGCTGATTGTTAAAATACAATTTAAACTGTGGATCACCGTCAAGGTTTTCCACCTGATCTTGCCAGCTAACCGTTACGTCACCTTCGTTGTCACGAATGGTTTGCTCGTGCCGCGGACTGGTAATACTCACGCTGGCGGTGACGCTCTCATCGCGTTCTAGCGAATTGGTATCGATTGCTGAATCAGCGCGTTTTAAGGTCGCGAATTCACTTACGACCGTTTCCACTTTGACTTCTTCTGCACCTGCTTGCTTTTGATCGGTGTAGGTTACCGAGCCATCAGCGTTACGCTTTTTATAGATTTGCTGGGCGTGGCTAGGGGTCGCTAACATCAATAGGAGGCTTCCCGTCACCACCAAGGCAAAGCATTTGCTAAGTGATAAAGACATGAGAAACCTCCTCTTTTAATGTCGCTTATGCACGCATTGGATTAGACACTGTAGTATAGGTCGAACTCAATTGGGTGCGTGGTCATTTTCAGCGTCATGACTTCTTTTTGCTTGAGCTTGATGTAAGCGTCAATCATATCGTCAGTCATTACGCCGCCTTCTTTCAAGAAGTCGCGGTCTTTGTCCAACGCTTCGAGTGCCATTTCGAGTGAATGACAGACGGTTGGAATTTCTTTCGCTTCTTCTGCTGGCAAATCGTACAAGTCTTTGTCCATTGCATCGCCAGGGTGGATTTTATTTTTGATCCCGTCAAGACCGGCCATCAACAACGCGGCGAAGCACAAGTAAGGGTTCGCTGCTGGGTCCGGGAAACGAACTTCGATACGGCGCGCTTTCGCACTTGCTACCAACGGAATACGAATTGATGCTGAGCGGTTACGGGCAGAGTACGCCAACATGACTGGTGCTTCGAAACCTGGGACCAAACGCTTGTACGAGTTAGTCGCTGGGTTAGCGAAGGCATTGATCGCACGAGCGTGCTTGATGATACCGCCGATGTAATACAGCGCCGTTTCGCTTAGGCCACCGTACTGGTCGCCGGCGAACAGGTTCTTGCCGTCTTTGCTCAATGACATGTGTACGTGCATGCCTGAACCGTTGTCGCCAACGATTGGCTTCGGCATAAAGGTTGCGGTCATACCGTATGAATGAGCAACGTTGTGCACTACATACTTGTAAACCTGAATCTCGTCGGCTTTCTTGGTCAAGGTATTGAAGCGAGTTGCCACTTCGTTCTGACCGGCAGTTGCGACTTCGTGGTGGTGCGCTTCAACGACTAGGCCCATGTCTTCCATCACTTCACACATGGTGCTACGGATGTCGTGCGCCGAGTCAACCGGTGGTACTGGGAAGTAACCGCCTTTGACGCCTGGACGGTGCGCTAAGTTACCGTCGGCATATTCTTTACCTGAGTTCCACTTGGCTTCTTCTGCTTCGATTTTGTAGAACGAACCGCTCATGTCAGTGTGGAAGCGCACGTCATTGAATAAGAAGAATTCTGGCTCTGGACCGAACAATGCGGTATCGGCGATACCTGAGCTTTGCAAGAAAGCTTCAGCGCGACGGGCGATTGAACGCGGGTCACGGTCGTAACCTTGCATAGTGTCAGGTTCAAGAATGTCGCATACCACGTTCATGGTTTGTACGTTTGAGAACGGGTCGAGTACAATTGACGAGCAGTCTGGCATTAACACCATGTCTGATTCGTTGATACCTTTCCAACCGCTGATTGAAGAGCCGTCAAACATTTTACCTTCTTCGAAGAAGTCTTCATTTATTTGCGACACCGGAATGGTGACGTGCTGCTCTTTACCTTTGGTATCGGTAAAGCGCAAATCAACGAATTTCACTTCGTTTTCTTCAATAAACTTCATTACGTCTGCTGGTGTCGACATGTGTTCCTCCGGAAATCGTATGTCATTCAACGAAAATTGCTAAAAAGAGTATAGCCAAGTGTGGCTATTTCGCATGTCTAATAGCAAGCAAAACCCATGCCAACTTTTTGCCGCACCCCCCGATCGCTAACAACCGCCATACAGCGCCATTGCTGACAAACACCCCCTAAAGTGGGCTGCCCTTTCTGCTAGGTTTTGCACCATTATAGTGCAGCATGTTGCACTATGCTAGTGCAACATGCTGCGAGTGGAGATTAGCGCATTTGGCGCTTCAATAGGGAGGCGTACAACAGTGGAATGACGATGAGGGTCAGCACGGTTGAAACGGCGATGCCGAAGATCAGACTCACAGCCAAACCGTTGAAAATGGGGTCGTCAAGGATGAAGAAGGCACCCATCATGGCGGCAATCGCGGTCAGCACGATCGGCTGCGTACGCACTGCGGCGGCCTGAATTACGGCGTCATTTAATGGTTTACCAGCGGCCACTGCTTCGCGCACGAAATCTACCAACAGAATCGAGTTGCGCACAATGATGCCGGCCAATGCAATCATGCCAATCATCGAGGTAGCCGTGAATTGTGCGCCGAGCAATGCATGACCTGGCATGATGCCAATCAGGGTCAACGGAATCGGTGCCATGATCACCAGCGGTACACCGTAGCTACCAAAGTGACCGACCACCAATAAGTAAATCAGCAGCAAGCCAACGGCATAGGCTAGCCCCATGTCACGGAAGGTCTCGTAAGTGATTTGCCACTCACCGTCCCACTTAACTGCGGCTTGATCCCATTCTGTTGGTTGCTGGATATAGCTCTGCGGCAAATCGATGCCACCCGTTGCGCTGAACAAACCATACAACGGCGAATCGACCTTACCCGCCATATCGGCAGTCACGTACACGACCGGACGCAAATCTTTGTGATAGGCCCATTGCTGTAATGGCTGCTCAGTGCGCTCCATGAACGCACTAATCGGCACTGTGGCACCATTTTGTGCGGTCACCGTTAGCCCTTCAAGCTGCGCCAGTTGGCCCTGCCATTCCGGCGGTAGCTGCAGTTGTACGGGAATCGGTTGTAGCTGATCCGGCAACGCCAAGTAGGTCACTGGTAGGCCACTCAAAGCAGTTTGCAAAACCTGTGCGGCTTGTTGCGGATTCACCCCTAACTGAGTTGCACGGGCATAATTGATTTGCCAAACTTCTTCATTGCCCGCAGCCACTAAAGTGGTATCGACATCCACCACACCGTCGGTGGCCATCAATTGTTCACGTACATGCTGTGCGGCAGCCGCACGTTCTGCTGCTGACGGTCCATAAACTTCAGCAACAATCGGCGCTAATACTGGCGGTCCAGGCGGCACTTCCACCACTTTTAAACTGCCACCAGCCGCCTCCGCGATAGGTGTCAGCAGCGGCCGGATCGCTAACGCAATTTCGTGGCTGGCACGGTCGCGGTCTCCTTTTGCGGCGAGCGTCACTTGGATATCACCATGATGCGGCGCAGCGCGCAAATAGTACTGCCGCACCAAGCCATTGAAACCAATTGGCGATGCCGTGCCCGCATAGATTTGCGTAGCCGTCACCTCAGGCACTTCATCGAGCTTGTGCGCCATTTGCATCAGCACTGCGTTGGTTTGCTCCAAGCTGGTATTTTCCGGCATGTCCAGTACCAGCTTGATTTCGCTCTTGTTGTCGAACGGTAGCATTTTCAGCACCACCGCCTGAATCACCGCCAACCCCATGACCGCTACAATCAAGGCGATCAAACCAAAGCCCATCAAGTAGCGTTTTTTACGGCTCTCCAGCAGTGGCTTCATAATGCGGGTAAACAAGCGCTGTAAGCGTCCCTCTGGTGCTTGCAAAGGGTCATCAGCGTGCGCGCCGCCGTGACTGGCGTCTTTTAACAAGTGCCGCGCCAACCAAGGCGTTACCGTAAGGGCTATCAGTAGCGACAGCAGCATCCCCATTGAGGCGTTAATTGGGATCGGGCTCATATAGGGGCCCATCAAGCCACTCACGAAGGCCATTGGCAACAGCGCTGCAATCACCGTAAAGGTTGCCAAAATGGTAGGGCCACCAACTTCATCCACAGCCGGTGGAATGGCGTCTTTGAGCGATTTGCCCATGCCTAAATGGCGGTGAATGTTCTCGACCACGACAATGGCATCATCGACCAAAATACCGATGGAGAAGATCAGCGCGAACAGTGACACGCGGTTCAAGGTAAAGCCGTAGGCCCAAGATGCGAATAGAGTCGTCGCCAAGGTCAGAATCACCGCGCTCCCGACCACCACGGCCTCACGCTTGCCGAGGGTAAACAGCACCAAGGCAATTACTGAAATGGTGGCAAAAATAAGCTTCTGAATGAGCTGCGAGGCCTTATCGTCGGCGGTTTGGCCGTAGTTGCGCGTCACCTCGACCTGCAAGTCTGCTGGCAACCACTGTTGTTGCAGCGTGGCTAAGCGATCAAGCACCGCTTGCGCCACGTCTACGGCGTTCTCACCGGCCTTTTTAGTCACTGTCATGGTCACTGCTGGTTGCGCTTCGGCACCTTTCTCGCGCGACCACACATAACGTGAAGGCTGGGTTGCACTGGCACGCACTTCCGCAACTTGCTCGAGGCGAACTGGACGTTCATCCACCACCGCCACGATCAGCTCGCGTAGTTGTTGCACGCTGCTAACGAAACCACCTGCTTGCACCTGAATTAGATTACCCTGCTGCAACCGATAACCGGCTTGCGCAGAGGTATTTTGCGCCGCTAAAGCCTGTTGCACACGGGTAATATCAAGACCGACTTGCTGCAACGCAGTGCTGTCGAGCACCACACTGATTTGCTCTGGTTCGGCCCCAATGACTTGCACTTCGCGCACACCTGCCACGTTTTGTAACGGTGCGCGCAATGTATCGGCAACGGCTTTCAACTCAAGGCTATCAGAGGTCAAGGTCAGACCTAGCACTGGCACGTCGTCGATACCACGTGCTTGCACCAGCGGCTGGCTGGTTTGCGGATGCTGCTGTTGCCACGCGGCCAAGCTGTCAAACAATTCGACCAAGGCTTTGTCACGCGGCACACCGACTTCGAACTGTACCGTCACCAACGCCTGACCCGGCTGAGATACCGAATAAATGTGTTCAATGCCTTGCATACGCGCAAAATGTTGCTCGAGCGGCGTTGCCAACTGCTGCTCAACTTGCTCCACCCGTGCACCGGGGAATGCCACCATGACATCCGCCATGGTAACATCGATTTGCGGCTCTTCTTCACGCGGCGTGATCATGGCCGCCATCAGGCCAAGCAACAAACCAAACAGCGCCAGCAATGGCGTTATTTGCGAACGTTCACCCCATGCCGCCATGCGGCCGGCGATGCCCATTTTAGTTGCCATACTGCACCACCTCGTCCGCTTGCAAGCCAGCAACGATTTCTACTTCATCGCCATAGGTCGCACCAATGCGCACCGCGCGCCAGCTGCCGTCAGCCATTTTCACCAGGTTCATTTCGCCCTGCCGATACAATGCCGCTTGCGGGATCACCACGCCTTGGTGCGCACCCACCTGCACCGTGACCGTTTGCCACTGGCCCGGCAATAAGTCGGTGTTAGCCGGCAAATTCAAGCGTAAACGCTGCGTCCCCGTACGTTGGTCCGCAGTCGGGAACAACAAAAACGCGACCGGTTCAATAGCTTCGACGCGAGCCCACTGATAAGTAGCGGCGCCAGCTCCGTGATGCGCAGGTAGGTCAACATGAATACGTAACTCGGCAGGGTCGAAGCCACTCATTAACGGCGTGCCCGGCTGCACCAACTCACCCGGTTCAACCAAACGCTCACTCACCACGCCGGTATAGGGTGCCTTCACTTCGGTATACGACAATTGCTCTTGCGCACGCGCCACCGCTGCTTGTGCTGCACGCTGCTGCGCCTTGGCGTTATCAAGCTGCGCGGTCACACGGTCCTCTTCGGCTTCCGACACCAAACGCTGCGCCACCAGTTTGGTAACTCGATCATACTCCTGCTGTGCCGCGGTAAGTGCTGCTTTAGCCGCCGCCAATTGCGCTTCAGCTTGGGTCAATGCCTGATATTGCTCGACGGAAGCAATCCGCACGATAGTCGTACCAGCTGGAACTTGGTCACCCACCTCGACTAACACTCGCTCGACACGCCCAGAAACTTGTGCCGAAACTGTTGCTGCATTGGTTGCCTCAACTACGCCCTGTAACTGCAGATAGTCCGCCAGTTCGCGTTGTTGTGCGGTGGCGGTTTGCCCAGCTTGAGCCCAACTAATCGGGCTCAACATAGTTGCTGTAAGCAAACTCACCACCCACCACGTGCGCTGTAAACTTTTCATGAAGTTATCCTCTGTCGATCACTGATCAAGCAAAAATTTAATTGTTCGTTATTTTAGTAAACTCTAAAATAAAAATCCAGTCGGCAATCGTTGTAAATTTATTGTGTACTCCAATTTATTTTCAGCTATGCTAACCCCGCTATTTATCTTCAAACTGAGAGTGTCATGTTGCTACGGTTAAGCCCTTCGGCTGCCCGTAAATTCGTTTTCGCTGTTGCTAGCTTTTTCTTGATTGCTGGCAGCGTCGGTACACTCGAGTTTTGGCTGTATCAAGACGATCTACTCATGGCAGTAGTGCCAAGCTCGCTCTCGATTGCCGCCGTCATAGTTGCCTTGGGCTTCATTGCTCTACTCTCCCAAAAAGTCCACTTATCACGCTTTTTTGGGGCGGCACTCATCGGTGTCATGGCAACAGTTATTTGGTTTGTGGCCGTGGCGGAAACCACAAGGCTCGTAGCCTTGCCGTTACCCATTGTCGTGCCGCTTATCACTAGCACCGCTTTACTGTTTATTTTGCCGCCCACCCGACCCGTAACACGCGGCTTGTGGTTGCTAGTTATCTTAGTCGACCTAGCCGTATTTGCCTTGTTGCAAGCGAGCTTTTCGGGTTTGATTTCACTGGAACAGTTCAACCTAACGCAGGCCAATTTCCCCGCCCTAAGCCTCGTGAGTATCTTGCTGCTGGTTGGCAGTGTTGCGCTACTGCTGGTCTACAGTTTGTATGGCGAGAAGCTGCACACTTCGCGGCGAGCGGTGCTCAATATCTTTGTGATTGCGGCCATCGGTTTTGGCGTTTGGTACAGCCTGAGTTTGAACGATCTTAAACGCACTAGCGATGATGCACGCTTAAAGATCCAAATGATCGGGCAAATGATTGATTCCACCTTGAGCCACCAACGCGCCTTGGCGACACGTATACAACAGCGACTGGATAAAATCACCCAAGCTGATGACTTTACCTCGGTATTGCGTAACGACATGGAGAGTTACTTACGTGACTTGCCAATTCTTCGCGGTGCACTTATTTACAACGAGCAACTGATGCTCGAGCAAAAGTTTGGCGCTGCTGATGATCTCGTTAGCAGTGGACTACTAAAGCAACAAAGTGTTGATGCCTGGTTAGCAAGTGCAACGTCAGAACCTGTCATCGTTATCAGTGGCAGTTCACTGCTCACCGCGACACCTACCTATTTAATGGCCATTCCAATTCGGACGCCAGCTCAACAGCTGCAGCGCTTAGTGCTGTTATTTGATGTCAAGCAGGTAGTGAATGCCTCATTCCTAAGGCAGTTTCAGCAAGTGTTGACCTATCTTGAATTACGGGAAGACCTGTTATTGCCTATTGCGAGTGATGTGACTGAGGTCATCAGTCGCCAACAACTGCAGCTGCGCTACCCACACTTTTTATCTGAACAAGTCAATATCAGTGGCACCACTAATGTGGTCTTCCACAGTGCATTAAATGATTATTCTGAACTCAAAACGAATGCCCAGCTGAATCAGTTGCTGCTGTGGCTCACCTTCGCTTTTTTGCTGATCTATATTATGGCCGAGGATAACGCCCAACAGCTTAGCAAAAAGCAGAATCAGCTTAAGTTTTTAGCTGACCACGATGAAATTACAGGCTTATTGCGACGTGATGCTTTTAATGCGCGTATTCAGCAACAGCGCGACAAACGTCAAACGCGGTGGCAGGTGTTGTGGTTTATCAACTTAGATGGCTTCAAGCCGATCAATGATAGTTTTGGCCATAAATTTGGTGATGAAGTTCTTGCCGAAACGGCTGCGCGGTTGCGCACCGTTGCGCCAGATCGTGCCATTCTTGCTCATTTCAGTGCCGACGAGTTTGTCATTTTCTGGCAAGATACCGAAGCTCAGTCTTGCGATGTTCATGCCCAACAGTTGCTGCGGGTGATTCGCAAGCCATTTAATATTGACGGTATTAGTGTGCACCTCACTGCGAGTATTGGCTGCGTGCAAACCCAAAACAGACAACTCAACATAGCTGATTTGCTACAGCAAGGTGAAATCGCTATGAGCGAAGCGAAACACTTAGGGGGCAACCTTGTGCGTAATTTTGCCCCGCACATGGCCGTCGATTATCAGCAACAGCTGCAACTTCGCAACGCCCTGCAGATGGCCCTCGAGCAGCAGCTCCTAGAAGTCTATTATCAGCCTATTTACGATACGCGCCAATCTACCATCGTGGGGATCGAAAGCTTGGTGCGCTGGCAGCACAATGGGCAATTCGTATCACCGGCAGAATTTATTCCGATTGCCGAGCGCACTGGGCAAATTATTCCGCTGGGTGAACAGGTATTAGAACGCGTGCTGCAAGATATCCATGACCATAAGCCCTTGCAGCGGCTTCAGGTTGCCGTCAATATCTCACCACAACAGTTGCAGCGCTATGATTTCGCCAGCTACTTGCAAGCTCGCTTAAAGCATCATCAAGTTCAGGCCGACAATCTCACGCTGGAACTGACCGAAGAGGTTTTTGCCGGCGAGAGCCAAACCAGCATTAACGCCTTACAAAGTTTGCGTGATATGGGCTGTAGCGTGGCGCTCGATGACTTTGGTACGGGCTTCTCAAGTTTATCCTATCTCAACCGTTTACCCGCAGACGTGATTAAGATCGATCGTGCGTTTACCGCCGGCATCGTTCACGATCCAGAGCTGCAAGCGGTGGTTCGCGGTATTGTCGAACTCTGTATTTATCTGAAGAAGAAAGTCGTGGTCGAGGGCGTGGAAGATGCCACCCAGGTAGATATTTTCAGCCAAATAGGCGTCGAACGTCTGCAAGGTTTTTACTTCGCGCGACCCATGCCGCTCGCTGAATTACTAAAATTGTTGGAATAAGCAGCAGCACACGCGTATAATACGCCGCTCAAATTTCCACAGGCTTTTTCAATGACTATTCAAGCAACAGAACTTTCCAAGTTGCGTAATATCGCCATTATTGCGCACGTAGACCACGGCAAAACCACTCTTGTCGATAAACTTCTGCAACAGTCCGGCACGCTCGAGAGCCGTGGCGGTGCCGAAGAGCGCATCATGGATAGCAACGATCTTGAAAAAGAACGTGGTATTACCATTTTGGCCAAGAACACTGCGGTTAACTACAAAGACTACCGTATCAACATCCTGGATACACCAGGACACGCCGATTTCGGTGGTGAAGTTGAACGCGTACTGTCGATGGCAGATTCGGTATTGTTGGTGGTTGACGCCGTTGATGGCCCGATGCCGCAAACACGCTTCGTGACCCAGAAGGCTTTCAACCACGGTTTGAAGCCAATTGTTGTCGTTAACAAAATTGACCGTCCAGGTGCACGCCCTGACTGGGTTGTCGACCAAGTTTTTGACTTGTTCGATAACTTAGGCGCGACTGACGAGCAGTTGGATTTCCCGATTGTTTATGCCTCAGCGCTTAATGGTTTCGCGACCTTAGATCCGTCGGAAGCCAGCGACAACATGGAACCCTTGTTCGAGACGATTCTTGAGCGCGTTTCAGCGCCTGATGCTGACCGTGACGGTCCATTGCAAATGCAAGTTTCACAGCTCGATTACTCAAGCTACTTGGGTATTATCGGTATCGGTCGCATCAAGCGCGGTACGCTAAAACTGAACCAACAAGTCACTATTATTGGTGCGGACGGTTCACAGCGTAACGGTAAAGTCGGGCAAATCTTTGGCTATCTTGGCCTCGACCGCATCGAAACCGACAAAGCGAGTGCCGGCGACATCGTTGCCTTCACTGGTTTAGGTGAGCTAAAAATCTCTGACACTATTTGTGCTGCAGGCCATGCTGAAGCTCTGCCTGCGCTAAGTGTCGACGAACCAACCGTGACCATGACCTTCCAGGTCAATACGTCACCGTTCGCCGGTAAAGAAGGTAAATTCGTTACCTCGCGTCAAATTCTTGAGCGTCTGCAGCAAGAACTTAAGCACAACGTAGCGTTGCGCGTTGAAGAGACCGACAACCCTGACCGCTTCCGTGTTTCAGGTCGCGGCGAATTGCACTTAGGTGTGTTGATCGAAAACATGCGCCGCGAAGGCTTCGAGCTGGCGGTATCACGTCCTGAAGTTATTACTCGCGAAGTAAACGGCGTGAAAGAAGAGCCGTTTGAAAACTTAACCGTCGACATTGAAGAAATCAGTCAAGGTCCAGTCATGGAAAAACTCGGTACACGTAAAGCCGAAATGACCAACATGACCCCAGATGGCAAAGGCCGTGTGCGTATCGACTTTATTGTTCCTAGCCGTGGCTTGATTGGCTTCCAAACTGAATTCATGACGCTGACCTCTGGTACTGGCTTAATGTACAAAACCTTTGACCATTATGGCCCGCACAAAGGCGGACGTATCGGCCAACGGATGAACGGTGTGTTGATTTCAAACGCCACCGGTAAAGCGCTGACCTACGCTTTGTTCAACTTGCAAGAACGCGGCAAGTTGATGGCATCGCACGGTGACGAAGTGTACGAAGGCCAAATCATTGGTGTACACAACCGTAGCAACGACCTCACAGTCAACTGTTTGAAAGGTAAGCAGTTAACTAACGTACGTGCATCGGGTACCGATGATGCCTTGACCTTGTCACCACCGATTCGTTTGACGCTTGAACAAGCGCTAGAATTTATCGATGACGATGAATTGGTCGAAATCACGCCGAAGTCGATCCGTATTCGTAAGCGATTGCTAACCGAAAACGATCGTAAGCGTGCGAGTCGTAGTAAAGACGACTAAGCGCTGTTGTAGCTTGAAAGCCACTGAGGCGAAACCTCAGTGGCTTTTTTATGCGCGCTGCAACTTCAGCGTGAACATTACTCCTTGATCGACAGTGCTGCTGACCAGCAGATCACCCTGCATAAGTTGCATCCATCTGCGACATAGCTGAACGCCCAAGCGCCCCTCCCATTCGACCGCCTGAAACTCAACACCTTGGTCCGTCGCACTGTCGACGCGGATATCCATTTGCACTGAATCTTCTTCGTTACTGCAGGACAAGTACATGCGCGCGGGCTGAGGACTAAATTTGATGGCATGGAACAAAACATGGGTAAGCACTTGCCCCAACAACTCGGCATCCGCGTAGAAATCTGAGCACTGCGCCTCAACTACGCTTATTTCACAATTCGCGTCCTCTGCTAATGGCGCTACCCACTGCAAAGCCGGTTCGACCACTTGCGTGAAACTCATGCGTTGTACTGCGCTTAGTGGCTCATCGTTAGCCACGACACTTTGCTGCAACATATGATCAATTAAGCGCTGCAAGAATTGACTCCGTACCGCAATTTCTTGTTGTTGATAGTGCTTAGCCAAGGTCTCGATAGCTGCCAGCGGTGGTTGTAACTCACTCACTACCGCCGCTAAAAATTGGGTTTGGGTGCGACTCGCCTGTTCAACTGTATCTTTGGCACGCTGAAGGTGCAGCTCACTTTGCTTACGTTGTTCGATATTTGACACGGTGAGTACCTGATTATGATCAGCGACCACCCCTTTGCTGCGCACATGCAACCATAGCCAACGTTCATCGCGGCAACGCATACGAAATTCGACATCAAACCCTTGTCCAGCGTCCAAAACCTCTGCCAATTTAACCTGTTGAAGGTCTTCCGGATGGATATACTTGCTAAAATCCACCACGCGCAGTTGATCGGGCATACCGGAGTAACCAAGCCAGTTCCACAAAGGTTCGAGTTGCCATAGTCGTGCGTCATCCGCACGGTAGTCGAGCACTAGATCGCCGTATGATTTCAACGCAATAGAGAGTCGTTGCTCATTAGTACTTAATTGCTCGACGAGGACCTCGAGCACGCTCGCCATCGATTCGACCTGCTGGCCCAGATGATTGACTTCATCGAGCTCTGTTTCCAACTTGGGCTTCGCTGTATAGTCGCCCCGCTCGATTTGCTGAATACGTTCGCTTAACCGTTGTGTAGCGTCTTCCAGCACGCCACTGAAAGCTCGCGCGCGTTGGCGTATATAAATAAAGAAGAGGATATAAAACACCACTAAACCGGCAATCATCCAGTACACAACATTCAGCATTTCACGATCAAGGCGTTGGGTTTGTGCGAACAAAGTTGCTTCGTCAACGAGCGTCAGTAGCTTCCATTTCGTGGTCGCGATAGTCGACCAACCGACCATCATCGGCGTTCGGTTTAGGTCATATTGCTGCACACCTTGATACGCCTGTAGAGCCCGCACCAATGGGCGAAAACTGGGATAGGACTGCAAATTATGTTGGCTCGCTTGATTGAGCTCTTGGCTCACCGGTCCAGCGGTTAACTCGGTGGGTAGGGCTGATAAACCAAGCCTCTCAGAGCCGACCTCTGACAAGGCAATCACGTTTTGCTCCGCATCAACGAGCATTGCAAAACCTTCCCACGGCAGCTGCACCGATTCAACTTCGGCGATCAAATCGCGAATGGTAATGTCAAAACCCACAGCACCTATAAATTCACCCTTTACGTAGATGGGATAGGTCGCCGTGGTCAACCAACCTTTGCCGGCCGGATCCAAGTAAACTTGGGTCCATTGCACCCCACGACTCGGGTTATGCTCCGGATCAGCAAGGTAAAAAAAAGCAAAGTCTTGGACATCGACATCAGGTGGATACTGCTCAACAACATCAAAGTAGGGATAGATAAAATTAAAGCTATCATATTGATTAAAATACACCTGCTCGACTAAGGCATTGTGTTTGACCAATGACTTCATTAACGGCTCGACCGCCTGAATTCGCTCTACATGTTCAAGCAAGCGCTCTTGCCCAGGCTGCGGCTGTGGATAAAAAATCGCTGCGCCACCGCGATCAACAGGATTGTGCAACACTCCTTCGGCACTTAGCTGAAGATCCTCAAGCTGCAGTTGCGCCTGCGCTCCCTGAGTGTTCTCTAACGCATAGGTGACCGCGTCGCCAAACACACGAATGTCATTGTTAATACTAGTGAGTTTGGCGTTTAAGTACACCGCATAGCTATCAGAGCTATAGCTTAATTCTTCCAAGGCGGTGGACTGCAGGTAACGACTATTGCGGTCGGTGACCGTGTTGGCACTGAGCAAATAGGCGAGCACTAACACCGTTTCGACCACGAGTAATGGAATCAGCGCGTGCCGAGAGAACGCAAGCCATAACCAGTCGCGCATCTTCCTTGGTTGCTTCACGCGCGGTGTCTCCTTGTGGGTTAGATCATCTCAGGCTGCGGCAACACGTGAAAGAAAATCGAGAGAAAGTGCAACACGCTGCCGGCTAAAACAAATACATGCCAAATAGCATGATGGTATTTGAGGGATTTCCAAACATAAAAAATAACGCCAAGACTGTAAGCTAAACCGCCGGCGAGTAATAACCAAAGTCCGCCTTCGGACACGTGCGTAAGCATCGGCTTAATCGCCACGATAGCCATCCAGCCCATACCCAAATAAAGGGTTAGGGAGAGCCATTTCTTAAGTTTCTCAAACGCCAGCTCCAAGATCACGCCCAGTACTGCAATGCCCCAAACCACTCCCAGTAGGGTCCAACCCCAAGGACCACGCAAGCTGATCAAGGCAAAGGGGGTGTAGGTACCGGCAATGAGTAAGTAAATTGCGGCATGGTCCATGTGTTGAAAGAAGCTTTTCAGGCGAGGCCAAGGGAACGCATGATAAAGCGTTGACGCCAAATACAGCAGAATTAAAGATGCGCCATAGACACTGGCCGCGACCACAGCGAACACATCGCCGTAGGCCAGCGCCCAAACCACCATAAATACCAAACCTACAATACTGGCGATGGCGCCAATACCGTGCGTTACCGCGTGGGCAACTTCTTCGGCAATACTGTAAGCGTGTTTTTTATCCAAAAATGACGTCCTTAATGATGGCTTTCGTCCGGATCTTCGCGTCCCGGTTTATGGTAATCACGACTGATTTGTTCAAGTTTACGCATGAATAAATCAAAGTCACGCTCGTTAGCATAATCAAAGTGATACTTATTGTGAAACTCCAATCGCATTTGCACGTTGTGCCCTTCTAGAAACACCGTGTAACCGTCGTGGTCGGTGTACGCAGTAATTCCTTCGAGGGTGTGCTTGCCTTGTTCGGCTTTGCCATGCTCATGGATTTTCTCATAAGCGTCGAGCACCAATCGTTGATCAATCTCATTTTTCATCTATGCGCTCCTTTTTCATTTTTTATCAGTATAGCCTTAATGTGAGGTTGATGACTAAGCATTCAACCCTGTTACGTAAAGCTGCCAGAAAAAGGACACTTGACTATACATACATACATGAATGTTTGTTTAATTTCGTGTATAATGCGCCCAATTGTTTTGACTCGAGGTAGAAAGTGGTAAGACGTACCAAACAAGATGCTTTGACAACGCGTCATGAGCTGCTCGATGCGGCAGAACGTTTGTTTAGCGAGCGCGGTGTTTCTAATACATCGATGATGCAAGTAGCTGAGGCGGCTGGCGTCACTCGTGGCGCGATTTATCACCACTTTGAGAACAAACTCGATTTAATTTACGCCATGATGGAACGGGTCAGCTTGCCAGTTGACGAAATGCGTGAAGAATTGCGAAAAGAGCACGCCAACGCGCCATTACAACAATTGCGCCAGCGCTGTCTGCATATTGTCAACTTAGTGCAAAACGATCCACACATGCGCGCCTTGGTGAATATTCTCTGCCACAAGTGCGAGTATGTTGAAGATACTCTACCGATCCATTTGCGCCACCTACGCGGCCGCAACGAATGTATCGATGAGTTCGTGAACCTGTTAGAAGACGCGAAGAAAGTGGGTTCAGTGCGCAGCAATGTCGATGCGCGTACCGCCATTGTCGGTATTTTTGCCTTGATTGACGGGCTTTTTTACAACTGGCTGCTCGACACTGACTATTTCGATTTAACCGAGGCGGCAGAACGGACGCTAGACATTTATCTGGCGGGGCTCGTCACGCGGCAGGGTGATTAACCCTGCTTATCACGCCGAAAGCTTTGCTTCCAACCTTTATATTTGCGGTGCACACCGCGGGTTAGCGATTGAAAGTAATCCTCTAACAAATCGACGCCAAACAACACGCCTACCACCACAAACGACAGCTTGATAGCGACTTCAAGATGACCTAAGCCAATGCTCACTCCGATAGAAGCTAACACCCAAATCGTGGCGGCGGAGGTCACACCCACGACAATGCCATCGCGCGCGAGCATGACGCCAGCGCCGAGAAAGCCGATGCCGGTAATCACCTGACCGATGATACGAGACGGATCGGTGGCTTCGGTCATCACCGAACTAGCGCCAACCACAAACAAATACGTGCCAAGTGTGATTAGCGATGAGGTGCGAATGCCAACTGGCTTACCGCGCATTTGCCGTTCTAAGCCAACCAAGCTACCACACAGGACTGCAGTGCCTATGGCCTGCCAAGAGAAGGGCGCAATATAAAAAAACGCCTGCCAATCGATATTCGTCATGAACTCTTTAGCTTCCTTGACTCATAAACTTCAGTAAGAACTCTCCATCAAGTTCAGCAATCTTATCAGCATCGGTTTTAGCAATACTAGCGACTGCCGGCGCCACCCAAGCACCAAGATTCGCCAAGATCGCGCGTAAGTCTCCCATCGAACGCACTGCGCCAAATTGCCCCGGAGAGGCCCCCGCTAACAAGACGGTTTTACCGGTCCACGGATTTTTGCTTAAGCGCGAACTCCAATCGATGGCATTTTTCAATAATGGTGGCACTGAAGCATTGTATTCGGGCGTAACAACAATGACTTTACTAGCTTCATTGATCGCCGTTGCCAACTTTTGAATATTGCTTGGCACGCCGTGCTCATCTTCGTAATCGCCTTGATACAGCGGCGCGTCGAGCTCTGCTGGTGGATAGACGTAGCACTGTTGGCCATCGGCCTCAGCGACTTCTGCAAGACGTTCTTGTAAGCGACGATTGATAGAGGCTTGACGGCTACTGCCGGCGATAATTAATAAACTCATTGATTGCCCTCCTGCATGGCTTGGATAAAGGCATCTGACTCAGCGATTGCCGTTTCCATTTCAGCAATCAGCTCCGCCACATCGGCCTGTAGGCTACGATATTCACCACGAATAGCATCTACCGCAGCGGCATTTAAATTATGTTTCAGATACAGCACATTGTCTTGCAACTTGTCGAGCACGGGGTCCATAGTTTCGGCCGCTCGCTCCATACTTTGCAACAGTGCTGCGTAGCGGCGTTCAGTATCTCTTAGTGAGCGTTCACTCTGACGGCGTAAGCTATCATTACTGTATTCACCTAATTCATCTTGCCACTCATCGAACAAATCTTGTGCGACATCATCGATCGCTTCGATGCGGTCATAAACGCGCTCAGCAGCAGCTTTACTCGACTCGTAGTCGTCATTGAGGGCGTTGTAGCGTGCTTCAATTTCGCCACCGTCGAATTGCAATAGCTCATCGAGACGCTCGAGTGCTGATTTGAATTCTTCTTGCGCATCCGCTTGGGCATCGCGTGCCTCGTCAACTCGATCGACCAAGATGTCACGTTTGTGAATGCCGACTTTTTCCATCGCACCGTAATAGGCACTCTGACAACCAGTTAAGACCAACACCACTGCCGCTGTTGCTAACCATCGCATGTGAGTTCCTCCTTGGCAACGCCCCAGCGTCGCGCACCAATTACTTTGATTTATTTTGCATTAATAGGGTAATTCAGTTCCATCCCAGTGTAGCAGTTTGCCGCTTTGTGCCGTAGTTAAATTTTCTATCACCTGCGCAATGCGTTCCGCGGAAAGCTGCGGTGAGTAAAGCTTGTCGGCGGGCAAACGTTGCTGAAAGGGTTCAGACAAGGCAGTGTCGGTAGTGCCAGGATGCACTGCGGCAATGATCAGTTTCTTGTGCGTGCGGCCAAGCTCTATAGATGCCGTTTTCAATAGCATGTTAAGGGCAGCTTTGCTGGCACGGTAACTGTACCAACCGCCCAAGTAGTTATCGGTAATACTGCCCACTTTGGCGCTCAGCTGCACCCAGAAGCAGGACTGCTTTTTCGGTAGTAACGGCAACAATTGCTGCAACAGTAAAATGGGTAGAATCGCGTTGATCTCGAAGGATGCACGCAGATGCTCCGCCGACAAGGCACCAAGATGCTTTTCTGGCATGTGCGACTCAGTGTGCAACATGCCTAAGGTGCACAACACTCCTGACAACTCAACACCTTCGAGTGCCGCTTGCGCATCTTGCAGTTGCTCTGGTTGATAGCCATCAAGTTGCTGCCATTGCAACGCACTGTCGGTGCGCACTGGCGCTTGACGACTCCAACCGATGACCTGCCAGCCTGCGGCTAAGTAATGGTCAGTTAAGGCAGTGCCAAGACCGCCGCCAGCCCCTATAATCAGAATTGTTTGACGCATAACTCCCTCTTGTTACGTGCTTCATGCTAGCCTTACTTTACGCAATCTCTCCAGTTTGGGATTATAGTGAGCAGCAAATGACGCTATCCACAGAGACTCAAGATGACTGAAATGTCCGTTTGGCGTGAGCGCGCCAGTTGTGCACTCGCGTTTGCTAAGTACTTTGGCAAGCGCTGCATTGACGACAAAGTGACCATTATTGCTGGCCATCTTACTTTCGTGAGTATGTTGGCTTTGGTGCCCTTGCTGGTGGTTATATTTTCGATCTTCTCAGCGTTCCCAATGTTCGAAGAGCTGCGCAAGCAGATTGAAGAATTTTTATTCGCCAATTTGCTGCCGACCTCGGGTGAAGAAATCACTCAGTATCTGAACGAATTTGTTGGCAACGTCTCCGAAATGACAGCCATCGGTGTAGTTTTTGTCATTGTCGTGGCGGTCAATCTGATTTCGACCATCGACGCCACCATGAACCGCATTTGGCGCAACACCAAGCGTCGCCGTATTGTCGTGGCGTTAGCAGTGTATTGGATGATTCTAACCTTAGGCCCGCTGTTAATGGGCTCTGGCATGGCGATTAGCTCCTATCTGATTTCGTTGGCAGCTTTTGCTGAAGATTATGTGTCTGGTGCGCGCACCACGATGTTAGGAATGGTGCCGATTATCACCTCACTGATCGCTTTTATGTTGATGTACGTGTTAATGCCGAATCGCGTGGTAAAAGTCAGTCATGCCTTCTGGGGAGCCTTATTAGCAGCGGTGCTGTTTGAAATTAGCAAAAGTGGCTTTGCCGCATATATTGCAGCGTTCCCGTCGTATCAGGCTATTTACGGCGCCTTGGCAGCGATTCCTATCTTGTTGATTTGGGTGTTTTTGTCGTGGACCATTGTGTTGATCGGGGCCGAGTTAACTGCCAGTATCGAAGAATTTTTTGATCAATCGCAAGAGGAAACAAATGAAGGCACTGTTGCAACGAGTGACGACAGCACGAGTTGAGGTAAGCGGCAGCACAGTCGGACAAATTGACAAGGGCTTGTTGATTCTCCTTGGGATCACGCCGTCGGATACGCCGCAACTGGCGGCAAAACTGGCGGAACGCGTCGCTAACTATCGACTATTCAGTGACGCTGAAGACAAAATGAACCTGAGCTTACTTGATTGCCAAGGCGCAGCCCTAGTAGTCTCGCAATTTACCCTTGCGGCAGATACCAATAGTGGGCGGCGGCCGAGTTTTTCCAGTGCCGCAGCACCGGATTTAGCTGAGCCGCTCTATTTGGCTTTCGTTGCCGCATTGCAGCGGCTGGGCGTGCCGGTGGCAACCGGAGTGTTTGGTGCCGACATGCAGGTGTCGCTTACCAATGACGGGCCTGTCACCTTCTTGCTCGACACGGAGAAAAAATAAATATGTACCAAGTGATCGCGCCGCAAACTGAACAGCAGTGGCAAACCTATTACGATTTGCGCTATCGGGTGCTGCGCGAACCTTTTCAACGCCCGCGTGGTTCTGAGCAGGACGAATACGACCAAGTTGGTCTCCATCGTATGGTCGTGAACGATGCCGGCAGCGCAGTAGCCGTCGGCCGCTTACACTTTAACAGCCCCGACGAAGGACAAATTCGGTTCATGGCTTCAGCGCCCGAACATCGTGGTGAAGGCCACGGCGTTGCCATCGTCTATGCACTTGAACAGCTAGCCCGAAAAGAGGGCGCGTCACATATCGTGATTAATTCGCGCGATAACACCCTTGGTTTCTACCAAAAATGCGGCTACGAGGTGGTTGAAGAAGCCGATACGGTGACACATCCCAGTGCTGAACATCAACTGCGCAAAACCTTGACCGAATACAACCGGATTATTTATCGGCCAACATGGTGTCAGGAATTGCAAGCCACCTGGCATGAAGAGATCCCGATTTCGGAAACCATGGGGATTCGCATCACCCAATACACCGGGCGCAGTTTCGAAACCTGCGCGCAATTGTCGCGCAACATTAATGTGCATGGCACCATGTTTGCTGGCAGTATTTATTCACTCGCGACCTTGACGTGCTGGGGGCTGCTGCATTTACAATTGCGCGAGCGCGAGTTACCCGGTGCAGTGGTGTTAGCCGATGGCAATATACACTACCATAAGCCGATTAGCCGAGAACCCCGTGCGGTAGCCAAAGTCGTCGATATGAACGGTGATTTATCGAGTCTACAGAACGGTCAAAACGCACGAGTGAATTTGAAATCACAAGTTTTTGATGGCGACAAGCCAGTCGCCGAATTCACTGGACAGTTTGTGGTGCTTGCGCCTAAATAAGTGCGATAAGCACACCATAAGAACGTAAAAAAGGACGTAAACATGAGTGATTCTCTAACCGCCCAGCAGTTGTTACGCATCCGTAGTAAACTTGAGACTGTGGTTGCCGAGCAACCCGACACGCGGGCAGCAACCGCAGCACAAGCGGCGTTGCAACGCATGCGCAGTGGTGAATATGGCTATTGCATTGAGTGTGGCGACGAAATTTCTGCGGCGCGGTTAGCAGCCAAACCAGAGGTCGAACTCTGCGTTGACTGCCAAGCCTTAAAAGACGAAGAAGAGGACGCTTAAGCGTCCTCTAACCGAGCTCCAACCTGCACTAAAGCGGCAAGTTTGCCGCTCATCACTAACGCTGCTGTGGCGCTAATATCCGGCGCGAAATACCGATCTTGATCATAAAAACTTACCCGCTCACGCAACAGCGCATGGGCTTGTTCGACCGCTGCTGACCCTCGCAATGGCCGCCGAAAATCAATCCCTTGTGCCGCTTCCAGTAACTCAATCGCGACGATATCACGAATGTTTTCGGCAATATCCGTCAACCGACGGGCGGCAAAGGTTGCCATCGACACATGATCTTCTTGGTTTGCCGACGTCGGTAAACTATCGACCGAGGCTGGATGTGCTAAGGTTTTATTCTCAGACGCCAATGCGGCAGCGGTCACTTGCGCCAGCATAAAGCCAGAATTCACTCCCCCATCGTTGACCAAGAACGGCGGTAAATTGCTCAAGTGATGGTCAATCAACAGCGCGCTACGGCGCTCAGACAAAGCGCCGATTTCGCTTGCCGCGATAGCTAAAATATCCGCTGCCATAGCGACTGGTTCGGCATGGAAATTACCCCCGGAAATAATGTCGCCGTTGTCGGGGAAGACCAATGGATTATCCGTGACGCCATTGGCTTCGCGCACCAAAATTTGGCTCGCGTGTTGCAGTTGATCGAACACGGCTCCCATGACCTGTGGCTGACAACGCAGCGAGTACGGGTCTTGCACCTTCTCACAGTCTTCATGCGCCGCGGCAATTTCAGAACTGTCACCGAGTAACTGACGGAAGCTCGCGGCTACCGCGATTTGTCCGGGTTGTCCGCGAGCCTCGTGAATACGCGCGTCAAACGGGGCGCGCGAACCCATCGCCGCTTCCACCGACATGGCACCCGCGACCAATGCACTGCCGAACACCTGTTCGATTTGGAACAGGCCGTGTAGCGCCAACGCAGTGGAGGCTTGGGTACCGTTCAGCAAGGCTAAACCTTCTTTTGGCGCTAACGCGAGTGGCTCCAAGCCAAGCTGGGCAAGACCTTGTTGCGCTGGCAAAATCTGTCCTTGATAACGCACTTCGCCTTCACCAATAAGAGGCAGCACTAAGTGCGCCAATGGCGCGAGGTCACCCGATGCACCCACCGAACCTTTACTGGGCACGCAAGGATACATTTCGGCATTTAATAATTGCTGTAACAGCTCGATGACTTGTAAACGAATGCCCGAAAAGCCACGACTGAGGGAGTTAATCTTCAGTAATAACATCAGGCGCACGACTCGGTCGTCCATCAATGCGCCAGTACCGGCGGCATGTGACAACACGATGCGGCGCTGCAGATCTTCCAGCTTTTCCGGTGGAATGCGTGTATTTGCTAACAAACCGAAGCCGGTGTTGATGCCATAAACAACTTTGCCTTTACGCAGCACTTCAGCGACGGTGGCGGCAGAGCTGTCAATTGCTAGTTTGGCAGCGTCATGCAGATGCAGCTGCTGCGGTTGCTGCCACCAGTTGCGCAAATCGCTGAGTGTCAAAGTACCTGGTTGTAAGGTTAGGGTGCTCATGCTTTGCCCTCCACCATAGGTAAATCAAGACCTTGTTCACGCGCACAATCGATGGCGATGTCGTAACCCGCATCGGCATGACGCATAACGCCGGTACCTGGGTCATTCCAGAGCACGCGACCAATACGGGTAGCTGCCGCGTCAGTACCATCGGCAACAATCACCACACCAGCGTGCTGTGAATAACCCATGCCAACGCCGCCGCCATGATGCAGACTTACCCAAGTGGCACCGCCAGCGGTGTTCAAGAGTGCATTCAACAACGGCCAGTCCGAAACTGCGTCGGAGCCGTCGAGCATACTTTCGGTTTCACGGTTCGGGCTAGCCACCGAGCCGGAATCGAGGTGGTCACGACCGATGACAATCGGTGCTGATAATTCACCATTTTTGACCATCTCGTTGAAGGCTTGCGCAATCCGTGCTCGGTCTTTCAGACCAATCCAACAAATACGCGCCGGCAAGCCTTGGAAGCTGATGCGTTCACGCGCCATGTCGAGCCAATTGTGCAGATGTGGGTCATCTGGGATCAGCTCTTTCACTTTAGCGTCGGTTTTGTAGATGTCTTCTGGGTCACCGGACAACGCGACCCAGCGGAATGGGCCTATGCCTTGGCAAAACAATGGACGAATATAGGCGGGTACGAAACCAGGGAAATCGAACGCATGTTCGACGCCGACGTCTTTTGCCATTTGCCGAATATTATTGCCGTAATCGAGCGTAGCCGCACCGCGCTCTTGTAGCGTCAGCATGGCGCGAACTTGCACTGCCATAGCCTGTTTGGCGGCAGCAACTGTACCGGTTGGATCAGCTTCTTGCTGCTGCTGATATTTTTCTAGCGTCCAGCCTTGTGGCACATAACCATGTAATGGATCATGCGCTGACGTTTGGTCGGTAACCACGTCTGGCGTAATGTTACGCTTGACTAATTCAGCATACACGTCGGCAGCATTGCCAAGCAGGCCTACTGAAATAGCGCGACCGTCTTGCTTAGCTTGTTCAAGTAACTGTAAGGCTTCATCAAGTGATGTGGCTTTGTGATCAAGGTAGCGTGTGCGCAGACGAAAATCGATACGCGATTCGTCGACTTCAACCGCAAGCATGCTATACCCGGCCATGGTCGCAGCAAGCGGCTGCGCACCGCCCATACCACCGAGACCACCAGTGAGGATCCAACGGCCACTGGTGTCGCCATTAAAGTGCTGTTTCGCGACCGCAACAAAGGTCTCGTAAGTGCCCTGCACAATCCCTTGCGAACCGATGTAAATCCACGAGCCCGCGGTCATTTGTCCGTACATCATCAAGCCCTGCTTATCGAGCTCGTTAAAGTGCTCCCAGTTGGCCCATTGCGGGACTAAATTAGAGTTGGCAATCAGTACCCGTGGGGCATCTTCGTGGGTCGGGAACACCCCGACTGGCTTACCAGATTGAATCAACAAAGTTTCCGTTGGCTTCAAGCGCTCAAGCACTTCTACAATTTTATCGAAACTCTCCCAGCTGCGCGCGGCGCGACCAATACCACCATACACCACCAGTGCTTGCGGGTGCTCGGCAACTTCAGCGTCAAGATTATTCATCAACATACGCTTGGCGGCTTCGACCTGCCAATTGCAGGTGGTGAGTTCGCTACCGCGTGGGGCACGAATCGAACGACTTGGATCGAGTCGAGTAAAGCTCATAATAGATTCCTTTTATGAAAATTGCAGATGCCCACCCAGACTAAAACGCGAGCCAGGGTGAGTCAGAATTGCGTAAGTGACTACGCCGCCAGCACTCCAAGTGCGCCGCTGGATGCGTAAGCAGGGTTCAGGGCGGCTGAGCTGTAGCCATTGACAGAGTTGATGCGATGGCATCACGGCTTCAATTTGATGGCTGGCTTCGGTGAGTGGTTGCACCTCACACAGGTATTCGTGCGGCGTCATTTGATCGTAACGCTGCTGCAAATAATCAGGCACTAAATCAGGATTCACGTAACGCTCTTCGACCTGCACCGGCAAGTTATTTTCAAAGTGGCTAATCACCGAGTGATACACCATATCGCCGGGCTGTTTATTGAGCATTTCCGCGACGTGATCGTCGGCATGTTCGCGGCGCAGCACATGTACTTTGGCATGATAATCATGCTCGCGACCACGGATCTCATCGGCGATGTTACGAATCGCCATAAACGAGGTTTGCGATTTGATCGGTGCTACGACCGTACCCGAGCCTTTGGTACGCAATACCAGACCTTCGTCCGCCAGCTCTTGTAAAGCGCGGCGCGCGGTCATGCGACTTACCTTAAACTGCAGCGCCAGAGCATTTTCCGAGCTTACCGGGTGATGTTCTGGCCATTCACCGGTGGCGATTTTGTCGTAAATGTGCTTTTTGATTGCGGAATACTTGGCCATACGAAGTGCCTTGCTGTAATGAAAGCCAGCGCTTGCAAGCAGGTGTCGCAAGCGTAATCATGTGCTAAAGTGTAGGCAAATCTAATTGTATATACAAGATGGCAGAGGGAGAAATTTGTATGGCACCGCAATCGCAACGTTTACATCACTGTCGCGCTGCCACGATGCACGCAGACAGCGGTTATGGCTTGCTTGAAGATGCCGTGATTGACCTACAAGACGGTTACATCACCTTTGTCGGTCAGCGCGCCGATGCGCCGCCCCCAACTGCTGGAACTGAACTCGTTGACTGTGAGGGTGGCTTGGTCACCCCAGGTCTGATTGATTGCCACACGCATCTGGTATGGGCGGGTTCGCGCGCGGATGAGTTTGCCCAACGCCTGCATGGTGCGAGTTATGCTGACATTGCCGCGCAAGGTGGCGGCATTGCCGCGACCGTCCGCGCCACCCGTGCAGCCAGCCTAGCAGAACTAGTAGCCGTCAGCCGCCCGCGGCTTGAGGCACTGTTGCGTGAGGGCGTGACCACCATCGAAATCAAATCAGGTTATGGTTTGTCGCTTGAGCATGAGCGCAAACAATTACAAGCCGCGCGCCAGTTAGCCACCGACTATCCAGTCAGTGTCGCAACTACGTTGTTAGCGGCACATGCATTGCCACCCGAATATCGTGATCGCGGTGACGACTACATTGATCTGATCGTCAGCGAAATCTTACCCACGCTTGCTGCTGAAGGGTTAGTCGATGCGGTGGATGCTTTTTGCGAATCAGTTGGTTTTAGCCCAGCGCAAACAGAACGGGTATTCGTGGCCGCTCGCGCACTCGATCTTCCGGTCAAGCTGCATGCGGAACAATTGACCAATCAGCATGGCAGCGCACTGGCTGCACGCTATCAAGCGTTGTCCTGTGATCACCTCGAACAACTGGATGAAGCCGGCGTTAAAGCAATGGCGGCCAGCGGCACCGTTGCTGTTATGCTTCCCGGAGCCTTCTACTTTTTGCGCGACACGCAGGTGCCACCACTGGAATTGCTGCGGCAGCACCAAGTACCCATCGCCTTAGCGACCGATGCGAACCCCGGCACTTCACCGATCCTGAGTTTACAGTTGATGCTACAAATGGGGGCGACTTTGTTTCGTATGACCCCCGAGGAATGTTTACGCGGGGTCACCGTCAACGCTGCCAAAGCGCTGGGCTACTCAGATAGAGGTGTGCTGAAAGCGGGCTTGCGTGCAGATATCTGTTGTTGGAACGTCAGCGACCCGGCCGAGCTGAGCTATCAGTTCGGTACGGATCGATTAACGAGTTGCTGGTATCAGGGTGTGCGACGTTGAGCGCCAGCAAGGTAAGCAAGTACTAACTCACTGAGTAATTGGGCGCAGGCCATATCGCCGGCTTCGCGCCCAGCAGGGTGCAAACTTGGCGCAGCTTCGGCAAGGTGTAAATAGCGTACATTCGCTAGCGTGGCCAAGGTAGCCACATAAGCATAACCCTGTGCAATTGTCAGCCCGTTGAAATTAATCGCGCTGGCGGGCACGCCTTGCAACGCGTCAACATCGACTTCAATTCCTAGTGGGCGCTGCCAAGCCTGAGCTTGCGCGGCACAAGCAGTCAAAATCTGTTGACTGTCGTGCAAGTAAAATTCATGGACACTGTGATAGGTGAAGCCGGCTGCGGCTAATTGCTTGAGACTCTCGGCATTGTTCTTACCAGGGTGCAGGCCGACCACATGATAGTTCGCTAGGTAACCTTCGGTGTGGGCATAACTAAAGCCATTGCCACTGTGGCGTCCCTCACGGGCACGAAAATCGGCGTGTGGATCAAGATTCATTGCCGCTACCGGCTGCTCGACCGCTTCACTGAGGCTGCGTAACAGTGGGTACGCGTTATTATGGCCCCCGCCTATTAGAATCACTTGCCAACCGTTGTTAAACAGCGGCGCGAGCACTTGCATGACGCGTTGGTCGAGTTGCGCGCAGAGCTCGCGTAGCTGGTTCAGTTGCGAAGCATCGTTGGTGCGCAGTGCCGCGGCTTGTTGTTGCAGATCACTACACTCAACTTGTCCCACCAGCAATAATTCATGACTGGCAATCGCCGCTGAGGCTTGCAGATTGCATAGGCCCCGCAGTGCTGCAGACCAAGCAGTTTCTGCACCGCCACGACCTAAATTAGCTCGCGGGCCAATGCTTTCAGGAACACCAAGCAGCGCAATGCGCGCGCCTTGTTGCCAAGCATCAGCGAGTTCAGTTTCGTAGGTCTGCAAAGAACTTACCGCGGGTAATGCGGCAAGGGTTTGTCCGAGGCGGACTTCGCCGGCCCGTGGCGTGCACCACGCAGCCGGATCACAAGCCGTTAGGTACATCGGTTATTCGATGTCGAGCGGTTCAGGTGACAAGATCACGCCGGTCGTGTCGGCATACAAATGATCTTCAGGTAAGAAGGTTACGCCGGCAAAATTAACCGCAACGTCAACTTCACCGATGCCTTCGGCTGGGGCGCCGACCGGAATCGATGCCACTGCCATGATACCGAGATCGAGCTCATCTAAAGCATCGACGTCGCGCACCGCACCATAGCAAACGATACCTTCCCAATCGTTATCGAGTGCCATTTCGGCCACTGCAACATCTATCAGTGCACGTCGATTCGAGCCGCCACCATCAATCAGTAATACTTTACCGGTGCCCGGTTGTTGTACCACTTCTTCGATGACGCCTTTGTCTTCAAAGCACTTCACTGTCACTAATTGACCGCCGAACGATACCCGACCACCGTAGTGAATGAACATTGGTTCAAGCACATCGACCATGTCTGGGTACAGATCGCAAAGCTCCGAAGTATTGTATTCCATCGCCGTTCCCCTGCTGGTTGCTTTAACTCACATGAGTTGTTGCTTCGCCAACAGTATAGCCCTTTATCGGCTGCGGCAAAAGCACGGTAAGTGCTTAGCCGCTATAAAATAAAGCGGCTAAGATCTTCGTCTTGCGCAAGCTTGCCGAGATGATCGTCAACATAGCTCGCATCAATGCGAATAGTGTCACCTTGTAGGTCGCTGGCACGGAACGAGACGTCTTCCATGAGACGCTCGAGCACGGTATGCAAGCGGCGTGCACCAATGTTTTCCGTGGTCTCATTGACGTGGAACGCGGTCTCCGCGATGCGTTGAATGCCGTCTTCAGTGAATTCAACGGTGACGCCTTCGGTTGCCATCAAGGCAATGTATTGGGTCGTCAGCGAAGCATTTGGCTCAGTCAGAATCCGCACAAAATCACCGCTAGTCAGCGCATCAAGTTCTACCCGAATCGGCAGACGACCCTGTAATTCAGGGATTAAGTCTGACGGCTTCGACATCTGGAAGGCGCCTGACGCAATAAACAAAATATGGTCGGTTTTCACCATGCCATGCTTGGTCGATACCGTAGTGCCCTCGACCAACGGCAAAAGATCGCGCTGAACACCTTCGCGCGATACATCCGGACCGCTAACGTCACCGCGCTTACAAATCTTGTCAATTTCATCCAAAAACACGATGCCGTTCTGCTCTACCGAGTGCAGGGCTTGTTCCTTCACTTCCTCAGGGTTGAGCATTTTTGCCGCTTCCTCTTCAACCAACTGCTTGAATGCATCCTTGATCTTCAGCTTGCGCGGCTTGCTTTTTTCTTTGCCGAGGTTCTGGAACATGCTTTGCAATTGCGAAGTCATTTCTTCCATGCCTGGCGGGGCCATAATTTCGACGCCCATCCCCGGCATCGCAATATCGATTTCGATTTCTTTGTCGTCGAGTTGACCTTCACGTAACTTCTTGCGGAACACTTGGCGCGTACCACTTTGTTCAGTCTTGGTTTGCTCTTCGTCAGCCCAGCCTTTTGCCGGTGGCAACAAGGCATCCAAGATGCGTTCTTCGGCCGCTTCCTCGGCGCGAAAACGTACTTTCTGCATCATCTGTTCACGCGTTTGCTTGACCGCAGTGTCGGTCAGATCGCGGATGATCGACTCAATTTCTTTACCAACATAACCCACTTCGGTGAATTTAGTCGCTTCAACTTTAATAAAAGGAGCGTTCGCCAATTTCGCCAACCGGCGGGCGATTTCGGTCTTACCTACGCCAGTAGGACCTATCATCAAGATATTCTTCGGCGTCACTTCTTGCCGCAGATCATCACCTAACTGCATACGGCGCCAGCGATTACGCAACGCAACCGCAACGGCTTTCTTGGCATTGTCTTGGCCAATAATATGACGGTTCAGTTCATCAACGATTTCGCGGGGGGTCATATCAGACATTTACTACTGACTCCTGTTCTTCAATGGTCACGAAACCATTGGTATAAATACAAATATCGCCGGCAATGCCGAGTGCCTTTTCGACAATGTCACGCGCGCCCAGCTCGGTATTCTCGAGCAATGCACGGGCTGCGGCTTGCGCATAAGGCCCGCCAGAACCAATCGCGATCAGGTCGTTTTCTGGCTGAATGACGTCGCCGTTCCCCGAAATAATCAGCGAGGTGTGCTTGTCAGCGACCGCCAGCAAGGCTTCAAGTCGACGCAGCGCACGGTCGGTGCGCCAGTCTTTAGCAAGCTCAACAGCGGCCCGCATCAAGTTACCTTGATGTTGCTCAAGCTTGCGTTCAAACCTTTCAAATAGGGTAAAAGCATCGGCGGTGCCGCCAGCAAAACCGGCGATAACTTGGTCGTTGTAGAGGCGGCGTACCTTACGCACATTGCCTTTCATAACGGTGTTGCCAAGCGTGGCTTGACCATCGCCGCCGATGACAACTTTGTCACCGCGACGGACTGAAACGATAGTAGTCACACATACATCCTCTTGTTGCTATGCAACCGTTATGAGGACGAAATCTGCGAATTCAATGGTAACGAGGGTTAAAGATTCCAGTTCCAGATCTGGCAACCGTAAATTTTTGCCCGTTGTAACTTATGCCGATCGATTTCAGCAGCGCGCTTGGTCTCGTAGGGACCGAGCACGACCCGATACCAAGTACCGCCGTTCGATGGATAGATTTGACTCTCTAGCCCTTGCAATGCAATCGCGGCACGCAGCCGCTCCGCGTCGGCTTGACTGCGAAACGAGCCGCATTGCATGAGCTTCGGTGGCCCCAGCTCGCGCTCAGGCACATCGACTTCAACTTCAAGGTTTTCTAGCTCTTCAATGTACTGCCAGCGCTCTTCTGGCTTTTCCGGCATCGGCTCTGCAGTTACCGCCGGTTGGGTACCAGTGGGGGCGGCAGGCACCTGCAACGGTACTTGCTCGGCCGCATCATTACCCGAGGAAATAGCGCGCAAGCCAAACACCATCGCCAGCACCAGCACAATCGCCAACACCACCATCGCCCAAGGTACTTGACGCTGTGGCGCCTGATTCTTCTTGCCACTAGCATTGCCTCTTGGCTTGCGTTGCGGCGGGCGTTTGCGATTGGCGTAATCCATGCTTACATCTTATCCAGTGTTTGAATACCTAGTAATTGCAGACCTTGTTGTAAGGTTTTCGCAGTTAATGCGGCTAACTTCAAGCGACTTTGTTGCACTTCTGCTTGCTCGGCCTGCAAAATCGGGCAGGCTTCATAGAAGCTCGAAAACGCTCCCGCCAGCTCAAATAAGTAGCCGCACAAGAAATGCGGCATGGCTTTGTTGGCCACGCTGTGCACCACCTCGTTGAAGCGTACCAACACGTTCGCTAATGCTTGCTCACGCTCGTCTTCAATAATAAAGCCACCGGTAATTGCAGTCGGCTCAACACCGGCTTTAGCGAATACGCTCATCACGCGGGTATAGGCGTACAACAAGTATGGCGCTGTGTTGCCCTCAAAGCTGAGCATGGTGTCCCAGTCGAAAATGTAATCGCTGGTCCGGTTTTTCGATAGATCGGCGTATTTGACCGAGCTAATGCCGACCACTTTGGCGATCTCTGCTTGTTCGGCCGCGCTTAAGCTTGGGTTTTTATCTTGCACTAATGCTAAGGCACGCGCTTCAGCTTGATCAAGCAAGTCCGCCAACTTGGTCACGCCACCATCGCGGCTCTTATAGGGGCGACCGTCTTTACCCATTACGGTACCGAAACCGTAGTGGTCCATTTGTAGGTCGGGACGAGCGAACCCGGCCTTGCGTGCTAAGGTGAAAATTTGTTGAAAGTGTAGACCTTGGCGTTGATCCACAAAGTACATGAGGTGGTCGCCACCTAGTTCATTTTGGCGATAACGCACCGCTGCCAAATCGGTGGTTGCATACAAGTAACCGCCGTCTGACTTTTGCACGATAACAGGTAAGGCTTCGCCATCTTTATTTTTGAATTCGTCTAAGAATACACATTGTGCGCCTTGGTCTTCCACCAACAAACCTTGTGCCCGCAGATCGGCAACCACTTGCGCCAGATCATCATTGTAGGCACTTTCCGCCATCACATCAGCGCGGGTCAGTTGCACCCCTAAGCGGTCATAGACTTCTTGGCAATGGCTCAAGGAAACATCGATAAACTGCTGCCATAAGGCTCGGCATTTGGCATCGCCCGACTGTAACGCCACCACCAACTCGCGCGCACGGTTGGCAAACTCAGGACTTTCATCGAAACGTTTTTTAGCTGCTTTGTAGAAGGTCTCAAGGTTACTGAGTTCCAGCTCCAGTTCTGAACCTTCGAGTTCTTCCATGTGCGCCAGCAACATTCCAAACTGCGTACCCCAGTCACCGACATGGTTTTGGCGAATGACGGTGTGGCCGAGAAATTCTTCGATTCGCGCAACTGCATCACCAATAATCGCTGAACGCAGATGGCCCACGTGCATTTCTTTAGCGAGATTTGGCGATGAATAGTCAATGACAATGCGTTTTGCCTGTTCGGCTGGCTCGACGCCAACCTTGGCGTCTTGATAGGCATGCTCAAGTTGCTGCAATAATTGTTGTTGGCTCACGACAAAGTTAATAAAACCGGGTCCGGCAATGGTGGTTTCCGCCACTAAATTGTTGCTTGGCAATGCGGCAATCAATGCTTCGGCCAACGCCCGTGGGTTCATACCCGCTGGTTTGGCAAGCATTAGCGCTAAGTTGGTGGCAAAGTCGCCATGACTCTTGTCGCGTGGGCGGTCTAACTGAATCCGAGGTTCAAGCTCAGCGGGTAAGCTGCCTTGCTGTTTCAGGGTGGCCACCGCGGCCGCCAACAATTGTTCCAACTGCTCTTTCATGCCTTTAACCTTTCATTGTCGGGAAACCGCGGCATTTTACTAGCTAAAGTCCTGCGGGTCTACGTCCAACGACCAGCGGACTTTGCGTAATTCAGTGAGGGCTTCCAACTTGGGTAACACATGCTGGAGCACTTGTTGCCGCAGGCCGCGTTGTTGACACTGTAACAGCAACTGATAGCGGTAGCGACCCGCGCGGCGCTCCATTACTGCTGGCATGGGTCCCAGCACGACTAAATCAGGATGTTGCGGGATTTGCGCGGCAATGGTTTGTAAGGCTTGCAGAGCTTGCTGAGCGTCATGGGCTTCAGCACGAAACAATGCTAGCTGGCCAAACGGCGGTAGTTGCGTCAGTTTGCGTTCTTGCAGTAAGGAGCGCGCAAAAGCGGAGTAACCGTTGTGCACCAGATCCTGCAGCAAATCATGTTCGGGGTGATGGGTTTGCAATACCACTGTACCTTGCTGGCTGGCCCGCCCAGCGCGTCCGGCGACTTGGGTAATTAACTGGCCTAGCCGTTCGGCGGCACGAAAATCCGCACTATATAATGCACCATCAATATCTAGCAAAGCGACCAAAGTCACGTGCGGAAAATGGTGACCTTTGGCGATCATTTGCGTGCCGACCAGAATCGGGAATTTGTTGTCGGTGGCATCGCTGAGATGCTTCTGCAGGCTGCCTTTACGACGGGTGCTATCGCGATCAATGCGCAGTACTGGATAGTCTGGAAAAAGTTCGGCTAACGTCTGCTCAAGTTGCTCGGTACCAACCCCTCGGCCGACCAGTTGGGTCGAACCACAATCATGACATTGTAGCGGTAAGCGTTGCTGATCGCCGCAGTGATGGCACTGCAACATGTGCTGACGTTGATGGACCGTGTAATAAGCATCACAGCGTCGACATTGGGCTAACCAGCCGCACTCATGGCATAGCAGTGATGGGGCATAGCCGCGCCGATTCAAGAACACTAACACTTGCTGACCGCGTTCAAGCTCGGCACGCATACGATCGATTAACGTCACCGACAGCCCCGCTTTTAGTGGCATGTTTTTGATATCCAGCACGGTTTGCCGGGCTGGTTTCGCTTGCCCAGCACGCTGGGTCAACTGTAAATGCACATAGCGCTGTTGCAGCGCATTGTTGAGGGTTTCAAGTGCTGGCGTTGCGGTACCCAAAATGACCGGCACCTGCTCTTGCTGACCACGCACCACCGCGAGATCACGCGCGTGGTAGCGAAAACCGTCTTGTTGTTTCAGTGAACTATCGTGTTCTTCATCGACAATGATCATGCCGAGCTTAGCAAAGGGCGTGAATACCGCCGAACGAGTGCCGATAACAATCGCTGCGTTGCCATGCTTGGCGTCAAGCCAAGCGTCGAGGCGTTCGCGGTCGGTGAGGGCACTGTGCAGCATCACAATCGGCACTTGGAAGCGCTGCTGAAAACGCCGCAGCGTTTGTGGCGTTAAGCCAATTTCCGGCACCATCACCAACACTTGCTTGCCGCGGCGCAACACGTCTGCCATAGCTTGCAAATAAACCTCGGTCTTGCCGCTACCGGTCACCCCTTCAAGTAAATAGGTTTGCGGCTTACGGGCGGCACCGATGGCCGCCACTGCTAACGCTTGCTCCGGATTCAACTGCAGAGGTTCGGCACCGATTGCAAATGCCCATTCACCATCACCCACCGGTTGATAGGTGAATGCTTCAATAAGTTCTTTATCCTGCAAAGCCTTGAGTGCAGCAGCGGAAAATTCTTGTGCACTGATGTCGCGGCGCAACAACACACCTTTGCGCAGCGCCGCGAGTAACCGTTGTTGTTGTGGTGCGCGCCGCAGTTCGTTGAGCTCACAACGGGCACCCTGCGCCGTCACGCGAAAGCCTTGGGTGGTTTGATAATTGGCCGCCTCGCCTTGGCGCAATAACACCGGCAACGCATGGTGCAGCACTTCCCCTAACGGGTGCTGATAGTAGTCGGAGGCCCAATGCAAGAGTCGCCACAAAGCGGGAGTAAATACCGACTCTGGGTCGATCACTTGCTGCACGGCTTTGCGTTTCACCTGTGGGTCTGGCTGCTGCGCCACGCCCAAACACACACCCACCAACTGGCGGTTACCAAAGGGTATTTTCACGCGTGCACCAAGTTCGGGTGCGCCGACACAGTCGTAGTCGAAAGCGCGAGCAAGTGGCACCGGCACCGCTACTTTAATAACGGTGCTGGCTGCAGCAGAATTGTCAGCGTGGTTCGATAGGCTTGGCATAACGGCTATTGTGCGGTGTGGCGCGACCTTGCGCAAGCGCGATCCAATGCTTGATCATTACTTTGCCTTCGGGTAGAATTCGCGCCCTATTTAATGACGATAAGTCGTAATTTTAACCACGTATGGTGTCCGGCAACAGATCGGATGGCGATGCGGCCTAACTGAGGTAACCCCTATGAAACCAGGTATTCATCCTAAGTACGAAGAAATGAAAGTTAGCTGCTCGTGTGGCAACACTTTCGTGACCCGTTCGACCAAAGGCGGCGAATTGCACCTTGACGTATGTTCAGAGTGTCACCCGTTCTACACTGGCCAACAACGCGTTGTTGACACTGGTGGTCGTATCGACAAATTCAACAAGCGTTTCAGCGTGTTGGGTAGCAAGAAGTCTTCGTAAAATACGACTTACTGCGAAAAATTCAAGAAAAGGCGCCAAAAGGCGCCTTTTTTTATAGCTATTGCCGCCCCAGACACTAGCTATATTGACTTTACCCCTGGTGTGTTTTTGTGCACCTTTACACTTATCTTGCGTTTGCGTGACCGCAATCGGCACGCGTTCTATGAGGTAAGATTTGTTATTCCGTACCAAGCCTCTACAATGGCAGCTATTCACTTAATGAATGTTGACTATTGCGGTCACTTCTAGGCTACAAGGTACGGAACTTCATGGCAGATTTTCGCAAACAAGCACTCGACTATCACGCATACCCAACCCCCGGCAAAATCAGCATCGAGCTGACCAAGCCGGCTGAAACCAGCAAAGACTTAGCCCTTGCTTACAGTCCCGGGGTAGCGGAGCCGGTGCGTGCGATTGCCGAAAATCCTGACGACGTGTACCGCTACACCGCCAAAGGCAACTTAGTCGCGGTGATTTCCAACGGTACTGCAATCTTGGGCTTAGGCAATCTTGGCCCGATGGCATCGAAGCCCGTCATGGAGGGTAAAGCGCTATTGTTCAAGCGGTTTGCTGGACTCGATGCGATTGACATTGAAGTCACCCACCGCACCACCCAAGACTTTATCAACACGGTCGCCAACATCGCCGATAGCTTCGGTGGGGTGAATCTTGAAGACATCAAAGCGCCAGAATGCTTTGAAATTGAAGAAGCCCTGGTCGAGCGTTGTGATGTGCCGATTTTTCACGATGACCAACACGGCACTGCGATTGTCACCGCTGCTGGTTTGCTGAACGCGCTGGAGATTCAAGGCAAAGAATTGCGTAAATCGCAAATCGTTTGCTTAGGTGCGGGGGCGGCGGCGATTGCCTGTATGGAACTGCTGATCAAGTGCGGCGCGCAGCGTGAGCATATTTACATGCTCGATTCAAAAGGGGTGATTCATACCCGTCGTGACGACTTAAACCCTTACAAATCTTTGTTTGCCAATAACACCGACAAACGCACGCTTGAAGACGTGATTACCGAAGCTGACGTATTTGTCGGTGTTTCCGGTCCGAATCTGTTGAGCCCTGAGGCGCTAAAGCTAATGGCGGACAAGCCCATTATCTTCGCCTGTTCGAATCCAGACCCCGAGATTAAACCAGAGCTTGCCCATGGCGTGCGCGACGATTTGATTATGGCAACTGGACGCTCTGATTATCCGAATCAGGTCAATAATGTATTGTGCTTCCCGTTTATTTTCCGGGGTGCGCTCGATGTTCGCGCGAAATCGATTAATGATGAAATGAAAATTGCTGCAGTTGAGGCGATTCGCCAATTAGCCAAAGAACCGGTACCGGAATCGGTGCTCAAAGCAGCCGGCGTCGATAAACTTGAATTCGGCGTCGATTACATCATTCCGAAACCGATTGACCCACGCCTGAAAACCCGAGTTTCAAAGGCAGTGGCAGAAGCGGCGGTCGCCTCTGGCGCAGCGCGCATCGATTTACCGAAAAACTATATGAATGACTAAAATTTCAGCAAAAACTGACGATTATTCCTAGATAGTCGTTAATATTCATGTTCCTATGCTGGTTGGAATTACCAAGAGTGGCAATTTCAATCAGCAACTTGGACTATGGATATGACTTTAGGTGAACTCCTCAAACAACACCGCGCTCAACAACAATTGAGCCAAGCCGACCTCGCTGAAAAGATGGGGATTGAGCAATCTTACTTATCGAAACTTGAAGGTGATCGTTCGCTGCCTTCCGATGCTATCTTTACCGCTTGGCTGAGCGCGCTCGAGCTCTCAGTAGATGACGTTCTCACCCAGCTCGACAAGAGCTATCTGCATGCCAAACTCAGTCAACTCCCCGATGTGCAGCAATGGTTACGGGAACACTCGGTGCAGCGCCAAGTGCATGCGCGGCTACGCACGTACGTAGCTGTGTTCTTTATCGCCATTGCCGTGCCGTTATTTTATCTCGGTCAGCAAGCTTTGGTGTTTGATGACAGCGTTTACGAATATAACTCGCCGGGGCTAGTGATGCCTGGCGAGCGACCGGACATTTTCTATGCATGGCACCGCTTGAGTTTCCCCACCCAGGATGAACAGAACGCCTTTGCCAACGAGATGATCAAGCGCGAGGATCGGAAAATCCAATTACTCCGTCACTATCGCGGTGAGCAGTTCAATGAACCGATTGAGAATGCCCCGAATGACGGTTTTACTCGAACCTATTACCTGAAAAAGACGTTCGCTGAGCCACGCTGGCAGAACACTTTAATGCAAGCACTCGGACTCTTTTTCGGGGTGTTTGGGTTGGTGGCTTTGTTGATTGAACTTAAACGCAATAAAAATTAATACTTATGCTTGTTTTGTGAATTTCTATTCACTATAATTCAGTTGTTTTTAAGCCAACAACTGAATGGAAATGACGAAGCAAGAAACCATACAATGCGCTGTATTTGGAGCAAGTGGCTATAGTGGCGTTGAGCTTTTATGGTTATTGCATAATCATCCAAATTTTTCGTTGGCCTATGCATTTGGCTCCAGCGCACGTGAAGCAGAACCCATTAGCGCCCTGTATCCGCAGTTACAAGGACGTTGTGATGTTCTTCTGCAAGCTTGGCACTCGGACCTGTTGCCGCAACTCGCACAACAGGTTCGGGTGGCTTTTTTGGCGCTGCCCCACGAAGCTAGCGCCGAACTTGCCCCCTTACTCGTGGCGCAAGGCATCGTGGTCTTCGATCTATCCGGTGCATTCCGACTGAAGAATCCTGCCGTACATCAAGAAGCTTATGGCTTTGCTCAACCCAAGTTGTCACAAACCGTGCCTTATGGTTTGGCCGAATTTTCGCAATTAAATGGTCACGAGCCGTTAATTGCCGTACCGGGTTGCTACCCTACCGCAGCAGCACTAGCGATACGTCCCATTCGTCAATTACTCAGTGATAACTGTGTGCCGATTGTGAACGCTGTCAGTGGTGTTTCTGGCGCGGGACGCAAAGCACAGCCGCACACCAGCTTCTGTGAAGTCAGCTTGCAGGCTTATGGTGTTGCAAGTCATCGCCATCAGCCAGAGATCGCCCAGGCTGTGGGTCGCGACGTGCTATTTGTGCCCCATCTTGGCAACTTTATGCGCGGTATTTTGGCAACGATTTATTTGCAGTTGAAAGACGAGGTGCGCGCCAGCGCTATTGAAGATAGCTACGCCGCCTGTTATGCCGACCAACCTTTGGTGCGTATGGTGCAAAAGCCACCGAGTATTCAACAAGTGGCGGGCACACCGTTTTGCGATATTTACTATAAGCAGCATCAACAACAGCTGATTATCTGTGTGGCCATCGATAACTTACTCAAAGGGGCGGCGGCGCAGGCGCTGCAACTGGCGAATCAGTATTTTAGTCTGCCTAGCACTACTGGTTTGCTGCAGGTAGGAGCGGTGCTATGAGTACGCCGCTGGTGGTTAAAGTAGGCGGTCGGGTACTCACCGATACGCAATCATTGCAGCAATTAATGCACACCGTGCAACGCTTGGCGGCGCTACGTCCATTGGTGCTGGTGCACGGTGGCGGTGATCAAGTTCAAGCCTTGCTCACGCAACTGGGCGAAAGCTCGAGCAAAACCGCTGGACAGCGCGTGACGCCAGCCGCCCATATTCCAATTGTGGCAGGCGTGCTGGCAGGCGATATCAACAGCCAATTGTGCTGCTTGGCGCAAACTTTGGGCTTACGGGCGGTCGGCCTCACCTTGCAGGCGGGGGGCACCGCGGTGTGCACCGTTGACAGTGCACGCGGCGCGGTGGGTATTCCGCAGCCCGGTGATAGTCGTTTGTTGCAACTGCTGCTCGATCAAGATTATTTACCCATTGTCAGCTCACTCGGAGCCAGTGCTGACGGTCAACGCCTTAACGTCAATGCTGACCTTGCCGCTGCGGTAGTCGCGCAGGTGCTTGGCGCTGACTTGATTCTACTCACCGATGTGCCTGGCATTCTTGATGCCAATGGCAATCTCATCGAACACATTTGTGCCGCTGATGCGCCCCAACTCATCGCCGACAACGTTGTACGGGACGGCATGGTGGTGAAGCTTGAAGCGGCACTACTGGCAGCCCGAACATCGCGACGAAGCATCGCGGTGGCCGGTTGGCAAGACGCCAACGCGCTGACCCGATTGGCAAAGGGTGAAGCTGCCGGTACCCGCATTCGCAACTAATTCGCCGAGTCGTTCCTGACTTCAGGATTCGCAATTTATTTAATTTGGAAAGAACCCATGCATGATTTATTAACGATGCGCTCACTTGATAGCGCACAGGTTGCCCACTTATTAGATTTGGCGCAGACCATAAAGCAGCGGCCTAGCGCGTGGCAGCATTATTTACAAGGCAAGAGTATCGCCTTGGTATTTGAGAAGCCGTCGTTACGCACCCGCGCTAGCTTCGCCGCTGGCATTAACCGCTTGGGCGGTCACAGTATTTATTTGGAAGCCGCTAACTTGATGGGTGAACGTGAGCCAGCCAGCGATGTCGGCGCAAATCTTGCGCTGTGGCACGATGCTATTGTCGCTCGTGTCTATTCGCAAGCAACCCTCGATGAACTTGCTGCCGCATCGGGTAAGCCGGTCATCAATGCGTTAAGCGATGAGTGTCATCCGTGCCAAGCTTTAGCGGATTTGCTGACGCTTAAAGAGCAACTCGGCGACCTGAGCAAAGTCACTCTGACCTATATCGGCGACGGTGCCAACGTTTGCCATGCGCTGATGGCGGCCGCCGCCGCCGCGGGTATGACCCTACAAGTCGTGACGCCAGAAGGCTATGAACCCCGCGCTGATTTGCTGGCCCAAGCACAACAAGTCGCCGCTGCCAATGGCGGTAGTGTGACCCTGCATCACGATTTCAAACAGTTGCAACAATCTGATGCTATTTATACCGATACTTGGTTCTCGATGGGGCAACAACGTGACACCAATCAGGTCATGCATGACTTCGCACCGTTTCAGGTGAATCAAGATTTAATGCAGCAGTTGGGTGCTAAGTACTTTATGCACTGCTTGCCAGCTTATCGTGGCCGTGAAGTCACGGCCGAAGTCATTGATGGCCCGCAGTCCTTGGTACTGCATCAAGCCGAAAACCGTTTACACGCACAAAATGCCGTTTTAGTTGAATTAATTGCTGGAGTGACCGCATGAGCACGCAAAAATCTGTAGAAAAAGTTGTTTTGGCCTACTCAGGTGGTCTTGATACTTCGGCGATTGTGCCGTGGTTAAAAGAAAATTATGACTGCGAGGTGGTCGCCTTTGTCGCCGATGTAGGCCAAGGTGACGAAGAGCTCGCTGGAGTTGAAGAAAAAGCCATTGCGTCAGGCGCGAGTAGCTGTCACATCGTTGACTTAAAAGAAAAATTCGTGAATGACGTGATCTTTCCGACACTCAAAACCGGCGCTATTTATGAAGGTCAGTACTTGCTTGGGACCGCCTTGGCGCGGCCGATCATTGCCGAAGCACAAGTGGCAGTGGCGCGCGCCGTCGGCGCCGATGCCCTTGCCCATGGTTGCACCGGTAAAGGCAACGACCAAGTCCGCTTCGAGTCAGCCTTCGCCGCGTTAGCACCTGATTTGCACGTGATTGCGCCTTGGCGGGAGTGGAGCATGCGCAGTCGTCCACAATTATTAGCCTATTTGGCTGAGCGCAATATTCCTTGCAGCGCATCAGCGACCAAAATTTACAGCCGTGATGCTAATTTATGGCACATTTCTACCGAGGGTGGTGAGCTAGAAGATCCGTGGAATGCACCTACAGCGCAAGTATGGACCTGGACTGCGGAACCTGAAGCTGCGCCGAATACCCCTGAATATCTAACCTTGTCATTTAAGCAGGGCGAATGGGTGGCACTCAATGGTGAGGCTATCGAGCCGGTCGGCGCTATCGAAGCGCTCAACAAGGTAGCAGGCGCCCATGGCGTTGGCCGTTTAGATATGGTGGAAAACCGTTTGGTCGGGATGAAATCGCGGGGCTGCTACGAAACCCCTGCTGGCGCTGTGCTGTTCGCGGCACTGCAAGGGCTTGAGAGTCTGGTACTTGACCGCACCACGCAAGATTATCGCATCCGTTTAGGCAACGAGTTTGCCCAGCTGCTCTATGATGGGCGCTGGTTTACGCCGCTGCGCGAAATCATGCTCGCGGCAGCACACAAGTTGGCCGAACCACTGACCGGCGACATCGTAGTTAAGCTCTATAAAGGCCAAGTCACAGTGACTCAGAAACGTTCACCGAATAGCCTCTATTCGAATGCCTTTGCTACTTTTGACGAAGACGAAGTCTATAATCAACAGCATGCGGAAGGTTTTATCCGGCTGTACAGTCTAGCGGCGCGGATCCGCGCTCTACACCAGCAATCCGATGAGGCATCGTCATGAGTTTATGGGGTGGACGCTTCAGCGCACCCAGTGCTGCTGAGTTCAAACAGTTTAATGATTCGCTGCGTTTCGATTACGTCCTTGCGCCGTTTGATATTCAAGCGTCGCAAGCATGGGCGAAGAGCTTGCAACAGGCTGGGCTCCTCACCAGCGCTGAGCAACAGCAGTTGCACGACGCCTTGGGCGACTTGCTAAAAGCCGTGCAAGCCAATCCAGAACTACCGCTCAAAAGTGACGCAGAAGACATTCATAGTTGGGTCGAAGCCCAGTTGATCGACAAAATCGGTGCCACCGCCAAACGTCTGCATACCGGACGCAGCCGCAACGATTTAGTCGCAACCGACCTGCGCTTGTTTTGTAAGGCAACCTGCGAACAGTTAATTAATGCCAACCTCGCGGCCATTCAGCAGTTGCTGCTGTTCGCGGAGCGCTACCAAGCAGCGCCTTTACCTGGCTATACACATTTACAACGGGCGCAACCGATCATGGCAGGGCATTGGGCTTTGGCGTATGTGCAGATGCTGCAGCGCGATGTTAGCCGACTAAAAGAAATGCGTAAGCGTGCCGATGTGTGCCCGCTCGGTAGCGGTGCACTGGCAGGTACCACCGCGGCTATCGACCGGGAAGCTTTAGCGCACGAACTAGGATTTCGCTTTGCCAGCGAAAATAGTCTCGATGGCGTTTCCGACCGTGATTTCGCGTTGGATATTTTGCACTGCGCAGCCACTGGCATGTTGCACTTGTCACGCATTGCCGAAGACGTGATCTTCTATTGCTCTGGCGAGTCGGGCTGTTTTGCCATGAGTGACCGGATTAGCAGCGGCTCGTCACTGATGCCGCAGAAAAAGAACCCCGATTTATTCGAATTACTGCGCGGCAAAACCGGTCGCGTATTGGGTCAACAGCATGCCCTACAAACCACTTTGAAAGGCTTGCCACTGGCTTACAACAAAGACATGCAAGAAGACAAAGAAGGTTTGTTTGATGCCCTGCAAACTTATCAACAGTGTTTGCAGATGCTGGCTTTTGCCATGCCGGAACTCAGCGTCAACGAGGCCCATGCCAAGCAACAAGCCCAGTTGGGTTACAGCAACGCCACCGAGTTTGCCGACTACCTGGTCAGCAAAGGCATGCCGTTCCGCGACGCCCACCATGTTACCGGTCAAGCCGTGCTCTTCGCCCAGCAGCAAGGGCAGCCCCTTGAAGATCTCGATATCGACACGTTACGTGGCTTTTCTGACTTAATCGAGCCAGATGTCTACGCGTTCCTCGAACTTGATTACGGACTAGAGCAACGTCGCGCAATCGGCGGTACCGCGCCAAGTGCGATTAAAACCGCATTAAAACATGCCAACGATTGGTTGCATGCCGCAGAGGCCGCCAGCAAACACGTGCGCCAAGCACGCTTGAGCGACGCCGATAAGATCTGTGAATTGATTGCTTACTGGGCGGCGCAAGGCGAAAACTTGCCGCGCGATAAAGCCGATGTGTTGCAAGCGATCCAGAGCTTTGCGGTAGCGGAAATTGACGATGAGGTGGTAGGTTGTGCCGCACTTTACGTGTACAGCACCGGCTTAGCAGAAATTCGCAGTCTGGGTTTGTTCCCGCAGGCGCAAGGTAAAGGCATGGGGGCTGAATTAGTGGCGTTTTTGCTATGGAAAGCCCGTGAACTGGGGATTACGCGAACCATCGTCCTGACCCGCGTACCCGAATTTTTTGGCAAGCTTAACTTCCGCCTGACGGTCAAAGATAAGCTGCCAGAAAAAGTCATGAAAGACTGCGAATTGTGTCCACGCAAAGATAACTGCGACGAAACCGCGCTCGAGTATCTGCTCTAGGTTACTCGAGCTCGTCGTCCGCTGGAATCGGCAAGCCGCGACGCTTTAATTCGTCGCGTACCGAGGCTGGAATTTTGTGTGGATTGTCTTTGCGTAAATCGTCATCTTCCGGCAGCGGTTGCCCAGTGAAGGCATGTAAAAACGCCTCGCAGAGCAATTCGCTGTTGGTGGCATGACGTAAGTTCTTGACTTGCCGACGGGTGCGCTCGTCGGTCAGCACTTTCAGTACACGGGTAGGAATTGAGACGGTAATCTTCTTTACCTTCTCACTTTTTTGTCCGTGTTCTACATACGGATAGATATACTCGCCATCCCACTCCATTTTGCGCCCCTGCTGTTGTTATTGTGTACACCAGTGAATTGTACCGTGCAAAAACATTCCGTCAACTTTATACGCTTAGCTGTCTATACGGCTTAATTCTGCTAACCTTGGGTCAAGACGCTTTATTGCACAGTTCGCTCACCGTATAATCGCAACTTTTATACTTTGATACTCGCATACTGGAGAACGCAGACGCATCATGACTTTAGAGGTTTCAACCGCACAAATCGAAGCCGTTGCCGAACAGGTACAGGTTCACAAATTCGGGGGTAGCAGCCTCGCTGATGCCTATTGTTATCGTCGCGTTGCCCGCATCGTTACTGAATATGCTGGGGCTAGTGATTTGGTCGTAGTGTCTGCCGCTGGCGATACCACCAACCGTATTTTGGCGATCATTGACGCCAAAGAAGAAGGCGATGAAACTGACGACTTCGGTATGGCTGAAGTGTTGTTGAAACAGCTAGAGAAGTATCAACACGGCTTGATTACCGATTTACTAAGCGGTGATATCTTAACCAGTGTCATGGAGGCGTCTAAACAGGACTTCAGCCGCTGGTGGAACTGGCTAGCCGGTGGCGAAGAGATCAAAAATCGACCAGAATTACTGTCCTATGGTGAATTATGGTCGGCACGCCTTCTCGCCGCACTGCTGCAACAACAAGGCATTCGTGCTGATTACATCGATGCACGCAGCTTCTTGGTCGCGGATGACGCGCCGGAGCCATTAATTCGCGTTGAAATTTCGCGTGAAGGCCTATTGAATCGCATCGCCCCGCATGCTGGCACCCGCTTTATTGTCACCGGCTTTATTTGTAGCGACCCCAACGGCCGCTCATTGATTCTTGGTCGTAATGGCAGTGACTATTCCGCCACCTTGGTTGGCAGCCTGATTGATTCGAAGCAAGTCACTATTTGGAAAGACGTCGCCGGCGTTTATTCCGCCGATCCACGCAAGGTTGAGCGCGTCGTTAGCTTACCTATTCTCGATTGGCGCGAGGCCGAAGAACTGGCCCGTTTGGGCAGCCCTGTGTTGCACCCGCGCACCTTTCAACCGGTGAATCGTGAGCGCATGGTCATAGCCGTACGCTCGAGCCTAAAAGTCGAGAACCAACAAACGCGTATCGGTCAGTATGAAGATACCGAGCCCACCGGCAAAGTGCTTACTGCGCTTGCCGACGTTGTTTTGTTCCGCGTCGACTTGCGCGATGCCAAGCTCATTGAGGCCTTTGAAGAGCTTGATTTGACACCGCTGATTAGCTGGAACGAAATTGCCCAGCATCAGGCCTACTATGCCTATCACCAGAACCACCAGGACTATATGACCGCTTGGTTGGAACAGGTCGATAGCAAAAATAACGCGAGCCAACTGACCGGGTATGCGATGTTGGCGTTGGTCGGCAATCGAATTCAGGAAACCGAACAGTTCGGTGTGTTTAAACAAGAAGTTAGCGAACAGGCGCTGCGGCGCTTGGCGTTGACGCCTGACAATAATGCGGTGGTCGCGATTCTTGAACAGAAGCTCGACAATCGCCTACTGAACCGTATTCACAGTCAGTTGTTTAATCACCGCCGTAGCCTTGGCGTACTGGTGGTCGGCCGCGGTAATATCGGTAGCGCTTGGCTGTCGCTGTATCGCCGCTTGCGCGAACGCATCAACGAGCAAATGGATGTACGCATTATCGGTATTCTCAACTCGACGCAGATGTGGCTCGACTACAACGGCCTTGATTTGACCGACTGGCAAGATCAATTTGAACGTTTGGCGCGACCGTACGAAATGAGTCAGCTGATCCCTGAATTGCCGAACGCACCATATGATGAGCTGGTGATGCTCGATTTGACCGATGCCATCGCGGTGGCACAGTTGTATCCGAGCTTTTTCGCGAACGGTTTGCACATCATTAGTGCCAACAAGCGCGCCGGCGCATCGAACGAAAGCCAATACAGTGAAATTCGTACGATTCAGCAAGAGTATCAGCGCGAGTGGTACTACAACACTACCGTCGGCGCAGGCTTACCGCTGAATTATGCCCTCAATGACTTGCGTAACTCGGGCGACACCATTCGCAGTATTTCGGGTATTTTCTCGGGTACCATGTCGTGGTTGTTTGAGAACTTTAATAGCGAAGTAAACTTTAGCGACCTGGTGCGTGACGCCAAACAACGCGGCCTGACGGAACCGGATCCGCGGGAAGACTTATCGTGTCAAGATATTATCCGCAAACTGCTGATCCTCGCCCGCGAAATTGGTTTGCGTTTGGACTGGAAAGACATCGATGTTGACAGTCTGCTGCCGGAACACCTCGCCGAGATCCCGCTCGATGAGTTCATGCAGCGCTTACCGGAAATTGATGAAGGCATGCAAGATCTCTACGCCGATGCGCAAAAAACCGGCAAAGTGCCGCGGTTGCTCGCTAGTTTTGCCGTGCAAGACGACGATACCGTTCGGGCACGGGTCGGTATCGAGTACATCCCTGAAGGTGACATGTTGGCGAACTTGATCCCGGGCGAAAATATTTTCGTGATTTATACCGATTGGTATCACGAAATGCCGCTCGTTATCAGTGGCCCGGGTGCTGGTAAAGAAGTCACCGCTGGCGGCGTGCAGTCAGATTTGAACCAACTGCTAAGCCGCCTCGCAAAAGCCAAATAAAGGTTTAGAAAATCGAGTCGTCATCACCGAACACGGTTGGTGACGACTTGTCATCAACGTATTCTTTTGGCGCCGTACCCGGCAAAAAATACTCAAAACGTGTGGTGTAGTCATTGGCTCGGCTCAACTTGCCGGTTGCCAGATCGATGCGCGCCATAACAAGGCCCGGAGGCACTTCGAATGGCTCGGCTGCGACTTGTGAAATCGCTCCCTCCATAAACTCAATCCACATTGGCAGGGCCGTTTTCGCACCGGCTTCGGTGCCGCTTATCGCTTGTTCGGAACTATCAAGATTGCTGTTCATGGTGGTACTGCCAAGCGCGCGCTCGAGGTTATCGAAACCTACCCAGCCGGTAGCCACTAAACCCGATACATAGCCGGAGAACCAGGTATCTTTGACATCGTTGGTGGTACCGGTCTTACCGACAATGTTGCGCCCAGCCTTATCAATAATGATGTCCGAGCGCTGAATCCGCCACGCGGTACCATTCCAACCGGTTTTGTGGGCCCAGCTACCGCCGCCCCAGACCGCTGAATTCATCGCTTGCGTCACCAAGAAGGCATTTTGTTCAGAGATCACTTGTGGTGCCTGCACCACATCACGATCTTCTGGTTCACACTCAATACAGGCAACTTTCGGCCGCGCGCGGTAAATTTCGGTATCGCTATCATCGACAATGCGTTCAATGAAATAAGGTTCGACTAAGTAACCGCCATTGGCAAAAACAGCATAACCACGCGCAACTTCCAGCGGTGTCATGGACGACGAACCTAGCGATAAGGATTCATTGCGCGGCAATTCGTCATAATCGAAACCAAACTTGGTCAAATGCTGCACCACAGTTTCGATCCCCATAGCTCGCAACAGGCGTACCGATACCACGTTTTTCGATTTCGCAAGCGCTTGGCGCACACGTATCGGACCATCGTAAACATCAGGCGAGTTGCGTGGCCGCCAAGCAATACCGCTGCCTGGGTTCCACTGGTTGATGGGCGCATCATTCACTAGGGTCGCCAGTGTAAAGCCATTATCCAGCGCCGCCGAATAAATGAAGGGTTTAATATTCGACCCCACTTGTCGCTCAGCCTGCACTGCGCGGTTGTATTGACTCACTTTAAAGCTATAACCACCCACTGCCGCGGCGATACCGCCGTCGTTCGGACGCAGCGCAACAACCGCCGCACTTGGTTCTGGAACTTGAGCAAGGCGCCAACCTTTGTCCGTTTCGCGCACGCGAACTACAGCGCCTACGGTAAAAATATCGGCAACCGTGCTTGGCGCATTGCCCTGGCGTTCGGGATTAATGTAAGGACGCGCCCAAGCCATGCCAGCCCATGGTAAGGTTGCCTCAGTGCCGTCCGCAAACAACAATTGCGCGTCTTGCTCGGTGGTGGCAAGCACCACTGCTGGCAGCGTCAAACCAATCCGCTCAAAGTTCTCCAATTGCTCAAGCAGTTCCTCACGCGCTGGCATGCTGTCGCTCTCTGCTTGCCAGAGTTGTGCTTCCACCCCACGGAAACCATGGCGTTCATCGTAGTTGTGCAAATTGTTCTGGACCGCTTTTTGCGCCGCCCGTTGCTGTTGTGCACTCGCTGTCACATAAACTTTAAGGCCGCTGTTATAGGCCGTTTCTTCGCCATAGCGCGCGACCATTTCGGCGCGCACCATTTCAGCAAGATAAGGCGCGCTCATAGTCACTTCTGCACCGTGCAGGCGCGTGCGAATCGGTTCTGCTAGCGCTGCCTGATAGTCAGCTTCGGTAATTTTATCTTCGGCCAGCATCCGCCCGAGCACCACCGCGCGGCGCTCTTCAGCACGCGCTGGGTTAGAAATCGGGTTCATGGTTGACGGTGCTTTCGGTAAGCCGGCAATCATTGCCATTTGCGCTAGCGTTAAATCTTGCAATTCTTTGCCGTAATAGACTTGGGCGGCAGCGCCGACACCATGTGCGCGATGGCCGAAGGTAATTTTGTTCAGATACAACTCAAGAATTTCATCTTTTTCGAGTTCACTTTCGAGCCGCAAGGCAATAAATGCCTCTTTTATTTTTCGCGTCCACGTTTGCTCAAAAGTAAGGTAGAAATTTCGGGCCAACTGTTGCGTTATAGTACTACCACCGCCTTGAATTTCACCGGTGACAACTAAGTCAACAAACGCACGCATCACGCCAATAGGGTCGATGCCCCAATGCTGATAAAAACGCTGGTCTTCGGTCGCTAAGAACGCGTCAATTAAGGGCTGCGGCACATCCTCTAGGGCTACCGGAATACGCCGAATTTCACCGAATTGCGCGATCAATTCACCATCGCTTGAGTAGACTTGCATCGGGGTTTGCAAGCGCACATCGCGCAATTCAGCCACGCTTGGTAGTTCATCTTCGAAGTACCAATACATGCTAGCAACTGTAATTCCCCCTAGAACAATTGCTATAAATAGGCTATACATTAACCACTTCAGGATTTTCACAAAATTTATCCTTTTTTGGATCTGGTGCTATCTTGTAAACAAATAGTTAGGAATTGCTATAGACTGCGTCTTATTATAAAGCGATACGTTAAGATTCCTACGCGTTAACACTGTCTGCTAGACTCTTTGCGTAAATCTTACACTATGACGTGCGCAGCATGTGGCAACTAAGAACAATAAATTATAAGCCATTTTCAATTCCCATCGGGAGAACATTATGGGGCTGTTTGGTCTAGGTAAAAAGCCTGGTCTAGGCATCGATATCGGAACAGACGCAATCAAGGCAATCGAACTCGTAGCCCAAGGGGATACGTACGAGATTGTGCGTGCAGCTGAAACCCAGTTGCCGAAGAATCTGATTACCGACGATGAAATTACCGACATAGAGAAACTTGCTCGCGCGCTCAAGCAGACGCGCAAGTCACTGAGTTCGCGTACCGTGGATGTTGTTGGCTCAGTCTCTGGGAGCCAAGCGATTTCCAAGCAAATCGCGGTAGGCATCGACCTCGATGACGAAGCCATCTCAGAAAAAATTGAGACTGAAGCTGAAGCGCTAATTCCTTTCCCCCTAGCTGAAGTTCGTTACGACTTCGAAAGTCTCGGCGAACATCCGACCATGCCAGGCCAACAGCGTGTACTGGTGACCGCGACGCGGACCATGAGTGTCGACACGCGGGTACAAGCACTGGAAGAAGCCGGCTTTAAAGTACGTATCATGGATGTTGATAACCAAGCCATTTTGCGCACTTGCGACCATGTCATGCCACATCTTTACCCTGACCTGTATGACAACAAGTTGCCATTGTTAGTTCTCGATATTAGCAGCGCCGCGGTACAAACCATTGTCATTGGCGGCGGTGAGGTCCTATTTACGCGCTATCAGAGTGGCGGGCTTGGCCAGTTATTCAGTGCGCTGGACGGCGAAGGCAAAGTTGACCACGGTGAATTATTTGCCAAGCTACGCTCTGACGAAGTCGAAGAGTTCTCGCCGCTGGTGGTGCAGGATTTTCTGGGCAACTTATGGGCCAAAGTCAGCCGCGGTATTCAGATTTATCGCAGTAACTCGCCGAAAAAGGATTTTGCCGGCGTGCTCCTGATCAATAGTGGCGCTATGCTGCCGATGGTCGTGCAAGCGATGAGTGAACAAGTCGACTATCCAGTCATTAGCTTAAACCCTTTCGAGCACTTCCCATTGCCGGACAAATACTCGCATTTACAGTCACATGGACCGCGCTTTGTTGAGGCCCTTGGGCTCGCGTTACGGAGTTTCACACCATGGCACACGTAAACCTGCTCCCATGGCGTGAAATAGCACGTCAACGCGCCAAGCAAGCGTTTGGTATCAAAGCCTTCGTCGCACTGGCCATTGCGGCTGGGTTGCTATTCTCAGCCTATACCGTGATTAAAGACTACCAACAAGAACAGCGCGCGCGAAATCAGTATTTAGAAGCGCAAATCGCCATACTCGATGAGCAAATCGCAGAGATTCAGGAAATTAATAAGAAGAAAGACGAAATTATCAATCGTATGGAACTCATTCAGTCGCTGCATCGCGACCGCAACACGGCCATTCGAATGCTCAACGAGTTATCTGAGCTAACACCCGATGGCGTGCACATTTTGACTCTAGAAAAACGTGGCAATGTCTTGAACATGCGCGGCCGCAGCGTTTCCAATAATCGCGTATCAGAGTTTTTGCGAGCGATGAGTACATCGGAAGTCTTCCGTAACCCGATGTTACGTGAAATTGAAAATGACGCGGACGGTGAAGCTGGCCCGACTGAATACAGTGCTTTCAGTCTCAGTGTACAACTCTGGCAACCGGCTGAAGAAATGACTGATGATGAAGCTGCAGGAGGTGGCGCATGAACCTTCGCGAATTAGACATTAATGAAATTCCGTTTTGGCCTGCACCCTTCCGCTTTGGTGCACTGATTTTGCTCATTGTCGTGTGTGTCGGCTTAGGCTACCACTTCTTGCTTGCTGATGAATGGGCTGCTTACAAGCGTGAACAAGCCAAAGAATCCCAATTGAAACAAGATTACCAAATCAAATATCAGTCGGCGGTCAATTTACCGGTTTACCGCGAGCAGTTCGAGCAACTTAACAAAGACCTTGAGGTGTTGTTGGACATGTTGCCAAACGATGATGAAACGGCTCGTTTACTTGACGATATTACCTTGGTCGGCACCCGCAGCGGGCTGGACTTCGATCGCATTGAGTGGCTACCGTCTCAGCCGCGTGAGTTCTACACCGCGCTACCGATGCGCTTTGATTTGCAAGGCGGTTATCATCAGATCGGTCAATTTATTGGACAAATCGCTGGTTTACATCGGATTATCAGCGTCAAAGATTTCACCTTAGAACGCGAAGATTTAACCTCAGAATTGCGCTTGAATGTGACTGCTGAGACCTATCGGCAACAAACCTTGAGGGCAGAACCATGAGTTATCGTTTCACCCTCTCAATCGCTGCTGCATTCGTGTTGATTGGTTGCGGACAAAGCGGTAACCAAGATCTGGTTGCCTATACCGAGCAAGTGCGTGCAGAATCTGTGCCTAGTGTACCGCCGCTGCCCTCACTGCCAGAACTCACACGTGTTGAGTACACCGGTACCAATTACCGTAATCCGTTCGAGCCTGCGCGCCTCAATGCGCCAGAGCCTGGTCAAAACACCCCAGGGTGTCCACAACCTAATCTCGAGCGCCCGCGCGCCGAGTTGGAGTCGCTGGGGCTAGATCAGTTCACGCTGGTTGGCACTATGGAAACCAACGCCGATGGCCAAGTCGCCTTGCTCAGCACCAACCAAGGGCGTCTATATCGCGTCGCAATGGGAGCCTACATCGGGCTCAATCTAGGACAAGTTTCACAAATTAACCCAGATTTCATAATGATAACTGAATGGGTTCCAGCCGGTGATGGTTGTTGGCAACAACGCGAAACCGCACTGCGCCTACCGGGTACACAAGGGAGTTCAGATCTATGACGTACGCTATTCGTTTCATCATGCTAGCGCTGCTGCTGCCAGTGATGGCCAGCGCAAATGAGCTAGTACGTATCGAACAAATTCCGTTGGCAAATGATCGCTTCAACCTTGAGGTGCATTTCGCTGAAGCGGTGCAAGCTCCCGTGGTGCGACGTAGTGACAACCCGTTGGTGCACGAATTCTTGTTGCTCGGTACTGCTAACGACCTCAGTAACGGCGTACAAAGCCTTGCTGACCATCCCTTGTTGCGTAACGTTGAGCTCCAACAACAACGTGAAGACACTTTGCTACGTGTCACCACGACCAAACCGTTAGAGCATTTAATGAGCCGCTATGAAGGCGTAATGGTGCTGGTATTTGTCGATTCAGGCAAAGAACAGACGTACGCGGATACCGCCGTTGAACCTGCGCCGGTCACCACAACTGAACCTGAAGCTGCCAGTACCGAACCCGAAATGGCGGCTGTGACTGAGGCTCCTGAACAATCACAAGCACCCCAACAACCGGCTGTCGTTACCACTAGTGCGAGTAATGACAGCGATTTACCCAGCATCACCGATATCGATTTTACCCGCTTGCCGGATGACGTTGCCTTGCTACGGGTCAACCTTAGCGATGACAGTATTGATCATGAAGCACGTGTGCGTGGGAATCGTCTAGAACTGACGCTGTATGACACTGACATCGATGATGAACTGCTCTATGTGCTTGATGTGAGTCAATTTGCCACCCCTATCGCCCATATTGAGACCTTCCGTGAAGGCGCCGATGCGGTGATCACCATCACCGGTAAAGGACCATTCCAGCATCAATTGGAGCAAATTGATGGGCATTTGAATTTGAAATTCGCTGAACCCGTTGAAGTGGTTGAAAATGACGGTTCGCAACGTCCTATCTCACTCAATTTCCAAGACGTTCCGGTGCGCCAGTTGCTGCAAATTTTGGCGAACGAGAACAATTTGAACTTGGTCGCGAGTGAATCGGTATCCGGCAACATAACCTTGCGCCTAGAGAATGTTCCTTGGCAGCGTGCATTAAATACCATTTTGCGTGTGAAAGGGTTATCCAGCCGCATGGATAGCAATATTCTGATTGTTGCCCCTTCAGAAGAGTTAGCTGAACGCGAAGCGCAAGAGTTAGAAGCTAAGCAACGTCTATCACAGCTGGCACCGCTTGAGAGTGCTTATATTCAGATCAATTACGCAAAAGCTGCTGACATTGCCGCTATTTTGCGCACCGAAAGCTCTGATTTATTGTCTGAGCGCGGCGCGGTAACCGTTGATGAGCGCACCAACACCTTGCTGGTCCGCGACACACCGAGACAAATTGAAGAAGTTGAATCGATGGTCAAAACGCTCGATGTGGCGGTCAAGCAAGTGGTAATTGAGGCTCGTATGGTGACCGTTCGTGACAACATCAGCGATGAGCTCGGTATTAATTGGGGCCTGACCAATCCGAATATCGATGGGCCTGACCTGTGGGGTTCAGATACCGAGACCGGCGGTGACTTCAACGTGAATTTACCGGTGACCAACCCAGGCGCAACCATTGGCTTCCAAATCGCTAAGTTGGCAGACGGTCGCTTACTTGACCTGGAACTATCGGCAATAGAGCGGGAGAACAAAGGTGAAGTGATAGCGAGTCCGCGCATCACTACAGCCAACCAGAAAAAAGCCTACATTGAACAAGGTACGGAAATTCCATATGTAGAGAGTGCATCTTCTGGTGCGACTTCAGTTCAGTTCAAAAAGGCCGTGTTAGGGTTAGAAGTGACGCCGCAAATCACGCCTGATAATCGCGTGATCATGGACTTGGTGATCACCCAGAATACCCGTGGCGAAACCGTGCAAACACCGACAGGTCCTGCAGTGTCCATCGATACTCAAGAGATCGGTACACAAGTGCTCGTCGAAAACGGTGAAACCATTGTGCTTGGTGGCATCTACCAGCAGCAAATTCTCAATGACATCACTAAAGTGCCAGTACTTGGCGATATTCCATATGTTGGCGTATTGTTCCGTAACGACAGTCAAATTCATGAAAAACGTGAATTATTGATTTTCGTAACGCCACGAATTGTAATGTCGACGCCTTAGTCCTTGCCTAAATGGCTGTGACTTGCGATAATCCCGCCTCTTTTTGGTTGGGTTAAGGAAGGTCTAAAGACACTCCGGATTCCGTGAGTCACAGCTGTTAACGAGTGATGTAAAGCAAAGATATGGCTGAAAAACGTAACATTTTCTTAGTGGGTCCTATGGGGGCCGGCAAAAGTACCATTGGTCGACAACTTGCTCGACAACTTCATCTAGAATTCTTCGATTCCGATACCGAAATTGAACGCCGCACCGGTGCAGATATTGCGTGGGTCTTCGAATTGGAGGGTGAAGAAGGCTTTCGTGCGCGTGAAGAAAAAGTTATCGAAGAGCTAACCGAGAATACTGGTATTGTCTTGGCAACTGGCGGCGGCTCAATTTTGAGCAAAGAAAGTCGCAATCGCTTGTCGGCACGCGGCATTGTGGTTTACCTGCAAACGCCTATCGAAAAACAACTGGCACGCACGCAACGCGACAAACGTCGGCCTTTGATTGCCGAAGCAGAGGACCCTCGTGCAGTGCTTGAAGAGCTCGCCGCTATCCGTAATCCTCTGTACGAAGAGATTGCTGATGTCGTAGTGCGTACTGACGAGCAGAATGCTAAGTTTGTGGTCGATAAAATTATCGAGCAAGTGGGGCTTTAACCGCGGAGTTTACCAATGCAAGCCAACCCTGAGGCTATTTCACACCGTATTCAAGTTGGTCTTGCCGAACGCAGTTATCCCATTTTTATCGGTCAGCAGTTGCTGTCTCAGCTTGCTGACCTTTTACCACGACTCCCTCAGCAAATCTGCATTATTACCAATGCCCTAGTCGCTTCCCATTATTTAGCGACCGTGCGTGATGCCTTGCCTGCATCATGCAAGGTTATCGTGCATGAGATCCCCGATGGCGAGCATGGCAAAAGCCTAGAAAATTACGGCTTAGTCATGGACACCCTGATCAACGCGAGTTTCAACCGTGACTGCGCGGTGATTGCTCTCGGTGGCGGCGTTGTAGGAGACTTGGCGGGCTTTGTTGCGGCAACTTTTCAACGCGGCGTCGCGTTCTATCAAATCCCGACCACTTTATTGGCACAAGTAGACTCCTCTGTGGGTGGCAAGACCGCTATCAACCATCCTGGTGGCAAAAACTTAGTTGGCGCGTTTTACCAACCACAAGCAGTGGTGATCAGTCACGACTGTTTGCTAACCCTTAGTGACCGCGACTATGCCTGTGGACTTGCCGAAATCGTCAAATACGGCATCGTTTACGACGCCGACTTTTTTGCGTGGCTCGAAGCCAACCAGCAACCGTTAAATGCCCGCGAGCCACAGGCGTTAGCCTATGCCATTGCGCGGTCTTGTGAAATCAAAGCTGAGATTGTTGCGGCCGACGAGCATGAGCACGGCATTCGCGCTCTGCTTAACCTCGGCCATACTTTTGGTCACGCCATTGAAGCCGAATGCTACGCTAGTTGGCGCCACGGTGAAGCTGTCGCCGCAGGCACTGCTATTGCTGCGCACTTTATGCTGCAACAGAGCGAGCTCAGCAGCGCGGAAGTCGAGCGTATCTGCCATTTACTCAGCGCATTCGGCTTGCCTACGCAGGCGCCACATCTAAGCGAAAGCCAGTGGCAAGCGCGCATGCAACGTGATAAAAAGGTACAAGCTGGGCGTATCCGCTTGGTACTGCCAACCCGCATTGGCCACGCCGAGGTACGCACTATTACTGATTGGCAGCCTGTTTGGACCGCCATTAGCGCGCTGACATCAACTTCTAGCTAAGCTTGGACCACTATCTGTGACGAAAAAAAATCGCGCCTTTTTGAAATGGGCAGGCGGCAAATTTAGCTTGATCGAACCGATTACCGCTCTCTTGCCTGAGGGCGATAAGTTGGTAGAACCCTTTGTAGGTGCCGGTTCGGTATTTCTCAATACTGATTACCCTAGCTACGTTTTGAACGATATTAATCCTGACCTCATTGGCTTGTTCAAAACTATCAAACGCCGTCCGCAAACCTTTATCAATGATGCGCGCAAGTTTTTTGTCGATGCCAACAATAACGACAATGCGTACTACGCGTTGCGTCAGCAATTTAACGAAAGTGCCGATGTGTATCAGCGTTCGCTGCTGTTTTTATACCTCAATCGCCACGGCTACAATGGCTTGTGCCGCTACAATCGGTCAGGTCAATTCAATGTACCCTTTGGGCAATACCGCAAGCCCTATTTTCCGCAGCAAGAAATTGAAACTTTTGCCGAAAAAGCACAAAAAGCGACATTTACCTGCATGAGTTTTGAAAAGGTCTTTCGGCGCGCTCGCAAAGGCGCTGTGGTGTATTGCGATCCGCCTTATGCACCGTTAACTGCAACAGCAAACTTTACCAGCTACGCGGCCACCGGCTTTAGTCTCGATCAACAGCATGAACTCGCACGCCGTGCAGCGCATGCCGCCCACAAACGTGGTATTCCAGTATTAATCAGTAACCACGATACCGATTTGACGCGCTTATTGTACGCGGACGCCGACTTACAAACCCTACAAGTGTCACGCTTTATCAGTCCCAAAGGCGATAGCCGCGGTAAGGTCGCGGAAGTACTGGCGCTCTATGCGCCTTATGCACGCGCCGCAAACGTGGTATCGCTGGCACAAGCCAAACGGAAGCTAGCGCTATGAGTCAAACGTTGAACTGGACCTTGAAGTCATTTGCGGAGCTGAGCACCCGCGAGCTTTACCAATTATTGCAATTGCGCCAAGCGGTTTTCGTGGTCGAGCAGACCTGCCCCTATCAAGACGCCGATGGTGCTGATGACCAAGCGTTTCATTTATGGGCAACCGATGCCAATGGCGACATGGTCGCTTATGCACGCTTGTTTTTACCCAGCGCCACCGCGAACTATAGCCGTATCGGGCGTGTGATCAGTGCTGGCAAAGTCCGCCGCCAAGGTCTCGGGCGTGAACTCATGCGCCGTGCTATCGCATGGTGTCAACAGCAAGCTCCGCGGCATCCCATCCGCCTTGGGGCACAAGTCTACTTACGCGATTTCTACCGCTCTTTTGGCTTTGTTGAAATCAGTGATGAGTACCTTGAAGACGACATTCCCCATGTCGATATGGAGCGCTCGACGTGAGCTCCTTTGCTTTGCAACAAACACCTGCAGGACTCGGCTTGGTGTGGTTAGAACAGCCCACAATGAAACCTTTGATTATCGACTTTTTGGCGGGCAAGCAAGCATTTCGTGGTCAACAAGCGAACCTGAAAGACGAAGCCATTGCCCGCGCCTGCGGCCTGCACAAGCATAAAAATCTCACGCTGTTAGACGCCACTGCTGGGCTTGCTCGCGATGCCTGGGTATTGGTCTCGCTCGGTGCCAAGGTTACCTTGAATGAGCGCCAGCCGATGGTGCGCGAATTATTAGCCGATGCGCTACAGCGCTTGTATACGCAAGCCCCCGAATTTACTGAACAGTTGCGCTTAGCTGAATTTGCAGAACTGGCCCAAGCGCCAGCCAAAAGCTTTGATGTGGTGTATCTCGACCCGATGTACCCAAAAGGTGATCGCAAGCAAAAAGCCGCAGTTAAAAAAGATATGCAAATGTTCCAACAGTTGGTCGGTGCCGACTTAGATGCCGATGAACTGCTCGCGCCTGCACTGCGCATTGCCCGTCAGCGGGTGGCAGTGAAACGTCCACAACATGCGGATTTTTTGGCGCAGCGTAAGCCAGACCATCAAATCGTCAGTAAGAAGCATCGCTTTGATGTTTATTTATGTGCCGATGGCGTCGATGCTGCGAGAGTGCAGTCATGAGCCAAGCGTTCGATGTCATCATCATTGGTGCCGGTGCCGCCGGCTTGCATTGTGCTTGGCAGGCTGCGGCGCGCGGCCTGAAGGTCATCGTCGTTGACCACGCCAAGCAAGCGGGCAAAAAAATTCTTATTTCTGGTGGCGGTCGCTGTAATTTCACCAACCTTTACGCCAGCCCTGAAAATTATTTGTCGAGTAATCCACATTTTTGTAAATCGGCACTCAGTCGCTATACCCAGTGGGACTTTATCGCGCTGGTCGAGAAACACGGCATTGCCTATCACGAGAAAACCCTCGGACAGCTGTTTTGCGATGACTCCGCCAAGCAGATCGTCCGCATGCTGCTTGATGAATGCAGCCAGTACGGCGCACGAGTACAGCTACGCACCGAGATTCAACAGCTTGAATACGATGGGCAGGTCTATCAGCTAACAACGTCGCAGGGGCCGTTACAGGCGCCGCAACTCGTCGTTGCTTGTGGTGGTTTGTCGATGCCGAAGCTCGGTGCCACACCACTGGGCTATCAAATCGCGGAGCAGTTCGGCCATACTGTTTTGCCAGTGCGCGCCGGACTGGTGCCCTTTACCCTGCATGATCACGATAAACAAGCTTACAGCGAGCTCTCGGGGCTAGCGGTGGATGTGGTGGCGAGTAACGCGCGCGCCAGTTTTAAAGAAGCCATGCTCTTCACCCATCGGGGACTAAGTGGCCCAGCGATGCTGCAGCTATCATCCTACTGGTTGCCGGGTGAACAGTTTAAGGTTGATTTACTCCCCGAAGTTCAAGTGCGCGACGAACTTCAAAGCTTACGCCAAGAACGCCCCAAACTTGGTTTGCATACCGCATTGCAGCAATGGCTGCCGAAACGCTTCGCCAACGCTTTAGTGGCAACCCAGCAGTGGCCTGACAAAAAGCTCGCTGACTGCAGTAATGCACTATTCGATGACATCGCCGAAACGCTCTCAGCATGGCCGGTGCAGCCAAATGGCACTGAAGGCTATCGCACGGCGGAAGTGACACTAGGGGGCGTTGACACTACCGAACTCAGCTCGAAAACCATGGCGAGTCAAAAACAAGCTGGGTTGTACTTTATCGGTGAAGTGGTCGATGTGACTGGTTGGCTTGGTGGCTACAACTTTCAATGGGCGTGGGCCAGTGCTTACGCCTGCGCGCAAGCACTGAGCAATGCTGCTGAAAGCAAGTTAGAACACGTAAATAAAGCCGATACCTAGTTCTGCTTCGTAATCGCTACGCGCAATTGGACTGTCTTGCACGTCGCTGCTGTAGTGCTCGTAGAGCGCTTCGACGTAAATGCGCCAGTTGTCGTTGATATACTTTTTATAGTTGTAGTGCACGCCTACCGAGCGGAAGCCACCACTCATGTTGGTCTCGGCCAAACCAGAGGCCACTGCTTGCTCTGCCGTAATGCCAAAGTCTTTGTTGGCCAGCTCGCTATCGTGATACACCGCAACCAGCGCAAGCTCAGAACCACTACCGTCTTGTTGCGCACCAAAGCGGGTGCCAACCCCGAAGATACCAAGGTTACCGTTTTCTCCCGTAACCACACGGCCGTCTAGCCAGTAGCGCCAGTCAGCATCGAAGGCACGACGCGCTTGAAGGACCAACTCAGTACCTTCGTCCGAATCGCCAAGTCCATCCAAGTAGCCGTCATCCGAATCACCTTCTTCGCGCCCTTCCTCAAAGCCGATGGTGGCCTCAAGTAACCAGACATCATCGCGCAAGCCGCGCCAACCAATAGCTTCGCCAGCAAAGTAGAAAATATTGTCACCACTGCGCCATTGAATGCCACCCGCAGGATCTGGCTCAAAACCAAACTCGTCCGAACCCTCGTAAGCTGCTTCATATTCAATACCGGCGCCGAGTGCGAAGGCCCAGCCGTCCTCACCGCGGGTAAAGTCATCGATCGAAGGTAAAGGCACTAACTCAATTTGCTCTTCCTGCGCAAATACGGCTGGAATAGCAAGTCCATTGAGCGCAAGCGCCAACAATAAGCCAGTAGATTTTTTCATATAAAAACTCCCCAGATGAGGTGATGAAAGTGCTTCCTCAAATTCTGAGTATAGTACTTAACATCGCTGTGGGAGGATCTAGGTAGAGTAAAGTTTTTTTGCCAAAGCGGTTGATTAACAACCGCTATCGACTTTCATCATCATGCCAAACATCGATTGAGCGATGCGCATGGTGAGACTCTCAAGTTGCTCTTGTTGCTCGGCAGTCATATCGGTTTCGACATTGCTGTCTTCGGCGGGCAGTTTGGCTTCGAAAGCTTCGCTCACCGCAGTGACTTCTGACTCGCAGATTTTGTCCTGCTGTGCCAAGCTTTCTAGCTCATTGGCAAATTCGCTCATCGCCTGCAGCGCTTGTTCTTCAGGTGTTGCTGTTGAACACGCGGTGAGACCGAGCGCCAAACAGGCAAGCACGGCAAAGGTAGTTAATTTTTTCATTGTGGTTTCCTTAGGTTGCCATACGGCAGATTAGAGTTCGTCGGTGCCCACCAGTTCTTCTTCAACTTCGTCAGCGGTTGCGGCCACTGCACTAATAGCAGTATAGAGCGCATCACCGGTCGACTGCGCGGACATTTGGGCCCGGAAAATCGCCACATAATCGTCGCCCCACTGCTGCAATTCCCAGCCGCCTAAGCGTACTTGCGCGCTGCGTAGCAGAAAATCTTCACCGAGCTGGCGATCAAATGGCATCTTCTGCAAGTGACCGACGGACCATACTTCACGAATCTCCAGATCTTCAAGACGGTAGGTTTCGCTACTGACATAAACGACATGCGAGCGGTCATCGTCAAATTCGATCACCAGTTTAAAGTCATTATCCTCATCAATCTCGTAATTCAGACCCACTGCATCAAGTGCTTCTTTGACGCGCACATCGTAAGTGACTTCGTCATCGCCGATTTGCGCAGTTGCTGGTGCTGCAGTTAACAAGACAGAGAAAAGAGTGGCCGCGGTTAAATGGTTCACATGGTATCCTTTGATTGTGATGTTATTGTTATGCTTGGTGCCTAAGTTACCGCGTTTTATTGCTGATTTCTAAACAAATTTGCGCGTGGTAGGGTAGAGTGGTTGCTCATAGGCGAAAACAAGGGGCTAGTATGCCAAGTTTTGCACGTCCTCCGCGTCTGCAAAAAGCTTCGGGTGAAGTACGTCGCGTTGGTTTCGAGTTTGAATTTTCCGGTATTGATGTCGCTACCGCAGCTGAGGCTGTCGCACGGGTTTTTGGTGGCTCACCCTATGCGAAATCTCCGGCACGTTGGCAAGTCGAAAGCCCGCGCGGCGATTTTAAAATTGAAATCGACTGGCAGTTTTTACAACAACTCGCCGCCGACCAAGGTGAGCATGCTAACGCTGAGGCATGGCTCGATTCGCTCAGCCAAGCCGCGAGTTATGTGGTGCCGATTGAAGTCGTTTCACCACCACTCGCGATGGACGACCTCGATAAACTCGGTGAGCTCATTGTTGCGTTACGTGACGCCGGTGCCCAAGGGACCGATGAGTCTTTTATTGCGGCTTACGGCACCCATATCAACCCGGAGCTGCCCGATCATGAGCCGACTACAATCTTGCATTACATGCAGGCCTATGCGTTGCTGCAATGGTGGCTCGTTCGCGCCCACGATGTCGATAAAACACGGCGCGTCAGCCCCTATATTGACTTGTATCCTGAGAGCTATGTGCGCCAGTTAGTGGCGTATGACGAAGTGACGCTCGAACAGTTGATCGATGACTATTTGGCAGCTAACCCAACCCGTAACCGCGCTTTGGATATGTTGCCACTGTTTGCCGAACTTGACGCGGAGCGGGTGCGCGCTGAATTAGATGACAGCAAAATTAAAGCGCGCCCGACACTGCATTATCGATTACCGAATTGTCGCATCAATGAGCCCAACTGGTCGCTGCAAACTGACTGGCAGATTTGGTGCCAAGTCGAACAGCTCGCAAGTCGACCGAGAGCACTGCAAGAGTTAGCGCAGGCCTTTCAAGCAGCCGACCGGCCGGTACTCGGAGTCGCGCGACAACCCTGGATCACCAAGGTAGATACATGGCTCAACGAAAACCTCGGATAGGCGTTACCGGCGCTGGTAAGAAGTGGTCGCCGAGTTGGTGGTGTACGCGCTTCGCATTATGGTTATGCGGTGCTGAAGTAGAACGCATCAGTGTCCATCACCGACCTTCCGGATTACCCCTCGACGGTATGGTCATCGGTGGTGGTAGCGATATTTCACCAGAGCATTACGGCGGTACTTTGTCAGGCAAGGTCAAGCATGATCCTGAACGTGACGATCTAGAAATTCGTTGGATCAAAAAAGCTCTTCGCGATAACGTGCCGATGCTGGGTATTTGCCGTGGTGCGCAGTTAATCAACGTCGTGCATGGGGGTAATCTTTACGATGACATCCGGCATCTACGCAAAAAAACTTACAATCGACCGGGATTACTTCCGACCAAGCAAGTCTTTATTGCCGCTGAGAGCAAGTTGCGTGATCTCCTCGATAAGCCCAAGCTGCGGGTCAACAGCTTACATCATCAAGCAGTGCATGATGTAGGCCGCGATTTGAAAATCGTCGCGCACGACCTAGATGATATTCCACAAGCTATTGAAAGTACTGGCGAACATCAACTATTGGGAGTTCAGTGGCACCCCGAGTACTTGTTTTATGTGTCCAGCGAACTCCGTATTTTTCGCTGGTTGGTGAAAGCTGCGAAGCGCTCGTCAAACCTCGGTTAACACCGCTTGCAGTTCAGGTAAAGAGGTCACCGTGTAGTGCGGTGGTTCGGCAAGTGGAAAGGATTCAGCATGCCGATTGAGCCAACACGCGTGTAGCCCACTGCGTTGTGCACCGAGCACATCCGAATGTGGGTTGTCACCAGTCATCAACACCCGTTCACGCGCACTTTGCTGCATTTTTTGCAAGGCATGGTCAAAAATCCGTGGATCTGGTTTCGCTACTCCAACTTGCTCAGAAATAACAACCAAATCAACCAAGTCACGTAAACCAGTTTGCTGTAGTCGGGCCTCTTGCAACTCAGTAAAACCATTGGTGACAATTCCCACTTTCGCCGCAGTACGCGCTTGTTCCAAGAGTTCGCGTGCGCCCTCTAACGGTTTACAGATGTGTGCCATCGCGGTTAGGAATGCGGAGTTCAGTTCGTCGGCACTGACCTCAAGCTTAGCTGCCCATTGCGCAAAACGCTGTCGCTGCAAGCTTTTCGCGTCAATTTGCCCTGCTTGATAAGCATCCCATAGCGGTTTATTAAGCGCTTGGTACTCGCTGTAGTCGTGCGCTTGAAAGGTTACCCCATAAGCTTGGAACATGTGCTGTAAGCCCACAAATGCATCAAATGAGAAGAGCGTCTCGTCAGCATCGAACAGTAGCCAATCGTAATTGTGTAAGGTCATGAAACTCCTGTACCTAGGCTTGAGGGGACCAAATAAACGTGGTTAGTTGCTCGCCAGATTGAGGTTCTGTAACCGCATCCGTGGGTTGAAACCCTATCGCGGTCAGTAAGCGCTGACTTGCAGTATTGGCTTTACTCGTGATTGCCAACAATTGTCGCAGCTGTAAATGCTGAGCCGCATAATCAAGGGTTGCTAGCGCAGCTTGACGCGCAATACCTTGGCCGTAAAAACGCGGCAATAAGGCAAAGCCAATATCTGGGCTGGCGAGGTAATCACGTTTGACCAAGCCACACACCCCAGCAAGTTCACCATTAACTTCGATGACCCATAATCCGAAACCATGTTCCAAGTAGCTACCACGCAGGTTTTGGTTGATGTACCGCTTGGCATCTTCAAGGGTCACAATACCACGGTCACCAATATTGCGGCGGAAGTCGTCGCCGCAATAGAGTTCATGTATGAACTGCGCGTCATCCAAGATTACTTCTCGCAGCGTCAGCGCTGCTGTTGTTGTTATTACCTTCATGCTTGCCACCATAGCGTTGCAATACCAATAAGGATAAACACCGCTGCGGCGATATAACGTACCAAGTTCAACGGCACTTTGCGCATCAGCTTTTCACCTAACAGTACCACAGGAACATTCGCAATCAACATGCCGAGCGTGGTGCCCATAGTCACCCAGAATACGCTTGCGTACTGAGCGCCTAAGACAATGGTGGCAACTTGGGTTTTATCGCCAATTTCAGCAAGGAAAAATAAAATAAAAGTGGCACACAAAGCGCCGTAACACGAACATTCGGCTTCGTCGTCATCAATTTTATCGGGCACCAGCACCCAGAGGCCAATCAGGATAAAGCTCAGGGCAATGATGATGCCGGCATATTGCTCAGGAAGCCAGTCAGCAAACCAGTTACCAAACCAAGCAGAGATGAAATGATTGATCAGTGTCGCGGCAATAATACCAACGATGATGGGCCACTTTTGCCGGTAACGCGCAACCAGCAATAAACTCAAAAGCTGGGTTTTATCACCCACTTCGGCAATTGCCACAGCTACTGTTGATGTAAGAAAAGCTTCCATGATGTACTCCGGCGGGACCTGTACCAAAGGCAAACAGCAACCCCCGCCAGTTAGCGGTTGCTCTTTACCTCAGGTCTTGCCAGTTTCGGTGGCCCGAAACGAATACACCATGAGCCATTGAGGGCTCAATTATGTTGACGTATTCTCCTGCGCATCAAGCTGCAGGTCGACTACTCCCCTAAGACGACGCGCATTTTAGCCCAATCATCACGCCGACGCAATTCGCTCACTGCCAAGCTCCGAGGATCAGCCCGGCAAGCGTGAAGTAGACAGTGATGTAGCCACCGTGCACCAGCATATACGCCAAGGAACGTTGCTCAAATAAGCTAATCACAATAAAAATCATGCTCGCCCAACCAAATCCGGCAAGGAATCCGGCAGTCATGCCCCACTGCCAGTCAGTGCCAGGTGCGGCAAGGAAAAATGCGAGGTTAAGACAGATAATCCAAGACACCACTAAGGTAATGCCAAACACCTTAGCTGCATTAAAGTTTTTGAGTTGCGCGTCGCTAATACCAGCACTACGTTGCCAGACTTTGGCAAACAGCATGGGCGAGTACCACAATCCACCCACCAACAAATTGAGTAGCGTTGCTACCAGCACCGCCCAGTAATTAATCGCCATTGTTTCCATGGGTTGTCATCCTATTCGTTATTGTTATTCAGTGCATGGAAACTTATAGCTGATCTACCCCTAAATGGGAAACTACAGATTACCACTTGAGAAACTATTTAACTTTTTTGCAACTGGCGTATACTTTTCACCAGTGTATCGCTTTGCGGTAGGTCAAATTTAAGTGGTGAAAAGTATGACGTCACACATTCATTGTCAAAATTGCAGCATGGCGACCTTGTGTTTGCCCTATCAGCTGAGCCCAGAGCAAACGGAGAAGTTGGATACTATTATTCAGCGTCATCGGCCTCTACAGAAACGAGATGTGTTGATTCATAGCGGCGAGCCACTGAAGTTTCTCTATGCAGTGCGTTCGGGTTCGTTAAAGTCCTACACCCTAGATGGCCAGGGTGGTGAGCAAATCATCGATTTCCATTTGCCCGGTGACCTCATCGGTTTTGATGGTCTTATTGATGGCCAGTACCGCAGTTACACTCAAGCTCTGGAAACCACCATGCTGTGTGAGATTCCGATTCAGTCACTTGATCAACTATCGGCGGAGCTGCCGGGGTTGCGTAAGCAACTGTTGCGGGTGATGAGCGGCGAATTACACGCCAGTAAAACCTTGTTAGGTAATTTGAATCACCACACTGCCCAGCAGCGCTTGGCGAATTTTCTCGTAACATTATCGTCTCGCTTTCAGCAGCGTGGTCTCTCGAGTCGTGAGTTTCGCCTTTCGATGACCCGCGCTGACATTGGTAACTATCTTGGCCTGTCGGTTGAAACTATCAGCCGTTTGCTCACGCAACTACAACAACAAGGTTTACTGACCGTACAAAACAAACTCGTGGCGATTAATGAGCCAGAGCGCCTACGCGCCCTAGCCGCCTAGTCCTACTGGCACGAACCGCAGCAGAAGTCTTTACCATGTTGCGGTGCAGCTGCTATCGGTTCACGGAACAACACTTCATTTTCCAGTGCTATGTGCTCACGCAAGTCCGCCATTAATTCGTTGATACCCTCATAGAGCATGATCCAACTACCGCAGGCGCCACGTGGCGCTTTGCCTTGGTGCGTTAGCTTTGCCAAACGCTCGAGCAACTGCTCATGTTCGCCGTGCTCTTCTTCCATGACTGCAATCGGACCGCTTGGATAAATGCCGCCAGCTAGCATAGGAAATAAGATTTGCTCTTCTTTCATCATGTGACTGTCGAGCTCATTGGCCATTTCGCTCAGCAGATCAGCAAGACCAACTGGACATTCTTGATGATCGTTGTGTACGTCTTCAATTTTCCGCGCTAATTGAATCAACTCCGGCAATTGACGACGGTGCTTTTCGTGGTAGTTGGCGAGAATATGTTGTATGAGTTCGTTTACCGGAGCATCTTGCCATTGCTGAATAAGTTGTTGCGACATGTTTATTTCCTCAAAAGTTACTGCTTTCGCATGTGTGTCACTACAATAATTTGCAAGTTTGATGCCAGATCTACCTACTTTGATTTATATAGATATTTGTCGTCGAATGGTAAATTAGACCCATTGATTCACGGGTAAAGCCGCCAATTTGGGTTCTTTTAACCATGCAAGAAACGTCTCTTTTAGAAACACTTGTTGCTGACTTAGTCACCGAACTACCCGCCGTCGTACGTTTACAAAAGCTGGTTTCGACTTTGCGCCGCCACTTCAACTGTGGCGCGGTCGTGTTGTTGCAACAGGACCAGCACGTGCTGCGCCCCATTGCCAGTATTGGTTTGGTTCGTGAAGCGCTTGGACGTCGTTTCATTACCGAGCAGCACCCGCGCCTTGCAGCAATTCTTGCAGCGCGTGAAACGGTAAGGTTTGAGCCCGACAGCGCATTGCCTGACCCCTATGATGGCCTTATTGAGGACAGCCCAGACGGCCACCTCGCGGTGCATGACTGTATGGGGATCACGCTTTATGTTGACGGTAAATGTTGGGGCGCACTGACGCTTGATGCCTTAGACCCTGGAACTTTTAATGCGCAAACCATGCGCGAGTTACAACGGGCAAGCTTGCTAGTAGAGGCCGCCATTCGCATGGGCCAAATTGAGCAAGGTATTCGCGCGCTGCGTGAAAGCCGACGCGACACCGATACTGCTTTGAACAGCGATAGCGCCACCAGCAATGAGATTATTGGTCGTAGTGTTGCCTTGCAACAAGTTCTACAGGAGCTTGAAGTCGTTGCTAGCGCCGACCTCCCAGTGCTGCTACTCGGTGAAACTGGAGTAGGTAAAGAGCTATTTGCGCGTCAGTTACATCGCTGGTCGAGCCGCAGTGACAAGCCACTGGTTTATGTCAATTGTGCAGCGTTGCCAGAGTCTCTTGCTGAAAGCGAACTGTTTGGCCATACCCGCGGAGCATTTTCCGGCGCGACAGGTGAACGTGCCGGTAAATTCGATAGCGCCGATGGCGGCACCTTATTTTTGGATGAAGTCGGTGAGTTACCCAGCACCATCCAAGCGAAGCTCCTACGAGCGTTACAGAACGGCGAAATTCAGCGTCTAGGCAGCGACAAGTCGCACAAAGTCAACGTGCGCATTGTTGCCGCGACCAACCGCGATTTACAGCAACAAGTCAAAAGCGGCGATTTCCGCGCCGATTTATATCATCGCTTGAGCGTTTATCCGCTGCCAATACCGCCACTGCGCGAACGTCGTGATGACATCCCGTTATTAGTTGGGCACTTTCTGGAGCTCAACCGTTCACGTTTAGGTTTGCGGGCAGTGCGCCTGACCGATGCCGCAGAACGAGCCTTGGTTAGCTATGACTGGCCAGGCAACGTGCGGGAGCTCGAACATACGGTCAGCCGCGCGGCGATCAAAGCGTTGAGTCAAGGCGTTGATCGTAACTCAATACTCAGCATCGGCGTTGAGTTGCTCGATTTGCCGAACACGCCGAACCAATCACAAACTATCGATGCGACAGATTTTGCGATGACGAGCATGAATTTGCGCGACGCAGTGCAACAGTTGCAAACGCAAATGATCGAACACGCCTTACAACAAGCCGACTATAAATGGACGCAAGCGGCACGTATACTTGAGGTCGACCCGAGCAACTTACACAAACTTGCGCAACGCTTGGGCTTGAAGTGACACGGTAGAGGTTCATGACGGTTATTCTTCGTATTTTGTTATGGCGTTTAATTGCAATTTTTGCGCTGTTATTGGGGTTGGTGGGCTTACTCTTGCCGATTATGCCGACCGTGCCATTTTTGCTAGTGGCAGCATGGGCTGGCGGCAAAGGCTGGCCAGTGCTGGAGGCCAAACTGTTGGCACACCCCAAATATGGCCCGCAAATTATTGCGTGGCGTAAGTATGGCGTGGTCAAACGGCGGCCCAAAGTCATCGCCATCATGATGATGAGCGGCAGTGCAATCATGCTGTCTTTTAGCCCAGTCCATCTAGCGGTCAAATTAACCGTCATTGGCATCATGCTCAGTGTTGCCATTTGGCTGTGTTTACGCCCAGAAGAGGTGCCTAGCAATGAGCCTACCTGAACTGACCCGCGAACAACTGCTGCGTTATAGTCGCCATGTCATGCTGCCGAGCTTCGACATGCTTGGCCAAGAGCGCTTGTTACAAGCCAAAGTATTGGTGATTGGCATGGGTGGGCTTGGTTGTGCAGCAGCTCCTTATTTAGCGACCAGCGGTATAGGTCAACTGACTCTTGTCGATGGCGATGTTGTCGACGCGCATAACCTTCCGCGCCAGCATTTGTATGGTCCTGCAGATGTCGGTCAAGCAAAAGTGCTTGCTGCGCTTGCACGGTTGCAAAGCCAAGCTCCCGATTGCCAGCTCAAAGGAATAACGGAACACGTCGACGCCGAACGCCTGTATGCGCTAGTCAAGAATTTTGATGTGGTGGTGGATTGCTGCGACAACCTCACCACCCGCAACGCCATTAATCTTGCTTGTGTAAAGGCCAGAATTCCGCTCGTTTCTGGCGCGGCGATTCGCTACGAGGGCCAGCTAAGCGTATTCTTAAATGATGGTATGAGTCCGTGTTATCAGTGTTTGAGTTTGCTGTTCGGCGAGCAACAGCTGAGCTGCATGGAGGCGGGTATTCTCGCGCCTGTGGTGGGCGTTATCGGTGCCATGCAGGCCGTCGAAACACTGAAATTAATTGCACAGACCGGCGAGCCTATAAGCGGAAAAGTGATGCTGTATGATGGCTTGCACGGCGAATGGCAAACGTTCAAACTCGCTCGCCATCCACAGTGTCCGGCCTGTGCCGACTAGCCTGGCCGACCATCCGCGCGCGGTGTTGTTAAAATAGGCAGATAAACAAACACATATATAAGATAGGCCAATATCCACGCAGCTCCGGCAAATAGATACCAGTCAAATGTCATTGTTGGCCACCACCACACCGCAAACACCCGCACCAGCGCGGCAAGCGCCACCAAGCAAAAGGCGACCGACATAATGGCTTTCGGTTGTAACGGACGACCGCTATGGCCCAGTGACACCCGCGCCAGCATGCTTAGAATCATATTCCCCATCGCACCAGCTGTGAGCGCGTGAATAGCGGTACTCAACGTCACTTCACCGTTAAAGTGATGCCACGCCATGAGCGCCAAACCAATGGGTAAGAACCAGTAGGCGATATGCAACGACCAAACCAGCGGTACCCGCAAGGTGATCCAAGGTTTCCAGCGTGCACAGCGCCAGGCGAGTAGCACTGCAGCAAGCGCGTAGAGCCCTGCCAGCCATACACCGGCAAAGAAACTGCTCAATTGGGTTATTTGCAAGGCGAAAATTAGCCACAAAGTACCCAAGCCTAGCTTATCCAACCAAACCAGCGGCTGTACTTTTTGGGTCATAGTGCCATTGGCGGTGAACATCGGAATCACTCGCCCACCAACAATGGCCATTAATAATGTGATTAACAGCACCGCGTTTTGGCTACCGACTTGCTGTAAGTCAAAACGCCCGGTCAGACGGCCGTAGTACATCAAGCCATTACATAGCGTCAGCAGTAGTAATACCGGCACAAAAAATAAATTGCGCTGTTGTTTTACCGTAATAAGGGGGATAGCCAAAAAGAATGCAGCCAGCGGCAAAAACAATAAATCAATTGCAACGGGCACGTAGACCGGCAACCAAGCGCCAAACAGTAAGGCAAGACGACCCAATAGCCACACCACGGTCAGCACTGCCAATGCCCGACCATGGGTCGCTCGCAATCCGGTCCAGTTCTGCACTGCGGTAAGGAGAAATCCCACAATGATCGCAGCAACAAAGCCAAACAGCATCTCATGTGCGTGCCAAAACATGACATCGGCAAACACCGGTAATTGTATGGCACCACTTAGGACCCAAAGCCAGAGCATCATGGCAATGGCACTAAAAGTTGCACCAAGGAGAAAGAATGGCCGAAAAGCCTGACGCAGTAATGGCCACATTTTCTCTTCGACTTTCATATCTGTAATTTGAATCATGAGCTGCACACCTTAAACATGCATTTTATTTATATGTTTTATACCACAAACCGTCCGTAAAACCACGGTTAAAACCTAGAGATACCCCTGAAAACCACTTGCTCGTGAATACGCCTCATGCGACTACCTACAAAGCAGTAGTTATTGCCTATTGTCACCGATTAGAGCGTTGTTTGAAGGTTACCCAAAAGCGGTATAGATGCTGATAAAGCTTATTTATAACAGTCAGTTAGAAGCTATTGCGCTGGCGATATTCAAGTAAACTCAAAGCTGAACTTTCACGTCGTACCATGAGGAGCTTGGTCATGACATCAACACCGCAAAGTGTGAGTAAATTCGATCGCTACCGTGCGCTCGGACTTTCTACGTTTGCGTTCACTCTGTGTTTTGCAGTGTGGACGATTTTCTCGATTATCGGCATCCAGATTAAGGATGATTTTAGTCTGACAGATACCCAGCTCGGTTTGCTCATGGCAACACCGATTTTAACGGGTTCCATTAGTCGATTGTTTCTAGGTATCTGGACTGACCGTTTCGGCGGACGCTGGGTGTTTGGCATCTTGATGCTAACCACTGCGGCCTGCGTCTACTTGCTGACGTTCGCAAATAGCTACACCATGCTGCTCGTTGGGGCGTTAGGTGTGGGTTTAGCGGGCGGGGCCTTCATCGTTGGGGTGACTTATACCGCGAGCTGGTTCGAGAGCAAACAACAAGGCACTGCACTCGGCATTTTTGGTGCGGGTAACGTCGGCTCTGCAGTCACCAACTTCGGCGCACCGTTTTTACTGATTGCGCTGGGCTGGCAAGGTGCAGCGCAAGTCTACGCGACCGTTCTTGCGATCATGGGTGTGGCTTTTATTGTGTTGGCAAAAGAAGACCCACTAACCCAACAACGCCGGGCACAGCCCAAAATGTCGTTTATGGAGCAGATGGCGCCGCTAGCAGAATTACGCGTTTGGCGTTTTAGTCTCTACTACTTCTTTGTATTCGGCGCATTCGTTGCACTCGCATTGTGGCTCCCGCATTATTTGATGGAAGTGTATGACCTAAGCATCAAAGAAGCCGGTATCATTGCCGCTCTTTATACTATTCCGGCGTCACTATTCCGGGTCCTGGGTGGCTGGATGTCAGATAAATATGGCGCCCGCCGCGTAATGTATTGGACCTTTATCGCCTCAGCGATTTGTACCTTTATGCTGAGCTACCCGTCCACTGAATATATAGTGCAAGGGGTGCACGGCGAAATCCGCTTCCAGTTCGAAATTACCTTGGCTGCGTTCGTGGTACTGACTTTCGTGCTTGGCTTCTTTATGTCACTGGGTAAGGCCGCAGTGTTCAAGCACATTCCGGTTTACTATCCGAAAAGCGTCGGTGCGGTCGGCGGTGTAGTCGGTATGATCGGCGGTCTTGGTGGTTTCCTACTTCCACTTACCTTCGGCATGCTGAACGACGTGATTGGTGTGTGGCAAAGCGTCTTTATGCTGTTGTTCGCGATTACTGTCATCTCATTGCTTTGGATGCACTTCGCGATTCGCCAGGCTGAGCGTATTGAACTACGCGGTGATGTCGAACAAACCGATTTACCAGAACTGTCCACGCCTGATCATCATGTATTGGATGACTGGCGTCCAGAAGACGAAACCTTTTGGGCTGAAAAAGGTAAAAAGATTGCTACTCGTAATCTGTGGATTTCGATTCCCAATTTATTCCTAGCGTTTGCGGTATGGACGATCTGGAGTATTTTGGTGGTGAAAATGCCGCAACTGGGTTTCGGCTATTCCTCGAATGAGTTGTTCTGGCTTGCAGCACTCCCAGCGCTCTCAGGTGCGACATTACGCATCTTCTACAGCTTTATGGTACCGATCTTTGGTGGTCGACGTTGGACCGCAATTTCCACCGCCTCGTTGCTCATTCCTTGTATCTGGATAGGCTTCGCCATTCAGAATCCTGATACGCCGTACATCATTATGCTGATTCTTGCACTGCTCTGTGGTTTTGGTGGCGGTAACTTCTCCAGTTCCATGGCCAACATCAGCTTCTTTTATCCGCAAAAGGAAAAGGGTGCTGCGCTGGGCATGAACGCAGGCCTTGGTAACCTTGGTGTTTCGGGCATGCAGTTACTTGCGCCGTTGGTCATTGCGGCAAGCGTGTTCGGACCGTTCGGCGGCGACCCGTTGACGGTGCAAGCCGGGGCGCAACAAGGTACTGAGATCTGGCTGCAAAACGCTGCCTTCTTGTGGGTTCCATTCATTGCTATCGCTGCCATTGCCGCATGGTTTGGCATGAATGACATTTCGTCAGCGAAAGCATCGTTCAGCGACCAAGCGGTCATTTTTAAGCGTTCGCACAACTGGATCATGAGCATCCTTTATTTGGGTACCTTCGGTAGCTTTATCGGCTTTGCCGCAGGCTTCCCGCTGCTCTCAGGTATGCTGTTCCCTGCAGTCGACCCGACTAAGTATGCTTTCTTGGGTCCGTTGGTCGGTGCGCTCGCACGCCCTGTGGGCGGTGTACTGTCCGATAAGTTAGGCGGTGCGCGCGTTACCTTCTGGAACTTCTTATTGATGATTGCCGGCGTGCTCGGCGTGATCTACTTCTTACCGCTTGGCGACAGTACGGGCAACTTTGCCGGCTTCTTTGTCGCATTTCTGGTGCTCTTTATTGCCACTGGTATTGGCAACGGCTCGACCTTCCGCATGGTGCCGGTGATTTTCCTTAATCAACGTAAGCGTGTGCACGGTGATACCGACGTCGCGATCAAAGAAGGTAATAAAGAATCAGCAGCGGTGATTGGGTTTATCTCAGCATTCGCAGCTTACGGTGGCTTCTTTATTCCGAAGTCGTACGGCACCTCTATCGCTCTGACAGGCGGTGTTTCTGGTGCGCTGTACGCCTTCATAGGCTTCTATGCGGTGTGTACATTGATGACGTGGTGGTTCTACTCACGCCGTGGTGCCGCGAACCCTTGTTAATGTAGTATTGGTAGTGACGATAGCCCGCCTAGTGCGGGCTATTTTTTGGGTCGGAAAGGCTTGATGACAGCTTCGTCGCACTCAAGATAGGGGCCATTCATTAGGTCGATGCAATATGGGATTGCGGGGAACACGACATCGAGGCACTGGCGGATGGCTTTTGGCTTGCCCGGGAGATTCACGATAAGGCTCGAACCACGCAGGCCCGCCGTTTGCCGCGACAAAATCGCCGTTGGCACATACTTCAGTGACTCAGCGCGCATCAATTCGCCAAAGCCGGGCATCATGCGGTCACACACAGCTTCGGTTGCTTCTGGCGTGACATCTCGTTCCGCAGGTCCGGTGCCACCAGTAGTCACGACTAAACAGCAGCCTTCATCATCAACCAGCGAACACAGCGTTGCTTCGATCACTTCTTGTTCATCCGGAATAACCCGATACACCGCCTGCCAAGTAGAAGTCAGATAGTCATTTAACGTGGCTTCGATGGCTTTACCTGAGATATCTTCATAAATGCCCGCGCTGGCGCGGTCACTCACAGTCAAAATCCCAATCTTTGCAGGTTTTTGTTCAGCTTTCATAGCGCTCCGGAGTCTCTTGTACTTGTACTAAGCCTGCCAGCTTCAGCCAGTAACCATTGCTTTCAAACTTGGCGAGCTGTAGCGGCCGCGTACCATCTTGATTCATTTGAAAACGGCGCAACCATAACAGACTGTCTTTGGGTTCTGGACTTAAGCGTACCATATCCACCAAACCATGCATGTCTTTGAGCTGATTGATCAAGTTATACCTGCTTCCGGATTGCGTCTGTATGCCATTGAGCACAAATACTTCAGTGCCATCTTGACTGGTAACCTTACGTCCTCGTGGATACTTGATACAGCATAATTCGCACTGGTCTTTGGCGCGATTTTCCGAGCGTGCGGTGAAGCAACGCCCGGACCATGCCAGCGGTAAGTGGCCAAAAGCCAAGAGTTCAGTTTCGAAACAATCGCGCACACTATCGACCATTGGTTCCGATAACAATTCTGCTAGCCAATCGCGCGACAATTCCGCCGGAATAACCCAGCGTTTCATACCCATGCCGATAAATTTACGCAAACTATGCTGATTGTAGATTTGCAGTGCGGCACCACCAACAAAGGGAAGTTTTTGCTCCGCCAACATGCTAATTGCGCCGACGTCATTGGCTTCCACCATGAACTCGCCGTTATCACAGTATTTGCGTAGCTCACGGAGCTCTGAAGGAGCTTCCAGTAAGGTCATGGTCGATAAACAAACTTGCTTGCCAGCCTCACGTAGCATTTGCGCAATACGAAAATAGTCTTCAAATTTCAACTCGCGGCGCTTACTACAAACGGTTTCGCCAAGGTAGACGCAGTCAACGTCTGAGGCCGCGACCTCTTGGTAGAAAGCCTCAACTTGTTGGCGCGGCCAAAAATAGAGAATAGGTCCAAACGAGAATTGCATACATCACTTCCATTTTCGGTGGTACGCACCAAGGGTGGTTTGGCTGCCTTCAGAGAGCCCCGCAAGCACGACATTCCACTCGTCAGCGACGGTAAATCGTTCGGGGTCTGACATTACGTGGTCGATAGCTTGGCGCCAGACTCTAGTAATTTGTGCCACATAAGCAGGGCTGCGTTGGCGACCTTCAATTTTTAGGCTGGCAATACCTTCTCGGTAAAGCTCAGGCAATAAATCGAGGGTGTTAAGGCTGGTCGGCTCCTCAAGTGCATGGTAAGTGTCATCACCGACTTTGAAACGCCCCTTACAGAGCGTCGGATAACCAGCGGTTTCGTCTGCAGCAAAGCGGTCGATAAGAATGCCATTCAAGCGCGACTCGAGCCCGCCATCGGCGGTTTCATCCCAGCGCACGAACTGCGCCGGTGAACAAGCGCCAGCGGTATTTGGGGATTGCCCAGTCATGTAGGAGCTCAGGTAACAACGCCCCTCTGCCATAATACACAAGCTGCCAAAGGCGAAGACTTCCAACTCGACATCGGTGGTGCGCGCCAAGGCTCGCACTTGCTGCATTGACAGCACCCGCGGTAACACCACACGAGTGACATGAAACTGCTTGTAAAAGTCGATAGCCGCAGCATTTGTAGCGGAAGCTTGTACACTCAAATGCAGCTCTAGTTTGGGATAGCGCTCGGCCGCATAGGCCAATACCGCAACGTCTGCAACAATAAGCACGTCGACACCAGCTGCCGCTGCATCATCGACCGCTTGTCGCCAATGATCCCAAGTGCGCACATGGGCAAAAGTATTAATCGCCACATGGATTTTTTTGCCGTAGCTATGAACTAAACGTACTGCCTCGCGCAGCGTGGGCATATCGAGATTGAGCCCGGCAAAATGCCGTGCATTGGTTTCGCCTTTAAAGCCAACATAAACCGCATCAGCACCATTTTCTAACGCTGCTTTTAATGCCGGCATACTGCCAGCCGGACAAAGAAGTTCCATTTTATTGATCCCTGCCATAAACATGCATTCATAATGGCAATTATAATCGCTGATATCTTTGACGGCGCGCAAAAACAGAGGCAATGAATGGCTATTCCTAAAGTAGTAGAGCAAACTCCAGTATTCGTGAAGTTGGCAGTTAGATGGCTACCCGAGCCACTTTCGTATGGCGTCATGACGCAAATCTTTCGTCATCTATTTCAACAAGATTGTGAACGCGGCGCTTTTGATTTCTTATTAGGTAAAACGGCAACGATTCACCTTACCGACCTTGAGCTAATGTTTCAGGTGAGTGCCACGCAACGCTATCAGCGCACTACACTGGTGGTGAGTCCTGCAGCTGGTGAGGGGGATGTCAAAATGCGGGTGAGCTGGCCGATTTTGCTGCAACTGGCAACACAGCAAGTCGATCCAGATACATTATTTTTTCGACGTAAACTGCTGATTACGGGTGATACTGAGCTAGGCCTCGAAATCAAGAACCTATTAGACACCATTGAGCTGAAACAGCGACTACCTGCGGTCATGTATCAGCAATTGTGCAAGCTGGCAGAGAATTCCATGATCTAGATCAAAGAAGTAACCCTTCAGGAGTATCAAATTTATGAGCTAAATCACGTAAAATTCAGGCTCACACTTGCAGCAAGTTGGGAGCCTATTATGTCTGCAGTCAAATGGGATCAAGCACTCATCGATAAGTACAATATCAATGGGCCGCGTTATACGTCGTATCCTACAGCGCTTGCGCTGCAGTCGGGTTTCCCGCAGCAAAAGGTTTTTGATACTTTGGCACATGGACCACAGGCGTTAAGCCTCTACATCCATTTGCCATTCTGTCACAAGCTTTGCTATTACTGTGGCTGTAACAAAGTTATTACCCGCCATCAGCACAAAGCGGACCGCTACCTCGACATGCTGGCGAAAGAAATGGCCATTTATCAGCCGCATATCGCACACAAAGCCGTCAATCAAATTCACATGGGCGGAGGCACACCAACCTTCCTCACCGAAGCGCAATTAAGTCGCTTAATGGCGTTACTGCAACAACACTTTCGCATCACTGACGATGCTGAGTTGAGCATCGAAATCGACCCGCGCAGTTGCAGTGATGAGAAGTTGCGCCATCTGCGCGAGCTCGGCTTCAATCGTGTCAGTTATGGCGTGCAAGATTTTGATGAAAAAGTACAAATCGCTATTAATCGTGTGCAAGACACCGATTTAATAAAGCATCAGGTACAACTGAGTCGCGAGCTTGGTTTTAGCTCGATTAACTTGGACTTGATTTACGGCTTGCCGTATCAACAGCCCTCCTCGTTTGCAGCGTCAATTGAACAAGTGATTGCGCTGAATCCGGATCGTGTTTCGTTGTTTAGCTATGCGCACCTACCGAGCCGTTTTGCGGGGCAACGGAAGATTGCCGATAGTTCGTTGCCGTCGGCGCCGATCAAGCTGGAGTTACTGCAACTTGGTATCACTAAGTTTACTGCAGCAGGTTATCAATTCATTGGTATGGACCATTTTGCGAAAAGAGCGGATGAGCTGGCGATTGCCCAGCAGCAAGGACGCCTACAACGCAACTTCCAAGGCTATACCACTGCCGGACAGGATTGCATGCTCGGCATCGGTGCTTCATCGATTAGCCAAATTGACGGTGTATTGTGGCAAAACAGCAAAGACCTGCCTGACTATTACAAAGCGTTGGAGCAAGACCAGCTACCTGTCGTGAAAGGATTTACCTTAAGCGCTGACGATAGATTACGTGCCGCGCTGATCTCCCAAGTGATTTGTCATTTTGAGCTCGACATCACAAGTTTTGCCGCGGACTGGCACCTTGACGATTTCTGGCAGTACTTTGCCACCGCACAAGAAAAGCTTGCACCTTTCATAGAGGACGGCCTGGTTGAGGTTAGCGAGCACTCACTTAAAGTGACAGAGCTAGGGCGTTTGTGGGTGCGCAGTATCTGCGCTTGCTTTGATGCGTACCTAGATAACGAGGCAACCGCGCCTCGTTATTCCAAAGTAGTTTAATCACAGCTTAGGCGAACAACTGTAACAGTTCGCCTTGCTTATTTACGGTCACAAAGTCGGCAATGCTGCCGGCTTTTATTTTATTCACCATCAAAGTAAGTGGTTGATCGGCCTCATCACTGCTCGGTGGATGGCCTGCACGGCCCTCCATACTGGCGATAAAAGCAATATCCCACTCAACACCAGTGTGACCTGATTCTTCGATCAAGGTATTAAAGTCAGCCACTTCATCAGGCAGCTTATCTACGCAAAGCACCGGCTCTAATGCGCCGCCTTGTTGCGCTGCAAAGCGTTGCTGCTGACTCGAGGTCGCATCTTGCGGTAATTCCGCTTTGGCTAGCACAAATAACAGCCGCTGCGGTTCAGGTTGCTGCTTGGCTGCAGCAATGAGGTCGGCATAACTTTCAATAACCATAGTACGTATCTCGGCAAAAATAGATGTAACTGCAGAGTGTACGTGGTTCGAACCGACAAACCCATACAACAAAAAAGGGAGCCAAGCTCCCTCTTTGTGAGTAGTTCGTTACGCCGCGCTAACTTGCTTGTTGCCACGCACGTTGTGCGGCACCGACCGGATGCTCGACTTGCGCCTGATGCTGACGGTGATAGTGACGTTTATTGTGTTCTTTTTGCCGCCCTGAGCTAAACGCCGAAACCCGCTTCAAGTAACCAATCACTCGTGTGCCGTAATCGATGTCGGTCGAACCACAGTCAGAACAAGCACTAAGTGTGCGCTTGTCGATATGTTCACAGGCATTGCAAATGGTAATTTTTACGTTGATGCAGAAATAGTTACAACCGGTCCGCGCGGCGGTATTCAGCAACGCCAAATAGCCTGGCTGGGTAAGCTTCTCATCGAGATTCAAGTGCAACGCGGAGCCGCCATCAAGATATTGTGTCAGCTCAGAGCCATGCAGCACAAACTTGTCCAGCGCGTTGGATTCCTCGTCTTCAACTACATAGAAATACGAGTTATAACAATCTCGAGGCACAAAGTAGCCATCTGCGCGATCCCATTTGGCGTTTTTCACGCCCAGATTTTCAGCCGGCACAAATTCGGTGTTGAACATGTAGCCGTATGCTTGACGCGCGGCACGGTTAGCATCGTAAATCACTTTTAAATGATTGCGAACAAAGGCGGTATACTCAGGATTATTACCGGCGACAATGCCTTGCGATTCGGCCGCTTCCACCATGCCGTTAATACCAATAGTTAAGAACTGCTTATCGAGACTGATAAAGCCAGCGTCATAAACCGTCAACAAACCGGCCGCTTGATACTCTTCCATCAACTTGCGGTAGGCCACTTGGTACTTATGAATTTTGTCGATTTCGGTAGCGAGATCGCGGCCGTCTTGCACCAAGCGATTCATGTTGACGGTGATCACGTTGATAGATCCGGTAGCTACCCCACCAGCACCTAAGGTATACGAGAAGGTATTGTCGCTAATTTCGCTACGTAGTCGACAACATGACGCTAACGAGTCGGCATTGTCCGATAAATAGACAAAGAATGAGTTACCCTGTGCGAGTTCACCGGCAATGCTCTCGGCGAAGGCTTGGTCTTTGCATTTGCCGTCGTCGGTTAACATTGCCACGGTCACAACTGGGAAGGTGAGAATGGTTTTCTTGCGTTCGTCATTGAACCATTGCATAAAGAAATCCTGCAAGGCGCTTACCGAGTTCCACTCCGGCTTACTGAAATCTGGGAAGACAAAATCGCCAAACATACTCTCGAAATAGAACTGATCATAGACCGAGATATTCCAAAAGACACTTTGATAGCCTCGGGCCGCCGCGGGTTGATTCAGGGCATACACCACATGTTGCAGGTGATTCTCAATTTGATGACGGTGAGTGTTGAGGTAGTCATCGCCATAGTCTTTGCGAGCGAAGTAATCGAAGTAGGTAAGAAACTCGACCGTTGCCACCGCGCCAGCAAATTGCGAACTGACGGCAAAGACAAAATTGACGAAGCAACCGCATAAGCTTTCCAAGTGCTTCGGGGCTTGCGACTCACCGCCAAGCTTCGTTAGACCGTCACGCAAAAATGGGTACATGGTGACCGATACACAGTAGGGTTTTAAACTGGTTTCATCGTGCACATAGATCTCATGATCTTCGATTTGACGCACATATTCTTGCGCCAAATCATTGCCAAACAGCTCGGCAATTTTGCTACTGACTTGCTTGCGGTTGACCTGCACGAAAAAGTCTTTCATTAGCTCAGCTTCCAGCGTCGCAATGTTCTTTTGCGTGACATTAGCATTGGCATCCATTTTCGAGCCATCTGCTGCATTTTGAGCTTGTAAATAGTCGTGAATAAACTGCATTTTGTGATCGAGTTGTTCAGGCTGTAAGCGCAACATGTTGTTGTTCCTTTTTTAGTTCGATGAATTCGGGGCAAAACAGCGCGTTGAGTACTTTCCCCGTGCGTAAATCGTAGAATCTTTGGTTAGTTATAGGGCTGGTAAGACCGCCGTATTCGGCTATCCACGGCCCAGTTTTTAAATAGTCGAGATGCTGCTTGAGCTCAGCCTCTACATCGGTCAAACCGGTGTAGAGGCAGGTTGCTAACCCCTCACTCTGCGCCAGCTGTAAGAATTCTTTGAGCTGCGCTGGGTACCATTCACCACCAAGGAACAGCACCGCGGTAATCAGCCCGCGGTAACGGCTGAATTGCTGCTCTAAATGCGTTTTGGTCAGCAAGTGGCCGCGCTCCGCCGGCCAGCTATCGGCGCTGTGACAGCCTTTACAGCCGACGGGGCAGCCAGTGATAGTGAACGCCAACGCCACCTCACCTGGAACCTCTTGAAACACCACTGCTTCTGCACTAAATCGCATCAACGCTATATCCTGTGTCTGTTTTATTTAAAAACACTATATGTTGTGGTTTAGGCTAGAGCATACCCCTAGATTTGCTTTGATCATGATCAACAAAATGGCGCGTGGGTAGTTATCACCCACACACGCAAATTCACCCATTAACAAGTTGGGTTCTTTTTACCTTTTCGATTGTTTTTTATCTTTTATTCAATGACTTAAAAGTTGGCAAGCTAATTGCAGATACACCCATGAAGATGGACTTCAATTAAAAAGGTGATGTATGGCCGGTTATAAAAAACTTTGGTGGACGCTCATCGCGATTCTGGCGATTACGTTCGGTATTTTGGGGTATTTCGGCAAAGAAGTGTATCGGGAAGCGCCGCCGATTCCTGCTAAGTTTGTAACGACAAACGGGCAGACTTTGATGACCGAAGAGTCGATTTTAGATGGACAAACTGCGTGGCAATCCGTCGGCGGTATGCAGTTGGGTTCAATTTGGGGCCACGGTGCTTATCAAGCACCTGATTGGACGGCTGACTGGTTACATCGTGAACTAGTGGCCTGGCTTGAGCTAGCCGCTGCAGAAACTTTCGCAACAGACTACGATAAGCTCACCCCGGCACAACAAAATCAGCTGCAGTTCGAGCTGAAACAGGCGTATCGCACCAACACCTACAATCCGACCACTAATGAGGTTGTATTAGGTGAACGTCGGGCACAAGCGATGGCTGCAACCGCCGACTATTACGTGCGCTTGTTTAGCGATGACGCCAGCTTGCGTGGCACGCGTGAAAGCTATGCCATGAAAGAAAACACCTTGCCAAGTCTCGAGCGTCGTCAGCAAATGACTGACTTCTTCTTCTGGACCGCATGGTCTGCTGCAACCGAACGTCCTGACAGCGACGTAACCTACACCAATAACTGGCCACATGAGCCGCTTATCGACAACGTGCCAAGCCCAGAGAACATTATCTGGTCCATTGTCAGTGTGATTTTGCTGATCGCAGGGGTTGGTGGCTTGATTTGGGCCTGGGCTTTCATTCGTAAACATGATGAAGAAGAACCCCAAGCACCGAAACAGGACCCTATTAGCTTGGTGAAGCTCACACCCTCACAAAAAGCTTTGGGCAAATACTTGTTTATTGTCGTCGCATTATTCACCTTGCAAGTATTGTTAGGAGGATTTACCGCACACTACACAGTTGAAGGTCAGGAATTCTATGGCATTAACGTGTCTGAGTGGTTCCCTTACAGCTTAGTGCGGACCTGGCACATTCAGGCTGCGCTATTCTGGATCGCAACTGGCTTCTTAGCCGCTGGCTTGTTCCTTGCGCCCATTATTAACGGTGGCAAAGATCCTAAATATCAGAAACTTGGCGTTGATATCCTATTTTGGGCATTGGTCGTCGTCGTGGGCGGTACTTTTGTCGGTAGCTATTTAGCCATCGCACAAATTATGCCAGAACATCTGAACTTCTGGTTGGGTCACCAAGGTTACGAGTACGTTGACCTTGGACGCCTATGGCAGATCGGTAAATTTGTTGGCATCGTGTTCTGGTTAGTGCTGATGATGCGCGGCGTGATTGGTGCCTTCAAAGTCAAAGGCGACAAGAACTTGCTGGCTTTGTTCACCGCCTCAGTGGTTGCCATCGGCCTGTTCTACGGTGCTGGCTTCTTCTACGGCGAACGCACCCACTTATCAGTGATGGAATACTGGCGCTGGTGGATTGTTCACTTGTGGGTCGAAGGCTTCTTTGAAGTGTTCGCGACCACTGCCATCGCCTTTATCTTCCACAGCATGGGCCTCGTTTCACGGCGCATGGCAACCACGGCGTCACTCGCATCAGCGTCATTGTTTATGCTGGGTGGTGTACCAGGTACCTTCCACCACTTGTACTTCTCAGGAACCACAACGCCAGTGATGGCAGTTGGCGCAACCTTCAGTGCATTGGAAGTTGTACCCTTGATTGTGCTTGGCTATGAAGCTTGGGAAAACTGGAGCATGCAACACAAAGCGCCGTGGATGGCTCGCATCAAATGGCCACTCATGTGCTTCGTTGCTGTAGCGTTTTGGAATATGTTGGGCGCCGGCGTGTTGGGCTTTATGATCAACCCACCGATCTCGCTCTACTACGTGCAAGGCTTGAACACTACGCCAACCCACGCTCACGCAGCCTTGTTCGGTGTCTATGGCTTCTTGGCACTCGGTTTCGTACTGCTGATTTTGCGCTATATCCGGCCAAATCTTGCGTTCAACGACAAACTGATGAACACCGCGTTCTGGTGGATGAACATTGGCTTGGTGCTGATGCTGTTTAGCAGCCTGTTACCGATCGGCTTCATTCAGTTCTTTGCCGCAGCCTCTGAAGGGCTCTGGTATGCCCGTAGCGAAGCCTTTATGCAGCAGCCGTTGCTCGAAGGTCTGCGTTGGGTCCGTACCGTTGGTGATGTGATCTTCATCATTGGCGCCCTAGCGATTAGCTGGCAGGTGGTCAGCGGGCTTTGGGGTAAACAGTCTCAAGTTGATGCAGTTGCAGTCAAACAGAACTAACCGGTTCTCGTTGTGGGAGGCGCACTTACTCTCCAGGGTGCCCTCCCTTTTTTGCTTGGAGGTGCTTATGTCTGAAGTGCAAACACGACAGCGCAAACCCAATACCAGCGATGCCATGCGGGCATTATTGAACACCATTCGCAATACCATTCCCTTCGGCCTCGAAGACGCCGACATGTGCCAAGGCATTTGCCGCGGCTGCTCCAAGAAAATGATGGAAATGCTCGACGCCGAAGTCAGCCAATGGCAAGTCGACCTCGACAACGAAACCGCCGAGCCGACCTTTGCTGATCTCGCGTTCATGGAAAAGCTTGCACGCCGCACCTACAAAGTCCTGCAGCGCAACAACCTCATTTCTTAATCATAAATAACGTAAGCTTGTTCGGTGACGGGACTGTCAATACTGGGCTCGTTGTTCACGAAACCTTGGATGCGCGCCCTGCGTTGCACTTTGAAGCGTTGCCCGTAAGCACTTTTGACTTCGTCTTCAGGCACCGAAAACGGTGGGCCCTCACGATAACCATCTGGATATTCAACAGTCACCAACAAACCGCGGCTACCACTCGGTAAGGTTTGTCGGAGCAGTTCTACATAGCGTGTGCGCATTTCCGGTGGCAGAGCGACCAACGCCGCACGGTCATACCAACCATCAACATCGGCCAGATCTTTGGGTGTGAGATCAAAGACATCGCCCACCCAAATGACCAGTTCATCGAGTGTATACTGCTTGAAATTACCAACACTGGCCACTTGTGGCTTAAGTTGGTTTTCCGCGAAAAACGCCTGCACCGCCAGCTCGCTCAGCTCTATGCCAAACACTTTGTAGCCCTGATCGAGCAACCACAACATATCTTTTGTCTTGCCACACAGCGGCACCAAAATACGACCCGTTGGACAAGCTTGCGGAAAGTATTCGGTCAATAGCTCATGAAAAGCATCGCGATGAAAGCCAATTTGTTGCTGTTGCCAACGTTGATGCCAAAAGTTGTGGTCCATAATAAGCCTCCGTGGGTTGCAAATACTTTAGCATCCGTTTTCTGAAGTCATAACTTTCTTTTTAGCCGCGCGGGAAGCTTCACCTTCCCAAAGGTTAACAAAACATTACTCTATGGGTAATATTTTGTGCACCTTAACTTGAATTCACCCCACCTCTGGTCTACATTTCATTACTATTACGGTAATAATGTGTTGACCCTATGCTGAAACAAGAAAGACTACTCGCCTTGTTTTCAGATGCTGTAAAAGCTGGCGGCGGTGTTCACACATCACGGGAACTTGCCTTTATGATGGGCGAGCCGCTGTCACCTGCATTTACAAAGTTCCTCAGCGACTGCGCACGAAAAGGGCTGATTCGTCGCGTAGTTAAGGGCATTTTTGAAAGCACCATAACGCCGCCCGAACCGACGACAGCAATTTATAAAATCGTAAATAAGCTGCGCGGAAATGTGCTCAACTATATAAGTCTAGAAAGCCAACTCTGTCATACTGGCGATATCTCACAGGTCATCATGGGGCGACTTACGGTGATGACGAAAGGCCGCAGCGGCGAGTTTTCAACGCCCTACGGTATCATTGAATTCACACACACGAAAAAGTCGATCGCCCAAATCATGCCTAATCTCTATTTCGACAATGAAATCGGCATGTTCAGAGCGACCACATCTCAAGCCATTGCCGATTTAAAAGCCTGCAACAGAAACATCTCTATGGTGGAAAGTTAAATGCTCAATCACTATCTTCAGCAAATTGTTGCCGCAAATCCCGACTTAGCTGCGATCACACCCGTTATTGAGAAAGAAATTTTACACCACGACATCATGGCTGTACTTGTTCAGCAAGGTGTTATGTCGGCGCTGACCTTTATCGGCGGCACAGCTCTACGTATGTGTTATAACAGTTCGCGACTCTCAGAAGATCTTGATTTCAACGGCGGCCATAACTTCAAAGTAGCAATGAAACTCGTGACGATTTTTATCAAGAAATGCGTCGGTTCATTCCTGCAACAATTCAAGCGCGGACTTTGGATAACCCCGACTACTGGAACTACGTCCAAACCGAAATTGATAGACTAGCTAACAGTTTGCTTGCTGGTGACACGCTACATAGATTTGATATGGGAAATACGTAGTTTAAAGCCGACAGGCCTCCCGAGGTATCGGCCGCAGGGCGAGAGCTATGGTTAATTTTTGGCGCGTTTCAAACTATAAAAGTAAGGTGAGCCATGACTAGGCATTTTCAAACTACAGTAATTATAACAGCAGCACTATACACAGCGTTTTTCCTCATGCCGCAAGTTTGGCACCATATTTACGCTGACGAAGTGGTTTATATTTTGTCTATGTCAGGTACAGGCGGAATGCTTGAGCCAACTAATCCATTCCCATACATATATTCAATGCTGTATATCTTGAGCCTGCTTGGACTTTATACATACAGAACAATAGCTAAGTGGTTATTCAGCATGCTCATCGCCTATAACCTTCTTGTTAGCCCTTATGTAATGGGAGTCAGTGTTTCAATATACCTAGATACGTCTATTGGATATTTACTTACTCTTTTTGAAGGAGCATTAATATTGATGCTCTTTAGTGATGAAATAAAAGCCAAGCTAAAGTAAATATAGGTCACCGATCAGTTGGATAACTGATCGGTGTATTTTTAAATGAAAATGACGACCCTGCATCCGCCGAGCGCTACTGCAGCAACGGTGAATCCGACACCGCAAAATCAAAGCCTTTGATTTCGGCGGCTTGAATGAGGGTGTGAATGTATTGCGCGACGGCTTTACGTTCCACTTTCTCGTTCAAGTAGGCGGCGATTTTGTCTTTTACCGCGTCGTAGGGGAGCTGTTTGCCTTCGATTTTGCGATCGACGGCGACCACGTGGAAACCGTAGCGGGTTTCCACTGGGTTGGGGAGCAGCCCAGTGTTAGCGGTGAAGACCTGGCGTTCAAATTCAGCGACGGTTTGACCGCGACTAATTTGGCCTAAACTGCCAGCGGTCGCACTCGACGGACAGGCCGAATGCTGTTGTGCTAAGCGACTAAAGTCGTCGCCTTCGTGCAACTGCTTGATGATTTGCTCGGCCATCATTTTCGCATTGACGCGGTCGAGCTCGTCATCGGGCGCGGCGGCCAACAAGATGTGGCGTACTTCCAGCAACGGTGACGTGGTAAAACGCTCCGGATTCTGCTGGTAATAGGTCGCACAGGCTTGCTCGTCCGCTTCTGGAATGGCGACTTCGCGCTCTATTAATGCCGCGAGAAAATCGTCATCGCTGGCCTGTTTGTTTTCGTCGGCAACGTGCAAGCCGAGCTCGCTTGCACGCTGACGCAATAACTCACCGATCACCAAGGATTCAGCAGCCTTGGCCATGGCTTGCTGCTGGCTATCGGCCGGATGGTATTGCATCTCGGCCAGAATCGCGGGTTCGTCAATAACTGTCTGATTTACGTGAATCATCACAACTCCTTAGCGTGCCGCTTTTTGCCGCACGACTTGATGCTGACGACGCAGGTATTGCACGGGGACGCTAAACATATGGACCAAGCGCGTAAATGGGAACACCAAGAAAATAGTCAGACCCAAAGTGATGTGGAGCTTGAAGATCCAATGCACATCGGTCATCGCCGCAACGGCAGTTGCAGTGTCAAAGGTCAGGGTATTTTGCGCCCACGCCATTAACAGCAACATGGTTGAACCGTCCAGGTGATCCAAGGACACAAAAATCGACAGCAAACCGAGAATCAGCTGCGCATATAGTAATAACAAAATGACGATATCCATGGTGCTGCTGTTTGCGCGAATGCGTGGATTGTTCAAGCGACGCAAGATCAGGATGGTCATGCCATAAAAGCAAAGAATACCTGCCAGGCCACCCGCCACAATCGCGATCAACTGCTTAGTACCAGCACTGATGCCTAAAACGTGCCACACGGCGTTCGGCGTCAATAAGCCGACAAAGTGACCGGCAAAAATCGCCAAAATACCAATGTGGAAGGCGATGCTGCCACGGCGTAGTTGTTTCTTTTCGAGCAATTGACTAGAACTGGTTTTCCAGGTGAATTGCTCGCGGTCGTAACGGATCCAAGTCCCGATAAACATCACTGCCAACGCGATGTAAGGGTAGATACCGAAGAAAAATGTATTGAGATAATTCATGGTGAACTCCTTAGGCGTCCGCAGCGTTTTTTACATTGCTGAGTTGATCAAGATTCAATGGGATGTACTGATCGCGACGCTGGCTCTCGGCCGGACGGTTTTGCGCCGTCGGGCAAGTGCTGGTGGCGTCGTTGCCGGTAAAGGTCACCATTTCTTCTTCCCAAACTTTGTCCAACTCTTTCGGTGTGTCGTCACGTTTTTCGCCTTGCACTTGTTGGCGTACGTCGTTGAGGTCAACGTCAACAGCAGCTAACTCAAGCAAGCTCTGGAACAACACCGCATAATTGCTTTCACGTTGCTCTAAACGTGCCGCTAGCACCGCAAGAATATGGGCAACTTCAGCCAAACCTTCACGGGCATTGTCTTCGCCTTGGGTCGCTAAGAACTCGAGGTAAAGCGGAATGTAATCAGGCAATTCTTTGATGTCGATTTCTAACCCGGCTTGCTGGTATTGGTTCATCAGATCGACCATGGCTTGCCCACGATCACGTGACTCTCCATGCACGTGTTCAAACAGCAACAACGACAATGAACGACCGCGCTCAAACAAGCTATCGTACTCAGACTGCCAATCCATCAAGTTAGTGCTGGTGCGCTCGGTGATAAAGTCGTCTACCGCTTGTTGCTGCGCGGCGCTCAACTCCGAGTTACGCACCAAGGTGCGTAACTCCGGAGCAGCTTCGAGCAACTCTTCGCGTGGATAGTCGATTAACAGTGAAATCACTTGTAAAACTTGCATGACTTACTCCTTCACCGTCACTGGAATGACTTGGCGGACGCTTTGCTTTTTCGCGCCAAACAAGTTCACGCCGTTGTTGCCGTCGCTACAACCATTACCGAAGGTAAAGCCACAGCTGCCCTTCAGGTCATAGGCATTTTCAGCATAAGCACGGTGGCTGGTTGGAATGACGAAACGATCTTCGTAGTTCGCCAATGCCATATAACGGTACATTTCTTCGACTTGATGCTGGGTCAAGCCCACTTGCTTCAAGACCTCAAGATCTTCGACGCCGTCAACGTTCTGGCTGCGTTTGTAGGCACGCATGGCAATCATGCGTTCCAAGGCGCGGACGATTGGGAATTCGTCACCAGCCGTCAGCATATTGGCTAGGTAACGCAACGGAATACGCAGCGATTTCAAGTCTGGAATTTCACCGTTCATACCGACGTGCCCGGCTTCGACCGCACTTTGGATCGGTGACAGTGGTGGTACATACCAAACCATTGGTAAGGTGCGATACTCAGGGTGCAACGGTAGCGCAACTTTCCATTGCATCGCCATCATGTACACCGGTGAACGCTGGGCAGCTTGGATCCAGTTCTCAGCAATGCCTTCTTTACGCGCTGCAGCTTGCACTTCTGGGTCATGTGGATCTAAGAAGATATCCAACTGCGCTTGATACAGGTCTTGCTCGTTCGGAGTGTTTGCCGCTTCTTCGATGCGGTCCGCATCGTACAGCAACACACCCAAGTAACGGATACGGCCAACACAGGTTTCCGAACAGGTGGTGGGTTGACCCGCTTCAATGCGCGGATAGCAGAAGGTACATTTTTCTGATTTACCGGTCTTCCAGTTGTAGTAAATCTTCTTGTACGGACAGCCTGATACGCACATGCGCCAGCCACGACACTTGTCTTGGTCGATCAAAACGATACCGTCTTCTTCACGCTTATAGATCGCACCTGACGGGCAAGCGGCCACACAGGCTGGGTTCAGACAATGTTCGCATAAGCGCGGCAAGTACATCATAAAGGTTTTTTCAAATTGACCGTAGATGTCTTTTTGCACCACTTCGTCGAAGTTCTTGTCTTTTTTGCGCTTGGCAAACTCAGTACCGAGAATCTCTTCCCAGTTCGGACCCCATTCGATTTTTTCCATGCGCTGACCCGAGATCAGCGAGCGTGGACGTGCTACCGGTTGATGCTTGGTATCACCTACGGTGTGTAGGTGTTGATAGTCAAAATCAAACGGTTCGTAGTAATCATCGATTTCCGGCAGGTCTGGGTTGGCGAAAATATTCGCCAACACGCGCCGCTTGGCACCGATTTTTAATTCCAGTTGACCGCGTTTGTTGCGTACCCAACCGCCATTCCATTTGTCTTGGTTTTCCCACTCTTTCGGGAAACCAACGCCGGGCTTGGTTTCAACGTTGTTGAACCAAGCATATTCGACGCCTTCGCGTGATGTCCAAACATTCTTACAAGTGATGGAGCAGGTATGACAACCGATACACTTGTCCAAATTTAGCACCATGCCAATTTGAGCTCTTACTTTCATGGTAACGTCCTCACTCCAACCTTATTCAGTGTCCAACCAGTCGACTTTGTCCATCTTGCGGACTACCACGAATTCATCGCGGTTACAGCCAACGGTGCCGTAGTAGTTAAAGCCATAGGCTTGTTGTGCGTAGCCGCCAATCATGTGGGTCGGCTTCATGACCGCACGGGTCACTGAGTTGTGGATACCGCCACGGGTTCCGGTTAACTCTGAACCTGGCACGTTCACAATCCGCTCCTGCGCGTGGTACATCATGCTCATGCCTTCTGGTACGCGTTGCGACACCACTGCCCGCGCACTGATCGCGCCGTTGACGTTGAAGATTTCGATCCAGTCGTTATCTTCTATGCCTGCAGCTTTGGCGTCGCTCTCGCTGAGCCAGACAATCGGGCCACCACGTGACAAGGTCAGCATCAGTAAGTTGTCTGAGTAAGTGCTGTGGATACCCCATTTTTGGTGCGGGGTGATCCAGTTCAGCACGATCTCTTTGTTGCCGTTACCTTTCTTGTTCAACACCGGCTCTACGGTTTTCAGGTTAATCGGTGGCTTGTAAGCACACAGCGTTTCACCGAAATCGCGCATCCACTCGTGATCTTGGTAGAACTGCTGACGACCGGTAACGGTGCGCCATGGAATCAACTCATGGACGTTGGTATAACCCGCGTTGTAAGACACGTGTTCATCTTCCAAACCGGACCAGGTCGGCGATGAAATGATCTTGCGCGGCTGCGCGACGATGTCGCGGAAGCGGATTTTCTCTTCCTCTTTTGGCTTGGCCAAATGCGTATGATCACGACCGGTAAACTCGCCAAGCGCTTGCCATGCTTTGACTGCCACATGCCCGTTGGTCTCTGGTGCCAGTGACAAAATCACCTCACAAGCATCAATAGCCGAGTCAATCACTGGGCGACCTTTGTGTGCGCCTTCTTCGTGGTGGACACGGTTCAACTTACCTAAGAAATCGACTTCTTCTTGGGTGTTCCAGTTGATGCCCTTACCGCCATTGCCAAGTTTGTCCAGCAGCGGACCCAACGAAGTAAAGCGGTGATAGGTGCTTGGGTAATCACGCTCGACCACGGTAATGTTCGGCATGGTGACGCCAGGAATCGCTTCACACTCGCCTTTCCACCAAGCTTTCACACCATATGGCTGGGCTAGCTCACCGGGAGAGTCGTGCATGATTGGCGTGGTGACCACGTCTTGCTCAACCCCCAAATGACCTTGGCAGACGCGGGAGAATTCTTTGGCGATGCCTTTAAAAATCTCCCAGTCACTGCGCGCTTCCCACACGGGGTCAACGGCTGCGGTTAAGGGGTGAATAAACGGATGCATATCCGAAGTATTCATATCGTCTTTTTCGTACCAAGTTGCGGTTGGCAGCACGATGTCTGAGTACAAGCAGGTGGTCGACATGCGGAAGTCGAGGGTCACCCAAAGGTCTACTTTGCCTTCAGCACCATCGTCTACCCACTCGACGTCTTCTGGTTTCTTACCACCGAAATCGCCAAGATCTTTGCCGAGCAAGCCATGTTTGGTACCTAAGAAGTGCTTAAGCATGTATTCGTGACCTTTACCTGAAGAACCCAGCAAGTTTGAACGCCAGATAAACATGTTGCGTGGGAAGTTCTTCGGATCATCAGGTTGTTCACAAGCAAACTTCAACTTGCCATCTTTGAGCTGTGACACCAGGTAATCTTTGACATCAACACCGGCTTTTTCAGCAGCGGCGGCGATGGTGAGTGGGTTGGTACCCAACTGTGGCGCCGACGGCAACCAGCCCATGCGCTCAGCGCGGGTGTTGTAATCGATAATCGAGCTTTGCCATTTGTTTTTATCGGCAAGCGGCGATACCACTTCACTCATATCCAGTTTCTCGTAACGCCACTGGCTTGAGTGGTTATAAAAGAACGAGGTACCGTTCATGTGACGCGGTGGACGCTGCCAATCAAGGCCAAACGCCAACGGCTGCCAACCGGTTTGTGGACGCAATTTTTCTTGGCCTACGTAATGCGCCCAACCACCGCCTGACTGACCAATACAACCACACATCATCAGCATGTTGATCAAGCCACGATAGCTCATGTCCATGTGGTACCAGTGGTTCAATGCAGCACCCACGATGACCATTGAACGGCCTTTGGTTTTGTCAGCATTACGCGCAAACTCGGTCGCGACGCGAATCACGTCGGCAGGTTTAACACCGGTAATGTGTTCTTGCCAAGCTGGAGTGTACGGCACATCGTCTTCATAGCTTTGCGCACGATTTGGATCGTTACTGCCGTCGTCAACACCGTACTGAGCCAACATTAAATCGTAAACAGTCGCAACCAATGCGGTTTCGCCATTGGCAAGTTCAACTCGCTTAGCTGGGATGCGACGTACTTGCACTTCATCGTGATGGGTGTGCTGGAAGTACTCGTATTCATGTGGCGCGGAGCCAAAATAAGGGAAACCTACTTCAACCACTTCGTCGTGGCTGTCTTTGAGGCTCAACATGAGGTCGACATCGCCGCCTTTGTCTTTTTGCTCGAGGTTCCACTTACCTTTTTCACCCCAACGGTAGCCGATAGCACCATTTGGACTGGTTAAACGCTGATCGCCGGCATTAACCGCAATGGTTTTCCAGTCTGGGTTATTTTCTTCACCGAGATTATCGACCAAGTCAGCAGCGCGTAAGAATCGGCCTTGCTTCAATACTTTTTCGCCAGGCTCGAGCATGACCAACATCGGCATGTCGGTGTAACGCTTCACGTAGTCTTGGAAATAGCTGCTTTGTTGGTTGACGTAGTACTCTTTCAAAATGACGTGGCCGAACGCCATCGCCAAGGCTGAGTCAGTACCTTGGCGCGGCGCCAACCACGTGTCACCAAACTTCGAAGCCTCTGAGTAGTCCGAAGTAATGACACAAGTTTTGGTACCTTTGTAGCGAACTTCTGTCAGGAAATGCGCGTCCGGTGTACGGGTTTGTGGTACGTTCGAGCCCCAAACGATAATGTAATTAGAGTTATACCAATCGGCAGATTCAGGTACGTCGGTTTGCTCACCCCAGATTTGCGGTGAGGCCGGTGGTAAGTCACAGTACCAGTCGTAGAAACTTAAGCAGTTGCCGCCGATCAGCGACAAGTAACGTGCGCCCGCGGCATACGACACCATCGACATTGCTGGAATCGGTGAGAAGCCGCTGATACGGTCTGGTCCATAAGTTTTTGCAGTGTAAACGTTACTGGCGGCGATCAGTTCATTCACTTCTTCCCAACTGGCACGCACGAAGCCGCCCAAGCCGCGACGCTCTTTATAGCTTTTTGCTTTGATTGGATCGGTAACAATCGATTCCCAAGCTTGCACAGGATCTTTGTACTGTTCTTTTGCTTCGCGCCAAAGCTCCATTAGCTTCTGCCGCATTTTTGGGTACTTCAGGCGGTTCGCACTGTAAATATACCAAGAATAGCTCGCGCCACGTGGACAGCCGCGCGGTTCGTGGTTAGGCAGGTCAGGACGGGTGCGTGGGTAGTCCGTTTGCTGAGTTTCCCAGGTCACCAAGCCATCTTTGACATAAATTTTCCAGCTACACGAGCCAGTACAGTTCACACCATGGGTGGAGCGCACGACTTTGTCATGTTGCCAGCGTTGGCGATAGCCGCTTTCCCAAGAACGATCTTGGTCGGTTGTTACCCCATGCCCGTCGGCAAAAGGTTCTTTGCGGATTTTGAAAAACCGCAGTTTATCGAGTAAATGACTCATCCTTTAACTCCTGCTAGATGTCGTTACTGCCGTAGTGTGGCTAACAGGTCGTACAAACGCCATAGGGCGCAGGAGCAGCAAAAAGCTGATAAATGACTAAAAATACCCCCAAATGAGTACATTGAGACGAGATTAATCTATTGTTTTACCGTTGTTTTTTGTTTTTCCGAAAAATAACGCCGGTAACCAAAGTTCAGAAGAGGTAGCCCCTTAAACACACCCCTGCTATGGTTATTCGTGCGTGTTCAAACAGGACACGGTAAACTATGCAATTAAGTGTTAAAGCAGCTTATGAGACAGATGTCGAAAATTTCTATTGTCACGCGTATGGGCATCGCCCTCAGCCTCATCGTTGCCCTTACGGTTGGCACGTTACTCGCCTCGTATTGGTTATCGGAGCGCGCCGACCAGGATGCGCTCGCGATCAACCTTGCGGGTTCGCTGCGTATGCAAACCTATCGCTATGCTTGGCATCATTTGCAACAGCCTGACTCTGCAGAAACCGCGCGCTTCGCTGATGAGCTACTCGACACGTGGCGGCATCCTGTTTTTAATCGCTTTAACTTTGGTGAGGGTGAGCTTGCCGAACGCTTTAAATCGACGCGCGAAGACTGGGAACGGCTGCAAACCAATCTCATTGGTCGTTCTCTATCGAACACCGACCTCGAACGTGAACTCGCCCCGCACATTGCCCGTTTACACTTGATGGTAAATGCTATTCAAGCCGAGGCGGAATCACGCATTCGTGCGATTCGGCTGATCCAAATCTTATCGTTATTCAGCACCATTACTTTGGCTGGCTTTATCGCTTACTGGCTGCGCAGTCGGGTACGGGAGCCGCTACAGCAACTCACGCAAACCGCACGCCGCATTGGTCAGGGTGATTTTACTGCGCGCGTGAAACACTTAACTGAAGACGAACTTGGTGTACTCGGTACCACATTGAATAAAATGAACGATGCCATTAGTTACATGTATGGCAACCTCGAGAAACGCGTAGATGAGCAAACCCAAGCGATTCAGCGCAGTAATGCCAAGCTGCAATTTCTCTACGATATGGCGCGCAGCATCATCGAGCGTTCACCGGGCTACCATGACTTTGCCGATATTGTCGAGGGCCTCAAGCGCGCTTCACAAGTCGATGATATAGAGCTTTGCTTGATTACTCCCGCTGGCGACAAGCCCTATTTGCAGGTACAGCCGCAAGCGCAAGAAGATGACCCTTGTGCGGGCGTCGACTGCGCAGCTTGTGTGAGCGCGGGTGGCGGTGTCAGTGTGATGGATGCGAAGCGCGTCTACCGCTTTCCGCTCGAACGTGATCATCATTATTACGGCGTCTTGGTGGCGCGTTGTGACCGCAGCGAGCAGATCGATGACTGGCAACAGCAACTGATGCAATCGGTCAGCGATCAGTTGGCGATTGCCTTAAGCCTGAAGCAAGAAGAAGAGCAGGTTCGGCGTTTGGCACTTATCCAAGAACGTACTGTGATTGCCCGAGAACTCCACGATTCGTTAGCGCAAGCGTTGTCTTATCTGAAAATTCAGGTTACGCGGCTGGACAAAGCCCTTGCCAAAGGTGACCAAGCTATCATCGAAGACGTCTCACAAGAGCTGCGTGAAGGTCTCAGTTCAGCCTACCGGCAATTACGCGAATTGTTGACCACATTCCGTCTTAAAGTTGACGGTTCAGGACTGATTAATGCGCTGCAAACAACAATAAAACAATTCGAAGACCAATCGGATTTACAGTTCCGTCTCGATTACCAATTGGCGAATAGCCCGCTCGCGCCACACGAAGAAATTCATTTGCTGCAAATCATTCGTGAAGCATGCCAGAACGCGATTCATCACAGCAAGGGCAGCGAAGTCGTAATACGCCTGCAAGAATCCATCGATCATGGCATTAGTCTGAGCATCGAAGATGATGGCGTAGGTATTCCGGAACAAGCCGAGAAACTCAATCATTACGGCTTGGCCATCATGCAAGAACGTAGTAAGCACCTCGCTGGCGATATTATTATTCGCCGCCGTGATGAGGGTGGCACGGGTGTGTATTTTAACTTCCGCCCCGACTACCTCAAAGAACGCGATACCGAGACCGTTTAAGGGTTGAAATATACGCTATGACGGCGCAGGTAAACGCTTACTACCAGCAGTCCACAAAGGCCATAAAAGCCAGCAAAAGCAATAAACGCGAGGTCGGGTGTGCCGGTCACGCTGTGCACGCCCCACATCAACGGCATATAGCCCGCTCCAGCGATGGCGCAAGCCGAAAGCCAACGTAAGGCACTGGGTAGTTGATGGGCTGGAAAAAGCACGCTGGCCGACCGGCAAATGGCGCTACTGGCAATCGATGCCGCGGCAAACAGCGCAAAGAAAATCAGCAAAAACAAAAGAAAATAGGCTTCTGGCGCCGAACTTAAATAAGCACTTCGCGTGACCCACGCCGCAGCTAAACTCACTAGAGTAAGCGCAACTGAACACGCTAGAGTAACTTTTGCACCGCCATACTGGTCCGCGAGCCAGCCTCCCAAGGGCCTTACTACCACACCGATTAACGGCCCAAGCCAAGCATAGGTTAGCGCCTGCGGTGCGTAGTCGTTGCTTAACACCGCTAATAATTGCCCCTCTTGCCAATGACGACTCACCCCAAAAATAAACTTTAATACGAGCGGAAAGCTTAGCGCCAAGCCGACAAAAGTACCAAACGACATAATGTAAAGTACGGTCATCAACCACGTGTGCGGGTTGCGGAGTAATGCGCGGCGGGTCGTTGTAGGAGTGCTCAGCGGGGTGCTTTCGCACTGGCTCAGAGGGCGCCTGATAATGGCAACTAGGACCAAGCCAGCAAAGAAAATACCGATATTTGCTAGGGTAAGGACAGCTCCAGGACGCAAGCCTCCTAATACTGTTCCGGTACTGATATCGGTGGTAAACGTGGCCACGCTCGCACCCAAAAAGTTCGGCACAATGGCTAGCAAAGGCGTGAGAATTTGTGCCACTAAGATGCCTAAACCGCCGACACTGGCGGTCACCGCAAGATCCCAACCCGAGGTTTGGGTATCATCAAGGCCATGCATACTTCGCAGAAACAGCTGTGCACCACCCAATCCGCATGCAATCGCCAGCAATTGCAGCAGTGTGTAGTCTAAATTTGGTTGGCTAAAGAGCCCTATCATCAACACGCATGGCAGTATCAATAAGCCACTGGTTAAGCGAATAAAACTAGGTTGAAGTGCGCGATCGCCAAGAAAGAAGAATACTAATTGGAAAGCCGCAGCGGCAAAACCCGACAGCGCTAGCAAGCCAAACAGTTGGGCAAAGGAAAAACCAAGATCGAGTGCGTACAGCAATACCACAAGCGCACTCCAGCTCATCCATACTGCCGTGCTGCTCATCACATGTAAGCCTGATTGTTTATTCACAGTTTCATTTTGCACTTTGATCTGCGCTTGCTTGGTGACGACTCAAGTTGTTGATGACGCTCTTAGCATGGCGGTGCCAGCTGCAGCTCACAAGCAATCGAAGGAGATAATGATGGGTTATTCTGAGATAGAGGCTATACTCACTACTAGGTAGATGAATTTATAAACACCTGTTTTACATGGTTATTTTTAGCGTCATCCGCCATCAATAAATTGCTAACGAAACACCCAAGTCATGCGCTAGCGCAAGATCTATGTAAGAATACCGTGCATGAATTAAAGGAGAATACTTATGACTGACGTGCGCTCAAGCATTATGCTGGTCGACGATCACCCACTGCTACGCAAAGGCCTCAAACAACTGATTTCGTTTGAAGACGATCTTGAAGTTGTGGCCGAATTCAGTAATGGCAAAGACGCTATTCCAACCGCTGTTGAACTCGACCCTGACCTCATCATTCTGGATTTGAATATGCAGGGCATGGACGGTTTAGAAACTCTCAAACGCTTGCGCGATGAAGGGGTTACCTCACGTATAGTGATGCTGACAGTGTCAGATGCCGACGAAGATGTAGTTGCAGCGATTACCAACGGTGCTGATGGGTACTTGTTGAAAGACATGGAACCCGAGCAATTGATTGAGCAAATAAAACGCGCCATCGACGGTAAAATGGTGCTCAGCGAAGTCATCACCGAAGTACTCGCGACCGCTTTACGTCGTCCTGCGCCACAAGGCAGCGGCAAACTCGAAAGCCTTACCAATCGTGAGCATGAAATCCTCAAACTGATTGCCAAGGGCATGAGCAACAAGGTGATTGCGCGTGAACTGGATATTTCTGACGGTACGGTCAAAGTCCATGTGAAGCATCTGTTGAAAAAACTCGGTTTGCGTTCACGCGTTGAAGCAGCCGTATGGATGGTCAATCAAGAAGGTGAGAAAAAGTGAGTGACAAGTGGTTACCAGTGAGCGCAGCTTTAGCTGCGATGCAGAGTCAGATTACGCCACTCACTGCAACCGAAAGCGTGGATTTAACTGTAGCACTTGATCGGGTATTGGCTGCGCCGGTATACGCACCTATTGATGTGCCCGGCTTTGATAACTCGGCAATGGACGGCTATGCCGTGCGGGCTGCTGAAGCGAACACTGGCGAGCCCTTGTCGGTGGTCGGGAGCGCCTATGCAGGACACCCGTTTGACGGTAAATTGCCAAAGGCGAGCTGTGTCCGCATTATGACGGGTGCGCAAATGCCGGCAGACGCTGACGCAGTTATCATGCAAGAACAAGTGAAGCGCACCGACGCAGCTATTGTGTGCCAAGCAACTGTGCAGGCGGGGGATAACGTGCGGTTGCGCGGCAGTGATATTCATCAAGACGCGATGCTTCTCACCGCTGGACAGCGCTTGACCGCAACTCACGTAGGGCTGCTAGCTTCCATTGGCATTGCCAAAGTTGAGGTGATCCGCAAAGTAAAAGTCGCATTGTTCTCAAATGGTGATGAGTTAGTGCAACCCGGCGAGGCACTACCGAGTTCGAGTCATTTGTACGACAGTAACCGCTTTGTTTTAAGCGCTATGTTGCAACGACTTGCCGTTGAAGTGATAGACCTGGGTCATATTGCCGACGACCCGGAGGCACTTGAAGCAGTTTTCCAACAAGCCATGCGCAGCGCTGATGTGGTGATTTCAAGTGCTGGTGTTTCGGTGGGTGATGCCGACTTCACCAAAGACGTGATGGCCAAATTAGGTCATATTGAGTTCTGGAAAATCGCCATGAAACCTGGCAAGCCCTTCGCGTTTGGTCAACTTGGCTCAAGTTGGTTCTGCGGTTTACCGGGCAATCCGGTCGCCGCGGTGGTGACCATGGATCAAATTGTGCAACCGATGCTGCGTCAGCTTGCTGGCGAGCAAGTACCCGTGCCCACGACTTTCACTGCAGAAGCAGCTTGCACCATCAAAAAACGTCCTGGCCGTACCGACTTTCAACGTGGCTTCTTTGAGCAAAAGGATGCTAAGTTACTGGTGCGTCCCATCGGTAGCCAAAGCTCAGCCGTCTTGACGAGCGTCGCCCAAGCAAACTGCTTTATCATATTAGAGCAAGATCGTGACACCGTTGCTACAGGAGAAACCGTGACCCTGCAACCCTTTGACGCCTTGCTAACCTAGTTTTACGATCTAGCTTAAAGCGTTTCGCGCAAGGTTTCGTGAAGCGCTGCAGCTTTTAAATGGGCAATGACCTGTGTGCCTAGTTGCAATTGTAATTGCTGCCAAGCATTGCGGGTGATCAGTGCAAGAAAGGTTTGTTTCCCAACGGCCAGTTCAACTAACAATTCTGCTTGATGCTGCGCCGCCTGACACCCCACAATTTCACAGCGCAATTGATTCTGCACACTACTATTGGCCACCGGAGCTAAGGTCAAGCTAACATCGCGAGCATAAATACGGATGCGATAGGGTTGGCCAATCTTAAGCGCCGCGCCATGAGGCTGCGGCAACTGCATGTGTTGATCACCAAGCTGTAAACGGCAAGCTAGCGTGTTGTCGATCTCGACCACAGTGGTCGACAACACACTTACTGCCACCTGCGAACGTAATGGCTCTTGCTTTAGTTGCTCTTGCAATAGACCTGACTGCCGCACCTGGCCAGCGTGCAGCACAACTAAGTAATCGCTAATTTCAACCACGTCCGTGAGTTGATGACTGACCCAAACTATCGGCAGTGCATAGCGTTCGGTAAGTGTACGCAAATAGCGCACAAAATGGTGACGCGTCGCTTCATCAAGTGCCGAAAATGGTTCATCTAATAACAACAGCTGCGGTTGTCCTAAAATCGCCCGTGCAAAAGCAACACGCTGTTGCTGACCACCTGACAATTGTGCTGGGCGCTGCTGCAACAAATCTTGCAAACCGCATGCGGCAATCACTTCGTCCCAGCCGATGCGATGCGCTGTGGCCCGTTGCCAGCCATAGCGAAGGTTTTGCTCGACCGAAAGATGTGGGAACAGCTGCGGCTGTTGCAGCACTAAACCAATCTGCTTCAGCTGCAGGGGCCGACCTTGAAACACCACCGTCGTTGCGCCGTCATGACGCAACCCTGCAATAGCTTCAAGCAAGGTTGTTTTACCACTCCCGGATTCCCCAACGATGGCGCTGATGCCATGGCTCGGTAAAGTAAGCTTTGCTTGTAAGACAAAGTGCTGGAGCGTAATTGTGCAATCAATATGTAAGCTCATCAGCTGCGCCTACGCCCATAAACAATTGCTAAAACCATCAGTGAGACCGCGATCATCCCTAATGACAACGTGTGCGCCGCGGTATAGTTGAGTGCTTCGGTATGGTCATAAATTAGCACCGATAAAACTTGGGTCTCACCGGGAATACTGCCACCTATCATTAAAATGACGCCAAATTCACCAAGCGTGTGCGCAAACACTAAGGTTGCCGCTACCACAAAGCCACCACGGCACATTGGTAATGCGATGGTACGCAGGGCATCGAGTTTTGACGCGCCGAGGCTTGCTGCAATTTGCAGCGGCCGTCGACCCATTTGCCGAAACGCCTCGGTCAAAGGCTGCACCGCGAAAGGTAACGAATAAATCACGCTGCCGATAACAATACCGGTGAACGTAAAGGCCAAATGACGTCCGCCCAAAGCTTCCAGCGTTTGCCCAATAAAGCCGTGCGGCCCTAATGTGATTAACAGATAAAAGCCCAGTACCGTCGGCGGCAACACCAGCGGCATGGCCACCAAAGCCTGCACCCAACTGCGCCAGCGTTTTTCGGTAAAGGCTAACCACCAAGCCAAGGGCGTCGCCAACACGAGCAACACCACAGTCGTCACTAACGCTAGCTGCAAGGTCAGGCTAATCGCCTGCCAATCACTCGCTTGCAACATAACTGGACTCCCCATCCTTCGGGGTCACCTGATAGCCAAAGCGCGCGAGCAACTGCTGACCCTCACTCTGCCAGAGCATAGCTTGCAGCGCTTGCGCACCTGCGTATGTTGCGCCTTTGCGCGTTAACGCTGTGGTGTGGGCCAATAATGGTGCGGATGGTAATAGACTATAGTCGGCTGCGTTGACACCTAACTCATGGAGCTGACTCAACGCCACAAAGCCCATAGGCACAGCACCGGCATACACCCGATGTACTACTTGAGCGGCATTTTCCGCATAAATAAAACGTGGCTGAGTGTCTTCTAACAACTCTTGCTGCTCAAGATAGCGCACTGCCGCTTGCCCATATGGTGCATGCCGCGGCTGTGCAATACCGATATGCCGTGCTTCCTGCAGCAGTTGTTCCGGCGTGCCGGTTCGATTAGGATGCCACAGCGCAATGGCGCCATAGGCAAATATTTCAGGCGTCGTAGCAAGTAAATCGCGCTGATATAACGTTGCCAAATAGTGCGGATCTGCAGCAATAAGCAGATGATATGGCGCACCGTTTTGCACTTGCGCGACAAGTTTCCCTGTCGCGGCATAGGTCACTTGCACACGATACTCAGGATGTTGTGCTGCAAAGCTGCTTACCAGCTCAGTGAAGGGTCCACGTAGCGAGGACGCGACAGCAACGTGAATATCTTCACGTGCGTGTGCCGCACAGCTGCTGATAAACAGTAAAAAATAAACTAAGCGTCGCGCTGCCATTGCTGCTGCGCCTCTTGATCACTGGCCTTAGCGGCCACCCAGTAGCGTCCACTGGCGGTGAGTTCCTGCTTCCAAAACGGTGCTTGGGTTTTCAAAAAATCCATGACATACATAGCTGCTGCAAATGCTGCCTTGCGATGCGGCGCAGCAACACCGACAAAAACGATTTGCTCGTTTAACGCTAGCTTGCCAACACGGTGAATGATGGTAATAGCGCCCGTCTGCCATTGCTGTTGCGCCTGTTGTGCTAATTGCTCGAGTACGTGTTCGGTCATACCGGGGTAGTGTTCAAGTTCCATCGCGGTCAAGGCCGCGTCTGGTAATTCACGCACAAGTCCGGTAAAGGTCACCACCGCACCGCAACGACTGTCTTGCGCCAGCACTCGATATTCGTCTGCGAGAGAAAAGTCTGCGGTTTGCACGCGAATCGTCAAGCTCACATTAACCTCCAGTCACCGGCGGGAAAAAAGCCAGTTCATCACCAGCACTCACGCGGTCTTGCCAACCGCAAAAGCTGAAGTTCTTGGCACACAAAACGTCTTTATCGTGCAGCTCAGTTTGCCAACTTGGATGCAAATCCACTAAGCGTGCACGCAGCGTTGCCAGCGTCTCGTTCGGACCACAATCTAAAGTCAACTCAGCACAATTAAGGCGTTCACGAAGCGCCGCAAAAAATTTTACTTTAACCATGGGTTGCATGCTCCCGTCGCCAGTGACCACTTTTGCCACCGGTTTTCTCTTGTAATTGAATGCCGTTAATCGTCAAGTGCGGATCGACCGCTTTACACATATCATGCACCGTCAATGCTGCGATACTGACCGCAGTGAGGGCTTCCATTTCAACGCCAGTCACGCCCGCAACCGCACAAGTCGCTTGAATCAGCACCTGACCTTTAGTTTCAACAAGCTCGAATTCAACCGTAACTTTGGTGAGTGCTAACGGATGACACAAGGGGATTAAATCGCTGGTGCGCTTTGCGGCCATGATGCCGGCGACACGGGCCACCGCAAGCACATCGCCTTTACGTAGAGACTGCTGGGCGATTTGTGCAACCACCGCAGGCGTGGTTTGTACCGTCGCCACTGCGATGGCTTGGCGCTGGGAGACATCTTTACCACCCACATCGACCATATGTGCGGCTCCACTGGCATCAAGATGGGTAAAATTTTGATCACTCATGGGTTTTGCTCCTAGCTTTGTTTGCCCAGTAAGCGCCCAACGAAATTACAGGGCCCTTGACGGCTATCTAATTGCGGTTGAATTAACTCACGCCAAGCAAGTTCAGCGGCAGATTTCGAGCCAGGAATCGCTAGTATAAGTTTATTGTTGGCCAGACCCGCAAACGCGCGCGACTGCAAAGCGGAGCTGCCAATGTCACGCCAACTTAACTGTCGGAATAACTCACCAAAACCGTCAATAGTTTGATCCAGCAGCGGCATGACCGCCTCGGGCACACAGTTGTGCTCAGCAAAACCGGTACTGCCATTCAGTAACACGACATTTAATTTTGGCTCTGCTATCCAGCGCGACACCACCGCACGCAAGAGATACTTGTCGGTGCCGATAATCTGCCGTTGGTACATATGGTGACGCGCATCCACAATGGCATCTGCGAGCCAATCACCAGTATCGTCACTTGTTGGGGTGTGCCGGTCAGAAACGGTCGCTAGGGCAATATGTAAGGCGCGTAACGGTAAATCACTCATGAAATTTCTCCCAAAAACTCTAGGGCATGACGCCACTGTTTTGGCGTATTGGTATTTTGTAATTGGTAAGTCAACGGCCATTCGAGCGGTTGGGCTTGCATGTGGGCAAGCAGTCCACGCACTGAGCGGTCGCCGTCATCGTGCTGCAGCTGCTGGGCCAGATACTGTTGCAATTGTTCATTATTGGGCAGTAGGCATGGCAACGGAGTGCAACTAAAATAGCTAGCGCGATGGTGCGCGATGAGCGTCAGCAGGGTGTCACAAGCCAACAAGGGCATATCTACCGGAACAATCAGCAACAATTCGTGTAGGCAGTGTGGTAGCACACTCAAGACACCACCGAGTGGACCGCACCCGCTGACCGTATCATTGACAAAACCATCGGTATTACGGCTGACGACCACCTGTTGGCAACCGGCGGATTTCAGTAGTTGCACAGTGCGGTCTAGCTGGGTGCGCCCACCAACCTGCAATAAGGCTTTATCCTGCCCCATTCGTGAGGAGGCTCCTCCTGCGACGACGATACCGGTGACACCCTGCATATTAACCTCCGATCATCGCCAGATGACGGGTTGAGCCACTTTGCTGTTCATGCAGAAAATGCGTGGCCTTTTTCGCCAACACCATCTGTTGCAAAGCTGCTTGTAATGGTTGCGTGTCATCGCTCTGCAAGTGGTCGCGCAAATTTTGGTGCTGCTCAGTGAATAAACAGAGGAACAACTGACCGCGGCTCGATACCCGTAGGCGATTGCAATCGTCACAGAAATCACGGCTATATGGCATGATCAAACCGAGCTTACCTTGATAATCCGGATGAGCGAATTCTTGCGCAGGCCCTGCGGTAGGGCCTTTTTGGCATTGTTGCCAGCCTTCACCGAGCAGTTGTTGTTTGATGGTATCGCCGCTGATGTGATGACGCTGGTAATAGCCAACGTTGTCGTTCGTGCGCATCAGCTCGATAAAACGCAAACTTACTTTGCGCTGGCGAATAAATTCAAGGAATTCGGGCAAGGCGCTACCGTTGTAGCCCTTGAGCAGCACGCTGTTCACTTTAACCTTAGGAATACCAGCCGCGATGGCTTGGTCAATCCCGTCGAGAATACTTGGCAAGCGGTTTTGCCCGGTAATAAGGTGAAAAGTACTTGGGTCTAAGCTATCGACACTGACGTTAATGGCATCCACGCCGGCGGCGCGCCAGTCTTCAATATCACGCTGCAAACGATAACCGTTGGTAGTAATCGCAACTTCCTCAATGCCAGGAATCGCCTTCACCGTTTGAATCACTTCGAGCAAGTCTTTACGCAAACAGGGCTCGCCCCCGGTTAACCGCACTTTGCGGGTACCGAGCTGGGCGAATGCCGTAACCAAGCGACGAATTTCAGGCAGGGTTAGTTCTTCTTTACGCGATGAACAATCAGGTCCGTCAGGCAAACAATAATCACACCGAAAGTTACAACTCTCAGTGAGTGATAAACGTAAATACGTAAAACGTCGCGCAAATCTGTCAACTAGCATGTGCTACACCTTTCCAAAGTCGGGAGGTAGCCGCGTTTCCGCAACCACCCGGTGGTCAAACTGACCACGGCACACCGCGCGTAGTGTTGCTTATCGAAAAGCTCAACCTTAGCGCCAGTGGCTCGGCGTGTATGTGCTGCTAATACTAGTGGTGCCAGCGTTCAATTGTTATTGCCATGAAGAGGGTCGGCAACTACCCCATAAGGGATAGTTTTGATCTGGATCAGCTTTTTTTTCTGCGCTGGCGCTAGACTTCGCGGGAGATTCTGTCTGTCGTTTTGAAGTGAAGAGCAAAGCAAATGTCCTTACCCAAAGTCGCCCCTGAATTATTATCGCCCGCCGGTAGCCTCGATGCCATGCGCATGGCTTTTGCCTACGGTGCCGATGCCGTCTACGCGGGGCAGCCGCGCTATAGTTTGCGGGTCCGCAACAATAGTTTTGATCTTGCCAATTTAAAGCTCGGCATCGATGAAGCCCATGCGCTGGGTAAGAAATTCTACGTGGTCGCCAACATTGCGCCGCACAACGCCAAACTGACGCGTTTTGTTGAGGACATGGCGCCTGTCATCGCGATGCAGCCTGATGCACTGATCGTATCGGACCCAGGTGTCGTGATGTTGCTGCGCGAACATTTCCCTCAACAGGCGCTACACCTTTCAGTACAAGCCAACACCATTAACTGGGCGGCGGTGAAATTTTGGCAACAGCAAGGTATCAGCCGGGTGATTTTATCGCGTGAGCTGGGAGTGCAAGAGATAGCCGAAATTCGCGAAAAATGTCCCGATATGGAGCTCGAAGTGTTTGTTCATGGCGCACTCTGCATGGCTTATTCGGGTCGCTGTTTGTTGTCTGGCTATATCAACAAACGCGATCCCAATCAGGGTGCCTGCACGAATGCCTGTCGCTGGCCCTACAAAGTACACGCCGCGCAAGAAGATGAGGTCGGACAATTCCAGCCGATCGATTCGCCCGTATTGTTGGAAGAGCCACAGCGCCCCGGCGAGTTGATGCTGATGGATGAAGACATTCACGGCACTTATATTATGAATTCGAAAGACCTACGCGGCGTCCAGCATGTCGAAGCGCTCGCCAAAATGGGTATTCACTCGTTGAAAATCGAGGGTCGCACCAAGTCCGATTACTACGTTGCGCGTACCGCGCAGGTATACCGTCAAGCGATTGATGATGCGATGGCGGGGCGTCCCTTCAATCCACAGTTACTGGCTGATCTAGAAGGCATGGCCAATCGTGGTTTTACTGAGGGCTTTTTGCGTCGCCACGTACCCAGTGAAACACAAAATTATTTGACCAGTCACAGCAATGGCGAACAACTGCTGGTTGGTGCCATAACTGTGGAAGCCGATGGCTATGCACATGTTGACGTCAAAAATGCCTTCGCAGTGGGCGATGAATTGATACTCATGAAGCCTTCCGGCAACGTCCGCTTCGTCATCCAAGCCATGCAAAACCGCGACGGTGAGCCGGTTCAACGCGCGCCTGGTTCGGGTCATCAAGTACAGATTTCTTTGCCCTGTAGCTTAAGCTGCGGCGACCATGGCTACGCGATGTTGCTGAAACAAGTCAAGCAACCGGCTGTGGCCGAAACTATCGCCATTAAGGAGGTGTCCCATGCCGGTAGTCATTGATAGCGATTGCATTAATTGTGATCTGTGTGTTCCCGAGTGCCCCAACGAGGCCATCGAAATGGGTGCGGCGCATTATGTGGTGAATGCCGCCAAATGTACCGAGTGCGAGGGCTACTACGATCAGCCTGCCTGCATTCCGGTCTGCCCTGTGGACTGCATGACCTTAGTGCCAGACAGTTAGCTTGGCGCTTGCCCAGCGGTTTGTTTGCACACCTGCTGCAGCCAGCGTAGCGGACTCGCTTCGCTTTGGCTGCGCGGATAGGCCATGCCAATGGTACGTTCCAGCTTTAAGTCGGTGAGCGGTCGCAAAGCCACATCCTGTCGTTCACGCAATACCTCAAAATCGGGCACTAAGGCACAGCCGACACCAGCAGATACCAGCCCGAGCGCATATTCAATGGTATGAATGTCGGCGCGAATATCCGGCTGAATCCCCTGCCGAATAAGCTCTGGATAAAACACCGACCACGCCTCACAGGGGGTGCGCTTGATCAGCGGCAAGCCTTGCATATCCGCCAAAGTCACCGCCTCTTGCAGTGCCAATGGGTGCCCGGCCGGCAACGCCACCACGAAAGCATCATGCCAAATCGGTAAAAACTGCTCACCGGCTTTCAGCATGCGCGGCGTGATAATCCGCGCATCGGCTTCATCGTCGGGTTCGACGAGGTGCAACTCAAGTCCATCGACCCCCGCCGTAAAGTCACGTAACAACTGGCTCATTCGTTCAACGCCAAGCGCGCGAATCAAGCCGAGCCGAAATTGCACTCGCGTCACACTGTGTCGAAACGATGCCTTAAGTGCCTGCATTTGACTGAGCATACGTCCAGCATGGCCATACAAACGTTCACCATCCTCGGTTGGGGTAACCCCTCTGGATTGCCGTACAAAGAGCTTCACCTTGAGCTCATCTTCAAGTTGCTGCAAAGCGTTCGATAAACTCGGCTGTGCTACCGAGCAGGCGCGCGCTGCCGCGCTGATGCTGCCTTGTTCGTAGACGGCGACGAAGTACTGAAGCTGACGCAAATCCATAGTTAAAACCTATACCTACTCTAATTTTTATATAATTTAACTTTACTTCAATTCAGCGTAAAGTGAAGTAAAACAACAGCGTTATTCGTTAATCGTTACTCGTTATTTGGCAAAGCCAAACTGCGAAAAGGCAGCATCCTAACGAATAACGATTAACGAACAACGAATTACTATAGAGGTTTATATGGCTCGATTTCCTTTTGACTGGCAAGACCCTTTCCAATTCAGCAACATGCTGACCGAAGAAGAACGCATGATTCGTGATACCGCTCATCAGTACTGTCAAGAAAAGCTGATGCCGCGCGTACTGACGGCGAACCGTGAAGAGCGTTTTGACCGCGAGATCATGAACGAATTGGGTGAACTCGGCCTGTTAGGTGCAACCTTGCCAGAAAAATATGGTTGCTCAGCAGTGAATTACGTTTGCTATGGCCTCGTCGCTCGTGAAGTTGAGCGCGTTGATAGCGGCTATCGTAGCGCTATGAGCGTGCAGTCGTCGCTGGTCATGCATCCGATTCATGAATACGGCAGCGAAGAGCAGCGGCAAAAATATTTGCCGAAACTGGCTACCGGTGAATGGGTCGGCTGTTTTGGTTTGACCGAACCGGATGCGGGTTCTGATCCTGCCGGCATGCGCACTACGGCGAAAAAAGTCGACGGTGGCTATGTGCTCAAAGGCAGCAAAATGTGGATCACCAACTCACCTATTGCTGATGTGTTTGTGGTGTGGGCGAAACTGGACGGTGAGATCCGTGGCTTTATTCTGGAAAAAGGCATGAAAGGCCTGTCGGCACCGAAAATTGATGGCAAGTTTTCATTGCGTGCCTCTATTACCGGTGAAATCGTAATGGACAACGTCGAAGTTCCTGAATCAGCATTGCTACCGAACGTCACTGGTCTTAAAGGTCCGTTTGGCTGCTTGAATAAAGCACGTTACGGTATCGCTTGGGGCTCATTAGGTGCGGCGGAATTCTGCTGGCATGCAGCGCGCCAGTACACCTTAGATAGACACCAATTTAATCGTCCGTTGGCGGCAACTCAGCTAATTCAGAAGAAGCTAGCTGATATGCAAACTGAAATCAGCATTGGCCTGTTAAGCTGTTTACAAGCAGGGCGTTTGATGGACGCAGGGCAGTTACCACCAGAAACCATTTCACTGATTAAGCGTAACTCCTGTGGCAAGGCGCTCGACATTGCCCGCATTGCTCGCGATATGCACGGTGGTAACGGTATTGCCGACGAGTACCACGTGATCCGTCACGTCATGAACTTAGAAGCGGTGAATACCTACGAAGGTACCCACGATGTGCATGCCCTAATTCTGGGTCGCGCGCAGACCGGCCTTCAGGCATTCAGCTAATTCATCTAGCACCCGTCACTACCTTGTAAAAGGAGGCGTATATGGCTGCAGCTATGCATCCATGGCTGGTTGAATTTATCCAGCGCATTGAACGTGAAGACCTGCCGCGTGCACACGCGGCAGGTGGCATCCTTAGCGATGCCGAACTGGTCGAATTATTCGACTCCCAACTCGCCAGTCGCTTGCTCGACCTGCAGTCTCGCCTGATGCAGGCTGCTGGACAGAGTTTTTACACCATTGGCAGCTCGGGTCATGAAGCCAACGCGGCGGTTGCCAAAGCCTTGCGCGTGACTGACCCAGCATTTTTGCACTACCGGAGCGGCGCCTTTTTCCTGCAACGCGCCAAGCAAAAGCCCGGCAGTACACCGCTGTATGACATGCTGCTCAGCTTTGCCGCATCGAGTGAGGACCCTATTTCTGGTGGTCGTCACAAAGTCTTTGGTAGCCTCGATTTGCACGTACCTCCGCAAACCAGCACCATTGCTTCGCACGTGCCGAAAGCTATGGGTACAGCCTTTGCCATCGGCTTGTCAAAGCGCCTGCAGCAGCAAGGCACTTGGCCACATGATGCGATTGCCGTATGCAGCTTTGGCGATGCTTCAGCCAACCACTCAACGGCTCTCGGCGCGATCAATTCGGCCAGTTGGGCGGCTTATCAACAAATTCCGATGCCGCTGCTATTGGTCTGTGAAGACAATGGTTTAGGTATTTCGACCCACACGCCACAAGGTTGGATCCAGCAGCAACTCAGTCAACGCCCAGCGGTGAAGTATTTTTTCGCCGACGGTAGCAACGTTGCCGAGACCTATTTGGTCGCGCAACAGGCCGCCGATTATGTGCGCCAGAAGCGTAAGCCGGCGATTCTACATTTACGCACCATTCGCCTGTTTGGTCATGCCGGAGCAGACGCCGAAGTCGCGTATCGCACCAAACAAGAAATTGCCCGTGATGCTGAACGCGATGTGCTGCTGTTCACCTGCGCCGCGCTGATTCAACGTGATTTGTTTAGTTACGAGCAACTCGCTGAACATATTCGCAAGCAAGCGCAGCGGATCGCGCGTTTAGCCGGACAAGCGCAGCAGCGTCCAAAATTAACTGCAGCCACGCAAGTAATGCAGTCAATTGTGCCACCCGCACGCGATGAGAGCGTGGTGCCGCCAGCGTTAACTGAGAACCAACGCGAACAGCTGTTTAGATTCGACAAGCATAACGTCGGCAAGCGCCAGCATTTGGCGAAATTACTGAACTGGTCGCTACACGATTTGATGGCGCAGTACGACAATATCGTCATGTGTGGTGAAGACATTGCCAAAAAAGGCGGCGTCTATCACGTGACGCAACACTTAATGGAAGCGTTTGGACCGAACCGAGTATTGAACACGGTGTTGGACGAGCAAAGTATTCTGGGTCTGGCTATTGGTATGGCGCAGCAAGGCATGATTGCCATGCCTGAAATCCAATTCCTTGCTTACGTACACAACGCCGAAGATCAGATTCGTGGCGAAGCTGCCACCTTATCGTTTTTCTCCGACGGTCAGTACACCAATCCGATGGTGATTCGTATCGCCGGTCTTGCCTACCAAAAAGGCTTTGGTGGCCACTTTCATAACGATAATTCGTTTGCCGTGTTCCGTGATATTCCTGGGGTGATTGTGTTGTGCCCATCGAATGGCTACGACGGTGCGTTGTTAATGCGCCAAGCGGTGCGTTTGGCCGCAGTTGAACAACGTGTGGTGATCATGCTCGAGCCGATTGCGCTCTACATGGCGCGTGATCTCCATGAAGAAGGTGATGGCGGCTGGTTGTGCGACTATCCAACGCCTGACGTGCCCGTACCAGCGCTCGGCGAGCCAGCGGTGTATGGTGACGGCGACGAGCTCGCTATTGTCAGCTATGGCAACGGCTATTACTTAAGTCGCCAAGCAGAAGCGAAATTACGCGCCGCAGGCCACAAAGTGCGGGTTGTCGATATTCGCTGCTTAGTGCCACTGCATGTGGATGCCATCGTGCAATCCCTAGGCGACTGTAAACAAGTACTGATTGTCGATGAATGCCGCCGCCGCGGCTCATTGAGTGAAGAGCTAATGACCTGTTTATACGAAGATTATCCAGAGCGCTTTAAAGTGCGTCGAATTACTGCCGAGGATAGCTTCATTCCGCTCGGTAAAGCGGCCTACACAGTGTTGCCATCTACCGCTGGCATTGTTGAGGTGGCCAGCGAGATGCTCGCAAAACGCAAACAAGGAGCTCAGGCATGAAGAAAACCGCACTAGTTGTTTGTCCTGGGCGTGGCACCTACAACAAACCCGAACTTGGTTCGATCTCCGCGAATATAGCTGCATCTTCTCCGAAAATACGCGAATATTTGCAGCAGGTTCTTGATCAAATCGATGCTGAGCGGGCCGCACTCGGTCTCGCGACGGTTACTGAACTCGATCAGGCAAAGCTGTTCAAAACCTCGCTGCACCAAAAAGCTGAGCACGCGGCAGCGCTGATTTATGCCGCAGGCTATCTGGATTTTTTAAGTATCGACCGCGAGCAGTATGACGTGGTGGCAATTACCGGCAACTCAATGGGTTGGTATACGGCAATGGCCTGTGCGGAAGCTTGGTCGGTGCCGACCACTGCACGGTTGGTCACCAGCATGGCCCAACTGACCGCTGGTGGGGCTGGTGCGCAATTTATCTATCCGATTGTCGATAGCGAATGGCGTCCTGACCCAGCGCGGGAAGCGCAGGTCAACGCGCAATTGCAAGCGCACCAAGGCGAGCTGTTCCGTTCGATCAATTACGGTGGTTATGCGGTACTCGCTGGCACTGAAGCTGCTTGTTCGGCTGCCATGAAAGCGCTGCCGCTCGCCGACGAACGCTTCCCGATGTTGTTGCCTGGGCACGCAGCATTTCACACCCATCTAATGGGCGAGGCAGCAACCAAGGCGCAGGAAACTTGGCCCACGGCGGTCTTCCGTGAGCCACAAACACCGCTCATCGACGGTCGCGGTCACCAATGGCTAACTCCGACGGTAGACATGCGCGCTCTGCACCAATACACCCTCGGCCACCAAGTGACTGAAACCTACGACTTCAGCAAAGCAATTCAAGTCGGTGTGAAAGAATTCGCTCCGGATCGCATCATTTTGCTAGGTCCGGGCAGCGGTTTAGGTGGCGCGGTAGCGCAGGCGTTGATAGCCATGAACTGGCAAGACCTCGACAGCAAAGCCGAGTTTAGCAAGCGCCAAGCTGCCGAAGTCCCTTACGTACTCAGTATGGGGCTGGCTGAACAGCGTGCTCTGGTGACAACTGCGCAAAGTTGACGGGTAACGCCCGCAAACAAGTTTTGCCGCGCGCGGTCAAATCCGTCATAAATTGAAATTGTTGCCGTGGGTCGATCGGATAGGCTTTCAGCCGATAACGCGTGCCCCACGGCTCTTCGTTTGCAACTACTACGATGGGTTTGGCGAGTTGCACATAAGGGCTGGTCAGCGCCACGTCTTCCAGTAGATGTTTGACCTGATTCGCATCGTGCTCTGGGTGCAAGTAAAAATCTACCACGCACATGAGGCTAGGACCGCCATTATTGGCGTTATGAATGAGATTCGACCATAGCTTTAAATGCGGAATAAATACCACGGTATCGTCCGGCGTGACAATTTCGACGGCGCGCATACCGATATGCTTCACTTCACCATAGGTACCATCGACTGAAATCCAGTCACCGGGGCGATAAGGCACTTCATAGACCGCAACCACCCCAGCAATGATGCTACTGACATAATCCTTCAAGGCAAAACCTATGGCGAGGCCTGCGGCACCGAGAATTGCTACCATGTTGCGCGCGGTCGGCTCAATTATCAGTGGCACTATCCAGATAATGGCAAAGACAAACACCAACACCCGTACCGTTGGAATCAGCGCCAGTACAAAGAGACGTTGTTTGCCATGTAAGTGCTCGGCGAGCAGTGGTAGTAATTTTTGACTGCACCAAATAATGGCCATCGCTAGCGCGATTACCACGCCGATTTCAATCAGCACCGCGCTATTAATTTCTTTAAATATTTCGAGAAATTGCTCAGTGTTCATGCCGCACTCCCATTAAAAACTATCGAGCCAGTAACCACGACTGGCAAGGAAATCACGCACATCGACATAGGCATAAACAGTCACTCGCCAGACTTTTTCATCATCCAACTCAATCACACCATTTTGCTGCAGGCGCAGTAACTGTACATCGAGCTGATCGGGTGCCAGCATCGGCAATACCAGCTGTAAATACTCGCCGGCGAGGCCGTGATGGAGCAAGAGTGCACACAGAATAAATGCGGTTGCGTCATCGGCTTCACTCGGAATGCGCGGCGTTTGGCGTTCACTATTTTGCGCCAGCGCCCACAGCGCTAAAGCAACACCCACATTGCCACGCGCTTTGGCATTCAGCTTACGCAACGCTTTATCCGTCGTCTCGATGCCCACTTGCTGAAGTAGTTCAGGAGTTGCGGCCGCAAAACAATAACAGTGCGGTAAACTCAGTGGCCAAGCGCGCTGCAAAAAGGCAAAGGTCCAACTATCGACCACCACTACGCCTGCACCTAATTCGCCGCGCAATAAACGTGGCAGCAAGGCACGCATAAATTGCATGTGCGACGTCGTGCGTAACCAGAATGACGAAAACTCATCGAGCAACCAATTGTCGCACTGCTGTGCCTGCCACCAGCTTGCTGTATCGGCACTCTCGAGTTGGTCTTTTCGTGGTGGTTTTAATTGTTGGTAGCCGTGCTTGTCGGCCCAAGCCCGCAAAATCGCACCGCTGCCACTAAATGGCGGGCTAATGACAAAACGTACACAAGGTTCTGATTCAGCAGCTTCCCACGCTTGTTCAACCGCCGCGACCGCAGGCTCAAGATCGAACTCACGGTAATGCGGGAAATCTTGTTCATCGGGGGTGGTATCCTCATCATCTTTGATACCGATGAGATTTTGTGCCCGCAGCCAGGCTTTTTGCAACAAGGTGCTCGCCGGTGCGGTCGGTCGCTCAAAAGTGTCGAGGGGGATCAGTTGCCAATGGTTGCCTTTCGCCATAAAGTTAAGCAATCCTTAAGTCTGTTCATGTATTACACTGTACACCATCTAGCTGAAACGAAAAGTAAATCGATGAAACCACCACAAAAAGGTCTGATGCGCATCGTTCGCGCCACCGGCAACTCCTTACGCGGTTATCGCATGGCGTTAAAGTTTGAAGCGGCGGTCCGCCAAGACACCGTGCTCGCATTGATATTGGTGCCACTAGCGTTATGGTTGGGTGCGACCATGGTGGAAAAAGTGGTGTTGATTCTGCCGGTACTGGTGTTGCTGATTGTGGAACTGCTTAATTCCGCTATCGAAGCGACAGTTGACCGCATCAGCCCGGACTTACATGAGCTCAGCGGCCGTGCCAAAGATATGGCCTCGGCCGCTGTCATGTTCTCGCTACTGATGATCGGTATCACTTGGGTAGTGATTCTGTGGCCGCGCATCAGCGCTTGGTTTGTCTAACAAGGCTTATTCACCGTAGCGAATGGTTGCCTGACCTACGGTGTTGGTATCAGCACCAAACCACAAGCTTTGGCTGGCTTCATCAAACATCATGTGACGCACGGTGCCGCCACCACTTGGCACCGCGACAGGAGCAGTAAAGGTTTCGCTGTCGATGTGAAAACCGACAATGCGATTCGGCTGCACGCCCGTTTCGGCAAACCAAATGTAGCCGTTATTGTCGGCCGCCATGGCATAGGGCATCGACTGCACACCTGCTGGCATGACCCACTCGCTGATCTGCTCAGTTTCAGGGTTATAACGCCCCAAATAGCCGCCAGCATAATCGACGTACCAAATGTTGCCGTCAGTGCCATAGGCAATGCGACGAGGACGATTTGCATTTGCTCGTGGCAGCTCAATTTCTTGCAGTTCACCGTCGACCACAGTCGCTAATTTGTTGCTACCAAAAAGCGTCAGCCATGGCTGGTCATTGACCACAATCAAGCCATAAGGACGTGCCCGCTTAGTCGGCACATCCCACAGCTGCATTTGTTCAGCTTCGACATCGAAATAGCCAACTTGATTTGCCCCTTGCGCGGTAAACCACAGATCGCCATTACTGGTGAACATCATGGTGTGGACATCGCGACGTCCATCACCTGGTAATGGGTACTGAGTGATTTCCTTAGTGTCGTGGTCGATATGACCTATGTGCGCAGCCTTGTTACCAGCATACCAAGCGCCACGCTCATCCACGATGATATTGTGAGGACCCGCGCCTTCTGGCAGGTCAATACGCTCAAACTCACCGGTTTGTGGGTTCAGAATCGCCGCATAATCAGCTTGCTGCCCGACAAACCAAACCTTATCGGTACTTTGCACATAAGGGTCGCGCGGTCGTGATTCCGCATACTGCACCTGCCACTCTTCGATGGTCACGGTTGCCGGCGCAACGTCAGCCGCCTGTATGCCACTCAACATGAACGCGAAAGTTAAACCAAACATAATGCCTCCTTTAAAGCCTCAATATCCGATTATAGTTCATCACCAAGATAGCGGTTCACCGCCGACCGCCATTCAGCGCTACGCACATAGCGCAGCAAGATAAGGTTGATCTCCTCGCGCTTGCTTGATTGTGGCGGCAATACCAGCGCGTAATCCTGCGGCGCAAAATAGTCATTTAACACGGTGAGTCCAGAGAACTCTTTGCGTAATTGATATTTCAATAAGGGTGCGTCATAGACCACTGCGTCGGCTTTTCCTGCGGCTAAATCACGCAATGCGCTGGGGAGATCAGTGGTTTGCTGATAACCGATATTCTCACGTTCTAACCAATAAGCGCTGTAAGACGCCGGCACACTAGCCACGCGAACCTTCACCAAGTCGTCTTTACCTTGCACGCGACTCGATAATTGATTGATGGTCAACGCTGAAGTAATGGACGCGGTGAAACTTGAAATGATAATGACGCTGGTGAACATCCAAATCAGTGCCACCACACGCCCCAACGGACTGCGCGGTGACTTATCGCCATAACCCACAGTGGTCATGGTTACGGCGGCCCACCAAAAACCTGCGCCCACGCCGGGTAGGGTTTCACTGCTGAACTCATCACGATTATGACGGCGCTCTGCGAGCCAGAGCAGCCAACCCGCCGCTAACAAAATACCAGCCAAGAACAACAGCACTGTGAGAAACTGCAGACTGAAAAAGCCTTTGGTGACGGTCCACCAGCCTGGCTCAGCTTGGGCTGGGACAGCTATGCTAAGACCGGCATTGTAAAAGGGTAACGAAAAGTCGATGCGGCGCTCGCGTTCAGCAGTAACGGAAATCGCACCGAGCCCAACGTCAAATTCCCCCGCTGCAACACCATCAATGAGTGACTCTAAGCCAGCTTCAACATAGCTAAACTGGTAATTTTGTTGTGCCGCGATATGCTCCCACAACTCAATGGTGAGCCCGCTGTAACTACCATCGGCATCTTTCAGCACAAAGGGTGGGCTTACTCTGACCGCCACCTTTAGCGTTTCAGGTTCGACCTCTGCGCCCACCTGAGCATAGCTCGCGGGTAAGGCCGAACATGCTAAAGCTACGACCAGTATCAGCAGATATTTCATAAGCTCTCCTTGTCTTTTTATGGATTCTCAAGGCACACTAGTTGTTAGCAGTATACAGACCTTGAACCAAAATGGATGCTTATGGAAATTTTCATCGCCGTATTGTTCTTTGCTTTTTCGACCACCATCACCCCGGGTCCGAATAACGTTATGATCATGTCATCGGGGGTCAACTATGGTATTCGTGCGAGCATGCCGCATTTTTTGGGCATCTGTTTAGGCTTCCCAGTAATGGTGCTGTTGGTGGGGTTTGGTTTTGGCGTAGTGTTCGAGAAATTCCCGAATTTACACCAACTCATTAAAGTCGCTGGCGTTGCTTATTTGCTCTGGCTGGCTTGGCACATTGCCACCGCCGAACCCAAAGCCATTGAAAAAGGTACGCGTAAGCCCTTTACCTTCTGGCAGGCGGCATTATTTCAATGGGTCAATGCCAAGGCGTGGATGATGGCATCGGGCGCAGTCGCCGCTTACACCACGGTTACCGGCAATCCAGTCACTGAAGTACTGGCAATTACGCTGGCGTTTTTTTTGATGGCTTTTCCGTGCGTGGGGATTTGGCTGCTGTTCGGTTCGCTGTTGCGTAAAGTGCTCTCGAATGCGCTATTCCAACGCATTTTCAATATCACCATGGGCTTGATTCTGGTCGCGTCGATTATTCCAGTGCTGCAAGAGTTGTGGCAATTCTACTTCGCTCGAGCCGCTTAAAGCTGCAATAGCGGCTCGTCTTCGGCATCTAAATACGCTGTGATGGCAGCGATGAAATGGCTGCCATAGCGTTCTAACTTGCTATGCCCAACCCCACTGATATTCAACAGGGCGTCTTCATTAGTCGGGTAGTGAACCGCCATTTCAACCAGTGTGGCGTCGTTGAATACCACAAAAGGTGGCTTTTCTTCGGCATCGGCAATTTTCTTGCGCAACGCGCGCAAACGCCGGAACAACACTTTGTCGTAGTCGGCACGATCCGTCACCTTCGGCTTGCTGACCGCCAAGTTGAGCCGCGGCTCCGCTAACTGTAGAGCCACTTCGCCACGCAAAATCGGCCGTGCGGCTGCGGTGAGTTGCAACGTGCCGTAATGCTGAATGTTCTGTAGCACGAGCCCACGATGAATGAGCTGACGAATGATGCCTAACCAGTACGCTTGGCTTTGCTCAGCCCCGATGCCAAAGGTAGAGAGTTGATCATGCCCCAAGGACGTCAGGCGCTGCGATTGGCTGCCGCGTAAGACGTCGATAATATGCATGGCACCAAAGCGCTGACCGACCCGATAAATACAACTGAGCACTTTCTGCGCATCAACAGTGCCATCGTATTGCCGAGGCGGGTCGAGGCAGATATCACAGTTACCACAGGGCTCATCACGAAATTCATTGAAGTAATTCAGCAGCACCAGTCGCCGACAGGTTTGCGCTTCGCCAAGCGCTTGCATGGCGCCGAACTTATGTTGCTCAACTTGGCGGCGCTGCTCATCAGGAATGTCGTTAATAATGCTGCGGATCCAATTGGCATCGCTGGGGTCATACAGCAAGAGTGCTTCTGCCGGTAAGCCGTCACGGCCAGCGCGGCCGGTTTCTTGATAGTAGGCCTCGATGCTACGTGGCACATCAAAATGCACGACAAAACGCACGTTGGGCTTGTTTATGCCCATGCCAAAGGCCACGGTTGCGACGACAACGTCAATGTCGTCACGCACAAAGCCTCTTAACACGTACTCGCGTTCCTCGTGTTCCATACCCGCATGATAGCCAGCGGCGCGAATACCGTCGCTGCGCAAGCGCTCGGCAAGTTCATCGACGCGTTTGCGGCTGCCGCAGTAAACGATACCTGAGGCACCTTTTTGCTTGGCAATGTAATCACGCAACTGTTTCTGCGGCTTAAATTTGTCTTCGACAATGTAGCGAATATTGGAGCGATCAAATGAGCTTTTATAGACGCATGGGTCATGCAAATGCAGACGCTGAATGATATCGGCTTCGGTGGCCGCATCGGCGGTCGCGGTCAGTGCCATAAAGGGAACTTGCGGTAGTGCTTCGCGCAGCTGTCCTAGTTGTCCATACTCGGGGCGAAAATCATGACCCCACTGCGAAATACAGTGTGCCTCGTCGATCGCAACTAGGTTTACCTGCCATTGTTGCAAGAGCCTTACAAAATAAGGCTGCATCGCCCGCTCTGGGCTTACATACAACAAGCGAAGAGCGCCGCTAGCGGCGTCTTGCGTCACACTTTGTTGCGCTTCCGCAGTTAAGCCATTATGCAGCGCTGCGGCAGCAACGCCCATGGTCTGCAGACTCTCAACTTGGTCCTGCATCAGTGAAATCAGCGGCGAAATGACAATACTGACGCCGCTGCCAGCTATGGCCGGCAATTGATAGCACAGCGATTTGCCGCCGCCTGTAGGCATTAACACCAAGGCATCGCGACCGCTTTGCACCGCCTCGATCACCTGCTCTTGCCCCTGCCGGAACTTGGCATAGCCGAAAACATCGGCAAGGACTTTTGACAGATTGGCGGCTTGGCTCACGACTGCTCCGATTGCGCTCGATACGAATAAGCACTATTGTATGCGTCACGCGCAGTCAGTACCACCTACCTGATGGCATTTCCGAGATAACTGCGCGGTGGTTGCTCAGTTTTCGCACAACTCTTCACATGATAGGAAGTTCGCCCCATGACCGATGATGCTACGCGCAGTCGCCACGGTGTATTTTATGCTATTGCCGCTTACACCATGTGGGGCGTCGCCCCAATTTATTTCAAGTGGCTGCAGCAAGTTCCAGCATTAGAAATCTTGAGCCATCGGATTATCTGGTCGTTCGTTTTAGTCTTACTGTTAATGGTGGGTTTGCGCCGTTTGCACCGCATTCGTCCAGTGCTGAAAAATCGCGCGCAAATGCTGCGCCTCACCCTAGCTACGTTTTTGTTAGGTGGAAACTGGTTTTTGTTTATATGGGCCATCAACAACAATCGGTTGTTGGATGCCAGTTTGGGCTACTACATCAATCCCCTTTTGAACGTCGCAATTGGCATGTTGTTCTTTGCCGAGCGCATGCGGCGCTTCCAACTGGTGGCTATTGCGCTGGCCGTGACGGGCGTATTGATTCAGGTGATTTCTTTCGGTTCAGTACCTTGGATAGCACTGACGCTGGCGTTTAGCTTTGCGATTTATGGCGCGATTCGTAAGCGTCTACCGGTGGATTCAATGACAGGGTTGTGGTTGGAGACCACTATTTTATTGCCTATCATGTTGGTTTACTTGTTGTTTTTTGCCGACTCTGCGGCCAGCGATATGACCGCCAACACCTGGCAACTGAACTTAATGCTGATGGCCGCGGGTATTGTCACCACCGCGCCGTTGCTATGCTTTACCGCCGCCGCCCAACGTATTCGTTACGCCACACTCGGCTTCTTTCAATACATTGGCCCAAGCTTGATGTTTATTCTCGCCGTGTGGGTTTACGGTGAGCCCCTTGCCGCTGACAAGTTGGTAACCTTTGCGATTATTTGGACGGCGCTCGCACTCTACAGTATCGATACCTTACTGCATCAACAACGGTCAAGGCGCGCGTAAGCGACGACCAACCATTTCGCACCGACATCATCGAAGTTCACTTGGATGCGGCTCTGTGGGCCGCTACCCTCGTAGTTGAGTACGGTGCCCTCGCCGAATTTTGCATGCCGTACCCGCTGCCCTAATTGAAACCCAGTTTCGGTAAAAGCTTCATGGCTGGCACTGGTGCGGAAGCGACCATAATTCGGTTGTCTGCCAAATGAAGGTGAAGCACTTTGCATACGAATGTGATGCAAGTTTTCCGCCGGAATTTCGCCAATAAAACGACTTTGCGTGTGGAATTTTTCTTGGCCATAAATGCGTCGTTGCTCGGCATAGCTAATGACCAGCTTTTGCATCGCACGGGTCATACCAACGTAACAAAGTCGCCGTTCTTCCGCCAACCGTCCGGCTTCCTCAAACGATTGCTGCGAGGGGAACATGCCCTCTTCGACGCCACACATAAATACCAGCGGAAACTCCAAGCCCTTGGCACTATGCAGCGTCATTAACTGCACTGCGTCTTGATACTCATCGGCTTGTTCTTCACCTGATTCCAAGGCCGCATGCGCCAAGAAGGCGTTCAGCGGCGTCAGGTCTTCTTCCATATTGGCATCGAGCTGGTCGAAGTTTTCGCAGGCGTTGACCAATTCTTTTAAGTTTTCGACGCGGGTTTCAGCTTTCTCGCCTTTTTCGGCTTCGTACATGGCCATCAAACCACTGGCTTTAATCACCCGATCCACCTGCTTACCCAGCAAATCATCGCTGGTTTCATCTTCGAGCTGGTCGATGAGCTCGATAAAGGTATTGACCGCATTTGCCGCGCGACCGGTGAGCACCTTTTCTTGCACTAACTGTTTTGCCGCTTGCCAAAGAGATAACTGACGTTGTCGTGCACCATCACGGACGATATCGAGTGTCCGTGCACCAATGCCACGCGTCGGCGTGTTGATCACTCGCTCTAAGGCAGCGTCGTCATCACGATTGGCAAGCAAGCGCAGGTAAGCCAATGCGTCTTTAACCTCTTGGCGATCAAAAAAGCGTAGCCCACCATAAATGCGATAGGGGATGCGCGCGTGCAGTAAAGCTTCTTCCAAGACCCGAGACTGCGCGTTGCTACGATACAGTAATGCGACATCTTGCAGGGCATTGCCTTGCTCATGCCAGGCCTCGATACGACTGGCGATATAGCGCGCCTCGTCCATCTCATTGATGGCAGCGTACAAATCAATCGGCTCGCCGGTGCCGCCCTCGGTCCAGAGCTCTTTGCCCAAACGGTCGGTATTGTTGGCAATAACGCTATTGGCAGCAGTCAGAATGGTGTTAGTAGAGCGATAGTTTTGCTCCAAACGAATCGTTTCAACGTTTGGGTAGTCACGATTAAATTGGTGAATATTCTCAATTTTTGCGCCGCGCCAACCATAAATGGATTGATCATCGTCGCCAACAATGGTGACGAAGTTTTCGTTTTCGCCACGCCCACCGCCCGACAACATTTTCACCCAGGCATACTGAATCGCGTTGGTATCTTGGAACTCGTCAACCAAGATATGCCGAAAACGCCGCTGATAATGCTCACGAACAATAGCGTTATCACGTAACAATTCATGTGCGCGTAGCAATAGCTCGGCAAAATCGACTAACCCGGCACGGTCGCAGGCGGCTTGGTAAGTTGCGTAGATTTCTTTGTAGGTCTGTTCATTGTAATCAAGACCATCGAGGTGCTCAGCGCGCAAGCCCTCATCTTTTTTGGCATTGATAAACCATTGCGCTTGTTTCGGTGACCAACGTTTTTCGTCTAAGTTGAGACTGCGCATGATGCGTTTGAGCATGCGTTGTTGATCGTCGCTATCAAGGATTTGAAAGTTCTGCGGCAAGCCGACATCCATGTAGTGCGCACGGAGCAAACGGTGCGCGAGTCCATGGAAGGTACCAATCCACATAGCGCGGGTCGAACTGCCAACGAGCGCCTCAACGCGGCCGCGCATTTCCGCCGCAGCTTTGTTGGTAAAGGTTACCGCCATAATGCTGTAGGGTGACAAATGATACTCTTGCAGCAACCACGCAATACGATGCACTAACACCCGCGTTTTCCCACTTCCGGCGCCAGCAAGCACCAGCATGTGCCGCTCTGGCGCACTCACTGCGGCGCGTTGCTTATCATTGAGTTGATCGAGGAGAGGGTGCTGAGTCATTGAATCATCCATTGCTTGCAAACGCTGCCAGTGTAAAACGCGACTACTGTATATGCAACCAGTTAATTAGCGCTGCCGCTCTAGTAGCAAGTGCCCCAACTGGCGGTTGTCGTGGTAGGCGACGTGCGGCAGCACGATCAGTGAACTGGCATCATACAAGCCGCTTTTGAACCATGCCGTTTGCCAGCCCATGCGTTGCGCACCGAGTACATCGGCGACCGGACTATCGCCAACATGCAGCCATTGTGCAGGATGCAAGTGCGGATAGGCTTGCTGCGCCACTTTGAACATATCTGGGTAAGGCTTACCACGACGGCCGCCACCGGGTTGAATGACATGGCTAAAATAATCACGTAGGCCAATCTTGGTGGTATCGACATTGCCATTGCTGATGGCGATCAGCGGGTAATGTTGCCCGAGTTCGCTTAACAGTTGATGCGACTGTGCCGGCACATCGACCTGATTCCGACGCGCCAAAAACGCTGCGAGCACTTGCTCTGCTCCAGCTTCTGCTTGCTTGCTATCGATGCCAAGCTGCAGGAGGCCTAAGCGAATAGTTGCCAAGCGCAATAGCGTCATGTCACTGGCGAGATCAGCGTCGGTTTGCATTAACTGCCAGCGCCGCTGGGCCCACTCAGCCTGGCTCCAGGTGGCAGCTACCGGAAACAGTTCACAGAGTTTGGCATAGTTCGCGGCTTCGGCTGCGCGCATGACGGGTACGTTGTCGTACAAGGTGTCGTCTAAATCAAAGCTAATCGCACGGATTGGCTGCAGACGGCGATAAAATTGCATGTTAAAAAACCTGCTGTTAACTATTTCTTACGGGCTCTTGGGTGTGCGGCGTCGTAGACCTTGGCCAGATGTTGAAAGTCCAAGTGGGTATAGACTTGCGTGGTGCTCAAGTTGGCGTGCCCGAGCAACTCTTGTACCGCACGTAAATCACCGCTCGATTCTAACATATGCGAGGCAAACGAGTGGCGCAGTTTATGAGGATGCAGCCCACCTTTGAGACCTTGTTGCTCGCCCCAATATTGTAGGCGCTGTTGCACCGTGCGCGGGCTAATCCGTTGTTGGCGTTGACTGATAAAGAGTGCGACCTCGGTCAAGTTCCCGTGCAGCCAACGGGTGCGCACTGGCAGCCACTGCTGCAGCGCCTGTGCGGCACAGCGGCCGTAGGGCACGATGCGGGTTTTATTGCCTTTACCGAGCACACGCAGTTCTTGGTGCCGCGGATTGATAGCATCGATATCCAAGGCTACTAACTCCGCCAGCCGCAAACCACTGCCATACAACAGCTCCATCATAGCGGCATCGCGTAACGCAAGTTCGTCATCTTCAGGGAGTTGTAGCAGTTGGCTGATGCTATCGACATCGAGGTTTTTCGGTAACCGCTTGGCGGCTTTTGGTGCTTTAGTTTGGCGCGCTGGATTGTCATGGCGCCAGCCCTCACGAATGGCATAATCAAAAAACGTGCGCCAAGCTGCCAAGCGTAAAGCGAGTGAAGCATCACCTAAGTTTTTCCGGCGCCAGTTAATAAAGACCCGCTCGAACAATGGCAAAGTGAGCGCCGCGATCGAGTCACAGCCTTGTTCGGCAAGAAAAGTAACGTCATGCTTGAGGACACGACCGTAGTTCGCCAGCGTGTGCTCGGCGAGCCCTCGCTCGCCAGCTAAATGATTGAGAAAGCGTTGCCGTGCATCAAACAGCTTCATGATGTTTAAGCAGCGGCGGCAAGATTTGACTGAGCAGCACTTGCAACTGCTTCACCAGTAGTGTGTCCATAGCTGGTTCGAAGTGACTGGCGTCATGATTGCCAATCGCAAGCATACCCAGTTCACCTTGTTCGCCGAGCAGCAGTAGGACCACCGAAGCGATGGTTTCATCCGGGAACAGCAATTTCAGCTCGTCGTTAGTGAGTCGCCCAAGATAAATACTGTCTTCGCGAAAACGCTTACTCAGCAATTGTTTGTGGGTATCGGCCGCAAACGTAAATTGCGCTTCTAGTTCCAACGGACTATCAAAAAACTTCAATGTGAGCGCTGGCATTTGCAGCTGCGTCGAAAAGGTCTCTTGCAGTGAGTCCATGACTTCTTCAAGACTGCGACTCTGTAACAACTTGACGTAGAGCTCACTAAAATAGCGGAACAGCTCTTCGTTACGCCGTGCAGTCACCATTAAATCGGTAATCTCTTCTTCCAACTGCTGCACGCGCTGACGCAAGACTGTTTGTTGGCGCTCCACCAACGACACTGCCCCCTTGCTTGGGTGGCGCAAACTCAATTGCTGCAACAACGCCGGATGGCGTTCAAAGAAGTCAGGATTTTCTTCTAAATACGCAGCAATCAGCGTGTCATCGACAATCAGTTGTTGAGCTTGTTGTTGTTTTGCTTCGTTGCTCATAATTTCATATGTCCGTCATATACATGGGCGGCTGGCCCGGTCATCCGTACTTGTTGCCCCGGCTGCCAACGAATGGTCAAAGGACCACCGGGCAATTCAACCGTGACCTGCTCATCGAGTTTACCTTGGCGCATGCCAATGACCGCAGCAGCACACGCACCACTTCCACAGGCCTGGGTTTCGCCCGCGCCGCGCTCGTACACTCGCAATTTAATGTTGTTGCGGTCGACCAACTGCATAAAACCGACATTTACGCCTTCAGGAAAGCGATCATGCGCAGCCAATTGCTTACCTAAAGTCGCGACCGGCGCGTGATGAATATCTTCAACTTCAATCACACAATGCGGGTTGCCAAGTCCCATGACGCCACATAACACTGTTTGCTCTTGCACGCGTAAAACATAGGTCAGTTCTTCTTTTTGCGCTTTAAACGGCACTGCTGCTGGTACAAACTTAGGCTCACCCATTTCTACGGTAATACGCCCGTCACGTTCGTGATGCAAGACCAAGTTACCGGCTTTGGTGCTGACCCGTAAGTGCTGCTTATTGCTGAGCCCTTTGTGCCGTACAAACAAAGCAAAGCAGCGGGCGCCATTGCCGCACTGGGCAACTTCACTGCCGTCCGAATTGAAAATCCGATAATGAAAATCCAAGTCGGGATCATACGGTGGCTCAACTAACAATAGCTGATCAAAGCCGATGCCGCGATGACGATCGGCCCATTGCCGGATTTGCTCAGGATTCACGTAAATGTTTTGCGTGACGTTATCAATGACCATAAAGTCATTTCCTAAGCCGTGCATTTTACTAAAGTTCAAACGCTCTCTCCGAGTATATGTTCACCCTGCCACAAGCTTTCTAAGGGCTCGCGCTCACGAATCAAGGTTGCACTATCGCCATGCACCATAACTTCGGCAGCGCGCGGTCGCGTGTTGTAATTCGAGGCCATGGTAAAGCCGTAAGCACCGGCATTCATCACTGCTAACAGATCACCTTCCTGCGCGGCTAAATGCCGAGCATGACCGAAGAAGTCACCGGTTTCGCAGACCGGACCGACCACATCGACAAGTTGCTCATCGACGCCATCATGACGCACCACCGGCTGAATCGCATGATAGGCGTTGTAAAGCGCAGGACGTAAGAGGTCGTTCATACCCGCATCGACTAACAAGAAGTTTTTCTCGCTACCAGGTTTGTAGTATTCAACTTTAGTGACCATGATGCCCGCGTTACCCACAATCGAACGTCCAGGTTCGAGCATGAGCTTAAGATTACCAAGCTCGGCTGCTTTTTGCTGCAGCGTTTGTAAGTAGTTACCCACTTCGAGCTTATCTTCGTGCTGATAAGGAATACCAAAACCACCGCCCATATCGAGGTGGGTGATCTGAATACCTTCTTGGCGTAAATCGCTGACCAATGTGAACATGCGCTCAGCAGCATCTAAGAACGGTTGCGGCGTCAGAATTTGTGAACCAATGTGGCAATCGGCGCCGCAGACGTTGAGATTCGGCAGTTGCGCTGCGCGACGAAATACGTCGCGCGCCTCACTCATGGCGATGCCAAACTTGTTCGCCTTCAACCCGGTTGCGATATACGGATGGGTTTGTGCGTCGACATCTGGATTCACGCGCAGTGAAACTGGCGCGGTAACGCCCTTGCTAGCCGCAATTTCTTGGATCCGTTCAAGTTCGGCCGCAGACTCCACATTAAAGCAGCCGATGCCTTGGTCTAACGCATAAGCGATCTCGTCGTGGCTTTTTCCCACGCCCGAAAACACTACGTCTGCCGCTTTACCGCCAGCAGCCAATACGCGTGCGAGCTCGCCCCCAGAAACGATATCAAAACCGGCACCTAAACGGGCTAACAGGTTCAATACAGCTAAGTTAGAATTGGCTTTGACCGCATAACAAAGTTTGTTCGGTGCGGGCCAATGTTTGGCAAACTGCTCCCAGTTTGCTGTGATCGCAGCTTTAGAATAGATGAACAGCGGCGTCCCGTGCTTTTTAGCAAGGTCCGTCACCGCGCAGTCTTCTGCGAACATTTCGGTCTCTTTATATTGAAAACTCATGATTTTACGTTGCTATCCTGTACGTGCGTCACGGTTACAGATGCCGATGGCTGATTCTTCTCAGCAGGTGCTGGCATTTCCAGTGGACCCTTTTGTCCACAGGCGACCAAGCACAAGCTAGCTGCTACAATGATCGGACGCATTACTTTCAGCTTAAACATCGGTAAACTGTACCCTTGTGATTCGCGATTGAAACGTGTGCTTATCATCGCATTGCAGCGCACAAATGTCATTACTAGGAGTGGACATGCAAGACCATGAATATCATGAGATCGCCGAAGCGACCATTTGGGCGATAGAAGCAGCTTTCGAAAACACCGGCATCGACATCGACAGTGAGTGCGATGGCGATATGTTAGAGATCACCTTTCCGAACCGCACGGTAATGGTCATTAACAAGCAACCACCGTTGCAACAAATCTGGGTAGCGACCAAATTTAACGGGCATCACTTTGAGTACCGTGATGGCCAATGGATCGATAATCGCACCGGTGCCGAGCTGTGGCAACTGCTCACCGAATCAGGTAGCAAGCAAGCCGAGCAAGATTTAACCTTAGACGCGCAGAGTTAAGGCGGAGCATCGGATGAGTCAAACATTACGCATAGCTACCCGCAAAAGCTTATTGGCGATGTGGCAGGCCGAGCATATTCAAGCACGGCTTGAGGCGTTGCACGAGGGTTTAACCGTCGAATTACTACCGATGAGCACCAAGGGCGATATTATTTTGGATACGCCTTTGGCAAAAATAGGCGGCAAGGGCCTGTTTGTTAAGGAGCTTGAAGTCGCCATGCTCGACGGTCGTGCTGATTTAGCCGTACATTCGATGAAAGATCTGCCGGTCGAGTTTCCAGAGGGACTCGAGCTGTTTGGAATTTGTGAACGTGAAGATCCGCGTGATGCCTTCGTGTCGAATCACTACAACAGTCTTGATGAGCTGCCGGAAGGTGCGGTGGTCGGTACCTGCAGCCTGCGGCGCAAGTGTCAGGTGTTGGCGCAGTTTCCGCATTTGGTCGTAAAGGATTTGCGCGGTAACGTGCAAACGCGGCTCGGCAAACTCGACGACGGCCAGTTCGACGCGATCATTTTGGCTGCCTCAGGCCTGATTCGACTGAACTTGGGCGAACGCATTCGCCAACGCATTCCGGTAGAAATCTGCTTGCCTGCCAACGGACAGGGCGTGCTAGGTATCGAATGCCGTAGCGATGATGCTGCGACTAAAGCTTTACTGGCACCGTTGAGCTGCGCCGATACCACCAGTTGTGTGCTGGCTGAACGCGCCATGAACCGCCGTTTACAAGGCGGTTGCCAGGTGCCGATTGGTGCTTACGCAGAATTGCACGACGACCAGCTGCATTTACGCGGTTTGGTGGGGCGACCGGACGGTAGCGAGATTATCGAAGGCGATATCAAAGGTCACCGCGATCATGCCGAAGCTTTAGGTACTGAGTTAGCAGAATACCTACTGACCCGTGGCGCCGGTAAAATCTTAGCAGACGTCTACGCGGAGAACGACCTACACTCATGAGCCATGTGCTAATTCTGCGTCCAGCGGCCCAGGCCGAGGAACTGCAACAACTGCTCCAGCAACGTGCGACACAGCATAATCTGCGGTTGCAATGCGAACCTGCGAGCATGTTGCAAATCCGCGGTTATGACGACCCTAATCATAGCCTCACGCAAGTATTAGCAAGCCCATGGGATGGCGCCATGATGGTCAGCGTTAACGCGGCGCAGTATTTCGCTGAGCAAGCACACGCTTGGGCTCCAGACCAAGCCATGCCGCGTTGCCGCTGGTATGCCGTTGGCCCTACTTCGGCGCGCGCGATTGCACGGGTGGTAAAACGACCGGTCAGTTGTCCATGGCGACAACACAACAGCGATACCTTGCTTGCCTTGCCCGAGTTACAAAACGTGGCGGAGCAAAATTGGCTGGTCATCCGTGGTCGTGGTGGTCGCGAGCTCTTTGCCGAGACTTTGCGCGCGCGTGGTGCCAAAGTGACACACTTGGAAGTATACGAGCGTGTGCCAACCGCGCCGAGCGCTGCGCAGATTCAAGCTTGGCAGCAAAGTGTCGATACTATTATGGTGAGTAGTGCCGAACAACTTGGTGCATTCTTGGCAGCGGTTCCACGCCCGGCACTCGACTGGCTGGCACAGTGTACTTGGGTGGTGGCCAGCAGTCGCTTACAACAATTATTACCTGCCGCTATTACGAAACACGTCGTAGTAGCTGACAGCGCCGCCAGTTTTGCTATGGTAGAAGCATGGCAACGGGCTTTGCAATCAATGAAGGAAGCATAACTTATGGCACAAGACAGCCAACTCGCGGAAACTACCGAACCGACGGTTGACGCTACTGACGATACGACCGCATCAACAGCAGCGGCTCCGCAACGCCGCAAAGCCAGTCTCCTGCCTTGGTTAGTGATAGTGGTGTTGTTAGCAGTGCTCGCCGTAAGTGGTTGGTTAGGTTACCGCTATGTCTATCAAGACTTACTCGCCACCAATGCCCAGTTACAGACGACAAGTGAGCAACAACAGCAGCAGTTAAGCGACTTGGAGCGCGAACTGGCAAACCTTGCACAGCAACAAAAGCGCTTACCCAACGACGTGCGTGAGCAGCTTGCCGATGCCACGCGGGAGCGCCAACGCCAATTAGCGGCACAAGCACAAGAATTGTCGGACTTAAAACGGGCGGTGCAGGGCGTGCAAGCAGAGTTTGCCAGCCTTGACGTTTCGCAAGCGACGGAATGGCGTATTATCGAAGCGCGGCATCTAGCTGAGCGCGCCAACAACAAGCTTTATATTGACCAGCAGCCAACGGCCGCTATGCAGCTGTTGGAACTTGCAGACAGCCATCTAGCAGCATTAAATAACCCGGCTTTTCAAACCGCGCGCCAAGCCATTAATGACGATAAAGTCGCGCTGCAAGGCTTAACCACCGACGCGCACTTGCAAGTTGCGATGCAGCTCAGCAGTTTGCGACAACAGCTGCAACAACAAGATTGGCAGCTGCGCGCACCAAGCTTTTCGGTGACCAGCGAAACCACACCTGCCGACGCACCTTGGTACACCCATCTGCAAGATAATGCACAAACCTTGTTCAACCAGTTAGTGCGCATCGAGCATCGTGAACAGCCGATTCAACCGCAACTGTCTGCGGCTTTTGTCGCTTTGGCAAAACAGCGTGTACTGTTGCAATTACAATTGGCGCAACAAGCCGCACTGAGCCAATCAGCCGAGCTCTATCAGACGAGTTTGCAGGAGGCGCAAGACTTATTGGCGCAACTCGCCAGCGATAGCGAACTGCCGGTACAATCGTTACAGAATGCGCTTGGCAAATTAGCCCAACAGCAGTTAGTGCTGGAGTTGCCGACCCAGTTACGTAGTCCAACTGTACTTAACCGCATAGCAGCGAACCTGAGCGCAGGAGCAGCGCAATGAAATATGCATGGATCATTGTCTTACTGCTGATCGCGGGCTTATTTATCGGTCCATTGTGGGACGGTAATACCGGCTACGTGCTCATTGCGGTGGGCAACTATACGATTGAGACCAGCTTAGTCGCTTCGGTGATATTGTTGGCTGTGGCTTTCATTCTTGTGCGTTTTCTTTGGCACTCCATCATGCGCCTGGTGCGCGGCACTTCATGGGGTATCAAATGGTTCGGTCGGCGCCGCGACAGTAAAGCCCAGGCTGCCGCTGAGCAAGCAGCCGCAGCTTTAGTCAACGGTGATTATCGCGCCGCCTCGGCAGCATTTAACCGTAGTTGGCAGTTACGCCACGACGGTACGGTCGCGTTGCTTGCCAGTTACTCTGCAGCGCAGCTCGAAGACTTCGAACAAGCGCGTGATTGGCTACAGCATGCACCGACGCCTGACCACATAGTGTTAGCGGAAACTTTGTTTAGCATGCGGGAAAATCCAAAACTGGCTGCTCAGCATGAGGTCGAAATCCAACGCTTGCGTAAGCAATACCCGCAACACCCACAACTGTTAAGGCTGGCCTTGCGCGCGTATGAAAGCTTACACCGCTGGCAAGATATTATCGACAGCCTGGCCGATGCCGAGCGCTTACAGGTCTTTTCTGCGACCGAGCATACCGCGTTAACCGAACGTGCCTACCGCGAACACTTTCTCGCGCTGGGCCGCAATGGTAATAGTGCATTGCAAGCTGGCTGGCGTGAACTGTCGCGCGATGCACGCCGTAATGCAGCGATCCGGCGTGCTTATTTGCAAGCCTTGGTGCAATTACAACAAGAGGAAGCCGCTGACAAAGTCGCAGCGCGTGGTTTAAAACGCGGTGATTTACAGCTTGCTGAGTTGTTACAGCAACAATTATTGGTAGCCGGTCCGGAGTTACGTGACTACTTACAGCAACAATTAAAGAAAACGCCGGAAGACGGCTTATTGCTGCAAGCGATGGGACAACTGGCGATGCGAACCAAGGAATGGTCATTAGCCGAGCGTGCGTTGCGACGTGCGGCTGAACTTGTGCCGTCGCAGCGTCTTTGGTTAGATCTTGCCCAAGTTTACGCTGCCCAAGGTAATTCGGCTGCAGCGTTGAGCGCCTACGAAAAAGCGCTGCGTCATTAAACGCAGCGCTCTCTTCTTTCGTCGTTAAAGCCGCCGGCTTACTGGCGAATACCTTCGATCGATAGGTACATGTCGACAGTTTTTGACGCCGGACCTAAGTCGTAATCAATACCAAAGTCTGCCAAGGTCAAGGTCACTGAACCTTCAAAGCCGCGACGGAAGCCACCCCATGGATCTGGACCTGCACCCACTTCGCTTACTGCAATTTCAATCGGCTTGGTAACGCCACGTAAGGTCAGGTCACCGCTCAAGGTACCCGTGCCATCACCATTAGGCGCATAGCTGGTTGAAACGAAGCGTGCTTCTGGGTAATCATCGACCGCTAAGAAGTCATCGCTGCGCAAGTGCTTATCGCGCTCGGCATGATTACTGTCAAGGCTGGTCGTGTCGATGGTGACGTCTACTTTAGCAGCGCTTGGATTCGCTTCGTCATAGCTAAAGGTGCCATCGAAGTCGGTGAATTCACCAAGCAAATAGCTGTAGCCTAAATGGCTAATTTTGAATTGAACAAAAGCATGTTGGCCTTCGATATCAATCACATAGTCTTCGGCTTGTGCGGTACTTACCGCTGAACTCATTACAGCACCAAGTGCTGCAGCTAAGATTAACTTTTTCATATACTAGCTCCTATCGTTGTGGTTTAAGCATGCGTTTAAGAGTGTCATGCTTGTCCCAAAAGTGATGTTTTAACGCAGCAAGCGCGTGCCCACCTGCCAAAATCACTAAACTTAAAGCGGCGTACCAATGCACGTCGCCGGCAATGTCTTCTTGATTCGGAATGCTGGTGATGAACGCCGGCACTTCGAACCAACCGAATACTTCAATACCGCGACCATCGGCTGTTGAGATCAAATAGCCACTGATCATGGTCACTAAGAGCAGGGTGTAGAGCAGTCCATGGCCAATACCTGCTGCCACTTGCTCAAACTTTGCTCCCTGTGCCTTGGGCTTAGGATTGAACCAACGCCACAGCACTCTCAGCAACGTCAGCGCGAGTAAGCAGATGCCAAACGACTTATGCCACCAAGGTCCTTCGCGATACCACGGGTCGTAGTAACTCAACGTCAGCATCCAATAACCGAGGGCAAATAAGCCGATGACGGTAACCGCTGACAGCCAATGGATGACGATGGCAGCCCAACCGTAACTGGTTGTGTTATTTCGCAACATAATGTTTCCTTACGCTTGTTGATGGTCATTTTAGTTGAAGCAAATGAAATAAAAAGCGCTATATTTCGCATCGTTCATTCGATTTATTAGAATTAAAGGGTGATCCGTTACTCGTTATTCGTTAGGGGGTGCTTATTTGAACCTTCTCCTAACCAATAACCATTAACGAATAACGTTCTTTTCATCTAGTATAAGTACGGAATGTGGGGACTTATAGGACAAACAAATGAAACTTACTTTACTCGCAGCTTCGGCTGCATTTTTACTCAGTGGCTGCGTTATCTATGTTGATGGCAAGAGTGGCAACATTGACTGGGGCGACCGTGATCTGATCCATGACACTCGGCAATTGAGCCTTGCCGTAGCAGATTTAGAGGCCTTAGATGTACTCGCTGGTGCGGGTAGCTTGGTGATTGAAGGCGATAGCACTATCGATGCCATCGAAGTTACCGCAGAAGTCTATCATCACGACACCGGGGATATCCGCTTCTCACTTGAAGCACAAGGCGACACTGCTTTTTTGGTAGCAACCTTTGATAACTCCAGCTATGGATCGAACAATCCATACATGGACGTCACTGTACGAATGCCACAAGACTTGCTGTTAAAGGTAGATGATGGCTCAGGCAATATCACGGTCAACGGCTCAAATGGTGATGTGGTGATCGACGATGGTTCTGGCAGTATGTTGGTTGAAAACGTGCGCGGTGAAGTGACGATCGACGATGGTTCGGGTGATATAGAGGTGCGCGAAGTAGGGAAGCTCACGATTATCGAAAGCGGCTCCGGCAGCGTGAAGAGCTAAAGAGCTGAAGAGCCGTGATTCGTTAATCGTTATTCGTTAGAGAGAAGCGCCACGACCTCACCCTAACGATTAACGATTAACGATTAACGAGTAACGGCTCTTAAAACGAAAAAACCCCGAGCGGTGAAGCTCGGGGTCTCATCTAATTAGGTGCCTGGCAGTGACCTACTCTCGCATGGGGAAACCCCACACTACCATCGGCGCTGAAGCGTTTCACTACTGAGTTCGGAATGGATCAGGTGGTTCCACTTCGCTATGGCCGCCAGGCGTAAACTTGTACAATATGAAGGCTGATTGTAAGAAGAGCTTTAGTGCCACTCTGCTTGTTTCCCCGTACTAGAAGTACGGGCTACGTGTCGTTACACGCACCATTTGGTAAAGTCATTCGAACTTTGTGTCTATCAA
>NZ_JPIN01000001.1 GCF_000753735.1 Pseudidiomarina atlantica | reverse complement strand
TTCAGTAGCATGGTTGATTAATGAGCATTTATGCGGTTGCCCTGGGCTTGCACATCTTTAAGAGTTGTTTGTATTAGCTTGTTAGTGGTGTTTTCTTTGATCTACATGCTAGCTAAGTAGCATTTGAATCCAAAGCCTCACCCTCGCGGGGCTTTGTAACTACCCCAAAAAATCTGAGGAGTTACGCGTCCAATGCCTACTTCTTGGCATGCTTGCGCATGACGCCTTCTTGCGCGGTAGAGGCAACGAGTACGCCGTCGCGAGTGAAGAATTGACCTCTAACCAAGCCACGGGCGCCGCAAGCGACGGGGCTGTCAATGGCATATAGAATCCAATCATCTAGGCGAAAGTCTTTGTGGAACCACATCGAATGGTCGATGGTCGCCATTTGGATGTCGGGCTGGGCAAAACTTGCGCCATGTGGCTGCAGTGCTGTGGGCAGAAAATTGAAATCTGATGCGTAGGCCAAAAGGTACTTGTGAATGCGCGGGTCATCAGGCATCGCGCCGTTAGCTTTAATCCAAACGAAGCGGCGTGGTGCGTCGACTTGTGGCTTAAACGGGTTGTTGGCGGTCACAAAGCGCATTTCGATGGGTTTTTCTGAAATAAACTTATTGCGAATCTTCTCTGGGATCAGCTCGGCATGTTCACGGTAGATATCGATATCTGAGACTAAGCCTTCCGGTCCCGGAACGTCAGGCATGGAGTCTTGATGTTCAAAGCCCGGCTCGTCAACTTGGAACGAGGCGGTCATATAGAAAATCGGTTTGCCATACTGAATTGCTTTCACTCTGCGGGTTGAGAAGCTTTTGCCATCGCGTACGTTTTCGACATCGTAGACGATGGGTTTATGGGCATCACCAGGACGCAGAAAATAGGAATGTAGTGAGTGCACTTTGCGACCTTCAGGCAGGGTTTCCTTTGCTGCAGACAAGGCTTGTCCTATCACTTGTCCGCCGAATACGGCGCCGAATCCTAAGTCTTGGCTTTGACCGCGGTAAATTCCGTTTTCGATAGTTTCAAGTGAAAGCAGGTCAAGTAGGTCGTGCAAAACTTGGCTCATAAAGGTTCCTGTGTGCTCTTTCGTAAGGCTAATTATTCTATAACAATTGCGACCTTGGGGTCACGTTTTGCTTGATACATGGCAGCGTCTGCGCGCTGCAACAATTGTTCGAGCGTCAAATCTGGCGCTGCCATCGCCACGCCGATGCTAGCATCTAAGTGAAATATATGGTCGGCGACGGCAATCGGCTTGCGCAACTGTTCGATAAGTTTCTGTGCGACCCGTTCGACCGCTTCGCGTTGCTGCACGCGCTCAAATAGAATCACAAACTCATCACCGCCAATGCGTGCAATAGTGTCGTGACTACGCACATTATGCATTAAGCGCTGGGCAATGGCATGCAGCACTTGGTCACCCATGGCATGGCCCCATTCATCGTTAATGTGCTTAAAACGGTCAAGATCAATATAGGCCACGGCAACATCGGTAGAGCGCGCGAGTACATGTTCGGCATGTTGATAAAAATAGCTACGATTCGGCAGCCCGGTGAGCGGATCATAGTGCGCTTGTCGTTCGAGTCGGCGCAACAATTGCTCACGTTCTTGTTCGATGCGGCGCTGCTCGGTCACGTCGCGGGCGACGGCGATGCGTAAGTTGTCTTCGGCGGCATAGCGAGCGGACCAGACAATGCATGCCACGCTACCATCTTTGCGAATATAGCGGTTTTCAAAGTCGTACTTACTGACGCCTTGCATTATCTCATGTGCAGCAGCGCGAGTGCGCTCGTGGTCATCAGGGTGCATAAACTCGAACATGGAGTGCCCGAGCATCTGTTGTGGTGTATAGCCAAACACGCGCTCGCCGCCAGCACTAATGTAAATGAACTCACCCTCAGCGTTGACCACACAGATAGCGTCCATTAACAAGTCCATGTACTGACCAAGGCTTTCAAACAGTGCAAGTTTGGCGTGAGGCATCAGCAGTAGGTTTCCGTTATCGGAGTAGTTGTGATTAAGTTATAGCATGGTAGCGCAAGCACGCTAGATAAAGCGAGTTGAATCGCAATCTTTCATGCTTTCAGCGGCTTAGACAGTTGATCTTTACGGTGGATGATCCCATAGTGAACATAATTATGTGTTATGGCTGAACCGCAAAAATACGGCTAAGCTTAGAGGATGTATCGTTTCAAAAAGGAGTAAGCTATGTCGAGCCACGACAGCTTGAAAACGTTAAGTACGTTAGAAGTAAACGGTAAGACCTATCATTATCACAGCCTGCCGAAAGCGGCAGAACAACTGAAGCACATTGCCGATGTTGATAAGCTGCCAAATTCGATGAAAGTGTTGCTCGAAAACATGTTACGCAACGAAGACGGCGACACGGTGACGGTCGATGATGTTGAGGCCATCGCCAAATGGCTGCATGAGCGTAAGTCAGACCGCGAAATTCAGTACCGCCCAGCGCGCGTGTTGATGCAAGATTTTACCGGGGTCCCAGCGATTGTTGATTTAGCCGCGATGCGCGATGCGGTGGCGAAAGCGGGACAAGATCCTGAACAAATTAACCCCTTGTCGGCAGTGGATTTGGTCATTGACCACTCGGTCATGGTGGACAAATTCGCAACACCTGAAGCTTTTAAAGAAAACGTGCGGATCGAAATGGAACGTAATTTCGAGCGCTATCAGTTTTTACGCTGGGGTCAAAGTGCCTTTGAAAATTTCCGCGTGGTGCCGCCGGGCACAGGGATTTGTCACCAAGTAAACCTTGAGTACTTAGGTAAAGTCGCGTGGACTCGCCAAGAAGGCGATAAGACCATGGTGATGCCAGATACCTTGGTCGGAACCGATTCGCATACCACCATGATTAATGGCTTAGGTATTTTGGGTTGGGGCGTCGGTGGTATCGAAGCTGAAGCCGCAATGTTGGGGCAGCCTGTATCTATGCTGATTCCTGAAGTTGTCGGTTTCCGGATGCATGGCAAATTGCCTGAAGGCGTGACTGCGACCGACCTGGTGCTAACAGTGACGCAAATGCTGCGTAAGCAAGGCGTGGTAGGTAAGTTTGTTGAATTTTACGGTCCTGGTTTGGATAACTTGCCACTGGCCGATCGCGCTACCATTGCCAATATGGCGCCGGAATATGGGGCGACCTGTGGCTTCTTCCCAGTCGACAACGAAACCTTGCGTTATCTTGAATTATCAGGCCGTGATGAAGATACCATCGCGCTGGTTGAAGCCTACAGCAAAGCGCAGGGTATGTGGCGTGAATCTGGCGATGAGCCAGCCTTTACCGATTCACTTGAATTGGACTTGAGTACGGTCGTCGCGTCATTAGCGGGTCCGAAGCGTCCGCAAGATCGGGTAGCGCTGACGCAGTTAAAATCGAACTTTGATTTGATTCTCGAGCAGGCCGGCCGTGCCAATGAAAAAGACAAACAAATTGAAGTCCCAGGCAAGGATTACACCTTATCGCATGGTGATGTGGTGATTGCTGCGATTACTTCGTGTACCAACACTTCCAACCCGAGCGTATTGATGGCGGCAGGTTTAGTCGCGAAAAAAGCGGTCGAAAAAGGTCTCTCGCGTAAGCCTTGGGTGAAAACGTCACTCGCCCCTGGTTCGAAAGTGGTCACCGACTACCTTGCCAAAGCAGGACTCACGGAGCACTTGAACAAACTTGGTTTCAATTTGGTGGGCTACGGCTGTACGACCTGTATCGGTAACTCAGGTCCGCTACCGGACGAAATTAGCAAGGCCATTAATGCCGGTGATCTCACGGTTTCATCGGTATTGTCCGGTAACCGCAACTTTGAAGGCCGCGTGCATCCTGAAGTAAAAGCCAACTGGTTGGCATCGCCGCCCTTAGTGGTGGCTTATGCGCTTGCCGGTACCACGCGCATCGATTTGAGCTCGGAGCCGTTGGGTGAAGACCAAGACGGTCATCCGGTGTATCTGAAGGATATTTGGCCAAGCAGTAAAGAAATTGCCGAAGCGGTCAACTTTGTTGATGGCGAAATGTTCCGCAAAGAATACGCTGAAGTTTTTGACGGTGATGAAGAGTGGCAAGGCATTCCAATCGGTGAGGGTAAAACCTACGATTGGAGCGATGATTCGACCTACGTGAAAAATCCGCCTTATTTTACCGAGATCGATAAGCCACTCGCGCCGATTGGCGACATTAAAGGTGCGCGCGTGTTGGCCTTGTTTGCCGACTCGATCACTACGGACCATATTTCACCAGCGGGTTCAATCAAGCCAGATTCGCCAGCGGGTAAATACTTGCAGGCCAATGGGGTGGCGGTGAAAGACTTCAACTCCTATGGTTCGCGTCGTGGTAATCACGAAGTCATGATGCGCGGTACCTTCGCTAACATTCGCATTAAGAACCAAATGCTTGATGACGTCGAGGGTGGTTACACCGTGCACGTGCCTTCGGGCGAGCAGATGTCGATTTATGATGCAGCCATGAAGTATCAGCAAGACAATACACCGTTGGTTGTGCTTGCAGGTAAAGAGTACGGTACCGGTTCGAGCCGTGACTGGGCTGCCAAGGGCACCATTTTGCTTGGGGTGAAAGCTGTTATCGCTGAGAGTTTTGAGCGTATTCACCGCTCAAATCTTATCGGTATGGGCGTGTTGCCGTTGCAGTTTGAAGAAGGGCAAGGCGTGCAAGCCCATGGTCTGACCGGTCATGAACAAATCGATATTACCGGCATCGATGCAGATCTTAAGCCAGGTCAAATGGTAACGGTCACAGCGACCAAAGATGACGGTTCAAAAGTCAGCTTTGATGTGAAGTGCCGTATCGACACCAATAACGAAATGCAGTACTACAAAAACGGTGGTATTTTGCATTACGTATTGCGTCAGATGCTCGCTGCCTAAGCAGAGAGCTTGCTTAAAAAGAAAAGCCAGGCTTGTTACGCAAGCCTGGCTTTTTTGTGTGTAACGTCATGTGTCACAGCTTTTAGATGTTCAGCGCGCGGCCACCATCGATTTTAATAAATTCACCGGTGACAAATGGGTTGTCACGTAAAAAGCGCACCGTTTGGATCATCGGTTGTAAGCCGCCTTCGACTTCAAGCGGTGTCTCAGCCAGTACTTTTTGGCGGTGCTCGCTGTCGTGTTCAGGCAAAAACAGAATCGGTCCCGGTTGAATACCGTTAACGCGAATCTTCGGCGCGAGCTCTTTAGCGAAGCTTAAGGTCAAATTCGCCAATCCAGACTTGGCGGCGCAGTAGGCGATGTAGTCGGTGGAAGGGCTGTCGGTGTAAATATCGGTAATGTTCACGACTAAGGCATTGTCGCTCGCTTCGAGTTGCGGGCGCAGTTGCGTGATCAATGTGTAAGGCGCTTGCACGTGCACCTGAAACATAGCTGCAAGCATAGCCGGATCGGCATCGACTGCTGGGTTTTGCACAAAAACTGAAGCGTTATTGACGAGTAAATCTAAACGCTCGGTTTTCGCTTGTACTTGAGCAATCAGTTTGAGCACCGCCTGATGATCGGTGAGGTCGGCCTGCACACCAACAGCGCCCAATTGCTCTAGCTCATCGATGCCCGCCCGCGAAGTATTGTAGTGGGCGAACACGCGATAGTTTTCCGCCAGTAGTGCTTTCGCAAGTTCAAAACCGAAACGGCGTCCGGCACCGGTGATGAGGGCTGTTTGCGTGTGACTCATGCAATCGCCTCCATTTGCTCGGCAACGCGCTTGAGACTGGCACTCATCGCTTGCAAATAATCAGGTACTTGCTGCCAAGCGCTGGCGTTATCCTCGGCGTTCAACTCGCCCAGAATATCAATGTCCATCGGCCGATCTTTTTGGCTACAAAGCGGATCTGAGCGATCGCGGCCCAAGTTTTCTTCGATTTGGTTGAACGCAGCTTTTAGCGCTACCGCATCAAGTTCAGTTTCAATTAAAAATAACGCATTTAAAAATTGCTTGTCGGTGTCAATCGCGACCGGCTGGGTGTAGGCCGAACGGGAATAGGTCGTGTGTCCAAGCCGGCTGAGCTGTTCACGCGCCTTGGCGAAGTTCTGCTCGGGCGCTAAATTGGCTCCCATACTGCATAAAAACACATAACTCATGGTAACAACCTTCCTCGTAATAAGTGTTAAGCATAACCTGATACGCAATGACTCGAAAGTCAGATCCCTGAAAGTTGCATTGATTTCTGTGGCTTGCTAGCCTGTAAGCAACAGAGCCAAGGGAAGGAATCGTGCCGAAAACCAGCGGCGGTAGTTCATATAGCTTTATTCACATTGCCCTGTTGTTACTCATCACGCTGCTTGCGCGACCCGCCCTTGCGTATAACGATAGTTACCAACTCAGTGGTCCTGACGCGCCGAGTCGCGAAGGCTACTTCACTTTATCGATCACTCCCGCACCACAACAACAACTGGTGTTGCAGCAAAGCCAATCAGCCACATTTGACACTATTGATGCGGAATTTAGATGGTTTGGCGACTTCGAGCAAATCACCCTGACTGGCTTTACCGACGGCGAGTACTTTTTTCGTTTACAGCCAGCAGCAGACGCCGCTGAGGCATCAAGCAACGTGGTAAAGGTGACGGTGAATCACTATCCGCGTTGGCAAGCCTACAGCTTGTTTTTTATTGGACTTGCGTTGTTTATCTTGTTGGTTGCTAGCTTACTGATATTGCGGAGGCGGGTATGAACGAAGCCAGCGGTTTCGCCTTGTCCAGTAGTCTAGGGCTAACGCTTGTTGTGCTGTTTGGCGTGGCTTGGGTCTTGTTTGGCTGGTATCTGGGGCGCGCCAATAAAACCCACGAAGATTTTGCCTTAGCGGGGCGTAATGTTGGCTTTGCATTGGCGGCGGCCACGGCAATGGCCACTTGGGTCACCAGCAACACTACGCTGGTGGCGCCGCAGCTTACCTACCAACTCGGCGTATGGGGCATGGTGGGGTATTCGTTTGCTGCGTTGGGACTGATTCTTTTTGCGCCATTAGCGGCTCGAATTAAGCGATTGATGCCCCATGGCTATACTTCTGGCGATTTTATCCGACTCCGTTATGGTCGTTTAGCTTGGTACGTGTTTATCGCGATTTCGGTGGTTTACGCATTCGGCTGGTTGGTTAGCTTAGGCATGGCTGGCGGCATTTTGCTCGAAGCACTTAGCGGCCTCGATTACCACATTGGCATGACTGCCATTCTCATTATTTGCGTGGGTTACACCTTATTTGGTGGGTTGCGTGCGGTCATTGCCACTGACTTTATTCAGGCACTGATTATTATCATCGGGGTGGTGCTGATTGCCTGGTTCCTCATCGATACCGTGAGTCTTGAGTCGATTCACAGCGAGGTGCAAAGCAATCATCCGCAATTGCTTGATGTGTTGTTCCCCGCCGCGATGATGTTTCTGTTTAATAATATTTTCTTCGGTTTGGGCGAAATTTTTCATTCTAATGTTTGGTGGTCGCGCGCGCTCGCCTTTAAAGGCAAAGTTGCGTTCAAAGCGTTTTTGCTGGGAGGCCTGTTGTGGCTGCCGATTCCCATCGTTACCGGTTTTATTGCACTGGCGGCACCGCAACTAGGTATTTTTCCGCCGAGCGCCGACATGGTTGGCCCGATGGTGGCAGCCGAGGTGCTTGGCAAGGTAGGCGCTGTGGTCGTATTTATCGTGGTGTTCTCGGCCTTAGCCTCAAGCCTCGACTCCTTGCTGGCGGCAACCTCCGATCTGGTGACGCGCGATATTTATCATAAAAAACTTCGGCCAGAGGCCAGCGATGCGCATCTGCTGCGCTTTAACCGCTACAGTATTCTGGGCTTAGGGGTACTCACTTGGTTACTGTGTTTGCCGCAAATTGCGACGCTTGGCGCCTTATTGAACTTTGCCGGAGCCTTTGTCGCCAGCACTATTTTCCCTATTGTGCTCGGTCTTTATACCCGTCGCCTGCCAGGGCGTTGGGCAGCTGCTGCCATGTTCTTTGGCACAGTTTTAGGTCTCACTGGTTACTTCGTGATCGGCTTTTATGTGGCTGCACTGGTGTCGTGCATTGTCTCGGCGACTATTTGTGGGCTAGGGTTAAGTTTTAGTCGTAGTGAATTCAACTGGGACGATTTAAATGAAGCAGAGGAGCAGCAGTCATGATCGTAGAATTAACTGCGTTTAGTACACTGGTGTGGGTCTGCTTAGCGTTAACTGCTTGCGCACCGCTCATTTTGCTAGCGTTGTGGCTTAAAGATTTCCTTTCTAAACAATTATGGTAATTCAATATGAACGTAAATGACGTCTCGTTTGAGCGTGAACGTCCGGATGTCTATGGTGATGCGCACCCCAAAGCATTACTGAGAGCCATTCAAGAGGACGGCGATTATTTGGTGCAGTTAGCGAATCAGCATATTGTGTCAGGTGATCAATTCGATCAAGCGACCATGAAGCAGTTATTTCGCTTGGCGGCGAAAATAGAAAGCAATCCGAAACGCTTTCATTCGCCACTGCAGAACAAGATTTTGATCAGCGCGTTTTACGAACCGAGTACTCGTACACGGCTGTCGTTTGAGAGCGCTTGGCATCGCTTGGGTGGCGATATTATGTCGATTACCGACCGTTCGACCACCGGTATTGCCAAAGGCGAAAGCCTCGCCGATGTCGCGGAAATGTTTAACAACTACGGTGATTGCGTGGTACTGCGCGACACCAATGAATCGTCGTTGTTTGAGATGATGGATGCACTGCGGATTCCGATTATCAACGCCGGCAACGGCACCGATGAACACCCCACGCAAGCCTTAGCTGACATGTATGCAATATTTAAGTGGCGCCCGGCGCTACTTGATGCCAGCAACAACGAGAAGATAAAAATTGGCGTGATTGGCGTGCCGAACAAAATGCGCACGGTGCGCAGTTTGTTGAAGAGTCTGTCAGTGTTTCCTCATGCCGTCGAAGAGCTGGTGATCATTCACGATGAAGCCAGTGCCGCTGAATTGTTTGGCGCTGATCAGCGTGAAGAACTGGAACTGCGCGGCATAAAGATTCGCATCACTACCGATTTAAATGCCGTGTTACCCGAGCTCGATGTGGTGTACATCAATGCCATCTCATGGGAAGGCGACACCTTTAATACCTATGGCAATAGCTTTAGTTTGAGCGCCAAGTCGCCGCTAAAACACGATGCCATTATTTTGCATCCGCTGGCACGTGGCGAAGAACTGGCAATGGATCTCGATAACACTCCGCACAACTGGTATTTCAGCCAAGCACGTGGCGCCGTGTTTTTACGCATGGCGTTGCTCACATGTATGGTGGAGCGGGCGGAACGCGTCATTGACGTGGTGTGATAACGGATAACTTACGAGGAAGTAGCAAACATGTGTGGTATTGCAGGAATTTTTAATCAGCGCGCCGATCAAACACCGGACGCGCAAACCCTCGTCAATATGGCGGCAATTATGCATCACCGCGGGCCAGACGGCTTTGGCTATGAAGTGATGCCTGACACCGGCGTTGGTTTTAGTCACGCGCGTTTGTCGATTATCGACTTGAACGAAGACCGTGCGCGGCAGCCGTTTGTTTCCGCTGACCAGCGCTTGTTGTTGGCGCATAACGGTGAATTTTACGACTTTAAACGGATTCGCGCCGATTTAACCGCGCGTGGTGCACGCTTTCGTAGTAAAAGTGACTCAGAAATCGTTTTGCACCTGTTCGAGCGCGAAGGACTCGACGCAACGTTAACGCAATTGCGTGGCGAGTTTGCGTTTGCGCTTTATGACCAACAGGACGACGCCATGTATTTGGTGCGCGATCGCTTCGGCATCAAGCCGTTGTATTACACTGAAACCGATGATGGTGTGGTGTTTGGATCAGAGCTAAAAGTATTGTTTGCGCACCCTAAGGTCAAACGTGAGTTCTCTTCAGAAGGGCTTTACCATCAGTTGATTCAAGTTATGGTGCCGGGCTCGACCGCCTTTGCGGGGATCCGCCAAGTCGCTCCAGGGCAAGTGGTAAAAATTGAGCGGCGCGACGGCCAATTGCAGATCAGTGAACACCAATATTGGGACGTGAACTTTCCATTGGAGCAAGAGTATCCAGGTGATGACGTCGACGAACAAAGTTACATTGATGGCGTACGTAAACACCTGCTAGAGGCTGTACAACTGCGTCTAACGGCCGATGTACCCGTAGGCTGCTACCTCTCTGGCGGGATTGATTCCTGTGCCATTCTGGGGCTATCTGCAGCGGCAACGCAAACCTCAGTGAAAGCCTTTACCATTGGCTTTGACTCTGCCGAATACGATGAAACACCCATTGCCGAAGAAATGGCCGCTGCCACCGGTGCCGATCACCATATTATGCGCTTAAATGCGGACGACCTGTACGATCACTTTGTCAAAACCATTTGGCACACCGAGCGCACCATTTATAACACCCTTGGCGTGGCCAAATACTTAATGAGTCAACAGGTACACGCGGCCAATTATAAAGTGGTGCTGACGGGCGAGGGTTCCGACGAGTTATTTGCCGGCTATCCGGCGTTTCGTAAAGACATGTTCTTACATGGCTTGGACCATCTGCCCGAGAGCGAACGCAAATCGTGGCAAGAATTGCTCGAGAAAAACAATAAATTATTCAAAGGCGCCATGTTGGCGCGCGAAGAGTTTGTCAGCCCCGCTTTCAATGCCAAAATGGGCTTCACGCCGAGTTGCGTGCAGCCATGGTTGTCGTGCGCCGATGTTGCGCTACCGCTGATCGCTGCTGATCGGCGTGCCGAGGTGGCGGAATATGACCCGGGTAAAGCTATTGCTGACACGCTGGACGAGACCATGCTGCGGGGGCGGCATCCGCTCGATCGTGCACAATATGTCTGGATTAAGACCATGCTCGAAGGACAGATTTTGACTTGGGGTGGTGACCGCGTGGATATGGCGAACTCAATGGAAGCGCGTCCAGCTTTCTTGGATCATCATTTGGCTGAGTATGCCTTTACCGTACCGCCGCATTTGCGCATCAAGGGCAACAAAGAGAAGTACGTGCTGCGTGAAGCAATGAAAGGCTTATTACCAGAAGTGTTGTACAAGCGCGAGAAGTTCGCTTTTATGGCACCGCCAGCGCATACCGATCCGAAAAAGTGGCAAGCAGTGGTGAAATTAGCCGATCAGTTCTTGTCGGAAGAAGCCGTGCAAGAGGCGGGACTATTGGATTTTGCAGCAGTGCAGGAAACCTTTGCCAAGCATGAAGATGAAAACACCGCAATCGAGGAAAAAGTGCAACTCGATGCGGTGATTAATCACATGTTAGGGGTGCAGATTTTGCACCATCATTTTATCAAGACCGATGTACCAGCACTTGCGGCGCAGCGAGCGAAAGAGCTGGGGTGGAAATCGTGCTAGCGCACGATTTCCAGCAATACCTTCGCAATGTCGGTGTTGTCTTGGTAGCCGCGTAAGCGCTCGGCATAAGGACCAGAGGCCATCACAGGCACATCTACTGCGGTGTGTCCGCTGGTGGTCCAGCCGGTGCGAGTGAGTTCACCGGTTAATTTGACCAATGCATCTTGCAGCAGGTCAGCATCGTCACCGCGGTCGTTCGTAGCGCTCAATTCAATGGCAACCAGTTCGCTCCATTGCGCTTCGCTCACGGGTAAATTCAATAGCGGTTCGAGGTACGCACGCCACTGGTCACGAGGGCGCTCCAAAAGACCTTTAACCATGGTGCCAATGGTCGCTTTAATGTCCATCACGCGCTCTGAATACCACTGATATTCGCCCCCTTGCCCAAGGGTCAAGCCGCCGGTGGAATGGTCAGCGGTGACCACGATAATGGTGTTAGGGTTTGCCGCTTGATAATCTTTTGCGACTTGTAACGCTTGCGCAAAGTCATGCATTTCGTGCACCGCACAGGCGATATCGTTAGCATGCCCACACCAGTCGATTTTCGAACCTTCGATCATCAGCGCAAAGGGTTTACCACTTTGCGCTTGTTCAGCATCAAGGATGCGCAGTGCATTGCGGGTAAGCTCGGCTAAATAAGGTTCAGAATCGAGCGCAAAGGGGAGCCCCACTGGCGCGAACAATCCCAAAACGGGTGCTTGCGCTTGCTCAAGCTCGGCCATGTCAGTCACAACGTTCATGCCTTGTGCACTTAACTCAGGTAACCAATTCTTGTCGTCACGGTCAAAATAGCTGGTGCCGCCGCCAAGCAAAACGTCAAATGACCAGCTATCGCCAAATTTGGTGGTTGCGTAAGAATCGGCGATTTCGTTGTACATCTGGCGCGACGGATGATGGGTAAAAAACGATGCTGGCGTGGCATGATTCACTTGTGAAGTGGCAACAGCACCAGTGTGCCAGCCTAATTCACGGGCTTTTTCCATAATGGTTTGTTGTGGATGTTTATCGGCATCTACGCCAATTGCGCCGTTGTAACTTTTCACTCCAGTTGCGAGTGCGGTCGCGCTTGAAGCTGAATCGGTGACCCAAGTATCGTCATCTGGATAAGTGGTTGAGGCGCCCACCAACATGTCATCAAACGGCGTCGGTGCCAGTGCGTTAGCGCCACGCTCACTCATCGCGTAACGATATGCTGAGATAAACTCAAAGCCCATGCCATCGCCAATCAAGAAGATGATATTCGGTGCCTGTTCAGTAGTTGCGGCAGCGTTAGCATTAGCGTCATCGTTGGCGTTGCTCTGCGTGCAGCCCGCGAGAGCAAGTGCGATTCCTGAGAGTAAAAGAGTGCGGCGAAATTTCACAATGGGGCTCCTAAGCGTTTTACATGTAGCGGCGATAATACCACAGCGCAAGTGACAGCTGTATGACGATCGTTGAATGCAAAAAATTTTGCGATTAAGCCTTGAAAGCAATTTTCTCAGTCCCATTTTTAAGGTGTACGCGATGTCTCTGAGAGAGTCGCGACATTCACATAACATTGCTTCTTAGGAGAATGAACATGGCTACTATTGATCTATCACCACTTTATCGCAGCAGTATCGGTTTTGACCGTATGGCCCGCTTATTGGATGCCGCAATGCGCACCGATAGCAATGCCGCTGGCGGTTACCCTCCGTACAACATCGAAGTGATTGGCGACAATCGTTACGCGATTACCCTAGCTGTCGCGGGATTTGCCGACGATGAGCTGAGCATCGAAGTTGAAAACGGTATTTTGAAGATTCAAGGACGTAAAGAAGAGCAGGACGAAGAACGGCAATACCTGCATAAAGGTATCGCTTTCCGCAGCTTTGAGCGCAAATTTAATTTAGCAGATCACGTTGAAGTAAAAGGCGCGAAAATGGAAAACGGCTTATTGACCATTGGTCTGGAAAAAATCATCCCAGAAGCGATGAAGCCGAAGAAAATTGAAATCGGTAACTCACTCAATTTGCTCGAAGGTAGCAAATAACCCTGTGATAAAAGGTGAGGGCGGTTAGTCGCCCTCACATTTTTGTTCCACTTCACGCCACACCACTGGCTCCCAATATTCCTCACGCACGGTGCTCAAACGTTTGTTGCGATTAAACTTCGCTGCAATGTAGTAAGTTGTATCTGCTTTGACATCAATTTCTAACTGCTTGGCATTACTCATACTGCTTGAACGACGCACCCATGGATCGGTAATGAGCTCATGCAACTCAATGACATGTACGCCTGGATCTAGCTTGTAAATTGATCGCCGTCTGAGCACGTTATCATCATCAATTTTAACGAAGTATGCGGGAAATAAATCGCGCGCTTCTGGTGGTGTCACAAACACACTGACGCGTCCGCAACTACCGTCGTCGGTTTTATCCACTTGCGCTTGCGCGACATCGACTTCAAGACGCCACCCCGGAATCACGGTTGCTTTCACGCGGCCACCTAAAGTCAGTGTCTGCGTATCGCGCGCAACCGTTACGTTGAAGGTTGAGTCATGCTCGAGCCCTTGCAGATGGCTGACAATAGTGTCGAGTCCTGCTTCACTAAAATCGATGTCATCAACCTGCAGTAGCCGATCACCTGCTGTGAGTCCCATTTCTGCTGCCACAGAAGCATTTCGCACCGATAAAACTTCGCCGTTGGGGTGCACCACTGCGCCCCAGTCAAAATAGCTGCGCGTTGGTTCTTCCATGGTAACTGTTGCAGCTTTGCCCTGGCTTTTGGCAGCGGCAATCGCTGCGGCGCGGGCATGCTCTCGTGCCAGCTGCTCTTCTTGCGTCGCTGCGTTAAGCGGAGTGCTTAACAGGGTTAGCAATAGGGTGCTGAGTCCAAGTGCGCTGAGTTTCATTAAAACGTCTCCTGTGCTGTTAGCACTTCACGTTGTTGCCACAAGGCGGTGATCGTAGCATCGTCCGCACCACGCAGGTAAGCCTGCTGAATTTGGCGGTCGATACTTTCGAGCTGGTAATTGCCCGCGAGCAACATCGGCGTTTGTGGTCTCGCTTGGCCGTTCGTTGACAGCGGCTGCACCACCATCAACCATGCCACTGCAGCAGCTACCGCGAAGGGCGTCAGCCACAGTGCAACAGCTTTCGAGCGTGCTGGCTGCGCCTGCTTTACAGCGGTGGCTTGGCGTGCTGTTAGCTCTTGCCAAGTGACCGGTTGCAGCGGCTCCGCTTGCGCTTTAAGCCGCTCACGCAGCAACTCTTCGCTAGGGCTGAGTGATTGCTTCTGTGGACCTGATGGGTTCATCTGGAACTCCTCTGTCGTAATTTCTTGAGTGCGCGATGGTAGCGCTGGCGTACGGTCGCGGCTTGCTCATTGAGCAGCTCAGCAAGTTCTTCGTGACTGTAGCCTTCGACCAAGTACAGCCAAATCAGTTGATATTCATGTTCGTCCAAAACGCTTAGCAGCGTGTCGATATCATCAAGCTGTTGTAGCCAATCGGTTTGACTCAGCCAGTCGTCGGCATCGAGTTGTGCTGCGCTATCGTCACTATTGGTTTGCTGTTGTGGCCTGCGAAAATGCGACAGCGCGGTGTTCACTGTTAACTGCTTTAACCAACCGCCAAGCGCCTTCGGATCCCGTAATTGTGCGACTTTTTCAAAAGCAACGAGAAACACGTCTTGGGTCAGATCGCGCGCTAATTCATGATCGCGGCACATGCCTTGAATCAGGCGTTGTACCGGGCGCTGATAGGTTTCAAACAGCTGCCGCTGACAATCGCGACGACCGGCCTGAGCGCCTTTAATCACTTCGGCGTCTAGCTGTTGCGCGAATCCTGTTAGAGCGTTCTGGGTCATGCGTGTCCTGCTGCATTCATTATGTTGATAAGATGCAACAGGACAGCGATGTGTGACAAGAGTTAAAACTGAATATCGGCAATGATGGGGTCATGGTCCGATGATCGGTAAGCGTCGGGAGCATACCAATCGGGGTTTTGTGAATAACCTTCATAGCTCAGCGCCGGCGGTTCATCGGCATTAATGAGCCAATGCTGTTGGTTAATCACGCGGCCGTGCAGGGCATCACTGACCAGCAGATGGTCAAGACTGCCGGCTTGCGCGTTGAACACATAGGAATAGCCCTTGGGCTCAAAGTGTTCAGCGCGGTTATGGTAGCTCGCTGCGTAGAAGGTTTGCATCGGATCTTCTTGCGCGTAGGCGTTAAAGTCACCGAGGACAATTTGTGCGCTAGTTTTTGCCAACAAAGGTTGTTGCAGGGCCGCAATCAGGCGCTCGGCTGATTCAACACGAGCCGCATTCCAGCACGCTTGACCATCGTTCTGATTAGCATTTGGGTCACTACTATCGCGCGGACACGAGCCTTTCGATTTAAAGTGATTGACCGCTACCACAAAAGTCTCTTGGCTATGCAACGGGCGCATGCGTTGGATCAAAGGATAGCGACTGCGGTTGCTAAAGACGCCCTCAGTAACAGTCGATACTGCGCCAACTGCTTCGACTCTGTCGCTGCGATAAATTAAACCGTTGGTAATAGAGGCGCCGCCGAACTGCCCCTCTGCTGCGGCGACGTAGCGCCACGGTTGGCCGCTGGCTTGTTTGAGTTGCGCAACCAAACGCACAATAGCACTATGGTCAGCGTAGCCGTCGTTTTCAATTTCCATCAGACCAATAACATCCGCTTCAAGCGCTACCATGGCGGCAATGATTTTAGCTTCCTGGCGGCTGAAATCAGCGGCAGTTTCAGCGCCACGGTCAGTTGGGAAACTTTGCTCGACGCCATTACCGTTGAAGTAGTTCAAGACATTAAAAGTGGCGACGCGAATCACACGTGGATCGGCTGACTTACTCGGTGCTGGCGGGCGCGGGTTGGTGACGGTGAACTGCAATTCAGCGGTTGGTTGAATGCGGTAACGACCGTTAAATTCACTTAAAATGCCTTGCACATTACTAACACTGTCGCCGGCGCGCAGACTATTATCGGCACTGAGTTGCGGTGCCGGAAAGGGCACTAGGCTTGGGTTGGGCGCGCGATTATCGTCAATCACTAAGCGCTGTAACTCGTAGCTTGCGGCGAGTTGCCGAGCACTGCTACCAGGCTGCGTGACTTGTGTCGGAGTATAGAGTCGCTCTGCAGCAACATCAAAACTACCATGGCGATCAAGTAGGTAATTGCCGTTGACGATGAGTGTTTGCGGGATGCTGACGTATTGTCCTTCTAATTGTTCGAACGTATTCACCGATGCTACAGGTAACGTCAATTCTTGCGCTTTCGGCAGCTCAGCTGTGCCACAATCAATAATTTCCGTCACCTGATCTAGTTGGGTCAATTGCTGAGCTTCACTGACCACGCCACTGACGCGCACTTGATCACCAATTGCAACAACGGGCGCTGTGGCTTGCACGAATAAACCGGCAGCGTTGTCTTGCACAAAGAAACCACCGAGTTCACCATCGGCTTGCCAACTCGCGGTGACGACACCACTAATACTGACTCTTTGCCCTACTAACGGTGAGCTATCTGAACTGCCTTGTATTTGACCAATAGTCTGTTCAGCGACGCAATTTGAATTAGCGAGCGGCGCATCGATGTCAGCTTGTTGCGAACAAGCAGTTAAGGCGAGCGCGATCGCGCTCAAGCTTAACCAATAACCTTTATGAATCACGGTGGAGTTGTTGTTGTGCATAGCTTCCTACTTCTAATACATCGGCGGCGTCAATGTGTTCCGCGTCCATCATCGCAGCAATACGCTGCATAGCAGCTAGCAACTGAGATTGTTCCCAATCGGCCAGCCCCTGAAATTTTCGAATAAAGTCTTCTTGCAATGGTTTCGGCGCGGCGGCGAGCCGTTCTGCCCCCCGCGGAGTGAGCGACAGTACCACGCGACGTCGATCTTCAGTGCTACGTTCGCGATGAATTAGCTCGCGATGCTCCAATCGATCAATAACATTACTCACGGTGGCAGGGCTGAGCGTAATATTCTGCGCTACCGCACTAGCGGTAATACCTTCTGGCGCTGCGGCAACCTCGCGTAGAATCAGCAATTGCGGCGCGGTAAGTCCAGTTAATTTATTCAGCTGTTTGGAATAGAGATCGGTTGCGCGGATGACTTTGCGTAAGGCCAGCAACAACTCCTCGTACTTTTCCATAATAATTCCCCAATGGTTCCTAATAGCGTCGCGCGGACAAATCAGTGCGGCGTATTTGCACCACGACACCCAATTTTGGATGATCAAAATAATGGGTTTCGTGACTGATCACGCGGCGCAACTGGTCCAGCTTAAAGCTACGTAAAAAGCGTTTGTTGGTGAGTGGCTCGAGCGCAAGATCTGCTTGTGCAGTCAAATCTGCAGGTTGCCAATCAACCGCTGTAGGCTCACGTAACTCAAGATCACTGTCGATATGCAGGTAATTTCCGACAAGGTAAATATGCATAGTGCCATCGAGCTGCCAAAGGGGAGTTGTTGGCGTTTCAAGTTGACTGGCGCTGGGCGCCGCTAAGGGTTCATCTTTTGCCGCCGCACTGAAATTGAATTGTGCGGTGCGTTGCAGTTCGGCCAATTGTTGCAGGCGTTCCGCGAGACCTAGCTCTGGCTTTTCCTCGCTGGTACTAAGTGCAGTCAGCTTGGCTTGTTCATCGGGAAGGGCATAACCTGCAAGTGAAAATTCATCGGCAAAATTGCGCCCACCGAAAAGTCGAACTTTGTATTCATCATCGGCGCCAAATACCGGTTGATACCAGCTTAAATGCAAAAGTGGGGTGCCGGTTCCGCGGCGCACTAATTGCTGGCGTGTTTCGCTCAATTCGAGTTGCGATGCCGGCGCAAGAAACGGCGCCGCAGCATTCTTAACCTCGCCACCAGGACCATTGATAACATCGGCTGGTGCTGCTGCCAATTCTCTCAGCATGCGTTCTTGCCGTTGCCAGTTCATCGGTAACCAGGGATCCAGTTCCCAGGGCGCGGCGCACAATAAGCGTTCGCGATTGAACTCTGGGATAACGGTGGGCGTTGCGCACTCTGGTAGATCAGCCAAGAGTGCGGTGATGTCAGGTACGAATACGCTAGGCAACGGATTGTAAACATAGTCCTGATAGCGTTGCGGCCCTTGCCACGGGAAAGACTCAACGGTGTCGCCAGCATCGCGGTGGGCAAACACTAAAACTTCGACTTCAAACCAACGCCATAGATCCTGCTCCGGTAACTGTTGCGCCTTGGCGACTTGGGTAAAACTGCTAACGGCAAGCCAACCAGCTAGTGCTGCTGTTGCTATAGGTTTTCGGTACCAGCCCTGCGTCATTTCTCATCCTTTCGCTCGGCGAATTCATCAATAAGTGACTCTACCAGTTTCAAACGACCTTGAGTATCGTTGATTTTGGTAAGAATTCGTAAACGGTTAGGCCCTTCAAGTTTGTATTGGTTCGGTGCCGATTGTATCAATTGAATCAAATAAACCGGACTGACTTTGGTTTTCTCACCAAATTCGATGGTGATCCCCTGCGGGCCACCGTCGATTTTGCGAATGCCTAATTGCTCAGCACGGTTACGCAATTCCGTGACTAGCATCAGATTTTGTGCGGCATCGGGCAGCAGCCCAAAGCGGTCGATCATTTCCACCTTGAGGGCACGAATTTCCTCGCTGTTCTCCGAGCTGGCAATCCGTTTGTAGAGGCTCAGGCGCAGCGTAACATCAGCGATGTAGGTCTCCGGCAACAGCGCAGGTACCCGTAAATCAATCTCACAGCGTTGCTGTAGCAAGCTATCAAGGGCCGGTTCTTTACCTTCGCGCAAGGCGGTAACTGCTTGTTCAAGCATGTCCATGTACAAGGTAAAGCCGATAGTTTCAATTTGACCACTTTGTTCTTCACCCAGCAGTTCACCGGCGCCACGGATTTCAAGGTCATGGGTGGCCAGCATAAAGCCAGCACCCAAATCTTCGAGCTGGGATATCGCTTCGAGTCGCTTCAAGGCATCTTTGGTCATGCGCTTTGGGTGCGGTGTCAGCAGATAAGCATAGGCTTGGTGATGTGAGCGGCCGACGCGCCCACGCAACTGGTGCATTTGGGCGAGGCCAAGATGATCGGCACGGTCCATGATGATGGTATTGGCGGTCGGTACATCGATACCGGTTTCGATAATAGTGGTGCACACCAGCACGTTAAAACGTTGATGATAGAAATCGGACATAATGCGTTCGAGTTCACGTTCACGCATTTGTCCGTGGGCTACGGTTACCCGCGCCTCTGGCACCAGTTCGGTAAGCTCACGTGCGGTTTTTTCAATCGTTTCGACATTATTGTGCAAGAAATACACTTGGCCACCGCGTAAAATTTCACGCAGGACCGCCTCACGAATGGTCGGCTTATCGTATTCACGGACGAAGGTCTTCACCGCCAACCGACGCGCTGGAGGCGTGGCAATAATCGATAAGTCGCGCACGCCGTGCATGGCCATATTCAACGTTCGCGGAATCGGGGTGGCGGTCAGCGTCAAAATATCAACGTCACTGCGCAAGCGTTTAATCGCTTCTTTTTGCCGCACGCCAAAACGGTGCTCTTCATCAACGATCAACAGGCCGAGATCGGCAAATTTAACGGTGCCTTGTAAGAGTTTGTGCGTACCTACGACGATGTCGACCTTACCGGCTTTGATGTCGGCCAAAATCTGCGTGGTTTGTTTACTGGTGTTAAAGCGTGAAAGCACCTCAATCCGCACTGGCCAGTCGGCAAAACGGTCTTTAAAGTTTTCGTAATGTTGCTGTGCGAGCAGGGTTGTTGGCACTAATACTGCAACTTGCTTGTTGTCGTTGACCGCAACAAAAGCGGCGCGCATTGCTACTTCAGTTTTACCAAAGCCAACGTCACCACACACCAATCGGTCCATGGCACTGGCTACTTGCATATCGCTCAAGACCGCATCGATGGCTTGTAACTGGTCATCGGTTTCTTCGAACGGAAAACTATTGGCAAAGCGTTGGTAATCCTCTTGATCAAGTTTGAAGGCATAGCCTGGCTTGGCTTCCCGACGGGCATATACATCAAGAAGTTCGGCCGCGACATCGCGGATCTTCTCGGCGGCTTTGCGTTTGGCGCGTTCCCAAGTATCGTTGCCGAGCTTGTGCAGCGGCGCATGCGCTTCTTCACCGCCACTGTAACGTGATAGCAAGTGCAGCGATGCTACGGGAACGTACAGTTTACTCTCATTAGCGTATTCAATGGTGACAAACTCGGTAGTCATGCCGCCAGCTTCTAGGGTTTGTAATCCTTGATAGCGGCCCACGCCATGGTCAATGTGTACCACTGGCTGGCCAATGCGCAGTTCGGCTAGATTGCGCACCATATTTTCGGTTGAAACCGTCGCCTTTTGATCACGTCGACGGCGCTGTTGAATACGATTGCCAAGCAGCTCAGTTTCGGTGATGACCGCTAGTTTGGCATCGATGGCAACAAACGAGTTCACCAACGGCGCGACAATCAGCGCGTTGCTGCCGGTAAAGTTGTCGATGTCACTGAAGTGCTGCAGCTCATGCAAATCGAGTTTGAGTGGCGCTAGGGTGTCACGTAATGATTCACGGCGCCCGGCAGTTTCAGCGACGAACAACACGCGATACTTGGCTTGATGTAAGGCTGCTAGACGTTGTCGTAATGCCTGCAACGGGTCTTTTAATTGATGATTAAGGGCAATTTCACCAATAACTTCGGTGTTGAAGACGCGCGGCCCTGGCTGAGCTTTATCGTCTGGAACGAAGGCGCGCACGCGTGGCAATTGCTTGAAGTGGTGATGAATCTGATCGACTGGCAAGAATAGCTGCGTTGGTGGCAATAAGGGCCGGAGACGGTCGTAACGGCGTTGCTCGTAACGTTGTTCAATATCGTGCCACAAATGGTCGAGACTACCTTGTAAGTCGCCAAAAGTAACAAGTAAGGCATCATCGGGTAAGTAATCGAATAAGCTTGCGGTGTGCTCGAAAAACAGCGGCAAGTAGTACTCGATACCGCCAGGTAACTGGCCTTGTGAGACTTGGTAATAAATCGAGTCGCGTTCGTTAGCAGCTTCAAAGAGTTCTCGATAACGGCCACGAAAACCTTCAATCGCGGTAGGGGTGATCGGAAACTCATGAGCAGGCAGCAAGTTTATACGTTCGACTTCACCTGCGGAGAGCTGCGTATCAACGTCGAAGGTGCGAATTGAGTCCACTTCATCGTCGAAAAAGTCAATGCGATAAGGCACTTCACTGCCCATCGGGAATAAATCAAGCAGCGAGCCACGGGCGCAAAACTCACCATGCTCCATGACCTGATCAACATGGCGATAGCCGGCGCGTTCCAGCCGTTGACGCAAACGGTGGCCATCTAATTGTTGACCTTTGTCGACTTGCAGCGCCTGTCCACTCACATAGTCGGTGGGAGCGATACGATGCAGTAAGGTATTGATTGAGACAATCAATGCGCCATCTTGCATGCTGGGTAGTTTTGCCAATACGCTCAAGCGCTCAGAAATAATATCTTGGTGCGGCGAGAAGCTATCGTAAGGCAGGGTTTCCCAATCAGGAAACACCATTACGCGCTCTCCTTTGGCGCTTAAATACCTAATTTCTTGCTCTAAACGATGGGCTTGCGGCGCGTCGGGCATAACAATCAGTAACGGCCGTTCATGTTGGTCAATCAGCCGTGCCAGCGCGAGTGCTGCACTACTACCGGCGAGTCCTTGCCAGGTAAGGTCCTGTTTTGCTGATGTGGGGCGTGGTGGCGTTAGAATCGATGCCTTGCTCATAAGGTCCACTTTGTTAACTACTCAAGTGGCTGAAAGTATACCTGAAACTGTTACTTGGATCAGTGCGCATATTTCTTTATGCTTGCAGCGCAACCCCAAACCAATAGTTGAGCGCTAGACACCAAGCTTATGTCGCAATCCGTCACTTTATTTTTGAGTTATCGCTATAGCCGCGCCCGTTATGGTCAGCGCTTTACGCGTTTTATCCAGCGCGTGTCGTTGGTCGGGATTGTGGTCGGCGTCGCGGCTTTGATCATTGTTGGTTCGGTGATGAATGGTTTTGAAGCCGAATTAAAACAACGCATTTTAACGGTTGTGCCACAGTTACAAGTCAGTGATGAGCAAGGGTTAGATAATTGGCAGCAAGTGGCAGATAGTTTGCCAGTGTTGACAGGGGCGCGTGCCCTAGTTCCAGAAGTGACCACTGCCGGCGTTATCCAAAGCGAGCAACGGCTACAAGCGGTGCAAGTGCAGGGTATTTTTCCCGACGTGGACGGCAGCGATGTGCAATTACAGCCGTTACAGCAGCACTTGGAAGCGGGCCAATTGCAGCTCGAAGCTGGCACTTTTAACGTAGTGCTCGGGTATGCACTGGCGCAGCAATTGAATATTTGGCCGGGGCAACAGCTGCGCTTGATCGCCGCAGGTGGTGGCATCTACACGCCACTGGGCCTGGTTCCCGCACAACGATTAGTGACAGTGACTGCAGTGGTGAGAATGCAATCAGAGGCCGATCAGCATTTATTGGTCATGCATGGAGCCGATCTCGCACGGATATTGCGGATGGCAGAAGGCCAAGTATCTGGGTTACGCTATTACTTTGACGACCCGTTTGCAGCTCTAGCCGCAGCTGATGAGTTGACTAGTGAAGTGGCAGAACCTTTGCAAGTGACCAGTTGGCAGCAGAGCTACGGACACTTATTTGATGCCGTGAGTATGGAAAAGCGCATGGTCAATCTGATGCTGGGACTTATTATTGCGGTCGCAGCCTTTAATATCGTGTCATCGTTGATGATGATGGTGCAAGACAAACGCGCCGATATTGCGATTTTACAGACCATGGGACTTGCACCACAGCGGGTGCGCAGCATGGTCGTGTTACAGGGCATGTTTACTGGCACCCTTGGCGCAGTTCTAGGTTTGCTGTTGGGAGTGCTGACAACGCATTTCTTGAACCCACTACTGACTGGCTTTGGTGTAGATATGAGTTTTGCTGGACCAACTGGATTACCTGTGGTGATGGCACCGTTGCAGATTTTAGGCACTGTGTTGGCCGCGCTTGGCCTGACCTTTATCGCAACTTTATTCCCGGCGTGGCAAGCCAGTCGCATTTTACCGGCACAAGCTTTGAGGTATGAATAAACATGACGACCGAGGTGTTATTAGAATGTCGGCAGGTAAGCAAATCCTACCGTGATGGTCAGCGTGATTTGCATGTTTTGCAAGGTGTCGACTTACAACTTCGTGCGGGTGAGTTATGGGCTATCGTTGGTAGTTCTGGCTCAGGTAAAAGTACTTTGCTGCACTGTATGGGCGGCCTCGATCGGCCTACTTCTGGGCAGATACTGTTTCAAGGCCGTGATCTCACTTCGTTGTCGACTCGGGCGTTGGCTGATTGGCGCAATCGTCAGCTGGGTTTTATCTATCAGTTTCACCACTTATTACCTGAATTTAACGCGCTCGAAAATGTCAGTATGCCGTTACTGATTCAGGGGGTTGCCAAATCACAAGCCGAGCAACAGGCGGCAGAGTTGTTAGAGCGAGTAGGGTTAGCAGCGCGCGCACAACATCGACCTGCCGAGCTCTCAGGCGGTGAGCGGCAGCGCGTGGCAATCGCGCGAGCACTTGTGAATAAGCCACGTTTAGTGCTGGCTGACGAACCCACTGGCAACCTAGATGATACAACGGCGGGGCAAGTGATGGCGTTGATGTTAGAGCTGAACCGTGAGTTGCAAACCTGCTTTGTTATTGTCACGCATGACACGCAACTGGCACAGCAATTACCGCATCGGGTGCAGTTACACCATGGTCAGTTGGTGCCGCCAAATCAGACTGAGAGCGCAGCATGCTAGGTCAATGGCGTCTTGCCTGGCAGCTTGCACGTCGCTTTCGCCGCGGACGCGAACGCAGTCGCTTTCTATCGTTTATCTCGGCCTCGTCAACGTCGGGTATCGCACTCGGCTGTATGGTCTTTATTACCGGCCTGAGCGTGATGAATGGCTTCTCGGAAGTGCTGCAGGAGCGCTTTTTGAAACTGGTGCCCCACGTTGAGTTCAATGCTGTAGAAGGGCGTTTAGACTACCCTGAAACGATTTTTGCGTTGGCAACGGATCATCCCGAGGTGACCGATGCCTGGCCGTTGATTCACACTCAAGCACTGGTACAGCAAGGGCGCGATTTTGTCGGAGTTCAGGTTACTGGGCTTGATCCGGAACGGGAGCACGCCATCAAGGATTACTTAAAGGAGCAGCAATGGTCAGCCTTGACGCAACCGAACACTGTTATTTTAGGCAGTGGCTTAGCGCAAAAGCTTGGGGTTGCGCGCGGTGATAGCATTCGCTTTGTGGTGGCCGCAGAACGCGGTTTTCAGGCACCTAAACGAATGCAGTTAACGGTGATTGATACTTTCGAGTTTGGTGGCCAATTTGATCATCAACTAGCTTATGTGAATCTTGCCACGGCGCGTGATTTCGTTGGCTTAGACAGTGGCTTTAGCACCGTAGCCTTGGCCGTTGATGACCTATTTAGTGCTGAACGAGTGGCCAATGAAATCGGTTATCAGCTGCGCGATTATGTTTACTTAGAACACTGGATGCGTTCACAAGGCCATTTGTATCGCGATATTCAAATGGTGCGCATGGTCATGTACTTAGTACTTATATTGGTACTGGCGGTCGCGAGCTTTAATATCGTTTCGACCTTGGTGATGACGGTGCAAGAGAAACAACGCCACATCGGCATCTTGCGTACTATGGGCTTACGTACCAGCAGTTTGATGCAGGTTTTTGTGCTGCAGGGGCTGCAAAATGGTGTGTTCGGCGTGTTTGCTGGGGTGTTAGCGGGAGTGTTGCTGAGTCTTAATTTACCTTTGCTACTCAACGCGCTGGAGCGTTTGAGCGGCAGTACTTTGTTAGCGAGCGATGTTTATTTTGTCAATCAAATCCCAGTGCTACTGGATTGGCGGGATGTGTTGGTGGTGGCTGCGGTTGGTTTGCTAATGAGCTTGTTGGCAACTTTATATCCAGCGTGGCAGGCTGCCCGTATTGATGTGGTGCAAGCCATTAACGCTTAAGATTTTTGCGAGCGCGGTGGGTGCGTGCGCGCCACGCATTCACCACGGACTGGCGCCACATCAGACTGACCACAAAGTAGCCAGCGATACTGACAACAGTGCCAACAATTAGGCAGCCAAGTAAGAAAGCTGGACCAATTGAGGTAATACTGTCGCCAAGCCATTGCCACGATAATTCAAAATAAAATGGTTGTGACGGCGCGCCAATGAGCCAAGTTCCCACTTTATAGCAAAAGTAAAACAACGGCGGCATGGTGATTGGATTAGATACCCAGACCAGCGCTACTGAAAGCGGTAGATTGACCCGAAAAGGTATTGCAGCGGCAGCAGCCAGCACCATTTGAAAGGGCACCGGAATAAAGGCGAAGAACAGCCCTATTGCAAAAGCACCAGCAGCTGAGCGCCGGTTCAAGTGCCACAAGTTGGCGTCGTGCAATAGCTTACCAAACACCTTCAGGCTACGACTGTTTTTCACCGCCTCATGATTGGGCATGATGCGCTGCATAAATTTTCTTGGCATGGATAACTAACTCTTACTTTCCATTACAGGTACAACGTCCATGGATCGGTGGTTGTGCACATTCTTCGGCGGCTACTTGCTGTCGTTCAGCTTTACCGCTGTACTCACCTGGCAAGTCGCTCTATTGCTAGTTGGCAGCGCTTTGCTTTGTTTCATTATAGCTCACAGCGTGCGCTCATTGACCGCTGTGGTAACCCTCATTGGGTGCGTATTGTGCGGTATTCTATGGGGCGCTGGCAACGCCTATTTAAGTCAAAGTTATGCGCTTACCACTGATTGGGTACAGCGCACTGTGCCCATCGCCCTTAAGGTTACCGAGATAGTCGCAACTCGGCCCGAATCATGGCAGTTGACCGGTAGTTTAACGCATATTGATAATGACCCCCAAGCGGACGGCTTAACGGCGCGTTTGAATTGGTATCAGCCACACGCAGACGGACCGCAACGGTTACCGCAGGCGGGTGAAATATGGCGATTGCAGGCCCGTTTAAAGTATCCACAAGGTACGCGCAATCAAGGTAGCGGCTTTTACCATCGCTATTTAGTCGGCCAGGGTATCCAGGTGCTTGGCTCAATAAAGTCAGGGCAAAGGGTGGGAGGCAGTGTTACTTGGCGACAAAGTTTAGTCGCTGACGTACAACGCGCTACAGTCAATCACCCGCAGGCAGACATCCTGTTAGCGCTGTTACTTGGAGAGCGTTTTGCGATAGCAACTGAAACTTGGCAAACCGTGCAACAAACCGGACTCGCCCACCTGATTGCCATCTCTGGCTTACACCTATCTTTAGTTGCTGGCGCGGCTTTGTGGCTGTGCTGGCAAGGCTTGGCAGCGCTCACACGCCAGCGCCAACTCCGCGAGCGCCTTAACCTGTGGCGGTTTGCGCCTGCATTCGCATTGGTGGCGGCGGTCGGGTACGCCTGGTTGGCCGGCTTTGCCATTGCCACTGTGCGCGCTTTATTGATGTTTAGTGTATTTGCTTTGCATCGCTGGCTTGGGCTGAAAGTGTCAGCGCCGCGGCAATTTTTGCGTGCGGTGTGTTTGGTTGTGTTAGTTGAACCTTTGGCACCGCTGCAAATGGGTTTTTGGCTATCGGTGAGTGCGGTAGCGGTGATTTTGCTACTCAATTGGCGTTGGCAACGTTACCAAGGCCGCATTCGAGCGGTTAAAGAGTTGTGGCGTTTTGAATGGTTTATCACTTGGTTATTTGTGCCTGTGATGCTGCTTGGCTTCGCTGGCGTATCGACGGCTGCGGCTGTGATCAACCTAGTGATCGTGCCGTTGGTCAGCTTCTGGGTGTTACCGCTGGCCTTAGTTGGCTTACTACCGACGGTGCTTGGATCTTATGCGGTTGCCGCAGCAATTTTTACACTAGCGACTTGGCCATTGGAGCAGCTGTGGCCACTGCTTGAGTGGTTAGCGCAACAGCCTTGGCAATGGTTGGCCGCGGAACAGTTACCGACATGGCCATGGTGGCTCTTGAGTTGCGCCGTGGTGGTAGTGCCGTTGAACCTGCGCTACAAGCTTGGAGCCATGGCGGTGTTGCTATTGGCGTCCGCAATACAGCAACAGCTGCCGTTTAAGCGCGAATTGCGCGTGCACATGCTCGATGTCGAGCAGGGCTCGGCCATTGTCTTACAGCGCCAACAGCAGGCATTCATTATCGATACCGGCGCTGCGTGGCAAGGCGGATTAAGTATGGCGGAGCGTGTTATCCAGCCGTTTTTGCGGCAGCAACGCTTGCAACCAGAGCTTGGCCTTATCACGCATACTGACAACGATCATCAAGGTGGCTGGCAGTATTTACGTGAGGCTTATCCGCACCTTGCGTGGTTCGGTGGGGCCAATCCAAGCCCTTGTGTGGCTGGCCAAAGTGGCCGCTGGCATGACGTTAACTGGCGCGTCTTGCATCCGCGTAGCAGCCGCGCAGTCGGGAATCATTCGAATAATGACTCTTGTGTGGTGTTGCTGGAGTTCGATGATTTCCGCCTGCTCGTGACCGGTGACATCGAACGCAGTGCGGAACGGCAACTGTTGGCAGAACTCGCGCCGTTACAAGCACAGGTACTGATCATTGCACACCATGGTAGCAAGAGCTCATCCGAGGGCTATTTCATTCGTCACGTTAAACCGTCAGTGGCGTTGGTGAGCCGCGGTCGCAACAACCCTTATGGACAAATCCACCGCGAAGTTACCGAACGTTTTCAACAGTATAGAATTCCGATCTTTGATACCGCTCGCGGTGGCCAAGTGAGCGTGATAACTGATGGTAAACAGTGGCGCGTCGAGCAGCCGTTTGCGGCCGCCAATGGCGCGTGGTTTGACAGCGATCCATTGCAATAGCTAGCCAGTTACCCCTGAAAGCGGTTAGAATGAACGCATTATTTGCTATATGAATCTGATGCATGACTGCAGAGACAGTAAAACAAAAGACCTTTCGCCGCTTAATGGCGTACATCAAACCGTATCGTGCGGCGTTTATCTTTTCGATTTTTGGCATGATCGGTTATGCCGGTGTTGATACTTTCTTCTTTTCGCAAATCCAAACCCTGATCGATGATGGTTTGACGCAAAGCGATCCAACGATATTGCTGTATGGCGCTGCCTTTGTACCCATTATTTTTGTGCTGCGTGGGCTCTTTAATTTCATCTCGACCTACTTTTTAAACTGGGTCGGCTTTCGGGTGGTGACCACGCTTCGACAGCAGTTGTTTGACCATATGATGAAATTGCCGGTGTCGTTTCACGACAAGCACTCGACCGGTGATTTGATCTCTAAAATTACCTACACCACGCAGCAAGTTGCCGAAGCGACCAGCCGTGCTGTGTTAATTTTAGTCCGCGATGGCGCCTTCGTTATTGGCCTATTGGCGCTAATGTTTTATCACAGCTGGCAATTATCCTTGGTATTTCTTATTGTCGGCCCGGTGATTGCCAAAATTGTCTCAGTGGTCTCCAAACGCTTTCGCAAAGTCTCAAGTCGCATTCAAGCGGCGATGGGGGACGTTACGACCACTGCTGAACAGATGATTAACGGGCATAAAGTAGTGGTGATGTACGAAGGTCAAAAACGCGAATCGAAGCGTTTTAATGACGTCGTCAATGTTACGCGCAATCAGAATATGAAGTTGATCAATTCACAAACCATCAGCACCTCGATGATTCAATTGATTGCCTCATTTAGTCTGTCGATGGTTTTAGTCTTGGCAAGTTTTCCAGAAATGCTGACTCAGTTAACCGCTGGTGCTTTTACGACTTTACTGACGGCAATGTTGATGTTGCTAAGACCGTTGAAACAACTGACCACGGTCAATGCTGATTTTCAAAAAGGTATTGCGGCTGCGCAGAGCATTTTCGCCGTGCTCGACGAGCAGCCAGAAGTCGATAGTGGCAGTAAAGTCATGGATCGAGCGCGTGGAGAAATCGAGTTTGAGCACGTCACCTTTAATTACGATGACACCGATGCACCCGCCTTGGATGATGTTAGCTTCCATTTGCAACCGGGCAAAACGCTCGCTTTGGTCGGTCGTTCAGGTAGTGGTAAATCGACTATTTCGAATTTGATTACGCGCTTTTATCGCCCGCAACAAGGCGTCATTAAGCTCGATGGCACTGATATTTATGATTATAAATTGAAGTCACTGCGCCGCCAGTTTGCCTTAGTGTCGCAGCATGTCACTTTGTTCAACGATTCGATAGCCAACAATATTGCTTACGGTGCGCATGGCGAAGTGACTGCAGAACGCATCCGCGAAGCGGCGGAACGTGCGTACGTGACTGAGTTTACCGATAACTTGCCGAATGGTTTGGATACCATGGTCGGCGAGAATGGCGTGATGCTCTCTGGTGGTCAGCGGCAGCGTATTGCCATTGCGCGTGCTCTGTTGCGCGATGCGCCAATTCTGATTCTGGATGAGGCAACATCGGCATTGGATACCGAATCTGAACGTCACATTCAGAGTGCCTTGCAGGATCTACAGCAAAACCGCACCTCAATTGTGATTGCGCACCGCCTATCGACCATCGAAAAGGCCGATGAGATCATCGTGCTGGAAGATGGTGCCGTGGTTGAGCGCGGCAGCCATAAACAATTGCTCGAACAGCAGGGTGCTTACTACCAACTACACAGCCTGCAATTCGGTGGCGAGGTGCATTAATGCGTCTACAGCGAGCCTGGTATCAATCTCGGGCGCCGCTTTGGCTGTGGTTACTTTGGCCGTTGCAACTGCTATTCGTCGCGCTGAGCGGTTTGCGTCGGTTGCGCTTCCGTTACTTTCCTGCGAAACCACTACCTGTACCAGTGATTGTGGTGGGCAACATCAGCGTCGGTGGTACCGGCAAAACGCCAGTGACACTGGCGCTCGTCGATTACCTCAAAGCGCAGGGCGAACGCCCAGGAATTATCTCGCGTGGTTATGGTGGGCGTGGGCCGTTTCCTTATAGTGTAACTGCGCAGAGCGATGCGCAACGTTGTGGCGATGAACCCTTGTTACTCGCACGTCGCACTCAAGTGCCGATGGTGGTGGCGCCTGATCGTTATCAAGCGGCCTTATGGCTGCTACAACAAGCACCTAGTACCACAGTGATTATCAGTGACGACGGCCTGCAACATTATGCTTTGCCACGGCAGTTTGAAATTGCGGTTATCGACGGCCAGCGCGGTGTTGGCAACGGTTGGCGTTTACCTATGGGACCATTGCGCGAAGCACCAGCGCGCCTGCAATCAGTCGATGCGGTCATAACTAATGGCAAGCTAAACAACTCGTTACCATGCGCCGTGCAGCCTTATCAAATGGTACTACAAGCGCAGCGTTGGCGGCGGCTGAGTGACGATATGCCCGTGGATAAGTTACCTGAAGGTAAGACCTTGGTGGTTGCCGGCATTGGTCATCCTGAACGCTTTTTTGCTACGGTCGGAACCTTAGAAAAACGAGATTTTACGACCCGCGCATTTGCCGATCACCATGCATTTAGCGATGCCGACTACGCTGCCGTGAGTAACTATGATGTAGTGCTGATGACCGAAAAGGATGCCACAAAATGGCGTGGCAACCCCGCGCAAGCTTGTTATTATTTGCCGGTGAAAGCACAGCTGCCCGAGGCATTTTGGCAGCAATTGCAGCAGGCTTTAAGGAACGCACGATATGACGCTTGATGAACGCACCCTTGCATTATTAGTATGCCCACTGTGCAAGGGTAAGCTGATATGGCAAGCTGAAGCACAAGAATTGATTTGCCGTGGCGATCGACTCGCCTATCCGGTACGTAACCAGATTCCCCATTTACTAGAGAGTGCAGCGCGGCAAGTAAGCGCTGACGAATTGGAGCAGTTGCCGAAATGAGTTTCACTGTCATCATACCCGCCCGCTATGCATCGACGCGATTACCGGGCAAGCCACTTGCCATGATCGGCAACAAATCGATGATTCAGCGTGTCTATGAACGCGCTACCGCCGCTGGTGCCGCCGAAGTAATTGTCGCGACCGATGATCAACGCATTGTTGATGCCGTTGAAGCCTTCGGTGGGCGCGCTATGATGACTGCCCCGCATCATCAGTCAGGTACCGAGCGAATTGCTGAAGTGATTGATTACTTGGCGATTGCTGATGATCAAGTCGTGGTCAACGTGCAAGGTGATGAACCTTTTATTCCACCGGAAATTATCCGCCAAGTGGCAGATAACCTGCGCAATCAAAAGGTCGCTCAAATGGCCACCTTGGCGGTGCCGATTCATAACGTTGAAGAAGTGCTGAATCCGAATGCGGTAAAGGTGGTGACCGATAGTAATGGCTATGCGTTGTATTTCTCGCGGGCGCCGATTCCGTACGAACGTGACGCGCTGGCCCATGACAAAATCGGTGAACTGGCGAATTACCAACGCCATATCGGTATTTACGCTTACCGCGCTGGTTTTGTTTGGCGTTACATCGAGTGGGAACCGAGTCCGTTGGAGAAAATCGAATCGCTAGAACAATTACGGGTTCTTTGGTATGGCGAGCGTATTCATGTAGCCGAGGCTATTGCCAATCCGCCGGCTGGCATTGATACGCCAGCCGACCTTGATCGTGCTAATCAGCAATTACTCGACTAACATAGCCGCCGGCACGTGCTTTGAGCGCGTGCCAACGCTCCCGCCACCACAATAGCCGTGCGTAGACATACGGGACCAAGAACAAACTGGTCAGCGTCGATAGCAACAGACCACCGATGATAGCAATCGCCATTGGCGCATAGGGCGGGCCGTCACCACCGATTTGCGTGGTACCAAATGCTAACGGAACTAAGCCCAAAACGGTGGTCGCTACCGTCATCAGAATCGGCCGTAGGCGGCTAACGCTGCCTTCAATAATGGCATGTTCCAACGTCTGGCCTTCGGCAAGTAACTGATTAATCCGGTCGACCAGCACAATGCCGTTATTCACCACGATACCCATCAAGATCAAGATACCTATCATGGCCATAATCGACATCCCTTGACCGGTAAGCATCAAAGCCCAGAATACGCCCACAATCGAAAACAGCAACGAAGTGATGACCGAGGTCGGCAGCAATACCGATTCAAACAACGCTGCCATTACGATATAAATCATTACGACTGCGAGCAGGGTATTGACCAACATCACGTTTTCAGCTTCTTGTTGACGCTGGAAGCTACCATCTAATGACCAAGTATAGCCGTCGGGCAGGGACACTTGATCGAGCAGTTGAGTGATCTCCTGACGGGCTTGATCAAGTGTTAACACCTCGTTGTTAATGTTTGCTTGAATCGCTAACGAGGTGCGTCGATCTTGCCGGCGAATTCCACCCAGCCGAGGTTGAATGCGAAAATCAGCGACAGCCGCCAAAGGTACCGTGCGCCCATCGAGTTGAACGACGGGTAAATTTTGTAGTGCTTCCAGCGAAGTTTCCAAATCTTCATCGAAGGCAATGCGCAATGGGATCTCGCCGTTCGGGTCACCACGGAATGAGCGCAACCGTTGGCCCCGCAATGCGGTCGCAATTTGCTGGGCGACAGCAGCGCTACTCAAACCAATGCGGTGGGCGCGTTCACGGTCGATTTTCACGACATATTCAAATTGACCTGCCTCTGCCTCACTGCGTAAGTCGCTCAAGCCCTCGATACTTGCCAACAGCGGAATAAAGCGCTCAGTTAAGTCTTGTAGTACCTGGGTTGATTGACCATTGAGGGTAATGCTAATCCCTTCATTACCACCGCCCCAACCGAATTGCGGTTCACTGCGCAACATTTTGGGAAATTGTGTGCGCATGGTTTCCATTAACTCGCCCATTTTGATCGGACGCTCAGGCTGTAATAAAACCGTCGAGATAGCGTGATTAGGCGTGTAATAGGAGTACACCGCATCAATGTAGAACGCCTCTTTGTTGGCGTAGAGAAAGTCTTCAAATTGACTGACTTCATCTTCGACCTCTTTGAGGCTGTACTGTTGATGCAGGTTGTAATTGATAAATAGGCGGTCATTGAATCCTTCAGGATCTTGATCGCCCGTGACAGCCCCCATAGGCACCACAATACTGGCTAACACGAGGATGGCAAAAAAACCAGTCCAACGTGGGTGACGCCAGCTCCATTGCAACAGCTTGCGATAGCGCGACGGGCGTTCTTGCGGTTTACGTGAGCCCATCACTCGTGTCAGTTTACTGGCCAACAGCGGAATCAGTGTCTGTGCAATCAATAAAGAAGCCAATAGCGACAAACAAATTGCGACAGCGGTGTGCTCAAGAAATATCGTGATGTCGATCTTTTTGCCAAAAATATTAGGTAAAAAGACAATCGCTGTGGTGAGGGTACCGGCAAGCACTGCCAACGACACATTGCCGACACCGCGCAAGGTTGCTTGCTCGGCTTGATAGCCTTGTTCAACTTCGTACTGGATACTCTCAGTGATAACCACTGCGTTGTCGACCAACATCCCCACGGCGAGCATTAAGCCCATTAGCGACAGTACATTCAATGAATAGCCTAGAAAGTACATTCCGCCCAATGCAATACAAATAGCAATAGGCACCGACAACACGACCACTAGCGTGGTGACCAGATTACGCAAAAACAAATACAGCACGATAAAGGATAAACCGGCGCCAATGAGACCCGCAATCAAGAGGTCGTGGAGTGAAGTTTTGACACTTTTCGCGGTGTCATCCATGACATACAGATTGATGCCATTGAATTGAGGGTCGTTACGTATCTCATCAACTACGGCACGCACCCGTTCAGACACTTCGACTAAGTTTTGCGACGACTCCTTGAACACATCCATACCAATCGCATAGGTTTGGTCTAAATGACGGCCATCGGTTTTACGCGGCATTTCGCGCTGAACTGTGGCGATGTCGCCGAGCTTAAGCTGGGAGGTAATCGGGAACTGCCGAATCTCATACTCAGACTGAAACTCACCAATTGGATTCACCAAGATACGCTCGTTGTCATTTTCGATATAGCCAGCGGTCAACGAGAAATTCGCCGCCCGCAAGCGCGCAGTAATGTCGGCGGCATCGAGTTGATGTTGCAGCAACCGTTGTTGATCGAGACGAATCACAATGTTCTGTTTTTCAACGCCGTACAAAGTGACTTGTGATACACCTTCGACCCGTTCAATTGGCCGCCTTAAGCTGCGATCTAACAAGTCGTAAGCGTTGTTAAGGTCGCGCTGACTGGATATCCGTAACTGAAATACCGGCATATCTTCGGTGTTAAACTGCATCACCTGAACGCGTCCGATATCGTCCGGCAACAAGTGTTTGACTGCATCGACTTTTTCGCGAGCTTCAATGCTTTTGGCATTGATGTCTTCACCCCATTCGAATTGCAACACCACTTGCGCGTTATCGCCAGAGGAATACGAACGCATACGTTTGATGTTGCTGATGGTCGCCAAAGCTTCCTCTAATGGGCGCGTGATCAGGCGCTCAACTTCAGCTGGAGTTGAATTAGGATAGGGCACGGTCACTACCATTTCGGGTATTTCGATACCCGGAAACTTCTCCAGCGGCAGGAGACGCGAACTGATCGCGCCGAGCAGTAGCATCGAGACAAACAGCATGCAAATAGTGACTGGGCGACGCAAGGCAAGACGGGCAAGGCTAGCGCCTATTTCAGCAGCAGTCATTAGGCTTGCTCCTCTGTCACAGTCCGCACTTGCTTACGATCAACCAGTAAGTACAGGCAAGGGATGAACAGCAAGGTAAGTAGGGTAGAGAACAGCAAGCCAGCGATGACGCTAATCGCCATCGGTGCGCGGATCTCTGCACCTTCACCTAGCCCCAAGGCGAGTGGCAATAAGCCGAGTACCGTGGTAAACATGGTCATCAAAATCGGGCGTAAGCGCTGCTGTGCTGCTTGGGAAACGGCGGTCAAGCGATCAGCACCTTGCTGGCGCAGTTGATTGATACGGTCGACAAGGACAATCGCGTTGTTGACCACTACCCCCGCCAGCATGATCAAGCCAATAAAGACGATCACACTGAGTTCCGTGCCTAGCAAATACAAGCCGAGTACCGATCCGGCCCCCGCCAACGGCACGCTGAATAAAATGAAGAACGGGTGCAACAGCGATTCAAACTGCGAAGCCATAATCAAATAGACTAAGAACACAGCCAAGGCTAAGGCCATTTGGAGTGATCGAAATGACTGCTGCATCTCGGCATTTTGTCCGGCGATATTGGCATCGACTGTGAGTGGGAGTTGTACCTCGTCAAGTATTTGTTCAACTGCGGCGACGGCTGCACCAAGATCGCCATAGGCAAGGTTAGCACTCACCACAGCGGTACGCTCTTGGTCGATACGTGTGATCTCACTAGGCCCCATGATCTGTTGAATGTCAGCAACTGCTTGCAAAGGGATTTCGCGTTCCGCACCGGGATTCACTACCATTTGTTGCAGGTCGCGCAACGAATCACGATCAGCTTGTTGGCTGCGCACTAAGATATCAATTTTCCGATCTTCAAGACTGAATTGGGTTGCCACGCGGCCACCAATTTTGGTCGCCAGTAACTCAGACACCGCGGCACTGGTTAAGCCGTATTGTGCCAAGCGCGCATGGTCAAAGAGAATCGCGATTTCTGGCTGACCATCACTCATGTTGGTTTGGATATCGGTAAAACGCGCATCTTGGCCTAATTCAGTCGCAACCTTTCGTGCTGCTTGTTGTAAGAGATCAAGCTCATAACCAGTGATTTCAATCGCAATCGGGCTGCTGAAATTAAATAATTCAGGGCGGCCGAGTTTAACGCTCACACCAGGAATGCGCGCGGCGTACTCGCGCAAGTAATTTTGCACACGCTGCTCGGCAAACACATTGCTGGCATCGGCCATGACCACATTAAAGCGCCCCCATTGATTGCCATTCTGGCCTGGTGCGGCATTAAGCAAGCTGCCGGTCCCAGCGATGCTATAGGCCTGTTTAACGCTCTGGCTGAGTTCTTCATTCGCTGCTAAGTGGGTTGCGAGACCATTAAGGACTGCATCGGTTTCAGTAATGGTTGCCCCTGGTTGTAACTCTACTTCTACGTAGAATTCACCCTGTGCCATGCTCGGCAGCAAACTTACCGGTAATAGGGGGACTAGGGCATAACAACCGGCAGCGACCGCCACGATTACGGCGAGGGTGAGTCTGGCCTTTGCTAACGCGGCATTGAGCAAGCGTTGGTAGCCACCGGCAAGACGCTGATAAAGCCAGTCGAAGCCACGCAACAAAGGTCGCACTAACCATCCGAGTGCTTTGCTAAGTCCGCGCCAGACAAAAGTTATGGCGGTCACAATAGCAAGAGGCAACCAACGGAACACTAGTAGCAACGGCGTGACGAGCCAGAAACGCCATCCCGAACGCACTGCTGCTGGCGCAAAATGCTGCTGTGCAGTAATGGCGGCATCAGCGCTTTTTTGCTTGGCTGAAAGCATCGGAATCAAGGTCAAGGCAACCAAGAGCGATGCCAACAATGAGAAAGTGACGGTTAAGGCCTGATCGGCAAACAATTGTCCGGCCAAGCCCTCGACAAATACTAATGGAAAGAACACCGCCATGGTTGTTAAGGTTGAAGCAATAATCGCTCCGGTGACTTCAGTGGTGCCGCGTTCGGCTGCGGTGGCTGCGTCACTGGATTCATTGTGGCGAGCAATATTTTCCAACACCACGATGGCGTTGTCGACCAACATTCCAACTGCTAAAGCAATACCGCCTAAGGACATCATATTGAGTGAAATCTGATAGCCATGCATTAGGTTAAAGGTGGCGATAATCGAAATAGGAATGGCGAGCGAGATAATGACCGTAGGCCACACTCGCTGTAGAAATAGATAAATGATCACCATTGCCAAGAGGCCACCAAAAATCGCCGCATCCCGCACTTCCGCTATTGCGGCTTCAATAAATACCGCTTGATCCGAAATAGGAGTGATTTGGTATTGCGCCGGAATGACTTCGCGTTGCTGCAGGTAGGCTAAATGACTTTGAATCGCTTTTGAAACCTGCACCGTATTCGCATCACCTTCTTTATACAATGAAACTTCGACAGCTTCGCTACCGGCAATGCGACTGATTGAGTCACGTTCTTTGTAATTGTTGGTGACGGTCGCGATATCGTTCAAGAGAATCGGACGTTCATTACGGGTGGCAATATATATGTTGCGAATGTCATCTAAATTTTCGAATTGGTTAAGCGTTCGCACGAGATATTCAGCACGTTGGGCCTCGAGGCGACCGCCAGATAAGTTAATATTTTCCTCGTTCAGGCGTTGCATGATGAGACTCATCGGAATTTGCAACTGCGTTGCTTTTTGTTCATTAACCAAGACTTGAATTTCGTCTTCTAAACCGCCACCGAGACGCACGGAAGCGACGCCTTCAATACTCTCGAGATGACGCTTGAGTTCCTCATCGGCAAAAGTACGTAGGCGCTTTAATTCGTCTACGTTCGGGTCCGCTAGGTCTTGATAACCGAGCGCTAATCGGAAGATCGGTTCTTCGGCTGGATTAAACCGTAACAGTGTCGGTTTTTCTAAATCCAAAGGTAACGGCACCAGGTCCATTTTTTCGCGCACATCAAGGCTCGCCATGTCCATGTCTGAGCCCCAAGCGAATTCCAGTAACACATCGCTTTGTCCTGCGCGCGAAATAGATTCAATACGACGCACGCCTTTTACCGTGCCGAGCGCTTCTTCAATCGGCTTGCTTACCAGTTGTTCTACTTCGCTGGGTGCACCGCCAGGGTAGTCAGTGCGAACCGTTAAGGTTGGATACGACAGATCAGGTAGCAAGGTGACTGGTATACGACCAAGTGAAACCATGCCAAACAACAGTACTGCCAGAGTGAACATGGCGACCGTGACCGGCCGCCGTACCGCTAATTTGGCTAGACTCATGACTGCTGCTCGCTCTTGATGACTTCAACTAGAGCAGCATCTTTCAGGTTCGCTTGACCGCTCACCACCAGCTGTTGACCAGCATCGATACCAGACAAGATTTCCACATGCGCTTCGTCCTCAAAGCCCAGTGTCACATCAACCTTGTGCGCCACTCCTTCGGCATCAACGGTAAATACGCTGTGCGCACCATCGAGACTTTGTACTGCGTAGCGCGGAACCCGAATGGCATCATTGTGGGTGGCATAATGCAGTTTGACGTGCGCAAACATGCCAGCTTTTAAGCTGTGATTGCTGTTATCGACACTGAGTACCACTTTAAATGTACCTGATTGTGTATCAACCACAGGGCTAATGCGATCGATTGTAGCAGTCAGGGTTTTGCCGGGCATTGAGCTCACTTGTAGTTCAGCCGTCTGGCCAACGGCAACAAACTGCAATTCGCGTTCAGGTAGATGCACATTACCTTGTAGCTCATCAAGGGCAACGATATGAAATAACTTTTGCGCTTGGTATTGGCTAATCATATTGCCAGTTTTGGCGTAGCGGGTTGCGATAAAGCCAGCAATGGGTGCACGAATCTCAGTTTCGGCAAGGTTAAGCTTTGCCATGTCATAGCGTGCTTTTAATAAATCTGCTTGAAACCGTAGTTTGTCATAGGCATCGGCGCTGATCATGTCACGCTCGGCCATGTCTTTTACTCGCCGTAATTCTTGCTGAATACTGTTCAACTCTGCTTCGGCTTGCGCCAACTGAATACGATATTCGTCATCGCGCAAGCTGGCGAGGAGCTGACCAGCTTCGACGTAATCACCTTCCTCAACATACAACTGTTCAACGATACCGTTGGCCTTGCTGATGACGTCAGTTTCTTCCCGCGCTTCGAGGGTTGCCGTAGTGCGAAAACTCGAGGTGATGGCCCCCCGTTGCACTTGCTCAGTAGCAACAGGAATGCGCACCACCTCTGGTTCTTGCGCTGCGGATTGATTTGAGGCGCCGGCTTGACCGCAACCGTTTAGCAACAGACTTGAAGTCAGAATTAAAGCGGCCAAGCCGACATAACGTGTAGTATTCATGTGAGTAAGCCCTGTTTTTACTTTATTTGTTCGTGCTGCTGATTAAGACGTTGCAGCGGTTGTAAAGGTTTATGCAGAGACCGTGCCAAAATGATAAATATTTTTAAATAAGCAGGTAACCAATTGATTTTATTGGTTTGGAAGGGACATGGGCGTTTCAAAAAGCGCAAACTTCAGGTTGCTGATAAGCACAAAAAAAGCACGCCGTAGCGTGCTTTTTACTAATCCTTAGCGAAATTCGCTAATTAACGTTTAATTGGCGTAAATTCGCGTTGCGCTTCGCCGGTATACAGCTGACGTGGACGACCGATCTTCTGGTTCGCTTCGCCCATCATTTCGTGCCAGTGTGAAATCCAACCAACGGTACGTGATAAAGCAAAGATCACGGTAAACATGTTGGTCGGAATACCGATTGCTTTCAAAATGATACCTGAGTAGAAGTCTACGTTTGGATAGAGTTTCTTCTCAACGAAGTATTCATCTTCAAGTGCAATGCGCTCAAGTTCCATTGCGACATCAAGTAATGGATCTTGAATTTTCAGTTCTTTCAGTACTTCGTGCGCGCTCTCACGCATCACGGTCGCACGCGGGTCAAAGTTCTTATAGACGCGGTGACCGAAGCCCATCAGACGGAATGGATCGTTCTTGTCTTTGGCTTTCTCGATGTACTTAGGAATGTTGTCGACCGAACCGATTTGTTTCAACATACGCAAACATGCTTCGTTCGCACCACCGTGTGCTGGACCCCACAATGAGGCAACACCTGCGGCGATACACGCATATGGGTTGGCGCCTGAAGAGCCCGCCAAACGCACAGTTGAAGTTGAGGCGTTCTGTTCGTGGTCGGCATGCAGCGTGAAGATACGATCCATCGCTTTCGCGATAATCGGATTTACTTTGTAATCTTCAGCCGGTACCGAGAACATCATGTTCAAAAAGTTTTCTGAGTACGACAGATCATTTTTCGGATAAACAAACGGCTGACCAATGCTGAACTTGTATGCCATCGCTGCGATGGTTGGCATTTTGGCAATTAAACGGTACGCGCTGCGCAGACGTTGTTTTTCATCGTGGATGTCTAAGTCGTCATGATAGAACGACGACAACGCACCGGTAACGGCACATAACATGGCCATTGGGTGAGCATCACGACGGAAACCATTAAAGAAATTGTGTAAACCTTGGTGCACCATGGTGTGCTTGGTAATGGTGCTCTTGAAGTTATCGTATTGCTCCGCAGTTGGCGCTTCGCCATGCAGCAGCATGTAACATACTTCGAGGTAATCGGCTTGTGTTGCTAGCTGATCAATAGGATATCCGCGGTGCAGTAGAATGCCTTTTTCACCGTCAATGTAGGTGATCTTAGATTCGCATGAACCGGTTGCTAAAAAACCTGGATCAAACGTGAAGTACCCGTGTTTTCCTAAAGTACGCACGTCAATTACATCATAGCCGGCTGTACCAGATAACACTGGTAGTTCAATGGATTGGCCGTCAATCTGCAGGGTGGCTTTACGATCAGCCATAAGGAAATCTCCTTGTTCTAGTCTGCTTCATCACTTAATTAAGGCGCTGTAATTTACTTGATCTTAACCGCAACTGTCAATTCAAACGGCCGTTTAGATAAGCCAGCGAAGCTGCGCTCGATCAAGTAAACGTGGCATTGTTACGCAAAGTTGTTGCGATTGGATGACACTCGCGCGAGAAAAAAATTTCGTTCCACCGTTATACGGGGAGATCCAAATTTTGGGTATTCGACTAAGGTAGGGTTGCGGAAAAACGCTGAATCGATTTACTTGATCTAAAGCGAAAAAATTCACGTTTTTCTTAGGAAAGTCGCGGTCAGAGAATTGTAATCCTTGGCTCTGGCTTATATACTTTGGCAGCGATCTCACAGGGTCCTCTCACCAATGTTCTAGGACGAGGATGTTTGAAGTTCCGAGCATGTTAACAATGCTTTTCTAAAAGGCACAACAATCGTGAAAAAACAAAGACCTGTAAATTTAGACCTTACAACCATTAGTCTCCCCGCTGCGGGACTTAGTTCCATTCTGCATCGAATTTCTGGCGTGATCATGTTGATTTCAGTCGGATTGTTGGTGTGGGCGTTAGCTACGTCACTGCAGTCGAACGAAGGCTTTGCAATGGTGCATGAGTTATTCACCAGCTTCATTGCTAAGTTTATCGCTTGGGGTATCTTAACTGCACTTGGCTATCACTTATTGGCCGGCGTGCGCCACATGTTTATGGACATGGGCTACTTCGAAGAGTTGAAGTCAGGCCGTGTTAGCGCACAAATCGTCTTCGTGTTAGCAATCATTCTGTCAGTCTTAGCAGGGGTGTGGTTATGGTAAAAGTAGCTTCAACTTTCGGCCGTAGCGGTACGCACGACTTCATCCTGCTACGTGCAAGCGCCATTATCATGGCGTTGTATACCATTTTCATGGTGAGCTTTTTGGTTTCAGCAGAAACCATCAACTATGCCGTGTGGACCAACTTGTTCGCGCACTTAGGTATGAAAATTTTCACCATGTTGGCGCTAACGTCAGTGTTAATTCACGGCTGGATTGGTATCTGGCAAGTGCTAACGGATTACGTGAAAAATTCTGGCTTACGAGCTTTCATTCAATTCGTAGTATGTGTTGCACTTATCGTGTACTGGCTAACTGGCCTACTCGTAGTGTGGCCTGTGGAGGGTGTGTAAGTGAGCGTTCAAACACTCGAATATGATGCAGTAGTCATTGGTGCTGGTGGCGCGGGCATGCGCGCAGCACTGCAAATTTCTCAGTCAGGCATGACCTGTGCGCTGATGTCAAAAGTCTTCCCAACCCGTTCGCACACCGTATCTGCGCAAGGTGGTATCACTGTAGCCTTAGGTAATGCGCACGAAGACAATTGGGAATGGCACATGTTCGATACCGTTAAAGGTTCGGACTACATCGGTGACCAAGACGCGATTGAATACATGTGTAAAACCGGTCCAGAAGCCATTTTGGAACTGGAAAACATGGGCTTGCCATTCTCACGTTTTGAGAACGGTAAAGTTTATCAGCGTCCATTTGGTGGCCAGTCAAAAGCCTTTGGTGGCGAGCAGGCGGCACGTACCGCTGCAGCAGCTGACCGTACCGGTCATGCGTTGTTGCACTTGCTCTACCAGCAAAACGTCAAAAACAAAACCACGGTATTTTCTGAATGGTATGCGCTTGACTTGGTGAAGAACCAAGACGGTGCTGTGGTGGGTGTAACCACCATGAACATCGAAACCGGTGAAGTGTTCTTTGTGAAAGCCAAGGCGGTCGTTCTTGCCACTGGTGGTGCAGGGCGTATCTACGCTTCAACCACGAATGCCCACATCAACACCGGTGACGGCGTTGGTATGGCGCTACGTGCTGGTGTGCCAGTACAAGACATGGAAATGTGGCAGTTCCACCCAACCGGTATCGCCGGTGCCGGTACCTTGGTAACTGAAGGTTGCCGTGGTGAAGGTGGTTACCTATTGAATAAAGATGGCGAGCGCTTCATGGAGCGTTACGCGCCAAACGCGAAAGATTTGGCATCACGTGACGTGGTTGCCCGTTCAATGATGACGGAAATTCGTGAAGGCCGTGGTTGTGATGGCCCATGGGGACCACACTTGAAATTGAAACTTGACCACCTCGGTCGTGACGTTCTCGAAAGTCGCCTGCCAGGCGTTTGTGACTTGGCGAAGACCTTTGCCCACGTCGACCCAGCGGAAGAGCCAATTCCAGTGATTCCAACCTGTCACTACATGATGGGTGGTATTCCAACGGATGTGAATGGACAAGCCCTGCAAATCGATGCTGACGGCAAAGCAACACCAATCCAAGGTCTGTTTGCCTGTGGTGAGATTGCTTGCGTATCGGTACACGGCGCTAACCGTTTAGGCGGCAACTCGTTGCTTGACTTGGTCGTGTTCGGCCGTGCAACTGGTTTGCACTTGGGTGAAGCGCTGGCCGCGAACACCGAAGCACGTGAAGCAAGTCAAGACGATATCGATGCAGCTCTCGCGCGGACCAACCGTTGGGAATCAACGCAAAAAGGCGAAGATCCAGTGCAAATCAAGAAAGATTTGCAGCAATGTATGCAGTTGAACTTCTCGGTCTTCCGTGAAGGCGAAGCAATGAAAGAGGGCTTAGCGGAGCTGAAAGAAATCCGTGAACGTCTGAAAAACGCGCGCCTTGACGATACGAGTGCTGAGTTTAACACCCAACGTATCGAGTGCTTAGAGCTTGATAACTTGATGGAAACCGCATACTCGACCGCCGTTTCAGCGAACTTCCGTACCGAGAGTCGTGGTGCGCATAGCCGTGCCGACTACCCCGATCGTGACGATGAAAATTGGTTAGTACACTCAGTGTATCGTCCGGTTGACGAATCAGTGGTGAAGCGCGAAGTGAATATGCAGCCGAAGCTGCGTGAAGCATTCCCGCCGAAAGCGCGGACTTACTAAGGTTAGGTGACAACGATGAAGAAGTTGAGCATATCAGTTTATCGTTACAACCCGGATGTTGATAACGCACCCTACATGAAGGACTACACTCTCGAACTCGAAGAGAAGCAGGACATGATGGTGCTGGACTTGCTGTTGAAACTAAAAGAGCAAGATCCAACGTTAGCATTCCGTCGCTCATGCCGTGAAGGTGTGTGTGGTTCTGACGGTTTGAACATGAACGGCAAGAACGGTTTGGCCTGTATCACGCCATTGTCTGCCTTGAAAGGCAACAAAGTTGTGATTCGTCCGTTGCCTGGTTTGCCGGTGATTCGTGATTTGATTGTAGACATGACTCAGTTCTACAAGCAGTACGAGAAGATCAAACCGTTTTTGATTAACGACGACAAAACGCCACCTGCGCGTGAGCGTTTGCAGTCGCCAGAAGAGCGTGCGAAGCTTGATGGTTTGTACGAGTGCATTTTGTGTGCATGTTGTTCAACCTCATGCCCGTCGTTCTGGTGGAACCCAGATAAGTTCATCGGTCCTGCAGGCTTGTTGCATGCCTATCGTTTCTTGATCGATAGTCGCGACACTGCAACCGAACAACGCTTAGACGATTTGGATGATGCCTTTAGTGTCTTCCGTTGCCACGGTATCATGAACTGTGTGAACGTTTGCCCGAAAGGTTTGAATCCAACCAAGGCTATTGGACACATCAAATCCATGCTATTGAGTCGCGCGATTTAATACTATCGCGTTGATTTGCTATAGTAATGGCCAAGCTGTATCGAAATAGCCATCCAGCTTGGATGGCTATTTTTTTATGAAACGAGTGTGAAGGAACAGCGATGCAAGACGGCGTAATGCAAGCCTGGCTAGAATCTTCCCACCTGGCGGGTGGTAATATGGCCTATGTCGAGGAGCTTTTCGAAGTGTACCTCGATGACCCTACTGCTGTTGGTGATGAATGGCGAAAGTTTTTCGACCAGTTGCCGCGTGAAGGTAGCGGCCAAGACACCAAGCACAGTGAAATTCGTGAGCAATTCCGAACCCTTGCTAAGAACAAGCTAAAGCAAGCAGGAACGGTAGTTGCCGGTGCCCCCGATCAGAAACAAGTGCGAGTGCTGCAGCTGATCAATGCTTACCGCTTCCGCGGTCATCAGCACGCGAACCTTGATCCACTCGATTTGTGGAAGCAAGAGCAAGTTCCTGACTTGTCACTTGAGCACCATGAGCTTTCAAAAGATGATTACGACAAAGAATTTAATGTCGGATCACTTGCCGTAGGGCAAGAAACCATGAAGCTTGGTGAGATCCATAAATTGCTCGAGCAAATCTATTGTGGTTCGGTCGGTGCCGAATATATGCACATTGTTTCGACCGAAGAGAAGCGTTGGATTCAACAACGACTCGAAGGTGTGCGCGGGCGTCCAGAATTCAGTAAGGAGCATCAGCAGAAGATCCTCAAAGAGTTGATCGCTGCCGATGGTCTGGAAAAATACCTTGGCTCGAAATTCCCAGGTGCCAAGCGCTTCTCGTTGGAAGGTGGCGATAGCTTGATTCCAATGCTGAAAGCGCTGATTAGTCGTGCCGGCGAACAAGGTACGAAAGAAGCTGTTATTGGTATGGCGCACCGTGGTCGCTTGAACGTATTGGTAAACGTGCTCGGTAAAAAACCACAAGATTTGTTTGACGAGTTTGCCGGTAAGCATGCCACTAACAAAGGGTCAGGTGACGTAAAGTACCATATGGGCTTCTCATCTGACTTTGCCACGCCAGGCGGTGATGTTCACTTAGCATTAGCATTCAACCCGTCGCACCTAGAGATCGTCAATCCGGTAGTGATGGGGTCAGTGCGCGCGCGGATGGATCGCTTGGGCGACAAAGACGGCTCGAAAGTATTGCCAATTACCATTCACGGTGACTCAGCGATTGCGGGTCAAGGTATCGTGCAAGAAACCTTCAACATGTCGCAAACACGCGCGTTCCAGTGCGGTGGTTCGATTCGCATCGTCGTCAACAACCAAGTTGGTTTCACCACTTCAAAGCGTGAAGACACGCGTTCGACGCAGTACTGTACGGACATCGCTAAAATGGTTCAGGCGCCGATTTTTCACGTCAATGCGGATGACCCAGAGGCGGTGGTATTTGTCACGCAGTTAGCGATTGATTTCCGTAACGAATTCAAGCGTGACGTGATGATCGATTTAGTTTGTTATCGCCGCCACGGCCATAACGAAGCCGACGAGCCAAGCGCCACGCAGCCGCTCATGTACGCGAAAGTGAAGAAGCATCCGGTTGCGCGCAGCATTTATGCGCAGCGTCTTGCTGAAGCTGGCGTTATTAACAGCGACCAAGAAGAGTTGCTCGTTAGCGCGTATCGTGACCAGCTCGATAAAGGCGAAATCGTGGTCGACGAGTGGCGTGAAATGAAGGCTCACTCGAGCGACTGGTCGAAGTACATTGGTAACGAATGGGATGTTGAGTACGATGCGAAAATTAGCAAGGCCCAGCTCGAAGAGCTTGGTATTGCCATGAGCACCGTGCCTGAAGGTTATAAACTGCACTCGCGGGTGAAAAAAGTTTATGACGAGCGCCTGAAAATGGCAAAAGGTGAGAAGAAAGCCGACTGGGGCTTTGCCGAAACTTTGGCCTACGCCAGTTTGGTTGACCAAGGCATTCATATTCGTATGACCGGTCAAGACAGTGGACGCGGTACATTCTTCCATCGCCATGCGGTGTTGCATAATCAAAAAGATGCATCGACTTATATGCCGCTGAATAACATTCGCGAAGGCCAAGGGCCGATCGAAATTTATGATTCGGTGTTGTCGGAAGCCGCCGTCGTTGCGTTCGAATATGGTTATGCAACAGCTGAGCCAAAAGCTCTCGTGCTTTGGGAAGCGCAGTTTGGTGACTTCGTGAATGGCGCGCAAGTGGTAATTGACCAGTTCCTTAGCTCAGGTGAACAAAAATGGGGTCGTTTGTGCGGCTTGACCATGTTGTTACCACATGGCTACGAGGGACAAGGTCCAGAGCACAGCTCAGCGCGTTTAGAGCGGTTCTTGCAGCTGTCTGCGGATCACAACTGGTCGGTGTGTGTACCAACGACACCAGCTCAGGTGTTCCATATGTTACGCCGTCAGCAATTACGCCCGGTGCGTCGTCCGCTTATCGTGATGACTCCGAAGTCGTTGTTGCGTCATCCATTGGCAGTTTCTGATTTAGATGAAATGACCGATGGCGTGTTCCAGAATGCGATTGGCGAAATTGACAGCTTAGATGCGAAAAAAGTGAAGCGGGTCATCTTCTGCTCCGGCAAAGTGTACTACGATCTGTTGAAGGAGCGTCGTGAGCGCGAGCAAACAGATGTTGCTATTATTCGTATCGAGCAGTTGTATCCGTTCCCAGCTGAAGAAGTGGCTGAGATTTTGAAAGAATACAAGCATGTGAAAGATTTTGTTTGGTGCCAAGAAGAGCCGCAAAACCAAGGTGCCTGGTATAGCAGCCAGCATCACTTTAGAGCGGCAATTCCGAAGGGCGCAGACTTAACTTATGCTGGCCGTGAAGCATCGGCTGCACCAGCAGTAGGTTATTTGTCTGAGCACAACAAACAGCAGCAAAAATTAGTCGATGACGCGCTAACCATTAAATAGGTGATAATTGACCATGGCTATTGATATTAAAGTTCCACAACTACCTGAATCTGTTGCTGACGCGACAGTCGCTACTTGGCACGTTAAGCCAGGTGATAAAGTATCGCGCGATCAAAATCTGGTCGATATTGAAACCGACAAAGTTGTCCTCGAAGTGGTTGCACCTGAAGATGGTGTGATTGGCGAAATTATCGCTGAAGAAGGCGCAACTGTTGGCGCTGATGAAGTTATCGGTAAGCTCGAGAAAGGTGACGGCGCAGCTAAATCAGATGACAAAAAATCTGAAGCGTCAGAGAAATCTGCAGAGAAAAAGTCAGACGACAAAAAAGCTGACGACAAGCCAGCAGCAAAATCGGGTAGCGGCGAAAAGCTTGAAGTTAAAGTACCACAGTTACCAGAATCAGTTGCCGACGCAACTATCGCTACTTGGCACGTGAAAGCGGGCGAGAAAGTCACCCGTGACCAAAACCTAGTCGACATTGAAACCGATAAAGTCGTGCTTGAAGTTGTGGCTCCAGCAGATGGTGTGCTTGCTGAAATTAAGCAGGAAGAGGGCGCAACCGTGGGCGCTGATGACGTTATCGGTATTGTTGAAGCCGGCGCAGCTGCCGACGACACCGACACTGCTGACAAATCTGCTGCGTCTTCGAATGACGATAGCAAGGATGACGACGGTGATAGCGAAGTCGCAGGTCCTGCCGTACGTCGTTTACTCGCAGAGCACGACCTTAAAGCATCTGACGTTAAGGGCACTGGTAAAGGCGGACGAGTCACCAAAGAAGACGTTGAGAAGCACGTCAAAGACGGTGGCAAGAAAGAGGCGCCTGCAGCAGCCAAGAGCGAGAGCTCAGCTCCAGCCGTTGCCGGTGATCGCGAGCAGAAGCGTGTGCCTATGACACGTCTGCGTAAGACCATCGCCAAGCGTTTGCTTGAAGCGAAGAACGCGACCGCAATGCTGACTACCTTTAACGAAGTTAACATGAAGCCAATCATGGACTTGCGTTCGAAGTACAAAGACGAATTTGAGAAGCGTCACGACACCCGGTTAGGTTTCATGGGCTTCTACGTGAAGGCTGTGACAGAAGCTCTTAAGCGTTTCCCAGAAGTGAACGCGTCAATTGATGGCGACGATATCGTGTACCACAACTATTTCGATATCAGCATTGCTGTGTCGACGCCGCGTGGCCTGGTGACCCCAGTGTTGCGTGATACCGACAAAATGAGCATCGCGGAAATCGAAAATGGCATCCGTGACCTTGCGATTAAAGGTCGTGACGGCAAGTTGACGATGGAAGATATGCAAGGCGGTAACTTTACTATCACCAATGGTGGTGTGTTCGGTTCACTGCTATCAACGCCAATTTTGAACCCACCACAAAGTGCGATCTTAGGCATGCATAAAATCCAAGACCGCCCAATGGCAGTGGATGGTAAAGTCGAGATCTTGCCAATGATGTATTTGGCGTTGTCATACGACCACCGCATTATCGATGGTAAGGAGTCAGTCGGCTTCTTGGTTACCATCAAAGAACTGTTAGAAGATCCACAACGCTTGTTGTTGGACATCTAAATAGACTGAAGCCGCATGTTGCGATGTCATGACAATTGCACATGCGGCTGTCTTTTTTGCGCGCAAAACTGTAAAATACGCGCGAATTTTCGGGTAAGCAGCGCGACGCTGCTTTTGTTGTTCAAACGAATCGGAAGATCATCATGAATTTGCATGAGTATCAGGCTAAACAACTCTTTAGAGAGTTCGGTTTGCCAGTATCTGAAGGCTTCGCAGTTGACACTGCAGACGAAGCCGTTGAAGCCGCTAAAAAAATTGGCGGTGAGCGTTGGGTTGTCAAAGCGCAAGTCCACGCCGGTGGCCGCGGTAAAGCGGGCGGTGTAAAACTTGTTTCTAGCCTTGACGAAGTGCACGCGTTTGCCGACAACTGGCTAGGTAAAAACCTAGTGACGTATCAAACAGACGCGAATGGTCAGCCAGTTGCGAAAATCTTGGTTGAGAGCCTCACTGATATCGCTTCAGAACTGTACTTAGGCGCAGTTGTTGACCGTGCGACACGTAAAATCGTGTTCATGGCGTCAACCGAAGGTGGTGTTGAAATCGAGAAAGTTGCTGAAGAAACACCTGAAAAAATCTTGAAAGCCGTGATCGACCCAACCGTCGGGGCACAGCCTTTCCAAGGTCGCGAACTTGGTTTCAAATTGGGTCTTAACCCAGAGCAAGTGAAGCAGTTCACCAAGATCTTCTTGGGTCTGGCGAAAATGTTCGAACAGTACGACTTCGCTTTGCTTGAAATCAACCCGTTGGTGATCACCGAGCAAGGCAACCTGCACTGCTTGGACGGCAAAATCAACATCGACAGCAACGCCCTTTATCGTCAGCCAAAAATCCGTGAAATGCACGATCCTTCGCAAGAAGACGAGCGTGAAGCACAAGCGGCGAAGTGGGAACTGAACTACGTTGCACTTGACGGTAACATCGGCTGTATGGTCAATGGTGCTGGTCTAGCGATGGGTACCATGGACATCGTTAAGCTTGCCGGCGGCGAGCCAGCGAACTTCTTGGATGTTGGTGGCGGCGCGACTAAAGAGCGTGTGACCGAAGCATTCAAAATCATCCTTTCTGACGATGCAGTAAAAGCGGTTCTAGTGAACATCTTCGGCGGTATCGTCCGTTGTGACATGATTGCCGAGGGCATCATGGGCGCGGTTGAAGAAGTTGGCGTGAAAGTACCTGTAGTTGTACGCCTTGAAGGTAACAACGCAGAGTTAGGTCGTCAGAAATTAGCAGAAAGTGGCCTGAACATTATCGCAGCAGAAAGCTTGTCTGACGCTGCTGATAAAGTGGTTGCTGCGGCAGGAGGTCAATAATGTCTATCTTGATCGATAAAAACACCAAAGTTATCTGCCAGGGTTTCACTGGTGGTCAGGGTACTTTCCACTCTGAGCAAGCGATCGCTTACGGTACGCAAATGGTAGGCGGTGTGACGCCAGGTAAAGGTGGTCAAACGCACCTAGGCTTGCCAGTTTTCAACACTGTGCGTGAAGCGGTTGAAGCGACTGGTGCAACTGCATCTGTTATCTACGTACCTGCACCTTTCTGCAAAGATTCAATTGTCGAAGCGGCGGACGCTGGTATCGAATTGATCGTATGTATCACTGAAGGCATTCCAACTTTGGATATGCTTTACGTGAAAGAATACTTAACGCACAAAGGCGTGCGTATGATCGGTCCAAACTGCCCGGGCGTTATCACCCCAGACGAGTGCAAGATCGGTATCATGCCAGGTCACATCCACAAGAAAGGTAAAGTGGGTATCGTGTCGCGTTCAGGTACTTTGACTTATGAAGCGGTTAAGCAAACCACTGACGAAGGCTTCGGTCAATCGACTTGTGTCGGTATCGGTGGTGACCCAATTCCTGGTTCAAACTTTATCGACATCCTTGAGTTGTTCGAAAAAGATCCAGAAACCGAAGCTATCGTTATGATCGGTGAAATCGGTGGTACTGCTGAAGAAGAAGCTGCAGAATACATCAAGCACAATGTAAGCAAGCCAGTGGTTTCTTACATTGCGGGTGTAACAGCTCCTCCTGGTAAGCGTATGGGCCACGCTGGTGCGATCATCTCTGGCGGTAAAGGTACTGCTGACGAGAAATTCGCCGCACTTGAAGCAGCTGGCGTGAAAACGGTTCGCAGCCTAGCTGACATCGGTAAAGCATTACGCGAGAAAACTGGCTGGTAAGCAGCGAGTTTAAAACGTGATAACAAAAACCCAGTAACTGCGAAGTTGCTGGGTTTTTTATTGCCCGCAATTGAATAGGTGCACCATGCCGCAATCGCCACTCCTAAAGACTATCGGCTTTACCCTGTTAGCGCTGATTGCTTTCGCCGGCAACTCGATCTTGTGTCGCTGGGCACTGGCTGACCATGCCATGGATCCAGTCAATTTCAGCCTAGTGCGCTTGCTTACGGGGGCCATCACATTGTGGTTATTGGTGCGCTGGCAGCAAGGTAAGTCAAGGGCCGAACAACCATACTTAGCAAGGCGAAAGCTGCCCTGGTGGGGCGCATTGTGGTTGTTGCTTTATGCCTACGCATTCGCCTTTGCCTACATCGAACTAGCGACTGGCGTCGGCGCGCTGATTCTGTTTACCGCGGTGCAGCTCAGTATGTTGTTGATAGCGGCTTGGCGTGGTGAGCGTTTTGCCGTAATTGAGCTTGGTGGCATCGCCTTGGCATTGGCCGGTTTTACCTATTTAGTCTGGCCGCAGTTTGCCGACCCTTTATCCGCCGTGGCGGTCGCCATGATGTTGTTGGCGGGCAGTGCTTGGGGAGCCTACAGTACCGTTGGACGCGGCTCCAGCACTCCGCTCTTAGATACTCAGATCCATTTTCAACGGGCGCTGCTGTTGGCCGTACCGTCGTTATTTTGGGGTGACTGGACTGCCAGTGGCGGAATTTACGGTTGGTTGCTGGCCGGCGTATCCGGCAGTCTGACTTCAGCGGTAGGCTACGCTCTATGGTTTCGCGCCTTACCACTGTTACGTGTCAGTACCGCTGCGGTGGCACAGCTTTCTGTCCCGCTCATTGCTGCGCTCGGAGGTTTGTTATTCGTGAATGAGCCGATAACTTCACGTTTTATACTTGCCAGCGCGATCATTTTATTTGCCATCAGTTTAGTGATTCGCAGTAGAAATAAACAAAAATAAAACATTATCACCTAATAGAATTAATGATTTACATCTGGCTAACTTACGCTAGGCTAGTTAAAAAGCAGTGCATTCGCACTGTCGGATTCCACATCAAAGTTGTCGCGCGGAGACACATTAATGAAAAAGTGGATATTACTAGCGATTTTGGCGCTTGCTGCTTGGAATTATCACCTCAATCAAGAAGCTGAGAAACGCGGCGAAGAGCGCGGTTTGATCAAAGAAATTGTTCAAGGGGTGCAGGGTGCAGTTTATAAGCGCGACCCCAATTTTCGCTGTGATGGTCGTCAATACTGCTATCAGATGAAATCAAAAGAAGAAGCCATGTTCTTTCTCTCCAACTGTCCTGAGACTCATCTCGACGATAATGATAACGGTATTCCGTGCGAGCAAGATTTTCCTGTTGAGCAAAATTGACCGGCAAAAGCACTAGGCAACCTACCTCAGAACACCTATGCTTGAAGGGTGCTGATAAAGGTTGTTGAAGATGCATAAAAAACCTGTGTTACTCATTCTGCTTGGTTGCGCCATAGGTATTTGGTTGGCCGCCGCGTGGTTGAAAGAAAACTCGGTGGCGAACGTTGTGGTGGCGATGAGTCGCACCGCTGATAACGAATGGTTCGTTTCGTACAAGTTCGACGAACCGGTGCAACGCGCCACTTTTGTACGCAATTCAGATCATTCCCGCATTAAACGCTGGCAGCCGCTAGAGCCAGATTATTACTTAGCGATCGACAGCGAGACGGATCAAGAATATATCGCACGCGTCGACGGCAATAGCTTTAACAGCGTAGCGTTTCAGCTCACCCCTAGCTACGTCATGTTACGTAAAGATTATGCACCTTTTGCGCCGTTTTCAGACGGCGGTGTTGGCTGGTTTAGTGGGCGTTTTAAAGTCTGCCCAGAAAGCTGTTCGAGTGCCTTGCGCTTCACTTATGACTTCTCGATGCAGGCGCCGTTGAGCGATTATATTCGGTTGCCGGGCGAGAGTGCGCGTGGCGAACTACAATGGCGCGAAGAAGCGAGCGATGGAGTGGTGGTCTATGTTGGCCCCCAAGCGCCCCGTGAGGCATTAGATGATGGTTTGCAGACCATTATCGACCCGATCTTGCCAGACAGTCTAAAGCAGCGGTTGGCGCGCGATGTGCCACCCATGAAAGCATTCTTTAATCAGCGCCTGCCGTTATTGGAGCAGCAACCCATGTTATTGGCATCCTTTAGCCCGACAGATAACGGCCGCTTTGGTTATCAAGGCGGGGTGATTGGCAATCAAATGATGCTGCACTGGTACGGGCACAGTATGGCGGAGCGAGCCACGGCACCTTATTTTGTGGAAGATACACTATGGTTCGTAGCGCATGAAATTGCGCATCTGTATCAAGGTGGACAGTTCACTACCGACCAAGCATGGATCCATGAGGGGGCGGCGGAGTTTATGGCACTCAGTTATTTGCGCTCCATTTATGCCAACGGCATCTACTTGCAACATCGCGTGCGTAGCGCTGAAGAGAAGTGCGCAAGCACCAGCGACCCGATTGAGATTCATTATGCGTGCGGCCTGTTATGGGCACAGCAAATTGACGATCGTATTCGTCAGCAATATCCACATGGCCTGTACTTTCTCTGGTTTACTTACGTGAATGAACTCGCTACCCAAGGGCGACGGGACAGTGCCGATCTTTATTTTGAGCTGTTAGCGCAGTTGACTGACGAGGTATTTGCGCAACAACTGCGTGCTCAGGTGGCAGCCCGTTATCCGCAACTTTGAACTTTTTTGCGCGATCGACCATACCTAATCAGCACGCTGCAAAAGCAGCACTTACGATTGGAGGATGCAATGAAACTATCGAAAACGGCTTTGCTAAGCGCATTGGCTGCGAGTTCAGTGCTCGTTAGCACAGCTCAAGCAGATGATCATCAACTCGGCCAAGCGCCTGGTTTTTATCGTATGAATGTCGGTGACTTTGTGGTGACCGCGTTGAACGATGGCACCAGCGATATGCCGGCCCATCGGTTACTGCATTGGGACGAAGATAAAATTCGTGAGGCCATGGCGGAGCATTTTATGGAGTCTCCTGTCGAAGGCTCAATCAACGGATTCTTAGTCGACACCGGTGAGTATCAGATACTTATCGATACCGGCATGGGGGCGGGCGTCAGTCCAGCTTTAGGCAAATTGACCACCCACTTAGCCGCTGCAGGCTATAGCGTCGACGATATTGATGCGGTGTACATCACGCATTTCCATGGCGACCATGTGAGTGGCTTAGTCAACGACGGTAAGCGAAGCTTCCCAAATGCAACTGTTTATGTGCATGAGCGCGACGCTACAGCGGAGAGTGCAGCTGCTAAGTACGCACCGTATCAAGCCGCAGATAAATTTAAGACCTTTGCCGACGGCGAGCAAATTCATGAGGGTATTAAGATCAACCCAACCTCAGGACACACCCCAGGTCACAGCGTTTACCATGTTGAGAGTGGCGGTCAAACTATGGTGGTGTGGGGCGATACCTTACATGTCGCGGGCGTTCAGTTTGCCCATCCAGAAGTGACCATTCAGTATGACAGCGATCCAGCAGCGGCGCGTGCACAGCGCTTAGCGCTATTTAAAACGATTGCTGAGAATGAATACTGGGTGGCGGGCGCGCATATTGCCTTTCCGGGCATTGGTCGCATGAAGGCTGACGGTGACGGTTATCGCTGGGTTCCGGCAAACTACACCACGCGTGTCGAAGCAGCCCAATAGGCTGCTTCGTACAAGTGCGTTCTGACTAGCGGTTAAGCGAGTTCTGCGATGGCCTCGTCGGCGGCAGCAAGTGCTTGTTGACGAGGCTCTTCACCAAGGTTGACACCTTCTGCACGAATCACGGTGATGTCAGTGATGCCAACGAAACCTAATGCATTACGCAGATAGCTTTCTTGATGGTCCATGGCTGCTGCCGCGCCTTCGCTATAGATACCACCACGACCTGAAGCAATATAGACTTTCTTACCCTTCAGCAAACCTTCCGGGCCCTGTTCGGTGTACTTAAAAGTCACGCCCGCTTTCAAAATACGGTCTAACCAGGCTTTCAATTGCGTTGGAATCGTGAAGTTATACATTGGGGCACCAATCACTAGCGTGTCAGCAGCAAAAACTTCGTCTAATAAGGTTTGCGTCAGCTCGTTGTTTTCTGCCAGCAAAGTTTCAGCGTCAAGATGTGGCACTGGATTGCTGACGAGGTCGCGGTAAACAACAGTGTCATCAGCTTTGGCGATGCGCTCGACGATTTGCTTGCTGAGTTTACGGCTCACTGATTGTTCAATAAATAACCCCGAGTCTAAATGTAAAATACTCATATTCGTTCTCCAAAATAGATAAATGCGCTGTGTTTTCAATGTCAGTAAGCTTACATGGGTTCCAAAAATGGTGGTAGATGGCTATTATGGAATCTATCGTTCCAAAAGTGGAACGGAATGTTGAGTCAACGCTTGCCGAGGAGGCCGTCTGATGTCTTTACCCGACTTAACCAACTATTTAATCTTTGCGCGCGTCGTTGCCGCCGGCAGTATTAGCGCTGGGGCACGTGAGCTTGGCATGCCGAAGTCGACCCTCAGCCGTCGTTTGACCGAGCTCGAAGAAGAGCAGGGGATTCGTTTGGTGCATCGCACTAGCAAAGGGTTAAAGCTCACCGACGTTGGCCAAGCTTTTTTGATTCATTGTGAGGCGCTGGTCAATGCGGCCGAAGCGGCGCAGCAAGTCACTCAGCTATTGCGTGAGACCCCCCGCGGCACCGTCCATGTCAGCGCTCCCTATGCGCTGAGTCAAAGTTTGCTGACGGAATTGCTACCTGCATTTATGCGCGACTACAGTGAAGTGAATGTTGAACTGATGGTGACCAATCGACCGGTGAGCCTGATTGACGAGGGAATTGATGTGGCCTTGCGAGTACGGGCAAACATCGAGGACTCGTCGCTAGTGGCGCGGCCCTTGGCCGATTCCCAACATACCCTTTATGGTGCCCCCAGCTTAGTTGCTGAGCGTGGCGAGCCAAAGCACCCACTTGATCTGATTGATTTTCCGCATTTATCGTTGCATTACACCAGTGGCCGTTACGGCTATCAGTTAACTGCCGATGACGGTGAACAACTAACGATTAGCATGCAACCAAAGCTGATCACCGACGACATGATAGTGTTACGGGAAGCCGCTATTCAGGGGCAAGGACTGGTTTCTCTGCCGAGTTACCTTTGCGTGGATGCGGTGCGTGCTGGACAGTTACAAGAAGTGCTACCTAATTGGCGCTTGCCGGTGCATATCATGCATCTGGTCTATCCGCATCGGCGCGGCTTATTACCTGCGGTGCGGGTATTTATCGACTATATGGTCGAACATATTCCTGCGGTAGCGCAACGTTCGTTATTGATTGCCGACGCGTAGTTCAATACACTCATTCAAACGTTCGTTTGAAAAGAAGGCGAAAGAACATGGATTTTACCCCTAGTGCCAAGACGCTCGATTATCGCAAGCGTCTGATCCAATTCATGCAAGAACACATCGAGCCGATTGAAGCTAATTATCATAAAGAAAATCGGCGTTTGAATCCCGACGATAAGTGGCGTACATGGGAAGTGCCGCCGGTGGTTGCTGAGCTTAAGCAACTTGCGCGTGAGCAAGGCTTATGGAACCTGTTTTTACCTGATGCCGAGCTGGGTGCTGGTTTAACCACCTTAGAATATGCACCGCTTGCTGAAGTCATGGGGCATAGTCTGTTAGCGCCAGAAATCTTTAACTGTAACGCGCCAGACACCGGCAATATGGAAGTGCTGTATCACTTCGGCTCGGCTGCGCAAAAACAGCAGTGGCTTGAACCTTTGTTAAATGGCGACATTCGCTCGGTGTTTTGTATGACCGAACCCGATGTTGCTTCGTCGGATGCCACCAATATGCAAACCTCGATCGTTGCCGATGGTGATGAGGTGGTGATCGATGGGCGTAAATGGTGGTCGACAGGGCTTGGGCACCCGGACGCTAAATTTGCCATTGTTATGGGTTTAACCGACCCCGATGCGGCGAAACACCAACGTCATTCGATGGTACTGGTGCCTTTAGATACGCCCGGGGTGAATATTGAGCGGATGCTGCCGGCATTTGGCGAGTATGATGCGCCTTACGGCCATGGCGAAGTGCGCTTTGACCAAGTGAGAGTGCCGAAAAGTAATGTTATAGGGGGGCTGGGCGCCGGTTTTAAAATCGCGCAAGGGCGCTTGGGGCCGGGCCGAATTCACCATTGCATGCGGGCACTCGGCGCGGCGGAAAAAGCTTTGCAGCTCTATATGCGTCGTGGCCAAGAACGCATTGCCTTTGGTCGTCCGCTATTGCAACTTGGCGGCAACATGGAACGTGTTGCGGACATGCGTATCGCTATCGACCAAGCACGTTTATTAACCTTTTATGCGGCATGGAAGATTGATCAAGTAGGAGCCATGAAAGCACTCACCGAGATTTCCGCGATCAAAGTTGCGGCACCGAATGTGCTGCAGCAGGTGGTCGACGAGGCGATTCAGTTATACGGCGGTGCCGGTATGAGTCACGATGTGCCTTTGACCCAACTCTTTGCCGTCGCACGCGCGTTACGTATCGCCGATGGTCCAGATGCGGTGCATCGTGCCACCATTGCCAAAGTTGAATTAGCGAAATACCGGGATCCAGCGTGAGTGATTTAAGCAAACTCGAAGACAAAGCGGGTACGGTTCGTAGCGGCGAAGAGTTACCCGTAGCCGAACTAAGTCGCTATTTGCGTGAGCATTTTCCTGAATTGCAGGGCGAACTCAAGGTTACGCAATATGCTGGGGGCGCCTCTAACTGGACCTATCGTCTGCAGTTTGCCAATGCAGATTGGATCTTACGTCGTCCACCGGCTGGAACCAAAGCTAAGTCAGCTCATGACATGGGCCGTGAGTACCGCTTGCAAAAGGCGCTGGCGCCAGTCTATCCCTATGTGCCTAAAATGCTGCATTACACCGATGATGAGAGCATCATTGGTGCCGAATTTTATGTGATGGAACGGGTGGCCGGCATAATTCCGCGCAAGAACATGCCGCGTGAGCTTGAGCTCAGCGAACAGCAAACGCGGCAGCTTTGCCAGAACGCTTTAGACTGTCTGATTGAATTACACCGCATCGACATTCATCAACATGACCTAGCGGGGCTTGCTAAAGGCGAAGGTTATACCGAACGCCAAGTGCTTGGCTGGAACAAGCGTTATCGCCAAGCGAAAACCTGGAACGTACCGAAAAGTACTAAGATCATGGCTTGGCTCGAGCAACACATGCCGCAAAATGAACGCTTGTGCATGACCCACAACGATTTTCGCTTTGATAACTTAGTGCTGGATCCTGCTGAGCCGAGTAACATCATTGGTGTGCTGGATTGGGAATTGGCGACCATTGGTAATCCGCTGATGGATCTTGGTAACAGTCTGGCCTATTGGATCCAAGCTGATGATGATGCGATTGCGCGTTCGACCCGCCGTCAGCCGACCCATTTGCCCGGCATGTTAAGCCGTGAACAGGTGATTGCTTATTATTGCGAACGCATGGGCGTCGATGTGAAAGATTTCACCTTTTACGAAGTCTTTGGCTTGTTTCGGCTGAGCGTTATTGCGCAGCAGATCTATTATCGTTATCACCACAAGCAAACGCGAAATCCAGCCTTCAAGAACTTTTGGTTCTTGGTGCATTACTTGCACTGGCGCTGTCGCAAACTGATCAAACAACAGAGGAAAGCATGAGCCAATCAATGCGTAAAACAATTCTAATAACAGGCGCAAGTTCGGGCTTAGGCGAGGGCATGGCACGTGAGTTTGCCGCTCGGGGCCGTAATCTCGCATTGTGCGCGCGACGTACGGATCGCCTTGAACAACTGAAAACTGAACTCGAAGCGAAGTATCCTGCGAGCAAGGTCAGCATCAAAGCGCTAGATGTCAATGACCATGATGCCGTGTTTACCGTTTTCAAAGAATTTAAAGCTGAATTTGGCACGCTCGATCGCGTTATTGTCAACGCCGGCATGGGTAAGGGGGCGTCATTGGGGACCGGCTACTTTTACGCCAACGTACAAACGGCGCAGACCAACTTTGTCGCTGCCATCGCGCAGTGCGAAGCCGCACTGGAAATCTTTCGTGAGCAAAACAGTGGTCACTTGGTGACTATCAGTTCAATTAGTGCGTTGCGCGGCATGCCGCGGGCGATGACGGTTTATGCGGCAACGAAAGCTGGCTTATTGTCGCTGACCGAGGGTATTCGGGCGGATTTAATCAAGTCGCGTTCAGCGATTAAAACCAGCTGTATTTTACCGGGTTACATTCGTTCAGAAATCAATGAAAAGGTAAAAAACACGCCCTTTATGATTGATAACGAGACCGGTTGTAAATTACTCGTCAAAGCAATCGAGAAAGAGCCCGTACAAGCCTATGTACCTGGCTGGCCATGGGCGCTGATTGGCTTCCTCATGAAGCGACTGCCACTCAAACTAGTAATGAAGCTGGGTTAATCGTTATTGCCAGCAGCTTCTAGGGTACAGCGATCGAGCTGACGCGTGGCTACGCTGCGCGTCGCGGCGCCACCGTCAGCGAGATCATAAACAAAGGAACTACTGGCAACACTGATATCGCTACGCGATTGACTGTATTGAATAACTAGCTCGCGCTCGTCTAACTCAATACCAATGCAACCATTCGCGAGCGGCGAGGTCGCTAGCCGTTGCCACTCCTCGTCTAACAGTTTTTGCAGCCACACTTCGTAACCTTGCCATTCGGCGTTATCACCGCGTTGACACTGATACACATAGACTTGTGCGCCGTTATCACTGGTGATTTCAGTTTGAATCGCCTGACAGTTAGCAACTGTTGGTGGTTCCGGTTGGTAAACCGAGAGCTGATAGATGAGTACCGCGACAAATAACACAGCTAGGGTAATGCCCGCCGCCAGTAACCAAAGGCCGAGGCGACGGCTGATAGCACTTAAGCGATTGATTAAACCCATGGTTAATCCTTATCCTCGTTGCGCAAGTGAAGTTCTGGTGCGAGTAAGCGCTCGCCGCGATAAGCACTGACCTTGCCAAACCGTGCATGCCCAGCGTTCCACTCCTGCTGGGCGCGAACAATGCGTTGTTTATCGCTACTGACGAAGTTCCACCACATTTGTACCGGACTTTCATAGGGCTCCCCGCCCAAGACCAGCAGCGTGGTGTCAGCAGCTAACTCTAAAACCAACTCATCGCGGTCACCGCCTAGGTTAATGAGTTCGTGGGCGCGCACGGTTTTACCGGCGCAATCGAGCCGGCCATCGACCACGTAAATACCGTATTCAAATTCCCGTTGCAGGCGTAGACGACTCACTGCCACACGGGGCGTGCGCAGTTGTAGAGCAAAAATCGGCTGAAACTGTAACGCCGGTGAGTGATAGCTACGCTGTTCCGATTGATAATCGCCCATGATCAGGGTGGCACTGGCTTCACCCAGCGCAAATTGGGGTAATTGCTGGTAATGATCGAAACGAGGTGAGGTTTGTTCATCGGCCTGCGGCAGCGCTGCCCACAATTGCAGGCCATGCAGTGGGTCGGATACTTGTGCATCGGCTACTTCGGCATGGGAAATACCGTTGCCCGCGGTCATTAAGTTCAGTTGTTCGGCGCGCAAGGGTTGCTCATAACCGAGACTGTCTTGATGCAGTAGCTGGCCAGAAAACAACCAGGTAATGGTTTGCAAGCCAATATGTGGGTGCGGAGCGACGTCAAACTGCGCGTAATCTGCGGCAGCGACAGGACCGAAGTGGTCTAAGAAACACCAAGGGCCAATCATGCGTAAGTCGCGTTGCGGTAAACTGCGATGCACGCGCAACTTCGGCGTCAACTGCCGAGTGAGTGCAGGTAAAACCTGCGCGTCGCGGCGGAGATGCTCAGAGCTACAGCTGGTAGGTTGGCTTTCAACGTCTTCGCTTATGCGTGTCATCAGGGCGCTCCCAGTTAACAATGTTGTCGTCAGTATGCCAGTTCTTAGACAAAGGGTCGATATGCGACTATTCGCCGACTTCCTTATTGTATTAAGATTAGTTAAGGTGAAGCTAACCACAAGGAGCTAGCTATGATTAATGCTTTGATTCTGATCGTTATCGGCATAGCAGTGTTTTTTAGCGGTATTTGGGAAGAGAACTTATTCACCATCATCCTCGGCCTGTTTATCGAAGCAGGTGGCTGGATTATTTTTGTCGTAAAATGGCGCAGCGCGAAACAAAAAGGAAACTTAGATAACAATGAAAAGTAGCGTAATCAAGCGCATTGGCGCTTTAGCAGTCATCGTTGCCGGCTTACTTGCCGCCGTGTTGGCACCTGCGGGTGGCAATACCGCAAGCTGGCGTTGGTTTGGTTTGTTTTTATTGGTGTTAGGGGTGTACTTCTTACTGGGTCAAACGACCACGGCTGAGCAACGCCAGCAAGCTGCCAGTGAGCGTAACGAAACACCGCCACTGCAATGGTATCAATCACCGATTTTGTGGGTGCCAGTAGCAGCAGTGATTATTGCTGTGCTGTCGTTAATTCTTTAAAGCGGAGCCAGCAGCATGAATTTAACCACACGATTGGTGATTTTGGCAGGCCTGGTGGGCTTGATGTTTTATAATGCCAGCGTTGATCAACTCTGGGCAGTGATTGTTGATTATGACCTGAATTGGTACAAACTTGGCGTACCTTTAGCGTGGGGCCTCATCCTCGGTGCCTTGCTGAACTTGCTAGGTTTACGTAGTCTGCATAAATGGCTCGAGCCGCTCACCTTGATTGCGGTATCTTTGCTGACCATGGGGCTTACCGGTGCTGCTGCCGTTTATGGTGCGCATCAGATTGGTGGATTGATCATCGCGCCCCTTGCCATTAGTGCAATTGGTCTCGGTTTGTACCTGCTGGTATACAGCTACGTGCGCTTTGCGGCACATGGCAAAGCCGATGAGGATGCAACCAAGGAGTAACGGACGGCGATGGATCTCAATTGTGATTTAGGTGAAGGCTTTGGCGCTTGGCGTATGGGCGATGATGCGGCGGTCATGCCTTACATCGATCGCGCCAATATCGCCTGTGGTTTTCATGCCGGCGATTATTTGATTTTACAGCGTACCGTGCGTCTCGCTAAAGAGCACGGCGTTTGTATAGGCGCGCATCCCAGTTACCCAGATCTGCACGGCTTTGGTCGTCGCGCTTTGCAATTTGACAGCGATGAAATTCGCGCCATGTTGTTGTACCAAATCGGTGCAATTGCGGCGGTTTGTCATGCCGAGCAAGTCGCTTTACGTTACGTCAAACCCCATGGTGCCTTGTATAACGCCATGCAGGTAGATCACGAATTATTTCGCGCGGTGGTTAAAACTATCGCCGAATTCAACCGTGGCAAGCCACGTCCGCTGCAGTTAATGACACTCGCGAAGTTACAAACCGCGACAGAACGTGAAATTGCCGCAGAGTATGAAGTACCTTTGTTGTTTGAAGCATTTGCCGATCGTTGCTACGAAGATAACGGACATCTGCGCTCGCGCCAATTTGACGGCGCCGTGCTGCATGAGCAGCAGGCGATTGTGCAGCAAGCATTGGCGTTCGCCCGCGGTGAAAGTATTAGCACTTACGAAGGTAATAGCTTGCAACTAGAGGCCGATACTTTGTGTGTCCACGGTGACAATCCACAAGCTTTGGCGGCGCTTAAGGCCATTCGCCAAGCACTGAGCGAAGTATGTTAATCGCCGAGCAAGAGTGGCGCTTTGTTACCGCCGCAGCTGACGCCTTAATGATTGAGTTTGCGGCGCAAATAGACTTGACCATTAACGCGCAAGTGCACCGTCTAGTGCAATTGATTCAAACCCACGATGGCGCAGGTATTATCGAAGTGGTGCCGAGCTATCGCAGCGTATTGGTATACTACGACGTGCTCAACCACTCTGAAGCGCAAGTGCGAAATAGCCTTGCACCTTGGGTTAGTCAAGTGCTCGACGAGCGTGAAAGCGGAGCGCTACAGCAATTCCAAAACAGTGGCACTTTGCACCAAATACAGGTCTGCTATGACGCTGAATTTGGCCTCGATATCGTGGCCGTGGCTGATGCTCTAGGTGGCACCATTGAAGATGTAATCAAATTACATACCGCACCTGAATACCACGTTTATACCTTAGGTTTTGCTCCGCGCTTCGCTTACTTGGGAGATGTCGATGAACGGCTGCGGTTGCCGCGTCATGCAACCCCGCGGCAAAAGGTGCCGGCAGGCAGTGTCGCCATTGCCGGTCAACAAACGGCCATCTACCCAAGTGTGTCGCCAGGTGGTTGGCAAATTCTCGGACGTGCGGCGCACCTACCTGAATTAAAAGCCGGTGATCGCGTGCGTTTTATTGCGGTTTCTGCGAATGAGTTCGCGCAGTTGCAGGAGTCGCAATCATGAAACTGGCTACAGTGTTAGAAATTGGCCGACCGGGGTTGCTGGCGACCTTACAAGATTATGGTCGCTTCGGTTACCAAGCGCAGGGGATTACTCAGGGTGGGCCGATTGATGAGCGCGCGTTTTTGTGGGCCAATCGCTTATTAGGAAATAGCTTTAACGCGGCACAAATTGAAATTACGCTTGGTGGTTTTTCTGCAACTTTTACCCGAGATACTTTATTTGTGGTGACTGGTGCCGAGTTTCCACTGACACTCAACGACCAACCGCTGAAGGTTTGGCGCGTCGCACAAGCGCGTGCTGGTGACCAACTACAGATCGGCACCGGTGACCAGGGGTTGAGATGTTATTTAGCGGTGGCGGGAGGCTTTCAGGCGACTCCCCATTTGGGTAGCGTAGCGACCGTCATGCGTGATGCATTAGGAGGCTTAACGCAGGACGGACGACCCTTGCGCAGTGGAGACCGGCTTAATGCGCCGCTGCTGCATGCGCACAGCTTGGTGAGTCGACGCCCGAGTAGTAAATTACATTTAACACTGCCTTCGCGTGTCACGCTAGATGTGATTCCCGCAGCGCAAGTGAGTGATTTTAGCGCTACTGCGCGCGAATTATTTACTAATCAAAGTTATCAAGTAACGGCGCGTCAAGATCGTATGGGCGTGCGAATTGAAGGTGAGAGCGCACTATCAGATCTGCCCGGGCAGATGATTTCTGAACCCTTACCTTTAGGCAGTGTGCAAATTCCCACGGATGGCCAACCGATTGTAATGCTCAACGACCATCAAACCTTGGGCGGATACCCCAAGATCGGGGTCTTGAGTTGGCAGGCTCGGAGTCTGCTGGCGCAGCTACCGGCAGGTCGGCGCGTGCAATTTCGCTGGCTTGAACTGAGCGAAGCACAACGACAATTACGCCAAGCCTTACGCTTTTTTAATGTGACTCGCTAAAGCGCACGTCAATCGTACTGCAAGCCTTGTCAGTCGCCCCATAACCTGCGATCATAACGGTCATTTTTATTCGTCCCTTTTAATAGGCATGAGTTCGGAGATTAAACATCCATGGCAGCAGACGCGCCCCGTAGTAACTTTATTCGTCAAATCATCGACAAAGACCTCGCCAGTGGCAAGCACAGCGAAGTGCACACGCGCTTCCCGCCCGAGCCGAATGGCTTTTTGCACATTGGTCATGCGAAGTCGATCGTGCTCAACTTTGGCATTGCTGAAGACTATCAAGGTACCTGTAACTTGCGTTTTGACGATACCAATCCACTGAAAGAGAAAGTTGATTATGTCAACTCAATCAAAGAAGACGTGGCATGGTTAGGTTACCAATGGAATGGCGAGCCGCGCTATTCATCAAATTACTTTGATCAACTGCATGCCTATGCGGTAGAGCTGATTGAAAAGGGGCTAGCGTACGTTGATTTCTCGACCCAAGAACAAATGCGTGAAATGCGTGGCACCTTGAAAGAGCCTGGCGTAAACAGCCCGTATCGCGATACCTCGGTCGAGGAAAACCTCAAGCATTTTGCCGATATGACGGCGGGTAAATATCAAGAAGGCGAAGCTGCACTGCGGGCAAAAATCGATATGAGTTCACCGTTTATGGTGCTGCGTGATCCAGTGATCTATCGTGTGCGTTTTGCCCATCATCACCAAACCGGTGATAAGTGGTGCGTGTACCCGATGTACGATTTTACCCACTGTATCTCGGATGCGTTAGAAAACATCACTCATTCCTTGTGCACCCTGGAATTCCAAGACAACCGTCGGTTGTATGACTGGGTGCTGGATAACATCAGCATCGATTGTCACCCGCAACAGATCGAATTTTCGCGGCTGAATTTGCAATACACAGTGATGAGCAAGCGTAAACTGAATCTGTTGGTCGAAGAGGGCAAGGTCAACGGCTGGGATGACCCTCGGATGCCAACGATTGCTGGTATGCGCCGTCGCGGTTATACGCCAAGTTCTATTCGTGAGTTTTGTCACCGTATTGGCGTGACGAAAATGGATAACCAGGTCGAGATGAGTATGCTCGAAGCTTGTATTCGCGATGAGCTAAATCAGCAGGCACCACGAGCAATGGCGGTGCTAGACCCAGTGCGCGTGGTGATTGAGAACTACCCAGCTGACCAGGTTGAACGCCTCATTGCACCGAATCATCCAAATGACGAGAGCTTAGGCAATCGTGAAGTGCCGTTTGCACGGGAAATCTTTATTGAAGCAGAAGACTTCCGTGAAGAAGCGAATAAAAAGTACAAACGTCTGGTCCTTGGTAAAGAAGTTCGCCTGCGGAACGCTTATGTGATTAAAGCCGAGCGTGTAGAGAAAGACGCTGACGGTAACATCACCACGATTTTCTGCAGCTATGACGCCGATACGCTAGGCAAAGATCCAGCCGATGGTCGCAAAGTGAAAGGGGTCATCCACTGGGTTGCTGCAGAGCATGCGCAACAAGCTGAATTCCGTTTGTACGATCGTTTGTTCCAAGTGCCAAATCCAGGTGCAGAAGAAGACTTCTTTAGTACGCTGAATCCAGCCTCATTAGTGGTGAAGCACGGTTATGTTGAACCAAGCCTAGCGACAGCGGCAGCAGAAGAGCGCTATCAATTTGAACGTATCGGATACTTCTGTGCCGATAGTAAAGACAGTAGTGCCGACCATTTGGTATTTAACCAAACAGTCGGTTTACGTGATACCTGGAATGACGACGCTTAGTTAAGCGTCGCCAATTCAATGCGGGCGGCTGCACCGTACAAGGTGCTTGAGTCGCCCTCAATTACTCCCTCAGGCGTAATAGTCGGCCACAATTCGGGCAGCTGCGCCAAAATCTCGGCAACTTCATCCAGCGCTGCCGCATTCGCTTCGGCTTGCTGCGCGCTCAATTGGTTGATGCGTGCTTTGGCAATTGCGGTAAAGCCGTAAGCATCTTGAAACTCATGTACGTTGACTATACTGCCTTGTTGCACGCCGATATCGTACTCTTCGCCGGCAGTTAACAGCATGCTACTGAGGCTCATCAACACGCTTTTGACCGATTTCTGTTGCACTTGTTCGGCAGCGTCAATAGCTGCTACTAGGTCGGTATAGGCTTGGTTAACCGCGTCATCCCCTTGCGCATTGTTGACTGCATTAGCCAGTGCGCTCAGCTGCTCGGCGAAGCCATCAACTCCGCGCGCTTCGAATGCTGGCACTAGTGCTGCGTAGAGTTCATCTTCGGGGTGTTTCATGTGGGTTTTAGCCATGCCTAAGTGACCCTGGTCATAGAGCTTTTTACCGACATATAAATGACCACGAATCAAGCCGAGTTGCGCCAAATAGGCAGCATCATTAACGCGCAGATCGACCGCTCCTGAGCCTTCCCCCTCACCTTCACCTTCGCCAGCACCGGCGAATGGCGCGACCATGCTGTAATGTTGCTCAGCTTGCAGCAAATCTTGCGCCGCATCAGCTTGCACCGCGGTGCTGCCGAGCAAGGTTGCGCTCGCAGCGCTGACCGCCAACCATACTTTTCTTTTCTCGTACATATAAGGTAACCTTTAGTTGCAGTGTCTTGTGTTGTTGTTAGACATTCGACTATCCTACACGAATGAGAGTTATTCTCAATAACGGGCGTTATGATTCTACATATTCAACAGGTTATTGATCCGGGCACTTTGTCAGCGATCGCTGACAAACTGGCGGCAGTCAATTTTGCTGACGGTCGTGAAAGCGCCGGTTGGGCAGCTAAACAAGTCAAAAATAATCAGCAATTACGCGCGCCTCATCCCGTCATAGAGTTGCTGTTAAACCGAGTGAAACAACATTCATTGGTGCAGCAAGCGGCGCGTCCAGCGCAATTCGTCAACACCATGATCAACCGTTATGATGTGGGGCAGTGTTACGGCACCCACATGGATGACGCGTTAATGGGCCAGGTGCGCACTGATTTATCTTTTACGCTTAGTTTGACGGATACGCAAGCCTATGATGGTGGTGAATTAGTCATTGAGGATGCGACTGGTGAACGCAGTTGGCGACTGGCAGCAGGCGATATGTTGTTGTACCCAACGCAATATCTGCATCGTGTTGAGGCGGTCACCAAAGGCTCGCGAATTGCACTTGTAGGCTGGATTGAGAGTTTGCTGCGTGAACCGCAACAACGCGAGATTTGCTTCGATTTGCAACAGGCGATGCAGCATGAATTTGCGACGCATGGTAAGTCAGCGCAATTTGATGTCTTGAGTAAAACTTACAACAATCTTTTACGCCGCTGGGTGAAACGCTAATGCAAGTCGTCTATCAAGCAGATAATGTAGTTGAAGCTGAATTATTAAAAGGACTTTTAGCAGCGCATGGTATTGCTTGTCATACCGGTGGTTTTTTCTTGCAAGGTGCGGTAGGCGACTTAGCCGCATCTGGTTTTGCCAATGTTTGGGTTGGCGACGATGATGTAGAGGCTGCACGCGCCTTGCTCAAACGCTACGAGCAAGGCGAATTTGGCTTAAGCGAAGATGAAGACGCAGATTAATTTGCGTCTTCGTTGTGCTCACAGTTGGCAGCGTTATTACACTCACCGTACAAATACAAACTGTGGTTGGTGAGGGTAATGTTGTTGGCTTCTGCGACCTGTAATTGGCGATCTTCAATTACTTGATCTTCAAACTCGAACACGTGACCGCAAGTGAGGCACACCAAGTGGTCGTGGTGATGTTTAGCGCTCAGTTCAAATACCGAGCGGCCACCCTCAAAGTGATGACGCGTAACGATACCGGCATCATCGAACTGGTTAAGTACGCGATACACCGTGGCCAAACCAATTTCTTCATTGTTCTCGAGTAAGATCTTGTACACATCTTCGGCGCTGATGTGCTGGTTCTCCGGCTTTTTCAAAATCTCGAGAATCTTGACGCGTGGAGATGTGACCTTCAAACCTGCTTTTTTCAGTTGTTGTTCGCCGTTGCTACTCATTTGAATTCACTTTTTTCAGTTTTAGCGTGTCGCCATTATAGGCAAACATCGCAGAGAAAGGGAATTGCCCGTTAAGCTAATTGATCGAGGGCCATTTCCTCACGAATTTGTGCGCACCATTTTTGGACACGCTCTTTCGTTAATTCTGGTTGGCGATCTTCGTCGATACCTAAACCGACGAAGTGATTGTCGTCGACCAATGCACGCGACGCTTCAAAGTGATAGCCTTCGGTTGGCCAATGACCAATGATGATACCGCCGCGAGCCTCAACGATATCACGTACTGTGCCCATGGCATCGAGGAAGTACTCAGCGTAGTCTTCTTGGTCACCGCAACCGAAAATCGCGATCAACTTGTTATTGAAGTCGATTTCTTCGAGTTCAGGGAAGAAGTCGTCCCAATCACATTGCGCTTCGCCGTAGTACCAAGTAGGAATACCAAACAGCAGTAAGTCGTACCCAGCGATATCTTCTTTGCTTGATTTCGCAATATCAAACACGTCGATTAAGTTCTTGCCGAGTTCTTTTTGGATCATCTGAGCAACAGCTTCGGTGTTACCGGTGTCGCTACCGAAGAAAATGCCAACACTTGCCATAGTTTTGTTACTACCTTCGTTTGTTTAACGGAGCGCCGGTTACAGACCAGCTTCCCAAATAACTTGAATAATACCTTTCGCAATAAAGCCGGCACAGCCTAAAAATAGCACTAGCCAGACAAACCAACGACCAAATTTGGGTACATCGCCTTTTTTAAGAACGTCTTGAATCGCCAAGCCGATCAGTACAAAGAGAATAGCGATGGCAAAATTGGTGCCTAAAATCTCAATGGTTTCAAAGTGCTCTGACAACATAACAGACCCACCCGTGCTGCGAATAAGGATGCCGATTATAACACGCTAGACTAAGCGGTGCGACAATGTTGCTCGAGAAAGCTGCGAACCAAACGGTTAAAGATTCTTGGCTTTTCGGCGTGCAACCAATGCCCGGTTCCTTCGATGATTTTGATATCGACATCGGTAAAACGCGAAGTCACTGCATCGCGATGCGCTTCGGTAAGATAATCGGAATCAGCGCCTTTGATGAATAACACGGGGCCAGCAAAGGAGCCTTCTCGCACTGCGCCGGAAATTTCCTCGTAACAACTGGCGAGGGTGTCAAGGTTGAGTCGCCAGTGATAACCGTCGTCATCGCGCTGCAGGTTTTTTAGTAGAAACTGCCGCACCCCACGTGTTTCAATGTGTTGTGCAAGCTGTTGATCGGCATCTTGGCGCTTGCTGACTTTGCTTAAATCAAGACTGGCAAGGGCATCGAGAATGTGATGATGACGTGCATCGTAGGCAACCGGTGCAACATCGGCGACAACCAGTGCAGCGACATGGTCTTGATAGGTGAGTGCGTATTCCATAGCCAACTTACCGCCCATAGAGTGACCCACAAGCGCCCATTGCTCGATGGCTAATTCTTCGCGGAGCGCTTCAATATCTTCTGCCATAGCGCTGTAATTCATGTGTTCACTGTGAAATGAATCGCCATGATTACGGACATCGATCAGCACCAGTTGATAGTCGTTTTCAAGGTCGCGCGCTAAACTTTTGAGGTTATCTAAATCACCGAATAAACCATGAATCAGCAGTACGTGCGGACCTTGCTTGCCCATGGTTTCGTAATTAAGTAACGCCGAAGTTGTTTTTGTCATTGCGAATTCCTGTACCCACGTGGTCGGATGGGTATAATAACCTGCATAATGTCTGCCATAAACCGAAAAGAAGTGAGCGCATGAGCAAACGTATTGAGATTGATGATGAGTTGTACCGTTATATCGCCAGCCATACCCAGCATATCGGAGAGAGTGCGTCGTCGATTCTTCGCCGCTTGTTGCAGTTAGAAACGTCTGTTGCTGACGCCGCCGCAGAACCACCTCTGAATAGCGCCGCGGCGGAACCTGAAGTGGGCACGCGCGTGCACAACCGCACCATTTTTGACAGCATGACCAGTGCTGACCTTGCTGGGCAACGTAGTGTGGTTGCGCGCTTCTTATACATTCTGAGCATGTTGCACAAATGTCACCCGCATATGTTTGCCAAGGTACTGCAAATCAGTGGTCGTGACCGCCAATACTTTTCGCGTAGCGCGGCTGAGTTAGAGGCAAGTGGCACCAGCACTAATCCTAAACAGATACCTGACTCGGACTTTTATGTGGTAACCAATAACAACACGACGCGCAAGAAATCGATGCTCACCCAAGTGGCACTTGAACTCGGTTATGACGAAGCGCAAGCAGAAAAAATTAGGGATTTTTTATAATGGCGTTGCATGAACGCGCGGGACAACCCGCTCAAGCACAGGATTTGACCAATATCGCGAAATTGGTCAGTGCTTATTTCGTCAATGAAGTGGATCCACGCCAACGGGCTCAACAAGTGCAGTTTGGTACTTCTGGGCACCGCGGCTGTGCACTCGACAACTCTTTTAACGAGGCACATATTTTAGCGATCAGCCAAGCGTTGGTGGCCTACCGTGAAGAGCAGGGCATTACTGGGCCTTTATTGCTGGCGCGTGATACCCATGCGTTGTCAGAAGCGGCTTACATGACTGCACTTGAAGTTTTTATTGGCAATGGCGTAGAAGTGCACGTGCAAAGTGACGACGGCTATACCCCAACGCCAGTACTTAGCCGTGCGGTGCTGCGTTATAACAAAGGACGCAGCAAAGATTTAGCTGATGGCGTGGTGATCACACCCTCCCACAATCCGCCGGCCGATGGCGGCTTCAAGTACAATCCCCCGCATGGCGGACCAGCCGATGCTGATGCCACCAAAGTTATCGAAAAATATGCCAATGCGTTGTTATCGTCAGATTTGCTTGGCGTTAATGCAGTAAGTTATGCCGAAGCACTGGCAAGTCCGCTATTAAAAACAGTGGACTGGCGTAGTCAATATGTTGACGAGCTTGAACAAGTGATTGACATGGCAGCCATTCGTGCTGCGAACTTGCGCATTGGCGTCGATGCCATGGGCGGAGCAGGGGCTAGTTATTGGGCGCTCATAGCGGAACGTTATGGCTTAACCATTGATGTCTTCAATGCCGAAGTTGACCCGAGTTTTCGGTTTATGACCCTTGATAAAGACGGCAAAATTCGTATGGATTGTTCATCGCCTTATGCGATGGCCTCGTTGTTGAAGCTCAAAGATGACTATGCGATTGCCTTTGGTAATGATCCTGATTACGACCGTCATGGCATTGTTACGCCTAAGCAGGGTTTGTTAAACCCAAACCACTATCTTGCGATTGCCATCGATTACTTGTGTCAGCATCGTAGCTGGCCAGCGTCTATGAAGATTGGCAAAACTTTGGTATCAAGCGCATTGATTGATAAGGTCGTTGCCGCCAATGAGCGTGAGCTGTTAGAAGTACCGGTAGGTTTTAAATGGTTTGCGCAAGGTCTCGCTGATGGCAATTTAGCTTTTGCTGGTGAAGAAAGCGCCGGCGCAACTTTTGCCGACCGTCATGGACAGGTGTGGACCACCGATAAGGACGGCATCATTCTGGCTTTGTTAGCCGCCGAAATCGTTGCGGTGACAGGCAAGGACCTCGGTGATTACTACACTGACTTATGTGTCCAACACGGCACTAGCTATTATCAGCGCACAGATGCACCGTCGACACCAGCAATGAACAAGGCGTTGGCCAGTATTCGTGCCTACAAATTGCAACTGAATGAGCTCGCTGGCGATGCGGTAACGGCAGTAATGAGCAAAGCACCGGGCAACGATGCGCTGATCGGTGGGGTAAAGGTCACCACCGCCAATGGCTGGTTTGCTGCACGCCCATCAGGTACCGAACCGATTTATAAAATTTATTGTGAGAGTTTCGTCAGTGCTGAGCATCTAGCGACCTTAGCCGCTGAAGCTCAACAACTCGTGACAACTTGGTTAGCTGATTAAGACTTCGCGGCCGGAGCTGTTTCTTCGGCCTCTTGCTCGGCCTCTTGCTCGGCCTGTTGTTCCGCCAGTTCGACCTGATATTGATGCTCATCGACCAATGAAGTGAGCAACTCATCTGAAGTTTGGGACGGCGTCAATAATGCATAACTACCCGTGAGCTGGTCGTCAGCTTTGGCACGGCGCGTCACTCGGTAGAGTGAATACAAGCTGACAATTGCGGTCAACGCCATAATCAACAAGAAAAAGAAATCAACCGCACCAAACTGCATCAGGGCAGCAACTGCTGGTGCACCGATAATCGAGCCGATACCACCCACTTTAATGATGGCACCTGTAGCGCCGACCATTTGATCTTTGTCAAGGTAATCGTTGGTGTGTGCCATACCCAAGGAGTACATCGGCAGGACACAGGCGCCGAACAAGCCGACACAGAGGAAGATCAGCCACGCCACCGAGGCGTCGAGTTGTGCCAATACAAAAGCCATCACCGCACCTGCACCAGCGCAAACTGCCATAATAATGCGTCGATCAAAACGATCAGAGAGCAAGCCGATAGGTGCTTGTGCCAACATGCCGCCGAGAATAAACGCTGCCATAAACAGTGAGACTTGACCGACGCTCAGGCCAATATAGGTCGCGTACATGGGGCCAATACCGTAAAACATGGCGTAACACGCCTGCATAATAAAGGCGTTGACCATTCCCAAAGGTACCAGTTTTAAGAGGCTGCGGATCGGCACTTTTTTCGGTTCGTGGGTGGTCGGCTCAACAGTCACACTGATAAGTATTGGGATCAGTGACAGGTTGATAAGCAGCGCAACCAGGGCGAAGGCGAGGAAGCCTGCTGGGTCAGCAATGCCAAGGATTAACTGTCCGGCAACCAAGCCGCCGTATATCAGCACTAAGTAAATGGACAGTAAAGCGCCTCGGTTTTTGTTGTCGGCCATGGTATTTAACCAACTTTCGACGATCACGAAAATCGCCGAGATCGCAAAACCGGTTAAAAAGCGCATAATGAACCATACGGTGGGTTCAATCCAAATCGCCTGAATTAGTATTGACGCCGCAGCGAGTGCGGCCAGCCCACCAAAAGCGCGAATGTAGCCTACGCGACGAATATCTTTAGGGGCGCGGGTGGTACCAAAAAGAAAGCCAATAAAATATGCCGACATAATAATGCCGGTGGTCAAAGTGCCAAAGTTTTCGATGGTTGCACGCAAGCTTAAAAGCGTGCTGGTCATGCCGGTACAAATGCCGATCAGGGTGATACTAGTGAGAAGGGAACTGATCGCTCGCAGTTGTTGTTTAAGCATGAGCAACGATCCTTGGCGTTGGCGAGTGAATGTGTCGCGAATTGTAGCACGGATCAAATTTTTCGGAAACGTCAAGAGGTTATCCACAGCTTGTTACTTGCCGAGGGTTGGCGGGCTGTTTATGATGCGCATAGAAGAGGATAAAAAGGATCATGATGCAACGATTAGCGCCGATCATTTTACTGTTGGTAGGGTTCTTCTGTGCTGCGCAAGCAGCAGAAGAAGTAGGTGATCTTTATCAACATCGGGTTGAGGTCAATAGCCAAGCCGCCACCGAGCGTACCAATGCGCTACGTGAGGCGCTGCAAGCAACACTGCTGAAACTAAGTGGCGATGATGAAGTATTGGCCAGCCCCATCGTCGATAATGCGTTGCGCAACGTCCGTGATTACGTGGTGCAGTACGGCTATCAACAAGACACCGAAGCTTTGTATTTGTGGGCGCAATTCGATCCAGCACAAGTGGAGCGTTTAATCCTCGATGCGGGCGGTGGTATTTGGAGTAGTCTGCGTCCTAAATTATTGGTTTGGTTAGTGCAAGAAAACGAAGACCTGCAGCGGCGCATCTATGCTGCTGACAGCGAAGCTATTGTGGTGCAGCAGCTGCGCAATGCCGCACAAAGGCGTGGTTTACCGATTCAATTACCCTTGTTAGATTTGAACGATACCATGACAGTTTCGGTCATTGATGTATGGGCGCGGTTCATGGATACCATTGATTTTGCCAGCCAACGCTACAGCCCGGACGGCGTGATCATCGCCCGCATTTATCAAACCATACCAGACCCAGCGAACCTGGATCTGGTGACTGATAAATGGCAGGTAGATTGGACCTTAAACTTGGGTGAGTTGCGGTGGCGAGGTGAGGCAACTGCCATGGATCCAGGTGAGCTTGGGGCAGCTGTGATTGCCGACGTAACGGCGCAACTGGCAGCACGCTATCGAATTAGCAGCGAGAGTGATGTGAGTCAGCAATGGACGGTGCAAATCGATAATTTACCTGATCTAACCACTACCATAGCGGCGGAACAATTACTTGCGAATATTCCTGCAGTGAACGATGTGCAATTGGTGGCTTATGGTCAGCGTCGCGCCGCATTTAGTTTGAGCTTGACGACAGATCCGGCACGTATTCGGCAAGCGCTTGACTTGAGTCAAGAGTTACAAGCTGTTGCGGTTGAAGGCGAGGATCCGACCGAGAGCAATTTATTCCGTTGGATCGCTGAACGATGACGCTACAGCAGTTGCCGCTGAATGTGCAGTTACCGAGCAATGAGACTTTTGCGACGCTAGTGCTTGGCCCTAATAGCGAGGCCATCGCGGTGGCGCAACAAGGCGCGCAGAGCATCACTTATTTGTGGGGTCGCGCCGGAGTAGGTAAAAGCCATGTGTTGCATGCACTGTGCGCGGCAGCACCTACGCCAGTCATGTATTTACCGTTAGCAGAGCTTCAAGGTGCGACCCAAGCCGGCGTGCTTAAAGGTCTTGAACGCTATCCGTTGATTTGTCTTGACGATGTAGATGCGGTTCTTGACGACGCCAATTGGTGCTATGAATTGTTTACCTTGTTCAACCGCGTGCGCGACGCAGAAAGTGGCCGTTTGCTGGTCACTGCAAGCGTTTCGCCTGCGCAAGTCAAAGCCGCTTATCAAGATGTGCAATCGCGTCTCAGTTGGGGCGTCGTGATGCAGTTGCATGAGCTGGATGACGCGCAAAAAATTGATGCGCTGCAATTGCGTGCGCAAGCGATGGGCTTGGAGTTACGACATGATACAGCGCAGTTTATGTTGCAACGTTTAGGGCGCGATATGGGGAGTCTGATCGGCAGTTTGAAGCGCCTTGACCGAGCTTCAATCGCGGCGCAACGTAAACTCACCATTCCTTTTATCAAAGCAGTTCTGGCAATTTAATCCTGATCTTTCAGTTTTTTTAGACCCAATCCTAATGCGCGTCCTTGATGCCGTGCAAACCAAGTACAACCGACAAACGCGAGACTGGTCAATAACAATTCACCTACCGCCCACCAAAGTTGCTCCGGTGCGATATAAAGCATGGTCAAACTATGCAAGAAGTACCACATCAGAATAAAGTTGGCCCAGGCATGAGTGTACGGGTTGCCGCTGATGATGCCATACAGTGGGAACAAGAGTGGGAGCACGTAGAACAGGCTGCGAAACAAGACAGACTGCTCGCTATAGCCAGTCCCAAATTGCCACACAATGACCCACGCCAAGAGCGCGATGTAACTGACTAAGGCAAGCCAACGAAGGCGTTTAATGTAAGGCGTCATAGTTTACTACTCTTGTTGTAATTTAACTGCGGCTTGTCCCAACCGTAAGCCAAGCTGCGTGGCGAGCGTAAGCTCCTGTTTACTGAGCTTGCTCCCCGCCGCGTGTTCAACGTGGGAGGCTCCGTATGGGGTGCCTCCAGCCGTGGTTTGCTGCAGCCCTGGTTCAGTATAGGGAATACCAAGCACCATCATGCCGTGGTGTAACAGTGGCACTAGCATCGACAGCAGCGTTGATTCTTGGCCGCCATGCATTGAGCTACTTGAGGTAAATACCGCCGCTGGTTTGTCGACTAAGGCGCCCCGCAGCCATTCAGCCGACGTGGTTTCCCAGAATTTCTGTAAGCCACTGTACATGTGACCAAAGCGTGTCGGGCTACCAAGTGCTAAACCGGCACAATCGCGCAGTTCCTCTGCTTCGACCACTAGGTCACGCGCACAAGCGGCCTGGTCGTCGCAAGCAACGGTGCGCAGCAGCGGTTCAGCACCAGCCTGTACGATACCGTTGGCGATAGCATCGGCAAGCTGCTGAGTTGCGCCGCTGCGACTGTAATAGAGGACAATGACCTTGGCTGCCTTGGTCATTTAAAGAATCTCCAGTACTGCTTCTGGTGGGCGGCCTAGGCGTGCTTGATCTCCCTTTACGACAATCGGTCGCTCGATGAGCTTAGGATGTTCAACCATGGCATTGATCAGTTGCGCTTCATCGTCGACATCTTTCAAATTTAATTCTTTATAAGCGTCTTCTTTAGAGCGAATGAGCTCGCGCGCTGACACAAAGCCTAGCTTGCGCAGTAAATCACTAATATCAGCAGCCGTGAGCGGTTCTTTCAAGTACTCTATGATGCTTGGCTGAATGCCTTGTTCTTCAAGCAGTGCAAGGGTTTGACGACTTTTTGAACAGCGAGGGTTGTGATAAATGTGAACTTCAGACATGCTACTACCTTCTGCTAATAAGTATCTGTTTATAGCTTACGGGAAAGCCTATGTATTGTCGATTTTTGTCAGTTGCAGTGTTGGTCTTAGGGCTTGCGAGTTGCAGCCCCGCCGCCGATTTTCATACCAATCAAGAACAACAATTGCGTTGGCAAGATTTGCAGGGCGAGTATGTCATCGTCAATTACTTCGCCGAATGGTGTGCTCCCTGTTTACGTGAGCTTCCGGAACTCAATGAATTTCATCACGCGCACAGTGATAAAGCACAGTTATTTGGTGTTAGCTTCGATGGTTTAAATAACCAAGAGCTCGCGGCGTTACAGCAAGAATACGACATTCAGTTTCCACTGATACTCAATCAACCGGTACCGCAATTACCCTTCGCCACGCCACAAATGTTGCCTGCGACTTATGTCATTACGCCAAGCGGCGAAGTCAAAGGGCCTTTGTTAGGCGAGCAAACCGAGGCTTCGCTGCTACGCGCTATTAGCGCAGACTAACCGAGTTGTTGGAGGGTATCGCGTTGCGCCATTAACTGCTCGATACGCGCCTGAATACGGCGTTGCTCAAGGCGGTTATCGCTGGCGCGGTGGGCGTTGTGCAAATGGTCAATGGCGCGGTCAAACTGCCCATACAAGGCCATAAGTTCTGCATTCGCCTCATGCATACCTTGGCTATCGCCTAGTGCGCGATGTGCATCTATCAATAATGAATAAGCGATGGTGTTTGACGGTTCGCGCAGCAGATAGTCGCGAACCAGTTTCACCGCCAACGCGGGGCGCCCAGCTTGGTTGGCAGCGTTGGCATAATTCATGGTGATGGTGCGTTCGTTTGGCATGCGCTGATAAGCTTGCTCAAGCATAGCCAATACTTCATCGTAGCGTTGTTGGGCCAGCAAAATATCAGTTTGCACGTCAAGATAGAAGGTGTTGTAGGGTTGTGCTTGATAAAGCGGAGCCAATGCTTCTTCAGCAGCTTCAGCTTGGTCGTCATCAAGTAGGGCAATGGCATAGCCATAGCGCGCTGCGGTTGCAACTTGGGGGTCGTTGCTGTTCATTTCACGGCGCACAGCTTCAGCATCATAACGCTTCACATGGCGCACCAAGACGCGGTATTTGGCTAACAGAAAATCTTGTTCATCGTTGGTTTGCCGATAGCTCTGGCGCAATTGTTCGGCACGTAAACGGGTATCACTGATGCGCGATTCACTTAACGGATGGGTGAGCAGCATTTCGGGCGGCTTTGCGGTGTAGCGGTACTTTGCTGCTAAACGTCCGAAAAAATCAGGTGCACCCATCGGGTCGTAGCCACTTTCAGCTAAAATAGTCAGGCCAATGCGGTCAGCTTCTTGCTCAAATAAACGCGTGTAGTTGATGCTGCGTTGTTGCATGCCCGCCATACTCGCTTGTACCGCCGCCATTCCCAGTTCTGGATTGACAATGCCGAGTAACACCGAGCCCAACATTGCAGCGATGGACGCTGGACCACTGCGCTCCATGGCTTCCATGTTACGCACAATATGACGTTGCGATACGTGGGCAATTTCGTGCGCGAGTACCGATGCCAGTTCCGATTCATTGCGGGTTTCGGCAATCAGGCCTGTGTTGACGCCAACATGGCCACCGAAGAAGGCGAAAGCATTGATTTGATCTTGTTGGACCCAGAAGAATTTGAACGGAAAACGGACATCATCGGCGCGAAGTACCAACTTTGAGCCGACATTATGTAGATAAGAGTTGAGCACTGGGTCGCCGACAATCGGCGCCGAGGCGCGGATCTGGCGCATATAAAAATCGCCAATCAGTTGCTCACGTTCTATCGACATGGTGCCGCCACCGGCGGTGCCAATATCTGGTAGCCGCTGTTGCTGTGCGCTCGCAGACACACTCAACGCTAACAGAGCCGCTAAGCTAACAGTCGCGAGTTTGGTTTTAAGGGCAGACAGCATATGTGAGCAACCTAATCATTACAGCTTGTTTAATAGAGTCCATCATAGGTAAAAGGTTCCCATTTTTGAATAGTTTAAACTGTATATTTAACAGATTCGCGGCTATCATGAGGGCTGCCCTTTCTAAGATGGAGATACGTTGGCTATGTGGGATTACCTAAAGGCTTGGTATCAACGGAAGTTTTCCGATCCTGACGCAATTACCTTGGCTTTATTGCTGGTTGTTCTATTCCTGCTAATTGTCTTCTTCGGTCATTTGATTGCCCCTATTTTGGTAGCGCTAGCCTTAGCTTATCTATTGGATTGGCCGATCCAGCGCCTGCAAGCCGCTGGTTTGACCCGCACCTTGGCGGTGGTCATTGTCTTTGTAGTGTTCGTAGCCATTAACGTGTTATTGATTTTCTTCTTGGTGCCGGTTATCTGGCAGCAGGGCGTTGCGCTGATTACCGAATTGCCGCAAATGGTGTTACGTACCCGTGAGTTTTTAGATCGCTTACCGGAGCTATTTCCCGGTTATATCAACGAAAGTTACATTGACCGGGTCGTGGCGAACTTCAACCAACGTGCCATCAATCTGGGTGAAACTATCATTAGCCAGTCGCTTAGCAGTCTGATTGGCATTATGGCGCTACTAATTTATCTGATCATTGTGCCTTTGCTCATGTTCTTCATGCTGAAAGATAAACGTGAGTTACTTGGACACATTAATCGAACCTTACCAAGCAACCGTCGCTTGATCTCACAAGTCAGCGAAGAAATGAATTTACAGATCATGAACTACATTCGCGGTAAAGCGCTTGAGGTTATTATCGTCGGTGGCTTTACCTTTATTTGCTTCACGTTGTTCGATTTGCGCTATGCGGCATTGTTGGCGGTGTTGGTGGGTTTATCGGTATTGATCCCGTACATTGGAGCCGCGGTAGTGACCATTCCAGTTGCCTTGGTCGCGTTGTTCCAGTTTGGTTGGAGTCCGATGTTTGCTTACGTGATGATTGCTTATTTAATTATCCAAGCGCTCGATGGCAACGTGCTAGTGCCGCTGTTATTCTCTGAAGCGGTGAGTTTGAATCCTGTATATATCATCGCTGCCGTGCTTGTCTTTGGTGGATTATGGGGTTTTTGGGGTGTTTTCTTTGCGATTCCGCTAGCAAGCTTGGTCAAAGCAGTGCTTACCGCGCTCTCGTCGAGTGAGCCTCTGGCTGCTGAACTAACGCACCAGCCAAAGGCTTCAGAGGATTAAACTTTATTCGGCGCTCGCTAGGGCGTCGAGTACAACTTGATGGTGATCTTTGGTTTTAAAGCTATCAAAAACTTCAGCAACTTTTCCGTTTTGATCGATTAAGAAGCTGATACGGTGAATTCCGTCGAACTCACGGCCCATGAATTTTTTCGGTCCCCACACCCCGAAGGCTTCAGCAACTTGGTGATCTTCATCACTGAGCAGCGTGAAGTTGAGTGCGTCGCGCTCGGTGAATTTAGCCAGTCGTTTCGGCGCATCGGGGCTGATGCCAACTGTGGTGACGTTGAATTTCGCTAAATCGTCTTGATGGTCGCGCAACTGCTGCGCTTGCACAGTACAGCCCGGAGTCATCGCTTTGGGGTAGAAATACACTAAAACTTTGCCTTGCTTTAACAAATCAGCAAGTGCCACCGACTGCTCATTGGCATCTAATAACGTGAACTGTGGCGCGTCGTCGCCAACTTTAAGTGTTTGCATAACTTTCCTCTCGTTTCGTATAGAGTAGAACTGCGATAGTGGTCACTATCTTACCCTTGTGTTTGCTTACGTTCAAAAGTACCATTGTCGCCTTAAAAAAGATCAGGAGCAGCAATGTTAACAGGTAGTATTGTCGCCTTAGTGACGCCTTTTACCGAGCAGGGCAACGTTGATTACACCGCGCTCGCAGAGTTAGTCGACTGGCATGTCGCTGAAGGTACAGATGCCATCGTTGCTATGGGCACCACGGGTGAATCACCAACCATGAGTCACGATGAACATGTCATGGTGGTTAGTGCCGTATGTGAACTCGCTGCAGGGCGTATTCACGTGATTGCTGGCAACGGTTCCAATGCGACCGCCGAAGCGGTTCATCTGACCGAGCGCATGGCAAATCTACCGTTAGCCGGTTTTTTGAACGTCAACCCATACTACAACAAGCCTTCGCAACGTGGTCTCATTGAGCATTATCGGGCCTGTTGTGCCGCCAGCGACTTACCGCAATTACTCTACAATGTGCCAGGGCGTACGGGCGCAGATTTGACCCCTGAGCAAGTTGCGGAACTTGCCGAGATTCAGCACATTGTTGGCATTAAAGAAGCAACCGGTGACGTTGCGCGCGTCGCAGAGCTGCGCAAACGCTGTGGCAATGATTTCATTTTACTCAGTGGTGATGACCCTACTGGCTGCGATTTTCTGTTAGCCGGTGGTCAAGGGGTGATTAGTGTCACTGCCAATGTTGTCCCTGGATTGATGAAACAAATGGTGACCGCCGCGTGTCGAGGTGAAACCGAGCAAGCACGCGCACTGGATGCACAAATGCAAGACTTACACGAAGCCATGTTTGTGCAAGCAAACCCGATTCCGGTAAAATGGGCACTGGCACAAATGGGTAAAATCGAGGCGAATTATCGGTTACCGATGACTGCGCCGGAACTTCCGCAGCAACAACACATCGAACAAACATTAAAACAAGCTGGTTTAGTAAGCGCGGAGCACGCATGAAAGTATCTTATTTAGCAATTTTGGGACTCTCGACAGTTGTCTTGAGTGCTTGTAGTTTCACCCCCCGCGAGCAAGCTGAGGGTGATTTTGAATATACTAACGTCGAGCTGCGAGAATCATTACGCCCAGCTGCCGGGAAGCAACTGCCGACGCCAAGCAATCGCTACGAAATACCGCAAGTAAATGTGAAAGGTGAAGTGGGGAAAGACGTGAACGTCTTGTCACCGGTTTTGGTGCGCGCGACTGCTGCAGGTAGTCGTCCAAGTGAAAACCCTGATGTGACCGCGGTCGATTTCTCTGAGCTCGATGGTATGGAGAATTTGCCGGCGTTCGTTTGGGAGAGTCTTTATGATGAGCTGGCAGAGCGTAATATTGAAGTGCGCGATGAAGTGGCGGAGCAGAGCCTGACGACGGGCTGGATCAGTGAAAACGTGTTGGTCACCGAAGATGAATTAGAAGTGACGGTCGAGCGGCGCTTCAAAGTGACTATGGAAGTTCCCGATCACCGCCGAATTGCCACCTTGAGTGTCGAAATGATCGATAAGAAGCAAAGCGGACCGGGTGCAGGTATGGCACCAGGTGGCGTGAGCGATAGTAATGCTGAAGCAGCATTACTGAATGGCGTAATTAACGAAATTGCGATTCGCCAACAAGAAATTTTTGCCGAGGCTGAGGCCAATGCGGTCGTCAATGTTGAGCCAACCTTTAATGCCGACGGTATGCCGGCATTTCAAGTTGATATCGGCTTTGATGTGGCATGGCCATTGACCGAAGAAGTGCTTGAAGCACTTGGTTTTGAAGTGGATGATTTGAATCAATCGACCGGTATGTACTACGTGAATTACCTGCGCGACGCTGGCTTTAGTCTGGCGTTCTGGGACAGCCGTAACGATGGTAAAGTCGATCTGCCAGACGGCAATTATCGAATCAACGTCACCGGTGATAACAACACCTCGACGATCACCATCTTCCGTGGTGAAGAGCCGTTAACTGCGGCTGATATCGATCGCATTTATGGTCCTTTTGCGGCGGAGATTCGCCGTCAAAGCGCCCTGTAACTTGTAAACACGCTGGAGACCTTGTTGCTCATGGAAAAACGTACTGAACTTTATCGTGGTAAAGCAAAAACTGTGTATACCACCGATGACCCAGACAAGCTGATTTTGCATTTTCGCAATGATACCTCTGCGTTTGACGGCGAAAAAGTTGAGCAGCTTGAGCGTAAGGGGATGGTGAATAATAAGTTCAATAACTTTATCATGGGCAAACTCGAAGCAGCGGGTATCGCTACGCAGATCGTTGACGTGGTCAGCGATACGGAAACCGTGGTGAAAAAGCTACACATGATTCCGGTGGAGTGCGTCGTGCGTAACTATGCAGCCGGTAGCCTCGTGCGTCGCTTGGGTGTGGAAGAAGGTCAAGCGTTAACGCCTGCAACTTTTGAACTGTTTTTGAAGAACGATGCGTTGCACGACCCGATGATTAACGAGAGCCACGCGGTCACTTTCGGTTGGGCAACTGCAGAGCAGTTGGCGACTATGAAAGCACTGACGTTCCAAATCAACGATGTGCTTAAGCAATTGTTCGAAGATGCGGGCATGCTATTGGTAGACTTCAAACTTGAGTTTGGTCTCGACAGCGCGGGCAACATAGTGCTGGGCGACGAATTTAGCCCTGACGGTTGTCGTCTGTGGGACAAAGAGACCCGTAAGAAGCTTGATAAGGATCGCTTCCGCCAAGGTTTAGGTGGCGTCGTCGAGGCGTACGAAGAGGTGGCACAACGCTTAGGTGTGCCGCTGTAAGTTACTTTTTATCCCAATCGTCGTCATCTTCATCGTGAGGATGACGCTCTGAATGCCGTTGCTTGAGCGACGGCATTTTCATATTTGCGGTATGACGCAACAGCATAATGTTGCCAATCACCACACCAAAGACCAGCACTAAGCCTACGATCAGCCAAAAATCCATGTATCGTCTCCATGCGCATCTGCAGCATCGCAGATAGTATCAATATAGCGTGCTTTGAGTTCCGGTAAACAGGCGATGACGTAATCTTTACCTGCAATGTCGCTGTCGCCGATAACTTCACACAAGATTTCGACGGTAAGGAGTTGCTGGGCCTCGGCAGCAAGACTCCGGTAACTGAGATGCCATGGCTCAGCAGCAACGCCACCACGGTATTGCCGGTAAGGAAAGAAAAAACCAAAGTCAGCGGCGTGCTGAGACAGCCACAGCGCGAGTGAATGGCATGGGCCGCCTTCGTCATACTCTGCCGGTATCAGCTCCAACTGGCGCGTTCCTGAGGCAAACGGACGTGGGTCAAAAACATCCAAGTCGGTGCCCCAATGGTGGCGACTGGCGCCGGGTAGCGCCGACCACGTCATAATAGCTTCAATTTTATCGCCCATAGTCAAACTCGCGGTGTCGAGCAGCTGCCCCTGCACATTGTAGAGTGGCGCGGCACCGCTGAATTTGCGATTCCAAATGCTTTGTTGGCGGGCGAAATCACGAAAGCCCGAGGCAATGTCCATTGCTAGGCCTGCCTCTGCTGCGGCCGCAGCCATTGCTTGATAAGCTCCGAAGACCGCGGGTTGCAGTCGCACCGTTGGACGACAGCAAGGATCGCTGACGACATGGCTGTCTACTTGTCCAGTTAGCTCTGCTACGCTCAGCACAACAATTGCTCCAAGATAGTTTCGTAGATGTCCGTAAGTAGTAGCAGATCTTCGGCAGCGACGCACTCATTGACCTTGTGAATAGTCGCATTGACTGGACCGAGTTCGATAACTTCAGCACCAGTGGGTGCGATAAACCGACCATCAGAAGTGCCACCTGCAGTCGACAATACTGGAAGTAGCCCTCGATGGTGGCGGATCGCCGCTTGGGTCGCGCTTAATAATGGCCCCTCAGCGGTCAGAAAAGGCTGACCGTTGAGTTTCCAGTCGATGGCGTAGTCGAGTTGATGGGCATCAAGAATGGCGCGTACCCGCTGTTGAAGATCCTCTGCGGTGGTTTCAGTGCTGAAGCGAAAATTAAAGCTGACGTGAAATTCACCTGGGATGACGTTGCCGGCACCCGTACCGGCATGGGCGTTTGAGATCTGAAAGCTAGTCGCGGGGAAAAAGGCGTTGCCGTGGTCCCATTCGGTGCTTGTCAAGGTGGCGAGTGCAGGGGCAGCACGGTGCACTGGATTATCAGCTAGATGCGGATAAGCCACGTGGCCTTGCACACCGAACACTTTAAGTTCACCCGAGAGTGAGCCACGGCGACCGTTTTTGACGACATCACCTACTTGTTCGGTACTGGAGGGTTCACCGACGATACACCAGGTAATTTTCTCGTTACGTGCTTCTAAGGTGTCAATGACACGAGTGGTGCCATTGATAAAGGGCCCTTCTTCGTCACTGGTCAATAACAGTGCAATGCTGCCTTGGGGGTTAGGGTGACGTGCGAGAAAGCGTTCTAGCGCAACCACCATTGCCGCTAGGCTACCTTTCATATCAGCAGCGCCACGACCATACAACATGCCCTCGTGTAGGGTAGGGGCAAAAGGTGGAAAGCGCCACGCGTGCTCGACGCCTACTGGCACCACATCGGTGTGTCCGGCAAAACAAAATAACGGGCCGTCGCTACCACGTCGTGCCCACAAGTTGGTGGTGTCTTCGAACACCATGGTTTCCAAAGTAAAACCTAGTGCTGCTAAACGCTCGCCGAGCAGTTGCTGACAGCCTGCGTCATCAGGCGTTACCGACGGTCGCGCAATTAGTTCAGCAGCAAGTGCTAGGGTTGGGTTACTCAGATCCGCTTGGCTCATAGACCGATGACCTGTTGCCACTTGGCTTGATCAAAACCTACCTGCAGTTGTGAACCTTGTTGCAACACTGGACGTTTCATCAGGGTCGGATGTGCCTGTAACAAGGCAATCGCTTGGGTATCGTCAGCTAGGGCTTGCTCGCTGGCAGACAGCTGCCGCCAAGTGGTGCTGCGCTTATTTACCAGCTGTTCGCGCGAAACCTGTTCGAGCCACGCGCTGAGCGTGGCACTCGACAGTGGTTGCTCACGCACATCATGAAAGTCATAATCAACACCCTGTTGTTCGAGAAATTTACGCGCTTTGCGCACAGTGTCGCAATTCGGAATACCAAAAACTGTCAGTTTCATCATTGTTTTTGCTTGTTCTTAACGGAATGGAAGGATTGAGCTAGCATTTTGGCAAAAGCGCGGTAGATTCTCCACAGTTTGTGTGGATAAGTCTGTGAGTTAGCTGCTGCGAACTAATTAAATAACTGAAAAATATAATAAAAATGGTTTGTTTGAGTTTTAATCAGGTTGTTCGAAAGCTGATCTGTCAAGTGAATTTTTGCTGACAAACGGAGAAATTTAAATGGCCCATTCATTGTGGCAGGTTTTACAAAGCGGTCAGAAGTATGCAGCACTTTGGCCGCATCATTCGGTAGTGGCGGCAATGACCGAGACTCGGGTGGTACCGGCAGTAAAATTTGCCGCCAAGTTTATGCCTGCGTTGGCGGTGATTAATTTTCTGGTGCAATGGCAATGGCAAGACGGGGCACTGTTACCGCAGGCGATCGTCACTTCACTATTTTTGTTGTCGTTGCCATTGCAAGGCTGGTATTGGTTAGGGCGCCGGGCATTGAGTCCACTCGATCCGCGGCTCAAGCATTGGTATTTAGAGCTGACAAAAAAGTTGAAAATGCAACCACAAGCGAAACCCATTCGCATGGATCTCGCTCGGGTGCTAAGGCGGGCGTTAGATGAATTACCGCCCGATGAGCATTAGAGTTTGAATTCACTCCAAATAGGAGCGTGGTCTGACGGTTTTTCGATACCGCGCAATTCATAATCAATACCACTGTCGACTAACTTATCAGCCAAACTGGCGGTGGCAAGAATTAAATCAATGCGCAGCCCGCGATTGTCATCGAAGCCTCGGGAGCGATAATCAAACCAGCTAAATTGATCGGTGACCGTTTGATGTTGCAGGCGGTAGGTATCGTGCAACCCCCAATCGAGCAGGGTATTGAGCCACTCCCGCTCTTCAGGTAGGAAGCTACACTTGCCAGTGCGTAACCAGCGTTTGGCGTTTTCTTCACCGATACCGATATCGCAATCCTGATGCGAAATGTTGACATCACCCATCACGACTACTTGTTGCTCCGGATCCAGCTCGCTACGCAAGTAATGCATTAAGTCAGCGTAGAATTTTTCTTTGGCTGGAAACTTCAGCGGATGGTCGCGGCTTTCGCCCTGCGGAAAGTAACCGTTAAGAATGCGCACACGGCTACCATCAGCTTGCACAAAATCGCCCATGATCATACGGCGCTGAGCATCCTCGCCGTCGGTCGGAAAGCCAAACTGTGGATTCTCGAGCGGCTGTTTGCTTAGCAATGCCACACCGTAATGGCCTTTTTGCCCATGAAAAATCACGTGGTAACCCATGGCTTCCACATCAGCTAGTGGAAATTGCTCGTCGTGCACTTTGGTTTCCTGCAAGCCGATGACGTCTGGCTGATGCTTGTCAATTAAAGCTTGGAGCTGATGCAAACGTGCCCGAATGCCATTAATGTTAAATGAAATAACCTTCATTTTGCGCGCGTTCCTTTGGTCTTTTTGTTCATCGATAAGGTGCTAGCAAGCATACCAGAAGGCCGGAAAAGGCGCGACCATAAGGCTGTGTTAGCCAAGGATTTTCGGTATACTGCCAAGAGCAAATAACAACAAAAAGAGTAAAAAGGGAGAGCAGTATGGCAACCGATTGGTTGCAGATCCGCGCCGGTAAACGCGCGTATCAGCATATTCAGGAGCATGGACTCGACCAAGATGCCATCGACTTGTTGGTCGGCGCTTCCGGTGGGCCTAAATGGTTTGTTCTACAAGGGCTTGATCGCTTTTTGTTCGGCGAGTTTTTTGCCGAGCGTGAACGGCCGCTCGATTTACTCGGTACTTCGGCGGGTGCTTGGCGTTTTGCCTCACTGGGCCAACGCGATCCGGTTGCTGCCAGTGACTTGTTTGCCAAGCTGTATAGCACGCAAACCTACAGTGCTAAACCAGATGTACAAGAAATTACCGAAGAAGCCCGCAAGCTACTGCATACCTATATTCCCGATGATGCGGTGCACGATATCCTCAACCAAGACAAATTTCGCCACCATTGGATAGTGGTGCGCTGTCGCGGTTTGACGGCGGTTGAAGGTAAAAAGCAACTGTTTGGTTTGTTGACTTCAGCACTTGCGAATTCAATGAAGCGTCAGTGGCTGGGTAAATTTTACGAACGGGTAATTTTTCATCATCCCGCATCGCCCGCAACCTTCACTGAACTTTGGCACGACTTACCGACGCGTCATGCCTTGTTAAGCGAAGACAACTTTAAGCAGGCACTACTAGCAACAGGCTCAATTCCGTTGGTGCTCGAAGGGGTGCGTGACATTCCTGGTGCACCTGCAGGTATTTATCGCGATGGCGGGGTGACAGATTATCATTTTGACCTCGACTTCAGTGCCATCGATGGTCTGGTGCTCTATCCTCATTTTCATCATGAAGTAATTCCGGGCTGGTTTGATAAGCGCAATAAAAAGCGCCGTACTACTGGGGCACATTGGCCGAACGTGATTATGTTGACGCCAAGCGCAGAATTTGTCGCGCAATTACCGTACGGCAAAATCCCCGATAGAACCGATTTTGCGGATATCGACGTAGAAGAGCGAATCAAGTATTGGCAGCAAGCTGTGGAACAGGGTCGGTGGATGGCTGATCAGTTAAAAGAATGGATTGCTACTGGTGAAATTCGCAATAAAGTGCAACTCTGGCGTTAAGCGACGCAAGTTCACTTGCTAGAACACGAGGTAAACAAATGAAGTATCGCGGTTATGCAGATTTTTCTCACGCTCAAGCAGACAAAATTGGCGTTTTGGTAACCAACTTGGGCACCCCAGATGCACCCGATACGCCCTCGTTGCGGCGTTACTTGAAAGAGTTTTTATCCGACCCACGGGTCGTCGAAGTGCCACGTGCGCTATGGTGGTTGATTCTCAACGGGGTGATTCTGCGAATTCGTCCAAAGCGCTCTGCTGAGGCCTATCAAACGGTATGGACTGAGCGCGGCTCACCGTTGCTATTCCACACCGTTGCACAAGCCGAAAAGCTACAAGTTGCGCTGAGTGAGGACTATGGCGACCAAGTTATCGTGCGTTATGCCATGCGCTATGGTTCGCCGAACATGCGTGAGGTGATCGATGAAATGCTCCAGCATGGTGTACGCAAGCTGGTGCTGCTGCCGTTGTATCCACAATACTCGGCTGCTACCTCAGGTTCGACTTTTGATGCGCTAGCACAGGATTTCGTCAAGCGTCGTTGGCTACCAGACTTACGTTTTATCAGTCATTACCACGATGATGCTGGGTATATCGACGCCTGTGTAGCGCAGATCAAAGCGTATTGGCAAACCCATGGGCAAGCTGAGAAATTGATCTTCTCGTACCATGGTGTGCCTTTGAAGTACTTACAAAAAGGTGATCCCTATCACTGTGAGTGCCATAAAACATCGCGCCTCATTGCTGAAAAACTCGGTTTAAGTAAAGATCAGTACCTGACGACCTTTCAATCACGCTTTGGCCGTGAAGAATGGCTTAAGCCCTATACCGACGAAACGTTGAAATCATTGCCTGGTTTAGGTGTCAAAAACGTACAAGTGTTCTGTCCTGGCTTCAGTGCAGATTGTCTTGAGACCATCGAAGAAATCGGCGAAGAGAATCGTGAGTACTTTATCGAAGCGGGCGGTGAGCAGTACGCTTATATTCCTGCGTTGAATGATAACCCCGATCATATTGCCGCATTGACTGCTATAGTGAAACGCGAATTGCAAGGGTGGAGTGTGGTTACCGATCAGCACCATCGCGCCGAGCGCGCTAAACAACGCGAAGCCCTTTATGGCAAATTGAGTAATCCAGATTAAGCACAGGAGCATCGAGTGCAGTGACCGCTGACGTAGGGCAAGGAAGATTAGCTCAGGTCATCTCGCCGCTGCTTACCGAGCATCCCGGTAAGAGTGGCGTGATACCCTTGGTCGATGCGCGTGAAGCATTTGCCGCGCGGGTGTTGTTGGCGCGGCAAGCTGAAGTTCGGCTCGATGTGCAATATTATATTTGGCGCCATGACATTACGGGCACTTTGTTGTTTGAAGAACTGCATGCGGCCGCCGAGCGTGGAGTCAAAGTGCGGTTGTTGCTTGATGACCACAACACAGCTGGTCTAGATGTCACGTTGATTGGCTTGCATCAGCATCCCAACATCGAAGTGCGGCTGTTTAATCCGTTACGAGTGCGCCGGCCCCGTTTTCTCAATTATTTATTTGATTTTCGTCGGGTCAACCGACGCATGCACAACAAAGCCTTTATTGTAGATGAGCAGGTAGTCATCAGCGGTGGCCGTAACATTGGCGATGAATACTTCGGAGCCACCTCAGATGTGTTATTTGCAGATTTAGATGCGCTGCTGATTGGTTCAGTAGTCGCGCATGTGGTCAATGATTTTGAGCGTTATTGGCAGAGCGAGTCGGCGGTGCCACTGGAGCGACTGTTTACCCTTACCAAACCACAAGATTTATCGACGCTACAGGCGATTGCCAAGCGTTATGAGCAAGACCCAAGGGCGCAGGATTACGTGCAAGCTATCGAATCTTTGCCGTTTATCCAGCAACTACAGCAGCAACAAATCGATATTTATTGGGCCGAAACCCAACTCGTCAGTGACAGCCCTGCGAAAGCGCTCGGTCGTGCTCAACCGCAGCAGCTCGTTACCCATCAATTACAACAAGCGATTGGCGAGCCGCAGTCGCATGTGACGTTGGTATCACCGTACTTTGTTCCCACCAAAGCTGGGGTCGATGAATTGGTAGCGATGGCAAAGCGCGGCGTACAAATTATTGTGCTCACCAACTCGTTGGCGGCAACCGACGTCGCTGTGGTGCACGCCGGCTATGCCAAGTGGCGCAAGCGCCTGTTACAGCACGGTATTCAGTTATTTGAATTACAGCGCTTGTCGGCCAAAGCGCGACGGCAACAACGCCGCGAGCGACGCCAGCGGCTGAAAGGTAAAGAGCGCTTTGGTTCGTCGGCATCAAGTCTGCATGCGAAAACTTTTATGGTGGATTTAGCACGCGTCTTTATCGGCTCACTTAACTTTGATCCGCGTTCTGCAGCGATTAATACTGAACTGGGTTTTGTGATGCACAGTCGTGAGCTGGCAGCGCGGCTTGAAACTGCAATCATTACCACCTTGCCGCAATATGCTTACCAGTTGCGTTTAATCAAGAATCGGGTGATTTGGGTGGAACGTTTAGGTAGTAGCAGACGAACTCTGTATTACAGTGAACCTGACGCGAGCATTTGGCGAAGACTCGCAGTACGTATTCTTGAGCGCCTACCCATTGAGCGATTGTTGTAGTTATCAGCAAGTGAACCAGAAGGAGACAGTGATGCGATTAACCTTTTTAGGCGGTAGTGAGACGGTTACCGGATCGAAGTATTTGCTTGAAACTGAGACCACTCGGGTACTCATCGACTGCGGACTGTTTCAAGGTTACAAATGGTTGCGGCGCCGCAATTGGGAGCCGGTACCGCTAGGCATTAACGAAGTGGATGCGATAGTACTTACACATGCTCATTTAGACCATTCAGGCTTTGTCCCCGTGCTTTATTCACAGGGCTTTCGTGGTCGCGTCTATGCCCACTATGGCACCGTTGGCTTATGCCAAATCTTATGGCCAGACAGCGGGCGCATCCAAGAAGAGGATGCTAAGTTTTATAAAAAACACCAGCTGAGTAAACATGACAACCCACGTGCATTGTATGACGAAGCGACTGCTGAACAGGCACTTACCTTGTTGCATGGGATTGAATATGACAAGCGCTTTAGTGTCGGTGATATTCACTTTTATTTGCAACCTGCCGGACACATTCTTGGTGCCGCCTCAGTGATTGCCGAACACGATGGTGTGCGGATTGGCTTTAGCGGTGACGTAGGGCGCCCCCATGATATTTTGATGCAACCGCCGCGGCCTTTGCCCGAGGTCGATTATTTGCTACTTGAGTCAACCTATGGTGATCGGCGGCATAGTGAGGAAGATCCCTGGCAACAACTCGCTGATGTGGTGAATGAGACCGCGGCCAGTGGTGGTGTGCTGATGATCCCAAGTTTTGCCGTTGGTCGCGCGCAACTGCTGCAGCACATGTTGATTACTTTGATGCAAGAGGACCGGATCCCACGTCTGCCAATCTTTCTCGACAGTCCCATGGCCATCAGCGTTTCAGAGCTCTACAGTGAACATCACGAGTACCACAGGCTCAGTGCTGCGCAATGTCATGCTGCCGAGCAGGGCATCATCTACACCCACAGCGTCGAAGAGTCGAAGGCTATCGCAAGCCAAGGCGCGCCGCACATCATTATTGCCGGCAGTGGCATGGCAACTGGTGGGCGCATCTTACATCATTTCAAACGTTGGTTAGGCGATCACCGCAGTACAGTGCTGTTCAGCGGGCATCAGGCGGGCGGTACCCGTGGTGCGAAAATGGTGCAGGGCATGGAACGCATCAAGTTGCATGGCCAGTGGCTGCCAGTTAAAGCAAGGGTTCGAGTACTCGATGGCTTGTCTGGGCATGCCGATTATGTCGAGATTGGTGACTGGCTCAAACAATCAGCATTGCCCGCCGATGCCAAGTTATTTTTGGTTCATGGTGAGCCTGATGCGCTCGAGGCACAAGCCGATTACCTCAAACAAACCACCAGTTACGATGTGAATGTTGCCGGCTATCGGCAAGTGCTGCATTTTGACTAAGTCGGCCTAAGTTGGGCTGCAAATTATTGTCTTATTTGAAATTTGAGGCTATACCGCTTAGGGTGAAAAGCAGCAAACAACAAAAAAGGAGTAGGTGATGACGACGCGCAGGAAGTGGAACGACGCCATCCTAGTGCCGGTATTTTTACCGGCGGTGGCAGTCATAGCGTTATTGGTAATTGGTACCTTGGCCAATCCGGAGTTAGCCGGTGAGGTATTTAGCGATGTGCTGGCGTGGATTACTGCCGATTTTGGTTGGTTCTATATGCTTGCCGTAGCAATTTTTCTTGTCTTCATTGTGGGGGTCGCCGTTTCAAAATGGGGCAAGATCAAGTTAGGTCCCGACCATGCGGAGCCCGAGTATAGTTTTCCTGCCTGGTTTGCCATGTTATTTTCCGCTGGCTACGGTATTGCCTTGTTGTTTTTCGGGGTCGCTGAACCCGTTTTGCACTATTCGAGTCCGCCGGTGGGTGCGGCTGAAACAGTAGATTCCGCCAAACAAGCAATGCAGATTGCGTACTTTCACTGGGGCTTTCACATCTGGGCGATTTACGGTCTAGTGGGTCTCGTGCTCGCTTATTTCTCGTTTCGTCATGGTTTACCGTTATCAATGCGTTCAACGCTCTATCCGTTAATCGGCGAGAAGATTCACGGTCCTGCGGGGCATGCAGTAGATACCTTTGCAATTCTCGGCACTATGTTTGGTATTGCGACGACACTGGGACTATCGGTCATTCAAATCAACGCCGGTTTAAATTATCTGTGGCCGTCAATTCCAGTTGGCACAACGGTACAAGTTATCGCCATTGGCGTGATCACCGTGTTTGCGATTATGTCGGTGGTGGCCGGCCTAGATAAAGGCATCAAACGCTTATCTTACGTCAACATGGTGCTGGTGCTGTTTATCTTGTTGTTCGTATTCTTTGCTGGGCCAACGGTGCATATTCTTGAGACCTACCTGCAAAACACGGGCTCTTATTTAAATAACATCGTCGAGCGAACCTTTAATCTGCAAGCCTATTCACGCAGTGATTGGATTGGCAACTGGACGTTATTTATTTTCGGTTGGACCATTGCTTGGGCGCCTTTTGTCGGCTTGTTTATCGCGAAAATTTCACGCGGTCGGACGATTCGTCAATTTGTGTTTGGGGTCATGTTCGTGCCAACAATGTTCACTTTCTTCTGGTTCAGTGTGTTCGGTGATACAGCATTAAACATGATTATGAATGAAGGTTACACTGCGCTCATTGCGGAGGTGCAAAACGACGAGGCCATCGCATTATTTAAATTGTACGAACGCTTGCCTCTCACTAGTATTTTGTCGTTCGCAACCGTGGTGCTGATTGTTACTTTCTTCGTAACCTCGTCGGACTCCGGCTCATTGGTGATTGACTCTTTAGCGTCAGGTGGTCGGACTGATACCCCCGTTTGGCAGCGTATCTTCTGGGCCAGTGCTGAAGGGGTGGTCGCCGGTGTTTTGTTGATTGCTGGTGGCTTAGGTGCGTTACAAACCGCCTCAATAACCAGTGCCTTGCCGTTCGCAGTGATCATTCTGATAGCGGCCTTCGGGATGTGGCGTGCGCTGGTGATAGAAGGGCATCAATACGCGAGTCTAAAAAGCGCGATGCGCACCCATCGCCGTGGTGTCCATCAAGGTCCAGGCTATTGGAAGAAACGCCTTGCGGGTGTGGTCGATTTTCCACAACAGGATGCCGTGCGTGAATTTATCGAGCATACCGTAAAAGACTGTCTCAACGATGTTGCAAAGGAACTGCGTGAGCATGACTGGGAAACTTCAGCCGAGTTCGATGAAGAGCATATTCGTTCGGTGCTGACGGTGCGTAATGGCAAAGATGTCGAGTTCAATTATGAAGTGCGTATGCGCGCCTATCAGCGACCTGACTTTGCGATCGTGAATGCAAAGCGTGACGATAAGCAATACTATCGCGCCGAAGTATTCTTGCGCCAAGGTGGTCAAGCCTATGACCTCTATGGTTATGAACCAGGTGATATTATCAACGATGTGATTAATCAGTTTGAGAACTATTTGCAGTTCATGCACATCTCACCCGGAAGCTTACCCTGGGATTTGGCTGAACACGACGATGATCTTAAGTCATCAAGCTAAGTAATTCGGCCAGCGGCATGGGCTTGGCGAAGTAGTAGCCTTGCCCATAGTCGCAGCCGAGTTTCTGTAGTTTCACCGCCTGCTCTGCAGTCTCGACACCCTCGGCGACAACTTCAATATCAAACTGCCGTGCCATGGCTAGAATACCGCGCACGATAGCTTCATCGCCAGCTCCGTTGTCGATGTCTTGAATGAAAGCTCGGTCAATCTTAAGGTAATCAATCGGCAGTGTTTTTAGATAACTTAAGCTTGAGAAACCGGTACCGAAATCATCTAACGCGATGGGCAAACCCGCATCTCGTAGCTTCTGCATCACTTTGATGGCTTGCTTACTATCCTCCATCAACACACTTTCGGTGATTTCTAATTCTAACGTTTCAGGGGGTAACTGATAACGTTGCACGGTCGCGAGTGTGCTCGTCAAAAATTGTGCCCGCGAGAATTGCACTGCTGAGAGATTAACGGACATAGCTAGATCTGGCTGCTGTTCGCGCAACTTCACCAGGTCTTGGCAGGCTTGGTCCAAGGCCCATTCGCTCGCAGGAATGATTTGACCCGTCGCTTCAGCCATTGGAATAAAGCGATCGGGAGCAATCCATTGGCCACTATCGAGTTGCCAACGCATAAGGGCTTCAACTGATACAATTTTGCCGGATTTGAGATCCACAATGGGTTGATAAAACAATTGCAGCTTGCCTTCATCGATGGCCTGCTGGAACTGGTTGCGCAGATTGACATCGAGCCTGATGTTCTGTGCTAACTCTGACTTGTAAAAGTACAGATGATTGCGACCTTGGCGTTTCGCCATGGTCATGGCGTTATCGGCCTGTTGGATCAGATCCACCGCCTGTTGACTCGCGGAACAGTAGCAGGCAACGCCAATGCTTGCGGTTAGGTAGACTCGCTGTTGGTGCACCGTGTAAGGCTCGGCGATGATCTCAAGTAGCTCATGACCAATGGCGTCGAGGGCCGATAGGTTTTGCCCCTGCACGGCAAGCACGAACTCATCGCCGCCGAAACGCGCGGTAAAGCCATTGCGCTGCGTGAATTTGTGTAGGCGCAATGCCACTTGCTTCAGCACTTCGTCGCCGGCGCTGAGCCCCATCGCTTCATTAATCGGTTTAAAGCCGTCCAAGTCAATAAAGTAGGTCGCCCATTGGCTGTGCTTTTCGTTCAAGCCATGGGTGCGAATCACATCGCTCAAGCGCTGTTCAAAGGTACTGCGGTTCAGCAAGTTGGTCAGGTCGTCATGCTGGGCTTGGAACGCCATCAGCTGTTCACTTTCGACTCGTTCGGTAACGTCTTCATGAATGCCGATAAAGTGGGTAATAGTGCCGTGCGCATCAGCCACAGGCGCCAGTTGCAGTTCGTCCCAGAACCATTCACCGTTTTTACGGTAATGCAGCACTTGCACGTTACAGTCGGTTTTATCACGCAATGCGGTGCGTACTTTGTCGATGTTCTCAGCGTTGGTTTTCGGTCCAATGAGGAAATCGCAGGACTTACCGACAATTTCATGGTGCTCGTAGCCGGTCATTTCTAAAAAAGCGTCGTTGGCATAAATGATCGGGCTACTCGGGTCTTGCGCGCCTGAAATGATGATGCCGTTGGTACTTGAATTGATACCACGTTCGAGAATGCGGAGCTGTTTATCTTGTTCATTTTGCGCGGTAACGTCTTTCGCAATGCCAAAAACACCGGTAATTTCATCGCCTATTTTGACCGGTAGGTTGGTGACATTGATTTGTTTTTGTTCACCGTTGGTGGTGAGCACATTTAACTCATAGCGACACACTTCGCCGCGCAGAGCGCGCTGGAAAAATGCCTCAGCTAAGGCGCGTTCGTGTGGCACGATAAAGACACTAAAGTGGGCGCCAATAATCTGCTCTCGGCTGGCACCGGAAATTTGATGCACCGATTCGTTGGCTTGCACCACCATACCTTCTTTATCGAGCGCAAAAACAGCATCGGGGTGGAACGCGAACAGTGAGCGAAATTGCTGCTCACTTAACTTCAGCCGTCGGGTTTGGAGGTACAGTCGGCTTTTGGCTTGGCGTAAACGTAAGCTGTGACTGCTCAGCAATTCGTTTTGTTGGGTGAGTGCGAGAAAAGCGATACACGACAATAGCCCAAGCAACGCGACGATCATGCGAAGGTTCGAAGCAGATTCGAGCTCTTCAAACGTATACAGGCTAACGGACAGCTTTAGCGGTTGGCCGTAGGGAATAATGAGTTCGGCATTGGCGACAGTGAGTTCGCTACGCTGGGTCGGTTTGTCTTGGTCAAGGCTGATGACGCGGTCTTCATCGAGTGACGCGTAAATTTTGAGGGATTCCGGCATTAACCGCGTATCGGGACTGATCAATTGCATTAAATCAAAGGTGACGAGCAAATAGAAGCGCACGTCTGCCTGGTAGCCGACGGGCATCATCAAAAAACCCAACGGGCTGCGGTCACCGCGAAAGTGTTCGGCAGGGATCAGCATCGAAATATCAGGTGGCGCTGAACTCAGCCATTGCTGTATTGACGTGTAATTGAGCGATTCCAAATAGCTGGTATCGTCATTTCGGTGTTGTTGCCACACCGTGCGGCCACGATTATCGATCAGGTGAATGCCTAAATAGTGCGGTATGTCGCGTAAATAAGTGGCCGTGTCGAAGCGGGCGAATTCAGATGTCGGTGGCACGTCTAATTGCTGCCAGCGCTCGCGCAGGCGATTGAGTACCTGAATATTCACTTGAATGGTTTGTTGCCGCACTGTCGCGACCTTAGCAATGATACTTTCAGCTTCGGTACGGGTGGCGTTGATTTGATTGAGACTGAGCACAAACCAAGTGGTGCAAATGGTGGCTACCAACGCAAACGTCGTGCTGGTTGCGGGTGTCAGCCGCATATTAAAGTGCAATTTACGTTTGTTGCTGGCAAGTACCAACGAAATACCAATCAAGAATAGCGTGATGGTGGCTAACGAAGTGACTGGTGGATGCGGGCCGAGCAGGGCGAACCCATTGGGCGTAAAGTGCAACACAAAAGAGGCGACGGCCAGCACGATGAGAATACTGGCGAATACCTGCATCCAACGGCGCTGAATCCGCTCTCTTGGGTTCAGCATTAGGGTTAGGCCTAGGGTCACAAAAGTAAACGCCACCGGTGGATAAAAGTAGGCATCGATGGATTCAAGAAAATCCAGATAGAAAATCGAGGCCATTGACAGGTTGACGATAAGACTGTGCAAGGCGGCAAGGGTCACAATGCTGCCGCCGAGGAGTTGTATGCCTCTGCGTTTTAGCGCAAGTCCGGTTAAGGCAATGGCCACCGCCACAGCCACGACCCCAGAAGTGGTCGAGATGACACGCTCAAACGGGCTGTCTGGTTGGGTGAGGGCATTGACAAATAGTCCTATGACGCCGAACAGAAACGTGGCGCTAATGGTCACAAATAGAGTGACGTTGACGAAGGCGGCAGCCAGACTACGACGATTGAGCATAAAAGTTGTTAGATTTTTCTTATTCCTTGTTGACCAATATCTGCTAAATCGATGTTTTCGTCAATGTTTGGCTGTTACGTAACATCACCAATCGATCCTGACCTTGCCCCAAATAATCATGCTCAAGTTGTTGACTGCTAAAGCCAAAGCGCTCGTAGAGTTTTATCGCCGCACTATTATGGGGCGCTACGGTCAGCCATATCGAGTGATAGCCGAGTCGTTCCGCTGTATTGAGCCAGTATTCCAGGAGCTGAGCACCTAAGCCTTTACCACGATGTGCGCTGCTTACGAGCAATGACATTAGCCACAAATGTTGGGCTTGTTCGGCAGGAGCTCCGAGAATGTAGGCTGCTACTTGTTGTTCTGTTGCCGCCACTTGAAACAATTGCGGCCATTGGTGCAACCCTTGATAGAAGAGTGGCTCAGGATAACCATCGTCAGGATAAAATGATGCTTCTAACGCAGTAACGGCGGCAATATCTGCCGCCGTCGCTGGTCGAAACTCAGGGTATAAGTTTTGCTTAATCACGTTCGAACTGCACACTAAAAGTGACAGGAACTACGTGGTCGATAGCTTTCAAACCGGCGATTTCCTGCAGTTGGTTGATGCCGTCAATCAGCTTGAACTGCTGGGCGTTAATCAGCAGCGGCTGCGACGTTGTCGCTAACACACGGTCTGGACCGATTTTGGTGATTTGCACAGCGGCTTCTAATTCAACGGTTTCACCAGCGATGAACACTGTAAGTGGAATAATGGCCGGAAACGTCCCCGTAGCGGTGTCCGTCTCGTACAATTCGCTCGGCACTTGCGCCGTAGCAGTCACCAGCTCAAACTCGGCAGCATTGAATAAATGCTTCAACATGCGCTCGTTGCGGATCGGAATGGCGGTATCGATGCTACTCACAGGAATCGAGATCTCCAGTGCGCCATCGTTGAGTTGACCTTGCAGTTCGGTGAACCGATGGGTTTCTGCGACCACATCATTTTTAACCGAAACAAAATGCAAACTTGAACTGTTTGCATCTAGCGTCCAGTCATCTGCCTGCGCCGGAACAGCTAAAGCTGCAGCGACCAAAACACTACTCATCAAAGTATACAATTTCATAAATCCTCCTGCTGTTGCTGACCATTTTGCCAACTTTCACAATGCCTATACTAGCATATCCCCTTGATCGATCACCGTATTCCGCCCACAAAACCCCAAGAAAGGGCAGCCCTCCCTTGCGGTCGTGCCCAACCGCAGGGAGGGCTGCCCTTTTTAGGTTAAGTTTGCGTAAAAGACGTGGGGTTGGCGTTGTTGGAAAAAAATATTTTGAACCTTTTTTAGACAAGCCTGCGTATAACCAGTCGGCTTTAGGAAAACTAGAGTACAGAACGTAAACGACGAGGAGATTAATATGTTGAATGTAACTTCAGTAGTAAAATGGTTTGCTGGTGCAGTTATCGTAGCAGCAATGTCAACGGCAGCTTTGGCGCACAATCATGGCGGCAAAAAAGACATCGTTGATATCGCGGCAGGCGATGAGCAATTTTCAACTTTGGTCACTGCGGTAAAAGCAGCTGGCTTGGTCGATACTTTGAAAGGCGATGGTCCATTCACTGTGTTCGCGCCAACCAACGACGCGTTTGCGGCATTGCCAGCAGGTACAGTTGAAAACCTGCTGAAGCCAGAAAATAAAGATCAGCTAGTCGCGGTACTGACCTACCACGTTTTAGGTGACAAAGTTCCGAGTTCTGCCATCGCTGGCAAAGAATTGTCGACAGCGACTGTGCAAGGTGAAGAAGTAGCGATCGACGCAACTGACGGCGTAAAAGTTGGTGGCGCGAACGTGATTAAAGCGGACATCGAAGCGTCAAATGGCGTGATTCATGTGATTGACGCGGTGATTTTACCGCCTTCAATGCAATAAGAAGTAAGCTTAAAAAGTCTACTTGCTTATACATTACGAGTAGTAGTTCCCTGAAAGTAAAGCCCCGTGAGCCACGGGGCTTTTTTTTGATCCATCGCAAGATGTCGACAATCCGTCTGTTGCCCCCCTTGAAATACCCTCAATTTGACATTAAACTGCATGCACTTCGTCAAAAGTGTCGACATCCTTCGCAAAAAGGGCAGGCTTTCTTCTTATGACCGCACATCCTAGCATCGCTCGCCAAGCTATCACTGCCGCTGACCGCGTGCTGTTGGATATTCAACAAGCTATTGTTGACGGTACCATACCCGCTGGCAGCAAAATCAGTGAGCCTGAACTCGCACGACGTTTTGACATTAGTCGGGCACCGTTGCGCGAAGCGTTAGCGCGTTTGGAGCGTTGCCATCTGATTGAGCGCACCCCCAATGCTGGTGCACGGGTGGTAACATTGACGCCACAGGGGTTAGCGGCACTTTATCAGATTCGCGAAGAGCTCGAGGGTCTCGCCTGCAGATTAGCGGCCGAGCAAATGCCTGAAGCGGAAATTCAAGAATTGGCGGCGCTGCTGGACCAACATTTAAGCACCCAGCGGGTGCGTGAAGGCGAGAGTTACTATCAAGAGGCTGGTGATCTCGACTTTCATTACCGTGTCATCTTAGGCAGCAAGAATCCCTACTTGATCAACATGCTCTGTCACGAGCTCTACTATCTCGTTCGCATGTATCGCGTCCAACTGGGCATGAATGGCCCACGGGTATCGCGCGCATTTGACGAGCACAAAGCCATTTTAACCGCCATTGCCAATCGCGATGGTGAACTTGCCGATTTATTAATGCGTCGGCATATCGCGGCTTCCCGTCGCAACATCGAAAATCAATTGAACGAACAGCAACAGAAGAAGGACTCCGCATGAGCAAGGTACAGAGTGCAGGCGCCAAGTTACGCCAAGCAATTAAAGATGAAAGTCCACTACAGATTGTCGGCACCATCAACGCCTACACCGCAATGATGGCAGAACGGGTCGGCCATAAAGCGCTTTACTTATCGGGCGCTGGTGTTGCCAACGCGTCGTTTGGCCTGCCAGATCTTGGCATGACCTCGCTAAATGATGTCTGTGAAGATATTCGTCGCATTACCGGAGCCACTGATGTGCCGCTGCTGGTCGATGCGGACACCGGATGGGGTGGCGCTTTTAACATTGCTCGCACGGTGAAAGAAATGACCCGCGCCGGCGCCGCTGGTTTTCACATCGAAGACCAAGTTGCTCAGAAACGTTGCGGACACCGTCCAAATAAAGAAATTGTCAGCCAAGCTGAAATGGTAGATCGCGTTAAAGCTGCGGTAGATGCGCGAACCGACGATCAGTTTTTGATTATGGCGCGCACCGATGCGCTGCAACAAGAAGGCTTGGAAGCTGCCATTGAGCGCGCGCTGGCCTGTGTAGATGCCGGTGCAGATGCGATTTTTGCCGAAGCTGTACATACTCTTGAACAGTATCAAGCATTCACTAGCGCGCTGAACGTGCCTGTTCTTGCTAACATTACCGAATTCGGCGCCACGCCATTATTCAACAAACAAGAACTTGCTGACGTTGGTGTAGAAATGGTGTTGTATCCATTAAGTGCATTCCGTGCCATGAACAAAGCGGCGCTAACTGTTTACGAAAGTATTTTGGCTAATGGCGATCAAAAAGCTGTGGTGGATAGCATGCAAACGCGGGCGGAGTTGTACGATTTTCTGAATTATCACACATTCGAGCAAAAGCTCGACGAATTGTTTAAAAAATAATAAGAGCGTTAATCGTTATTCGTCATTCGTTAATCAAAGCGAACCACGAATAACGACGAACGAGTAACGAGTAACGAATTTAAGGAGTTAATGATGGTTGATAAAAAATTAGGTGGCGCAGGTTTGCGCGGACAAGTGGCAGGGGAAACTAAACTCTGTACTGTTGGTAAAAGCGGTTCAGGCTTAACCTATTACGGTTATGACATCAAAGAATTGGCAGAAAAAGTCAGCTTTGAAGAAGTCGCATATTTGTTGGCGCATGGCGAGTTGCCAAAAGCTGATGATTTAGCTGCTTACAAAGGTCGCTTAGCGAAATTACGTGGTTTACCGCAGTCATTGAAAGATGTACTTGAGCGTATTCCTGCCGATGCCCACCCAATGGACGTGATGCGCACCGGTTGTTCGTTCTTGGGTAACATTGAGCCTGAAGCAGATTTCAGCCAAGCGGATGACAAAATTGAACGTTTGTTGGCAGCCTTCCCAAGTATGCTGTTGTATTGGTACCACTTTAGTCACAACGGCAAGCGTATCGAAACCGAAACGGATGCGGATTCGATTGGTGCCCATTTCTTAGAGCTACTGCATGGTAAAAAGCCGTCGCAATTGCATGCTGATGTGATGAACACCAGCCTGATCTTGTATGCAGAGCATGAATTCAATGCCTCAACCTTTACTGCACGTGTTTGTGCGTCAACTTTGTCAGACATTTTCTCGTGCGTCACCGGTGCCATCGGTTCATTGCGCGGTCCATTGCATGGCGGTGCCAACGAAGCTGCAATGGAATTGATTGAAGACATGAAAGATGCCGATGATGCGGAGCAAACGCTGATGGGCATGCTTGAGCGCAAAGAAAAGATCATGGGCTTTGGCCATGCGGTTTATCGTGAATTCGATCCACGCAACGACATCATTAAAGCATGGTCTGAGAAGCTCGCTAAAGAAAACGGCGACACGCGTTTGTATGATGTTTCAGTGCGTTGTGAAGAAGTCATGTGGCGCGAGAAGAAACTGTTCCCGAATGCAGACTTTTTCCACGCTTCGGCTTATCACTTCATGGGTATTCCAACGAAGTTGTTTACGCCGATTTTCGTGATGTCACGGGTGACCGGTTGGACTGCACACGTGAAAGAGCAGCGTGCCAATAACCGCATTATTCGTCCAAGCGCTGATTACATTGGTCCAGAGCCACGTCCAGTACCTAAACTGAACGAGCGCTAAGGAGCCCGCTTTATGTTGAATGAAAAGTACCGTAAGCAGTTGCCCGGCACCTCGTTGATGTATTATGACGCGCGGCAAGCGGTCAATGACATCGAGCCAGGTGCTTACGACAAACTGCCGTACAGTTCGCGTATATTTGCCGAAAATCTGGTGCGTCGCTGCGCACCAGCAGAGCTGACGGATGCTTTAAGTCAGCTTATTTATCGCAAGCGTGACCTCGATTTTCCTTGGTTCCCAGCGCGCGTGGTGTGTCACGATATCCTCGGTCAAACAGCGTTAGTTGACTTGGCCGGTTTGCGTGATGCTATTGCCGAGAAAGGTGGAGACCCAGCGAAGGTCAATCCTGTTGTGCCAACGCAGCTGATCGTTGACCACTCGTTAGCGGTGGAGCACGCCGGTTTTGAAAAAGACGCTTTTGAGAAAAACCGGGCGATAGAAGACCGTCGCAATGATGACCGTTTTCACTTTATCAACTGGACCAAGACAGCGTTTAAGAACGTTGATGTCATTCCACCGGGCAATGGCATCATGCACCAAATTAACTTGGAGAAAATGTCTCCGGTGGTGCAAGTACGCGATGGTGTTGCTTTTGCTGATACTTGCGTGGGGACCGATAGCCACACACCTATGGTCGATGCGCTAGGCGTTATCTCAGTGGGTGTTGGCGGTCTGGAAGCCGAAAGCGTGATGCTCGGTCGTGCCTCTTACATGCGTTTGCCGGACATTATTGGGGTTGAACTGAAAGGCAAGTTGAAGCCAGGTATTACCGGTACAGACTTGGTGCTCGCGTTGACGGAGTTCTTACGTAAAGAACGTGTGGTCGGTGCCTACCTCGAATTCTACGGTGAAGGTGCTGATGCGCTCACCGTCGGCGACCGTGCAACCATTTCCAACATGACCCCTGAATATGGCGCCACTGCGGCAATGTTCTACATCGATGGACAGACCATTGATTACTTGAAGCTGACTGGTCGTGACGACGAGCAGGTGAAGTTGGTCGAACACTTTGCCAAAGAAACAGGCTTGTGGAGTGACGCCTTGCGCACGGCTGAATATGAACGTGTGTTGAGCTTTGACTTGAGCAAAGTCGAGCGCAACTTGGCGGGGCCATCGAACCCGCATGCGTTATTGCCAGCCAACGAACTTGCGCAGCGCGGCATTGCCAAGCATATGGATGCTCCGGAAGACGGGCTGATGCCTGACGGTGCTTGTATTATTGCTGCCATCACCAGCTGTACTAACACCAGTAACCCACGCAACATGATTGCTGCCGGCTTGATTGCCCGTAACGCCAACAAGCTTGGCTTGACGCGTAAGCCTTGGGTGAAAAGTTCACTGGCACCGGGTTCGAAAACCGTCAAAATGTATTTAGAAGAAGCGAATCTATTGCCAGAGCTAGAGCAGCTAGGCTTTGGCGTCGTAGCTTTTGCCTGTACCACCTGTAATGGTATGAGCGGCGCTTTAGATCCGAAAATCCAGCAAGAAATTATCGACCGCGATCTGTATTCGACCGCTGTGTTATCGGGCAACCGTAACTTTGACGGACGGATTCATCCGTACGCCAAGCAGGCGTTCTTAGCATCGCCGCCGTTAGTCGTTGCATATGCGATTGCGGGCACCATTCGCTTTGATATCGAGAAAGACCCGCTGGGTTTTGACGCCGAAGGTAAGCCAATTACGTTGAAAGACATTTGGCCCAACGACGAAGAAATCGATGCAATTGTCAAAGCCTCGGTAAAACCGGAGCAGTTCCGCAAAGTCTATGACCCAATGTTTAGCTTGTCGGTGGATTACGGTGAGCAGAACAATCCGTTGTATGACTGGCGTCCGATGAGTACCTACATACGCCGTCCGCCGTATTGGGAAGGCAAAATGGCCGCTGCGAACACGCTCAAGGGCTTGCGCCCGTTGGCGCTACTCGGTGACAACATCACCACGGACCATTTGTCACCATCGAATGCGATTTTGGCCGACAGTGCTGCGGGTGAATACCTTGCCATAATGGGTGTGCCCGAGGAAGACTTTAACTCTTACGCAACGCACCGTGGCGACCACTTAACCGCGCAGCGTGCGACCTTCGCGAACCCGAAACTGTTCAACGAGATGGTGCGTGACGAAAACGGTGAGGTGATTCAAGGATCACTGGCACGGGTCGAGCCAGAGGGTAAAGTCATGCGGATGTGGGAAGCTATCGAAACCTACATGGAGCGCAAACAGCCGCTGATTATTGTGGCCGGCGCTGACTACGGTCAGGGTTCCTCGCGTGACTGGGCTGCGAAAGGCGTCCGCTTAGCTGGTGTTGAATGCATTGTGGCCGAAGGCTTCGAGCGTATTCACCGCACCAACCTGATTGGGATGGGCGTGTTGCCATTGGAATTCGAACCTGGCACGACGCGCAAGACCTTGTTACTGGACGGTACCGAAACCTACGACGTGAAAGGTGAGATAGCGCCTGGCGCAGCGATGACCTTGATTGTCCATCGTGCCAACGGTGACAGCGTTGAAGTGCCGGTGAAGTGTCGTTTAGATACCTTCGAGGAAGTGTCGATTTACTCGGCCGGTGGCGTGCTCCAGCGCTTCGCCCAAGACTTTCTTGAAGCTGAAGTGGGCTAAGCGTTATGAGTACTCAACAGGTTTTCGCACCGCAAATCAAAATTCCCGCCACCTACATGCGTGGCGGAACTTCTAAAGGTGTATTTTTCCGCTTAGATGATCTACCAGAGGCCGCGCAACAACCCGGAGAAGCGCGCGACAAGCTGTTGTTGCGCGTCATTGGCAGTCCGGACCCCTACGGTAAACATACTGATGGTATGGGCGGCGCGACTTCGTCGACCAGTAAAACGGTGATTTTGTCGCGCTCTGCGCGCTCTGATCACGACGTCGACTATTTGTTTGGTCAGGTATCCATCGATAAACCCTTTATTGATTGGAGTGGTAACTGTGGCAACTTAACCGCCGCGGTGGGCTCGTTTGCGATTAGCAATGGTTTGATAGATCCTGCGCAAGTGCCTACCGATGGTATTTGCACGGTACGCATTTGGCAATGCAACATCGAAAAGACCATAGTTGCGCGGGTTCCTATGCGTAATGGAGAAGTGCAAGAAACCGGTGATTTCGAGCTTGATGGCGTGACCTTTCCAGCGGCTGAAGTGCAGGTCGAATTTATGGACCCAGCAGCCGACGACGGCGAGGGCACAGGTGCCATGTTCCCGACTGGAAACGTGGTCGACGACTTCGAAGTGCCGGGCCTTGGGAAGCTGCAAGCGACCTTTATCAACGCCGGTATTCCGACGATTTTTGTCAATGCTGACGCGATTGGTTACAACGGCACCGAATTACAGGGCGCAATTAACGAAGACCCGCAAGCGTTGCAAAAGTTTGAAAGCTTGCGTGCTCACGGCGCCGTGCGCATGGGGCTGATCAACGATGTGGCGGAAGCCGCAAACCGTCAGCATACGCCCAAAATTGCTTTCGTGGCACCCCCACAGGATTATCTCGCTTCAAGTGGCAAGCACATCCACGCCACCGATATCGATGTGTTGGTGCGAGCGATGTCGATGGGCAAGCTACACCATGCCATGATGGGCACCGCAGCTGTCGCCATTGCGGCTGCGGCGGCAGTGCCTGGTACTGTGGTGAACCTCGCGGCTGGCGGCGGCGACCGTACTTCGGTGCGTTTTGGTCATCCGTCGGGCACCTTGCAAGTCGGTGCCGAAGCGCGTCAGGTGAATGGTGAATGGACGGTCACCAAAGCCATCATGAGTCGCAGTGCGCGGGTCTTGATGGAAGGTTGGGTACGTGTGCCAGGTGATTGTTTTTAATGAGTTTTAAAGCTCCGAAAAAATGCCCCTGTGGCAACGGCTTGTATCGCAAGTGCTGCGGTCGCTTTCATCCGCTATTTGCGGGGGAGGCGACTGCCGTGCCGCGTGATGCCGAACAGCTCATGCGCTCGCGTTACAGTGCCTTTGCACTGGCAATGCCTGAGTATCTATTGCGCACTTGGCATGCCTCGACGCGTCCCGCCGAGCTGGATTTGAGCGATAGCCCGCGTTGGCTCAAGCTGGATATCTATAGCGTGGCGCAGCAAGGCACTGCGGCACAGGTGCATTTTTGTGCTTACTTCGAGTTCGACGGTGAAGTTGGGGAACACGAAGAATTGTCAGAATTTGTGCGTGAAGATGGTCGCTGGTTTTATGTACGGCCATTGGAAACTACTCATTAGGCTTGTATTTGGTTGGTTTTTTGTAAATAATGTGTCATCGACTTGCTAAGGAATGCGAGGTTTTCCTGCGATGGCACATTCTCCTTTAACTCCACTTCGCCGTGATCATGTGCGCTTTAACGAGCGTCGACTTGAATACTTTCATCGGCAATTCTCACTGTGCCTGTTTACCTTACAACTCTTGCTGATCAGTATCGTGGTTGCTTATTTACTGGTGCCGGTCGAATTATTTGATGGTCTGGTCGCCACCGTGGTGTCTTACACCTTGGTAATGCTTGCTGGCGGCACGCTGGGCGCCTTGTTATGGGCAGCATGGCAACGTCGAGCCTTGAGCTACGTTGAAGCTTACGAGGTTTCGCCGCGTGAATTACATCTACTCGAAACGCCTTGCTATCAAAAGCTAGAGCGTGTGCAGGGCGGAGTGTTTCGCTATCAGTTTGATCGCTTGCGCCAACAACAACGGCTGACGCAAGCGCGCGATTAAAACTGACGCGAGTTTGGCTAGCGTTTAAACGGCTGTGGTTGTAGATAGGTGAGTGAACGCCACAACCACTCGCAGGGCCCATAGCGGAAGCGCTTGAGCCACCATGCGCTGAGTGGCAGTTGGGCAAGCCAGAGCACGATGGCTAGCAGCGTGGCGGTGGCACGGCCGATTTCACCGTACATTCCCAACGCATAGCCGTAAAACAGACTCGTGAACACAATCGAGTGCATGAGGTAATTGGTGAGGGCCATGCGACCTGCAGGTGCAAGCTTTTGGACGAAGCTGGCGCGCTTCATTGCTAGCGCGAGTATGGCGATGTAGGCAAAACTTAAGCCAAAGTTTGCGATTTGAGTAACACTGTAGGCGATTGCTGTGGCGAAGTCGGGTGCTAAAAAGTTCATTTGCGTGCCGTAAAAACCGACATAGAGTGCTGCTGGCAGACCTAGGATGGCGCCGTACTTCAGGAGTTTTTTGTAAGTGTTGTTGTGTTGCTCTGGTTGGGTTGCGACGCCGCTGCGCGCTAGGCTGGCACCGATCAAGAAGATACCCAGCACTGTTGGCGTCATGAAAAAGATGCCAGTGGTATAAAAATAGCCAATTTCTTGGCTCCTTGCGGCCAGTACGTCAGCATAGGTACCGTTTTTATAGGCTTCGGCGGCGGTGGCGATGATAGCGTTGACCTCTGCCATGGCGGCTTGGTTGTCTTGGGCGAGCGCGGCGGCGCCTTCTGGCGTGGCACTGGCAGCTTCAATGCTTAGCGCACCGAGCCAAAAGAGAATAACGGGCAGCAGAAAAATACCAATGCCCCATCTGAGCAAGCTTTTCGCGCTCTTGTTGACGAAAAACAGCAGAAATAGTCCGGCGATCGCGTAGTTGAGCAGAATGTCGCCACCCCAGATGTAGGCTAGGTGTGCAAACCCGAATGCCGCGAGCACAATCAGACGGCGGGTGAATAACCAGCGCGGATGGCTACTTTTTTGTTTGGCACGGTCGTAGAAAATGATAAAGCCGATGCCGAATAGTAGCGAAAACATGGTGTAGAACTTACCTTGCACGAAGGTAAAAACAAACCAGGCGACACCGAAGTCGGCGCCGGTTTGACTGTAGTCGAAGCCGTTCATCATGCTTAATAGAGGCTTTTGGAAGTACTCGATATTCATCAGCAGAATACCGAGCAGGGCGAAGCCTCTAATGCAATCAAGAAGATGGATGCGCTCGTTAGGGGCGGTCGGAGTAGTTAAGTTAGCGGTCATTTCTTTTGCTCTTATTGTTATTTTGCTGTAAATGGTAGAGGGTGGATTCGGGTTTTGCCACCATTTGTGAGGATTTTGCTTCGATGCAAACACGGCAACAGGTACTTTTCGACATTTTTCTCTTCGCCGCTGCCTTGGCTGTCGCATTGTGGAGTCGCGACACCGGACACAATGTCGTGTGGGGCATGTGGCTCAGCAGTCTGGTGCTTGGCTATGCCTATATCGTCTGGTCGATTGGACGCTGGGTGTTCGCGCTGAAGGGTGGTGCCTTTGTGGGAGGCGTGTTTTCCGGAGTGTTTCTACTTGGCTTTTTCACCTTTCATTTCGGTATGTTTCATTTTGGTCATGCGATCTTTTTGAACGATTTTTTTCCGATTCCTGTTAGTGGAGAGCGTACCGGATTATTTCTGAGTTTCGACCATTACTGGTGGGTAATTTCGCATTATTGGTGGTTTCTGCTGATTGCTTTGTTGTCAGAACGCTCCGCATTCATGGAGCCGCGCGCCCCGTTACCTAAAGAGCCTGGCAACACTGCGAAGGCGTTACGTAAAGTCAACTTGATGAAGCCCTACGCCAAGGTGGTGCGGTTGCATATTCTTATTTTCGTGTTCGCGTTCGCCGACACCGTCGGCCTCACGCAAGCCCTCATCTTGGTCATTATCCACGCGGCCTATTTTCTCCCTTGGCGCAACCTGCAAGCCTTGCTGCGCAAGCCTTCCCACCCTAAAAAGGGCAGCCCCTCTGCCGCCGGCCCCTAACCACTAGGAAGGGCAGCCCTCTTTGGGGTTAAAAGCGATGCTGGCCGTGGTGTATACGTTGCAGAATTTCCTCGTTTAGCGGCTGATAGCCCTGTTGCTCGTTGACGAATACGAAGAGCGGATCTTTGATGTTTTGCAGCTCGTAGCTTTCGCGTTTGAGCTGTTGTTTGCGGACTTTGAAGGTGGTCGTCATTTCGTGCGCTTGCTGTAATCTTATAAATAACGGGCGGGCATAATCGGGTAGCTGTTTGCGTACGAAATCATAAAACGCTTGCGGGTTAAACTGTTGTCCTTGTTTTAACACCAACGAAGCCATACCGGCGCGACCTTCGGTGTTGGGTATTTTGACGCCGTAAACGACCGCGTCAAGTACCTCTTTGCAGCGACTCAGTTGCGATTCAACTTCGGTTGTCGCCACGTTTTCTGACTTCCAACGGAAGGTATCGCCGACACGATCGATAAAAGCGATATGCCGGTAGCCTTGATGGCGAACGAGATCGCCAGTATTGAACCAGCAATCACCGGGTTTAAACACATTTTTGAAAAGCTTTTGCTGGTTCGCTTCTGGGTTGTTGGTGTAGCCGTCGAAAGGTGCTTTTTCTGAAACTTCAGTGAGGAGGAGACCGACTTCACCGCGTCCAACTTTTACAAGTTTGCCGTTGGCATCCTTTAGCGGTTCTTCGTGGTCGGTATCGAAGCGAACGATGGTGTACCGCATCGGTGAAAAACCGACAGTTCGCTTGAGGTTGAAGACGTTCACAAAGCCAACGTTTCCCTCGCTCGCGCCGTAAAGTTTACAGATACGATTGATACCAAAGCGGTGCTGAAATTCGTCCCAAATTTCTGCGCGTAAGCCGTTCCCTAGCACGGCACGAATGCGGTTGTTTTGTTCGTTTGCCTGCGCTGGCTGCTGTAATAGATAGCGACAGAGTTCGCCGACATAAACAAAAGTTGTTGCGCGGTGACGCTGACAGTCCTGCCAAAAATGGCTCGCGCTAAAGCGTGGCGCCAAGGCAAGTGTGCTACCGGTCATGATGCTTGCGCTCAGCGCAATGGATAGCGCTGTGTTGTGATACATAGGTAGTGCGCAGTACATCGTATCTTTACGCTGTTTGAGATTCAGTGCCATGCGACCAAAAGCAATGCCAGCTTTGTACCAACGTAAGTGCGTCATTGCCGCAGCTTTCGGTAAGCCTGTGGTGCCTGAAGTCATCACATAAAATGCCGTTGCGCCTAGTGTGATCGCTTCAGTTTCCTTAGGATCGGGCCAGCTCCGTGTCGCATCACGTGGCACCTCTGCTGCCGCCACCACCCCTAAAAAGGGCAGCCCACTTTCGGAGGTTGGTGACGTCAAAGTGGGCTGCCCTTTCTGATGGGGGAAATCGAGAGTGGGCAAGGGCTCGGCGTTGATCAGAAGGCGCGGGTGCATAACTTCTAAACTATGCAGAAATGGTTGTGCAGTTTGCTTGGTGTTTAGCATGCCAGCGATAGCACCTAGTTTGCAAACGGCAAGCGCCCAAGCCAGTTGCGCAGGGCTATTCGAAAACCATAAAGCAACACAGTCGCCGGGTTGAACACCACGTTGTTGAAGATAAGCGGCAAGCTGATTTACCCACTGGTTAAATTCACCGTAGGTGTAGCTTTCATCCTCATATTTTAGAAAAATCGCATCGGCATGCCGGGCTGCAGCGCGTTGCAGAAAATAGCCGACGCTGCCGCGTTGGTTTTTGCGGGCCCAAGCGAGCTGCGCTAACGTCAATATAAAGCGCGGAAGACGTGGGGCGAAACGCAACAATGCGAGCGTTATGTCAGTTAATGAAAAATGCTTTTTATGATTGTTTTTATCAGACATTGTTCATCCAAATTGAAGATACATTCGTAATTTCGTACAAATTCACTACTCTTACAAGTGGTAACGCATGAAAAATCAAAGTCAAAGCTTTAGCGTGGACGAAATCTCACGCATTATCGAGATGGCCTGGGAGGATCGCACCCCGTTCGAAGCAATTGAGCACTTATTTGGCCTCAATGAGAGCAAGGTTATCGAACTGATGCGTACTGAATTGAAGCCAAGCTCATTCAAGCTGTGGCGCAAGAGAGTAACCGCTCGTAAGACGAAACACTTACAGCTGAGAGATCCGGCAGTGTCTCGTGGATACTGTCCGACCCAATACAAACGCTAATTAGAAAGGGAATCGCATGTCGTTATGGAAACAAATGAGTGGCTTAATTGGCTGGCTCGCACTAAGTTTTGTTGTAGCCGCATTAGGTGGCTGGGGCTCGATGAACGCCCCAGTCTTTTATCGTGAGTTGATCATTCCCGAGTGGGCTCCGCCTACCTGGGTTTTTGGCCCTGTTTGGACCGCGCTTTATACCATGATGGCCGTTGCTGCATGGCTGGTTTGGCGTGAGTATGGCTTTCAAGGAGTGGCGAAGCGCGCACTCCAAATCAATTTGGTCCAACTCGCGCTGAATACGTTGTGGAGTTGGTTGTTCTTCGCTTGGTACTTGGGTGCTGTCAGCTTCGTCGAAATTATTTCGCTATGGGTCGCCATTGTTGCCACCATCGTGGGTTATTGGCGGCTGAATAAAGCTGCAGCATTGTTGCTCATTCCCTACCTGGTTTGGGTGAGTTTTGCTGCGGCTTTGAGCTACACGATTTGGCAGTTAAATCCTAACGTTCTGTAAGCAAAGCAAAAGTAATGTAAAGCGCCTTACTATGTAAATTGGGTTCGCTATAGTGAAAGTGCACTCGAAATTGATTCAGCAACAGGAGGTGCACTATGAAAAACTTACGTTTAACCAGTTTGATTGCCGGGATTTTTGCCGTAACTTTTGGCCCAGCCGTGATTGCTGCAAATGTGCAGGACACTCAAGCTGAGCAGCCGCAAGAACAGTCAGCCATGGATAAGGCGGGTGATTACATCGATGATGCAGCCATCACCACTAAAGTGAAATCAACGATTCTTGGCAGCGATGCTTTGAATGTCTTGGAAATCAATGTTGAAACACAAGACGGCGTGGTGCAGTTGAGTGGTTTCGTTAAAGAGGCCGAAGATGTCGACACTGCCGAGCGCTTAGCGCGTAACGTTGAAGGCGTAAAAGACGTGGAGAACGACATTCAGGTAAAGTCCGACGCGTCATGAAAGTGGGATAGAATTCTCCTACGGTTGTCTTAAAGTTGTCATTCAATGCCCCGTAAGTGTAAAGCTTACGGGGCTTTTTTTATTGATTTAGGTGCCACAAAAGGTACGGGTGATTTGCTGTTCGGCCACTGCAGGTTTGCTGTACCGAGCGTATTCTTCATGTTCTGTGAACGGATTTTTCAATACGCGATGAAGCGTATTAAAAGGCGTCAAATCGCCCTCGTTGGTAGCTGCAGTTATCACCTCTTGAACCAAATGATTACGCGGAATGTAGATCGGATTGACCTGCGCCATGTGTTGCTTCGCTGCGTTAAGATCTTCGTGAGCAGTTTGCCACTGTTGATACCACTTCTGCCACGTCGGGCTTTGTTGAAACAGCGCGCCGATGCGTTGGTCATCCGCATCTGATAAATAGCGAAAGCCTAACGTAAAATCGACTTGGTGGTGGTGCATCAATTGTAAGTAATCTTCGAGCAATTGCTCTGCTTGTGGGTGCTCGGGAGCCAGGCCTAATTTGGCGCTCATACGCGCATGATAATGCTGCTGATACACCTGTTCAAAGCCATGGACGATGTCACTTGCGTGCTCGATGGCCTGTTGTTCTGGCAATTCAAGCAAGGGCAACAGGGTCTCAGCAAAGCGGGCAATATTCCACATGCCGATGGGCGGCTGGTTTTGGTACATGTAACGCCCACGCCGGTCGATTGAGCTGAAAACCTTCTGCGGATCATAGGCTTCCATAAAAGCACAAGGACCGTAATCGATCGTTTCTCCTGACAGCGTCATGTTGTCGGTGTTCATCACGCCATGAATGAAGCCAAGGCTCATCCACTGCGCAACCAGCTCGGCTTGTTTATCGCGCACTTGCGTCAGCAGTGCGAGATACGGCTGCTCGGCAGTGGCGCAATCAGGATAGTGACGTTGGATGACATAATCGGCGAAAGCTTTCAGGAGTTTGCGCTCTTGGAGTGCTAAAACATACTGTGCAGTGCCTACGCGCAAGTGGGATTTCGCTACACGCGTCAGAATCGCTCCGGGTTCGATACTTTCGCGCTTTACCATTTCGCCGCTCGCAACCGCAGCTAGAGCGCGCGTCGTTGGTACATTTAAGTGATGCATCGCTTCGCTTACTAAGTACTCTCTGAGAACCGGGCCGAGCGGAGAACGCCCATCACCACCTCGAGAATAGGGTGTACGACCCGAGCCTTTAAGTTGAATATCGTAACGCTGTCCGTTTTTATCGACTACCTCGGTGAGTAGCACCGCGCGACCGTCGCCCAGCTGTGGAACATAGTTAGCAAATTGATGGCCCGCGTAGGCAAGTGCATGCGGCTGCGCCCAATCAGGAGTGCTGTTGCCGGCGAAAATCTGCAGGCCTTCTGGGGTTGCGCGCTGCGTTAAAGGTAGCTGTAGCTGCACCGCCAGCTCATCATTAAACGCGATCCACTGCGGATCCAACACCGGCGTCGGTGCTACCGCACTACTCAGGCGCGCATCAAGTTGCACATAAGTTTGTTCTGTTCGCATTAGCTCACCTTGGCCAAAACCATAAGAAAGGGCAGCCCACATCCTAGCACTTTTGCGCGGCAAACACCTAAAAAAGGGCTGCCCTTTCTGGGGTGGTTTTGCGTCGCTAGGTCAGGTAATGCTTGGCTTGCAGAATTGCGGGAAGTAGGGGGTGCGGAAACTTTCGGGCGAGTGTCACAGCGTAGAAGTTCTCATAGGAATTTGGCAGGTCAAAGCGCTTGCTCAGCAAGCCAGTCACAAGTTCATCGCGCACGACGACGGCGGGCATTACCGCGAGTGCACCGCTATCCCGTGCAAGTAATCGGAGCATTGCCATGTCGTCTGCTTCGGCGACGATATTCGGCGCTAACTGATGCTGCGTACAAAAAGACTCAAAGGCAGCTCGTAACGGTGAAGCGTATGAAGGTACCACCCAGCGCTGTTCGCGGTATGCATCGTCAACTGCTGCGGGCAAATGCGCGAGTTCAGGTGGTGCTATGACACTCACTGGTTGGCGGGCCAGTAGTTGTGATTGCCAGGCAATATCATCGTTACTTGGCAACTCACGATTGGTAAGCATGATATCAATTTGATGCTGACCGAGCAGTTCAAGTAATTCACTTTGCGGGCGCGCAATAAGTTGAAAATGAACGTCATTTTGTCGAATTAATGGCTGAATGAAGCCATCAATAAAGTTACGTGACATGCTCGAAAGTACGCCAATTCTCAAGCTGGGTACGGTTGGCGCACCCTCTGTCAGTAATTGCTGTAGCTCTTCGCCGCGCTGAAAGATGTCTTCGGCGTAGTTCAGCACCGTGCGGCCAAGTTCGGTTAGAACCAAGCTGCGGCCTTCGCGCGCAAAAAGCGGTTGACCTATGGTGTGCTCTAGCTGATTAATCTGCGCAGATAAAGCCGATTGTGAAATCGCCAACTGCTGTGCGGTTGCAGTCAAGTTGCCCTGTTTTGCAACACGCCAAAAGTAATACAAGTGATGATAATTTAAACGAGACATGCCAAAATTCTTCCAAAATGTTCTGTTTAAGTGAACGAATAGATAGAATATATGTATTTTTATAATCAATAGCAATCACGCACAATGCCGCCAACAAAAAATAATATTCGGAGGCAGCATGCGTTGGCGCATTACCGCAGGCATTTTGGCGTTACTCAGCATTTGTTTTTTCACCACAAGTATCGCTTTATCATTGACGCACTCTTCAATGTACCAAGCTTGGGGTTTCGCGCTGACACCTTTGAGCGCTGGATTTGCGGCGATGATCAGTTTTATCGGCTGGGTCGTCGTGCGCTTCGCTGCGGTACAAACCCGCGGTGAATCTGAGTCTGTAAGATTTCACCGTTGGCTGACCTTGGTGCTTATCGCGATTCTCTTTACTGCGATCAGTGACCACTTCGTACTCTTTTGGCTTGGTTGGGTGAGCGTAAGTTTAAGCTTGCATAAACTGCTATTGTTCTATCCCGAGCGCCCACGAGCACAGCTTGCTGCGCACAAAAAGTTCATCTTTGCGCGGGTAGCTGAAACCATGTTAGCTGTCGCACTTTTAAGCATTTGGCTGCAAACTGGGGCGACCTCGATTTCTGAACTTTCGCCAACGGCATCCATCGTCAGCGAGTGGGTGATGTTACTGTTAGTTAGTGTTGCCATGCTGAAATGCGCACAATTGCCAGTTCATGGCTGGCTCTTGCAGGTGGTGGAAGCGCCCACCGCAGTCTCAGCGCTATTACACGCGGGTATCATTAACCTTGGCGGCTATCTCCTTCTGCAGTTTTCGCCGTTACTCGCCGACGCCGCGGTGGCTCGTTGGTTGTTGGCGATCGTCGCCGGCACCAGTATGTTAGTCGCGGCCGCAGTCACCATGACACGCATCAGCGTAAAGGTGCGTTTGGCCTGGTCAACGGTAGCGCAAATGGCTTTGATGTTGGTGGAGATTAGTCTTGGTTTTTACACCTTAGCGGCACTGCATCTATTGGCGCACTCTTGTTACAAAGCCTATGCATTTTTAACTTCGGGGTCGGCGGTGGAGCAACGCGAGCGGCAGCGTTTTGTGCAGCTTGGTCTACCTCCGCTTAAAGCCGTTATCGGTGGCCTAATTGTAGTCATTACTGCGGTTCTGTTGGGCGTATCAGCTGTCACATCATTGGGCTATGTCGCACCGTGGCTGGCTGTGAGCCTAGCGCTCGGACTATGGCTTTCGACGATGTTTGAGCGCTTTAATATCAGCGAATTATTACGCGCTATATGCGTCGCCGCAGCCTGGTTTGGCGTTTATCTGGTGGCTAACTGGGCCTTGAGCGCGCATCTAACATTCAGCACTGCGTCCTACATTTGGCTACTCGATGTTTGGATTTGTCTTGTTCTTATTGGCATTACCAGCGTCTACTTATGGTTACTTTATCGTCCGCAATCGGCACATAGCAGCCAACTATTTGTCGCACTCAACGCTGGCTTATATCTCGATGAGTGGGCCACCCGCTTAACGCTGACGCTTTGGCCGCTGCGCAATTCTCAACACAAAGGAGCATCTTCATGACTGCCTCACCTGCCATGTCTACCTCGCTCGCCGCGGCGCCGGAACAGTTGCACCAGATAGACTTAGAGCTACTCGTTGCGGCGGCAACTGCGGAAGTTGCGCCAGTGTGGCCACTCGACCGCGCGATTGCCGTGAACCCTTGGTGGCAGCAGCGCGACCGTCACATCGAAGAGATCGCCGCCGAGCAACAGGCTTGGTTCAATATCCCCATGCTACACGGCACCGAAACCACCGAAAGAGGGCTGCCCTTTTTAAGGGGTTCGGTCGCGGCGGTAAAGGGCTGGCGGTTGCGTGAAACTGCGAGTCGGTCACTGCCGTGGCTGACCGAAATTCAGCAACAAATGAGTCAGTTTTGTGCGCTATGGGTGAGTTATCCGGAGCAAGTGGCGCAGGACGAAAACCTCGGCGAGCGCATGTACAAACAGTGGCTGAATATCACGCGTCACGATCGGGGCATCGAGCTGCTTTTGAATAATAAGAAGGTTAAACAACAGCTTCAGAAATTGCCTTATGACTATCGAGAGCTATATCAGCAAGCTCAGGTGTTGCCACTTGATGCCGACCAATGGCCGGTCTATTTACAGGTGCTATTGCATGAACTATACGGCTGGGCCAGTGTATTTGCGCAACGTCGTTGGCAGCGCGATCTCGAGCAACAGCCGCGTTTCAACGATGAGCTCAACCAGCTATTAGCGATTCGCTTAGCGTGGGATTTGGTCTGCTGGCATAGCGTCAGTGACGCAACACGCGCCGAATTCCAGGTGCAATGGGCAAGTTTTGAGCGGTTGAAGACGCAAGTGCGTGAACAGCAACAGCCAATGTGGCAAGCATTGCGCGAGAAAGAACGCGCCTACCAACAGCAACTGGCGGAACAGCTATGTGGTGCGGCAGCTGTGCAAAATAACAATGGTAGCAAGGACTTACAGGCGGTATTTTGTATTGATGTCCGTTCAGAACCAATGCGCCGTGCTCTAGAAGCGCAATCACCGGCGATTCAGACGTTCGGTTTCGCGGGCTTTTTTGGGTTGCCGATTGAATATCAAATAAGCCAAGGCTACAGCAAACCACAGTTACCCGGACTGCTTGCGCCACAATGGCAAGTCAGTCAAGCATGCGATGCGCAAAGCCAACAAAAGCTGCGCAATACGTGGCGTTCTGCCAGTTGGCATCGTGCCCATGAAAGTCCAGCTGGGGCTTATGGCTGGGTCGAGATGGGCGGTATTACCAAAGCTTGGAAATTGCTGAAAAAGTCGTTGTCGCATCAACCGTTGCAACGCGTTGCTGGTGGCGCCATGAATGGACAACCTTGGCGTATCACAAAAAACGGCGCACCTGCAACGGCATCAGAGCTCGCGCAGTTGGCGGCCAACGCGCTGACTGGTATCGGACTTAAACAAGATTTCGCAAGGCAAGTGTTAATCGTAGGCCACAGCGCGTCAACGCAAAATAATCCACATGCCGCGAGCCTCGAGTGTGGTGCATGTGGCGGACAATCGGGCGCGGCAAACGCACAGGTATTAGCGCAAATGCTGAATGACAAAGAAGTGCGCGAGCAGCTTGCTGCGCAGCACAATATTCACATTCCTGAGACCACCGAATTTTTAGCTGCCTTACACGACACTACGCAACAAACCGTAAGTTTATTGACGTCGCAAAAGCCAAAAAAATTGTGTGAGTGGCTAGGTGCTGCTAACCAATTGGCGCAGCAAGAACAGCTGATCCGACTCAACGCGCAGCCCGCACCCACCGCGCGAACCACCCCTAAAGTGGGCAGCCCTTTCTCGCAGCGACACAGCGGCAAAGTGGGCTGCCCTTCCTTTGTCAGCGATGCGCTGCAGCGGCGCGCGGGGAGTTGGGCTGAGGTGCGGCCGGAGTGGGGCTTGGCGCGCAATGCGGCGATCATTTTTGCGCCGCGTGAGCGTACACGAAGCTGTAATTTCGACGCACGGGTGTTTTTGCATGACTACGATCACGGTAAAGACCCATCGCAGCAGGTGTTGACGCAGTTGATGACGGCGCCGATGGTGGTGGCACATTGGATTAATATGCAGTACTACGCGTCGACGGTGGCGCCGCAGCAGTTCGGCAGCGGGAATAAACTGCTGCATAACGTGGTCGCCGATGGGCTCGGGGTATTCGAAGGGAATGGTGGTGATATTCGCATAGGATTGGCGCGGCAATCGATTCACGACGGTAAGGACTGGTATCACGAGCCGCTCAGGTTGACAGTGGTGATTGCCGCAGAGCAAGCGGCTATCGATAAGGTCATCAGTGAGCAGCCGATGGTACAGCAGTTGATCGACAATGAATGGCTCCATCTTTGGCAGTGGCAGCCCGAGCAGCCCGGACAACTCACGCAACGCAAAGCCAACGGGTGGCAGCCGGTCGCCCACAAGCAACCACAAGAGGTAAGCGCATGACACTCATACTTAAAGCCGATAACGACAAACAGTTGCAGCACGCCGGCCGCTTACTCAAGCTCGGTGGTATCGTGGCAATCCCAACAGAAACCGTCTACGGTCTGGCGGCCAACGCGGCAGATACCGATGCTATCCAACAAGTTTATCAAGCCAAGAACCGCCCGCAAAACCATCCTGCAATTGTGCATATTGGCGCAATTGAGCAGTTGCAAGATTGGGCCTATGGCATTCCCGACGAAGCCTACCTATTAGCTGAGCAATTCTGGCCAGGACCGCTCACATTACTATTGCACCGGCACCCGAAAGTATCACCGTTAATTACCGGTGGCAGCCATAGCATTGCCATCCGCATGCCTAATCAAGCGCAGCTAAGAAAGATTCTGCAGCAGCAAAACATTGGCGTGATCGCACCATCGGCAAATTTACACAAGCAATTGAGCCCGACCACAGCTGCCCATGTGCTTGAACAACTCGATGGCAAAATCGACGCGGTTTTAGATGGTGGCCGCTGCAGTGTGGGCATCGAATCGACAATTCTTGATTTACGTGAAACCAGCGACAAACTCAGAATTTTGCGGCCAGGTCCAATCACCGCGCAGCAACTGAGCAAGGTGCTGAACCAAGAGGTGGAAGCGCCAGAACAACATGATGTGAGTGTTGCCGGCAATATGGCCAAGCACTATCAGCCGCAAGCCAAACTCCGCTGGCTCAATTCCAATACCAACGCTAACGCTAACGCCAACATCACGGAGCCACACAGCATCATCCTGGTACGCAGCTTGCGCGATGATCTACCTCAGCAACAACAACGTGCACTCGGCGCTACCCCGGAACAGTTTGCCCACGCGCTGTATCACACGCTGCATGAGCTCGATCAAAAAAGGGTCCCGACCATTTGGTTGGAACCCTTACCAGAAACCCACGAGTGGCAGGCGTTACGAAACCGTTTGCACCGCGCTGCCGAGTAACGTCAAAGTCGCCGCATCGGCGTCGAGTTCAACCACATGACCGACTGGCAAAATATGGTTGTCGCGAATGTGACCAAACTGGGCGCCGGTGTAGGTTGGCACTCCTAACGGCTCAAAGTAATGCGCAAAGACTTCATGCAAGGTGAAGCTGCCGAAACCACCACCAGGGTCGCATTCGGTACAATGGCCAAAGACGATACCGGCAACGCCGTCTAAATGCCCAGCCAGTTGCAGTTGCGATAAGAAGCGGTCGATGCGGTAAATATTCTCACCGACATCTTCCAACATCAAAATTTTCCCTTTTAAGTCAGGGAAATAAGGCGTACCACATAAGCTAGTCAACACAGTAAGGTTACCGCCAACTAACACACCCTGTGCCTTGCCACCGTTCACCGTAGTGGTGCGGTTGCTCATCATGGTCAAGGTTTCTTCTTTTTCTTTGTAGTTGCGCATGGTGGTGGATTTACCGTCCATGATCACATCACGAAATTGCTGCGCTTGAAAATCAGCCCAATAAGAAAAGCCATTTGGCCCGTGAAACGACACCATGCCAGTTTTTACATACAGCGCATTCATTAACGACGTAATATCACTGTAGCCTAACAACACCTTGTTATTGGCACGGATCATGTCGTAATCCAACAGCGGCAAAATGCGGTTACAACCCCAGCCACCGCGCACGGCAATCACCGCATCGACACTGTCATCGGCAAAGGCTTTATTGACATCGGCAGCGCGCTCGGCGTCGGTGCCAGACAAATAGCCATGGCGGCCGAACACGTGTTCACCTAGCTGTACGTTGAAACCTAAAGCTTCAAACGACTCTTTGGCGATCAAGACATGATGACGATCTTCAACCGCACTCGCCGGCGCGACCATACGTACCGTGTCACCGGCTTTCAAAGCCCGCGGCAAGCGCCCAGCGCCCAAGCCTGAACCCGTTGTTCCTGCCATACCCGAAATGCCACCTGCCGCTGCTAACGGAGAAAGAACAGTTGTTGCAGCCGCTCCGGCGGCTAGAGTCTTAATAAACGATCTGCGATCCATGACGAGGTCACCTTTGTTAGTCTTAGTTTTGTGCCTGTTGAACGTATGCGAGTTGACGCCCACCGAGTGCAACCATTAGGCTTCATCCTAGTAATAAATTATTATTAATTAAACCCTGAGACGAATAAAAAATGCAAAAGTATGTCACCGTATTCGCCTTAAGCCTAGGTTTAACGCTAGGCGGCACGAGCGCAATCAGCAGCATAGCAATCGCGCACGACAATCACAGCCACTACGACCATGAGCTGCTGCCTGGACTCGATAAACAGCAAATTCGCTTTGCTGATATCGAGCCATTGATCAAACGTGTGCAACGCAGCGACATTATCTCGACGGAACAAGTGGGTACGAGTTACGAAGGCCGGCCGATTTACCGCTTTAAAGCAGGTCAAGGTGATACCGTTGTGTTCATGTGGTCACAAATGCATGGCGATGAATCAACGGCTACGCCGGCATTGTTTGACCTAATGCATAAAATTGAAACTGATGAAAAGTGGCGTCAACGCTGGGCTGACGCTATCACTCTCTACATGTTGCCAATGCTAAATCCAGATGGGGCGGAACGCGCCCAGCGTTATAACGTGCAGGGCATTGACGTGAATCGTGATGCGCGAGCTCTGCAAACGCCAGAGGGTCGTGTGCTGATGGAGCAGGGCAAAACCTTAAAGCCAGATTTCGGCTTTAACCTGCATGATCAAAGTCGTTACTACGAAGTCGCCCATACCGGTAAGCCTGCCACTATCAGCTTGCTTGCGCCGGCTTTTAACGAGGCTAAAGATATTAACGAGAGCCGTGGCCGTGCTATGCAATTGATCGGCGCTATGAAAAAGGTCGGAGACGCACTGATTCCGGGGCATATGGGTCGTTACAACGATACTTTTGCACCACGGGCGTTTGGCGATAATTTTTCGAAAATGGGCATCAGCACCATTTTGATTGAATCGGGTGCGTTTCCAAATGACCCGAATCGGCAAAAGGCGCGCGAAGTCAACGTCGCCATGTTGGTAAAAGCCCTCGAAAGCATTGCCAACAAAGACTATGAGAAGCAGACATTGGAGCCGTATCACAGCATTCCAATGAACAATTCAAATAGCTTCAAAGACGTGATCTTCGACCAAGTTCAAGTACAAGACGACGAGCACAGTTACCGTATTGATATCGGCTTCAATCGCAGTGGTAGTGCTGCCGAAACCACAGGTTACATCCGTGAAGTGGGCGATCTTGAACCCTTTCCGGCGTTCGATCGCTACGACGGCAGCAACTATGTTTACGCCCCAGGCAAAGCGTATACGATACCAAGCGAAGGCTTAAAGCTCTCGCACCATGAATATCTCGATTTAGTCAAACAGGGCTATAGCCATTTCATCGGTGATGCCGATGCGCTAACTGTGCGCACGCATTTGCCAGTGGTGGTGAATCCACGCAATCTCCCTGGGTCACGCCCACAACAACGCGATAACGCGACCTTCTTGCTAATGCAGCAGGATGAAGTCGCAGTCGCGGTGTTGTCGGGTGTGGTTCTACAATTGCGCTAAGCGCGAAGAGCAGCTGTTAGCTATTGGCTGATGGCTGTTTGAAAGGCGGTGGGTAGTGGCGCTTCTCATGCCACGCCCGCAATATGTAGACAGTCGTCACAGCTTCTTTTAATTCGTGTGTATAGAGCACGGTCAGCGATAAACTTGGAATCACCAAAAACCGCCCTGGCAAGTCGGGGCGTTTCACTCCTAATTCTGGAAACTGTTCTAAGCGCTGGATGGCTTTTACTAGGTGGACATCTGCGCGTTCTGCAGCAATGGGATTCTCAGCATGAATGAAACGATAAAATTCAAAGCGATCCTGCAGGGCATCCATTTCCCAAAAAATCATCCTAACTATCCTTGTCAGTTTTGCTACCTAGTTGTTGCTTAAATTCTTGCAGCATCTGATCAGCTTTATCGCTATCGAAAAATTGCGCATCTCCGCGCTCGATTTTCGCGAACGCGCGCTCAACCTGCGCAGCAAGCCATTGGTCATGTAAACTTTTCATGCGTTGCTGCTCGGCTAGTAGCTCGGTATGTTTACGACACGCCTCACTCAACGTCATACCCTGACTTTCTGCCATTTGTTGAGCAAGACGTTTGGTTTCTTCGTCGATGCGAAATTGAATTCGAGTTTCCATTGCAGCTCCTGCGCTTCTTAAATGTACACACAAATGTTAGCACAGGAGCTGGGCTTTTCTAGTGATTGTCGCCTTTCTTTTTGTCAGACTTTTTCAAGGTGACGTCAGCGGTTTTGGTGCGACCGAGCGCTTTGCGTTCCGTCGCTTCAGCGCCAGAGCTTTGCTGCACCGTATGCGCGGCTTCGTGGGCAGCGGACTGCTCCGTCGCATCACCAATGCCGTCACCGTCATCATCGTTGTCAATGAAATCCGGTGGACCTGCCGTCGCTTTCACAGTTTCAGCTAAAGCTTTGCCGCCTTTTAACCTTGCCGCTTCGCCAATACCTTTGAGCTCTTTACCAGTTTGCGGGTTGCGGTCTTTACCCGCGCGCGCTGTTTCAGCTGTTTGCTGTCCTTCTGCGGCTGCTTCCGGTAACTCTTTCTTTTCGTCCTGCGCTTGATCCTGCGCATAGCCAGTACCAATGCCAAGCGCCAACGTCAAACCAAGTAACCCGTGAATGATTTTCATAACCATGCCTCCTTCAAAGCTTAGCTATAGTTATAGCTTGTGTTCAGAAATTAACCAAATCTTCATAGAGCAAAAGCCCTGCAAAGCCGCTTCACGTCAGCAAATCGCTAGCTATAGTGAAAGTGAACCTAAACAGGAGGAAGCAACTATGAAACTAGCAAATGTATTTACTTCAGTCGCATCAGTTATGGCATTGAGCTTTGGTACCATCGCGATGGCAACCACTTTGCAAGATCCAGCTGAGCAACAGCAAGAGATGGAACAAAAAGCTGACCACATCAGTGATTCAGCTATCACCGCAAAAGTGAAAAGTGCGCTGATGGCACAGGCTGCGGGTATGCAAATCAATGTCGAAACCACCGATGGCGTAGTCACCTTAAGTGGCGAGGTAGCGACCCAAGCTGACATTTCGGCGCTTGAACGCTTAGCGCGCGGTGTTGAAGGCGTAAAAGATGTACGTAACAACTTGACGGTCAAGGCTGAAGCTGAATAAGCTTAATTAAGCTCCCGTAACCCCGTGCGGCTGCGAAGCCCACGGGGTTTTTTATTATGGAAACGACAAATGAACCCCCAAGACATTCTCAACTTCTGGTTTAACGAACTAACGCCGGCGGATTGGTTTGCCAAGAGTGATGCGTTAGATAAGACGATTCGCAAGCGCTTTGGTGAGGTTCTCGTTGCCTGTGCTGCAGGTGAGTGTTGGCACTGGCGCGCCGATGATGCGGCCGGAGCAGGCACTGGTGGCCTCGGACGACTGGCTGAGATTCTCGTGCTCGATCAGTTTTCGCGCAACGTCTATCGCGATGACGCGCGCGCGTTTGCGCAGGATCCGATGGCTTTAGCATTGGCACAGGAAGCGGTGGCACGTGGCGTTGATCGTGCGATGGAGGCATCACAGCGCGCGTTTTTGTATATGCCCTACATGCACAGCGAGTCGCCGGTTGTGCATGATGAAGCCATGCGTCTGTTCGACCAGCCGGGTCTTGAAACCAACTACGACTTCGAAGTCAAACACCGCGACATCATCGTCCGCTTCGGTCGCTACCCGCATCGCAATGCCATGCTCAGGCGCGCTTCAACACCTTCCGAACTCGAATTCCTAAGCCAACCGGGCTCCAGCTTCTAAGGTAGCCCGTACCCTGGTACGGGTCCAACGCCCATTCGGTTGCTAGGTTGAGTGTGTATAGCATGTCCCTAAATTCACTATTTCAAAAAAACTGTGCCAGATAAGCCGCATAAGCAAAAACTAGCCTCATAAATGACGCAAAGACCTATTTCCCGTGCAAATTTGAGCCAATAACCAAATCGTGCATCACCCCTGACGCAGCCAGTAAATGACGTACGTTTTGGCACTCCGTTTTCTCACAAAATGTTACGTTTTCACGTTGTGTGAATCATGAGCTGATGAACTAAACTGAAACTAATAACACGGAGGTTCGCATGCTCAACAACAGACCGATTCAACCTTATATGCGCCGCAAGCTTGCGCAGAGTTTCGCGATAAATGTGGGGTATTTGATTCAGCACAAGCGCGCCAGTGCTGGACTTGATCAAACGGATTTGGCGCTATTGGTGGAGACCAGTCGCTCGACGATATCGCGTATTGAGCGTGGCAAAAGCGTTGCTTCCGAGACGGTATTGGCGGTATTAGCGGAACTGGAAATGCTCGAGCACGCGGCGGTCGAAGTGGAGAGTATGGCGGATGGTAAGCGCTTTTATCAGCGCAAAGTGAGCGGGCCGCGCAGTGCTGAAAAACTAAAAAAATGGCAAGAATTCCAACGTTATTGGTTGGGAGACAGTGGGGAATAATAATGGATATTAAGTTGTACGAAGGCTTGATGCTGCTGGCGTTGAACGACGAGAAGGGCACCAATGAAGGGCATTATATTGAGTACACCGCCGCGGCCGCTATTTTAGCCGAGTTGTTGCTGTCGCAGCGCATTAAAATAGATAAAGAAAACAAGGACAAAGTTGAAATTCTGGATGCTGCACCCACTGGTGATGCGGTGATGGACGAAGCGCTGCAGAAAATTGCTAGCAAGAAGAAGCCCGACACCTTGAAGAACTGGGTGATGGCGATTGGCACTATTAAAAATTTGAAGCACAAAATTGCTCAGCAGCTAGTGGACGATGGCATTATCAAAGCCGACGAACGCAAGATTCTGTGGATTTTCACGCAGAAGATTTATCCGGAGGTGAATCCGCAGCCGGAACAGGAGCTTAAGCGCGAAATGCGCCGTTTGGTGCTGGACAAGCCACTCGAAATTCATCCAAAAATTGCGCTGATGGTTGCGCTAGCCAAAAGTGCGTACTTGCTCAATCAAGTGTTCAGCAAAGACGAGCTTAAACAACATAAAAAGCGCATCGAGCAAGTTTCGAAGGGTGAAGAGCTTGGGCAAATTACTGCCGAAGTGATTGAAGGTGTGCAGGCTGCGATCATGGTTGCCGTCATGATGCCGGCGATGATGGCTGCCGTCTCAGCGTCAACGACATCAGCAGGTACGAGTGGCTGTTAATGACGAGCAAACAACTGGGGTGGGGCACCTTTAGCGTCGGCTTTTTGCTGGTTGGCATACCATTCTGGTTGGAGCCTTACGAGACAGTTACCGTACCTAACTCTTTCTTTGGTTGGGGCGTGTTGGTGGTGTTCTTGGCCGCGGCGTTTTTGCGCGCGCTCGCGTATTTCAGTTTCTTGCACAGTTGGCTAATTGCTGGCGCTATTATTCCAGCGGTCACTATGGCGCGCACCTTGGTTGAAGTGGTTAGTGACCCGACTTCAAACAACCTCTGGCCGTTAGTATTGATTCTTGCCGCCGGCACTGGAGCGATAGTTGCTATCGCCGGTGCCGGCATCGCCAGTTTGTTTGCTAGGCGCGGTTGAGCAGCGCTTAGCTATAGGCCGTAGTTGAAGGCCAGTGTTAGCCTCGGTTGCCGCCGTTGCCCCGACTACCGGCATTGCCGCGATTTCCGCCGTTACCTCGGTTGCCACCGTTGCCGCGACTACCACCTTTGCCTTGGCTCGCGCCGCCGGCTCCGCGCGGTTTGCGTGGCTGACGCTGCTGACCACCGCGTGGTGGTGGTGGCGTGGTGCCGGTGAGGGCGACGTTGCTGAAGCCTTCCATTTGGCGGCGCTCAATCGGTTGGCCGATGAGTTTTTCGATGGCTTTCAAGGTTTTGAATTCTTCGTCCATCACCAACGAGACGGCATGACCGACTTGTCCGGCACGGCCGGTGCGGCCGATACGGTGTACGTAATCTTCAGCGACTTGTGGTAAATCGAAGTTAATCACGTACGGCAGTTTATCAATGTCGAGGCCGCGCGCTGCGATATCAGTAGCGACCAAAATGTTAACCTCGCCCGATTTAAAATCAGCCAACGCTTTAGTGCGTGCGCCTTGGCTTTTGTTGCCATGAATGGCCGCAGACAAGAAGCCATCGGCGTTCAGCTGACGCACCAGTTTATTGGCGCCATGTTTGGTGCGCGAGAAGACAATTACCTGCGGCAATTTTAAATCACGCAGCAACTGCATCAACAAACGCGGCTTTTCATTCTTGGTCGCCGTGTACATGGTTTGCTCGATGCGCTCCGCCGTTGAGTTAGGCGGTGCTACAGAGACTTCTACCGGATCGTTTACCAGCGTTTTCGCCAATCCGCGAATCTCATTCGAGAACGTCGCCGAGAACATCAAGGTCTGGCGCTTAGCCGGGAGTACCTTGATAATCTTACGGATATCGTGAATAAAGCCCATATCGAGCATGCGATCGGCTTCGTCCAGCACCAACACTTCGAGCTTAGGAAAACGAATCGCATTTTGCTGATACAAATCCATTAAACGCCCAGGCGTAGCGACCAAAATGTCGACACCTTTGCGCAGTTTCATCATTTGCGGATTGATCTTCACGCCACCAAACACCACAGCGTAATTGAGGTTCAAGCCAGCACCATAAGTCGCAACACTCTCACCAACTTGTGCAGCAAGTTCGCGCGTCGGTGTCAGAATCAGCACCCGCGCAGTATTCGGCTTGGCCCGTTCGCCATCTTTCAACTTTTCCAGAATCGGCAGCGTAAAACCTGCGGTTTTACCGGTTCCCGTTTGCGCCGCCGCCATCACATCGCGACCATCCAGCACTGGCGGAATCGCCTGCGCTTGAATCGGAGTGGGTTCGGTATAACCTTGACGGGTCAGGGCGGTAAGAATTTCAGGGCAAAGCTGGAGTTCAGAAAAAGTCATGTATAAATGCGCAACTCAATTAGGATAAGGACGCGTATTGTATCGCAGAGTCGCCGCCACTGCAGTGAATTTAATTGTGAAGAAATCTCGGAGTGTTAAAAGCCCACTTTGAAATGAGTAAACTCGGATAAAAATGTAAGAGGCAAATAGGTAGCCTAAACTCAATCATTTGAATTTGCTTTGCATAGGTATCAAGGAAGATGACTCGTCATACTGAACTGGAATGCTTGTACCAAAAGTGGTACATTTTATGACTGTTGGGACAAAGAAAAAAGTTTCAGCAACATTTTACCGTACGGTAAACGGCACCGAACCAGTTAGAGAATGGTTGTTGCGATTATCTAAGCGAGACCGGAAATTTGTTGGCGCAGATATAAAAACCGTAGAGTTTGGTTGGCCAATTGGAATGCCTGTCTGCCGCTCAATGAAAGATGGACTGTACGAAGTAAGAACACGGCTAGATAACGGAAGAAAGAGGTGGACAATGGCTAACAAAAATCAATATGTAGGTTCGTCGGTTGACGACTTGCTCAAGGAAACCGGTGAGCTCGCGGAAGTAAATGCCGTAGCGCTCAAACGCGTTATTGCGTGGAAAATTGAGCAGAAGATGAATGCGGAGCACCTCTCGAAGACAAAAATGGCTGCGCTAATGAGAACAAGTCGTTCGGCTCTTGATCGATTGCTTGATCCCACGAATACGTCCGTGACCTTACATACCTTGGATAATGCGGCGCGCGCTTTAGGAAAGAGCCTGCGGATTGAGCTTGCATAGCGTCATCGCGGTAGTCCATAAAGCCAGTCTAAACCTTGAATGAGCGTAGTAGGAAAGGCAGTGGCATGCTTGGCTTCGTCGATGATCATAAATTTGACGGTGAGGTTATCGCCACCTTCGCTCATCAGCTTGTCATACAATTGCGTGGCGCCCGAAGCGATCTGAAAGCTATAGAGGCCATCAGTGAGATAAATCACCGGATACGCTTTGTCTGGATTGGACGCGAAGGAGCGCGGAACCTTGATGTAAATTGGATAAACACGCTTCGTGGCTGGGTCGGTCAGTTCAACCTGCGTGCTGCGCGGGATTTCTACTGGTTCTTCTGCGACGGCACTGCCGAGAAAACAACACAGGGTCAATAAAACGAATCTTGTCATTCTTAGCACCCATAAGGTTATGTGGCGAGCAAACGTGTATTAGTAGGTGTACTAGCAGTACAAGGGCAAACTGCCGTCAGCCATCTCAAATAAATAGTTGTCGTCTGAAACACGCGTAATTATGGCACTTTCCTTGGGTCCAAGTTGATATTTCGCCGGACGATCTTGCCACTCGATAGTTCCGTTATCTGACCAAGAGTCTGCGAAGTTTAAGCTAGTAAAGTGTCCGTTTTCGTGAATATCAATCCACTGAATGTTCTTCAACGCTACGTGGGTTTTGCCTCTATCATTAAAAGCATAATTTAAATATTGCTGTTCATCCCTAATACTAGGGTAAGCCGGAGCGGCTAAAGGATACCTCCATTAGCACAAAGTAGATTATCTGCAGTTGTTTGCCACTCAGTTAGGCAACAAGGTCCTTTCTGAACTCTTGTTTCAGCGATTGCTGTCCTAGGTAAGTCAGACAGATAGAGTACGCTTTTCCCCGTATCATTCACTCGTCCCATTAAAGCAACGTTATCAGGAGGCGCCCCTAAGTCTGAAATATTCCTAGGTAGTTCGCTTAGTACGCGCACTCGGAAGAGCCTCGCATCTTTTGGCAGGATTGGAGATGTCTGTTTAAAACCTATCGTCAAAGGCTCTAGTAATGAAACGGCATGTTCAACTGAAATCGTCGACCTGTTTTCGATTAATAATTGGGTCACCGATATTTTAGAATCGAGCATGATACTTACCGTGGTTGGTTCGGCCAAATCTTATATTTAGTTGGCTGAAAAATCTTTGTCTCTCGCGAAACGTAGTCAAGAATCATTTGACGCAACTGATTCTTATCGTTGTCATTGGAATTAAATTGAAGTTGTAAAAGCCAAACGTACAGATCTGCGAGTTGAAGCATTCGACTGTGGTGAGAGTCGGTAAAATGAACAGTATCTATCAAATGTAGTAATTCAGTTCCAAGCTGATACAAAGTGCCGTTTCTACGATATCGTGAGAGGTCCACCGCAAATTGTTCTGAAACTTTTTTATTTTCTCGGTCACCAATCAGAAGTCCAGGCGAATTAATACTTCGTAAGTAATTTTCAATCTTTTCTGTAAAAAACATGAATGCCTTGTCATCGAAGCTTGTATTCACGAGCATCTGTTCGGGTTGAATACATACGAAGGCTTTCGCGACATTTGGGCGACTATCCAGTATTTTCGCTAGTTTCTTTACTAAATCGGCGCGCTTTTCTGGATTATTCCAACTTTTGAAGTTTGCCTTTCGATGAAAGATATCGCTGGCGTGAAATTCAGTATGACGAGTGAGTATGCTTGTTCCAAAGTATTTTCCCGAAATCTTGGCAAGCTCGTTCTCTAGGTGCCAAACATCATCAGCGGAAACGATAATACCGCCCAAAAAATAAAAAGGCTGTGCTCCTTTTTGATATTTGACCTCATCAAAATAAATCAGACGCATATTAAAAGACCTTAAACCGTCCAACTATTCGAGAGTGCTTCGGCCTGCTGCATGATGAGCTCGATGGCGGCGGGTGCGCGGTCGGGCGGATATTTGTATTTTTGCAGGGTGCGGCGCACGAGGATGCGTAGTTTGGCGCGGACGCTTTCACGGACTTGCCAGTCGACGGTGGTGGAGGCGCGGAGTTTGTTGGTGATTTCGACGGCGATCTTTTTCAGGGTGTCGTCGCCGAGCTCGCGTACGGCGCTTTCGTTTTCGGCGAGGGCGTCGTAAAAGGCGATTTCGTCGGCGCTGAGGCCGAGTGCTTCGTCACGGGCAAGTTCGGCTTGGAACTGTTTGGCCATGGCAATGAGTTCTTCGATCACTTGCGCGGTTTCGATGCCTCGGTTGTTGTATTTGCGCAAGGTTTCTTGCAAGCGGTCGGCGTATTTCTTTTCCTGAACGACATTGTTGCGGGTTTTGGCGCGAATATTGTCCTTGAGTAATTTCTCCAAGAGCTCAACGGCCAAATTTTTATAAGGCATTTGCCGTACGTCTTCTAAAAACTCTGGTGAGAGTAAGCCGATGTCGGGCTTGTCTAGCCCACATAAGTCAAAGACATCGGTGACGCCTTCGGCAATTACGGCGTTGTCGAGTATCTGCTTCAACGCTGAGTTTTTTTCTTCGGCAGAAAGCTTTTTATCCACGCTGGTATGTTTGGTGATCGCAGCTTTTACTGCTGTCAGGAAAGCGACTTCTTTATGATAAGAACGCGCTTGATCAAGTGTACTGCACAGGGAGTAGGCTTTATTGAGTGCCAGCACGGTATCAAGGAAGCGCTTTTTACCATCAGGGAGACCTAAAACGTAGTTGGCGGCACCAATTAACACTTGGTTAGGGTTTGTTTCAAAATCTGAATAGTCAAAGCCGTCGCGCTCGGGCCCGCGGGCAAACATGCCGTGAATAATATCCAGTTTTTCAAGCATCAAGGCAAAGGCTTCTTCGGCGCTATGTGTCGGCTCGCCTTTACCTTTGGAATCCGTGTAAGTCTTCAGCGCCTGTTTCAACTCGTTGGCAATTCCAATGTAGTCGACGACTAAGCCACCAGGCTTGTTCTTGAACACTCGGTTGACGCGTGCGATGGCCTGCATCAAGTTATGGCCCTTCATCGGTTTATCGACGTACATGGTGTGGCAGCAGGGCGCATCAAAGCCGGTAAGCCACATATCACGCACGATCACCAGCTTTAACGGGTCGCTAACATCTTTGAAGCGCTTTTCGAGGCGTTTTTTCGTCTGCTTGTTGTAAATATGCGGCTGCAGCGCCGCGCGATCCGATGCGGAGCCGGTCATGACGATCTTGATTGCGCCTTTTTCGGGATCACTATCGTGCCAGTCAGGACGTAAGGCAACGATAGCGTCATAAAGCTGCACACAAATGTCGCGACTCATTGCCACAATCATGGCTTTACCGTCCATGCTCGCGTTGCGCATTTCGAAGTGCTCAACCAAATCAGCCGCGACTTGCTGAAGGCGGGGGCCAGAGCCGACAAGCTTCTCTAGCCGGCTCCATTCGCCTTTGGTTCTCTCACGCGACGACACGTCTTCATCGTCTTCAACTACTTCATCGACTTGTGCGGAAAGCGCTTCAATTTCTTCGCGATTAATATCGAGTTTGGCCAAGCGGGATTCATAATAAATGGGCACAGTTGCGCCGTCGTCGACGGCGTCTTGGATGTCGTAAATCGAAACGTAGTCGCCGAAAACGGCACGGGTGTCTTTGTCCTCGCTCGAAATGGGGGTACCCGTAAAGCCAATGAAGGCCGCGTTGGGTAGGGCGTCACGCATGTGTTTGGCGTAACCGAACTTGTAGGTTCCGTCTTTCTTCAACGTCGCCTTCAGACCATATTGACTGCGGTGGGCCTCGTCAGAAATAACCACAATGTTGTGACGATCGTTCAATATCGGATGGCCGTCTTCGTCTTCTAGCAATGCGAACTTTTGCACGGTGGTGAAAATAATGCCGCCGGACTCGCGTTCGGCAAGCAACTGCCGTAACTTATCGCGGTTATCGGCCTGCACGGGATCTTGCTTTAGAAGCTCTTTGGCGGCACTGAAAGTTGCGAACAATTGACCATCGAGATCATTACGGTCGGTAACAATTATCAGCGTCGGGTTGTTCATCTCAGATTGTTGCAACAGCTTACCGGCATAGCAACACATAGAAATACTCTTACCTGATCCTTGCGTATGCCAAACCACCCCAGCTTTCTTGCTACCAGGTATGACATCGGTGCCATAGGTCGCACGCCGTGTACTCACTGCATCATGGCGCTGTGACTGAGCAGCGATGACGGTTGCATTTACTGCCTCGCGCACAGCATGAAACTGATGATAACCGGCAATTTTCTTGATCAACTTATCGCTGTCGGTTTCAAAAATCACAAAATAGCGAATGTAGTCGAGCAGTAACTCGCGACTGAAAAAGCCACGTACCATGGTTTCGAGTTGCCAATCCAGCAATGGCTTATCATCTTCGTGCTTGATGGTACGCCACGGCATAAAACGCTCTTGGTTAGCCGTTAGCGAGCCGACTCGAGCATTAAAGCCGTCACTGATAACCAACGCTTCGTTGTAGGCAAATAAGTCAGGGATTTCGTCTTTGTAGGTCTGGATTTGATTAAACGCGTCCCAAATATCGACGTTCTCGGTGTTAGGGCTTTTCAGCTCCAACACCGCAATCGGCAAGCCGTTAATAAAACAAATAACATCCGGTCGGCGCAGCTGTTTGCTGCCTTCAATGGTGAATTGGTTAATGGCACGAAAACGGTTGGCATCGATATCGGTAAAATCAATCAAGAAAGCATTATCGTGAACGACTCTGTCGTCTTTTTTGTAGTCAACGGTCACGCCGCTGAGCAGAAGCCGATGAAAGGCACGGTTGCTGACCACACAATCAAGGCTTTCAGGTTTGCGAACCACAGCCAAAACTTGCTCGACGGCGCTTTCAGGTAGATGCGGGTTGATGCGTCGAATCGCGGCTTCAAGATCAGCTAATAACAGAATTTGCTTATAATCGGTACGTTCAGGGGTAGGGCCGTCATGGGCAATATCAGGGCCGTGGGTAATTTCCCAGCCATCCTCGGCAAACCATTCTAAGCATTGTTGTTCTAACTGGTCTTCGGTCATTCCATTAGTCCTTTAAGTATACTTTATGTAAAGTACCGTAAAGTGTTTGACAGGTAAAACATCTTGTTTATACTTATCGGCAATACGCCCGGCGCCTCTTCGCAACTTTGTTGTGTACGCGTCGGCTCTCATTTCAGGCCCCACACAGGCCAAGACTTCCAGTTATCAACTATCCCAAACTCGCTAGCATTTATTGCGTTATTTTGCGGTTCTGGGAAGCTTTCAACGATACAATCAAATCGCTTATTCCATGTCGAATTAGGACTGATAACTGCGAGTAATTTTTGCATCAGGCAAAAATAGAAGAATGGGCGAGAATTATTTATTTGTCGCCAATGTTCGTAATCAGGAATGGGCGCGCGTTCGAGAACGTTGATATTCCAAAGCCTACTGTGGTGAGCGCAAACATTACGCACAAAATTTAAACTTCGGAGCCATTTGCTAAAGTCATGGCCGCTTGGGGCACCATATTTTTCCGCTATTTTATCTTGATGTTGCAGCTTCATCCCTGAGTAGAGCATCGACATCATACCGAAGTCCCAAACTTCAATAGCGACCCAAATCGGTATCCCTGCATAGTTCTTTTTGTAGTGTTCAATAAATGGCTCTCGTCGGGCTCGCCATATGGCTTTCTCGTACTTTTCTAACCAGAGTTGATGCTCAGTTTTTCCTTTTGCAGGCCCTTTCTTTTTTACTTGCTTACTAAAGTGGCCATGCAAGCATTTGGGGTTTTCATGTGCATAACAGTCAATTTCGCCAAGCAAGTGAGCAATGTCGACGCGGACTGCCATCTCAATTCGTTCTAAGGCGTCTAGCGCATGAAGTCGAAGTCGTTTATCGAAGATGTAGAGATCAACAATATCCCGAAAATGAGTTCCTTCAACGAACTCATCATGACGAATAGGTATTTCCAGCTCTTGGTTGAAGTGTGTGGATAGTTGGCGAAAGGGATACCAGTAGCCACTGAGCCGATAGTAACCAAGCTTTTCCAAATAACTTCTCGCAATTTGTGGCTCATCAACAGTCATACCTCGGCTCTTAAGTAGCTCTAACTGTTGATCCAATGATATCCATGGTTTTTGCTGCCGAGGCATATTTGTTATCCTTTACTCAATATCTCGGTTATCGGAAGTTTGCATGGCTAAACGCTCCAGCAGCGTCAACATCGCATCTTTGGGCCATAACGCGTTCTTTTGTCCTTTCACTGTACGAGGCGTATCCGCGAGCCAAGCGCCGGCGTTATAACCTGTTATTTCGGCTATGTTCAAGCGATCGTAATAAAGCTGATGTTCGAATTCGTCCTTCATTCGGTTGAGTGTACCTTGCACAGAACGACTGCATTCAGTATCGACTTGCAACGGACGCAGGTATTTATCCGCCGTTTCAAGGTGGATTTCAGTAGCACCGCATTTCAGCAGAGTATTCATAAAGGCATCGACAAAGCGGTAGTTTAGTTCGGCAAAGTCAGGTTTGGTCAACGCTGGCAGCACTAACGGAAAGCGCGTACTGTCATGCGTCATTAAAACGCAGTTTCTGCGTTGTAGCGTAACGAGGTGACCATGCCATCCGCTTAATGGATTGATATCGAGTGCAGGCTTTTCGTGCAGCCACGCGCTCGTTGGTGTGACGGGCAGGGTGCCGTCGCTGGTGAGCTTTAGTTTTTCGAAGAGCTTTCGGGTGGCGTGGAGTTTTATCATTAATGGCACCAACAGCCCTTGCTATCGGCATCAAAGAAGTAAATATCCTCTTCTGAGACGAGGTTCGATAACTTATCGGTAATGTATTCCTGTTCTTTCGAAATTGATTGCTCTGAGCGGCCTCTGAGAACAATCGATACTGCAATTTTACTGAGGGAATCTCTCCTCAGTTGACGAATGATGTGTTGATCTTCTTCTCCGATACTCCAACCATAAATAACGACTGTACTTTTAAAACGAGGAATGACTTTGTGATAAACCGTTGTCAGGTAGTTAGAGCGACTAATAGCCGCTAGTTTTTCCTCAGACGAACCCTCACAAACGAAAAGTGGTTGGTTGTCGTTTTTTGCCCAAAACTCAGTAATGATGTCCAGCATATCATCGCCCGATAAACCTAATTTTCGCTCCTCATGCTTTGCTCTAGTTTGGTATAGCATAAGGCTACCGTGCGGATAGAAAATTGCGGTTGAGGCCGAATTGTGATTAAAGGGTTCCCAAATTTTTTCGAGATCTTCTGAAAACTTTAAGCGGCTTAACGTTGTTCGCTTTTTAGACTCCTTACTTGAAAAACCATCTTTACAACGGTGTTTTTCCTTGGAATTCACCTTGAGGCTGGCCCAGTAAAGAATCAAATCGTAGTTAAGGTACAGGACGTTAGAAAAGTTACATATGAAGCGACCGATTTGATTAAGCTTTGAATCAATCTCAGCTTGGATTGGATGTATATCCTTCACGGTATTAATTAATGCTCGTCGTACGAGCGTATACCCCTCTCGCACACGCTCACGCTCTGACTTTTCAACGTCAAACCTTTTATTGATGAAGTCAGCTAACCATAGCTGATAAAGCACTTTTTCAAAATCAGGGTTATTAGGAGTCGCCTTTTCAAATACTTCTATAACGTTACTTTTTAACAAGTTGTTTTTTATAGCATAAGCGTGCAAATCTTTGTAGCGAAATCGATCAGGACAAACCGCTATTGAGCCTCCATTGCCGACTATTAGGTTATCAGCAAAATGAGCAGCAATTTCTCGCCATTTATGGACTTGCTTAATCATCTGCAAGAACTACCGACCAAACTCTTTTAAGTGGTAATTGAGCTTTGAGTTCGTCTTCCAGTTTGTCATAAACAGCAAATAGTTCTTCGAGGAAATCATCTTGAGACCACAAACGTAACCTGAAGAAACTGCTTGCCATATCTTTTTGAACATTTTGTTTAAAACCGCCCCATGATACGAATAAGCCTTGCTCTGCATTAAACTTTGACATAGCTCCTAAAAGCTTATCGACAGTTGGTCTGTCAACGGTGCCGGAACCCGATTTAACTTCTACGCAAATAGATTGGCCACCAAATCCCATCATCCCGTTTGATGCTAATATATCAGCACCTCCATCGGCACCCTCAGGGCTCTGCCATATACTATATCCTTTGGCTTTTAAAACGGCCGCGACTAGCCGTGTGAGTTCGTGACCTTTAAATTTTTGCTCAATTAGATTAACTACTTGCTGTTTAGCAAGATCGACTAAATTAAATTCGAAACTATCATCGTTAGAAACGTCATTTACGTCAGTCCCGTTTACTTGCCCTGAATGTTGGACAGCTGACTTTACATTTTCCGGCTGCCACCCATTTTTAGACATTGATTTTAAACGTTCTAATGCATTATTCCGGCGCACCCGGCAAATTGTCATGAAAGCGCCAAAGCTGTATAGAAGATCCTGCCCAAAGTTCGAGCGAGGTATCTCTTGCCCGAACCATTTTACTTTTCTTGAATGATAAAAGGGATTGGCAGCATTTTTATCGTGTCGGTATTCGCTAGTAATTTCGCCCACGTATATGACTGGTTGTTTTTTCGAGGGCAAAACTACCCAGTCCCCAACTTGCATTGTCTTTGCAAAAGGCCAAATTTGACTGCTATGATTTTGAAGCCGTTTAAGCTTTTCATTGGGGTAATTGTTTTCGAGTAAATCAAGCAAGACCTCTCGACTCTTAAGAGTGGAAAGGTCTTGATTTAGTCCGTCCCAGGTTAGAAAAACTCGTCCCTCATCGAGAAACTTTTGCTCATACTCTCCGTGAGAGCCTGCTCGCGTTAACCACAGTTCCATTATGAAAGCTCCTTATGAAACTGCTCATTAGAGAATTCTTCCGATGCTTCTAAAAAATTAAGGTCACCAGATAATAACCTTGGAAGGAGAGTATCTTGTATTTGTTTCAAAGAGTCAGATTCAAGCCTTAGAGTTATTTGTTTTTCCAACATTGTACCTAGGGCAATACCGACAGCATCAAGAAGTTTGGTGTCAGGGACAGCGCATAAGGCTTGTTTCAGGTGTTCACGTTTTATGTGTCCCATTGTGACAGCTTTATCTGCTGCAATTCTCTGAAACTCCTCCAAATGATGACGAGTTAAATGGAAAAACAGCCACTTTGGGTAATCTTGGGATGTGACCTTAAATAAATGCTGGTTTAGAGCAGCTCTGCCACCACACCAAGTATCAATCATTAAAGAGCCAGACCAAGAAAATACAACATCACCATTTTCGATAATACAGTCTGGTTTTATGGTAGCAGTAGCTCTCTCTTGGCCGTCAGCGAAGCCTTTTTTTAACTGAGCTATTTTTACAACAGGAAGCCAGTCCTCATCAGCTGTTGGTCTAAACTTCTGAAGAGCAAGACCGTTTTGGTATTTTGCTATTTCATCTAATGCCAAACAAGACCACCCCTCCGGAATCTCGCCCAGTTCGCTGTCTTGCATGGCGGAGGGGAAGAGTTCGGCGGTAGTGCGGAGTTGGTTGTAGTGCTCCGGATTTTCGGTTTGGAGCTGGGTTAGTTGCTCTTTGTCTTTGCCGGATATGGCTTGCATGGCGGCGAGTAGGGCGTCTTCATCGCTGCCGCCGGCTTCTAGTGCGTTTATTTTGGCTTTAACGGGCTCGAAATCGACAAACCAGCTTTTGAAGATGGCTTGGGCGATTTGTTCTAGGGTTTGGTTTATTCTATTATTTTGACTTACTAGTCGATCGAATGAGGCAAGTAACTTTCCTATGCGAACTCTCTCAGTAAGGGTTTTGGGAACCTTACAATTAATAGAGTTCATAGTGCTTTGGTTAAGCAGCGGCTGACCTGAGCCAGAACGATATTGATTCAAATTAGCAGACAACAAGTAATAGTACCAAAATAAACTATCCTCGGGATTTTTACTGGTACATATCATAGCGTTATCAGTTACCCAACATGGCCTTTGTGAATAGTGGATACTCCCACAATAACTACCTACTCGACCAATAATAATGGTATCGCTGTTAGAGTTACTTTTATTGGCGTGACCAATCAATCCATTAGAGCCAAAGACTGGGAAGTTACCATTTTCATCTCTTTCTGGAGAACTCTTTCCATTTTTAAATAAAAGGAACTCAGAAAGTTGTGAAGACGCGATTTCAAAGCTCATACCCAAGCCCCCCAAGATTCCGCTTAATCTCAGCTTCTAGGCGATCACTTTCAGCAAACTGCTCGCTCAACTGTGCGGTTAGGCGTGCCATTTTCTCATTGAAGGGTTCGCCGTCGTCTTCCTGCTCTTTTGCACCAACGTAGCGGCCTGGGGTAAGCACAAAATCGTGATTTTTAATGTCGGCTAAATTAACGGATTTACAGAAGCCAGCGATGTCTTCGTAGCCTTCATCTCGCTGCCACGCATGAAAGGTGTTGGCAACTTTGGCAATGTCGTCGTTAGTAAAGTCACGTAATACGCGGTCTTTCATGTAGCCGAGTTCGCGTGCGTCAATAAACAAAAACTCGCCGCGGCGGTCGCGTTTTTTGTCGTTGCGAACCATGCCGTTGGCTTTGTCTTTAGTTAAAAACCAGATACACGCCGGTATTTGGGTATTGGTAAACAGTTGGCCGGGCAGGGCAACCATACATTCCACCAAGTCCTCTTCAATGAGCCGCTTACGAATTTCGCCTTCGTTGTTGGTGTTCGAACTCATAGAGCCGTTCGCTAGCAAAATACCCATGCTGCCGGTTGGTGCCAAATGGTGCAGCATATGCTGTACCCAGGCAAAGTTGGCGTTGCCTTTTGGAGGCGTGCCGTATTTCCAGCGCGTGTCATCTGCAAGTGACTCAGCCCACCAATCTTTCACGTTAAAGGGTGGGTTGGCCATCACGAAGTCAGCCCGAAGATCAGGATGCTGATCATCCAAAAACGTGTCGGCGTTCTTTTTGCCGAAATTGAAATCGATACCGCGAATGGCCATGTTCATCGCCGCAAGCTTCCACGTGGTGGGATTTGATTCTTGCCCGTATACAGAAATATGCTTTTTCTGTTCGGAGGCATCGTAATGCTGCTCGCTGGCGTGTTCTTCGATGAACTTGTCGCTCGACACGAAGAAGCCGCCGGATCCCATTGCTGGGTCATAGACGCGCCCAGAGTAGGGCTGCAACATTTCAACAATAAGAGTTACGATACTTTTAGGCGTGTAATATTGGCCGCCTTGTTTGCCTTCGGCGAGTGCGAACTGACCCAAAAAGTATTCGTAAACATGGCCGAGTATGTCTTTGCTGTGCAGACTGAGCGGCTTACCACCAAGCACTGGCTTGGTGAATGAGGTATCCGAGAAGGTGTTAATAAGGCCGATCAGCTTGTCATTTTCAAGTTGGTATTGGCTGATGCGGTTCAAAATGCCTTTGAGTTTGGTGTTACTTTTCTCAATCTCGTCGAGCGCATTGTCGATAAGCCAACTCACGGATCGTAATTTGACGTCCTTACCTGTCTCGTCTTTCCATAGCACACTCCCGATGGGGAGCACAGCCATTTCTTTTAATGTGCTCCAGCGTGCCGCCTTGGGTACCCAGAACACGTTTGCTTCGCGATAATAGTCGAGCACCTCGAGTTCTTCATGTAAGGCATTCTCGTAATCATTCGTGTCGCCGAAGTCTTCAGGTGCTAAATAGTAGATGTTGTCGTCGCTGTTGGTTTGAAATAGCTCCGTGAGTTGTTCCTGTCGCTCCTCAAACGCATCGGACACATACTTCAAGAATATCAGCCCCAACACCACGTGCTTGTAGTTAGCGGCATCCATATTTGAGCGGAGTTTATCTGCGGCTTTCCAAAGTTTGTCATCAAGCTCTTTTAAGAATTTTTGCTCGGTATTTTCCATGTCTACGACGTTTCCTAGCTTACTTGTGCGCAACGGGAGAGGGCGTGTGCGTTGCGATTGTTATTGTTGTGTTATGGTCGTAAAGTGTGGTGTATTTTGGCGCTACTGTAAAGAGCTTGAACGAGAGCGCTCGTGGTTTGAGCGTCAGTTGATTCAAAATGAATCAGCGGCCGTAGAATTGACCGCTGGTGAAATGCTTGAGTTAGTTTTTACACCCATTTTTGTCACACGTAATCCTATCGTGCGTGTTGGTCCAGTGCGTCGGATTAACCCTAGTATCTACACCGCATCCCGTTTTGCCGCCTTTCTGCCCTTTATGGACAATACTAGGTCCGCTGGGCGGGTTGTGTCGAACAGCCATTGTTGCCTCCTTTTATTGCGTGGATTGCTGTTTAAACTTTAGACGATGGCGACTGGGGTGCAAGCTGCGCTATCAATTTGGTTGGTCTGGACATGTCTGCTAGGTGCCAGGAGCGGACGTTAACGCTGCCAACACCGGAAATTTAAGAGCGACAGCGAGTAAATTTCCCGCGTGCTTGGCATTGTTAGCTTTCCATGCACAATGATGACAATAAGACCATCTCCTCAACACCTTTGTGCTCAGAAACGAATAAAGCTACATTCTTACCGTTCGGGTTTTTTGACGATTTATAAACAACACCATCAATACTAGAATCATCGACTGTAAATCGATGACGGAAATACTCTGAAATTATTTGTGTTGGAATGTATTCTATATGTTCCATTCCATCTTTCGATATCGGTTTTGAAATCTCGTCTCGAAACTTTCGTAGAAATTGGATCTCATGTCGCTCAGTGTATTTATCAGGCTCAAAAATACTAGGGCTTTGAGGCAAAACCGATAGATCTAATAACTTAAGTGGTTTTATAGTCTTCAGTTCAGCGACTGCATAAGGACACTTTTGTTTAAATAGGGTTTCGAGCTTTGCTGTTTCTTTTTCAAGTGCAACGTACATATATGGAATTCCGGCAGGGTTCATTCTTCCTGCCCCTGCAAGTCCTTTAGGAGGTACGCTTATCTCAGAGAACTTACTGTAAACTTGACCATTTGTTGAAACTCTAACCCGATAACATACCGTGCCTGAATCTAGGACCGTAACGAGATTGAGACGTTTAACTAGATTCCCGAGCGCCTCTAAAACATATTTTACGGGTATATAATCCGGCCGCCCAACATCAAACTCATCTGGTGGCTCTGAAAGAAATAGATAACGTGTTTTATAAAGTACGGTATCCGTAAATTCACTCCAGCCATATGCCAAAGCCTGGGCGGGATTACTTAACCCCCAGTCGCCTTGTGAATGTGGAACCCAATACTTATCGCATCCTAAGCAGTCAAGGACGTCGTTGGTAAACTTGTCTTCCCAACCAGGGTTTACCGCTTCGAGCACATCATATGGTTCAGTTTCAGGAAAAACCCACCCACTATCCCACGGAGTACCTATGTCTTGTGCATCTGCATAATAGGCGCAAATAGACTCATAGATACGCTCCATTACAATTTCAAATGGAGCTGCAACAAAAGATTCTGATGACCTTTCACAATATGAGCATGAGTGGCTAACAAGATTTTCATTAACAAGTTGAGTTAATACATCATCGACAATACATTCAGTGCATACATATGTGTCAACTACGTCAAACCCTCGATCATCCATGTGATCATTATGACCCATCTATATCTCCATGCTCATAAGAAGCTAACGCGCGGCTAAACCACGCAGTCTTTTTGCGTCGGTTTTGAACCGATTGTTAGCGTGCCGGGGGGCGCACAATCTATAGTCGTCGAATTAAGCTCTTCGTCCATATCATGCAAAACTCAATTGCCCAGTCGGTTTGGGGGACGGAGAGCTCGGGGATCGGGTCGCTCCCAGCACCGTGTCCGAAGGGATTGCGAACTTTTGAAAAGAACTCAACTAAATTCTCCCGCTCCCATCCATTGATAAACTCACCGTTTGCTTTTGCTCGAAGATTATCAATGTAGTTGGCTGCCCCTTTTTCGGTTCCTCGAGTCCACCCCTTGACATCAGAAATTATTTTAATGGCACTTTCGAGAGCCTTTGCAGCGAATAGCGCTGGATCGCGCCCGCCGCTATCTCGGAGATCAATAGCTTCTTTCATGTCATGATCGACACTTTGCCACATTGGGTCGCCAACCAAATTCCAAAATGGCTGCTCTATCTGGCGCAAAACGGCTTCATCCTCCGAGATTTGAATAAACCCATTGTGATAATGCAGCTTTACCCGAGATCGACGAAATCGCTCATTAAGTTCGTTGCATGACGCCCTAAACATCTCATTCTGATTTTGATTCCATGCTCGGAGAGCATCGCCCGGGCTCCCAGGCAGTCGCAGTCCTCGCGCGGGTTTCATCTTCGCTTCCAACTCTGCTTGTTGAACTCGTTTATCCAGACTCGCATTTAGCTCTGAAAGCTTTTCTTCTCGCTGGCGGAAAGCCAGTTCTATGAAGCTTAAACGTTCCTTGACGAATTGGTCGGCGGTCACGGAGCCATCGTATTCGGCCAGCACGAAATTTTCGCACACGGTTATTTTCGGCCATGACCCGCTAACCCAGTGTTTGTTTCCGTTCCAGTCGGAATAGTAACCGTAAATCGGAGAAGACAGATCTTTTAAGCCAAGCTCCATCGCCAGTTTTTTGTTCAGCCCACCCCAAATCGCCCTAGCTTCGCTTTTTTCGTTGCCATTGGCGTCGTAGTAAGGAAACAGCTGCTCGGCGACGATTCGAAATCCCTGCACCAGCAGTCTTCGAGCATTTTCGTCGAAGCTATCCCATATGGGGCTATCCAGGTATCTATAAGCAAAAATATCAGTGAGCATTAACAGTCCACTTGCAAACGAAACTTTCGAGTCTGATATTGTCCGGAACCACGCAGGATCTCCAATAGAACCCTAACGCTTGGCTCTGGGGCTACATGGAGCGCAGCGTAATGCAGTCCCTAGCAATCTTTTGTTAGGCTTATTTTAGTTTTGGCAAGAGTTTAAGACGGCCGGTTTTGCTTTCTGTCGCAGTACGCCCAGGAGGGATTGCGATAACTCTACCGTCGCGCCCTTCTCGTGAAGTATACCCCTTGGGAATTGCCACTACGCGACCATCTCTGCCCTCGCGTGAAGTGCCGCCTGGTGGAATGGCTACAACTCTGCCGTCTCTTCCTTCACGAGAGGTGTACCCTTTTTTGATTGCTACTACTCGGCCATCCCTTCCTTCTCGCGATGTGCCGCCCGGCGGGATAGCGACAACGTGACCATCACGGCCTTCTCTGGATGCATACCCTTCGGGTATCTTAATTCTTTTTTTATCCCTTCCAGTCCGGTAGGTATCCATATCCTCTCCTTAATGCCTAACATTTGTATATTGTGCGAGCGCACTTAGAAGCTTGTCTAATTGATATTTTTCTGCTTTTACCTTACTGATCAAGCGGGTATTCCTGAATTGAAAGGTCCCGAGTTAGCAAAGGCAATTTGAGTATGTTCAGTTACACTCTACCGAGCGCACAATATCCAACCTTCATTTTTTATTATGTCACTGACAGTAAACGACTCAAATACACAACACAACAAAATGCTCAATATTACCGACTTGAATGTGCCGTGCACCGCTAGCGACACCCTCACTTACGAATAACGAGACGGCTAGTCACTAGTTGAAGCAGGACAAGAAGTCCGAAGGTCCGCTCTTCGCTCATAACGGACTGGCAGCCACGTGCCAACAGCCGACGTTAGCGCCCTTGTTAGATTTATTCAGCACTCTGAAAATCGCTCCCAATCATTTCGTTATTGATTGTCATGATTTCTTCTTGAATAGAATCCACTAAATCCACAATGGGCCTGGATTCCTCTTCCTCGATTAAATAAACGACGAATGCCCTAACGGCACCCAAAACCTGTAGCGGAGTCATAACAAACTGATTGGGGTGTGTTTCGCAATCGTGATCTCTAAGTGAAAATTTACCATCATCATCATCATCAACTTCAAGGTAGTGCAGTAGTAAGCTTGGCCATGTCCCATGCACATGATGAGATCCGAGACGTTGGGCAACTACGTACATTAGGCGTTCATGGCCTAAATCGCGCAACATCGCTGACACATCGGGTAATTTTTTAGCTCCAGAAATTTCTTCGCGGCTCAACCCAGCTGCGTTTATATGTCGATCAATAGAGGAAAGCATTCGCTTTTCTATGTTGAATACTTCACCACCTTCTCGTTCAAAGATGTTATCAGCTATTTCTTTTTCAAGTTCAATTTCCGTTTTGAGACCACCCGCTAAATACCGCCGAAAAGTTTCGTCTGTTCCTTTGTGGCATAGCCACTCAACCTTTAACGAAGACTCAAAAATACACCTATCCAAAATTGCTGTGGTCTCGCCAAATCGTCCGTTATGAGACAGGGCTACGTTTGACAGCATCAACCTTGCACAACGATTTAAGAGCCCAGTAAGGATAGCAAAGTGTATTTGTGGAATCTCCTTAGCTGCTGGCGACTCCCTCTGCAATTGCGCAAAGAAAATGCAGATTTGACCTACGAACTTGTACCACTCAAAAAGTAAAGGCATAAAGTCACCGCTTTCTCGGCATTTTTGCATTTCCTCGTCAGAAAATTGGGGAGGATCTGGTAACTGCGCTGTTCCGTTCATAGTTTTAAAATCTAAATCGTTTCAATCGATAGCTATTGATTCTTCTCTTTGAAGAAATTGCTAAGCCCCTGTTGTGTGCCTGCGATTGTTATGGATAATCTGCCTCCAGGCGAGCCGCCAAGGACAGAGCGATGTCAATATACGCTTCAATCGGCAATCCTCGAATGTCGAAGTCCTCAGCATGCGCAGCTTCGTTCCGCAATTTTCGTAGCTGGTTAAACTGATAGTATTCCTGCTTGCTCAAGACTTCGCCCTTGAGTATTTTGTGCAGTTGCAGAGGGCTTCGCGAGTGGCTACTCTCAATCTCAGGGTAGATTCGAGCGGCCTTCTTTGCTGCGGCAGACTCGACAGCCCGAAAGGATTCAAGGACGGCTGAACGAGGCGATATAGCTGCCAGCCGCGTCAGGAAACCGAACTGGTCTTGGTACTCTTCTGATCTCGGTATTTCTTGCTCTTCGATTCCGGCAGCTTCACGTTCCTGGACTAACTCAGTAATGCCTTCCGTAAATTCAATTTCGGTTTCTTTATGCTTGAATCGCTTGAGTCGCGGAATTAATTCAGCGACCTTTTCACGCAGCAAAATAACAAGAATAATCACTACCCCTGGCCAAGCAAGAGAGTCGATTATTTGTGCTATGAAACTCTTCCAATCCATTGTCATTTACCCATAACGCCGCCAGCATGCGCGGCTTTTTAGTAGAGGCGAAGTCGTAACGAAAAAACCGTCGCCGTGCCTTATTAAACATTTACTTTTGTCAGTATGAGTTCTTCAGCATAGGCAATACCTTTAGGTGAAATCAGGCACTCTCCTGTAGGCCTATATTCAATATATCTAGAGCTATGTAATTGCTTTAAAGTACGCTTAAAATACGCTTGATTTTTATACTCGATAATTTCCAGGATTTTTTGGTCGAAAGTTTCATTGGTAGCACAGAGAATAAACATTATTTGTTCTTTGAGGCTGAGTCCCTCGACCAGAACTCTCGTTATATCAGAGTTTTCCCAAATGCCCTCCACACTCCTATCAACAATATGATCAACTATCCTTGATGTTTCATCAGGCTGATATGATGAATTAATTCTCACTATTTCGGCTAGAACCCACTTTACGCTTGAAACTATAAACGTCGCGTCCAAATGATTAGGGCTTACATTTGAAATATGACCCACTCCGCGTTTATTTCTAATTCCATAAACAGTTAGCAACGCCCTAGGTATATGAATTCTGTATGAATCATCTCCTGAAGAATTAACATAAGACAGCATCGTATTATCGTTAAAAGGAGGAAGCCCCTTACTAATTGGTGTGTATTTTCCGAAAAGCTTTAATTCTACTAGCCGGCGTACCGACTCAACAAAATGCCCTGCATCCAACTCGCTTGTTTTCCAAGATTTGATGAAATAATTTCTTTCAACTTCCTTGTAGGAGTCTACAATATGATCCGACAGTACCTTATCGGATGCAGCCTCAATAATACGCCTTACCTTACTCTCCATTTAGGTCTTCCAACAATTCTTCAGCACGCTCTACGCCAGGAAGCGTTAGCTTACAAGTTTTGGCAGAAGATCCTTTTTTTCCTTCGATTATTATGTATTCCCTTGCATTTTTCATGGAAGCGGCGAAATTCCTGGAATCTAAGCAGCCCTGATGCTGGCACAGGTCTCGAATTTCCTGATAAGAAATTCCCTCTACTCCTACAGACCTCTTTCCCCAAAGGTATGCCAAAGCAGTATTAACAGACTTCTTGGCATTGGTCGCGCCGGGCATTTTCTTAATAATTTTCACGTCTTTGTCTTCTATGTGAAGCACTCTTGGGAACGACTTTTTATCAAAGCCATGTTCTGATTTGGCCCCTTCAGGTATCGGCTGTGCTGCTGGTGGAGTCCTTGATATTGTCGATTCTACGACATCTAAAGATTCGTCCTTTCTATTCTGTAGGGCTTCTAAAATAATCTCTTTAAAGTTTTCAATTTGCTGAGATACAAAAAGCTCCGAACCCGAAATTTCAAAAACCCCATCTTCTAAAGAAAGATGTAACTTTGCCTCTGAATTACTCATAATTTCTCCTTAATGTGAGTACTTGAGCGCACAATATTCAACCTTTTTTATTGTGTTATGTAATTGACATTAAAAGACTTAAATAGACGGCACAGCATCTTAGCGACCACGCAAGGTCGCCCTCCTTGTAAACTACATTAGCTTGTACCGCCAGAAAGTCCAATGTCCGGAATTCGCTCAAATCGGACCTAAGAACAAGCATCGGTGTTAAGTCTTCTGTTCGAACACAGCGGTGCCACCGCTTACCTATACAGCCGAGATATATTCTCGTGCAGTGTAGTGAATGAAGTTTGCAGTTGCTACTGTGCGACAGGTATTTGAACTTGTCTAGCTTATCGGGAATTCCGCTTCTTCATAATCCTCAACAAGTCCAACAAGGTTCACTAATTCCTTTGCTTCAGGAGTATCCGGCTGAGTATCCCAAAGTTGCTTGATACGTGCGAGCGCTGAACGGTACTCGCTTTCGGTTTTAATCGCTTCTACGTTCATTAAGATCTCTCCCTCAGCGGCTGTAATAATAGTTTTAACAGGTTTAGGTGAAAATTCCATCCCTCGGAAGAGGCTAATCAAAGCGACAGGAAATGACACGAATGGTGATCGATACTTAAGTGTTAACCAGGGTTGACATATTTTTAAGTGTTAACCATAGTTGGCAAGTTATAAAAAATCGAGGCAACACCATGACCATAAAACTAACTAACTGGGATTCCTCTGAATACCTCGACACCGACGAGGCGATTCAGGATTATCTCGATGCCTGCATTGAAGAAGCCGATGGTGACCCTGCATTTATCGTTCATGCGCTCGGTGTAATTGCGCGCGCAAAGAATATGAGTCAGCTGTCGCGTGACACTGGCATTAGTCGTGAGGGGCTGTACAAGGCTTTTTCGCAGAGCGGGAATCCTACCTTTGCCACCGTTGCTAAAGTTGCGTCGGCGTTGGGCTTAACGTTAACGCTGAAAACGACGAGTGCTGAGTAGTTCATTTGGAAAACACCATCACATCAGCTAGCCTTTATACGTAAGCATGCGGTAAAGGAGGCGTTATGAAACTCGAAGATATTCTGCAAGACCCAGCTGAAGTTTACGACAAGCCGCAAGACGTGGTGGACGACAGCAATCTTACCAACGAAGAAAAGTGCAAGGTGCTGGCACAGTGGGAATACGATGCCGAGGAGCTGCAGACGGCGACGGCGGAAAACATGCCTGGCCCCGATGATAGTTTGCTCGACGACATCTTGGCGGCGATGAAACAGCTCCACTGCAAAGGTTAAAACTTCATAGTCAGCATGGCCCACAGTTTGCTGGTGTCATCTGACAGCGAATCAGCGCTGTAATGCGCATATTTGACCAGTAAGCCGACGTTGCTTGCGAGCGGATAGCTGGCTGCTAGGTTCACTTCGTTGCCGTAGTCGATATTCTCAACGTCAGACTTGAATCGATGCCAAGCGGCGCTCAAGGCTAATTTTTCATAGGTTCCTGAGGCTTTTACATAGAGGTCGTTGACGCCTTGTGCGGGAGTGCCAAGAAATTTATCGGTGAAGCCCTGAAATTTGTGCAAGGTGGCCAGTGGTGTGCTGAAGCCGACACCGTTGTCGCTGCCGAGTGATTCATAGCCAACACCCACATTCACTTTCGCGACTAGAGTACTGACCTCGAGCGCATAATAGTCGGTGCTAAATCCCATGGGATTAGCGCCGGTGTCTGTTTGCTGCGCGTAAGCGGCGTGAACCTTGAAGGCACTGAGCTTACCGTCGTAGTTGATGCCATAGGTGCTGGTGGAAAGCGCGTGTGCGGAATCGAAATCGAGTTCATAAGCAAAGCCTGTCAGTTGGTGATCATCACTGAGGCTGTAAATGCCGTTGAGTAAATGCAGGTTGCCATGCAAGTCGGCATTAGGGCTGTCATCGCCGAAAATGCGGTTGACGTTATATACGTAGCTGTAATCGACTTTTAAATCCGCACTCAGCGCATACTGTAAGCGATAGCCATCGTAGGTTTGCTCATTTTGCCGCCAGCCGACACCGCCGACAAATCGCTGATTACCATGATTGATACGCTGGCGCCCAGCCGTAACCGTTAACTCCTCGGAGCGATAGCCGACATGGGCTTGGTTGAAATCGGAACCGGTAGGGTCGACCACCACTGGATATTGGGTATGGCCATTGACCGTACTGTTATAGTTTTGATTGCCAATTGCACTAACGTTATCGAACTCCAAAACCGTGTAAAAACCATTAAAATCAGCGCTTTTATAGCTCAAACGCGTGAGTAAGGTCGAGGCATTGGCTTGCTTGATGATGCTATCTTGGTCAACATGCTCGTAGCGATAGCGCAAGGTGATAGCCGTTGCCCCTTCAGCAATGGCATTCTGCAACTGTGCAAAGGTGGTGGCTTGGGCGCTAACACTGGTGACTACTGCGCCTGATAAACCGGCAGCAACGGCTAAGGCAATAGGTGTTTTCATGGCGTTTTCCTACTTGAGTGTTTGCCGTTTATTCTATGTCTTGCACGCAAGAAAACCATTCAAAATCAGCGATCTACCACGATAAACTCAGCATCCTTGTAAGAAGAGGTAGTCACTTACCCCTTTAGAGGAACTACTTGACAAATGGACGTCTAAACGTCTAAAATCACGTTTCACGACTGAACGGAGAATCCCTATGAAGCTGGAAACGGTATTTGTCTACGGTAGTTTAAAGCGCGGTTTTCAGAACCATGCATTGTTGGCGCAGAGTGTCGCGGTAGGCGACGCAACCACAAAATTACCCTATGTCATGTTACGTGGACCGGGCTTTCCGTTTTTATTGCAAGAGCATCCGCAATGCCAAGCGCGTCCGGTGCATGGCGAGTTGTACGCGGTGAATCCCGATACGTTGGCGCAACTCGATGCGCTAGAAGGGCATCCGCATTTTTACGAACGCGAGCCGATTGAGCTGGTCGGTGCTGACGGCAGCGAGCATTGGGCGTGGTGTTATTTCCTCAAAGACCTCGAAGTTTTAAGTGACGACCATCAAATCGATGCGGCATCTGCGACCTACAATTGGCAAATCGACTACGCGCTGCCGCTCGAAAAACGCACTGCATAATCATCAATCGTACGTATTGACGTACGCCCTAGAGGGCGTAAACTAATGCCGTAATATGCTCAGCTGTTAAGGTGCTGATATGACAACGGTAACTGCGACCGAAGCGCGTAGTAATCTCTATCGCTTAATCGATGAAACAGCCGAATCACACGAGCCCATCGTCATCAGTGGCAAACGTAATAATGCTGTCTTGATTGGTGAAGAAGATTGGGCAGCGATTCAAGAAACACTGTATTTACTCTCCATTCCAGGGATGCGCGAGTCTATCGTGGAAGGAATGGCGACATCTGCGGATGAATGCGACAAGGAGCTTGACTGGTGACATGGACGTTACGCTACACGAAACAAGCACAACGCGATGCCAAAAAACTGGCAGCGAGCGGCTTAAAAGCAAGTGCGAAGAGCTTGCTAGATTTGATTCAACATGATCCATTCCGCCGTCCGCCACCCTTTGAAAATCTCATTGGTGACTTGGCGGGTGCCTATTCGCGTCGTATCAATATTCAACACCGCTTGGTCTACCAAGTGTTGCCCGACGAACATCAAATAAAAGTGTTGAGGCTATGGTCGCACTATGACTGAGATACTCCAAAGCGGCGTTGCATTAGGCGCTGATACAGCCGTGGCGCGAGGCGATACAAGACACTGGCAAAATAGGTAAAACGGTCGGGGAACAGGCGTTCTTTGCTTTGCTCCAGAGCATTAACAATGCGCTGTGCCATCCACGACGAAGAGCGCATCTTGCCTACCATCGAGCGTGGATGATTAGCAATACCGCCACTGCCGTCCAAGGCATGGTTTTCAATAGGCGTATCAAGAAAGCTAGGGTAAACCTGCAAGATGCGAACCGGCGACGCGGCGCAGGCGAGTTCGGCGCGTAATACCTCGAAGTACTGGTGCAAGGCTGATTTTGCTGCGCAATAGCCCGCACGTTCGATTACCGGCATCCAACCGGCCATAGAGCCGATGGTGACAATCGCGCCACCGCCATTCGCCTCCAATAGCGGCAGTAAGCCTTGGGTTAATTGCACCGGTGCAAAGTAGTCGACGGCCATGACGCGTTGTAAGACTTCGTCAGCCGTGACGCGCGACAGTGAACGGTGGGTAATGCCGGCATTGTTGACCAAGAGATCTAAACGCGGCAGTTGCATGTGCAGCTGTTCGATTAAACTCTGCAACGCTTCACTGTCAGCCAAATCGCAGAGGTACCTTGCGGCATCTGGAAATTCAGCAGCACAAGCGCGCAAACCTTCAGCGTTGACATCTACCAATACCAATTCAAACTCACCACGCAAGGCACGAGCCAGCTCCAGACCAAGTCCGGAGGCGGCACCGGTGATGAGGGCAACTCGCGTAGCGCTCATCAGCTCAAATCCTGCTGTTGTTGCAAGTTATGGTCAATAAAGTAATCAAAGGCCTCGCGGCTGGTTTTCATGGGCGTATAGCCGAAGTCTTGTTTCAGCGCGTCGTTGGCAAGCACGGGGCGGTAACGCAAGAAATCGAGCTGTTCGGCGCTGTATTGTGTCAGGCCTAAAGCATGTCCGACACGCAGGGCGTTGGCAAGTAACCATGCGGGCAACACCAACAACGGCTTGTTGAGCTCTGCGGCAATTTCAGCAAGGGTCATGGCGCCATCACCTGCGAGATTGTAACTACCGACTTTTGCGCCCATCAAGCCTTGGTAAATAATCTCTATGACGTCCTGGTCCCAGATAAAGACAAAGGGTGAGGGCGAGCCTTGAATTGCCAACAAGCGTTTGCGCTTAAATAAAGCGGTAATTTGATTGTCGGTAGAGCGCCCCAGAACTGTGCCGGGACGCAGCACCAATTGCTGTAATTGTGGATGTTGTTCACGGTAATCGGCCAAGAGCTCTTCAACCAAGCGCTTATGGTGACTGTAAGCGAAACTCTCATTACCACGTAAGGGGTCGGTTTCACGCAGCCACGTGGGATTATCCGCATGATAGCCATAAGCTGCACCACTACTGGTCACCGTTAAATGGCGCACACCAGCGTGCAAGCAGGCTTGTACAAGATTGCGGGTACCATTGACATCGATGTCGTAATCGCGCTCCCGATCAGGACTCGCCTGCAACACACTGGCCAAATGCACCACATGGGTCACCTGTTCATGCAGCATGAGTTCGGCTAGCGCTGCGTCACGAATGTCCATTTTAACAAAACGATAGCCTGCGACGGCTGCGGAGCGGCGCTGAATATCAACGCCGACAACGGCACAAGAGTTCAGCAATTTGCCCACCAATGCTTGGCCAATATAGCCCTCACTGCCGGTAATCAAGACTTTCATGCGTTGCCTCCTGCAACAGCTACACGGCGATCTCGCCACTGCCAAAATAGGGTCAAACTTAAACCAGAAATCAGGTGCCATATCCCCCAAGCAGCGGCGATAATCGCCATTTCGGTTTGCGCCGAAAAGTAGGTGAAAATAATCCCTAAACCTAAGCCGGAGTTTTGCAGGCCAACCTCGAGTGTAATGGCGCGGCGCTCAGGCGCGGCTAATCCCAACGCGCGGGCGGAGCCCCAGCCAATGCCAAGGGCAATGGCGTTGTGCACAATCACTGCCAGCAAAAAGATGCTCGCGCCTTGCACAAAACGCTCCCAATTAAGCACTAGCGCAATGCCGACAAAGCCGAACAGGGCCAACAGTGAGGCGATACGGAAAAAATCTTCGCTACGCTTGGCAAAACTCGGCAACACATGGGCACACCAAAGTCCCAGTAGCAAAGGAATGGCGAGCACAAAAAAGACAATCAGCAGCATGTCCCAGGTCGATACATCGATGGCCTGCAGCAGGGCATCGGTATGTGGATTCAAGCTGGCGTAAAACATGAAATTAAACGGCGTTAAGAGCGATGCGGCTAGGCTTGCGATGCCGGTCATGCTTACCGACATGGCTGCGTTGCCGTTGGCTAAGTAGGTCATTAGATTAGAAAAGCTGCCACCGGGACAACAGCTCACCAGCAGCAGACCCAAAGCGATTTCCGCGGGCATCGGTACCAGTGAAATTGCGGCAAAGGTGATCAATGGTAGCAGCAAGAACTGTGCAAGCAGGCCAACCAACGGCCCTTTCGGTTCCGCCAGCACGCGCTTAAAATCATCGCCTTTTAAGCTTAGCGCAATGCCAAACATCATCATCGCCAGAACGGCGTTGAGCACCAGTAACGAGGTTGCCGACATTTACGAGACCTTGAGCTGACGCTTTTCTTGCGCCAGGGTTTTCAGGTAAGTGTCTTTATGCACATAGTAAGCCATACGCTCCACTTGGAGATACTTCATCCCGCCGTCGATACGTTTGTCTGCATGCGCTCGCACTCTGTCGAAAAATGCTGTTGCCCGTGCCGGTTCATCACGCTGTAAACGAATCACCTCGGCAACCAACTGTGCTTGCTCATCACGCCCTTGCCAACCCAGCCCAGACGCCTCGACCATGCCCATAACAAATAGATGCTCCTGGCGTGGATTGAATACATTTAAGTACAGTTGTGGTGCATGACCTTGCCAATTCAAATGTTCGCTATCGATAAATGGATAATGCAGTTTGTAACCGGTGGCTTGCAAAATCAGGTCATATTGCGCACGTTTGCCATCGACAAATTCGACTCCGTTGGGCACCAGCTTTTTAATGTCCGGGCGCACAGTGATGTCGCCATGGCCGATATGGTGCAAAAACAAGGTATTAATCACCGGATGCGATTCATACATTTTGTAATCGGGATCGGGGAGGCCATAGCTGCTCGGTTTGCCAGACAGTAATCGCACCAAGAGGCCATCGACTTTTTGTTTGAGCCGCAGTGGAAGCTTCACTTTGCCACCAAGGGTATCAATAGGCCGTCCAGCCACAAATTTGGGTAAGAAGTAATAGCCACGACGCACCGCCATATCGACACTTTTCGCACGGTGCACTGCGTCAACGGCAATGTCGCAACCGCTGTTACCGCAACCGATAATCAGCACGCGTTTGTCAGCAAATAGCGCAGGGTTGCGATAATCGCTGCTATGCAGCATTTCACCTTTAAATGCGCCGTCGAAGTTCACTACATTGGGGTGGTGCAGAGTGCCATTTGCGAGTAGCACGTTACTGGCGATGATTTCGTGTGTAGTGTCATGTTGTCGATAGACCACGCGCCATTGCTGATCTGCTTCGGGTTCAACACGCTCGACCCAACTGTTAAAACGATAGTGCTTTTTCAGATCAAAATGTTTGGCGTAGTCGCGAAAATACTGACGCATTTCATCGTGTTTGGGGTAAGTTGCGACATGATCCGCCATCGGGAAGTCTTTGAATTCGGTCATGCGTTTGGAGGAAATCAGGTGCGCCGAGTCGTACATGGTGCTGGTAGGGCTATCGATATCCCACAAACCGCCGACGTCGCTATGGGCTTCGAGGCCAATGACCTCGAGGTCCTGCTCAAGCAAACGCCGCACTGTACATAGGCCCATTGGGCCAGCACCTATGACTACGCATGGATTCATGAGTTGACATTCCTATTTCAAGTTCGATAGCAAGATAATAACAATTGATCCAGATCAAGCCATGCTTTAATCGGACAATAAACTGGTTAATTTAGGACAGCTGGCGTAGTATTCTATGCCCATGAAAGATTTTAAACGTCTACCGAATCAGGCGAGTGTCACCCAAAGCTTTACCCAAGCAATTGTGCAGCAGCTGGCACAGTTGGGAGTGCATTTATCTGTTGATTTGCAACAGCAATTGGCGCAACACCATGGCCAACAGCGCTTGCCATTGGCCTTGCAAGATGCGCTGTGGCAGAGCCTTGAGCAACAGCAACGCCCAGAGCTAGGGCTACACATAGGCATGGCGTTACAGCCGCAACACTTCGATACCATAGGTTTTTTGCTGTTGAGTTCACCCGCACTTGGTACTGCGGTTGAGAGTTTGGTCAACTATTCATCGTTGATTGGTGAGGGGGGAACTTTCAGTCGGCACAAAACTACTAGCGGTTGGCAAATTGAGTACAACGATCACTTCACCGTGGCGGTGGCGCTTCGCGTTGAAGCCATTTTTGCCAGTATTGCTAGCGGTGCGCGATGGGTTGCTGGCAAAGCCATTGCGCCGCTACAAGTGCAATTTAAGCATACACGCCAAGCTTCACTCGCTGAGTATCAACGCGCATTCGCAGGTGCAGATGTGCGTTTTAATGCGTTGCGCAATGCGATTAGCTACAGCGATGCCGATTGGCATTATCGTCAACGCGAGGTAAACCCTGCGCTGCAAACGCAAATGCTTGAGCTGGCAAAACAGCAACTAGCGCAGTTACAGCCGCAAACGTTGATACAACGCGTAGCAGCGCTGCTGCAGCGACAACCGTGGCTGACGCGGACGCAACTCGCTGCAAGTTTAGCTGTTAGCGAGCGTACCCTAGCGCGCCATTTGACCGCGGCTAATACGAGCTACAATAAACTGTCGCAACAGGTAAAGTTAGAGCTAGCGTTGCAGCAATTGCAACGCCCCGGTGTTACCCAAGCGAGCCTTGCCGATTTTCTTGGCTACAGCGACGAACAAGCTTTCGCTAAAGCCTTTCGACGTTGGACTGGGAAGAATTTTTCCGACTTTAGAAAAGGTTAAAATACAACGCTTTTCGTGTTAAATCTCTGTTATGTGCTATTAATAAGTAGTGATTGGTAATCCGTAGCGGAAGTTTCATGAAGTCGCAAATCGAGAACTGTATTTTCAAATATAAATGTGAAGCGCTTTGGGAAGCACTTGAGCGCACTGAGGCGGATACGATTCGCTTCTGTCCAGAATGTGAGCGCAATGTTTATGCGTGCCATAACGACTGGGATTTAGCTGAACATATTCGCGCTGGGCACTGTATCGCGCTATTCCGTGACGATGGCGCAGAGCTTGCGCTGGGCGAGCCTGCTTCAGCCTATCCAGCTTACCGAACGCCAGCAGAACCGCCCCAGTTGAGTGAGGCATTGTTGGCCAACTATCGCAAAGCTGATTACGTATTTCGTTATGGTCAGTACTCCACGAAAATGAAAATCGGCAAAAAATGTGACGATTTAGCCTACATGATGGCCGACTTTCAAGCGACGACAGCTGTCTTTATTACCCCATATAATCCGCACGGCGAGTTGCTTGGTCAGGAAGAAAACCTTGAACGATACGAACGTTTCGTCGACGAAATAAAGATGATTGGCAATTCATTCTTTTATGGCTATGGTGGTGATCCAGACAATGAGTGGCCACCAGAAAAAAGCTTGCTGATTTTTAATCTTAGCCGGCGTGAAGCCAATGCGATTGCAAAAAAATACGAACAAAACGCCTTTGTTTTTGTTGACCAACAAGCGATCCCAGAATTAGTGGTAACAACCTAAAGTGCTCGGAGCACAAACGCAGTGGAGGTTTTGGATGACCGAATCAACAAATGAAGAGCAGTATGAGCGCCTGTGGTTACGCATCAGTCGCGCTTTCTTTAAAAGTGACCCAATGAACACCGGCTGCCAAGAAAACGAATGCTTTGACGAATATGAGCGCATTGCAGACGCGGCAACGCATTACGTACTCGAGGGTTCGAGCGAGGCGCAAGCAGTACGCCAAGCGCTCGAGGATAGTTTTGGCGACTGGGTCACCGACGATAATGTCGCTGCGGTGATGGATTATTTAAGGGCGTAAGTCACCGTGCAAAAACTTACACACAAAGACGACTTTGCCATATTCCTGAAATGACCATTTGATGCAGTCTTGCAAGGCCGCCATCACTGTATCGTAGTCACCAAAAACCTGCGTGCTGAGGGTGTTGGTGATGATGTGCAAGCCGTCATGGCGATGCAACTGCTCAATAAACCCTTTGATCGGCTCGATATAGTTGTCGGCCAGTGGGTACTTGCTAATATCTACGGTTAATTTCATGGTCCTCTCCGTTTAACAGTCGTGTTTAAGTAAGGATTTTACAGGCTGCAGATAAAGGATACAGAGTTTTCATTGACACTACCAAAATCGCTACTATTATTTGTATATGCCTAGTGTATATACAGAGGTTTGTATGGCGAAAACTAAACTATTTATGAATAACCGCACCCAGGCGGTGCGCTTGCCAAAAGATGTTGCCTTTCCTGATGGTGTAGAGGAGGTTGAGGTCTACGCTGTGGGCGAGAGTCGCATTATTACCCCGGCGCGAGAGAGTTGGGCTTCTTGGTTCGCTGCGGAATCCGTTACGGATGACTATCTTGCAGAGCGTCATCAACCACAGCCACAAGAGCGAGATGATTCATGATGTTACGCTACTTGTTTGACACCGACTTCTGCATTTACGTCATGAAAAATAAACCTGCTTCATTAGCGCCAGTGTTTTCGCAGCTATCACGTCAAATTGCAATAAGCTCCGTGACTGCGATGGAGCTTATCTATGGCGCTGAAAAGTCGGCGCAGGTCACGGCAAATATGGAAAAGCTCGAGAGCTTTTTAGCCCGTTTGACGGTGCTTGATTATGACTTAGCAGCGGCGCGGCAGACTGGAATCATACGCGCACAGCTTGCCACTAAAGGAATGCCGATAGGCGCTTATGATCTACAAATCGCCGGTCACGCACGTTCGGAAAACCTCATCTTGGTGACCAACAATCAGCGCGAATTCTCGCGCGTTCCGGGGTTAGTCATTGATAATTGGTTAGAACGCGTGCCGAATTTTTCGCTCAACGAACCATCGCCAGCCTACAGTTAGCTTACGAAGGTGTTTTTTACGCGGCGTGAGACCAACATGTAAGGAACCCAGATGCAGATAGCAATTGCGCTACGGAAAAAGCCGCGCACTGTTTCTTCATCCCAGATTGGCATGTCTGGCAATACAATTGATACCAAATAGGTATCGATAACCAGTATCAAAGCACTGACCAGCACGTAGACTATGTAAACCCGAGCAAACCACCGATGCTTAGTAAAAAACAGTACCGCCAGCCAAAGTGAGGCGATGAACATGAGAGCATTGGCCAGCATCTCGCCGGTGACCAGCTCGACAAAATAAGGGATATAGGATTTTGAATTAGGATTAGTAAGTACATTCCAGTTCTCGATTGCTAACAAATCGAATAACAATGGAAGTGTCGTGACTAAAAGAACGATCGGGCCCGTGACAATACCAATGGCGACTAAAATAAGCCAACCACCAATGCCTTGCGGCTCTGTTGCTTGTGCTGTGTCCTTGTTTTCAGCTAGTTCCGTCATTTTTATGATTCCTTGTTGTTGACGTTTAATTGATTCTGTAAGTCGAGTCGCGTATCACTAGTTGTGGCGCAAACACCGCACGAATGTCCTTAATCGGTTGTTGATAAACGTTTTTCAGTACCCATTGCGCGGCCATGTGGCCAATTTCACCGAGTGGATAATCGATAGTGGTCAACTTCGGATAAGTGTAATGGGCGAAGTTGACGTTATCGAAACCAACCACGGACAGTTGGCTGGGCAAATCCATACCCAAATCGTGGGCAGTTGTGATGGCGCCTGAGGCCATTTCATCGTTGGCACACACGAGGGCGGTAAAGGGCTTGTCGAGGCTGCGGAAATACTGCAGTGCTTTGACCCCGCCGGTCTCCTGATAATCGCCCTCAAACACTAAGTTCGAGTCAAAGGGCACGCCAAACTCTTGCAGGGCGCGTTGATGCCCTTGATAGCGCTCTTGTGCATCGCGTTTCCACATCGGACCTGAAACATAGGCAATGGCACGATGGCCTAGTTCTAATAAATGCTTGGTGGCAAGGTAGCCACCCAGCAAATTGTCAAGATTAATGCAGCGATCGGCTAACTGTTCGACTAAGCGGTTCATCAGTACGAACGCACAACCGGCATCGGCGAGTCCACGCAGGTAATCGTCGCTGACTGCTTCAACGTGCAGAATCAGCGCATCGCAATTACGGCTGCGCAAAAACTCAATACTCTCGCGTTCGAGTTCTTCGTCACTGTGACCGGCGGCGATGATGACGTGCTTTCCGACCCGGCGAAACTCGTTTTCGATACGACTTAGTAATTCGGCGTAAAACGGACCACCGAGCTCTGGCACCAGAATACCAATGCTGTTCGAACGATTCGAGGCGAGTGATTGGGCAACTGAATTGGGGCGGTAGCCGAGCTCTTTCATCGCGGCTTCGACTTTTTCGCGCGTAGCCTCACGCACTGGCGCCGTTTTATTGATAACGCGGGAGACTGTGGCGAGCGAAACGCCTGCTAGTTTCGAGACTTCGTAGATAGTTGCCATGTTGTTATTATGCTTTTTCCGTCAGCTCGCGGGCGATTGCCACCACGCGTGTTTGACTAAGAGTGTACCCGCGCATCAGCCACGCGACAACAATTGACGCAACTGCAGGTAACAGGGTAAACGCCAGCAAGATCCCGTATTGGGTGTGCGCGCTTTGCACTTGGTCGGCTTGATAGCCATAAAACGCGAGCCACCAACCGGCAATGGCACCACCAAGGGCAATGCCTATTTTGATAAAAAACACCACCGACGCATACACCAAGCCATTGGCGCGAATTCCAGTTTGCTGCTGACCATAATCAACCACGTCAGCAATTTTGGCCCACAGCATAGGTGTTGCCATTTGTAAGAAAAAGCTCCACAAAAAGTACAAGGCAAAGGCCAGCAAGAGTTGCTCAGGCGCAATAAAGAAAGCGGCAGCAGAGAGCACTGCGGCAATCAAGTGTAAGGCTTTATAAGCGGTAACTTTGTCGATATGTCGGGTAACACGATTGGCCACGGCACAACCAAGAATATTGCCGACCATGCCCAGGGAAACAAACTCAGTAATGAGATCTTCGCGCAGCAGAAAGTATTTGACGTAATAAATCGCCAAGGTGTTTTTGATGGCAATACCAATCAGCACAAATACTGCGACCGCGGCCAGAGTACGCATGGCTGAGTTTTGCCAGAGGCTGCGCATGCCGGTACGAATATTAAGTTGTTGGTCAGTAGGTGGCTGCACGCGTTCGCGCGTCCCGGCAAAGCAGAGTAAGAACAGCACCACGCCAAAGACACTCATGGCACCGATGGTGAGTTGGTAACCTAAGGCTCGGTCACCTTGACCAAAATAGTCCACCAACGGCAAGGTGAGTAGGCTGACAATGAGGCCACCGAGCATACCGAAAACGAAACGATAAGACTGAATCGATACGCGGTCATCTGGATCTTTGGTCAGTGCGCCGCCGAGTGCCGAATAGGGAATGTTGATAGCGGTATAGGCGAGCATAAGGAGGGTGTAGGTCGCATACGCCCAAATGACTTTGCCGCTCTCAGCTAAATCAGGCGTGGTGAATGCCAAAATACTGCATACTGCAAAGGGAATCACCAACCATAGTAAATAGGGACGAAATGAACCAAATCTGGTGCGGGTCTTGTCGGCCAACAGGCCCATCAGCGGATCGGTAACGGCATCAATCAGACGAACAACAAGGAACATAGTGCCGACAGTGGCGGCCGAGATACCGAAAATATCGGTATAGAAGAATGCTAAAAATAGCATCACGGTTTGGAAGATCAGGTTACTGGCGGTATCACCTAGGCCGTACGCGATTTTCTCGCGCCGACTTACTTGCTGCCAACCTGTCATAGTGCCTCCGCAACCTGCCACTGTGCTTTACGGGCGCGCCAAAAATCGCGTAAGGCGAGGGCGCTAGCCTTGGGAATACGTTGTTGCGTGGTGTAATCGACGTACACGATACCGAAGCGCTTACTGTAGCCTTCTGCCCATTCAAAGTTATCGAGGAGACTCCAGGCAAAATAGCCGCGCATATCGAGTCCTGCTTTGATACAGTCGTCAACTGCCAACAAATGCTTCTGATAGTAATCGATACGCGCCGGATCGTGAACTGTAATTTCTCCACCGTTGTGGTCAGCACTGTGGTCGATAACGTCAGGGAAGGCAGCACCATTTTCTGTGATGTAAATCGGCGGCAAGCCCTGCATTTGGTGTTTTAGCTGGGTCAGCACTTCAGTTAAACCTTGCGGATAGATCTCCCAGCCCATGGTAGTCAATGGCGGCTCAGTCGGTGGCACATCGGAGAACCAACCGTTTTTGGCACGAAACACGGTACGGGTATAATAGTTCACGCCTAAGAAATCGAGTGGCTGGGCAATGATTTGCATATCGCCAGGGTGAATGTCGGGGAGTTCATCGGCTTTTAATACATGGGTCAGGTCTGGATAGCTGCCTTTTAACAAGGGTTGTAGATACCAGAGATTATGATATGCATGGGCCAGTTCGGCTGCGGCTCGGTCGGCTGGAGCATCGCTAAACGCGTGGCAGGGACTAAAGTTTAATACAATCCCGTGTTCAGCTTTTGGCGCATGTTTACGTAACACTTGAATTGCCGCCCCGTGCGCGAGTAATAAATGATGCGCTGCTTGGCGACCTTCTTTGCGGTTCTTATGCCCCGGTGCGTGAATGCCAGCCTCGTAACTTAAATAGGCACTACAGAATGGCTCATTAATAGTGGCATATGCGGCAACTTTATTACCTAGTGCTTGGCCAATGACCTCGGCGTATTGAGCAAAACGAGCAACAGTGTCGCGACTCAACCAACCACCTTGATCTTCGAGATACTGTGGCAGATCCCAATGATAAAGCGTGACGTGCGGCGCAATGCCATTTGCTAACAAGCCGTCAACTAGGTCGATGTAGAATTGTAAGCCCTGCTTATTTACCGAACCATCGGCATTAATGACACGGCCCCATGCAATTGAGAAGCGGTAGGCATCAACACCTAAATCACTAATGAGTGCTAAATCTTCGCGCCAGTGTTTGATATGTTCACAGCTGACCAGTCCGTTAGAAGCGTCTTTGATACGGCCAGGTTGAGCGCAAAAGGTGTCCCAAATACTTGCTTCACGCTGATCGGCTGCTCCTTCGATTTGGAACGAAGAGGTAGCGACACCGAAGGTAAATTCCGGAGTGAGCAGCTTCGAATGGGGCGGTAAAGTAATTTTTGTCATTTGCGATCCCGTGCCAATATGCTATAAATGAAAGCGCTTTCATCATAGGCTATAAACTGACCCAAGGTCAAAAAATTATAACGATTGAGGTTTCCATGACCGAGCAGAACAACAACTATCGGTTCGCGCTGACTGCGTTGACCACACTTTTCTTTATGTGGGGCTTTATTACTTGCCTTAACGATATTTTGATCCCGTACCTGCGCTTGCTGTTCGATTTGAACTACGCCCAATCGATGCTGATTCAGTTCTGCTTCTTTGGCGCGTACTTTATCGTGTCGATTCCGGCTGGCTTATTAATTGGTAAGATTGGTTACAAGATGGGGATTGTCACTGGCTTAATGATTGCTGGTGCGGGTTGTGTGCTGTTTTACCCAGCCGCGCAAGCCGAAATCTACGGTTTATTCTTGCTGGCACTCTTTGTACTGGCGTCAGGTATCACCATTTTGCAAGTGGCAGCGAATCCTTACGTCACCGTGCTTGGCGATCCGGAAACCTCATCTAGCCGCCTCACTTGGACCCAAGCATTCAACTCATTGGGGACAACGGTAGCGCCGTTCTTCGGTGCGTGGTTGATTTTCGGCGGCGTTGCAGACCCTGAAGTTACTGGCGTTAGCAAAGACACCGTCAGCCTACCGTACTTTATCTTAGCTGGCGCACTGGTATTGATAGCAGTTATTTTCATGCGCTTAAAATTACCAGACATGGGTCGAGTGGATGCCGCAGAGATACTTCCAACTGAGGGCTCGGCATGGAAACAGCGCCACTTAGTGTTGGGGGCTATTGGCATTTTCGTTTATGTCGGTGCTGAAGTGGGTATCGGTAGTTTCCTAGCCATGTATATTGCCCAACCGGAAATTGGTGACATGAGCACGTCAAAAGCAGCCCACTTCATCTCCTGGTACTTCGGTGGTGCAATGGTGGGGCGCTTCTTGGGCGCAGCCATCATGCAGAAAATCTCTGGTAATTGCGTGTTGGCGTTCAATGCCATTGCCGCAGTGCTGTTACTTGCGACGACGATGACGACTTCCGGCACTTTAGCCATGTGGGCATTGCTGTTTGTCGGTTTGTGTAACTCGATTATGTTCCCAACCATCTTTAGTTTGGCACTACAGAATCTGAAACACAGCCGTGGACAAGGCTCAGGCATCTTATGTTTAGCGATTGTCGGTGGTGCGATTGTGCCGCTGGCACAAGGTTTCTTAGCGGATCGTGTGGGCATCCAAATGTCGTTTATTATTCCATTGGCCTGTTACGTGTACATCGCCTTTTATGGTCTTCGTGGTTACGTTCCACGTCCGTTTAAAGCAGTGCAGGAGGCGGCGTAATCATGGTTTTGCAAACAATTCATTGGCGTAAAAGTGCCATTGCAACTGCAGTATTAATCACCTTAGCAGGTTGCAGCGAGGCGCCAGAAACAGCCGCTAACGATGGCCAGCAAGCACAGCCGTTATGGCCGGCGATTCAATCGCCGGTCGACAAAAATGCGGAAATGGAGCAGCGCATTACGGATATGTTGGCGCAAATGACCCTTGAACAAAAAATCGCTCAGATGATTCAGCCAGAAATTCGCGACATCACTGTTGAAGACATGCGTCGTTACGGTTTTGGGTCGTACTTAAATGGCGGCGGTGCTTTCCCGAACGATGATAAATACGCCACGCCGCAAGACTGGATCCAGCTGGCGGAAGACATGTATCAAGCATCGGTCGACGACAGCCTTGATGGTATTAATATTCCGACCATGTGGGGTACGGATGCGGTACACGGGCATAACAACGTGATTGGCGCGACTATTGTCCCGCACAACATTGGCCTAGGCGCCGCCAATAATCCGGATTTGATTGAAGATATTGCCACGGTGACCGCGCGCGAAGTCATGGTCACTGGTATCGATTGGGTATTTGCTCCGACCGTAGCAAACGCGCAAAACTTGCGCTGGGGCCGCACCTACGAAAGTTATTCTGAAGATCCTGACATTATTAAAGCCTACTCAGCTTCTATCGTACGAGGGTTGCAAGGCACCGTTGGTAAAGACTTTTTGTCAGAACAGCGAGTGATTAGCACGGTTAAGCACTTTGTCGGTGACGGTGCCACCACGGATGGCATCGATCAAGGCAACGCCGAAATCGATGAACAGACGCTGTATGAACTGCATGCACAAGGTTATGTCGGCGGCTTGAATGCCGGCGCACAAACCGTAATGGCCAGTTTTAACAGCTGGAACGGCGTCAAAATCCATGGTCATGACTACTTGTTGACCGATGTCTTGAAACAGCAAATGGGTTTTGATGGTTTTGTGGTTGGTGACTGGAATGGTCATGGCCAAATCGACGGTTGTCGCAACGACAATTGTCCGCAAGCAGCGAACGCTGGACTCGATATGTATATGGTGCCGACCGCAGCATGGAAGCCATTGTACGAAAACTTGATTCAGCAAGTGCGCGATGGTGTGATTGCGGAAAGTCGAGTGGATGATGCGGTACGTCGTATCCTGCGCGTTAAAATGCGTGCTGGTTTATTCGATAAAGCGAGCCCGGCACAACGACCGCTCGCCGGTCGCACTGAACTTATTGGCTCTGCGGAGCACCGTGCGGTGGCACGTGAAGCAGTGCGTCAGTCATTAGTGCTATTGAAAAACCACGATCAGCTACTGCCACTTGACCCTAAGCAACGCATTTTGGTCGCTGGCAGTGGTGCTGATAATATTGGCCAGCAATCAGGCGGTTGGACTATTAGCTGGCAGGGCACTGGTAACACCAATGACGACTTTCCAGGTGGCACCTCGATCTATCAAGGCATCGCCAAGCAAGTCGCTGCCGCTGGTGGTGAAGCCGTGTTGTCCGTCGATGGTAGTTTTACTGAGCAGCCCGATGTCGCGGTAGTGGTCTTTGGTGAGCAACCTTACGCCGAAGGTAACGGTGATATCGATAATCTCGACTATCAACGCGGTAATGCCACTGACCTAGAGCTATTGCGCCGTTTAAAAGCTGCTGGCGTGCCGGTGGTGACTTTATTTATTAGTGGTCGCCCGATGTGGGTGAATCCAGAGCTTAACGCCTCCGACGCCTTTGTCGCGGTCTGGTTACCCGGTAGTGAAGGTGAGGGCGTTGCCGATGTGATTTTGCGTGACGCCAATGGTGCGGTGCAATATGACTTTGTAGGGCGTTTGCCATTCTCGTGGCCAGCCGACCCAAACCAAGCTAACCGCATGTTAATTGACGCGCAAAACCCGCCGTTATTACCGGTCGGTTTTGGTTTGAGTTATGGGGATGCAACTACGCTCAGCGATGCTTTGCCAGAGACCTATGAAGCCACCGTTGAAACTGCTGATTTGGCCATTTTTGACCGCGCGCCTCAAGCGCCATGGCTGCTCGAGTTACAAAGTGGTGAACAAAAGCAAATCATGGAAAGTAGTGTGCAAAGTGTTGGCACATTAACCGCGCGTACTTTTGATGATCAAGTACAAGAAGATGCGCGGCGTATTCAGTTTGGCGGGGGAGACACGGCGAGCTTTCAGTTTGTCACGCCATTCCCACGTGATTTGCGCGCCTACAGCGACGCTAACGCGGCGTTACAGGTCACCGTTAAGCTCGATGGTGAGGTACCAGAAGATGTCGCCTTGTGGCTTTCCTGTGGCGCTGATTGTGGTGTGGATGCCAACATCAGCGAACAATTACAAGCAGTGGCCGATAATAGCTGGCAGACCCTGAGCTTTAACGTGCAATGTTTGCAGCAAGCGGGCTTGGACTTGGGCGCAGTAGCGAGCGTCTTTGGCGTGCGTACCGCGGCTGAGTGGAGCTTTAGCTTTAACGATGTACGTTTGGTAGCAGACAGCGATGCTGAGGCGATTTGCTTGCAGTAGAGCTAGCGCCTATTACGCATCAATTACCCAAAGAAAAAGGCCCGCAAATTGCGGGCCTTTTTAGTTCCTTTTTGACTTTTTTGTTGCGGGGTTTGCTCGCCCCTAGGTGTCCAAGCACCCACTAGAAGCTATAGCGAGCGCCTAGTGAGTAACGCGGACCATACTGACGTGCGAAGAGGAACTGTTCTTCGTAACGTCCGTATCCTTGTTCTGTCTCGTTGTTCAGGTTGATACCTTCGAAGAAGACAGTAAAACGGTCAGTGATGTCATAGTTGACGCTCATGTCCCATTGGCCGTATTCACGGGCAAACTGTGGGGGAGCATCGGCTGAACCTTGCGCTTGACCGACACCGATCAAGTAGCTGTCACGCCAAGCGTAAGTGAATTTCACTGACAAGCCGTCTTTCTCGTAGAAAGCTTGGAAGTTAGCTGAATCACTCAAGCCGGTAAGCGGCGCTTGTTGGGTCAGACTATCCACATCAAATTCAACATCACCGTTAACGATAGTGGCATTCACACCCAAACCAAAGCCAGATTCACCGAACACGTGTTGCACTGCCATTTCCAGGCCGTCAACTTTCTTGCTGTCGGTGTTGCTTGGTTGGGTGATGTTCCACACCATCAATGGGTCATCTGCGTTTGGCTCAATGACGCCGTCTTCGTTGCCATACCCCAGTGCCAGCATTTCTTCAAAAATAGCGGTACTGGTTGCCTGCTCACCACGTGATTCTAGAGAGGCAATGGCTGCGTTGTAGCGTGGCCCTTCAAAAATATCGCGCAAGCCTTCAATGGTGATTTGCGTGATGGTGTTTTGAATGAAGTTGTCCACATCTTTACGGAAGTAACCAATGGCCGCATAGCTTGCCGGCGCATAGTAATATTCCAACGACACGTCAAAGTTAGTGGATTCGAACGGCAACAGGTTGGTATTACCTTGGCCGCCGACACGTGAACCTGGTTTCGGACTACCACTCAACGAACGCCCACCGGCCAATGCACCCAAAGGAGCACGGGTAATGGATTTGCCGTACGAGAAGCGGGCAAGTAGGTCAGGGGTCAATTCAACTTTTAGGTCGAACATTGGCAACACGACGTCGTGCTCACCAGTCAGAGTTAGGAAGTTCTGGCTGCCTGCAGGCTCGTATTGCATGATCCACTCAGACGGGCTGACCCAATTAACTTGCTGCTCGACACGCTGCTGCGTGGTGCTGGTCACGTCGGTTTGCTCATAGCGCACGCCCACGTTTAACTGTGAGTAGTAGCCCCACAAATCAAAGTCCCAATCCGATTGAATAAACACCGCATCAGTCACTTCGTTAACCCCGGACTGGCTATCAATACCACTGCGGAACGGGTCAGCTAAGTAGGCATCGTCGCCCATTAACGCTTCGGTCAAGTAGGCACGCTGACGCGCAACTGCTTCATCGAAATCATAGGTGTAGTAATAGTTGGTGAGTAAGTCAGCACCACCACCGACAAATTCGTCGAGAAAGTCGCCAGTGCTGTTACGGGTAAACATACCGTCCGGGAAAATAAAGGCGAACGCAGGATTAAAGCCAGGACCGCCTTCAAGACCACTCCACGCCTCGTAACCACCGAACGTTTGGTCGGTACGTGAGATACCGGCAGTAATCTTCACTAGCGGCGCGTTGAAGGTACCGTTGTTGTACCAGTCCGATTTAAATTGATACTGCTTAACCGTTGACTCGCCAGGGCGACGGAAGAACTGACTAAAGTTCGAGTCGATTTCACTTGGCATGAGTTCGTTCGTGCCATTCGCCCAGTTGATCAGAACCTGAGGAATTTCACCAGTACGATAATCGTAAATTTTCGAATCAAGCTGGTCTGAGCCCAAAATGACTTGGCCAAAGAAGTTACTTCCTGGGTCAACGCCATCGTCGGTTTCATTGCTTGAATCGTGGGCGTCGAACCAGAAGCGCAGGTCGTCGTTCACATCATACGTAATGTTCAAGCCAACTGATTGCGCTTTGACTTCGGTGGTGCCTTTTTCGGCGGTGAATGAACCGTCGTTGCCAGAAATATCGGCATACACTGCGGTACCATTCTCGTCGAGTTCATACGCGTTGATGTTGCCGCCAAACTCGTTCCAGATCCCCCAGCCAAATGCAGTACGGCCGGTCAGCGAGCGGCTAGCGGTGTAATCCGCAGTAATCATCAAATCACGAATTGGGGCAAATTGGAGCGTCAACTGACCGTTGGTACGCTCTTGGCTCAAGTCTTCGATGCCGTAGTTCATGTCTTTCGGGAAGAAATGGTTACCGACACGGTTACCTTCTTCATCGATAGGACGCGGATCGATAAACTCACCTTCTTCGAGCGTCGGGAGGCCTACGTTCGCCTGCCAGCCTTGGATGTTGGCGCGCTGGATTTGAAAATCACGGCGGTAATTCGAGAACGAAAACGCCAAACCGAACGTATCGTCGGCAAAAGTGTTGCTGTACACCGCAGCGATTTCAGGAGTAACGTCGTCACCTTTTTCCACCGAGGTGTCGTGCATGCCTTTACCCATAATCGAGAAGGCTTCACCAGAGCGTGCCAGTGGACGCGTAGTGACGATATTCACCGTTGCGCCCAAGCCGCCGCTTGGCAAGGCTGCGCGAGCTGTCTTGTAGACTTCAAGTGCACTCACGCCTTCTGAAGAGAGGTTTTCTAGGTTGTATGAACGGGTATTACCAGTACCAGGCATTTGCCGCCCGTTTAAGGTGATCAAGTTGAAGTCTGGACCAAAGCCACGCACGGTGATTTGGCTACCTTCACCATTGACCCGGCTGACCGATACACCGGTAATCCGTTGTAACGATTCAGCCAGGTTGGTGTCAGGGAACTTACCCATCTCTTCCGCGTTGATAGCGTCGACGACGCCACTGCTGTTACGTTTAAAATCAGCAGAACGGGCGAGACTGCCACGAATACCTTTGACTTCAATAACTTCTGTTTCTTCTTGAGCTTGTTCTTGTTGTTGCGGCTCTTGTTCTTGCGCGTAAAGCGGCTGGGCGAACCCAGCAGCGAGTACGACGGATACAGCGGCAGCAACGGGTGACTTCATAAAAGTTAGCTTTTTCATAATCTATGCTTCCGTTTTGTCGTACGCGTTAAAAGTTCGCAATTTGCACGTTGTCGATTTGATACACCGTACCTTGCCCGGTGCCCCAAGTAGGGAAGATCATCAGCACGTTGATATCACTGATATCAAGGCCGGCATCGAACAGTTCTTGCAATGGGAAATTGTAACGCGCCCATTCACCCACTACCGGTGCGGTATCGTAGTTACCAGCACTGAGCGGCAATTCAACAGCAGTCGCAGCTCCGGTGGATTCCACTTTGAAGAACCAGTCCGTAGGGCCGCCCGTCGGGTTTTCAACAATGCGCATGTCGAAACTAATCGCACCATTGGCAACCATGCTTGAGGCATCGTACGACACGCCTTCATTCGCGAGGAAACCAAGTACAGTCTCCGGCCAGCCAGGAATCGAAAACTGCGCGACCGAACCATAAGGAGCGCCGGCATCAACCACTTCAGGGGTCGTTCCAGCACAGCAATCCCACAGTGACCAGTCACTGTTGATGTTATTTGCAAACACGGTTAAACCGTCTTCACCCGCACTTGGGTTGTAAATACGTGCCTCGTCAACACGATAGACTGCACCGTTACCCGTATCCCAAGCTGGGAAGATCATCAGTACATCGATGGCTGAGACATCAAGGCCTGCATCAGACAGTTGCTGTAATGGGAAGGTATAGGTCGCCCATTCACCCGTGACCGGGTCGACGCCGGCGTTACCGGTGTTGAGATCAACTTCAACCGCCGAGCTCGCGCCGTCTGCTTCGATTTTGAACTTCCATACGGAATCAGGGTTGCTTGGTGCGTTGACAACTTTCATATCAAACTGCACGACACCTTCAACCATGATGCTCGTGGCGTCAAACTGAATGCCGCTATTTTCTGGTGGCTTAAAGCCCATGACCGTAGGTGTAGCACCGATGGTGAATTCGGCAACGGGGCCGCGTTCTTCGTCTTGTACGGTCTGTGGTGTGGTACCGCCACAGCAATCCCACATTGGCCAATCAGGGTTTTCTGCATCACCCCACAAGACCAGTTCAGGTGAAGGACCTTCAGGTGCGGCAATCTCAACGTTGGTCAATAGGTATTCTGCGCCATTACCGGTATCCCAAGCAGGGAAGACCATGATGACGTCGATACCCGATACATCTAGGCCAGCATCCGCTAGAGGTTGTAGGGGGAAGGTAAAGGTCTGCCATTCACCAGCAACCGGAGACAGGCCTTCGCTGCTTGCCGATAGCGGCAATTCGACGGCAGTTGAGCCTTCGTTGCTTTCGACTTTAAACAGCCAAGTAGAATCAGGGTTTGACGGTTGTGAAAGCACTTTCATGTCGAATGAAATCGCGCCTGTTGCAACAATCGGCGACGCGTCAAACGGTGAAGGCGTGCCATTCGGATCGGTAATGAAAGCCGAACGGCTTATGAAACCGTTTACCGTTGGTGTTGGACCCACAACAAATTTGTACGCAGGGCCAGCTTCTGTGTCATCTACTAACTCTGGCGTTGAACCACCACAGCAGTCCCACGCCGGCCAGTTTGGATTTGGCGTACCGTCAAAAATGGTTAGGTTACGCGCAACACCATCAGAAGGCGGTGAAGGGATAGGAGCTTCGCCTTCAACCAAGGTGTCTTCGTCTTTGTAACCGGCACGAATGGTTTCACAACCACGACCGGTGTTCGGGTTTTGTGCACACTCGTAAACGCGAACGTAATCAATTTCAAAGGTTTGACCATTAGCAAAGGCTTCTGGGTCAATTCCTGTTTCGTTCACGCTTTCCGGCCAGTTACCGCCTACCGCAAGGTTCATGATCAGGTAGAAGCGCTGGTCAAAAGGTGCGGGACCGTAATCGACCGTTAATTCGCCAGTGGTTTGATCGTAATACTCAGTGAACCAACCACGATGACGTAAACCAACCACTTCGCCGCGGCTGTTGTAGCGCTCCTGTGATGCCATTTGCGTGGCATAGAGATAACCATCCACATACCAACGAATCTCACCTTCTTGCCATTCAATCGCATAGGTGTGGAAGTCGTCGGCAGGATTCATGCCTTCAGGTAGCGCATAGGCTTTACCTGATGAAGAATTGTTCGGTGCATCACGGCCGTAGTGCAAAGTGCCGTAAACGTGGTTCTCAGGAGTCCCTGCAGCAGTGTCTGCCTTCAGGTTCACAGCTTCAACAATATCGATTTCGCCCGATTTCGGCCAGCCACCGTACACCGAGTCGGTCGGCATCATCCATACTGCCGGCCAAGCACCTTGGCCAAATGGCATTTTGGCGCGGACTTCGATACGACCGTATTTGAAGTCACCTTTTAAGCGACTGTTAATACGGGCTGACGTGTAAGGTTGCTCAGCGCCTTCTGCGGCAGGCAATGCAACGATCTTTAACGTATCTTCAGACACGTAGGCATTGGCTTCGCTGTCGGTGTAACACTGTTTCTCTTGGTTGCCACCGCCTAAGCAATTGACTTCGAATGACCATTTGCGGTCATCGATTTCATCGCCATTGAACTCGTCACTCCAAACAAGTTGCCAGTCGCTTACGGGTTCGCTTGGGTCGATGGCGTCAAAATTAGAATTCGTTTTGACGTCATCACCGCCGCAACCGACAAGGCCGAGCGTAAGGAAGAGCGCCGCGATGGGGCTCTTTTTCATGATGTTGTTGTACATAACTGTGTTCCTGGTTGTTCACACATGCTGTTTTGTATTTGTTTTAGCTGCTTTATGAAAGCGCTTTCATAACATAGTGCAATATTTTTTTAGCGTCAATGATCATTCGCTAATTCAACCAAGCAATTGTGTTATCTAACATCCGCTGACTGAAACCCCATTCGTTGTCGTACCACGCCATAACCTTGACCAGACGGCCACTTACGCGGGTTTGACTAGCGTCAAAAATAGACGAGGCAGGGTGATGATTAAAATCACTCGACACCAGAGGCAAGCGATTGACGCTAAGGACTTGTCGCAACGGGTCACTACTTGCGGCCTTGGCGATAATCGCATTCACTTCCTCAACGGTCGTATCACGGCTGGCAATAAACGACAGGTCGACCAAGGACACATTGGGCGTTGGAACGCGCACAGCGAGACCGTCGAAACGTCCTTGTAATTCAGGAATAACAAGACCAATCGCGGCGGCGGCTCCGGTCTTTGAAGGAATCATAGATAACGCTGCAGCGCGGGCGCGCTGTGGGTCTTTGTGATAGGCATCCATCAAGTTTTGATCGTTGGTATAGGCATGAATCGTGGTCATCAGGCCATTCTGGATACCTAGCTCTTGATGCAGCGGAAGCGCTAAAGGTGCTAAACAGTTAGTGGTACACGAAGCATTGGATACAACTGCAAGGGAGTCGTTGAGCAAATGGTCGTTTACACCATAAACAATGGTTGCATCGGCGTTTTTCGCAGGTGCTGAAACGAGCACTTTGCGCGCTCCGGCTTGCAAATGTAAGGCCGCTTTGTCCCGTTCTGTAAATAAACCCGTACACTCATAGACCACATCAATTTCGAGTGCCTGCCACGGTAACAGCGCTGGGTCGCGTTCACTACAGAGTTTAATCCGCTTCTCGTTCACCACTAGGTAGCCGTCTTCGTAACTGACGTCGTGGTTAAGGACTCCGTGCACGGAATCGTATTTGAGCAGGTGCGCGTGCGTGGCTGGATCGCCCAGATCATTGATGGCGACAATCTCGATGGTGTCGCAAAGGTCGCGTTCAAGCCAAGCGCGGACGATGTTTTTGCCGATGCGGCCGAAGCCGTTGATGGCGACTTTAATGGTCATGTTAGTGCCTCGTTAATCGTTAATCGTTAATCGTTATTCGTTAGGAGGAGTTTTATGTGAACTCTTTTTGGTGATGCGGGAGTCTTTGAGGGACTCTTTGATCAAGCGCAGGCGGTCGCGGAAGTCTGGACCGCGGCGCAGGGTGTAACCGGTGACCAACACATCGATGAGCACTAGTTGTGCGATACGTGATGCCATTGGCATGTATACGTCGGTGTCTTCTGGCACATGAGTCGAAAGCACCAAGCTGCATAGCTCCGCGAGTGGACTGTCCGCGGCGGTGACGCCGATTAAAGTGGCTTTGGTTTGCTGCGCCAGTTGCGCAATTTCCACTAAAGCGCGCGTGCGACCGGTATGACTAATAAAGACAATCACATCCTCGGGGCGTGCGTTGATCACTTGCATGCGTTGCATCAGCACGTCATCAGAAAATTGCACCGGCGTGTCGAAACGGAGAAACTTATTTTGCGCATCGTGGGCCACGGAGGCCGATGCACCTAAACCGAAAAAACTAATCTGGCGTGCTGCCGCAAGCTTATCGATAGCTGCATCGAGTGCTTGGGTATCGACTTGCTGCCGTGTGACATTGAGTGCCGCCATCGAAGACTCAAAAATCTTAGCCGTGTAATCGGCGATTTCATCGCCTTGCTCGACATGGCGGTTTACAAAGGGCACACCTTTGACCAAGCTTTGTGCGAGTTGCAGTTTAAAATCCGGATAACCTTTAGCCCCCAAACTGCGGCAGAAGCGATTGACGGTTGGCTCACTGACATCAGCAAGTTCTGCCAAACTAGCTATGCTTTTATGAATGGCAGCTTCAGGATCAGCCAAGATGACAGCAGCGACTTTACGCTCTGACTTGCTAAGACCGGAAAGCTCGGTATGAAGTTTTTCAATTAAGTTCATAGTGGGCGTCCTACGCTCGGTTTACGTAGCAAGCATACACAAAGAGAAATTATTTTTGTAATAAAATTACGAAAAATTGGAAAAAATCAAATTTGGTTGTTAGTATCCAAGCCGAATTGTTGGAAAATTACAAAACTACAGAGGCCAATAATGACATCTTCTGCTGCCTGTTGTGACTTGATTCTTTTTGGTGCGCTCGGCGATCTAGCGCGCCGCAAACTGCTTCCCGCGATGTATCAACTCGAAAAGTCAGGCCTGTTGCATGCGGATGCGCGTATCATCGGTGTGGCACGTGATAGTTTGACTGATGCAGCTTTTAAACAGCAGGTACTGGAAAGTTTGCAGCAGTTTATGACCAAAGATCCGGTAGATGAGGAAATTTGGCAGCGCTTTGTCGGTAAACTGCAGTACTGCGAGATTGATCTGTCGGATTTAAGTGCGTACGACGCGCTGGCCAAGGTCGCGCCGCTCACCAAAGGGCGCACACCCATCAGCTATTTCGCTACGCCACCTGCACTTTTTCCATTAATCTGCGATGGCCTTGCACGGGTTGGGTTGAATCAACAGCCTTCGCGCGTGGTGTTAGAGAAGCCGCTTGGTCACGATTTTAAATCGTCGCAAAAAATCAATAATCATGTCGCTCAGCACTTCGATGAATCGCAGATTTATCGTATCGATCATTACCTAGGCAAAGAGACCGTGTTGAATCTGTTGGCGCTACGCTTTGCCAACTCGATATTTGCCGATCATTGGAGCCACAACACCATTGACCATATTCAAATCACTGCAGCCGAGCAGGTGGGTGTGGAAGGTCGTTGGAGCTACTACGATGACGCTGGGCAATTGCGCGACATGGTGCAGAATCACCTGTTACAAGTGCTGTCGCTGATAGCCATGGAACCACCGTCACGGCTTGATACTGAATGTATTCGTGAAGAGAAATTAAAAGTTCTGCGCTCGTTGCGTCCGATTACCGATCGCAACGTAGATGAAGACACTGTGCGTGGTCAATACACCAAAGGCTTCGTCGGCGATAAAACGGCCCCCGGTTATCTTGAAGAAAAAGGCGCACGGCAAGACAGCAACACGGAAACCTTTGTTGCATTAAAAACGCACATTGATAACTGGCGGTGGTCAGGCGTGCCATTTTACTTGCGCACTGGCAAGCGCATGCCACAGAAGCGTACAGAAGTGGTGATTACTTTCAAACGCCAGCCGCACAATATTTTTCATGAAACGGTTGCGCAGTTACCGCCGAACCGCCTGATTATTCGTTTGCAGCCCGACGAGGGTGTTGAAATACAAATGATGAATAAGGTGCCGGGTCTCGGCAAAAAAATGCAGCTAAAGCCAACTACGCTGGATCTGTCATTTTATGAAACCTTTGAAGACAAGCGCATTGCCGACGCCTATGAACGACTGTTGTTAGAGGCAATGCAAGGCAATCAATATTTATTCGTTTCGCGTGATGAGGTGGAATACGCTTGGCGCTGGATTGATGGTATCCGAGCTGCTTGGGAACAAGTTGCCGAAGGTCCACGCAGTTACCAAGCTGGTACTTGGGGTCCGTCAGCCTCGGTCACCTTGCTCGCGCAAGACGGTCGTGAATGGGATGATGACGCATGAGTTTTGCAGTCCAACGTTTTCAACACCACGTTGAGTTGATCGATGATTTTAGTCGCCGTATTTGTCGCCGTCTCGAAGAGGCAGTGCATGAACGCGGTGAAGCTTTTTTGGTGGTTTCGGGTGGCAGCACACCCTTGCTTTTGTTCAAACGCTTAGCACAACAAGTATTGCCGTGGCCGAAGATTACTATTTTATTAGCTGACGAGCGCTGGGTCCCGGCCACTGACGCCGCGAGTAATGAAAAAATGGTGCGCGAGCAACTGCTGCAAGGGCAAGCTGCGGCGGCAAATTTTGTCAGTTTGCTCACCGATGATGACGATGCTTTTGCCGGCGAAGCTGCGGTGCAACAGCGTTTGGCCGATTTACCTACGTTTGATGTGGTGATTCTCGGGATGGGCGAAGACGGCCATACCGCTTCCTTGTTTCCCGACAGTCCACAACTGGCGATTGGTATGACCACCACGCTTCCTGCACTAGCGGTGACTACACCATCGCAGCCGCAGCAGCGTCTTAGCTTGTCGAAGCAACGCTTACTTGATAGTCGCCAAATCTACTTTCACTTAGTGGGAGCAAACAAAGCAGCTACCCTTGAGCGAGCGCAACAGCAAAACTTGCCGGTTAATGACTTTTTGCAGCAACAGCAGACACCGGTGACGGTAATGCTGGCAGAGCAGTAGGAGAATTCTATGACAACGCCACTGAACGCGCGGATTGCGGAAATTACCGAACGTATCGAACAGCGCAGTAAAGCTGATCGCCAGCACTATCTGGAACGCATGGCAGAAGCGCGGCGCCAAGGTCCGCATCGCGGTGCTTTGTCGTGCGGTAACTTAGCCCACGGTTTCGCTGCCTGTAACAAAGGCGACAAGCAGGAACTACGCAGTTTAACCAAAGCCAACATCGCGATTGTCACGGCTTACAATGACATGCTCTCGGCGCATCAGCCGTACCACGACTACCCCGACAAAATTAAAGCTGCTATTCGTGAAGTAGGCAGTGTGGCGCAAGTTGCGGGCGGCGTACCCGCCATGTGTGACGGTGTGACCCAAGGCCAACCCGGAATGGATTTGAGTTTGCTCAGCCGCGACGTGATCGCTATGGCGAGCGCGGTCAGTTTATCGCACAACATGTTTGACGGCGGTCTGCTGCTCGGTATCTGCGACAAAATTGTCCCGGGCCTGTTGATTGGGGCACTCAGTTTCGGTCATTTGCCCTTTGTTTTTGTGCCTGCAGGGCCGATGCCATCGGGGATCACCAATAAAGAAAAAGCACGCGTACGCGAGCTTTATGCCGAAGGTAAAGTGGATAAAGAGCAGTTGCTCGAAGCTGAGTCTGCTTCCTATCACAGCCCCGGCACCTGTACCTTTTACGGTACCGCCAACTCAAATCAGTTAGTGATTGAAATGATGGGCTTGCAGTTACCGGGTTCCTCGTTCGTTAATCCTGGCAGTGAGCTGCGTGATGCGTTAACCCGTGTTGCCGCACAGCAAGTGACCCGGCTGACCGATTTAGGCACTGACTATACGCCCATGAGCGAGATTGTGACGGCGAAAAGCATCGTCAACGGCTTGGTGGGTCTGATTGCGACCGGCGGCTCCACCAATCACACCATGCATTTGATTGCGGTAGCGCGAGCAGCGGGTTACCGCATTAACTGGGATGATTTTGCTGATATTTCAGCGGTGACACCTTTGGTGACGCGGATCTATCCAAACGGCGACGCTGACATTAATCATTTTCAACGTGCTGGTGGTATGGCCTACCTGATCCGCACTTTACTCGATGCTGGCTTGCTGCACGAAGACGTGAAAACCGTTGCGGGCGACGGCTTGCGTCGTTACACCCAACGTCCAACCTTGGTCGATGGCAAAGTGAAATGGGTGGAGGGGCCGAGCGAATCCCTCGATACTGACGTCTTACGCAGTGCTGCCGAGCCGTTCAGCGACCACGGCGGCTTAGCCGTATTAAGTGGCAACCTCGGTCGGGCGGTGATGAAAACCTCATCGATTCCCGAAGGTACTGAGCAGATAACCGCTCCAGCGGTCATCTTCTCAAGTCAGCATCAGCTTGATGCTGCTTTTAAAGCCGGTGAACTAGATAAAGATTGCGTGGTAGTGGTGCGGTTTCAGGGGCCAAAAGCCTGTGGTATGCCGGAATTGCATAAATTAACGCCGCCGCTCGGAGTGCTGCAAAAACGTGGGCATAAAGTCGCACTGGTAACCGATGGTCGAATGTCAGGTGCTTCTGGTAAAGTACCGGCCGCGATTCATCTGACGCCAGAAGCGGTCGATGGTGGCTTGATTGGGAAAATTCAAGCTGGTGACTTGGTGCGGTTAGATGCCGAAAAGGGCGTGATTGAATTGTTGGTCGCCGCCGAGGAACTCGACAAACGTGCGCAAGCAACACTCGATTTGACAGCTGATCATCATGGCATGGGCCGTGAGTTATTCGGTGCCTTGCGGGGACAATTGAGTGGTGCCGAAGAAGGTGCGTGCTCGCTTTTTGTAAAGCAATAATAAACGACTACAGAGCTACTTATGGTAACTGATACGACCGAAATGAACGGCGGTGAATACGCCGTCGTGGCCGACATTGGCGGCACCAATGCGCGCTTCAGCCGACTGCATCTCGAAACTTTTGAAATGGATCGTGTGCAAGTTTTCGCCTGCGCTGACTATCCAACTTTAACCGATGTGTTAGAAGCCTATCGTGACGAACAAAAAGTCGAGTTAGAACACGTTGCCATCGCGATCGCCTGTCCGGTGGATAGTGATGAAATCAATATGACCAATCATCACTGGCAGTTTTCGATTCGCGGCGTACGCAAATCAATGGGCTTGAAAACCTTTATTGTGCTGAATGACTTTGCGGCCGCGGCGATGAGCATCGTCACCTGTAAACCGCACGAACTTAAACAAATTGGCGGCGGCAAGATTAAACCAGGGGCGCCGAAAGCTGTCCTTGGCGCTGGTACGGGATTGGGTGTCGGTCATTTAATTACGCTGCCTGACGGTCAGGTGATGCCATTACCGGGGGAGGGCGGACATGTTGATTGGGCGCCCACCAACGAAAAAGAATGGGCCATTCACCGTTTTATTCATAACCGCTTTGGACGTGTTTCTGCCGAACGGGTGTTGTCGGGACCCGGGCTTGAAACCATTTATTTAGCCTTAGCTGATTATCACGGTAAACCTGTTGCGCCTTTAAGTGCCGCTAAAATTGGGCAACGCGCGATTAGCGGCATCGATACGTTAGCGTTAGAGACCGTCAATCAGTTTTTCGCTAGCCTTGGCAGCTTTGCTGGCAACTTGGCGTTGAATCTCAATACTTACGGCGGTGTCTATATCGCAGGTGGTGTTGTTCCAAAGCTAATGCAACTGATGGCGACTTCTAATTTCCGCGCAAGGTTTGAGCACAAAGGGCGTTTCTGCAAAGTCGCAGAGGCGATTCCTTGTTTTGTCATTACCGCTGAACATGCAGGCCTGCGCGGCGTGGGGCAGTATTTAAAACAATCGTTGCAACAAAGCGCGACCAAGAAATAAGGACTGGACATGAGCTTTTCGCATTGGCAACTGGCGCCAAAAGATCTTTTCAAAATCACTCCCGTGGTACCGGTGATGGTGATTGAACGCTTAGAGGACGCGGTACCAATGGCCGAAGCACTGATGGCCGGCGGCATTCGTTTACTCGAAGTCACCTTGCGTAGTGAGGTTGCTTTGAGTGCGATTGAGCGCTTGCGCGAGCGCATTCCCAAAGCGATTGTCGGCGCTGGCACTGTGACTACACCAGCGCAACTGCAGCAGGTGAAGGCGGCGGGAGCGCAATTTGCCATTAGTCCTGGTGTTACCAACGACTTGTTGCGTGCAGGCGCGCACGGTGATGTCCCGCTCATTCCCGGTATAGCGACTATTTCAGAGCTAATGATGGCGCGCGATATCGGCTACGACCATTTGAAATTTTTCCCAGCGGAAGCTGCGGGTGGTACGGCTATGCTGAAAAGCATTGCGGGTCCGTTTCCGGATATCAGTTTTTGCCCGACTGGTGGGATTCATCAAGATAATTACCGCGAATATTTGGCGCTGCCAAATGTACGTTGTGTCGGTGGTTCTTGGATTTTACCGAAAGCGGCAATAAATGCAGGTGATTGGACGGCGGTAACTGCGGCTGCCAAAGCAGCGACAAGCCAAGCAAAAGGTTGAATTTCAGATACAAAAAAGCCGTGCATTGCACGGCTTTTTCAAAGCGTTAGAACTGCGGCTTAGATAGCAGTGATGTTCTCAGCTTGTGGTCCTTTAGGACCTTGGGTAATGGTGAACGATACACGTTGACCTTCCGCAAGGGTTTTGAAACCGTTACCGGTAATTGCGCTAAAGTGAGCAAATACGTCTGCGCCACCTTGTTGCTCAATAAAACCGAAACCTTTAGCTTCGTTAAACCACTTAACAGTACCATTTACAGTATTAGACATAATATTCATCCTAAGATTTAAAAGTTTTGCGCAAAGACATGCTTGCCTGAACGCGGTCATGCGGGGTAAAAAATGGAAATTTAAAGCTACAGGACGAAGATTTACTGCTTGGTAATGCGACGTAGTGGAGATTTAACTTGCTGTTTCTTATCCAACGTCGCCTACCATACGCCTATTCCTAGGCAAGTCAACGTTTATTTTTTAAGGAGTCCGCATGGTTGCAGAAACAAAACGCGCATTAGTGGTCGAAGGCGGCGCCATGCGCGGGATCTTTGCCGCCGGAGTGCTCGATGGCTTTATGCGTGAAAACTTCAAACCTTTTGACTTTACTATTGGTGTGTCTGCCGGCTCCACGAATCTTATTGGCTATCTGACCCATGATTACCAACGTAGCTACCGCATTTTAACCGAGCTTGCACAAGCTAAAGAGTTTATTGACCCTATACGGGGACTTACCGGAGGTCATTTCTGTGATGTTGAATGGTTATGGCGCGAGTCGTTTAATCAGGTTGAACTGCACTTTGAGCGTTACTTGAACGGGGGCATACCATTATTTGTTGTGACCACGCGAATTAGTGACGGACAAGCTGCGTACCTGGAGGTCAACGAAGCCAATATGCATCAACTATTTCCCGCATCATGTGCGATTCCTCTAGTGTTTAGGGATTTCCCAGAAGTTGACGGCGAAGCTATGACAGATGGTGGCGTTGCTGACTCGATTCCAGTGATTCGCGCCTATGAGCAGGGTGCTCGTGAAATCACCGTGGTATTGTCACGCGGTATCGGCTACCGCAAGAAAATCGGTCGAACACTGGGTATCACCGAACGTCTGCTAGGCAAGTACCCAGCGTTGTATGCCGCTATCGAGAAACGCGCCCAGCTTTACAACGATGCGCTCGACTTTATTGCCAATCCACCCGCTGATTGCACGGTACATGTGCTCGCGCCACCGGAATACTTTCCCGTGGGACGCTTCACTCGGCAACTCGAAAAGTTAGAAATAGGCTACAACTCGGGCTTAAGGGCTGGCTTGGATCATGTGGATGCATATCGAGAAAATGGTGCGTCCGAGTAGACTCGAACTACCGACCCCCACCATGTCAAGGTGGTGCTCTAACCAACTGAGCTACGGACGCACATTTTAAATAGAAGTTCGCGAACAGCGAACGGGCGCTATATTAGTCATTCCGCTGCGGTGGTGCAAGTGCTTTTTGCCGTTTCGCAGCTCGATTGCGTAAGAATCGAACAGTAACCTCACTATAGCGCCCAGCTACAAAATCTCTAGCCGCTATAAACGCAATAAATGTTTCAAGATTTTGCCATTGGCATTGTGTGGTAGTTCATCAAAAAACTGGTATTCACGCGGCCGCTTATAATCTGCAAGGCGCTCTTCTACATGCGCCCGCAAAACGCTCTCGTCGACTGGCTCGCGTAGCACGATACAAGCTTTTACTGATTCTCCCCATTGCTCATGAGGTACGCCAATTACTGCGACTTCGAGCACCGCCGGGTGGCTGGCAAGCGCATCCTCGACTTCGCGCGGGTAAACGTTGACACCACCCGAAATAATCAAGTCTTTGATGCGATCTTTGACCCAATAAAAACCATCGGCATCGCGTACCCCAATGTCGCCAGTACGGAGCCATCCATCGCTGGTAAAGATTTCATGAGTTGCACTCGTATTGCGCCAGTATTCACGCATGACACCTTCGCCACTAATATGAATTTCGCCTGGTTCGTCGACCGCCGCGAGCTCGCCATGTTCGTTAACGACACGTATCTCGGTAAATGCCGCAGCGCGCTTGCCCACGGAACCAGCTTTGTCACGGTGCTCATGAGGTAACAACAAACTTCCTGTTGGACCTGCTTCAGTCAGTCCATAGACACAGTAAAACTGATCACTGGCAAAGGCTTTTTGCACGCGCCGAGCATGATCGCCAGCCAACGGACCGCCGCCATAGATCCAGTGGGTCATACTGCTCAGATCGGCTGCGCCAATTTGCGGGTGTTGTGCGGTGAGCAAGTAGGCGACGGGGGCACCGAAGAAGTGTGTGGTGCGTTCTTGTTCAACTAGATTCAACAGTAGGTCAGGGGTGAATGTGGGGGCGACCACATGTGTGCTGCCCATAATCGTGCCCCCAACCAATGTTAAGTTAAGCGGTGCTGAGTGAGTAAAAGGCATCAGCGAGAGCAAGCGACTCTCAGGGCGATACTGCATTTCGGTGGCAAACATCATGCCGACAAATAACAATGCTTTATGGTCGAAGAGCACGCCTTTTGGACGTCCAGTAGTGCCCGATGTGTAAAGTAAGGTCGCCGGCGTAGCGATCGCTTGTTCGTCTAGCTCGATCAATGAGCCATCTGTGCAATGTCTGTCGATGTACTCAGGCATATCATCAATACTAAGGTTTGCCAATTGCAACTCGGCACACGCTTGCAGCGCTTGGGAACTGGTCATTGCGCAAGTGATCACTAAGCTTGCTTCGGCATCATTAAAAATATACTTGAGTTCACTTGCGGTGAGTTTGACGTTGATGGGGGCGACAATAGCGCCTATACGCTGCACTGCGAAATGCGCCACAATAAAAGTGTAGCTATTGGGCAGCACCAAACAGACACGATCCCCTTGTTGTATGTCATGTTTTTGGGTGAGATGAGCAGCGAAATACTCGATATGTTGATTCAGTTGTTGCCAGTTGACACGTAATGAGCCATCTATTACTGCTTCGTGAGATGGGTATTTTCTGGCGTTACGTGCCACGTAAGCTGGGATAATCATAAGTTCTCCTTAAAATGCGCGCGATACTATTGCTTGGATATCAATCCCACGGGGCAAACAGCCATAGTTGGTGCTAGTGTGAGCGGTTAAGCGCGAGGCGCAGAATGCATCAGCAATCTCATTGGGCGCATGTTGGATGAGCAGTGCCCCTTGTAACGCGAGCGCCATGTGGTCGGCGAAATAGCGTGCTTGATACTGCCATTCTTGTTGCGGTGTTTGGCTAAAGTGCGTTTTTAAATCGCTCACGAAGCTATCAAAGCGGCGGTCAGCACCAGTGCCTTTTGCAAGCTCGGCGAAATAAGCTTCCAGTACCTTTGGCTCTTTTTGCACCGCGCGAAGAATATCGAGACACTGTACGTTGCCGCTGCCTTCCCATATCGCGTTTACCGGCGATTCGCGGAATAGCCTAGGCATAATCGTGTTTTCCATAACGCCCATGCCGCCAATAACTTCCATTGCTTCATAAGCGTGATTAGGGGTGCGTTTGCAGATCCAATATTTACCAATGGGAGTGGCGATCCGGGCAAGTAGCCGTTCATGCTCTTGATCTTGTTGATCCATGGCGCGCGCCATGCGCATCGTTAGCGTCATTGCAGCTTCGCTCTCAAGGGCCAAGTCGGCGAGCACGTTTTGCATCAAGGGTTGCTCACTAAGTTTGGCGCCGAATGCGCTGCGATGGCGCGCATGGTGCAAAGCTTGAACAGTGGCTTGACGCATGCCTGACGATGAACCAATCATGCAGTCATAGCGGGTCATAGAAACCATTTCTATAATCGTGCGGATGCCACGGCCTTCTTCGCCAACCATCCACGCCAACGCGCCACGTAATTCGCACTCACTGGAGGCATTGGCGACGTTGCCCATTTTGTTTTTTAATTGCTGAATTTGTAGTGCATTTTTAGTGCCGTCTGGGCGCCAGCGTGGCAGTAAAAAACATGATAGGCCCTTGTTTGTTTGGGCCAGAACTAAGAAGGCATCGCACATTGGTGCTGAAACAAACCACTTATGACCCACTAACTCATATGCTTCGCCAGGACCTTCGGCTGCAATAGGGTAGGCGCGCGTGCTATTGCTGCGCACGTCTGAGCCGCCTTGCTTTTCAGTCATTGCCATTCCAATGGTGAGCCCGCGTTTCATGCTGTCGGGTACGTTTCGGCTATCGTATTCGGGCGCCATTATTTTAGGACCAAATTTAGCCAGTAAATCTGGTTGATGTTGCAAGGCCGGAATGGCGGCAAAAGTCATGGTGATAGGGCAGCCATGAGCCGCCTCTACTTGGGTGTGCAAGTAATATTTGGCGGCACGCGCGACATGGGCTCCCAGTTTGGGAGCAGCCCATGGGCTGGCATGTAAACCTTCAGTTATCGCAATATCCATTAGCTGGTGATAGCTGGGATGAAAGTCGATTTGATCAACGCGGTTGCCAAAACGGTCGTGGGTAACAAGTAGCGGCTTATTGACGTTAGCCGCAAAACCCAGCGCTATGCGCTCAGGTAGCCCGCATTCAGCACCAAAGCGCGCAATGTCTTGTTCAGCCCAGCTTGCGCCTTCGCGCTTTACCGCCTCTTGCAATGCTTTATCTTCGGCGTACAGGTTATAGTTTTCAAGCTCTGGTGGTTGGTTTTCTACCGTGTGGGTTTGAGCGAGATACTGGTCTGGAATAGTCATTCTTGTTCTCCTGCATGAAATTTGTTGTTCTGCATCTTTTGTTCTACACATCTTTGCTTTACACACATGAGTGAGGTCGTGCTGTTATTGCTTGAAGACAAAAGCGCACGCTTTCATAAATTGCGCTATTCGGTTCGCGTTCATGCTGATGGGCTAAGGGGCCAATTAAAGCTTCAGCAATGGCTCCAACTAAAGCGCGGCTGCTCAACGCACTATTTTGTGGTGGTAAGCTTTGTTCGCTAATGCCTTGCTCAATCGCTTGGGCGAATAAGTCTGCGTAGCGCTCTCGATATTTTAAACGAGCTGCAACAACCGCAGGCTCAACGGGTTCTGCAATTAAAGCCCATGCAGTGACAGGTGCGCGAAGGGCACGTTTTGCAAATGTGGTTAATGCGTTGGTGATGCGCTCGGGTATAGGTTTTGCGGTAGCGCTAAGCTGTTGCTGAACCTGGCTTACTTCAATATTTGTGGCGTGTTCAAATATGGCGGTACATAAAGCTTCTTTGTTGGCAAAGTAGCGATACAGGGTGCCTGTAGCTAGGTTACAGCGCTTGGCCAAAGAGGCCATTTGTAAGCCGCTGAATCCTACTTCGTTCAGCAACGTTAGGGCATTGCTGAGAATGTTTTCTTGGGTTGCCTGCTTACGCTGGCGTATTTGAGTTGTTTCGCGATAGGCCATGGTGTTCTTGCTATCTAATTATCGATAGCAAGAAGTGAACCATGATTCATTTTTTGGATCAATGAATATTTTTTGAGGGTTACGGTGATGCGTGGGCCGGGCTGCGGGTTTTGTGGCTGAGCAGGGCTTGGGTGAATACGCGCAGTTCTAGGCGCGCTAGTGGGGCGCCGGGGCAGACATGAATGCCGGCGCCGTACAATAAGTTGTCGCGCGGGTCGCGATCCCAACGAAACTGGTGCGGTTGCTCGAATACCTCGGGGTCAGTGTTGGCGGCACCCCAGTCGAGTGTCACAACGGTGTCGGCTTCGACAGCTTGGCCTCTCATGTGCATAGGGCATACAGCACGGCGGCGGTTACTTGCCAGCGGCGCGTTAAAACGCAGTATTTCGTCGACAGCGTGATCAATATGTTCTGTAGCTTGCTGTAACTGTTTGCGCACCACGTTGTTGGCTTGCAAAAAATTCACGATAGCCGTTACTGCGTTGGCTATGGTGCCAAGTTCGCCGACAGTCCAATTACGCACAATGCTTACTAGGTATTCGTCGGATAACGGCTCGCCTTCGATGCTCAGATGAACCAGCCTTGAAGTCACACTATCACCTGGGTATTCGCCGGAACGAGCGCGATTAAATTCGGCCACCATCAGTTGGCTAAACTCAGCGGCTAATTGGCGCATGGTTTCTCTGTCGCCTGCCGCACTGGCTTTTTTCTGGCGCTGTATCCACTGCAACAGGGCGGCTTCTAATTCGCGTGGCCAACCCATAAATGCACATTGTGCTTGCAACGCAAATGGGTAAGCAAGCTCGCTTTCAACATGAAACTCTTCGGGCAGGTCACGAAATAATCGCGTCACGAGTTGCTTTAGAACTGGCTCAAATCGGTGCAGGGTTTGCGCATCGAAAAATGGTTCGATTAGCTTGCGATACCGCGTGTGTTCCGGCGCATCCATACCGTTGGGTACGTTGAGGTGCGAAGATACCTGATTACTCCATGCTTCGGGCGCATGAAGAATGGCGACAACGTCAGCGTGTTTGCGAATGACAGGGGACATAACAACCTCCCGATTTGAGAATTTTAGGCAGGGTTAGAATACCAACTTGGTTGTCAATTCCTTTGACTTTGGTCAAACCAATTGCCCAAAATCGGTTTTGAGCGACAAAAGGGTTGCTTTTTGACCATTTTCTTAACCAGTATTCCGTTGGTGAACTTCATTTTTGTTACTAGTTTGGGCATTTAGCCACTCAACGCCGTTGAGTAAGCGTAACTGGGCGCGGTCCATGTTGATTTGGATACTGGTTGCATTCGTGCTTTTCTTCTTAATGGCAATTATTGCTGGCATTGGTATGGCCGCCCTTGAAAGCGGCGGCTATTAGCGCGGTCTAAGTATCTAGCGCAGTGGCTGACCAAGCTGATTCTGGGCGATCAGCCGAATCACGTAAGAAATTTTAAAAAGTCCGGCCAGCAGTATTTGTAGAAAATGTAAGACCGCGATCAACATTAAGGGAAGTTGCGCTTCCATGCCCCACGCCAGATAAGCGACAATCAAGAAGAGGGTCAGAAAAACCACCATGGCAGTGTTGGCGCTACGCAATAAGGTGTGTGCTGTCATAACCTACATCTCCAATGCATGTTTTATAATATGCATTATTCATGTATCTTTGACGAAGATCAAGTTTGAAGATGTAAATTTCGCAAGGGCAGGCGGGCGTCATGCAATTAAAAAAATATACCGATTATGGTTTACGAATTTTGATGTACCTTGGTGCTAAAGAGGGTGCTAAAGAAAGTTCGAACAATAGGACGGAAGCGCCGGAGCGCTTAACCACCATCAAAGACATCTGCGAAACCTTCAGTTTATCTAGCAATCACGTCAACAAAGTGGTGCACCACTTGGGCCGTCTGCAATTGATTGAAACACGCCGTGGCAAAAACGGTGGCTTTTTCTTAGCCAAGGCTCCTAATGAGATTCGTTTGGATTATGTGATTCGTCAGCTCGAAGGCGATGAGCCATGGATTGAGTGCCACAACCCTTATTGTGTGGCACTGCCAGCTTGTGAGCTTAATGGGATTGTGGCGCGGGGCAAGGAACTCTTTTACGACTACTTGCGAGAGTTCACTTTGGCTGACTTACTCAAGAAACGGGGGCAGTTGCAGCAGATTTTCTCAACAGCGTCGTAATTGCACCGCTGATGCCGTCGAGAGTCATGGGGTACATGCGGCCGCCCATGAGTTCGTGCATCATGTCGATTGAGTGATGCCACTTCCAGTGCTCCAACGGCTGCGGATTAAGCCATACCGCGTTGTCAAAATGATTCAATAAGCGCCGCATCCACACTTGACCAGGTTCTTCGTTCCAGTGCTCAACACTGCCGCCGGGGTAGGCGATCTCATAGGGCCCCATGGTGGCGTCGCCAACGAAAATCAGCTTGTAATCACGCCCATATTTATTGATGAGTTCACGAGTCGGTGTTTTCTCGCTGAAACGGCGCTCGTTCGATTGCCAAACTTCTTCATAAACGCAGTTATGGAAGTAATAGAACTCGAGGTGTTTGAATTCACTGCGCGCTGCAGCAAAGAGTTGCTGGCACTCGTAAATGAAATCATCCATCGAACCGCCTACGTCAAACAAGAGCAAGACCTTCACCGCATTGTGACGTTCCGGACGCCATTTCAAGTCGAGTAAGCCCGCTTTTTGTGAAGTGGCACGAATGGTTTCATCTAAGTCGAGTTCTTCGGCGCTGCCGGTACGAGCGAACTTACGTAGTTTACGCAAAGCAAGCTGCATGGTGCGATTGTTGAGTTCGCCCTCGGTGTCGAGGTCACGGAACTCGCGTTTATCCCAAACTTTGACTGCCCGCCGGGCATTCGAACCTTCTTGGCCGATGCGAATACCTTCCGGATGAAAACCATAAGCACCAAATGGCGAGGTACCGCCGGTGCCGATCCATTTGTTGCCACCGGCATGGCGTTCTTGTTGTTCCTTCAGCCGTTCTTGAAAGGCCTTTAACAATTCGTCAAGGCCACCCAAAGCTTGCAGTTTGGCTTTGTCTTCATCACTAAGTTGACGTTGTAGCGAGCGCCGCAACCAGTCTTCTGGAATTGCACTGGCCAGATCGACCTGTTCCACGCCTTCAAAGTACTCAGCAAAGGCGCGGTCAAAACGGTCAAATTGGCTTTCATCTTTTACCAAGGTCAATCGCGCTAAAAAATAGAAGGCTTCAATGTCGGCAAACACCACCTGCTGTTCAAGTGCGGCCAATAAATCGAGCAGTTCAGTGATGCTGGTTTTTAAGCCGTGCTTGCGTAGACAAAAAAAGAATTCAATTAGCATTAGCTTTCTCGGCGACGTGCCATGAATGCCAGTTTTTCGACCAACTGTACGTCCTGCTCGTTTTTCAACAGTGCGCCAAACATAGGCATCAAGCCCTTGCTGTCTCTTAACTGTTGTGGGCCGATATCCTCCACTAGTAACAGTTTCAACCAATCAATCAGTTCTGAAGTGGATGGTTTTTTCTTCAAGTTTGGTAACTTTCGTACATCAAAAAAGACTTCGAGTGCAGTCTGTAGTAACTCGCGCTGAATGTCTGGATAATGGACGCGAACAATATCGCTCAACGTGGCGGCATCAGGGAAGTTGATGTAATGAAAAAAGCAGCGGCGCAAAAACGCGTCAGGTAGCTCTTTTTCGTTATTCGACGTAATCACCACGATAGGGCGTTGCTGTGCAGTAATTTGCTCGCCGGTCTCGTAGACATGAAATTCCATTTGATCGAGCTCGTGCAGCAAATCATTAGGAAACTCAATATCGGCTTTGTCAATTTCGTCGATCAACAATACTGGGCGCTGTGCAGCAGTGAAGGCTTGCCATAACTTGCCCGGCTTAATGTAGTTGCTGATGTCATGTACTTTGTCGCTGCCCAGTTGGCTATCGCGCAATCGTGACACTGCGTCATATTCGTACAAGCCTTGTTGGGCTTTGGTCGTCGATTTAATTTGCCAGCGCAATAGCGGTACACCGAGACTTGCGGCCAACTCTTCAGCTAACTTGGTTTTACCGGTACCTGGCTCACCTTTGAGCAGTAAGGGCTTTTCCAGTGTCACCGCAGCATTGACGGCAAGGGCTAATTCATCCGCAACGATATAACTCGATGTACTGCTAAATTGCATGATAGGTCCTTATTCTTTAACGATTTTACCAGTGCTTTCTAGGTACACTTTACCTTGCTTCTGCACCGTTTCGTAGTCCATGCTTTCCGAAGCTAAGTGCACTTCTTCCAACACAGCTTGCATAACATCTACTTCTTCATCGAGGCGCTGCAATGCATTTTCAAGGGTATAACTGAGCTGGTGGATGGTCGCCATATCTTGCGGTGTCAGCTCATCTTTCGCCATGATTTCCGCCATTTTGGCGTTAAAATTTTTCAGGTTAAACAATGCTTGGTCAAGGTTTTTAGCCGGCTGCCCTGAAAAGTGCTCATAACGCTCTTGATCGTCTGCAAAACTAGTTGTGGTAAAGCTTAACAAAGCCGCTGCACTCAACATCATCAAAGTTTTCATTCAAACACCTCATTAAATTAACTTGTGAATAAGAATTATTATCAATAATACTCTATGATTGTCGATACACCAAGAGAGGTAATCCCGTTGCATCGCCTTAGCCGCCGGGAGTGAACTCACATGCAGTAAAGAAACTTTGCCACGGCTGTACATGCGCTTTAGTCGCTTCACGTAGTTGTGCAACGCTGGTGACAAGCTGTGCCAAGTAATCCTGCAGCAATGGCTGCGACGTGAGCGCCTGTAAGCGTTGCAATACGTTCGCTGCTCGTTGTCCTTGTGCGGTAACAGCGGCTAATTGTGGCTGCACTTCACCAATAAAAAACTTTAAGAAAACTGTATGTAATACTTCTGCCCGATTGGGGCGCGTGGGCGCATCGCAACCGGCGCGTTCAGTAAGGTTATCAGTGATAGTTGCTAATTGCGTGAGGTAAGCCGATTGTTCTTGCAAGGTACGCCATAAGCGCGGTAGATAGTCGCTTTGATGGATGGTTTGGAGCGCAGCTTCCACGCGCGCTTCATCGTTTTGCGGTTGGCTTTGCTCAAGAGCGTAAACAACTTGTTCAAGGGCTGCGAGTTGTTCAGCAAAAACTGCGTCATCGACTTCTCTTAGACCATTTGCCCCCATGCGCAGCGCATGGCGCAGGGCGTCATCGCTGGCTATGGCTTGTTGCCGAGCCGCAGCAAGAGTGGCTGCCTTTTGTTGCAAGGCGGCAGCTAGACGCTCTGCTAAGTTAGGATCTTCCGCGCGTACTGTGGCGACGCATTCTCTACCCGCATCAAGTAACAGCAAATCACCATAGTAACGAGTGACGCCCTGACTGAGTTTGCCTAGTGCGCTGTTACGCTCAGCGATGAGTTGCGCGGCTGGACAACTTTCAATGCGCCAAGCATCTAACAGCGAAATGCTCACTCGCGGCACTTCCACTTGCAGATCACGACTCGCGGGCAAACGCGGGTAGTTCGGCACAGTAAAGCGCACCGCCGGTCGTTCCAATGTGTTGGTAACGCGTTGCTGATAATCATTGAGACTTTTTAGGCTGTCGGGTAAGTCACTGCAGCCACTGAGTACTAATGCCGCACATATATAGCCAAGCGCGCGGCGAAGTCTTACAATAATCGACGTCATTTGAAGCTGAACATAAGGTCGCATCATGTTTACCGGTATCGTGCAATGCCAAGCAGCAGTTGTTGCTATCGAAAATAAACCTGACTTTCGTCGTTTAACCGTGCAAGTTGAACCACGGTTTCTAGAAAAGCTAGAAATTGGTGCCAGTATCGCTATAAACGGAACTTGTCTGACAGTGGTTCAATTTAACACAAACACGGTGCAGTTTGATGTGATCGATGAAACCTTGCGTCTGACCAATTTAGGTGAGCTCGAAGTCGGCGCTGAAGTCAATTTCGAACGTTCATTAAAAGTAGGGGACGAAATTGGTGGACATCATGTTTCGGGGCATATTCATGCCACCGGGGTGGTCGAAACCATTACCGAAACTGCAGATAACTGGGCCATGTGGATTCGGTTTCCGGCAGAATTTCAAGCCTATGTATTCGCAAAAGGTTTTATCAGCGTCAATGGCGCAAGTCTCACCATTGGTCAGGTTCACGACAGTCAGTTTTCGTTGCATTTAATTCCAGAAACATTGCGTTTAACGAATTTAAAGTCAGCGCAGCCTGGAACGCGGGTCAATTTAGAGTTCGATCAGCAGACCATTACTATCGTCGACACCGTCAACCGCTACCTAGCCCAAAACAAAGGTTAACCGTTACTCGTTAATCGTTAGGGAGAGCTAGCAACGAGCACCCCTAACGAATAACGAATAACGAGGTTATTCGTCGGGATCGATTTTGACGATGATTTTATCGTGCAACTCGTCGACCTCAATCGCCAAATGCACATCACTCCCGCAGGCCGGACATTCATCTTGATAATCTTGAGCGCCTTGTGACGCATCAATCGCGAGGTGAATGTTATGGCCGCAGTGCGGGCAACGCACTGCCGCGTCATGCAATTTCTCTGTGTTCATAGCTACCTCGTAACCGCAGTACTTAATAGCAGTATGATCGATGAATGCGCTCAGCGCCAAAATAACAATGTAATGCCTGCAGCAGCCACTAACGCACCACTAATACTGCGTAAACTTGGTGGTTCGCCACGCAACCATTGAATTGGGATCAACCAAAGTGGCGCGGTGGCAAGCAGGGTTTGGGCGAGACCCGGGTGGAGGTAGGCGATGGCGGTTTGTTGCAGCCAGATGGCCAGCAAAGTGCCCATGATGATCGCCACCAATAACCAGGGTATAGAGGTGTGCCGCAGTGCTGCTTTGGTTTGGCCGATGATTTTCGGTTTCAACAATAGCAGGGCTGCAGTCAGCGCTAGCGTGCCTGCCGTAAGGCGCACCAGTGCCGCTTGCAACGGGCTAACGGCGAAGCTGGCGAGCGCCTCAAAAGCCATTACCAAACCAAGGGCTTGGCAGAGCGCTGCGCCGACACCTGCGGCCATGCCGCTCAGCGATAGCTGTTGCGCACGTGGCTCTGGCGAGCGTTCGCTAATGATGACAAAAATACCGACTAAAACCACTAGCGCTGCACCGAGCTCGCGCAAGGTCATCGCTTCTTGAAGCCACCACCAAGCAATGAGCGCGGCAAACGGTGGAGCTAAGTACTCGAAGAGCATGGCATACCATGGGCCAATCCGCCGCAATGCACCGAAGTACAGCGTATCGCCAAGAGTAATACCGATCACGCCACTGGCGAGCAAGAGCCAAGCGGCTGCGCTGCCATCGAACGCAAGTAATTCGCCACTAAGCAGCGCAAACAATGCGAGCAGCGGCACCGCAACAAAGCCTTTGACTAAATTCAGTTGGGCGGCATTCAAATAGCTGCCCGCGCGACTATAAAGAAGCGTGGCACAGGCCCAAAATAAGGCAGCGAGGAGGGCGGCAAGTGGGCCGATAAAAATGTCCATAGGGCGGCTATTGTAACTGTGCTTCTAGACCACGCCAATAGGCGCGTTGCGTCACTTCGTTCAGTACGGTATAGTTGCGGCTTCTCGTTGAATCACAAGTGGCACTTGGTAGGTGTCACCACTGTTAAAGGAACATGTAAGCATGCCTGTAGTAACGCTCCCTGATGGAAGTCAACGCGCTTTCGATAAACCCGTTTCCATTCTCGAAGTAGCTCAAGATATCGGTCCTGGTCTTGCCAAGGCAACGGTTGCCGGCAAAATCAACGGTCAGCTTGCTGACGCTTGTGATCTGATCACCGATGACGCCACCGTGCATATCATCACACCGAAAGACGAAGAGGGTCTACACATCATCCGTCACTCGTGTGCGCATCTGCTTGGGCATGCATTAAAACAGCTGTTTCCAGCAGCGAAAATGGCAATTGGGCCAGTCATTGATAACGGTTTCTACTACGACGTCGACTTAGATCGTGCGCTCACCCAAGAAGATTTGGATGCTCTCGAAAAGCGTATGTTGCAGTTGGCAAAAACTGAATATGACGTGATTAAAAAGAAAGTCAGCTGGAAAGAAGCACGTGAAGTCTTTGTCGAGCGGCATGAGCCCTACAAAGTTGAAATTTTAGATGATGATATCAGCCAAGATGACCGTCCTGGCCTCTATCATCACGAAGAATACGTTGATATGTGTCGTGGACCGCACGTACCGAACATGCGTTTTTGCCAACATTTCAAAATTATGAAGTCGGCGGGCGCTTATTGGCGCGGCGATTCGAATAACAAGATGTTGCAGCGTATTTACGGCACTGCTTGGGCAGACAAGAAGCAGCTGAAAGCCTATTTACAGCGCTTAGAAGAAGCGGAAAAGCGCGATCACCGCAAAATCGGTAAAGCACAAGACTTGTTCCACTGGCAAGAAGAAGCGCCAGGTATGGTGTTCTGGCATCATAACGGTTGGACCGTATTCCAAGAGCTTGAAATGTTTATTCGCGAAAAGTTACGTGAGTACAAGTATCAAGAAGTGAAAGGTCCGTTTATGATGGACCGCGTACTATGGGAGAAGTCCGGGCACTGGGAGAAATTCTCTGAACTCATGTTCACCACGGCTTCAGAAAATCGCGAGTACGCCATTAAGCCGATGAACTGCCCCGGACACGTACAAATCTTTAATCAAGGTTTGAAATCGTACCGTGATTTGCCACTGCGTATGGCCGAGTTCGGTTGCTGTCATCGTAATGAGCCGTCGGGCGCATTGCATGGGTTAATGCGGGTACGTGGTTTTACCCAAGACGATGCTCATATTTTCTGTACTGATAACCAAGTCCAAGAAGAGGTCAGCGGCTGTATTAAGATGGTGTACGAAACCTACAAAACTTTTGGTTTCGAAGACATCGTTGTGAAGCTTTCGACCCGTCCCGAAAAACGTTTGGGTGATGATGCGGTGTGGGATCATGCCGAGCAAGCTTTGGCACAAGCATTGAAAAACAACGGCATCGAATTCGATTACTTGCCGGGTGAGGGCGCTTTCTATGGTCCGAAAATTGAATTTACCTTGCATGACTGTTTAGGTCGCGCATGGCAGTGTGGCACCATTCAGTTGGACTTTGCCCTACCAGGGCGTTTAGGCGCAACTTACGTGGGCGAAGACAATGAACGTCACACCCCAGTCATGATTCACCGTGCGATTCTCGGTTCACTCGAGCGCTTCATGGGGATTTTGATTGAAGAATATGCGGGCTATTTCCCATTATGGCTTGCGCCAACGCAGGTCGTGGTGATGAATATTACCGATAATCAGGCAGATTACGTCAAAAATACCGTAAAAGAGTTGAATAAACTCGGATTTAGGGCGACAGCTGACTTGAGAAATGAGAAAATAGGCTTTAAAATTCGCGAGCACACATTAAAACGTGTTCCTTATATGTTGGTTGTTGGCGATAAAGAAGTCGAGAACCAAGCGGTTGCGGTACGTACGCGTCGCGGCGAAGACCAAGGCGTAAAAGGCCTTGAGCAATTTATTGCTGAGCTGCAAGACGAAGTGCGTAGTCGCAAAATTAGTTAATTTATTGGAGGAATGACCCATTAAAGGCGGAAAAAGAACTCAGAAACCTGCTGACAAAAATCGTATCAACGAAGATATTCGCGTGAACGAAGTGCGCTTAATCGGCGTTGAAGGTGAACAGATTGGTGTCGTAAGTATTCAAGAAGCTCTTGAAAAGGCCGAAACGGCCGGTGTTGATCTGGTGGAAATTAGCCCAAATGCGGAGCCACCAGTATGTCGTCTGATGGATTATGGCAAGTTCCTCTACGAAAAAGCTAAGAACGCGAAAGAGCAAAAGAAAAATCAGAAACAGATTCAGGTCAAGGAAGTCAAATTCCGTCCTGGCACAGATGAGGGCGATTACCAGGTAAAACTGCGCAACCTGACTCGCTTCCTCGAGGGAGGTGACAAAACTAAAGTCACCGTTCGTTTCCGTGGCCGTGAAATGGCGCACCAAGAGTTGGGCATTGAATTGCTAAATCGTATCAAAGACGATTTGCAAGAAATCTCTACTGTTGAGTCGTTCCCGAGACGGGCTGAGGGTCGCCAGATGATTATGGTGCTGGCCCCTGCTAAGAAGTAACTGTGGTACACAAGTAGGCCAACTTTTGTTGTCCTCACCCTGTTACACTTTCAATTAACAATGCGGAGTAATTTTCATGCCGAAAATGAAATCCAAAAAAGGCGCGTCAAAGCGCTTTAAGAAAACCGCTTCAGGCGGCTTCAAATGTAAACAGTCTCATTTGCGTCACATCCTGACCAAAAAGAGCTCAAAGCGGAAGCGTCACCTACGTGCTAAGAGCATGGTGCACGAGTCTGATGTTGGCTTAGTTCAGCGTATGTTACCATTCGCGTAAGGGAAGGAGATAGCAAATGGCACGAGTAAAACGTGGTGTGATCGCGCGAGCGCGTCACAAGAAAGTCCTGAAGCAGGCGAAAGGTTATTATGGTGCTCGTTCACGCGTTTATCGCGTAGCGAAGCAAGCGGTTATTAAAGCAGGTCAATATGCTTATCGTGACCGTCGCAACAAAAAGCGTCAATTCCGTCAATTGTGGATTGTGCGTATTAATGCTGCGGCACGTCAAAACGGTTTGTCATACAGCCGCTTTATCAACGGTTTGAAAAAAGCATCTGTTGAAATCGATCGTAAAATTCTGGCGGACATCGCAGTTCACGACCAAAATGGTTTTGCTGCGTTGGTAGAGAAAGCAAAAAGCTCTCTGTAAGCCACGAAGAAGTTGAAAAAGGGAGCAAGATTGCTCCCTTTTTTTATGGTTTTTCGCTATGATAAGCGCCTTTACAGGGGTAAACGAGGAAAGTCATGGAGTTAAATGACATTGTTGCACAAGCCGAGTCGGCCATTGCTGCAGCAACCACACCGCAAGAGCTCGACGCAGTGCGTGTCGAATACATGGGTAAGAAAGGTCTATTAACTGAGCAACTGAAAAGCTTAGGTAAACTTTCTGCCGAGGAGCGTCCAGCTGCTGGTCAGGCTATTAACGTGGCTAAACAGCAAGTTCAGCAAGCAATAAATGCGCGCAACGAAGCGTTGAAACAAGCACAGTTGGCAGAGAAACTTGCCGCTGAGCGCATTGATGTGACCTTACCAGGCCGGCGTTCTGCGGTGGGTGGATTTCATCCGGTGACGCAAACCATTCAGCGTATTGAGCAGTTCTTTGGTGATTTGGGCTTCCGTGTGGTCGAAGGACCTGAAGTCGAAGACGATTTCCACAACTTCGATGCGCTCAATATTCCGGCGAATCATCCGGCGCGTGCGGATCATGACACCTTTTATTTCACCCCAACAACGATGTTGCGTACGCAGACCTCGGGCGTACAAATCCGTACTATGGAAACCGAACAACCACCACTGCGGATTATTTCCCCCGGTCGCGTGTATCGTAACGATTACGATCAAACCCACACACCGATGTTTCACCAAGTCGAAGGTTTGATGGTCGATACCGATGTCAGCTTTACCCAGCTCAAAGGCATTCTTGAAGACTTCCTGGTTAACTTTTTCGAAGAGTCCTTGGAAGTGCGTTTCCGACCTTCGTATTTTCCGTTTACAGAGCCTTCAGCTGAAGTTGATGTGCGTCGTAAAGACGGTCAATGGCTGGAAGTCTTAGGCTGCGGTATGGTGCACCCAAAAGTGCTACAGGCAGTAGGTATTGATAGCGAAAAATATACCGGCTTTGCCTTTGGTATGGGTGTTGAGCGTCTGACGATGCTCCGCTACGGCGTAAACGACCTACGTGCGTTCTTCGAGAACGACGTGCGTTTCTTGAAACAGTTTAATTAAGTTCGGGTGCTCAAATGAAATTTAGCGAAAAATGGCTGCGTAGCTGGGTGAATCCAGCGCTAGACCAAATTGGCTTGGCGGAACAGCTGAGTATGGCTGGCTTAGAAGTTGATGATGTCGCGCCCGTAGCTCCGGCATTTAATAACGTTGTGGTGGGCGAAGTCATCAAGTGTTGGCAGCACCCTGATGCCGATAAATTGCAAGTGACTGAAGTTGATATCGGTGCCGACGAACCGGCGACTATCGTCTGTGGTGCACCAAACTGCCGTACCGGTCTAAAAGTAGCAGTTGCCACCATTGGCGCCGTCTTACCAGGTGATTTTAAGATTAAAAAAGCCAAGTTACGTGGACAGCCTTCAAATGGCATGCTGTGTTCCAATGCTGAACTTGGTTTGAACGATGATCACGACGGTATCATTGAGTTACCGGCCGATGCGCCAGTGGGTATGGATTACCGTGAGTATCTTGAACTGAATGATGCAACTTTCGACGTTGATTTAACGCCAAATCGTGCTGATTGTTTAGGTTTGCGCGGTATCGCTCGCGAAGTTGGCGTGTTGAATCGTTTAACTGTCAATGAACCAGAGATAGCGGCTGTTGCCGCAACGCACGATGGGCAACGTGCTATTGTGCTAGACGCGCCGGCTGCATGCCCACGTTACTTAGGCCGTGTGGTCCGCAACGTGGATGTCACCGCAGCAACGCCATTGTGGCTTCGCGAGCGCCTGCGTCGCAGTGGTATCCGTGCTATCGACCCGGTGGTCGATGTGACGAACTATGTGTTGTTAGAGCTGGGTCACCCGATGCACGCTTTTGATAACGATAAGTTACAAGGTAGTGTGCATGTGCGGATGGCGCAACAAGGCGAAAAACTGACCCTGCTAGATGGCAATGAAGTGACGCTTGACGGTGACATTTTAGTGATTGCCGATGAACAACAAGCACTTGCAATGGCAGGTATTTTTGGTGGTGAAGGCAGTGGCGTTACCACTAGCAGCCGCGATATCTTTCTCGAGAGCGCATTCTTTGCGCCAGACGCAATTGCTGGCCGCGCACGCCGCTTCGGCTTGCATACTGATGCGTCGCATCGCTATGAGCGCGGCGTTGATCCTGAGCTACAGCGCACTGCAATGGAACGCGCAACACAGCTGATTCTGGAGATTTGTGGCGGTGAAGCGGGCCCAATCGTAGAAGCTAAAGATGAGCGTCATTTGCCACAGCCGACACATGTGCAATTGCGCGCTGCGCGGCTGAGCAAAGTGCTTGGTATTACTATTGCCGACACTGAAGTCAGCGAGATCCTCGAACGTCTAGGTTTCAATGTTACGGTTACCGAGCAGGGCTGGGATGTCATCGTTCCCACCTTCCGTTTCGACATTGCGATTGAAGAAGATTTAATTGAAGAAGTCGCACGCGTTTATGGCTATCACCGTATCGAGGCAGCCGCTCCGGCAGCTTCGCTGCGTATGGTACCGCGCAAAGAAGCGCAGTTACCGGTCAGTAAACTGAAGCAGTTGCTGATTGACCGTGGTTACCAAGAAGCCATTACCTACAGCTTCGTCGATCCTAAGCATCAAGCCTTGTTGTTTGATGATGCGGCCGCGTTGACGTTGCCATTCCCGATTAGTGTCGAAATGTCTTCTATGCGTGTGAGTTTATGGCCAGGCCTTATTGGCGCCGTGGCGCATAACCAAAAACGCCAACAGCAAAGCCTCGCGTTTGTTGAGACCGGCTTGCGCTTTTTACCGCAAGACAAAGCAGAAAATGGCGTGGCACAACAACCGATGATCGCCGGTATTCGAGCGGGTAAAGCGCATACTGAACATTGGCAAGAGGGTGAACGCGCGGTTGATTTCTATGACATCAAAGGCGACGTAGAAGCATTGCTTGCCCGTACCGGTGAGGCTCACGCGTTTACCTTTACTGCAGATAGCCATCCAGCGTTGCACCCAGGTCAGTCAGCAGGGATTTTCAAAAATGGTAAATGTGTCGGTCATGTCGGCGCCATTCACCCACAATTCGAGAAGAAATTGGGCCTGAATGGGCGCACCTTCGTATTCGAATTAGAGTTAGCCGCGATCCAGCCAAAGGTGTTACCGCAAGCTCGAGCAATCTCACGTTTTCCATCGATTCGTCGTGATTTAGCAATTGTGGTGCCAACCCAACTTGCCGCAGGGGAGATCCTCAAGGCTATTGAAAATATTGGCGTAAATCACTTGGTTGACCTAAACTTATTTGACGTTTACGAAGGAGCGGGCGTTGCTGACGGATACCGCAGTTTAGCTTTATCGCTGACGCTACAGCATCCCGAGCGCACGCTTGAAGATCATGAAATCAATACCGCGGTTAAGGCAGTGGTAGAGATGCTGACAAACGAATTTGGGGCAACCCTGAGGGAGTAAGCTATGGCGCTGACCAAAGCAGAAATGGCAGAACACTTGTTCGAAAAATTTGGCATCAATAAACGTGATGCAAAAGATTTGGTCGAAAACTTCTTTGAAGAGATACGTCGTACCTTAGAACAAGGTGAGGAAGTCAAATTATCAGGTTTTGGTAATTTCGAGTTGCGCACCAAGAACCAGCGACCAGGTCGCAACCCGAAAACCGGTGAAGATATTCCGATTTCGGCGCGACGCGTAGTGACTTTTCGGCCCGGACAAAAGCTTAAGCAAAGGGTCAGCAACGCTAAACCAAAGTAATACCCAAGAAAAAAGCCGCTCATTGAGCGGCTTTTTTGGGTTTACAGCGATGATGATAAGAATTACTTAAAGAATAAGCTACTAAACGGGTTGAGCAAGCGGCTCAAACCAGACGTAAAGTGCATCGGTGCATCTAGCGCCGACAAGGTTAGACAATCTTCATGACGCGTCTCTGGGGTGTGAATCACGCTATCATCAACGAAAATGAAATCGCCATCGCGATATTCAGAACGTTCGTCGTTAAAGACACCGTTCACCACTAAGGTCGCTTCACGACCTTTGTGCGTGTGCTCTGGCACACGGGTATCCTTATCCATGTAGATGAAGGTAAGTACATCTTCGCCGCCAACGTGCACTGGCGCACGCCACATCTGGCCGAGAATTTTCTGCCATTCACCAACGCGGTGTTGATTCCGTGCAAGAGTGCCTGGTAGTTGGAAGCGTTTGCCTTCCAATACTAATTCATTTGGCACATCTTGTCGCATCACTGGCGTAATACGCTTGGGTGTTTGCGACATGATAGAAGCAAGCATGCTTTCACCATCAAAAAAACTGACCTGTTCGGTGAGCTCTGCTGGTACTTGTGCTTGTCCAAACACCTTCTGGGCCAGAGATTCTTCAATATGCTGAATCTCGTTTTGGCAATGCGGACACATATCCACATGCGTACCTACCATCATTAACATTGCTGGTGTTAAGTCACCAGTAACGTAATGAAAGAGGTGCTGTTCGCTTGGGTGAAATTTAATCATCGCTGTTAATTAACTCTCGTAACTTCTGTAACGCAAGGCGAGTGCGTGATTTGACAGTTCCCAAAGGAATGCCAAGTGCATCCGCCACCTCTTGTTGTGATTTCCCTTCCACATAAATCAGTTCGATAACCGTGCGTTGCGCCTTCGGTAATGATTCGCAGTAGCCAGCGAGCTGCTGCATTAACAAATCATCATCAAGTGCGTAGTCGTCATCGAGACTATCGTTCGTTTCAGCTAATACGGGCCACAATTCGTCAGCGCTCAAATCATGCTGGCGATGTTTATTCTTCCGTAAGAAGTCAAAACGGATATTCCTTGCAATAGTAAATATCCAGGTCGAAGCAGAACCCCGATCTGGTTTAAATAAATGTGCTTTGTTCCAAACATTCGTCATCGTTTCCTGAACCAAATCCATTGCTGTCTGTTCATTTCCGAATTGACGAGTTGCATAGGCTTTTAGGCGCGGAGCGAAGTAGTGAAACAATTCGCTAAAGGCTTGACGCGATTGTTCATTTGCTACTAGGGCGAGCAAAGCCGCAGCATGGTCTGGATCATCAGGCTGCGCAGAGGACATATGTTTCCGTTCTAGTTTTGGTGTAGTCACTGTCTGCATAGTATTACCTGTTGGATAATTCCTCAAGTTACTTTCCTACTACGCAACTTGTATAGGTATGGATCACACTCTACTGTTCGCTTTCATTTATCAAACCAGAGAGGTAATCCAATGTGCGTTCACAAGACGGTTCGCGCAACAATTCTTGTTTAGTTTCTGCATTCACCGGTAATAACTCTAGCCAGCGTTGACATATCCAATCAGCGCGTCCTAAACGGTCGTCACCGGGGCAAGAGCCCAATTCCGGATATTCTGCATAAACTTGGCACAAGCGATCGGCCAAATGCTGAAATTGCGGCGGTAGCTCCGTCGGTGGCCAGTGATCAATAATACGGACGTTACCACGCCGTAAGCCGTCGCTGTCTGATTTAATCGCGTCGATTTGACAAGCGTCCATACCTTCGACGGTGATGCCAAGTAAACCGTCGTCGCGATGTTCAAAGTCGATCACGCGTGCCAGCGTTGCGATTGGATGGATATGCGAGTTGGCTTCAATGGAACCATGTTCATTGAACATACACATACCAATGCGACCGTCGTCTTGCGCGCACACTTCTCGAACCATACGGATGTACCGTGGTTCAAAGATGCGTAATCGCATCACACCGCCAGGCAAAACATGGCCCGATAGTGGAAATAGTGGAATGTTGGTGAGTGCACGATGCATATCGATTGCCTCTAGATTTCAGCGCTTGTTTATCATTAGTTGATGTGGTTACGTGGTATAACTTTAATTAGATCTGTGGTAATGAACTTTTTTTAACACTTTTCGTAATGCTCGGAAGACCAATGTTGTAGAGGGATATATGCAAACGATAAAGGTTGGGATCAGTGCCTGTTTACTGGGCGATGAAGTACGCTTCGATGGCGGCCACAAACGTTCGGCTTTTTGCGCCAGCGAGCTTGGCCGGCACGTAGAGTTTGTCAAGCTATGCCCAGAAGTAGGTATCGGGATGCCGGTGCCGCGCCCGACGATTCGACTCGAGGCTCATGCAAAGGGTACCCGTGCTGTGGTGCCAAAAACGGGTGAGGATGTCACCGAACGATTAATTGATTTTGCCGAACGCGCCACGCCACACTTGCAGCAAATCAGCGGTTATGTGCTGTGTGCGAAGTCGCCAAGCTGCGGTATGGAGCGGGTTAAACTATATGATCCTGCAACTGGGCATGCGCAAAAAGAGGCGACTGGTATTTTTGCGGCGCAACTGCAGCAACGCTACCCTGCGTTGCCGCTGGAAGAAGACGGGCGTTTAAACGATCCGCTGTTGCGTGAAAATTTTGTCATGCGTGTTTTTGTGTATGCTGCATGGCAAGCACTTGGTTCGCAACCGAAAAAATCAGCTGTGCTAGCGTTCCATACCAGCCTTAAATTACTTTTGTTAGCTCATAATCAACAAGCTTACCGCATCATCGGTCGTGAGTTGGCCGAGCAACAAGAGATGACCACCGAGTTTCTGCGCCATTACATCGAGACGCTCATGGCTGCGCTTGCAAAGCCTGCTACACGAGCAAATCACACCAATGTGTTGCAGCATATTCAGGGCTATTTTTCTGACCAATTGAGTCATGATGAGCGCGCCGAACTCAGTGAAGCGGTGCTAGCTTATCGCAATGGACTTGAACCTTTATTAGTGCCGCTTACACTGCTGCGGCATTACCAACGCCTGTTCCCCAATAACTATTTAGCGGGGCAACGTTATTTGAATCCTTATCCAAACGACTTAAAACTTAGGTACGGCCTCTAATGAAACAATTGATATGGTTTCGCAATGACCTGCGACTACGCGATAATCCGACGGTCGCTGCAGCGTTGCAATCTTGCGCCAATAACGAGCCGATTTTCGGTCTGTATTTATATAGCGAAGCGCAATGGCAAGCGCACGATTGGGCACCAATAAAAGTCGATTTATTGCTCCGTCATCTCAAGGAACTCCAGCAAGAAGCTGCGCAGTGGGGGATTGCACTGCACATTAAAAGTGTACGCGACTGGCAAACAGTACCGCGCGTAGTGCGTGATTTTTGTGCTGAGCATGAGATCCAGCAGGTTTATTGGAACTGTGAGTATCCGTTGCACGAACAACGACGCGATCGTGCAACCCGCAATTGGCTTACCGACAATGGCGTGGCGGTGACTAGTTTTCACGGGGAAGTCTTAGTTCCGCCGATTCTGCGAACACAAGCCGGTGCTTACTACAAAAAATTTACGCCTTACTTTAAAGCATGGCAGCAGCATTTGCGAACCACGGGGTTGCCAAAACCGTATGAAAAACCAAATAGGACTGCTGTGCAGTGTCCGAGTTTTCCTGAAACCGTTGATTATGCGCGACGGGACAGCTCGGCGTGGGTGGTTGGTGAGCATGCCGTGTGGCAACAACTAGATGCTTTTGTTGCGGAACAGGTCAGAGACTACAACGCTGATCGCGACTTGCCGGCAATTCATGGCACGTCAAAATTATCTGCGTATTTTGAACTGGGGGCGTTGGGTCCGGTTACTGCAGCCCGAAGATTGCAGCAACTTGCACCTGAGTTTCCGGATGGTCTGAATGAAGGTGCGCATACTTGGCTAAGTGAATTAGCTTGGCGTGAATTTTATCAACACCTGATGGATGCAGAGCCACGTTTGAGTTGGGGACAAGCATTTCAGCCTCACACTGATGCATTTCCTTGGAATGACAGCGCGACCGATTTCCAAGCGTGGTGTGAGGGGCGCACAGGTTATCCGATTGTCGATGCAGGAATGCGGCAGTTGCAACAAGAAGGCTGGATGCACAATCGGGTAAGAATGATCGTTGCTAATTTCTTGGTAAAAGACTTACATATTGATTGGCGTAAAGGTGAGCGGTTCTTCATGCAAAACCTTATCGATGGTAGCTTCCCTGCAAATAATGGCGGTTGGCAATGGAGTGCATCAACAGGCACGGACGCAGTGCCTTACTTTCGGGTGTTCAATCCTACTTCACAAAGTCAAAAAGTTGATCCCGACGGCAGCTATATTCGTAAGTATGTGCCAGAGTTAGCGCATTGTCCGCAGCGCGAAATTCACGCACCGGAACAGTGGCTAAAATTAAGCGATGTCGATTATCCGACACCGATAGTCGATCACAAAGAGGCAAGGGAAGGCTTTCTACGCAAGTTCAAGGCATTGTAGTGGTAGCAACTATAATGATAACAAAACTCACAATGGGAACGCGGAGGTAATACATGACAGACGAGCAGCAAGAACAGCACGACATCATCAAACGCTTACGCAAACATTACGACGAGTTTGCCGATGTAAGCATCGATAAATTGGGCGATTTGTACCACAAAGAAGTCACTTTTATCGACCCGATTCATCAAGTTCATGGCCTCGAAGACCTGCAAAAGTATTTCAAAGCAACTATGGAAAATGTTGAACAGTGTCATTTCGCCTTTACTGAATACGCCGAGAATGGTGAACACTTCTTTGTTAACTGGCAGATGCGTCTGATGCACCCAAAGCTGGCCGACGGACAAGAAATCGTGTTGCCCGGTGTCAGCCATTTGGAAATGAAAGACGACAAGATCATTCAGCAACGCGATTATTATGATTTAGGCGCGATGATTTATGAGCATGTAGCCGTACTTGGTTATGTCATCAAAAAAATTAAAGCAAGGATGATTCCCGCATGAATGTACTTATTACTGGTGCGACTTCTGGTATTGGCAAGCAGCTTGCCATGGATTATGCCAAAGCCGGGCATCACGTGGTTGCCTGCGGCCGCAATAAAGAAGCTTTACAGGCGCTCGAACAGGAGTTCCCTGATACCATTGCAGGGCAACAACTAGACATCACCCATGCCGATGAAACATTGCAAAATTTGCGGCCGTATACCGATCTTGATGTGGTTATCTTGAGCGCTGGAGTGTGCGAATACGTTGACATCGACCATTTCGAAGCTGATATGTTTGCGCGTGTGTTCAACGTCAATGTGGTTGGCACCATGCGCTGTGTTGAAGCTTTGCTGCCAAATCTTAAAGCGGGTAGTAAGCTGGTCATCGTCGGCAGTACCGCACGTCTATTGCCGTTTACCAAAGCTGAAGCTTACGGTGGCTCGAAAGCTGCAATCCATTACATTACCCGCAGTTTGCAAGTGGACCTTGCGCCGCGAGGTATCAAAGTCTTGAGCGTGTCACCTGGGTTTGTTGAAACTCCAATGACTTCGCAAAATGACTTCGAAATGCCGATGCAAGTGACGCCAGAATTTGCCTCGGCATCGATTCGTAAAGGTATTGAGAAAAATACACTCGATATTACTTTTCCACGAACCTTTGGTTGGTTCCTCAAATTTTCGTCACGGCTACCGCAATCGTGGCAAGTTGCGTTGTCGCGACGCTTTTCCAAATAACCGATGTAGTACAGCAGGGAACTGAATGAAGATAGCAATTATTGGTAGTGGCATCGCCGGCATGACTTGTGCACATTTGTTGCACGAACAACACGACGTACAACTTTTTGAAAAGAATGACTACATCGGGGGCCACACCCGCACCGTAGAAGTAGTAGTACAAGGCAAAACCTATGCCATCGATACCGGGTTTATCGTTTTTAATGACCGGACCTATCCGAATTTTCGCGCGTTGATGCGCAAAATCGGAGTGCAGTGGCGCGATACCGAAATGAGCTTCAGTGTGCGTGATCCGGCCACCGGCCTTGAATACAACGGGCATTCATTGAATACCTTGTTTGCTCAGCGTAAAAATCTGCTGAAACCTTCTTTTTACCGATTATTGAGCGGCATTGTGAAATTTAACAAGCAAGCCAAAGCAGCACATGCGCAAGGGCTCGGCTCGAATCAGCAGACTTTAGGGGAATTCCTTGCGCAGCAAAAGTTATCGCAAGACGTTGCGGATTTGTATTTACTACCTATGGTCGCAGCGATTTGGTCGGCGAGTATAGATGATGCCGCTGACTTTCCCCTCGACTTCTTTTTGCGTTTTTTCGAGAACCACGGCCTTTTGAATGTAAGCGATAGACCTCAGTGGGCGACGATTATGGGTGGGTCTTCAGCTTATATCGAGCCTCTTATCGGTCACTTAGGAGATCGTATCCATAGCAACTGCGACATCGCTAAGGTGCACCGCAACATGGCGCATCGTGAAGGCAATATAACGCTTGAATTCGGCAACGGTGAGTTGCAGGATTTCGATGAGGTTATCTTTGCCTGTCATAGCGATCAGGCGCTAGCGCTATTAGCAGATCCAAGTGCTGAAGAGCAGCAGGTGTTAGGTGCGATTCCTTATCAAGACAATGATGTTGTGCTGCACACAGATATTCGTTTATTACCGCGGGCACGGCGGGCATGGGCAAGTTGGAACTATTTATTGCATCATGGCGATGATGCGCGCACCCGACCAAGCTCGGTTACATATGACATGAATATCTTGCAAGGCATTGATGCACCTGAAACTTTTTGTGTTACTTTAAACAACACAGATGCGATTCAACCGGAGCGGATTTTGCGTCGATTCACTTATGCTCACCCTGTTTACAGTGTTGCTTCGATGGCCGCCCGGCAATGCCGAAGCGAGATTTGTGGGCAACAGCATACGCATTTCTGTGGTGCGTACTGGTACAACGGTTTCCACGAGGATGGCGTGCGTAGTGCGCTCGATGTAACCCAACGCCTTGGAGTCAAGTGGCATGCTGAGTAGCGCCATTTTGCGTGGTCGCGTTTTTCACCAACGAACGCGACCTACGCAGCACAGTTTTGCTTACCCAACCGCTCAGTGGTGGTTGGCATTAGATGAGTTACCCGAAGTAGCCCAACAAAGTTGGGCTTTTTCCTGTAGAGGCTTCGCACCGATTTGGTTTCGTCGAGCGGATTATTTACGCGGCACCGAGGGCGATTTGGCCACTGCAGTGCGAGACAAAATGTCAGCTCTTGCCGGTCGCAAATTAACCGGACGCGTTTTTTTTCTCGGTAACTTACGTACCATGGGTCTCTATTTTAGTCCTATCAATTGTTATTTTTTGCTACCTGAAGGGGCGACGGAGTATAGCCACATGCTTGCCGAAGTCAGCAATACCCCGTGGAACGAACGGCATTATTATTTACTTGATCTGACCCAGCCATTAAGTCACGACAAAGCCTTTCACGTATCGCCATTTAATCCCATAGATATGCGCTACGAATGGCAAATAACTCCGCCGTATCAGCAACCTGACAATCGCTGCACAATTCACCTTGCGGCCGTGAAAGAGGAACGCCATTTTAGTGCCACGTTACGATTACGTCGTGTTGAATTGAACCGCAAGAGCATTCGTGGCGTATTATTGAGATATCCGATAAATACCATCACTACCGTTGCAGCAATCTATTGGCAAGCGTTGCGGTTGTGGTTGAAAAAGACACCTGTTTATGACCATCCATAACAATATTAAGGAAGTTTTGGGGCAGCTATGAGTACAGAAACTGCGATGGCCATTATGGCACAAGCGAAAACTACAGAAAAATGGGCGCGTCGTGCCGTATTACGCCTGCTACAGGAGTTGCGTGAGGGCTTCGTTACCTTGCGTGAAAATGGCGAGGTCGTCGGACACTTTGGCAACGAGTTAAGCGAATTGCGCGCTGAAATTAACGTATTGAAACCGAGTTTTTATCGTAAGTTACTATTTGGCGGTAGCATTGCTTCGGGGGAAACCTTTATCGATCAGGAATGGGAAACTCCGGATCTGACCGCTGTGATTCAAGTATTTGCACGGAACCTTCCAGCGCTTGACGCCTTCGAAGCGAAATTCAGCTGGTTACTCATGCCGTATCAAAAGTTTCAGCATTGGCGTCGTCGCAATCATAAGCAACAAGCCAAAGAAAACATTTCAGCGCATTACGATTTGGGCAATGACTTGTACGAAGCATTCCTCGACCCAGCGATGCAGTATTCAAGCGCAGTCTATCCGACTGCTGATGCTGATTTGACTGCAGCCCAGCAATACAAACTCAAACGTTTGTGTGACAGCCTCGAGTTGAAGCCCACCGACCATCTGATCGAGATTGGCACCGGTTGGGGTGGCTTGGCGCTTTACGCCGCTCAGCATTATGGCTGCCGTGTGACCACCACAACGATTTCGAAAGAACAGTTCAAACATGCGCAACAAAAGGTCGCAGACGCAGGTCTAAGTGATCGAGTGACCTTGCTGCTTGAGGACTATCGGGATCTCGAAGGTCAATATGACAAATTAATCTCGGTAGAAATGATCGAAGCGGTTGGACGACAGTTTATGCCGACTTATTTTAAGACTTGCAGCCGATTATTAAAGCCGAATGGCAAAATGGCGCTGCAAGCTATTACTATCGCTGATCAACGCATGAAGAGTTATGCCTACTCGGTTGATTTTATTCAGCAACACGTATTCCCGGGCGGTTTTTTGCCGTCGTTAACGATGATCACCGAAATGTTTACTAAGCACACTGACATGGTTGTGCGGCAAGTCCATGATATTGGTTTTGACTACGCTAAGACCCTGCGCGACTGGCGGCTCAAGTTTAATGCGGCGCATCCGCAGTTGCGGCAAGCTGGCTACGACGATCGTTTTGGTCGGTTGTGGAATTTTTACCTGAGTTACTGCGAAGGCGGTTTCTTGGAGCGTACCTGCTCAGCAGTCCAACTAGTCGCAACCAAGCCGGCGGCGCGCTAATGACGCTGCCGAATTGGCTAAAATCAGTCACTCTAAGACGTTTAGCTGGCTTACTCTGGTTTGACTTAGTGTGGTTCAGTACCGTAGCTGGACGTGGCGATTGGTTGTTACTGGCTTTGCCAATAGTGGCAGTGCAGATATTTTTAAGTAGTACGCGACCTGGTTTTAATTGGCGTCTTTATAGCGTTCTGCTTGCCTTGGGACTGGGTTTGGAAGCTTTGGTGGTAAGCCTTGGCGTGCTCGACTTTACCGGTGGTTGGCTACCGTTATGGTTGATTGTTCTGTGGTTGGGTTTTGCCGCTATGGTCACCACAACGCTGGATTGGTTAGCTGGACGCTATTGGGTCGCTGCAGTTATCGGTATTGCTTCGGGTCCCTTAACCTACGCTGTAGGTGCGCGCCTTGGTGCAGCAGAGATCTTAGTCACCGAGTGGCTGCTCTGGGTCACTTACGGCGTACTCTGGGGAGTTTATATGGTCCTATTCGCTTGGCTTATGCAGCGTTGGGGTGGCACACAAAAGATGGAGGTTGCAAATGGTTAAAGTCGCTTACGCAGTGGCTACTGCGCTTCTGCTTGGACTCAATGCTAATGCTTACGCGAGCTGTCAAGCTGATCGACTAAGCACGCTAGATGCTGTCGGGAAGACTCGCCTAAGTGTTCTATTTTGGGATGTTTATGATGCCGAATTATTTACTGACTCGGGCAATTATGACAGCTACCAACAGCGCGCATTGCGACTCAGTTACTTGCGCGACATTGAAGCACAAGATTTGGTCGACACCACTCGTGAAGAATGGGAACGCTTAGATATCGAAATAACCTCTGAGCATGAGCAATGGCTGACCGAGCTAGCTGACATGTGGCCTGATGTGCGTGAAGGTGATTGTCTGATGTTGTTCGAAACGTCGGACGGCTACAGTGAATTCTATAATGCCGATAGCAAATTAGGTGAAATTCCATCGGCCACCTTTACCGAGGATTTTCTCGCGATTTGGCTAAGTCCTCAATCACGGTTTCGCGATGAACGCGATGAACTCATTGGAGCCTCTTGATGAAAAAATTAAGCTTAATTTTAGCTGCGAGTTGTTTGTTCTTGCTGGTAGGTTGTTCAACTTCGCTTGATACGTATAAAGACACTGAGCCACATTTAAAGTTAGAGGAGTTCTTTAACGGTGAGCTCGTTGCTTATGGAATGGTGCAGGATTACAGTGGCGAGGTCATTCAACGGTTCCGCGCTGATTTGATCGGCACCTGGGATGGCAATGAAGGAGTACTCGACGAAACTTTTTATTATGCCGATGGTAGCGAGCAAAAGCGTATTTGGTACCTTACCAAGACTGGCCCGGATCTTTATGAAGGGCGCGCCAGTGATGTTGAGGGCGTTGCTGAAGGTAAGGTTGCAGGTAATGTGCTTAACTGGACCTATGTCTTAAACATTGAATTAGACGGCGAACCTTTTGCAGTGAAGTTAGATGATTGGCTCTATTTAGTCGATGAAGACAACATGATTAACCGAACGCAAATGTACAAGTTTGGTATCAACGTTGGTGAAATAACTTTGTATATCGGTAAGAAGTAGATAGCTCGAAAGTCATAATTAAAAAGCCCTGCTCAAGTGCAGGGCTTTTAATTTTTTACAGCACTTGCGTTGCGACTTAATAGCCTCGCGGTAAGCGTGATAAAGTCGCATCATCTTCAAGCTTTTTGCGCCATAATTCACGCGCAGTTAAACCACCTGACGTTGATTTTTTCGCAGCGGCTTTCTTTGCAGCAGGTTTTTTAGCTGCAGGTTTTTCAGCTGCTTTTGTTTTTGCTGCAGGTTTAGCTTCAGCTTTAGCACCGGCTAGAGCTTTGGTTTCTTCAGCAAGTTGTGCCAAGCGCATATTTTTGCCACCATCGACGCTATACCAGCCGTTGCTGGCTTCGATCGTTGGTTTTTTACCGTGAGCCTTTTCGTAAGCTGCGGTAAAATCAGCGATGACTTGGTCTTTATCAAGTTTGCTCATGGAAAAATCCTTTGCATATTGAGTAAAAGTTCTCCGTTTTTATACCGTTTTTTGCGCAGATTGTCTAATTTTCAGCGCATTAGCTACAAAAAATGAGGTTTTGTCATGAATCGTGACGAGTTAGGACACTATTTAGCGGATCTACTAACGGTTGATCGCTGTCAAGACTATTGTCCCAATGGTATGCAAGTTGAGGGGCGCCCATCGATTCAACATATTGTCACTGGTGTCACGGCATGCCAAGCGTTACTTGATAGAGCGATTGAGTTAGAGGCGGACGCAGTGTTGGTGCACCACGGCTATTTTTGGAAGGGTGAGCCGGTAGTAGTAACCGGAATGAAAAAACGACGCCTACAAACGCTGCTACAACATGAAGTGAGTTTGTTTGCCTATCACTTGCCGCTCGATATTCATCCAAGGCTCGGCAATAACGCGCAACTTGCGCGGCTGATGGATTGGCCTGAGCCTGAAGTGCTTGCTGCAATTGAACCGCAAGGAGTGGTGATGACCTCAACGTTGATTACATCGATGACGGCAGACCAATTGGCGCAACAACTTGAACAACGCTTAGGACGCAGCCTTTTTTGTGCCGTGTACGAGCAACAGCAAGTGCGTAAAATTGCGTGGTGCACCGGAGGCGGACAAGGTTTCATCGATGCTGCTGCAACGGCTGGCTGCGATGCTTTTATTACCGGAGAGGTATCGGAACAAACCATACACAGCGCACGCGAGCAGGGGATTGCTTTCTATGCCGCCGGCCATCACGCAACTGAACGCTATGGTATTCAGGCATTAGGCGAGCATTTAGCCGAGCGCTTTGGAATTCGTCATACCTTTGTTGATATCGATAGTCCAGCATGAGTGCACCAAAGAGAGACCAGAGTTTCGCCGGATTGACGGGTAAGTTTGCGAAAAATATCTACGCCACACCCAAAGGCAAATTACGCCTAGCGGTATTAGAGCGGGATTTAGCGCCATGGTTTCAACGGCAAACGCCTTTGCGCGTACTCGATATCGGCGCAGGATTAGGTCAGTTCAGTGAAAATTTTGCGCACCGCGGCCACAAGGTGACACACACTGATATTGCTGCAGACATGGTGGCGGCTGCACAACAGCAGCACGCGGCGCATGGCGTAGCAGCACAGTATCAATATCACACTGCGTCGCTACAACAATTGCCAAAGGTACTCGGTACGCAGCAGTACGATGTGGTGCTGTGTCATGCGGTGCTTGAATGGCTCGCGGAGCCACAATTAGCGCTGCCGATACTTAAACAATTTATGGCAAACGATGGCTTATTGTCGCTAATGTTTTACAACCGCGATGCAAAGATTATGGCCAACATGGTCTTTGGTAATTTTGATTATGTGGCAGCAGATCTGCAGGTGAAAAAACGAGTGCGAATGAGCCCTCAGCAACCAATTGCGCCGGCCGCGATGGAAGCTTGGCTGGAACAATATCAGTTAGCGGTTATGCAGAAGACCGGCGTACGGTGTTTCCACGATTACCTGCGTAAACCGGCAGATGCGCTCGAACACTTTGAACAATTGGTCGAATTAGAGATGCGGTACAATCAAACCCAGCCTTTTGCCGCACTTGGGCGTTATCAACATTGGCAAATTCAACATGGCAACTAGACAAGTTTTGATTTATTACAAGTCCTGCAGTGCGCGCGCGCGTGCACTCGCCGATGACTACCAAAGCTTCTTTGCGGCCCAGTTGGGCGTCGCCCACGTATGTCTTGTTCCGAGTAATCCTGATCGTGAACAGGATATTGCTGCCATGCGCAGCTGGCTGCAGCAAGTCGAAAATATCAACGAAAGCGAATGTCTGGTGATTGGCGGCGATGGCAGTATCAATATTGCCGCACAGGTGTTTGCTGAAACGCCAGTAGTCATCAGTGTAATCCCTGCTGGTACAGGTAATGATTTTGCCACCGCTTTAGCGCTAAAAGATCCCCTATGGCGACGTCAGGGCACGACTGAGACCAGCGTGCGAAGTATTGGCAAAATAGGTGAACATTATTTTATTAATCATGCCGGAACCGGCATCAGCGTCGCCTTGCAACGGCTGCAGAGTGATTATACTAAACGTTGGTTAGGGCGTTCGAGTTACTTGCTAGCACTGTGTCGCTATTTATTCACCCGTCCGAGTCGACGTTGTTGCATTATGGACCATGACCATGAGCTTGAATTCCAGGTTGTTAGTGTCAACAAAGCAATCGGTGGCGGCATTGTGGTCTATCCTGAGGCGCAGCGAGAACAGCAACTGTTGGGCTATTTGGCAGTCCCTAGACTGCCACGGCTGAAACAATTGAATGCGCTGTACTGGCTGTTACGCCGTCAGCCCAAGCGTAGTGCCATTATTGTGGTAGCAGAAGCAGAGTCGTTTACCATTGGCGATACTGAGAATGGTATTGAACTCGACGGCGATAGCATCCCGTTAAATGGTCCAGCCGAAGCAAGAATTGTTCGCGCCGGCCTTACCGTCCGCCACCCCAAAGTTGTCACTAACGAATAACGAATAACGACTAACGAATAACGAGGTCTTTTATGAAATGTGCATTTATTGGATTAGGCGTCATGGGTTATCCCATGGCTGGACATCTTCAACAAAACGGCTTCGCAACAACCGTTTATAACCGTACCACCAGTAAAGCAGAGCAATGGGTTAAAACCTATGGCGGAAAACTCGCCGAAACGCCAAGAGAAGCCGCGATAGATGCCGATATTGTTATGGTGTGTGTTGGCAATGACGATGACGTACGTAGCGTTTTTTATGGCGATGATGGACTGCTTAATAGTATCCGTGAAAACACTATTGTTATTGACCACACTACCGCATCAGCAGAACTGGCGCGTGAGTTAAGTGAACAAGTTCATGATCGCGTTGCGTTGTTTCTAGATGCGCCTGTTTCAGGTGGCCAACAGGGAGCAGAAAACGCTGTACTGACAGCGATGATCGGCGGTGATAAAGCAGCATTTGAAGCCGCTGAAGAAGCCCTGCAGTGTTACTGCAAAACCCGTGAGTACATGGGTGAGGCAGGCTATGGTCAGTTGGCAAAAATGGTCAATCAAATTTGTATTGCTGGGGTTGTACAAGGCCTGTCTGAAGGCTTACAACTGGCGCGTAAAGCTGGTTTAGACCCGGATGCTTTAATTCGCGCGATCAGCCAAGGTGCCGCCGGATCATGGCAAATGCAAAACCGCTATAAAACGATGTGGCAGGGACATTATGAACATGGCTTTGCGGTGGACTGGATGCGCAAGGATTTAAAAATCGCTTTGGCTGAAGCAGACCGTCATGGTTTGAGCATGCCGCTTACCGCCTTAGTCGATCAATTCTACGCCGAAGTACAGCAAATGGGCGGCAGTCGCTGGGACACCTCAAGTCTGCTCGCTCGCCTCGAAAAATAGCGCCCACAAAAAAGCCCCGAACCCGGGGCTTTTTCTTTTCCGCTTTTCGTTTTTCCGAATAACGAATATCGAATAACGAATATCGGCTCTTTTATCGAATACCCATGCGACGTAACGCAGAAGTACTGAAATCACTACGCTCTGGCTCGATATCAAAGTTCATATACTCGGACTCTTCGTTCGCAAGACCTAGCACAATGAAACGACCAGAGTTCAAGTCATACAGCGCCTCTGCCGCCATCCACGGAGTATCGTGATAGTAGAACTGAGTGTTGTACGCTTCAGCAACACGCCACAACTCACCACGGTTATCGTAATGGTCGATGACGCTCGCAGTCCAAGTATCTTCATCAATGAACATGTGACGCGTTTGATAAATGTGACGCTCGCCGTCTTTCAACGTAGCTTTCACTTCCCAAACGCGGTGTTTCTCATAGCGCACCAAGTCTTGATCCATGTGACCAGGGTTGATGATGTCGTCATACGAGAGTTCCGGATCCATCAACTTGTAGTTGTTGTACGGAATGTACATTTCGCGCTTACCGACCAATTCCCAATTGTATTTGTTCGGTGCACCGTTAAACATATCCAGACCGTCAGAAGTACGTAGACCATCAGAGGCTGTACCTGGACCATCATAAGCTACGTTTGGTGCGCGACGGACACGACGTTGGCCGGCATTGTATAGCCAAGCGCGACGACCTTCTTTAACTTGGTTAATGGTTTCGTGTACCAGCAATACGGTGCCGGTTTGACGTGCAGGAGCCAGAACTTCTTGTAAGAAATAGAACAAGATGTTGTCGTCTGCTGCTTCGCGACCGCTTGCCATATACTCAGGGAATACCAGCGACTCACGCAACAAGACCGGAACGAAGTTACCGTCTTCTAATACTGGGAACTGATTTACCAAGCGTTCAACAGCACCACCGCGATAGCGGGTGATGTGATTCCAGATCACTTCCAAACCATTTTCAGGAATCGGGAAGGGCACGTGCATCTTAAAGTTCTCAAGACCGTTACCACCGGCAACCAGCTCTGCATTCAGCGCGTTCTCTTTGATGACATCATATACTGCTTGCGGATAAGCCGCTGAACGACGTGTTGGATAGATGTGCATTTTGTACTCAGGGTACTTATCAAACATCGCGATTTGGCCTGCGGAAAGCATGTCTTTATGCTCATCGAGGTTGTCGTGCGTGATGGTGAAAAGAACCTGATCATCGGCAAATGGGTCCGCCGGACGGGCTGGGATTTCACCATCAGCTGTCACACTATAACCACCGTCCCATGCAGGAATTGAACCGTCAGCGTTGCCTGCCATCTCGGCACCGACTGGCGTTAAATCTTGACCTAAGCGCGCGGCTTCTTCTGGAGTGACTTTCGCCATTACACTTGCTGAAATAACAGAAAGTGCGAAAACCCCAGCTTTAAGCATCATTTTATTCATGTTTGCTTTTCCTTGTTTGTTCTATGTACTTGGTTCAAGCTACATTAAAAACATTCTAAATTAAATGCCCAAGTCCTACTAGCGTTTAGCCCTATCTCGCGGTAAGGTATCAGCTGGTTTGACCTGTCTTAAATTATCCATAGCATGTACGGCTTAAGAAAATTTTGCAACATTAAAAAACACAATTCTAAGACACTGAAACAAGATGAGGGTTCCATGACGAGAACAAGGTTCTGTGCAACTGCAATAGCGCTGGCTTTCAGCGCAGTCGCAACAGCACAAGACGCGCCGTCTGACGGCTATGACGTCATTTACGCGGCAGCGATGCCTGCACCAGAAGCGACACGCGCAGTTCTAACAGAAATCGATAAAACCGCTGACCGCGTGATTGCTGTGGGTGATTACGGAGTCATCGTGACCCGCGAACGGGGCGCCGATGAATGGCAACAAGCTGATGTCCCGAGTAGCGTATTTCTGACCAGTATCGACTTCGCTGATGACACCAACGGTTGGGCTGTGGGTCACCATGGTGTCATTTTGCATACCACTGACGGCGGTCATACATGGCACCGCCAACTCGATGGTTTCCAGTATATTGAATTACAAATTTCCTACTTTGAATCTCTGGTCGCGGATATTGAAGAATCGCTTGCAGATGATGAACTCGATGATGATTTGCGTTCAGAACTAGAATTTCAATTAGACGATGCTTTGTTCCGCCTAGATAATGCCACCTTCGCCAAGGAAGAGGGGCCAACTAAGCCATTTTTAGACGTGCACGTTGCAACAAACGGTACTATCTGGGTCACCGGCGCTTATGGTGCTTTGCTGCAATCGTCTGATGCAGGCAAAACTTGGCAGGTGCGTGATGCAGCTGTCGAGAATCCTGACGGGTATCACCTCAACGCGATAGTCAGTGACAACGACACTTTATTTATGGTGGGTGAGGCCGGTTTGCTATTCCGCAGCTCTGACAACGGAGTCAATTGGGATACGCTTGAATCTCCTTATTATGGCTCGTTGTTCGGCGCCCACGTTGACCAACAGCAGCGGCTGTGGGTATTTGGCTTACGCGGCAATATTTTTGTTAGCGAAGATAAGGGTGATAATTTTACCCAATTGAGCTTGAGTGATGCGGTGAACATCAACGCTGCGATCGATGCACCTAATGACGGATTATATTTTGCCGGCAACGCGGGCGTCGTTGCCTACCTTAATGCCGCAGGTGAATTAATTGAACAGACCCATGCAAGTGGTGCTGTACTGACCGATCTTATCGTTGATGAGGATGGTAGTCTGACCTTAGTAGGTCAACGTGGTGTACTTACCATGCCAAGCAGTGTGTTAAGCGAAAAGGAATAACGACGCGATGTCTGACGTAAAAACAACAACTACAGATAAAAGCGTTTTCCTTGAGCGCTTGATTTTTAATACGCGCCCAGTGTGGCTGGTAATTTTTGCCTTGTTGACGGTCTTTTTGGCCTGGCATGCGAGTCAAGTTCGACCCGAAGCAAGTCTGGCAAAAATGATCCCGACCAATCACCCATTTATTCAGAATTATTTTGAATATCAGGATGATTTGGCAAGTCTAGGAAACGTGGTACGGATTGCCGTGGAAACCACCGACGAGACTATTTTCACTGCTGACTTCCAAGAGCAATTACAAAAGATCACCGATGAAGTATTTTTCATTCCGGGGGTCGACCGTTCTGGCTTGAAAAGTTTATGGACCCCCAATGTTCGCTGGAGTGAAGTAACCGAAGAGGGCTTCGTGGGTGGACCGGTGATTCCCGACAACTGGGATGCTTCGCAAGAGGCTCTCGATAAATTGCGAGAAAACGTTTTACGTTCAGGCGAAGTAGGTAATCTCGTCGCCAACAATTTTAAGTCGGCGCTTATCTATGTACCGCTTAACGAAATCAATCCAGACACCGGCGAGCCACTGGATTATCAAGCGTTTTCAGAACAGTTAGAAGAGCGGATTCGCGACAAATACCAGTCAGAAAATGTCAAAATTCATATTACAGGCTTCGCTAAAATCATCGGTGACTTGATCGAGGGTGCCATTCAAGTTGGCATGTTCTTCTTGATTGCTATTGTTATCACCTTGGTCATGCTCTTTGCGTACAGCCGCTGCTGGCGTAGTTCGTTTGCGGTGCTGGCATGTTCAATCATCGCGGTGGTTTGGCAGTTAGGTATCATTAAATTGATTGGCAGTGGTATTAACCCATATTCGATGTTGGTACCCTTTCTGGTATTCGCTATTGGTGTGAGCCATGGTGTACAAATCATCAATGCGATGGTGCACAATCGGGTGGACGGTCATGACAAGTTGATGTCTTCGCGACTGGCATTTCGCTCATTGTATATCGCTGGATTGACTGCACTAATTTCTGATGCGATTGGTTTCACTACCTTGATGGTGATTGACATCGCGGTGATTCAGGAGCTCGCCATCGCAGCGAGTATTGGTGTAGCCGTCGTTGTACTGACAAATCTTGGTTTGCTACCTATTGTGATGTCGTACATCGGTGTGTCTGAGCGGGGTCGTAAATACACCGCTAAGATTCAAAATGAACGTCATCCAATTCTGACTTTCTTTGAGCGTTTTTCAGAACCCAAGTGGGCTTATAGTGCGCTTATTGTCGGGGTCATTGGGCTAAGTTGGGGCCTTGTGCAAGGTCAACAGATGAAAATCGGCGACCTTGACGCTGGTGCACCTGAGTTACGTCCTGATAGTCGCTACAACTTGGATAATCAATTCATTGTCGATAACTACAGTTCAAGTACCGACATTTTTGTCGTGATGGCGGCAACTGAGCCATCGCAATGTATTGCTTATGATAACTTAGAAATCATGGATCGCTTCAGCTGGCACATGGAAAATACGCCAGGTGTGCAAGACGTGAAATCAGTGGTTTATGTGGCAAAAATGGGCGGCTTTGGCTTGAACGAGGGCAACCTCAAGTGGTTCAGTCTCAACCGCAACCAATATGTACTTAATGCAAATACAGGTCGTACTCCGCCGGGGTTAATTAATCCTGATTGTTCTATGGCACCGATCATTGTGTACTTGAATGATCACAAAGCGGAAACGCTGAAAACCGTAGTTGCAGCAGTCGAAGAATTTAATAGAGAGTATCAGCAAGAAGGTCTCGATTTATTGATGGCAAGTGGTAACTCAGGGATTGAAGCTGCTACTAACTCGGTCATCGAATCCGCGCAGTACAAAATGCTGATGTGGGTTTATGGCGTCGTCATCGTGTTGGTCTTCATCACTTTCCGTAGCTTGCGCACGGTTGCATGTATTGTCTTACCGTTGATGCTCACGACGATCATGAGTCAAGGCTTGATGGCAATGCTTGGTATCGGCGTTAAAGTCGCGACCTTGCCAGTTATCGCGCTTGGGGTCGGTATCGGTGTCGACTACGGTATTTATATCTACGCGAAGATGAAGGAAGGTTTAGAGCGTGGTATGCACCTGAACGAGTGCTACAAGTATGCGCTGGACAATACTGGTAAAGCGGTTGGTTTTACTGGTTTGACACTGGCTATAGGCGTTGCCACGTGGATCTTCTCACCGATTAAGTTCCAAGCGGATATGGGCATTTTGCTGACCTTTATGTTCATCTGGAATATGCTAGGTGCGTTGATTCTCATACCAGCCTTAGCGCGCCTGTTCGCGCGCTTTGGTAAGCGTATTCATTAAGCGATTAAACTGTAGTTTCGGTGTCGGCAAGAATAAAGTCGGCACCGAGATCTGCAATGACCATGGTTGGCGCATTGGTGTTGCCGCTAATCACTTTCGGCATGATGGATGCGTCCACCACCCGCAAACCTCGCACACCATTCACTCGCAATCGTGCATCGACCACAGCATCGTTATCGTTCCCCATACGGCAAGTGGATGTAGGATGATAAATTAAACCGCAGTGTTGCCGGATACGTGCCAGTAACTCATCGTCATCGACACTTTCTCCAGGTAGCAGTTCACCACCATTATGCTGATGCAGCGCAGACTGGTTCATGATCTCGCGTACTTGTTTTACACCAGAGAGGATTTTTTGTTCATCATCGCTATTGTTGAGAAAGTCATAAACAAAGCCCGGCCTGTCACGGTGGTTTGCGGACTGTAAAAACAAACGTCCGGTCGCTTGTGGCCGCAAGATACAGACATGACAGGCATAGCCATCGCTGAAGGCTCCGCGTAAATCATATCCGCTGTCGTCAAAGCGTGTCGGGACCAGATGCAACTGCAAGTCTGGCGTGTCGATATCAGCGTTACTACGTAAGAATCCGCCAACCTCTGCTGGCGGATGGGCCAGTGCCCCGTCACGAGCTTTCAGGTAGCTGAAACTTGCTTTACTCAAGCGCCATAAGCCACGAGGATTAAGACTTAAGCTGTCTTTTTGAGCATTGCGATAATGCACCATGACGTCGACATGCTCCTGTAAATTGGCGCCCACCTCATCACGTTCTGCGATAACTTGGATATGATGCTTTTGCAATTCTTCACGTGGCCCAACACCTGACAGCAGAAGCAACTGGGCGGAGTGAAATGAACCGGCGCTTAAAATGATTTCATGATTCGCCGTGAGTTCAAGTTCACGACCACGACGATAGGCTTTTACAGCTGTTGCTCGTTGATCATTAAATAAAATCTTGGCCGCTTGGGTATGCGTGAAAACGGTCAAATTGTGGCGGTCAAGTGCGGGCTGTAAAAATGCTCGACGTACACTCCAGCGCTGGCCTTGGTGAATAGTAAATTGAAACGCGCCGACACCGTAGAGTTCAGCACCATTGAAATCTTCGTTATGGGGTATTCCCGCTTGCACGCCAGCAGTGATAAATTGCTTTGAAACTTCGTAATAGGGTTCGATATCGCTGACATACAATGGACCGTCAGCACCATGAAAATCATTCGCACCGCGCTGATTATTTTCGAGCGCACGAAACCGTTGCAGAATAGCATGCCAGGCCCAATCGTCAGTGCTATTGCGCGCCCAACCATCATAATCAGAAGCCGCGCCACGGGTGTATATCATTGCATTGATGGCGCTACTACCACCAAGGCCTTTACCACGCGGCGTATACATACCTCGGCCGGCGCGTAAAGGCGCCGGATCTTGGCTTCGTAACATCCAGTTATAGGTAGGCAAATGCATCAGACCGGCAACGGCGCCGGGCATATTGATAAGTGGTGAATTATTGTGGCCGCCAGCTTCTAACAATGCGACTTGGTATCGACCGCAACGACTTAGTTTTTCTGCTAGTACACACCCGGCACTACCAGCACCTACAATAATAAAATCGAATGTTTCTCGATTGATCATAGACAACTATCCTACTCAAAGGCTCTGCGCGTAACGGTATAAATCCTTTAGCAAGCGCTGTTTGTGGGTATCCTCGCCAACTAAGCTTGCGGTTTGTTCGAGTTCAAACAAAAAGTCTTCTGCTGATAGTGCTTTTGGCAGTGGGTCTAACAACCGCTGTTGACAGAAAGCGCGCCAACGTTGCAGTTCTGCATCATTTAGTGTCGCCGGATAATTGCGGGCGCGATAGCGAAAGAGCATTTCAGGTAAGCGTTCATCGACGAAATTGAGTTCTAATCCCGCGAGTTGATCCGGTGGAGTTTGCCGAATGATCGCCATGTTGGAGCGATCTTGGTCTGAGAAAAACGCGCCGCTATAAAGCTGTAATTCAGGATCTTGTGGCCCATCGGTAGCGTTTTGATAGCGCAATGCTAAACACAGGCGTTCACGTAATTCAGGATGTTCAACTAACCATTGCGCCCGTTGCAGCATTTGCTCGGTGGCTAATTGCCAGCGTTGTTGTACCTCATCAGTAAGGACGGCCATTGGTGCTAAAAAGGGGCAACGATTGAGCGCAAGTTGTTGTGCACCAAATACTGGCCAACCCTTCGCGTTACGCTCATCGCGCTTGGCAAAACGGCGTTGTTGTAATTCTTCGTCACTGAGTTCCTGTAACTCTGCGGGGTCTTCGCGTAGGTTCCAATAAATCAAAGCATTTGGGTTATCATCAGCAAAGCCGATAGGCATTATAAGGGATAGATAGCCTTGCAAAGCTCCATAAAAACCGGCGACATGCACCAAAGGTTTAAAATTAACCAAGTCAATCATGTCGCGTAAGCGCTGTTTTTGTCGAATTGAATAGGCGTAGTCAAACAACTTTGGCTGCTGCGTTTTTAACAAGCGCGCTAATGCAATGGTAGCGTAGACATCTGCGGTTGCATCATGAGCTTGGCCATGGTCAATGCCATTAGCTTGCGTGAGATGCTCTAGGCGCATACTAACTGTTCCGGCGTCATTTTCCGGCCAAACAATGCCATCGGGGCGCAGCGCATAGCAGGCGCGCACGACATCAATTAAATCCCAGCGTGAGTTTTGTTGTTGCCAAGTATGCGCATATGGGTCAATAAAGTTTCGGTAGAATAAATGGCGCGTCACCTCGTCGTCAAAGGCAAGGTTGTTGTAACCAATAATAGTGGTATGCGGCTGACTAAATTGTTCGGCGATTTTTTCAGCAAATACGCATTCTTGCATACCTTGTTGCAATGCCTGCTGTGGCGTAATGCCGGTAATCAATACCGCTTGCGGATGCGGTAAAAAATCTGGAGTTGGCTGACTAAAAATTGTCAGTGGACGACCTATGGGATTCAATTCTAGATCTGTTCTTAAACCTGCAAATTGAGCGGGGCGATCAACCTGCGGATGAGCGCCCCAAGTCTCGTAATCGTGCCAATAAAAAGTAGCTTCTGCCATGTCGTTATCTATGTGTCTTGTTTATAAAAATCTTAGTATCCACGATATACGAATCGTCTGCGGTGGTCGAGGTTTAGAAAACGTTTGTTTTAATTCTGTAAAAACGCTTTAATATCAAAGCTGTAATATTACATCAGATAATAAGCACAACTAAGGAAGACTCATGAACCACCTACGTTTACTTGCGGTAGTACTATTTATCGTACTCAGCACGATAAGTACTAAGACAACAGCACAACAATACGATGCCGGAGATTACGCCATCTCCTTTTGCGACCAATGCGATAGTTCAACGATGTATCAGAACTACGCGTTGACACTCGAGCCGGGTAAACATGTCATTTTCAACATGGTGAGAACTGAAGTAAAAGCTTTTCAGGTCGTTTATGGCTTTGATAAGTCGGGTTCTGGCCAACGTGTTAAGTATGCGTTCAACGTTAGCTTACCGACCTCTGCCGCCCAGGCGCAGGAAAAACTGGTAGAACTTGATCAAGCATTTCAAAGTGTCATTGCTGGTATGCTGACGTTTACCAGTACCAACTTTTTGGGGCAACCCACCGAAGGGATCACAGGTGATGGTTGTCATGCCGAAACCTTTTCTGAGTTTTGGCTGATTAACTCAATTAATTTTCCTTTTTATGAGGCCTGTGATGTGCATGCCCGTTGCTATGCCGATGGTGAACTAACCAAAAAAGCCTGTGATGAATGGTTTTTCATCGAGATGATGAATGACCTAGAGAGCTTTGAGGTACAAAGTTATTTGAGTCTACAAGGGCTGGTTGCAGGTTACATCATGGAAGAGTTTCTTGAGTACAAAGCAAAAGCGCTCTACGGCATTATTTCCAGCGATGATTCCGCTTATGCTTCGTTCTGTGAAGGCAAAGACGATTCATGGCTAGAATGCATGTCGGGTACCCGCAATTGGTATCATGTGGGCGACTTAGCCAATGGTTGGGTGTGGGCGAATGGTATTCGTTACATTCAAATTTGTGAAACATGGCGTTTCCCGAACGGTGAAGGCGGCTATTACTTTATGGATCGCAACTGTCGTCTGCTACCTGATCCGAGTTTTGGGGGCTAGTGCTTATATTCTGCGATCAACGGACTGGTCAGTTGGAACTTTGCATGGCAGGATTGAGACATGGTTTTAAACAACAAGGAATATTGCTATGTCTCGTTCTGTTACCAGATTACTCGCACTGCTCGCATTTTGTACCAGCAGTGCGAGTTTTGCCTTCGATGATCACGCCGCCAACGACAACCCTATTGCCATCGCCATTCATGGTGGTGCCGGAACCATTACCCGCGCTAATTTAAACCCCGAGCAAGAACAAGCCTACCGCGCCAAGCTTACTGAGGCGATTGATGCCGGCCACGCAATCTTAGCGAATGGCGGTTCAAGTATGGATGCCGTCATCGCTGCAGTGCAGATTATGGAGGCATCGCCATTATTCAATGCCGGTATCGGTGCGGTCTACACCTTTGATGGTGAACATGAGCTTGATGCTTCTATTATGGACGGTAAAACCCGTGAAGCTGGCGCTGTCGCCGGTGTGAAGACCGTGAAAAGTCCCATCGCGCTAGCACGCGCAGTTATGGAAAAGTCGGTACATGTAATGCTGAGCGGTACCGGTGCGGAACAATTTGCGCAAGAGCAGGGCTTAGAGCAGGTTACGAATGACTACTTTAATACCGAACATCGTCACCAACAGTTGCAGCGCGCGCGTGAACAACTAGGTGAAGCAGATAAGCAAGCCTATTTAGCACTGGATGAAAAATTCAAATACGGTACCGTTGGTGCTGTTGCCGTCGACAAGCACGGCAACCTTGCGGCCGCGACATCGACCGGTGGAATGACTGCTAAGCGTTATGGTCGTATCGGCGATTCACCCATCATTGGCGCAGGCACTTGGGCAGATAATGAAAGTTGCGCCATTTCAGCTACTGGGCACGGTGAATATTTTATCCGTTACCACGTTGCTGCAGATATTTGTAGTCGCGTGAAATATCTTGGTGAATCGATACAAGTCGCAGGTGATACTGTGATCCACGACGTCCTTCTACCACAAGGCGGTACTGGCGGTGTCATCATTGTTGATGCGGATGGTAACGTGCACATGCCATTTAACACTGAAGGCATGTACCGTGCGAGTAAAGTTGGTGATGGACAAGCAGAAGTTGCCATTTATCGAGATTGACTATACTGATAAAAGCTTGGCTGAAACCTGAGGTAATCACTATGCAAGGAATGAAGATTAGCGATTTTATGAGTCGTCATCCAGTCGCGTTCACACCGAATGAAAGCATTGAATCGGCGGTTGAACGTTTGTTGCAAACTCAGCAACGGGGTGGTCCTGTACTAGATGAACACCGCAAAGTGATAGGTTTTTTGTCGGAGCAAGATTGTCTCGCAGCAATGCTGCGAGACACCTATCACAAGGAGCAAACCGCCACAGTGAGTGATTGTATGTATCGCGGTGAAGTGTTGTGTGTAGGCGCTGATGAAGCCATTGCGGACCTTGCGCAACGCATGGAAATCGGCAAGCCAAAGATTTATCCAGTCATCGACATGGATACCAAACAACTCGTTGGCGTGATTTCACGAACAGATGTGTTAGGCGCGATCGATAGTTATTTTCAAGATTCCTACCGTCGTCGTTAACAAGCAGACGCCACACTGTTAAAATCAGCGCTTCTCAAGTTGTTAAGCAGGATTGCGCGTGCACAGCATTCAGTTTCCTCAAGACCTACCGGTCGTTCAAGCCAAACAAGAAATCCAGCAAGCGATTCGCCAACATCAGGTGGTGATCGTAGCTGGTGAAACGGGTTCAGGGAAAACCACGCAGTTACCGAAAATGCTACTGGAACTGGGTTACGGCCGCCATACTGAAGGTACGCTTATTGGTCACACCCAGCCGCGCAGACTGGCCGCTCGAAGTGTAGCGCAGCGTATTGCCGAAGAGTTAAATACCCAGCTTGGCGACAAAGTAGGATATAAAGTCCGCTTTCAAGATCAAACAGCGCCATCTACTGCGATCAAGTTGGTCACTGATGGAATGTTGCTCGCCGAGTTACAAAACGACCGTATGTTGCGTCAATATGATGCGCTTATTATCGATGAGGCACACGAGCGTAGTCTTAACATCGATTTTCTTCTTGGTGTACTCGCAACGTTATTACCGAAACGTCCTGAGCTGAAGCTGATCATTACGTCAGCCACCATCGAAACGGAGCGTTTTGCTAAACATTTTCACGATGCTCCAATTATTGAGGTCAGTGGCCGTACCTATCCTGTCGAGTTGCGTTATCGGCCGCTAGAGACCGACGATGATAGTGGTGATACGGTGCAGGGTGTGTGCGATGCGGTACAAGAACTCTATCAGGAAGCCAGTGGGGATATCTTGATTTTCGCCTCTGGTGAACGTGAAATTCGTGACTTTGCTGAGGCTATTGGCGAATTAGACTTACCCAATACCGAGCTTCTTCCACTATTTGCGCGGTTGTCAGCCGCGGAGCAAAATCGTGTATTTCAGGTGCATGGGCAGCGCCGCATCGTGATTGCCACTAACGTGGCGGAAACTTCACTTACCGTTCCGGGCATCCGTTATGTCATTGACCCAGGTACGGCAAGGATTAGTCGCTATAGCTATCGCACCAAAGTTCAACGGCTACCCATAGAAAAGATATCACAAGCCAGCGCTAATCAGCGCATGGGCCGCTGTGGACGAGTCGCACCGGGCATCTGTATTCGTCTTTACAGCGAAGAAGATTTTTTGCAACGCCCGGAGTATACCGAGCCAGAAATATTGCGCACTAATTTAGCCGCTGTCATCCTGCAAATGACCGCTGCGAAGTTAGGTGATATTCGTAAGTTTCCGTTTATTGATCGTCCCGACGAGCGTTTTATCAAAGACGGGATGAATTTATTGCAGGAATTGCATGCGCTTAAATCAGCTTCTACTAAGCGTAAACGTAAGGGTAGCAATGGCCCGCAATTGACCACTCTGGGTCGGCAGCTGGCGCAGTTGCCGATCGATCCACGCTTGGCGCGGATGGTGCTGGCTGCCAATGAGTTTGGTTGCATGCAAGAGGTGATGATCATCACTGCCGCCTTGAGCATTCAAGATCCGCGTGAACGCCCGCAACAAGCGCAACAAAAAGCCGATGAGCTGCATCAACGATTTCACGATAAAGATTCTGATTTTGCCGCCTATTTAAAGTTGTGGGATTACCTGCAAGAACGTCAAAAAGAGCTTTCGAAATCGCAATTTCGCAAGCAATTGAAAGCAGAGTTTCTGCATTTTTTGAGGGTTCGTGAATGGCAAGATGTCTACAGTCAGCTGCGGCAAACCGTCCGCACTTTGGGTTACCGAATTAACCAAGAACCTGCACCTTACGAAGCCGTTCACCGCGCGCTATTGACCGGATTGCTATCGCATTTAGGTAATAAACAAGAAGGGCATGAGTTTCTTGGTGCTCGCAACCGCAAGTTTTACGTTTTCCCCGGCTCAGGTTTATTTAAAAAGCCACCGAAGTGGGTCATGGCAGCAGAGTTAGTTGAAACCAGCCGACTCTTTGCGCGGGTCAATGCGCGCATCGAACCAGAGTGGGTTGAGCCAGCGGCAGAGCATTTGGTGAAGCGTAACTATTTTGATCCGCACTTCAGTAAAAAGTCAGGCTCGGTGTTAGCGGATGAGCAGGTAACCTTGTATGGCTTGATAATAGTTCCGCGCCGTCGAGTACAGTACGGTCCAGTTGATCCTGTCGTGGCACGTGAAATTTTTATCCGTGAAGGTTTGGTTGGCGCGCAACTAAAACGCCAGTTGCCCTTTATCAAGCACAATACTGCATTAATCACGGCGATTCGTGATTTAGAAGACAAAGCGCGTCGGCGTGATCTATTGATAGATGACGAAGCGCTTTATCAAGCCTACGATCAACATATTCCGGCAGGTATTTATAACGAGCAGCTATTGGCCGGTTGGTGGCATAAAGCCCGACAAACGCAACCCAATTTGTTGATGTTTGAGCGCGGTGATTTGATGGCGCAAGAAGCTGATCATATCACGGCGTTGGATTACCCCGATATTTGGCAGCAAGGCAACCTGCGGTTACCGCTTAGCTACCACTTTGAGCCCAATGACCCGCAAGATGGTGTGGCAGTGCACATACCCCTTACGTTGGTGAATCAGGTCACGGCAGAAGGCTTTGATTGGCAAGTTCCGGCTCTGCGGGAACCTCTGGTGGTGGCGTGGATTAAGTCGCTACCGAAAAGCTGGCGACGTCACTTTGTGCCGGCACCTAATTATGCGCAGGCGTTTCTGCAAGCGCTCACAGCGAATGAAGTAGGAACCAAAGCCTTGCTTACGATGCTTACTGAGAAGTTGCGGAAAATGTCAGGTGTTACGGTTCCAGCCGAAGCCTGGGATGTCACGCAGCTACCTAACCACTTACGTATGCGTTTTGTGATTGAAGACGAGCATGGAAAGCCAATTGCGGATGGGCGTGACCTTGAGCAGCTTCAACAACAGTTGCAGGGACGTGTTCAGCACGCATTAAGACAAGCGGTGGCCCAAGCTCCAGAGCAAAAAAGTGCGACCGACTGGCAATTTGGTCGTTTACCTGAAATTCGTGAACGCAAGCAACGTGGTTATGCAGTGAAAGCTTATCCAGCTTTGGAAGTGAGCGACGACGGCGTTAAAGAAAGTTTGTTTGATCAACCGGAACAAGCGGCTAGGGCGCATCATCAGGCACTGCGTAAACTGCTCCAGTTACAATTGCCATCACCGGTGCGTTACCTACAGCAGCACCTGTCAAATAAAGCCAAGTTGGCGATGTATTACAATCCGTGGGGCAAAGTCGATGCACTGATCGAAGATTGTATTCATGCGGCACTCGATGAGTTCATTCGCCAGCAAGAGGTGCGTGACGAAGCAAGCTTCCGCACTTTGGTTGAGCATGCCCGTGGCGAATTAAACGAGCGTGTTACCGCAATCGCGCAGCAAGTTGAACCCTGTTTAGTGCGAACCCAGAGCATACGCAAAAAGTTGAAAGGAAAAAACGTACCGCTCGATCAAATTCAAGCTCACGCAGATATCAAAGAGCAGTTAGATGCTTTAGTTTTTCCGGGTTTTGTAAGTGTCAGTGGCAGTGGCCGTCTAGCTGATATCGAGCGCTATCTCCAAGCCATTGAGCGGCGTCTTGAGAAGCTGCCAGTTGATCCCAATCGCGATCGTTTGCATGTCATTACTTTGCAAAAACTTCAAGGCGCGTATCAAGAATTACTCGCGAAGTGGCCCAAGCATATGCCATTAACTGAGGAAGTTGCGGAGATACGGTGGATGCTAGAGGAATTGCGGGTGAGTTTCTTTGCTCAAACATTAGGAACCCGCTATCCCATTTCGGAAAAGCGGGTCCAACAAGCTTTAAGCAGCGTAAAGGCCTAAGTTCGCACGGGCATAGGCTTCAAATTCAGTGCAGCCGCCAATGTGTTTTTCATCAATAAAAATCTGTGGCACAGTCAGTACAGGCGCGCCGACTGTTTTCTCTAGATCGGCTTTGGTAATACCTTCTGCGTGCATGTCGATGTAGCGATATTCAAAATCATCGCGATCATTGCTGAGCTTTTCTGCGATTTGCTCGGCACGTACACAAAATGGACAGCCAGGACGGCCAAAAATAACTGTAAACATAGTGACTCCCACATCTAGGTATTTGAAATGAATAATTGCTCAATATTTTGCCTGAAAAAGACTTTCAGCGCTAATGATCTGAGTCTATAGTCGCAATCGACAATATCGATTAATGGTCTATCTCTAAATCGGATGCTGGGATGCAGCAGCAGGCAAGACACTCACCGGGCCGCACAATTGCGAGAGGTTCATTAATATAATCGACATCGCCGCTTGTGACTTGTGTTCGGCAGGCACCGCAAAAGCCGTCGCGACAATGGTAACGAGTTTCGATGCCAGCTGCTTCCATTGCCTCCAGCAACGAGCCTTTAGATGGATCAACGGTCAGCGTGTGCTGACCGTTGACGATTACTTTGAACGTTTTGCTCATGTCGCTTACAGCTCAAAGTCTCCTAAATCGGAAGCACTTACTGCACTATCGATTTGACCGACCAGATAAGAACTGATTTCAGCTTCTTGCGGTGCCACTTGCACGTTGTCAGAGACCAAATATTTGTTCATCCACGGCAGTGGGTTACTACGTTGCTTGAAGGGGGCGTCAAACCCAATCGCTTCCATTCGCATGTTGGCAATGTACTCAACATACTGGCACAAGATTTCTTCGTTTAGACCGATCATTGAGCCGTGGCGAAACAGGTAATGTGCCCATTCCTTTTCTTGTTCGACCGCTTTCATGAAGATCGCCAGCGCTTCCTCGCGTAGTTCTTCGGCAATTTCCTTCATTTCTGGATCGTCTTTGCCGTATTGCCAAAGATTGAGAATGTTTTGCGTTGAAACTAAGTGCAAATTCTCATCACGGGCAATCAAGCGAATAATCTTAGAATTACCTTCCATTAAATCACGCTCAGCGAAGGCAAAGGTGCAGGCGAAACTTACATAGAAACGAATGGCTTCTAGCGCGTTGACCGAGTTAATGCAGAGGAAGAGTTTCTTCTTCAACTCACGCATGGTGACTGTATGTGTCTCACCATCAATCTCAACGTCACCTTCGCCATGGGTTTGCCATAACTGAGTGTAGAAGATCAGGTCGTCGTAATATTGTGAAATATCAATTGCGCGCTTTTGTATCTCTTCATTGATGACAATATCTTCGAAAACTTGGCTCGGATCGGTAAACAGGTTACGCAAAATGTGCGTATACGAGCGCGAGTGGATGGTTTCGAAGAATGACCAAGTTTCGATCCAAGTTTCTAATTCAGGAATAGAAACAATAGGGAGCAGGGCAATGTTTGGACTACGACCCTGCACCGAATCAAGCAATGTCTGATATTTCAAATTCGAAATGAAAATATGCTTTTCACTATCGGTCAGATTCTGGAAGTCAACGCGGTCGCGACTCACATCAACTTCCTCTGGGCGCCAGAAAAAGCTGATTTGTTTCTCGATGAGCTTCTCAAACACATTATGTTTTTGCTGATCGTAACGTGCTACGTTGACCGAATTGCCGAAGAACATAGGTTCGTGCAACGGATTAATCTGATTTTTGTTAAAGGTTGAATAACTCATAGCTTTCTTGCCTTTAGTTTAGATTTTACACGCACCACCGGCGCAATCGTCGTCTTCTTCTGTGATTGCTACAGTTGCCTGCTGATTTTCTTGTTCACGTTGTTTGGCATCAACTTTGTCGCGTAAGTCGACTTGGTTGTCAGAAGCGCCATCGCGCGTGTTGTGGTAATACAACGTTTTTACACCTAGCTTGTATGCATAGAGCAGGTCTTGTAGCAGCTGCTTCATTGGCACTTTGCCGGCTTCAAATTTGCTCGGGTCGTAGTTGGTGTTGGCAGAAATTGTCTGGTCCACAAACTTCTGCATGATTCCCACCAACTCTAAGTAGCCTTTATTGTTTGGAATGGTCCACAACAACTCGTAAGCATCTTTGAGGTGTTCGTAGTCGGGGACAACTTGTTTAGTAACGCCATCCTTCGATGCTTTTATACTGATATGACCGCGCGGTGGTTCAATACCATTGGTCGCATTTGATATCTGCGAGGATGTTTCCGAAGGCATCAACGCCGACAAGGTTGAATTGCGCATGCCATATTTTTTGATATCGGCACGCAATTGATCCCAATCGAGGTGCAACGGCTCATTGCAGACGGCATCCAAATCCTTTTTGTAGGTATCGGTTGGCATAATGCCTTGTGCATACGTAGTTTCATTGAATTTCGGACACGCACCCAATTCGCGGGCGAGCTGCATCGATGCTTTCATCAGGTAATATTGAATGGCTTCGAAGGTGCGGTGCACCAGACCATTCGCTGAACCATCAGAATAACGAACTCCGTTTTTCGCAAGGTAATACGCGAAGTTGATAACACCAATTCCCAGCGTACGACGGCCCATGGTGGCATTGCGTGCCGCCGGTACAGGATATTCCTGGTAGTCCAGTAGACTATCGAGCGCCCGCACGGCGAGGTCTGCCATTTCTTCTAAATCCTCTAGTTTCTCAATCGCGCCAAGGTTGAAGGCGGAAAGTGTACAGAGTGCAATTTCCCCCTCTTCGTCGTTGACGTGCGCAAGAGGCTTAGTTGGTAATGCGATTTCTAGGCATAGGTTACTTTGTCGAATCGGTGCAACCTTTGGATCAAACGGACTATGCGTATTACAGTGGTCGACGTTCTGTAAATAAATCCGGCCAGTACTTGCGCGTTCTTGCATGAACAGGCTGAACAGCTCGATAGCTTTGATCCGTTTCTTACGGATCGAGTCGTCGTTCTCATACTGTACATACAACCGTTCGAATTCTGCTTGGTCGGCAAAGAACGCGTCGTAAAGCCCAGGTACATCGGATGGACTGAACAGGGTAATAAAGTCGTCTTTAACCAAGCGCTGATACATCAAGCGGTTAAATTGCACGCCGTAATCGAGGTGACGCACGCGGTTTTCTTCAACACCACGGTTATTTTTCAGCACTAGCAGGCTTTCAACTTCAAGATGCCAAAGCGGATAGAATAATGTCGCTGCACCGCCGCGGACGCCGCCTTGTGAACAGCTTTTTACGGCAGTTTGAAAGTACTTGTAAAACGGAATACAACCGGTATGGAAAGCTTCGCCGCCACGAATCGGGCTGCCCAAGGCGCGGATACGACCTGCGTTGATACCAATACCGGCGCGCTGTGATACATATTTAACAATAGCGCTTGCGGTCGCGTTGATAGAGTCAAGACTATCACCCGCTTCAATCAGAACACATGAACTGAACTGGCGAGTAGGGGTACGTACGCCCGACATAATCGGGGTAGGCAGAGAGATCTTGAACAATGAAGTCGCATCATAGAAGCGCTTCACGTAGCTCATGCGCGTTTCGCGCGGATAATTTGCAAACAAACAAGCGGCAACGAGGACATATAAAAACTGCGCGCTTTCAAAGATTTCTCCGGTGACGCGGTTTTGCACCAAGTACTTGCCTTCAAGCTGTTTGACTGCAGCGTATGAGAAGTTTAAATCACGACCGTGATCGATGAAGCTATTCATCTCTTCGAATTCTTCCGCAGTGTAATCATCAAGTAAATGCTTGTCGTAACGGCCTGCTGCAACCATGCTTTTCACTTGGTCATAGAGATGAGGCGGTTCAAACTGGCCGTAAGCGAGTTTACGCAGATGGAATACAGCGAGGCGCGCAGCCAAATACTGGTAATCAGGCGCGTCTTCTGAAATGAGATCTGCCGCAGCTTTGATGATGGTTTCGTGAATATCTTCAGTCTTAATGCCATCGTAGAATTGAATTCGTGAGCGAATTTCAACCTCCGAGACTGAAACGTTATCTAAACCTTCAGAGGCCCAGCTAATTACACGATGGATTTTGTCGAGATCGAGTGGTTCACGTTCACCACTACGTTTCGTTACGAAGAGCTTTTGATTCATGCGGCGCACCCATCCATTTATCGTTTTGTTTTTTATATGGCACCACAAGATATGGGTATTGATAGGGTTTTCTGCGCGAAAACTACACAATATCTTGGGTTGGTAAGATTGTTTGTATGCTAGCACTTATCCTACGTTGATCAAGCGCGAAGAGATGAAAAATTTGTGGCAATTGAACGACTCAATAGGGTCGACAAAGCGAAAAGCCTTGTCCCACTAGCGACTTAGAAAAAGCAAGCGGTACAAATTTTTTTTAAATAATTTTTTGCTCTTTAAAATAGCTATTTAATGCTGCAAAAATCTAAGAGGTAAACAAAGGAGTCTCACAACATCTAGTGCGAATGTAAAATTGCAGGCACTAGATGTAGTGTTAACGTAATAATTCAAGCAGTTGCAATGGATGCTCGATGCTATAGTCTGCACCCCAATGTTCTGGTTGCTCATGTGCAGCTATATAACCGTAGCGCGCTAGCACTGTTTTCATACCCGCCGCGCGGCCTGCCTGAATATCCCGCTCCGCATCACCCACGTACCAACAGTGCGTCGGGTCGATCGCCAACTGCTCTGCGGCATATAAGATTGGATCGGGGTGTGGCTTAGCAACGGCCAAGGTATCACCGCTGACGCGCACCGGTAAAGCGGCCAACTCAGGAAAATAGGGCATGAGCTGCTCGGTCATCGCTTGTGGTTTGTTGGTGACGATGGCGGTGGCAATGCCATTGGCAGATAATTGCGCTAACAGCTGCGAAATACCGTTATAGAGTTGTGTATCAGCGGCAATGTTAGCGGCGTAGTAGCGTAAAAACTTGTCGCGTAATTCTTCACGTCTGGCATGAAACTCAGCCGCATAAGCGTATTCCAGAAGACCACGAGAGCCGTGCGAAGAAAAACTCTTTGCGACTTCTGGGCCAACCGGAGGGCGTCCTTCTTCGCGCAACACAGCATTCAGTGCAGCGCCCATATCTGGTGCGGTGTCTAGTAGAGTACCATCGAGATCAAACAATACGGCTTTGACTTGGTTCATGTGGGTATTGCTCATGCTGGCATACGCAAGGCAACGATGTAGTTCACATCGACATTGGTGTGGTCAAGGTAAAATCCACGCCACGGTAGATAGTGAATACCAGTGATTGCTAGGGGTTTGGCACCGACTGCATCGGTCATTTGCAAAAGTTCAGCGGGCTGAATGAACTTCGCGTGTTCATGCGTGCCTTTGGGCACCCAGCGCAATACATACTCAGCGGCAACAATCCCGAGTAACCATGACTTGAAATTACGATTGAGTGTAGAGAATACCAAAGTGCCGCCTGGCTTTACACATTTTGCAGCGGCGCGAACGATGCTCTTAGGGTCCGGCACGTGTTCCAGCATTTCTAGGCAGGTTACTAGATCAAATTGTCCCGCATGTTGCTCGGCAAAGGTTTCTGCAGCAACGCATTGGTAATCGATATTCAGACCACTCTCAAGCGCATGCAACCGCGCGACCTTCAGCGATTTCTCTGCAAGGTCAATGCCAGTAACCTTAGCCCCAGCCTTGGCAAGTTCTTCGGTGACCAGGCCACCGCCACAGCCGATATCTAAGGTTTGTTTACCAAACACACCAGCGGTTTGGCGCTGAATAAAATCGAGTCGCAGAGGATTGATCTGGTGCAAGGGTTTGAATTCGCCTTCTGGATCCCACCAACGTGCGGCAAGGGCGCTAAATTTCTCGATTTCTTGTGGATCTACATTATTAGTTTGCTGCATGGTACTTCTGCTCGGCGGAAAAACTCGGTACAGTGTACTCAAGCTGCGCTGATAAAAAAAGCAGCCGCGTAAAAGCGGCGGAAAAAAGGATGCGAGGGCGTAGCGCTAAGGGTACAATGGTGCCACTCAGACAATTATAAGAAAGACAGATCGTTTAGGGATATAACTATGAGTGATCTCGCCAGAGAAGTCGTTCCAGTCAATATTGAAGATGAGCTGAAAAGCTCTTATCTCGATTACGCAATGAGCGTTATCGTCGGGCGTGCGTTACCCGATGTTCGTGACGGCTTAAAACCTGTGCATCGTCGTGTGTTATTCGCGATGAATGAATTGCGCAATGATTTCAATAAACCATATAAAAAGTCGGCGCGTATCGTCGGTGACGTGATCGGTAAATATCACCCCCATGGTGACAGCGCGGTCTATGACACTATCGTGCGTATGGCGCAACCGTTCTCGCTGCGCTACATGCTGGTCGATGGTCAAGGTAACTTCGGTTCGGTTGACGGCGACTCTGCAGCAGCAATGCGTTACACCGAAATTCGTATGGCTAAAATTGCTGGCGAATTACTCTCAGACCTCGACAAAGAAACGGTCGATTTTGTGCCGAACTACGACGGCACTGAACAAATTCCTGATGTGCTGCCGACCCGCGTACCGAATTTGCTAGTGAATGGTTCTTCGGGCATCGCGGTGGGTATGGCAACTAACATTCCACCGCATAACCTAACTGAAGTCGTGAATGGTTGTTTAGCTATGATCGACAACCCGGATATCCAAGTTGAAGAACTGATGGAGTATATCCCGGGGCCTGACTTTCCGACGGCAGCAAGCATTTCAGGGCGTTCAGGTATCGTCGAAGCCTATAAAACGGGCCGTGGCCGCATTCATTTGCGCGCTAAAGCGGAAATCGAAACCGACAGCAATGGTCGTGAAACCATTATCGTTAATGAGATTCCGTACCAGGTCAATAAAGCCAAGCTGATCGAAAAAATCGCTGAACTGGTGAAAGAAAAACGTCTTGAAGGCATTAGCGCGCTGCGCGACGAGTCTGACAAAGACGGTATGCGCATCGTTATTGAACTGAAGCGTGGCGAAGTTGGCGAAGTAGTGCTCAACCACCTGTACGCGAACACCCAAATGCAAGTAGTGTTCGGCATCAATATGGTGGCGCTCGATAAAAACCAACCGCGCCTATTCAATCTGCGCGATATGCTCGATTGCTTTATCTTGCACCGCCGTGAAGTGGTCACACGCCGCTCAGTCTATGAGCTGCGCAAGGCGCGTGAACGGGCTCATATCCTTGAAGGTCTTGCCATTGCATTGGCAAATATCGATGAAGTCATTGAACTCATCCGTCGCTCGCAAACTGCAGCTGAAGCGAAAGCTGGTTTAATCAGTCGCGCTTGGGTGTTAGGTGATGTAGCGGCAATGCTCGAACGGGCAGGGGTTGATGCCGCGCGCCCTGATCATTTGGATAAGCAATACGGTATTCGCGACGGTCAATACCATCTCACCGAAGAACAAGCGCAAGCAATTCTCGATTTGCGTCTACATAAGTTGACCGGCTTAGAGCATGAAAAAATTCTTGATGAATACAAGGCCCTATTGAGCCAAATCGAAGAACTCTTGTTGATTTTGAGCAGTTCTGAGCGCTTGATGGAAGTGATTCGTGAAGAACTGGAAAAAATCAAAGCCGAATACGGTGATGAACGTCGCACAGAGATCACCGCAGCAGCGCATGACATCTCAATGGAAGATTTGATCAACGAAGAAGACGTGGTGGTGACTCTGTCGCATCACGGCTACGTCAAGTATCAACCATTGACCGAATACGAAGCACAGCGCCGCGGTGGCAAGGGTAAGTCAGCGACCAAAATGAAAGATGAAGATTTCATTGAGCGACTTTGGGTTGCCAACACTCATGACACTATTTTATGTTTCTCGACCCGTGGTCGCATTTATTGGATGAAGGTGTATCAATTACCGTTAGCGACGCGCACTGCGCGTGGACGACCTATTGTGAACCTGTTACCGCTAGAGGCTGACGAGCGCATCACCGCCATCTTACCGACCCGTGATTACCCAGAAGATAAGTTTATCTTAATGGCGACCAAGAATGGCACGGTGAAGAAAACGCCAATGGTCGATTACTCACGCCCGCGTAACGGCGGTATCATTGCCTTGAACCTTAACGATGGCGACGAGCTTATCGGGGTTGATATGACCTCTGCTGGTGACGAAGTCATGTTGTTCTCAGATGCGGGCAAAGTGGTTCGTTTCAGCGAAGATCAAGTTCGCTCGATGGGCCGCACCGCGACCGGCGTTCGGGGTATTCGCTTAGAACCCGGACAGCGCGTGGTGTCGTTGATTGTGCCGCGGCTGATCGAGGAAGAAGTTCCATGCGTGCTGACAGTTACGGAAAATGGTTACGGCAAACGCACGCCTATCACTGATTATCCGGCGAAGAGCCGCGCCACCAAGGGTGTTGTCTCGATCAAGGTAAGTGAGCGTAACGGTGCCGTAGTCGGCGCGATGGAAGTCGTCAATAGCAACCAAATCATGCTCATCAGTAATAAGGGCACCTTGGTGCGTACACGCGTCAACGAAGTCTCTGTTGTCGGTCGTAATACGCAGGGGGTACGCTTGATCCGAACTGGAAGTGACGAGAAAGTGGTCGGTATGCAACGCATCGACGATATTGATGAACACGAAGAATTAGACGACGTTCTTATGGACGGAGAGAACGACGGTAAAGTTGATAATGAAATGGACAATAGCGCCGATGGCGAAGGTACAGTTGAGGAGTAAGTAAGGCACATGACAGCCCCGTTTAATTTTTCCGCTGGTCCAGCGATGTTACCGCGTGCAGTACTTGAACGTGCGCAAGAAGAATTGAGAAGTTGGCGGGGCTCGGGGATATCGGTGATGGAAATCAGTCACCGCGATCCAGCCTTTATGCAAATGGCCTTTCAGGCCGAGCAAGACTTGCGTGATTTAATGGCGATTCCGCAAAATTACCAAGTCTTGTTTATGCATGGTGGTGGCCGCGGGCAGTTCTCCGCAGTGCCACAAAATATTGCCGCGCCAAACGCCACAGTCGACTATCTAAATTGTGGTATCTGGTCAGATTTTGCCATTCGTGAAGCGCAAAAATATGTCGCCAAGGTAAACGTGGTGGCAGGTGTCATAGATACCGATCAAGGTCGCGCGATTGCCCCAGCTAATAGTTGGCAGGTCAGCGAAGACGCCGCTTATTTTCATTATTGCCCCAATGAAACGGTTGACGGTTTAGCTTTACATCAAATTCCCAGTCATATTAAAGCACCGTTAGTTGCTGATATGTCCTCAACGATTCTCTCAGAACCTCTGGCTGTCGAGCAGTTCGGCATTATTTATGCTGGTGCACAGAAGAATATCGGTCCATCGGGTTTTGCCATTGCGATTGTACGTGAAGACTTGCTGGGGCATGCACAGGGCAGCACTTCGACCATTATGGACTACACCGTTCAAGCACAAGACCGCTCAATGTATAACACCCCCAATACTTGGGCCTGGTATCTGTCTGGGCTGGTGTTTGAGTGGCTGAAGGAGCAGGGTGGTGTAGCCGCAATGGGCGCTATCAATCAACAAAAGGCTGACCTATTGTACCGTTACATTGACAGTTCAGCATTTTATTCAAACCCTGTTCACCCTGACTATCGTTCCAAAATGAACGTACCATTCTTGCTTGCAGACAGCGCCTTAGATGGTAAGTTCTTGCAACTCGCCGAAGCACAAGGTTTGCTTGGTTTGAAAGGCCACCGATTTGTCGGTGGTATGCGTGCGAGCATCTATAACGCAATGCCGCTGGAAGGCGTGCAAGCGCTGGTCAGCTTTATGCAAGAATTCGAACAAAAACATACGTAACAACAAGTGAAGTAATCCGTTATGACAACATTTGACCCGATGCAACTCGCCAATGTCGGCGTGCGCAATTTACAACCTTATCAAGCCGGCAAGCCAATTGAAGAGCTTGAACGCGAGCTTGGTATTCGCGACATTATTAAGCTTGCATCTAACGAAAATCCACTGGGATTGAGCTCGAAGGTTCGGGCTGCGTTACAAGATACGCTGGCGGGATTAGCCCGTTATCCTGATGCAAACGGCTTTTACCTGAAGAGTAAACTGGCGAAAAAATTTGCTCTAGATACTGCGCAAATCACCCTAGGTAACGGCTCGAATGATGTATTGGAGCTGATTGCTCGTACTTTTGTAAACGCGGAACATGAAGTTATTTACTCGCAACACGCGTTTGTTGTGTATCCACTGGTGACCCAAGCCATCGGCGCCAAAGGAGTTGCGGTTCCGGCACGAGATTATGGCCATGATTTAGACGCAATGTTGGCCGCTATCACTGCGAAAACGCGGATGATATTTATTGCTAACCCAAACAATCCAACGGGTACCTTTTTAACCACTGAGGCGATTGCTGCGTTTTTAGCCAAAGTGCCGGAAAACGTGTTGATCGTGCTCGACGAGGCTTACTCTGAATATGTGTCTGAAGCGGAGCGTGCGCCATCGTTTCGATGGGTGCAACAGTATCCTAACTTGGTAGTGAGCCGAACTTTTTCAAAAGCTTATGGGCTTGCGGGTTTGCGCGCGGGATATATGGTCTCACATCCAGCGATTGCCGATTTAATGAATCGTGCTCGCCAGCCATTCAATATGAATAGCCTGAGTTTGCGTGCTGCAGAAGTTGCACTCGATGATGACGATTATCTGCAACAATCAGTCGCGGTCAACGAAGCAGGGATGCAACAGTTGGTCAATTTTTGCGAGCAACACGGGCTTCCCTACATACCAAGTCGCGGTAACTTTTTGACCATAGAAGTAGGCGAAAATGCTGGTGAAATTTATCAGCAATTACTGCATGCCGGTATTATTGTTAGGCCGGTGGCAGGTTATGAACTGCCGCGCCATTTGCGTGTCAGTATTGGCCTACCAGAAGAAAATGAAGCCTTCATTCAAGCCATGAAAGAGATAATCGCCAACTTATGCAAGTCCTCTCGCTAAAAGGCTTTAAACAGTGCGCTGGTACGGTCGATTTGCCGGGCTCAAAGAGTATTGCGAATCGTGCTTTACTGATGGCAGCCTTGTGCACACAAGGGCAAGTCACTGAACTGACCCACATGCTACGCAGTGATGACACTGCCCGCATGCTCGAGGCATTGCGCGCGCTCGGCGTTGAAATTACAGAAATCGATCGTGAAACCTTGCACGTGAAGGGCAACGGCGGAGTTTGGTCGCAGCACCCGCAAGAGTTGTACTTAGGCAATGCAGGCACAGCAATGCGGCCGTTGACGGCAGTGTTGGCTGCAACTTTGTCGGAACCAGTGCGGTTAACGGGCGATGCACGTATGCAAGAACGGCCCATTGGTGATCTGGTCAGTGCGCTGCAATCCGGTGGTGCTCAAATTCGCTATGAACAGCAAGCCGGATTCCCACCGCTCACCATCGAAGCCTCTTTACTTGGCGGCACAGTGCAGGTGAACGGCAGTGCTTCCAGTCAGTATATCTCGGCGTTGTTGATGGCGTTACCACTGTGTCAGCAGGACTCAACGCTGGAGCTGGTTGGTGAGGTGGTCTCATGGCCGTACATAGAGCTTACCCTAGCAATGCTGGCGAGTTTTGGTATCGACATCCAAGTCCACGGCCGGCAAAGCTTTAGTATTAAAGGTGGACAGTTGTATCGCTCACCTGGACGCTATTGGATTGAGGGTGATGCTAGTGCAGCTAGTTATTGGCTTGCGGCGGGCGTGTTAGGCGGTGGTCCACTGCGCATCAACGGTATCGGCAAAAGCAGTATTCAGGGCGATATCGAGTTTATTGACTTTTTGCAGCAGATGGGAGCTAAGGTTACCTTGCATGACGAATCTGCAGTGGTCGAAGGCGGCAGCTTGCAGGGCATAGATGCAGACTTCAATGCGATTCCCGATGCGGCCATGACTTTCGCACCACTGGCGTTGTTCGCGCAAGGTCGAACCTGTATCCGCAACGTCGCGAACTGGCGTATCAAAGAAACCGATCGCCTGCACGCGATGGCGACCGAGCTGAGAAAAACTGGGGCAACGGTTGAAGAGGGCGACGATTATCTCGTGATTGATCCGCCACAGCATCTGCAGCATGCGCAAATAGCGACCTATGATGACCACCGTATGGCCATGTGTTTTTCGTTGCTGGCGTTCACGGAAACCGGCGTCAGCATCGAAGATCCTGACTGTTGTGCGAAAACTTATCCGGAATATTTCACGGTGCTGCAACAGCTCTGTCGCTGAATTGTCAGTAACACGTCGTCAAACATTCACTTAATAAAGATGCAATTTTCTGCCAGATCCGTATAATTGCGGCGCTTTTATTGGCTAGAGGATGCTATGACCGAAACGATTCCAGTGATCACTATTGATGGCCCAGGTGGAGCTGGCAAAGGTACTGTCAGTCGCATTTTGGCAGAAAACTTAGGCTGGCATTTACTCGATAGCGGTGCGATTTATCGTGTACTTGCGTTGGCAGCAATTCATCACGATTTTTCTGCTGAAGACGAAGAAAGCCTTGTAGCACTGGCCCAGAACCTTGACGTTAAGTTCGAGGTAGAGCAGGAACAACAACTGACCCACATCATACTTGAGGGTGAAGATGTCACTATGACAATTCGCACCGAAGAAGTAGGCAATATGGCATCCAAAATTGCAGCATTGCCGCGGGTTCGCGAGGCTTTGTTGCGCCGCCAACGCGCTTTTCGTGAGCTTCCAGGGTTGATTGCTGATGGTCGTGATATGGGCACAGTCGTGTTTCCGTCGGCAGCAGTAAAAGTATTTTTGACCGCGAGTGCCGAGGAACGCGCGCAACGCCGCTACAAACAATTGCTCGAGAAGGGTTTTACTGCTAAAATCGACCAATTAATCGCCGAAATCGAAGAACGTGATGAACGCGATGCGAATCGTGCGGTAGCGCCGATGAAACCAGCGGCCGATGCGCTGGTACTAGATTCAACGAATCTGGCCATTGACGAAGTCGTTGACCAGATTCTCCGGTTTGCCCATGGCAAGCTAACTCATTCTGAGAAAGCAAACACTTAAGTTTGCTAGCTTAGCGGTCTGCAGTAAGGATGCTTGCAGATGAATATTCACAACCCCATCTCACGGGAAGTTTGGTGGATGTACTTAACTGAAGTAAGTTAACTCATATGACAGAAAATTTTGCACAGCTGTTTGAAGAAAGCCTCAAAGAGGTAGAAACCCGCCCAGGTTCGATTGTTAAAGGTACTGTAGTTGCGATTAACCGTGACGTAGTATTGGTTGATGCCGGCCTGAAATCTGAAAGCGCAATCCCAGTCGAGCAATTCCGTAACGCTGAAGGTGAAATCGAAATCAACGTCGGTGACGAAGTTGACGTAGCACTTGACGCAGTTGAAGACGGCTTTGGTGAGACCATCCTTTCTCGTGAGAAAGCGAAGCGTCACGAAGCTTGGTTGGTGCTCGAAAAAGCGTACGAAGACCAAGAAACTGTTACCGGTATCATTAGCGGTAAAGTTAAAGGCGGTTTCACAGTTGATTTAGGTGGCGTACGTGCGTTCTTACCAGGTTCATTGGTAGACGTTCGTCCAGTTCGTGAAACGACCCACCTCGAAAACAAAGATCTCGAATTCAAAGTTATCAAGCTTGACCAGAAGCGCAACAACGTTGTGGTTTCACGTCGTGCTGTTATCGAAACTGAAAACAGTGCAGAGCGCGAAGAATTGCTTGAGAACTTGCAAGAAGGCCAAGAAGTTAAGGGTATCGTTAAGAACCTTACTGACTACGGTGCGTTCGTTGACTTGGGCGGCGTAGACGGTCTATTGCACATCACTGACATGGCTTGGAAGCGCGTGAAGCATCCTAGCGAAGTCGTTAATGTTGGTGACGAAATCAACGTTAAAGTATTGAAGTTTGACCGTGACCGTACTCGTGTTTCTCTTGGCTTGAAACAGCTGGGCGAAGATCCATGGTCAGATATCGCAGCGCGTTACCCTGAAGGTCACCGCCTGCAAGGTCGTGTTACTAACTTAACTGATTACGGCTGCTTCGTTGAAATCGAAGAAGGCGTTGAAGGTCTGGTACACGTATCTGAAATGGATTGGACCAACAAGAACGTTCACCCATCTAAAGTTGTTAACTTGGATGACGTGGTTGAAGTTATGGTGCTCGAAATTGACGAAGAACGTCGTCGTATTTCACTTGGCCTGAAACAGTGCAAACCTAACCCTTGGGAAGAGTTCGCGAAGAACTTCAACAAAGGCGAGAAAGTATCAGGTAAGATCAAGTCAATCACTGACTTCGGCATCTTCATCGGTCTTGATGGCGGTATCGATGGTTTGGTTCACTTGTCAGACCTTAGCTGGAATGCTCCAGGCGAAGAAGCGGTACGTGACTTCAAGAAAGGCGAAGAAATTACTGCTGTAGTTCTGCAAGTCGATGCTGAGCGTGAGCGTATTTCTCTAGGTGTTAAACAGCTAGAAGAAGATCCGTTCAACAATTACCTAGCAGCTAACAAAAAAGGTGCTATTGTTACTGGTAAGGTCATCGAAGTCGATGCCAAGGGCGCTAAAGTTGAACTAGCTGACAGCGTAGAAGGTTACATCCGTGTAGCTGATATCTCACGCGATCGCATTGAAGATGCAACAACTGTTCTGAACGTAGGTGACGAAGTTGAAGCGCGCTTCATGGGCGTTGACCGTAAGAACCGTACGTTGAGCCTGTCGATTCGTGCTAAAGACGAAGTTGAAGAGAAAGAAGCTATCGAAAGCGTGAACAAGCAGCAAGACGAAGCTGACTTCAGCAACGCGATGGCAGAAGCCTTCAAAGCGGCTAAGAACGACGACTAAGAACTATTGGTGTGCTCGGTAGCGACGCAAACAAAGAGGAGCTTAAGATGACAAAATCGGAGCTGATTTTACAGTTAGCGAAGTTGTATCCAGAGCTTTCTCCGCGTCAAGTTGAGGATGCGGTGAAAGAACTTATCGAACAAATGGCTCAGCAATTGGCCAGCGGAGATCGTATCGAGATCCGGGGGTTTGGAAGTTTTTCACTGCACTATCGAGCACCACGTATAGGTCGTAATCCGAAGACAGGTGAAAAGGTTGAACTTGAAGGCAAACATGTGCCCCATTTCAAACCTGGTAAGGAACTACGTGAGCGCGTAGATAACCTAAGTTAACGGAACGATTTTCGCGTCGAGTTCAGCAAAACGGCATGCTATAGTTATGGCATGCCGTTTTTTTATAGCTACGCATGCGAACAGCAAAAAGGAAATGCGATGTTGCGATTCTTATTAATTGGTCTCCCTTTACTGATTCTTTTTCTCATCGCCGTAGCCTTCGGTGCTCTGAACAAGCAAGCGATCCCGTTTGATTTTCTGGTTGGTGAAGTCACACTTCCAGTCGCTGTTCTTACCGGTTTATTTATTTTTATCGGATTTCTACTCGGCCTTCTGAGTATGCTTGGAAAGCAACTCAGTTTGCGAACGGAGAACCGTAAACTACGTAAAGAGCTAAGCGCACGAGAAACGCCTAATGCTTGAATTGTTGTTCCTGTTATTGCCGGTAGCCGCCGCTTACGGCTGGTTTATGGGGCGTAATAGCGTCCGTAATGAAGAACGGCGTGAACAGGAAGAGTTTTCAAAACAATATGTTACGGGTTTAAATTTACTGCTGTCTGATCAACCCGATAAGGCGGTTGACCTCTTTATTCAACTATTAGACGTTGATTCTGATACGCTCGAAACGCATTGGGCGCTGGGAAAATTATTTCGCCGCCGAGGCGAATTTGATCGCGCGATTAAAATTCACCAAAACCTGACATCGCGGCCTGCTATAAGTGAACAGCAACGTCGACATGCGATGTTTGAATTGGGTTTGGATTATCTCGCTGCGGGTATTTTCGATCGAGCTGAAGAAATGCTGTTAGCTTTGCAAACTGACAAAGAGTTTGCTGAGCCCTGTCAGCGCCATTTATTAGAACTCTATGAAGCGACTCATGAGTGGGATAAAGCGATAAAAGTGGCTCTCAAGTTAGCGCGTATTGACGCTAATGCCCAGCCGGTAGTTGCGCAACTGTATTGTGAGCTAGCTAGTTTACAGGATGATCCGACAATCACAGAAAAGTTTTATCAAAAAGCCCGCAAGCATGACCCTGATAATATTCGTGCGGCGCTGTCATTAGGCCGTATGTGGTTTGAGCAGGGCGACTACGAGAAAGCGCAACGCATCTTGAAAACCATTAAGGACGCAGACCCCGCTTTTATTTCTGAAGCTTTGCCGACATTGCAAGCGTGTTACAAAGCGCAAGGCGATGAAGCTGGTTTTGTGCAGTATTTACATCAGTGTGTGAGTGAGGCCAATTCAACCTCAGCTGCCATGCTGTTGTCTGAAGCTGTTGCCGCCGCGGGTACCATTGAAGAAGCAGAACGCTTTATGCAAGCGGCGCTATTGCGAAACCCAACGATGAAAGGCTTTCATAAATTGATGGACTTTCATATTCGTGCGGCTGATGTAGGTAAAGCGCGAGACAGCCTGTTAATGCTGCAAAGGTTGGTGCAGCAGCAGATGCAGCAACGTCCGAAATATCGCTGTCGCCACTGTGGCTTTGCTGGTTCTACATTGTATTGGCATTGCCCGTCATGCCGCACTTGGGGTGAAATTAAACCGATCACCGGACTCGATGGAGATTAAATGAAGCAGTCATCGATTATTTTTGTAGCTCTTGATTACCCTGACGCTGCGCACGCATGGCCACTGATTCACCAATTAGACCCGCGACAGTGTGGTTTGAAAATTGGCAAAGAGCTGTTTACCGCAGCGGGCCCTGAGTTTGTTCGTGAAGTCATTGGCTTGGGTTTTAAAGTCTTTTTGGATTTAAAATTCCATGATATTCCGAACACAGTTGCAAAAGCTGTACGTGCAGCTGCTGAACTCGGCGTATGGATGGTCAACGTTCACGCCAGCGGTGGTCGTCGCATGTTGGAAGCAGCAAAACAAGCGTTGAGCGATTTAGAGCATCCGCCGTTATTGATTGCGGTAACTGTGCTTACCAGCATGAATGCAGAAGATCTAGCCGAAGTAGGGATTACCGTAACGCCAGCAGAACATGTCTTACATCTTGCAAAAATGACCCAAGCAGCAGGTCTTGATGGTGTGGTTTGTTCAGCGCAAGAAGCAGCAATGATTCAACAGGCGTGCGGCAAAGATTTCGTCTTAGTCACCCCGGGCATCCGGCCAAGCGGTAGTGAACAAGGTGATCAGCGCCGAGTTATGACACCTGAGCAAGCGGCACAGCAAGGTATTCAAGTGCTTGTGATTGGTCGGCCGATTACGCAAGCACCTGATCCAGCTGCTGCGCTCACTGCAATTCAAGCTTCTCTTACAACATAATCCGAGCGGCGACACTATCACTTTATAGTGTCGCCAGCTAAGCTTCAGATACTGCACATGCAGGATTTTAAAGGAGCTTAGTTATGTTACGGAAAACCGCAGTACTTAGTCTTTTTATTGGCGCTCTGTCGACGCTTCCGGTAGCACACGCCGTACCGAACCAGAGTCAACAAACCGCCGCGCAAACACAAGAAGTCACTGTTAATTTAAATACCGCATCGGTCGCCGAACTTTCGGCAGCACTGACGGGGGTCGGTACGAAAAGAGCCGAAGCGATTATTGCGTTGCGTGAAAAGTTAGGAGGCTTTAGTGATATCAATCAACTTATGCAAGTCAAAGGAATTGGCCCGCGAATGCTTGAAATCAATAAAGCAAAAATGAAACTCTAAGTTATCAACTGGCAAGTTTGGCGAGACGTCGTTGGTGTAGCCACCAGGCAAGGATGCCGCTCAACGTTCCGGCGCTGTGTAGTAGCCAAACTTTGTCAGTCGTTGCGACCAAAGTGTTTTGCCACCAACCAAGCAGTTCAAACACGAGCTTCAGTACTAAGATGGCCGCCGCAGCAATCACCAAGTAACCTGAGCGCGGTTGCTCGCGGTCAAACCACTCCAACAGTAAGCCCATAGCCAGCATACCGTGATTAACTGCAGATAGCCCCACAAAACGTTCTTCAAAACCACTTAGCCACACCAGCACACTGGTCGTTACCGTTATCACCAACAGCGCGTTTAAATAGGTACGCACACTAAAAAAGCGCACAAACAGCCAAGTGATAAACACCAATGCAATAGCGTTTGCCAGCACATGTGGCTGGCTCAGATGCATAAAGTGTGAAGTCACAAGACGCCATGGTTCTTGCCAGATGACTGGATAATGAAAGTCGAATCGATCTAGTAGCCCGGTAGTTTCGAACTGATAGAAATACGCCCATATCGAAATAATGGCGAGTAGCAAGGCGGTAATCAGTGTTTGATAGCGATTCGACATAGGTCTAACTTATTGATTCCTACATTGTGATTCATGAGCGTGAGCATTATGATAGGGTGATACGTTAATACTGTAAACACACCGAGTCGAAGTAAAGGACCCCGATATGACACGCAATGCATGGGCAATCGCACTGCTCAGTACAGCTCTCCTTAGTGCTTGTGGTAGTGAACCTAGTGATCAGCAGCAACGCGATAAGCGTGAACCAGAAGCGGCAACCGGTATCATCGCTAAACAAGCCGTTCGCGCCAGTGAATATATGGTGGCAGCGGCAACCCCGCAAGCAGCCGCTGCGGGCCGTGAAATATTAGCCAAGGGTGGTGATGCAATCGACGCCGCAGTTGCGGTTCAGGCGATGTTAACCTTGACCGAGCCGCAGTCATCGGGGATCGGTGGTGGCGCGTTTATTTTGTACTGGGATAACGCAAGTCAAACGCTATACACCATTGATGCGCGCGAAAAAGCGCCAACCGCGGCGGGACCCGATTTATTCTTGGATGCCAATGGTCAACCTCCAGAACAATTTTGGGATGCGGTCGTAGGCGGTCGCTCAGTGGGGACACCCGGTGTCTTAAAAGGTCTAGAACTTGCACATAAACGTTGGGGTGAACGGCCATGGCAGGAACTGTTCACGAGCACGATCGAGCTTGCCGAAGCGGGCTTTGAAGTGTCACCTCGCTTAGAGCAACTACTTGAGATGGATTTGAACCCTGGCTTACGTAAGCTACAAGCGAGCGCGGACTACTTTTATCCTAATGGTCAAGCCTTGCAGGCGGGAGAAGTTAAACAAAATCCTGAGTTAGCGTGGGCGCTGCGCTTGATTGCGGAGCAAGGCACAGATGCTTTCTATCGTGGTCCGGTTGGTGAAAAAATCGTGGCAGCGGTACAGTCCAGTGAAGTATCACCTGGTTTGTTGACCACCGAAGACCTTGCCAACTACGAAGCTGTTGTGCGCGAGCCTGTTTGTAATGGCTATCGCTCCTATAAAGTTTGCGGTATGGGTCCACCAAGCTCTGGCGGTCTAACGGTATTGCAGATTCTCGGAATACTAGAAAATTTCCCAGTTGCGCAATGGGAGCCGCAAAGTATCGAAACTGTCCATCACTTCACGCAAGCTTCGCGCTTGGCTTTTGCTGATCGCAATCGTTATATTGCCGACAGTGATTATGTCGATGTGCCGGTGATAAACTTACTCGAAAAGAGTTATTTGGCCGAGCGTTCGCGCTTGATCGGAACCAGCGACTTAACACAGGCACAACCAGGCGTGTTTGCAAGTTATAGCTATGCTGATGATCAGTCGCCTGAATTTCCAAACACTAGCCATATTTCTATCGTTGATGCACAGGGTAACGCTGTTTCGATGACAACAAGTATTGAAATGGGCTTTGGCTCTGCAGTTATGGCAAGTGGCTTCTTACTCAATAACCAGTTGACGGACTTTTCGCTGGTACCTGAAGTTAACGGTACCTTAGTAGCGAACCGTGTCGAAGGCGGCAAGCGCCCGCGTAGCTCGATGTCGCCAACCATGGTCTTTGATCGTTCTGGTGAACAACTCATTCATGTTGTAGGTTCACCCGGCGGCGCACGTATTATCAACTATGTGGCGCAAACACTTATAGGACTGCTGGATTGGAATATGAACATGCAGCAAGCAATTGATCAGCCACATTTTACTAACCTTAATAATTACACTGCGTTAGAGGCAGACACGCCGATGGCTGAACTGGTTTCAAAACTCAAACGCAAGGGGCATGATGCGCGCGTGACAGGGTTGAACAGTGGCCTACACGGCATCACCATCGAGGCTGATGGGACTCTTCTTGGTGGGGCGGATCCGCGTCGAGAAGGTGTTGCGTTGGGCGAACGTAATTAAAGTCACAGACGAGTGAGCGCTAATCGCGCTCACTCGAGCCTTGTTGCACCAGCGGAATATAGTCTTCGTAGCCCTCTGCCGCCATCTCCTCAAGAGGAATAAAGCGCATCGCAGCTGAATTCATACAGTAGCGCAGACCGGTAGGCGCAGGACCATCTTCAAAAACATGGCCCAAATGGGAGCCGGCAAAGCGGCTTAATACTTCAGTCCGCGTCATAAACCAAGACCGGTCAGTTTTGGTCACCACGAAGTCCTCATCGATTGGTTTGGTAAAACTTGGCCAACCGGTTCCTGATTCGAACTTATCTGCCGATGAAAATAACGGTTCACCACTGACGATATCGACATAAATGCCTGCGCGATGCTCATCCCAATATTCATTGGCAAAAGCTCGCTCGGTTTTTGCTTTTTGTGTGACTGCAAATTGTAATGGCGACAAACGTTCTTTAAGTTCACTCTCTGCAGGCTTTTCAAAATTACTAAAACTAGCTGCGGTTATCTTTGTGTTGGGCTCCGACTTTGTCATGGGTTGCTTATCCTTAAACTGAGTAAAATCAACTTGGTATTCATCGCCCCAAGCCGCTTCGGTAAATTGAAAACGGCCTGAGTTAGAGGTGTAAATGAAGTACCTTACTGGATTCTTGCGATAATAATCCTGATGATAACTCTCAGCCTTATAAAAAGTGGTAAACGGCTCTATTGGCACTGTGACGGGTTCAGCGTAAATCTTTTTCGCTTGCAAAGTCGCTTTCTCGCGCTCGGCAATCTGGCGCTGTTGTTCATTGTGATAAAAAATAGCAGGACGGTATTGCTGACCGCGATCGACAAATTGACCGTCAAGGTCGGTCGGATCCATCATCCGCCAGAAAGCTTGTAAAAGGCCGGTGTAACTGACCACTTCAGGATCATAATAAACTTGCACGGCTTCAGTGTGACTGGTGCGCCCACTTGCGACTTCTTCGTAGCTTGGGTCAACCTCTGTACCGCCAGCGTAGCCGGATACAGCTTGACGCACTCCCGGGACCTCTTCAAAGGCTTTCTCAACACACCAAAAGCAACCTCCAGCAAAGGTTGCAACGCGTTCTTCCGCCACAGCAGAAAGTGGTAACAACAGTCCCGTTAGCGGAACTAACCAAATGAGAAAACGCATTACAACCTCCATTATTTATAGGCGCTGCTCCAAAGCTTCAAAGAAGGCTTCAATCCGAGCAGCGTTTTTACCAACATCACTACGACCCAATCTAGATTTACTACGTACATCGACGCGAATTTGATCGTTTTCTTGTTGTAAACGCACGACCACATCATCTTTGAAACCAAACCAAAACGTGGTGTCAGTAGCTTCGATACGACCTTCTGGTAAATCACTAGCGACTAATTGCCAGCCCATATCGTTCACTGTGCTTAGCACGGCTTGAAAAACGCGTTCGCGGTCTTGTACGAAATATTTAGGTTGCAGGTCAGGGTAGGCCTTGCGTTGTTGCTCAGCTGTTTCCGCACCCGCATATTCTACGGGGTTTGGCGCATCTGCGCGTAATGGTGCCACGGCGACGAACGGAGGTGGGTTGTCTAAGTCGGTGCTGATATCATGAATTGCCGGCACCGATTGGGCGGTTTGCAGTTGCTGATAAGGTAAGTAGAAACTTGTGAACGCGGCCAAAGCGGCAACTGTCAGCAAGGCTAACTTGCCACCGCGTGGGCGTTGCCAGATTAGATAAACGATAATGAGTACTACTGCAGCAATGCCGAGATAAGCCGCCCAACGCAAAAGGCTGAAAGCTAGCCCTAGCTCGACGACCTGCCAACGATAAAGAGGTCCTGCAACGAGGAGTAGAAGAAGTGCTGCAAATCCGAGCACAATAAGAACGCTTGCGAGTTTTTTCAACATGATAGGCTCCGAGAAAGTGGTTTGTCAGGGTACGTAATTGTTTATACTCTAGATCATCATACGCGCAACCTCTAATGAGTCACGATGAAAGTTTTACTCTGCTGGCTATCGCTGCTGGGCTCTTTGCTTGTAAGCCCCCTTGCTGCCGAAGAACGCGTCAATTTTTATGCTTGGGGTGGTTCTGATGCGGTCAATCGTTATCTTGAGTGGGCCAGTGCGGAACTTGCTGAACAGCACGGGATTCGCTTGCAACATGTTAAGGTCGCCGATATCAGCGAAGCTGTGGCGCTGATATTGGCAACTGAAGACAGTACACCGATTGACTTGCTATGGGTTAACGGAGAAAACTTTCATATCTTGAAGCAGCAAAATAAATTACTCGGCGACCTACCGCAGAAAGTTGCAAATAGTGCGTTGATTCGTCGTGATTTACAGTGGCAATACGACTTTGGAGTGGCTGTAGATGGCTATGAACTGCCCTGGGGTATGGCGCAATTTCAATTGCTGTTGGCCGCCGAGGTGGGTGCTGAGCAAACAGACGATAACGCACAGCAGCAGGTCAGCCCAGCGGCGTTACTTGCCTTAGCCCAACGCTATCCGGGACGTTTGAGTTATCCAAAACCGCCATCATTTCACGGCACCAGTTGGTTAAAAACTTTGGCTTATCATTTGAGCGAACAGCCACAACTGCTGCAGCAAGCGCCCGCAACTGTTGAGGTGGAGCAGGTGTTGGCTCCACTGTGGGCATACTTGGACCAGCTACATCCGTATTTGTGGCGCGCCGGTGATGAATTTCCTACTTCAGCAGAGCGCCAACGCTTACTATTTAATCAAGGCGTTTTGCTGAATAGCGTCAGCTTTAATCCAAGCGAAGTGCCAGCGCTGCAACAACAAGGTAAGCTACGACCTGACGCGCAAGCCGCCAGTCTTGGCGCTGCCGCATTGAGTAATTTTCATTACCTTGCGATTCCTGCGCAGAGCGAGCGTCAGCAAGCTGCCCTTAAGGTTATCAACTTCTTCCTTAGTCCAGAGGCTCAATCACAAAAAGCCGCGCTCGATGTTTGGGGGGATCCGCCCGTTGTCGAAACCGCGGATGCCGCGACGACAGTTATTTTTCCTGCTCATCCAGAGCCCCATGTGGCGTGGACGGAGTTACTCGAAGCACAATGGTTAGCAAGGTACCAACGATGAATAGAGCATGGCACTGGCTTGTTGCCGTAGCACTATTGTTACTCGTGTTGCCATGGCTCATGGCAGTGCCCGGCATGCCGCTGTCGTTGCCGCTCATCGATGCAGGTGTTTGGCAGTATCCCGGCATTTTTCAAGCATTATTACAGAGCCTAAGTGTTGGTGTCTTCGCTACCCTAATCAGTACACTGTTGGCGAGTTGCTTGATCGCGAGCTTTGCCAACCGAGACCTCACACAGCAGCGGCCAACGCCGATTGACGCTAGCATCGGTGCGACCTTTGCCGCGCCACACTTGGCATTCGCAATCGCTTTTTTATGGTTGTTGACGCCATTTGGTTGGCTCGATCGTTTGTTACCGTTTTCCTTCAGTTGGTTTGAGCAACAATCCTGGTTTACCTTGAGTATGATTTTGATCCTCAAAGAAACCCCGTTTTTACTGGTCTTTGGTGTTTTGCAACTACGCCAGCTACCGCAGCGAAATTGGTTATTACAGGCACAATCACTGGCCGAGTCACCATGGCGCGCTTGGTGGTTATTCGTTTACCCAGCTTGGTTACGGGCAATGCGTCCGGCACTTTATGTGGTAGCAATTTACAGTGTGGCGGTGGTTGATTTAGCTCTGGTCGCAGGGCCGATGAATCCACCCTTGTTAGCGCCATTAGTATTGCAATGGCAATTAGATTTCACTGAAGCGGCGCAATTGTTAGCCGCGCAAGGTTTTTGGTTATTACTAACGCTCGGTTTATTGGGTCTGGTTTGGGTACGTATACAAGAAGGAATCGCATGTAAATGGCTACGGCAGCGCCTTCGTAGACTTGGCCGTGAAACAGCAAAAAAACGGCAACAGCTGATGGTGAAGGGAGTAACACTCCTAACTCGACAATTATTTGTCTGGCTTACGCTACTGAGTCTACTGACATTATTGACGCTGTCAGTAAGTCACAGTTGGTTTTACCCAGCACTGTGGCCGCAGCGCGTATCTCTCGAGGCGTGGTCGATAAATGGTGAAGCCTTACTCGATGCGCTGGTATTGACCGTTGCTCTGGGAGCATTAACGGCATTGTTGGCAACTGCGATGGTAGTGTTACTCTGTGAGTGGCAGCGCAGCCGCAACCAGCGTTTTGCGGATAGTTGGTTTTTGGCTGGATTGTTTGTACCGCAGCTGGTGTTGGTACTGGCTTGGCTCTCTTGGTCAAATCAACTCTCGGAAACCTGGTTGGGTGTCGCCGTGCTCTGGGCCCATGTATGGTTTGCATTTGCCTATGGTTATTTGGTTTATGCTCCAAGCGAACGCAATGTTAGCCAGCAACATCTCATCAGTGGACAGAGCTTAGGCTACGGTTATTGGCGCAGTTGGTGGCGGTTTAAGCGGCCGGGACTGCAAAGCGCCATAAGTTATTGTGTGCTCATTACATTTTTGGTCAGTGTTGCGCAGTATGTGCCGACATTGTTATTGAGCTCGGGTCTATGGCAAACCTTGACCACCGAATTAGTAGTGTTAAGTAGTGGTGCAGAGCGGATGGCTCCGGCAGTCTGGGCCAGCGTCATTTGGTTATTGGCGAGTATCGCCATTGTTTTGAGTACAAAAGTAAAGGTGGTCGAAAAATGGCGTTAACCACAACAGCAGCAGTTCAATTAACTTCATGTCGTCTAACTTGGACTGCTCAACAGTACACTGACTTACCTGCGGTGACGCTCAGCGCAGGTGAGAGTCTTGCGGTCATGGGACCCAGTGGTTGTGGTAAGTCAACTTGGTTGCGTTGGTTGCTCGGCGTTCCACAACCGCATGTCGAAATCAGTGGAACTATTCGTTTATCAGGTCAAGAAGTACAGCAATTACCGATAGAGCAGCGGGGGATCGGTCTGCTAATGCAAGACCAAGCTTTGTTCCCACATTACAGCGTTGCTGACAACTTAGCCTTTGCTTTACGTCGCCACTCAGCTCAGCAAGCGTGTGAGGTATTGGAGGAGGCCCTAACGGCTGTGGGTTTGGCGCATACCAAGCACAAGTACCCGGACCAACTGAGTGGTGGCGAGCGCGCGCGCATAGGTTTATTACGCGCCGTACTTGCTGCGCCAAAGCTGATACTTCTCGATGAACCTTTTAACGCCTTAGATAGTGAGCGCCGGACACAGGTGCGTGACTGGACCTTTGATTTTTTGGCGAAGCATCAGATACCCGCCATTATTGTCAGTCATTACGCGGCTGATTTAGAGCGTGCACATCAACATTGGGATTGGCCAGCTATGCAAAAGGAAACATGATGATAGACGCGGTGTTGTATCGACGCTTGAGCCCACTGCTTGGCGCTTTGGCGCGGCCGTTGGTGAAGTTGGGCATTAAGGCAGATCAAGTTACGATGATTGGCTTTATTTGCGGTCTTGGCGTGCTTCCGGCGCTGTATTTTCAAGCGTATCTGTGGGCCTTACTAGCGATTGTGTTGAACCGTTTTTGTGATGGCTTAGATGGTGCCATTGCACGGCAAAATCATAGCACCGATGCCGGTGGGTTTATTGACAGTGTTTTTGACTTTATCTTTTACAGTAGTGTGCCATTTGGTTTCCTGTTAGCAGACCCCGCCAGTAACGCAGTGGCGGCAGGCTTTTTAATGCTGAGTTTTATGGCAACCGCAGCATCATTCTTAGCCTTCGCTGTATTCGCCAGTAAGCATGGGATAGAAAATCCGCGTTATCCAACCAAATCTTTATATTATATGGGTGGTATTACCGAGGGCTTTGAAACCATCGTTGCTTTTATCTTGTTCTGTTTATGGCCGCAGCATTTCGTCGTACTCGCGTTTAGTTTCGCCGGTCTGTGTTGGTTTACTGCTTTGACACGTCTTTATCTTGGGTATCAGACTTTGCATGGGCTGAATGCTGTGGCTGCCGAAAGGGAATCATCAACAGATAGGTGAGTTTGGTACTCTGTGGCGTCGCAGGGTACTCGTTCAAACCAATCGCGATACCATCTGAGCCAGCTGTTGGCTTGGCAGTATAACTACCAAATAAGCGGTCCCAAAGCGACAAGTTGAAGCTGAAGTTACTATCGGTTTCTCGTTGCACTTGACTGTGATGAATACGATGCATTTCTTGCGTAACAATGAGCGCGCGCACCGGACCTTCGAGACGCCGTGGTAAGGCAACATTGCCATGATTAAACAAAGACGTCGCATTGAGAATGATTTCGAACACTAAAACAGTAAGTGCACCAATGCCAAACACCGCGACCACGGCGATTTTGATGAGCATGCTCAGGACAATTTCGATGGGGTGAAAACGCAAACCTGTGGTGGTATCAAAGTCGGTATCGGCATGATGCATGCGGTGGATGCGCCACAAAATGGGAACTCGATGGAAGAGTCGATGTTGCCAATAGATAGCGCAGTCAAGCACTAAGAAACCTAAGATCCCAGTGAGCCATATTGGCCAGTCAAACTGCTGGAGTAAGCCAACTGACTGTTGTTCAGCCCACAGTGCCGCGCCTACGGCCCCAGCCGGAATTAGTAGTCGTAACACAATACTATCGATGACTACAATGCCAAGATTTGCTGGCCAGCGTTTTTTCGGGCTCAGTTGCGCTTGGCGTTTCGGCGCGAGCCGTTCCCACAGCAGCATGATAGCAAGAATGCCGATAAAGCAGCCTAAACGCCACCACACTTCTGCGGTCATGATCGCTTACCCTTGTTTAGCGCGTTCGTTAGCATAAGGTGGCCAGCCGAGGGTTTTGCCCGCTAGCAAGTGTAAATGAATATGATAGACCGATTGACCGCCGTCTTCGTTACAGTTCATCACCACACGATAGCCGTTTTTCGCGAAACCATGTTGCAACGCAATTTTTTTAGCGACCACAAACAGGTGGCCGACGAGCTCACGTTCGTCTTCTTCGATGTCGTTAATGGTTGCGATAGGTTTTTTCGGGATAATCAACAAATGGACAGGCGCTTGCGGATTGATATCTTTAAAGGCCAAGCTGTGTTCATCTTCGTACACAATTTCCGCTGGAATTTCACGCGAAATGATTTTATCGAAAATAGTTTCAGTACTCATGGTGCTGTCTTCCTTAGCGTTTTTCGCAAATGTTTCCAATGGCATTCATACTAGAGAACTCAACCTCTTAGAACCAGTCCTTTCAGATACAAAGATTCTGGGAAATTGGTTCGCACTGGATGATCGGCCGCTTGGAATAAGCGCTCGATAATGTGTAAAGGGCGCTTGGCATCAAGGCAGGCATCGGCGACGACTTTTTGAAATAATTCACCACTTAATAAGCCCGAGCATGAAAAAGTCAATAAGGTACCGCCTGGGTTCAGTAGTTTACAGGCCATGCGGTTAATATCTTTATAGCCCCGACAAGCACTCATCAAATTCGCTTTGCTATCGACAAATTTGGGTGGATCGAGAATGATCACATCGAAGCGCTCGCCGGTATGATGAAAGTCTCGCAGCGCTTGAAACACATCTAACTGCAAATTGCTTTGTTGTTCCTCAGCAAAGCCATTGCGCAAATGATTTTGCGCTGCTTGCGTAAGCGCTGGCGCTGAAACGTCTAAATTGACCACTTCAGTTGCACCTGCTTGGGCCGCAAACAGACCAAAGCCGCCAGTGTAACTAAAAGCGTTCAACACGCGTTTACCTTTGCAGTAACGGAGCATGGCGTGGCGGCTATCGCGTTGGTCGAGGTAGTAACCGGTTTTATGCCCATGTTGGATATCGACCCCAAGCGCTATGCCATTCTCATTAATCCAAAGGACTTCTGGGGGCAACTCGTTGTTCGCCGCGTAGAGCACTTGGGTCACGCTGGTGAGTCCCTCTTTTTGACGCACATCCACATCGGAGCGCTCATAGATAGAACACTCGGGAAATAACGCGCGCAATGCTGCAACGATGGCATCCCGCCAACGCTCTGCACCGGCGCTTAACAACTGACAAACCAACCAGTTGTCGTATTTATCAATGGTAATCCCGGGCAGTTCATCGGCTTCAGCGGCAACCACGCGCCAGGCGTTACTGTCAATCGCCAGACTTGCCCGTAGCTCGACAGCGGCCCTGATCCGCTGATAGAAAAACCGAGCATCAATGACATCGCTTTGCTGGAAACTCCAGATGCGCGCGCGAATCTGCGAGTGGGGTGACCAAGCTGCGTAGCCAAGCCAATCGCCCTCGGCACTGTGAACACTCACAGTGTCTCCCGCTTCCGGTTGACCTTTGACTTTGGCAATCGCGCCGCTAAACACCCAAGGGTGCAAGCGGCGCAAAGATTTACATTTTGCGGGTTTTAGATGAACGGTTGCCGGCATCAGTTACTTAACTCGCATGCCTGGCTTAGCACCATCGTGTGGGTTAAGAATGTACAAGTCCGCACCGCCAGGCCCCGCTGCCAGTACCATGCCTTCTGACATACCAAAACGCATCTTACGGGGTGCTAGATTGGCCACCATCACTGTGTGTTGACCAATCAGTTTGGCCGGATCATAAGCAGATTTGATGCCGGCGAAGACTTGCCGTGTTTCACTGCCCAAATCGAGGGTCAATTTAAGTAATTTATCTGCACCTTCAACATGCTCAGCGTTGGCAATACGCACGATGCGTAGGTCAACTTTGGCAAAATCCTCGTAGCTAATTTCGGCACTAATTGGGTCTTTCTTTAATTCACCATTATCAGGTTTCGCAGTTGCTTCTGCGTTAGCAGCTTTGGAGTCGTCAATCATTTGTTCTACTTTTTCCATTTCGATACGCTGCAACAAAGCCTTAAACGGCTCAATTGCGTGGTCAGTGAGTAAGTGTTGATGGCTATTCCAGCTGAGTTCCTCATTGAGGAATGCTTCAACTCGTTCGGTTAACGCGGGCACCGCTGGTTTGAGATAAATCATCAGCAAGCGGAACAAGTTGATACCAATTGAGCAGATTTGGTGCACCTGCGCACTGTTTGCCGGATCTTTGATGAGCTGCCATGGCTCGGCTTCAGCAATATAAAAATTCGCTTTATCGGCCAACGCCATGATGTCACGCATAGCGCGCGAAAATTCACGCTTTTCATAGGCATCGGCAATGGTTTCGCCTGCTTGCTGGAATTCTGCTAACAGTGGATGTTCACCCAAATCATTGGCTAGTTTTCCGTCAAACTTTTTCTGAATGAAACCAGCACAGCGGCTAGCAATGTTCACCACTTTGCCAACCAAATCACTGTTCACTCGTTGCGCGAAGTCAGTTAGGTTGAGATCAAGGTCATCAATCCGACTGGTTAGCTTTGCGGCGAAATAGTAACGCAGGTAATCTGGGTCGAGATGGTCAAGATAGGTACGCGCCATAATGAAGGTACCTTTGGATTTTGACATCTTAGTGCCGTTGACCGTAATGAAACCATGCGCCCACACATTGGTCGGTTGGCGGAAGTTGGCACCCTTGAGCATCGCTGGCCAGAATAGACTGTGGAAGTAGATAATATCTTTACCGATAAAGTGATAAACCTCGGCATCGCTATCGGCTTTCCAATAACTATCAAAATCGGCGTTTCCCGTAGTTGCACAGTAATGTTTAAAGCTACTCATGTAACCGATGGGGGCATCCAGCCAGACATAAAAATATTTGCCCGGTGCATCGGGGATTTCAAAACCAAAGTAGGGCGCGTCTCGGCTAATATCCCAACGTTGTAATCCAGCTTCGAACCACTCGTTAAGCTTGTTTGCCATTTCCTCTTGTAGCGAACCTGAACGTGTCCAAGCCTTGAGCATGTCTTCAAACGCGGGCAAATCAAAAAAGTAGTGTTCAGACTCACGTAGCTCTGGCGTTGCTCCTGAAACTGCTGAAGTTGGATTTTTCAGCTCGGTTGGTGCATAAGTTGCGCCGCACACGTCGCAGTTATCGCCATATTGATCGGCCGCGCCACATTTTGGACACTCACCTTTGACGAAACGATCTGGCAAAAACATTTCTTTTTGCGGGTCAAATAACTGTTTGATCGTTTTCGTTTTAATGTGTCCTGCATCACGTAAACGCGTGTAAATTAATTCTGCGAGTTCACGGTTCTCAGGGCTATGGGTGGAGTAATAGTGATCAAAAGCAACGTGAAAATCGCCAAAGTCCGCTTGATGCGCGCGATTCATTTCTTCAATCATTTGCTCTGGTGCAATACCTAATTGTTGTGCCTTCAACATAATAGGCGTGCCGTGTGCATCGTCAGCACACATGTAATGGCACTCATGGCCGCGCATTTTTTGAAAGCGCACCCAGATATCAGCTTGAATGTAGCCAAGCATATGGCCAATATGAATCGGGCCGTTGGCATACGGAAGCGCATTTGTCACCAGAATCTTACGCGTTGCTGTGGTCATCTAATTCGTCCATTTAACTACCATTAAGAAAGTCGTAAAAGTGTACCTGAATCAGTGCTAGCAATCCACCTGCAGTCACCGTATCATGCGGCATAACCACGATATTTTAATGCCTCAAAACAGCTCGGAGCGGTTGATGTTCTGGAACAAGAAAACCTCACGGACAACTAGCAGCAACGCAGCCTCGTTCAGCGATGCCCAACAACAAGCGCTGATTGCATTTCGTTTACCGGGTTGGCAGCAAGCGCTGCCCCTTGATTGGTGGCAATTGAATGAACATGAAATCAGCCTAAAATTGCCATTTTCTGTGCACACCTCATTACTTGATTCGCTGCGCGCGCTGCCCTGTTTCGCCGATTTCAACCTGCAGGTAGATTGTCAGGTCGAAAAACTTCCTAATTCACAACCGGATTTGCCCTTGGTTTACGGCAATGTCATTGTGGTCTCGTCGGGTAAAGGCGGCGTTGGTAAATCATCAGTAGCAGTGCAATTAGCGGTTGCCCTTGCTGAAGCGGGCGCCACGGTCGGCTTATTAGATGCGGACGTTTATGGACCGTCGTTACCGACCATGCTCGGTGGCGCGGACGAGAAGCAATCTACCTCAGCGCAGAACAAACTCATCCCTCATCACCGCCATGGCGTTTATGTAAGCTCCATGGGGTATCTAGCAGATGCCAAAGAAGCCGCCATTTGGCGTGGGCCGATGGCCAGTGCCGCGTTACAACAATTATTTCGCGACACTCAATGGCCGCGCCTAGACTATTTAATTATCGATATGCCTCCTGGCACGGGCGATATTCAGCTCACTTTGGCGCAGAAGCTTCCGGTGACCGGAGCTATTGTTGTCACAACACCACAAAATGTTGCGCTCGCGGATGCTGAAAAAGGCATTGCGATGTTTCGTAAGGTGGGTATTCCGATTATTGGTTTGGTTGAAAATATGAGTTATTACCATTGCCCTAAATGTGGTTTCGAAGAAGCTATCTTTGGTCGTGATGGCGGGCAAAAAGTCGCGACCGAATATACTGTGCCGTTATTGGCACAGCTGCCCCTGGCCAGTGCGTTACGTGAAGCCTTAGATGAAGGCGAACCGCTGTTAGCAAGCGCGCCCGAACATGAACTGAATCAGCCGATTCGTGCTTTGGCTGCAGCTGTAGCTGGGCAACTTTATTTGCAGGAGAAAGCAAAATGCGGTTAACCGATGGTCAAATTGTACAATACCTAGATGCTCAGCGTATTGGCATTGAACCTCGCCCTAAGGCAGAGGATATCAGTGGCGTGACAGTTGATATCCATCTTGGTAATGAATTTCGCGTGTTAGAAGATCACGCCGCTCCCTATATCGACATTAGTGGTCCGCGTGAGGCCATCGAGAGTGCGATTCATCAGATCATGAGCGATCCGATCGTCCTTAAACCGGAGCAAGCCTTTTTTATTCATCCGGGCGAGTTTGCCCTCGCGGTAACGCATGAAAGTGTTACTTTACCCGCTGATATGGTCGGTTGGTTGGATGGTCGTTCTTCATTGGCACGTTTGGGGTTAATGGTGCACGTTACAGCGCACCGTATTGATCCGGGTTGGTCAGGTCAAATCGTGTTGGAATTTTTCAACAGCGGTAAACTACCTTTAGCCTTGCGGCCACATATGAAAATTGGCGCACTGAGTTTTGAGTTGCTTGATGAGCCTTGTGAAAAACCCTATAGCAAGCGCAAAGATGCGAAGTACAAAGATCAACGTGGCGCCGTGGCGTCGCGTATTAGTGCCGACGAAACCAATTCATCGCGCTGAGTTTTTGCGCGCCCAATAAAAAAGCCCGCTGGTGATAACGCGCAGCGGGCTTTTTGCTTCCTGTTAGTTAATTAGCGCAAGGGGCGCGCGTGCGACGCACCACCGAAAATAGCGTTCATTAGCGTGATGTTTAGACCATCTAAGTAGGCACGATAGGTCGGCTCTTGAGCGAAGCTGATCACCATTCCACGACCACGCGGCTGCCACATCAAGTAAGGCTTATGCGCAAGCTGCTGCTTGTTTTCAGCCCACAAATAGCCACTTGCGAGTAACTCGTCTGCGCTGGCGTAGGTCAATAGATTGCGACCGTTGTTAATAGTCAGTGGACGATAAATTTGGTTGCCCACGGTAATGCTGTTGACCGTCGCTGGTACTCCGGCAGTCAGCCAATGCTCTTGGTCAACATCGAGCTTAGTGATCACGCCAGAAGTCCAATAGGGGTCAGTATCGGCACCATTCACATAATTGTGCAGATGTTCGGTCGTTTCTAACAATAAGCCTTCGACTTTAGGTTGTTGGTGCACTTCAACTGTTTGCTCTTTTGCTTCGCTTTCTAGCGCGCTCGCTAACAATTGCTGTTCTACCGCCCAAGCAGTTGAATTACCCATAGTAATCAACACACCGCCACGTTCTACCCATTGCTTCAGGTTCGCTGCACCATCGTCACCAAAAGCACCAGCAAGACTGCCGTAGCTCGAAGGTAGTAGCAGTACATTGTAGTGGCTCAAATCAGCGCGTCGCAGTTGATCAGCACGAATGGCGGTTACCGGATAACCAATTTGGCGCTCTAGCACAAAGCGTGTGTGACCTGCGTTGAGGCTGCTAAAAGGCTCGTCCCATGCCATCGCTATACGCGGCGCATGAACCTTTTGTACATTATTCGAACCGAAGTTCGGACCCTCGGTAATCCAACTTGAATCAACTCCATTTATGGTAGCACCGGTACTCTGCGCTAATGTTGTCAACCGTGCGGCAACATCATCACCATTTTCCGCGAGGGTAAAAATAAGCGAACCTGCAGGGTAGCGCTCACCGGATTTTAAGGTGAAAGCGAGGTCGCTTTGTTTGACCGCTAAACCTTCACGCAAAGCTGCAGCTAGCAAACGGGCACTATTCATGTCGCCCCATGCTGCTATAAACGCAACTTTTGCGTCAGCATTATTGAGCGTACCAGGTTTAATGATGTCGCTACTGGCAATTCGCGTATCAACGCGTGGCGCACGTTCGCAACGTTGCTGCTCTAAGTTAAACATCAACGGCAGTGACCATGCAGTTACATCATAAATTTGGTCCGGCAGGTTATTCGCGCGCAAGCGTTCCTGTTCATCGAGGAAGTCTTGTGCCATGTTCACTTGCTCATCGAGCAGTGTGCGGATCATATAGTGTGCCGGTTGCGCGCTATCGATGATCAAGCTTCCCGCAGCGAAATCTTCACCACAAGCTTCGAACGCCGCGTTACTTTGCTGTACGGTGACGCCATGACGCGTCAACAAACCAGCTAAGCGCTGCACACCAGCAGCATCGCGGTCAGCATTGATGAAAACATAACGCTCATCGCTATCACGACCATCGGCAATAGCTTGTTTACGGTAATTCCAGAAGTTTGTTAACAACCGCTCGCGTTCGCGACTGGCTGTTTCAATAGTGGCTAACGATGCGACAAAATGGCGTTGGACACCATCACCGTAAGTGAGAATGTCGCCGTCTTTAGTGCGGAAGTGATGCCCACGAGCAGACGCCATTTCGTAGGTCATCGCGAGGGTACCGTGATACAGCGGCCAGCTCGCTCCGTAACCAGGATAGAAAGCATCGAAGATTTCACGGGTAAAGTAGTCGTAGCCGTGACGGTCGAACCATTTACCGTTGTTCTCACCAATTGTCCACAGTGACTCGCGTTGGCTCTCAGCAATCAACGGGTTATAAGGACGCGCCTCAGGAGTAAAGTAGTAGCTTTGATCGCCACCCATTTCATGCAAATCGACAAAAATAAGCGGGTAGGTTTCGAGCAGAGCATCCACTTGTCCGGCAACTTCGGGCTGTGTTAACGCCAACCAATCACGATTGAGGTCAAACAAATAATGATTGCTACGACCGTTTGGCCAAGGCTCGTTGTGCTCGGCAGAAATGCGGTCACTACTATGCTCAAGGCCTGCAGTCATGTAGTAACGGCTAACAAAGCGACCGCGGCCATCGGGATTTTGCACCGGGTCGATGAATACCATGGTGTTTTCGAGCATCGAACGGGTGGCATCGTCGTTCGCCGCGAGCAAGTGCCAAGCTGTCAACATTGCCGCTTCTGGTGAAGAAATCTCGTTGCCGTGTACCCCATACGAAAGCCAAATGCTACTTGGCAACTCAGCTAGTAATCGCTCGGCTTCATCACTATCTGTTGCTTGTGGGTTGGCTAAAGCTTGCATGCCAGCGCGATATTCAGCCAGTTGGCTGATATTGGTAGCACTTGAAATTGCAACATAATAGAGTGGACGTTGTTCCCACGTTTCTCCATACGTGATAATGCGCACTTGCTCAGGATGACGCTCAGCGAGCGCTTGAAAATAGTCATAAATGGCTTCGGGACTAGAGATCCGCGATCCCATTGGGTAGCCTAAGACTTGCTCGACCGTTGGTGTTGCTGAGCGGTATTCGGTGTTTAGCCCGAGCGTGTCGGCGATGACGGAAGTCGAGCCTAAGGTCGCTACAGCAATGAGTGCAGCGAGTACGGTACGTTTCATTAAAGTTCCCCTTTTTTGTCGTTGTTATAAAGCTGCGAGTGCTTTATTTAGCGTGTTCCGCAGGCTTACTTTGTCATGTCTTTGCGGCGCATTACGATCCGCTTCGATGCCATTCACGTGTGGCAAAGTTAAATCCTTATCAGCATGGTTGGTGATTACCATATCGATAAGTTGAAAACCGACTTTCTCTTCCAGCCAGCGAATTCTTGCACTCACCGGCAATTGTCCGGCGGGACTTTGTTCAGCGAGTAGATTATCAATAAAAATAACCGGTGCGCTCTGCGAAGCGATAGTTTCCACAATTTTGTCCACCAATAACGGCGGCATGAGTGAAGTCAAGAAACTTCCGGGGCCAATGATAATCAAATCACTTCGGCGTAAATGTTTGAGTGCTTCGGGAGTGGGTTGCGCTGTTGCAGATAGACGCAAACTTTTGGGCATGTGGTGGAGCTGATCAACCAGCAATTCACCAAAACATTCAAGCCCTTCATGGGTATCGGCAATTAAATCAACAGGAACTTCAGACATTGGTAATAATCGTGTGTTGATATTCAACAAACGACTTAACAGTTGAATGCCATCGAGAGGGCGAGCGCTGAGCTGGTCAAGTGTATACAGCAGCAGGTTGCCTAAATTATGCCCCTGCAATGCAGATTCTTCGTTAAAACGATAATTGAGTACGTCAGCTGCAAGCGGTTGTTCCGTAAGCTGTGACAGACAGTTACGAATGTCACCCCAAGCGATGGTTTGATGGGCACGGCGTAGGAGGCCGCTCGCGCCACCGTTGTCAGTTGTGGCGACGATACCTACTAGGCGATGCTGTAGAAATTGTAAGCTAGACAACACCCGTCCAAGCCCGTGACCGCCACCTAGCGCGGTGACACATTTAAGTTCGGTTAATTGACAGTCCATTTCACCTGCAGTGGTCGTCATTTGCGACTCCATTTTAATCGTAATGCTACTTTATGCTGAGTTGCTGACGCGATCAATCCTGTTATTTTTAAACAACATAACAACAAACTAAGCATGAATTAAAAATTTGGCGAATAAATGAGCGCATGTTTTTCTTTGTAAAGCCAGCGTAAACAGCAAGACAGGGGTTGCAAGCTGTGCTAAATATTGTTTACACTAAACTCATATATCGAGAGGTATATTAACATGTTACTAAAACATCAATCGTGTAAAGCTTTTGTAATTTCTGTTGCAGCTTTGTCTCTAGCTGCGTGTGGTGGTTCCGATGATGAGCCCAAGGTGGCTGACACCGCGACCTTCACGCTTGCAATTAGCGACGCACCAGTTGACGAGGCAGACGCTGTAATTGCTTGCTTTAATGCCGTTGAGCTGGTCGGTAATGGCGATGGCCAGCAAACTTTCGTCATTGGCGAGTCTGATAACACCTTAGCAAGTAATGATGTTTGTAAAGATAGCGACGGTGAAACCATCCCCAACACTTATGGTGTTGATCTGATGAGTTACACCGGCAGCGAGGCGCTGGATTTAGTAGCCGGCGTTGAAGTCGCAGCAGGTACTTACGGTCAATTGCGGCTGGTCATGAGCGAAGGCTCTTATGTACAAGTAGGGGAGCAGCAAATTGCACTCCAAGTACCGTCGAATGAACTGAAATTCGATAGCATTACGCTCGATGCCGGTGGTAATGCCGCTTATACCGTTGAGTTTGATTTGCGTCAGGCGCTGGTGAACCCGGTGGGACAAGATGTCTACTTCTTGAAGCCCCGTGGTGTACGGTTAGTGAATAATTTAGAAGTGGGGCACGTTGAAGGCACTATTGCCGAGGCCTTACTCATTGAGAATTCTTGTTCGGTCGCACCAAGCGACACGACAGAGCCAGTGGCTGCAGTTTATCTCTATGAGGGAAGTGATTTAGAGATAACTGCCCTGGCAGATGTAGGTGGGGCAGAGACACATCAGCCGTATGCCGTTGCAGCGGTGTACTTTGATAACGTCTCTGCCTACACCTTTTCTGTCGGTTACGTTGCGGCAGGTGATTACTCTGCAGCGTGGACCTGCCAGACGGATGACGATCCCGAGGCAGATGATGACATCACGTTTCAAGGAGTTGTAGACGTGAGCGTCAGTGGGGATGAAACGGTTACTACTGTGGATATCTCCGGATAAACAACCTGACGTTCATACGTTAGTACGTGTTTATCAAATGTTCTCCAATTTAAAGCCCCGTAAGGGGCTTTTTTGGCTTTTTTTTCCGTCCAATTCACGCCATACTTGAGCTCGTTTGTTTTCTATCGAGCTGACAGCTATGACACTATCAATACTTACTTTGCTACTTGCTGGATTTACTGCGCAAGATTCCTGCTCAACAGCTGCAGAGGACGTGTGTAGTTATGACACCACACAACTTTGTCAGGTTGGGGTCAGCGGACAACCGCCCATGCAAGTTGAAATTGCAGATAATTTTGATAAGCGAGCGCGTGGTTTGATGCACCGTACTGAGTTAGCACCGCATCACGGGATGTGGTTTGTTTACAACGAGGAGCGTCCTGGCTACTCCGGATTTTGGATGTACAACACTAAAATCGCGCTCGATATTGCTTATTTAGATGCACAGATGCGCGTTGTCAAAACGTTCACCATGCGTCCTTGCACCAGTGTAAATTCACGTAATTGTCCGAGTTATCGACCGGGTACCAATTATAAAAGTGCGCTCGAAATGCCAGCAGGCTATTTTGCCGAGCATGGTATTCGTGAAGGCGTCCAACTACAACAATGTGAAAACAAGGAGTAACAACCGATGAAAAAGCTTTCGGTGCTGGCCGCCAGCATGCTGATTGTCGCATGTTCGCCAGCCAGTGAACCTGAATCGACTGCAACCCCGCAGGTTGAGGTCGACCCTTACAGTTTTAACGAAAACTATCGCGATTATCTGCAGACCTTAAGTTCGGATGAATTCGAAGGGCGTGCGCCGGCGAGCAAAGGTGAAGAATTGACCGTCGCCTTTGTCGAAGAAAAATTCCGCGCGTGGGGGTTAAAACCCTATGACGCAGAATCAAATAGCTATCGCCAAGAAGTGCCTTTGGTAAAAATGACGCCCTACAGTGTTTCAGATATGAGTTTTGGCGCTGCTGAGTTAGCTGATTTTGCTTATAAACAAGACATGATGGCGTGGTCACCGCGGGTACAAGAAGAAGTATCACTCAAGGACAGTGAAATGGTGTTCGCCGGTTACGGTATCGTGGCGCCAGAATATGGCTGGAATGATTATGAAGGTCTCGATGTTGCCGGCAAAACAGTCGTGGTATTAGTAAACGATCCAGGTTACGACAGTGGTGATCCAGAGGTTTTTAACGGCAAAGCCATGACCTATTACGGTCGTTGGACTTATAAGTTTGAAGAAGCAGCGCGCCAAGGTGCTGCGGGTATCCTCGTTATTCACGAGACAGGACCTGCTGGCTACGGTTGGGGCGTGGTTGCAGGCGGCTCGCCCGTCCGTTTTGATTTGGCGCGTGACAATAAAAATATGGATCGTGCTGAAATTGAAGGTTGGCTTACACAAGAGGCGGCGGACAAGTTATTTGCACGCATCGGCTCTAGCTATGCTGAAATGCGCGCGCAGGCACAACAACCTGAGTTTGAACCAGTTGCTCTGAATGCGTCGGTATCTTTGACCGTACAGACCGATTTTGAATACCTCAACTCACCGAACTTGATTGGTTATATTGAAGGTAGCGTCAATCCGGAAGAGCATGTGATTTACATGGCGCATTGGGATCACATGGGTATGAATCCAATTGCGAGTGATGACCAAATCTACAACGGTGCGCAAGACAATGCATCGGGTACCGCTGGAGTCATGGCAATTGCTGAATTCTTTGCCTCGCAACCACAACCGGAGCGTTCGGTAGTGTTTGTTTTAGTAACCGCCGAGGAGCGTGGCTTGCTGGGTTCCGATTGGTACGCTGATCATCCAATGTTACCGCTTAGTAAAGCGGTTGCCGGCATCAACATGGACGTGATGAACGTTTATGGACCGATGAAAGACATGGTCGTGGTTGGACATGGTAATTCAGAACTTGAAGAGTATTTAGCGCGTTATGTTGAGAAACAAGACCGTTACGTAGCGCCGGAACCGACTCCAGAAGTTGGCTCGTTCTATCGCTCAGATCACTTCAACCTAGCTAAGCGTGGCGTCCCTATGCTTTATGCAAAAGGTGGCAATGACCACATTGAGTTCGGTGAAGCATACGGTAAAGAACAACGTGCGCAATACGTGCAAGAGGCGTATCACAAGCCAGCAGATGAGTACGATCCAGAATGGGATTTACGGGGTGTGCAGCAAGACATGTGGTTGTACTACTGGATTGGTGATGAACTGGCCAATTCTGATGCGTGGCCAAATTGGTATGCCGGAAACGAATTCCGTGGTATTCGTGAAGAAACTGCGGCCGAACGCCAATAATCTCCGGTGGTAACACCTGGTAGACGGCGGTGACACTGTGCGGTCGCCGCCGTTTTTATTGTTGTAGTAAAACTAAGTTGTATTGAGGATTCCAGTTGTTTTCTGTTGCAGAAGTTTTTGGTGTTATCGCACTCATTCTTAATTTTATCGCCTATCGTCAAGGTACGGCGAATCGCTATCGTATTGTATCCGCAATAGCACTCGGTTCATTATCTATCCATTTTTTCATGCTGGATGCCATCGCTGGTGGCATCGTCACCGGCATTGCAGTATTGCGAAATTTTATCGCGCTGCGTTGGCAAGGACCGCTGGTGTTGTGGGGCTTTGTCGCGCTAAATATTGTGTTTCTCATTATTGAATGGCGATTCCCAATTGCAACCCTTGATTTCTCGCTAAGTGGAGTTGCGATCGGGTTTTCAGACCAGCCGAGTCATTGGTCGATCTGGATTGCTTATGCTTCATCGATAATTTTCACGGTCGGCTCGATCAAATTAAACGACCCTACATTGATTCGGCGTTGGTTTTTGCTCGCGGAGTTCTTGGGCTTGGTCTACGCAATTATTGTTGGCAGTGTTTCGGGAACTGTTTTCAATATCGTGAATCTGAGCAGTATCATTCTTAAATTGTTACAGGATCGCAAGGCGCAGCACTTGTAATTGTATGCTTGCGCCACAATAGTATTAGTAACTCAGTTAAACGAGACGATGTAATGTTAATTTATATTCGCCAATGGCAAGAAAAAATGAAGCCGCAGCCCAATGCAAATCCGCTTGTGGTGCTATTGAGCTGGTTCGTGTTTGGCCTATTTTTGCTATTAGCGTTGGGCTTAGGTCTTATTTTCTTGCTGGTCGGCTGGATACTGCTACTACCGGTGATGTGGCGCAAACGCCGCGAATTGAAACAGGTATGGCAATTTAACAAAGCCGCGCGCCAAGCACAGCGAGATGCGCAGCAACGCTATCAGCAGCAGCGTGAGCAGACCCGTAATCGCAGCGATGATTCGGTGATTGAGGGTGAATACAAAGTTAAAAACGATGATTAGCCCGAAAGCCGGGCTTATCACCGCGGCGGCGAAATAGACGTTTTAACACCAGCCACATAAAATCGATCAAAACCACAATCGCTAGTGCAATCAGTGCGCCCGTAGCTATCGCTTGCTGCGTCAAGGGTACGTTAAAACTGTACTGCTCCATAGTTCCAGCGAGCAATTCCTCATCATGTTGCCAAACGAGAGCCCACAATTGATTGGGATAGCTCTGTTGTTGTAGCTGCAACTGTTGCTCGAACGCGTTCACCCGTGCCACTAGTTTTTCAATAATCGGTGCCTCATCACGAAAGGCCGCCTCATCACTTGTTTGATGGGCGCGGATCAGCGCTTGTATATCGCCGTCAAAATGAGTTTCAGCAATGGTTTGATAGTCTCTATAGTAAACCATGGCTTCGGCATATTGTGCAGCCAAGCGTTGTTGATATTGGGTCAATAGATTAGGCGCTTGAATACCCAATAGCAGGGCTGAAGCGGCGACACAAAGAATAAAATAACGATAGATCATGCGTAAGGTTACCTCTGAGACCAGAGATAACCTTAGCATGCAGTTGGAACAGCGACTAGTCTTCGGCGCGAACCTTCGGTGGGAAGGTCCGACGTACCACATAGAACAGTAAGGGTACGAAGAAGATAGCCAGAATCGTGCCGCCAATCATACCGCCGATGACGCCGGTACCGATGGCTTGCCGACTTACCGCACCCGCACCACTGGAAAGCGCTAGTGGCAAGACACCAAAAGTGAACGCAAGTGACGTCATCAGAATCGGGCGTAGACGTAGTTTTACAGCCTCGAGGGTGGCCGCTAACAACTCTTTACCCTGTGCTTGTAAATCTTTGGCAAATTCGACAATCAAGATAGCGTTACGCGCCGAAACACCCACCGTAGTCAACAGGCCAACTTGGAAGTACACGTCGTTTTCAAGACCACGCATGGTGGCAGCGATAACGGCGCCGAGAATACCAAGTGGCACCACGAGCATGACCGAGAACGGAATGGACCAGCTCTCGTACAAGGCCGCCAAACACAAAAAGACGATAAGGAGTGATAAGGCGTAGAGCATAGGCGCTTGGTCACCAGAGACTTTTTCCTCTAGTGAGATGCCTGACCATTCGTAACCAATGCCTTCTGGCAACTGGCTAATCATCTCTTCCATGGCCATCATGGCATCGCCCGAAGCAAAGCCCGGTGCAGCTTCACCCTGTATATTCATTGCCGGCACACCATTGTAACGCTCGAGTCGTTGCGGACCGAAGGTCCAACTGGTGCTCGTAAACGACGAGAAGGGGACCATTTCGCCACTGTCATTGCGAACAAACCACTGACTCAGATCCTCAGGTGTCATCCGGCTCTCAGGTACGCCTTGCACATAGACTTTCTTCACGCGACCACGGTCGATAAAGTCATTGATGTAGGTCGAGCCGAAACCGTTGGCTAGCGTCGCATTGATTTGATCAATGGATAACCCGAGTGCTTTGGCTTTTTGGAAATCCACTTCGATTTTGAACTGCGAAGTGTCCTCTAAGCCGTTCGGACGCACGCCAACAACGGTGCTATTTTGCGCCGCCATGCCGAGCAATTGATTGCGTGCTTGTAATAGGCCCTCATGGCCTAATCCGCCGCGATCTTGCAAGTAGAGGTTAAAACCACTGGCGTTGCCGAGTTCTGGGATAGAGGGGAGGTTGAAGGCGAAGATCATCGCTTCACGAACTTGGCTGAAGTAACCCATCGCCCGGCCAATGATGGCCTCGATTTGCAGATCTGGCGTCGTCCGTTCTGACCAATCCGTCATGCGCACGAACGCGAGTCCGGCGTTTTGACCTTGACCACTGAAACTGAAACCCACGACCGAAAATACTGAGCGAATGCCGGCCGCTTCGTCTAGGTAGTAGTTCTCGATCTTTTGCATGGTTTCGAACGACTGTTCTTGGGTCGCTCCGGCAGGCAGCTGCATTTGCGTCAAAAATACACCGCGGTCTTCATTCGGAATGAATGAGCTTGGCATACGCAGGAATAAAAATGCTAATACGGCAACTAACACAAAGTAAATGACAATAAAACGTGCGCTGCGTTTGATAATGCTCTGCACGGAACCTGTGTATTTTTCGGTAACACGGTTCAGGCCACGGTTGAACGCGCCCATGATGCCTTTGTTCTTTTTCTCGTCATCGATCGGTTTCAGCAAGGTGGCACACAAAGATGGGCTAAAGATGATGGCGACCATCACCGATAAGCTCATTGCGGAAATAATGGTGATCGAGAATTGACGATAAACGGCACCGGTTGAGCCGCCAAAGAACGCCATGGGTACGAATACCGCTGCCATGACCAAACCGATAGCAATCAACGCGCCAGTAATTTGCTGCATTGACTTAATGGTCGCCTTGCGTGGCGAGAGCTTTTCGTCATGCATTAAGCGCTCAACGTTCTCCACGACTACGATGGCGTCATCCACCAACAAGCCGATGGCAAGCACTAAACCAAACATGGTCAGGGTGTTGATACTGAAGCCCAGCGCCGACATGATGCCAAAGGTACCCAACACGACCACCGGAATGGCGAGTGTGGGGATCAGTGTGGCACGCAAGTTTTGCAAGAACAGCAGCATGAGCAAGAACACCAACACGAAGGCTTCGAAAAGAATCTTCACAACCTCGGTAATGGAGGTTTCGACAAACGGAGTGGTGTCATACGGAATCACCAACTCAACGCCCGGCGGGAAGAATTGCTCTAACTCAGCAACTCGCTCTTTTACTGCTGCGGCAGTTTCCAGTGCGTTGGCGCCGGTCGCAAGGTTAACCGCAAGGCCTGAGGCTGCTTGGCGGTTGTAACGTGCGATGGTGGAATAGTTTTCGCCACCGAGCTCAACATGTGCCACGTCGCTGACTTTAACGGCCGAACCATCTTCATTAACGCGCAGCAGAATGTCTTCAAACTGATCGACCGTTTCGAGCCGCGTTTGCGCGATGATAGATGATGTCAGTCGTTGACCTGCAACGGCAGGAGTACCGCCTAATTGACCGGCAGCAACCTGATTGTTTTGTTCACGCAGCGCTAGCACGACATCCGTGGTGGTTAGGTTGTAGCGCGTGAGTTTTTGCGGGTCGAGCCAAATACGCATGGCATAGGGCGCACCAAACAAGCGTACATTACCCACCCCAGGCGTCCGTGCGATAGGGTCTTGAATGTTACTCGCAATATAGTCGCCCAAGTCAATTTGGTTGATTTCGTCATTATTCGAAATCAATGCTAACACCATCAGAAACGAATTGTTCGCTTTGGCAACAACTAAGCCCTGATCTTGCACCGCTTGTGGCAGTAATGGCACCACCAGCTGCAATTTGTTCTGCACCTGCACTTGCGCGATATCAGGGTCAGTACCCGCCTCGAAGGTTAGGGTAATACTCGCATTACCGGCAGAGTCACTGGTGGATGAAAAGTACACCAGATTATCAATACCATTGAGGTTTTGCTCAATGACCTGGGTGACGCTCTCTTCAAGAGTTTCGGCAGTAGCACCTGGGTAGGACGCGTTAATTTGCACCGAAGGCGGCGCAATTTCTGGATACTGCTCAACGGGCAGCTGGGTGACCGCAAGGCCACCAGCAAGCATGATAATAATCGCGATAACCCACGCAAAGATGGGGCGATCAATAAAGAATTTTGCCATGGTTTACTTCACTTCTTCGGTTTGAACTTTGGCTCCAGGCTGGACTTTTTGTAAGCCCTCTACGATCACTTTGTCACCTGCACTTAAGCCGTCGCGGACAATCCAAGAGTCCCCAGAGGTACCATCGACAGTAAGGTAACGTTGTTCGACTTCACCTTCACTGTTGACGACTAAGGCCACCGCACGTCCACGAGGATCACGTGTCACACCTGCTTGCGGTGCAAGTAAAGCATTTTGCAGTGAACCGGTGTCAACTTCAGCGGTTACATACATGCCTGGCAAAATAGCGCGATCCGGATTTGCAAACTGCGCCCGTAAGGTGATGGTGCTGGTGCTCGGGTCAACGGTGACTTCATTGAATAACAGCTTACCTTCGGCAATGACTTGGTCGCTGCCGTTCGCAAACAAGCGCACGCTAGGGCGGTTATCGGCGTCTGTTGTCACTTGACCGCTGGCGATGGCACGTTGCAATTGAAAATAAGCTTCGCTGGCCTGTTGGACATCCACATAGATGGGATCTAATTGATGAATCGTTGCTAAAGCTTGTGCTTGACCCGCACTAACTAGGGCACCCTCGGTAAGCATCGAACGCCCGATGCGACCACTAATAGGCGCGTACACCTTGGTGTAGCCGAGGTTTAATTCTGCGCGCTCCAGTGCTGCTTCGGCAACTTTGAGTTGCGCTTGAGCTTGCAAGTAGCTGGCTTCAGCTTCATCAAACTCCTGTTGGCTTACTGCTTTTTCGGCAAGTAAACCTGCAAAGCGGTCGAAGCGTGCGGTGGCGGCGCTTAAAGTTGCTTTTGCTTGCGCAACTGAGGCTTTTGCCGACGCCACATCTGCTTCGTAATTAGCCGGATCAATTTGGTACAGCGATTGACCTTGCTCAACCTCACTGCCTTCGGTGAATAACTGCGCTTGCAGGATACCACCGACCTGTGGACGCACTTCTGCCGTGCGATAAGCGGTTGCACGACCAGGTAAGGTCACGTTCAAGTCAACATTTTGTGGTTGCAAGGTGACAACACCGACCGTTTGTTGCTGCTGTTGTTGGGGTTGCGCTTGTGCTTGTTCTTGGTCGCTACAACCAGCTAGCAACAGCACGCCAGTAAAGACAGCAGCGGCAATCGGTGATAGGGTACGTTGACGCATTAAGGACTACCTCGTAATTTGTTTTTCTGCGTAAAGAGAATCGTTTTACAATCGCTGATAATTATACATACATACATGAATGTTTGTAAGTACGAATGGCGAATTTATTAGGGTTACGCAAAGAATAAGGTAAAAGTTTATGTCAAAAAGTTTTCGTTTAAGCCTTATTCTCGCCGCCGTGGTGGTTTTGCTTGCGGTGTTAGTATTTAATTTACTGCAACAATCGGACCGCACGAGTTCAAGTGCACGCAATCAGCTTTACACTGATCTTTTAGAGCGTTCTGGGATTATGAACCGTGATTTACCGCGTCTACTCGATGAACAAACGCGTTTTGAGCGCGCCGAAGTTGTGAATTATGGTATGCGTTTTATCTACACCTTGGTTCGCGTTGATCGTTTCGTTCATGACGAAGATGCTATCGAAGCTGAAATTTATCCGCAGATGCTGCGAGAGTATTGTCAGGGCGAGGCTTTAGCGTTTTATCGGGAGCGCGCTGACTTTGTCGAATTTCGCTATCTTGATCAAAATGAATTAGGGCTGTTTACCTTACGCTTTGAACCAAATGACTGTTGATAGGACACCACATGACTAAACTGACTGTTCTTGCTGTTGCGCTGGGCATGAGTTTTGCTGCTGCTGCGCAAGGGCAAAGTATTACCTATAAAGACCAAGCCGACTTGCATGATATCGCCGCGGCAGTTTCTGCTGAGCGTATCGAGCAAGACATCACCAAGTTGGTGAGTTTTGGCACCCGCCACACTTTGTCAGAGACCGAATCTGACACCCGCGGCATTGGTGCTGCACGACGCTGGATTAAGGCTGAATTTGATAAGATTTCTGCCGCTTGCGGTGGTTGTCTCGAGGTGTATTACCAAAGTGAAGTGATAAGTGGTGAGGCACGTATCCCTGACGCGACTGAAGTGGTCAGTGTGATAGCGGTACAACGTGGTAAAATTGATCCGAGTCGTTATGTCATCATGTCGGGCGACATTGATTCCCGTGTCACTGATGTTATGGACTTTGAATCTGATGCACCCGGTGCCAACGATAACGCTTCTGGCGTGGCCGGTACTCTGGAAGCTGCACGGGTGCTGAGTCAATACGAATTTGCTGGGACTATCGTTTACGCCGCACTTGCCGGAGAAGAGCAGGGCTTGTTCGGCGGCCGGATCATGGCAAAACAAGCACAGCAGGACGGTTGGCGTATCAAAGCAGTCCTCAACAACGATATGATTGGTAATACCGAGGGCATCAACGGTGTTATCGATAACACCACCGCACGTATTTTTGCTGAAGGCACGCGCATGGATGAGACCGCAGATGATGCGCGTCGTCGCCGTTTTACCGGTGGTGAAGTCGATTCACCAAGTCGTAATCTGGCACGTTACATCGATTGGATGGCCGATCGTTATATCGAAAACTTAGATACTATGGTGATTTATCGTCTCGACCGCTTTGCTCGTGGTGGTCATCATCGGCCGTTCAATGACCTTGGCTTCCCGGGCGTTCGGATCATGGAAACCAACGAAAACTACAATCGCCAGCACCAAGATTTGCGTGTTGAAGACGGGATTGCCTATGGTGACACCCTCGATGGCGTTGACTTCGATTATGCCGCTAAACTGACCGCTTTGAATGCTGTCTCACTCGCGGGCATGGCCTGGGCTCCAAGTCCACCCGCGCAGGTGCAGATTTCCGGTGCAGTCAGTGCCGATACTACGTTAAAATGGCAGGCACCAAGCGCGGCCGAAGCGGACCATGTAGCTGGCTACCGCGTTTACTGGCGTCATACCGATGCGCCAAATTGGGAATTCAGCCGCGACGTCGGTAATGTCACTGAATACACGCTAGAAAACATTGTCATTGATAACTACTTTTTCGGCGTCGCAAGTATCAGTAAAGATGGCTACGAGAGTCCGGTAGTGTTTCCGGGACCAGCAGGAGCTTTTGGCGAATAACTTTGCATGAAATTAAATGATGCACGTGCCAACCGTTGGTTGGCACGTATTCTTGAATCTAACCACCTATTATGGATGATCTTTGTTGCCTCATTGCTCGAGTCAATCATCATTCCAATCCCATTAGAACTGGTGCTGATCCCGCTACTTATTCATGAGCGCGAGCGCTGGTTTGCAATTGCTACGGCAACACTCGCCGGCTGTCTAGTAGGGGCCACGATTGGTTACAACCTCGGTTTGTTCTTCTTTGATACCGGTGGCCAGTGGTTGATTGATTATTTCGGCTATCAGCAGGCATTCTCCGAGTTCACTGCCGATTTCAAAGATAACGGTTTTGCGACCTTGTTGCTCGTTGGTATTACACCTATCCCATTTCAGGTGGGCATGTTAGCAGCCGGTAGCACCGAGTACCCATACTTGTTATTTCTTGCTGCCGCTTTTATTGCTAGAGGTCTGCGTTACTATGGCTTGGCGCTATTGGTGTATTGGTTTGGTGAGCGTGTTCTTGGTTGGTGGCAGCGCCATCAAAATCGTCTCGGACTAGGGATTTTGGTAGCGGGCTTAGCTATCTATTTAATCGTGGTATTTTCGTAACCTCAGACTCATCAGGTTCAACACCACTGACCCGTCGCAATGACTTGGGCAAAGGCTTCTAGGCCAGCAAGCTCCTGTAAATCTGTAGCAAATAATGGCAAAAAACACTTTGGTAGATCATCGAACAACTGGTTGATCTGCGCTCGATAAACTTGTTCTTGTTGCCGCCGTTGCGCGAGAAACGCGCCATCCGCATTATTTGGCAAATTACGATTAATAAATAATGCTGCAATGGGTAATTTCGCCTCACGCAACTGCTGCACAGCGCGCTCTGTTTCCAACATCGGCAGCTTTTCTGGGGTCAACACAAAGGCGATAGCTGTTTGCTGGGGATCTTTTATTCGCTCGCGCGCACGCTGGAATAACTGTTGCCGTTGACGCAGCCGTGCCGCAATTTTGGCCTGCCGATCGCCAAGTTGCGAAGTGCCGTGCTGTTGCGGCTCCGCTAACGGGTGATTCGGACTGCGTTGGCGCGAGGCACTTAAGTGATCAACCATGCCTTGCAACTGCGCCGACTTTTCACTCGCTTGCAGTAAACCTTGCGTCCAAGCTGCCATTGCCTCCGGTAGGATCAATAAACGCAGGGTATGACCGGTTGGTGCGGTATCGAAGATTAAATGGTCATAACCTTGTTGCTGAGCACTGTCGATCCACTTCGCCATGCTCTCCAATAAAGCCGCTTCTTGAGTTCCCGGAGATTGTGCAGAGAGCTTCAGTTGCCGCTCAATTTGCGGGTACATCGTTGGTTTGGCGAAGTCTTTCATGGCACGCAGCACCTCATCGATGTGCGCTTTGACTTGAGCATCAGGATCTAACTCTAAGGCGTCGACTTGCGCATTGATGGCGGTTGGCTGCGCCCCTATGGGGCGGCCAAAAGCATCAGCAAGGCTATGCGCCGGATCCGTCGAGACCAACAACACACGCTTACCTTGTTGCCCAAGTAACAAGGCGAGGGCGCTACTCACTGAAGTTTTGCCGACACCGCCTTTGCCGCCCAAGAAAATAATGGGCGGCAGTTGCTTGAGCCATGAATCCTTCATCAGCAACACCTAAATTCGTCAAAGGGTGAGTGTTCCATGCCCATGCGTAAATGCCATTGATGGAATTGTTCAAGTAGCAGCGGCTGTAACTCTAGCGTGTAATAACTTGCTGGGTTGGGTATTCCCATCAGCTCACTGTAGACATACAGCATGAACAAATCGTCTTGCTCGCGTTTAGCGCGCGCTACCGCAGCACGATAGGGAGCATTGTAATATTGATTGGCAAGCTGACTCGCATTGGCGAGCCAACTTTTTATTGCTTGTATCTTCATTCGTTTACAGAATTTCGCGCACGATTCAGTGCAGCTGTAGCTTCAAGGGCAATCCAAATAGCTGCTACTAGCACCAACAAATCAAGACTAAACAAGAACCAGTCAGCAGTATCGTAAAAACCTTTGAGTTGTATTAGTAGCGCAAAAATGGTCATCACCAAGAGAAACACCAGCGGGATAAGGGTGACGTACATCGGGCGTTTTAGCTTTACCAACATGACGGTGATCACCAACAACGTGAGACCCGCGAGCAGTTGATTGGTGGTGCCAAATAATGGCCAAATCGCCAAGCCACCGGAACCGTCCGCGCCGCCGGCACCAAATGCCAAGATGAGACACGAGCCAACCGAGAGCAGGGTAGCAGGTGCTGCTTTTTGCATCCAGCGGAGGTTATAAATGGCGCCCCATTCTTGGAAAATATAACGCTGTAAGCGTAGGCCCGTGTCCATGGTCGTGCCGGCGAACAACACCGCCATGACCGTCAAGAGTGTTTCTGATAGCTCTATATCAAGACTCAAGCCTTCTTGTAGAATTCGCGCACCGCCGCTGACAAAGGCGGTAACGCCACCTTGACCAAAACTGTGATACACCGCTTGCCAATCTGCCAAAGTTGCGAAGCCTGCGGTTACCGCAATAATAGTAGCAAGAGACAATGAACCTTCTCCAATGGCACCAAAATAACCGACAAAACGTGCATCGGTCTCTTTATCGAGCTGCTTCGAGGTGGTACCCGAAGCCACTAAACCGTGGAAGCCAGAAATTGCGCCACAGGCGATGGTCACAAATAACAGTGGTACGATTGATGGCGTTCCTTCGGGGGTGTTGGTATTGAATGCTGGAGCTACTAGTTCTGGACCACTCAATAACACTGCACCGTAAAGCAAGAATAAGCCGATAAAGAGTTGCAAGCCATTGATGTAATCACGCGGCTGCAACAGCATCCAAACCGGAAGCAAGGACGCGATAGCAGCATAAAAGAACAGAATGAGTATCCAAGTGGCGTTATCCGATACCCCCATGACTGTCTCAGGCAGGCTAAGTGGCGCTGACGGACCGGCAAAAATGAGCGCATAAAGCGCAATCACACCGAGTATAGAGACAGTACCAAGATTCATCCATTTGCGAAAAATGACCTGACCAATGATCAATGCTACGAAAATTGCGCCCCACACCGGAATCACTGAGCTCGGGAAGTTTATGAGTAGACCAGAAATGGCGGTTGCGAAGACCGCGTTTACCATCAGTAACACCAGAAAAATCACAATCATGAACAACGATTGCGAACGCTTACCAACAACGTCGCCGGTGAGCGCGCCAATGGACCGTGCGCGATTTCGGTTTGACGCCCAAATAGCGCCGGCGTCATGCACACCAGCGAAGAAAATGGTGCCGAAAATGACCCATAAAAAGGCCGGGACCCAACCCCAAATTACCGCAATTGCCGGTCCGATAATAGGTGCAGCGCCGGCAACAGAGGTAAAGTGGTGGCCCCAAAGAACGTATTTATTGGTCGGAACAAAATCAACGCCATCCTCAAACTCATGCGCCGGGGTGCGGAAATTCGGGTCCAATTTGTAGATCTTTTCGGCCACAAATTTGGAGTAAAATAAATAACCGAGGAGCATCCCTCCGAGGCCTAGCAACATCAGTAAAATAGCGTTCATAAGACACCTTTTTCGTTTATGATGGCGTAATGCTTTATTGTCAGCCCTTATGATAAAGCAAAATGATGTAAAACTGACATTCGACCAAAGTATAGCTTGCTGTAAGGATTCTTATGTTTCGTTGGTTTGAAAACCGCTTAAACCCATTCCCACCGCCGACCTACAATCAACCGCCGAAAGGTTTGGTGGCCTTTTGTTTGTACTTTAGTCGCGGTGCCTGGCCCTATATTTTTATGGCAGGTTTGCTGATGATGGCGATTGCCATTACCGAAGTGTGGCTGTTCAGTTTCATCGGTAGCATTGTTGATTGGTTGAGCGAGCAATCGCGCGAAACCTTTATGGCTGAGCAAGGACTCTGGTTAATCGGCATGGCGGCAGTCGTGTTGTTAGGTTTACCAACGCTGGTGATTCTGCATTCATTAATCACTTATCAATCATTGCTGGGTAATTACCCAATGCGCATCCGTTGGTTGGTGCACAATTATTTGCTGCAGCAGTCGATGGCGTTTTACCAAGATGAATTTGCCGGTCGTATTGCGACTAAGGTCATGCAAACCGCCTTGGCGGTCCGTGAGAGTGTGATCAAACTGTTCGACGTGCTCAACTACGTAGCGGTTTACTTCATCGGTACCGTAGTGATTGTCGCCAGCGCTGATTGGCGCTTAGCCCTGCCGCTATTAGCTTGGCTGGGTTGTTACATCATTTTGTTACGCTATTTTGTGCCCCGTCTCGGAAAAGTAGCAGCGGCCCAAGCGGACGCGCGATCGGTCATGACCGGCCGCATTGTCGACAGTTACACCAACATCCAAACAGTGAAGCTGTTCTCACATGCGCAGCGCGAAAGTGCATTTGCGCGCGAAGGTATGGAGCAATTTTTGGCTACCGTACATACTCAAATGCGCTTGGTAACAAAGCTTTATACCTGTCTTTATTTACTGAATTCTTTACTCTTGTTTGGCATTGCCGCGCTCGCTATTTGGTTGTGGCTTGGTGAGCTTATCAGTGTCGGTGCTATAGCGGTGGCGCTCTCGTTGGTACTGCGCTTGTGGGGGATGAGCCAATGGATTATGTGGGAGGTTTCCGCGTTGTTTGAAAACATTGGTACCGTGCAAGACGGCATCAAATCTATCGCTGTACCGCAAGTGATTCAAGATAAACCTGATGCCAAGCCACTGGTCGTGCGACAAGGTGGTGTCACTTTCAACAATGTTAATTTTCATTACAGTAACGACAAACCGATTTTGCGCGATTTAGATTTACACATTGCACCGGGAGAAAAAATTGGCTTAGTCGGTCGTTCGGGGGCAGGTAAATCAACCCTAGTCAACGTACTCTTACGCTTTTACGAATTAAATCAGGGCAGTATTTTAATTGACGGACAAAACATTGCCGAAGTCACGCAAGACAGTCTGCGCGCTAATATTGGCATGGTTACGCAGGATACCTCGCTGCTGCATCGATCAGTGCGCGGTAACATCGCCTATGGTCGTCCTGATGCCACCGAAGCGATGATACAGCAAGCTGCAGCGCGCGCTGAGGCCACGGACTTTATTGCAGAGCTTGAAGATAACCACGGTCGCCGTGGCCTTGACGCGCACGTTGGTGAACGCGGCGTGAAATTGTCGGGTGGCCAACGGCAACGTATCGCTATTGCACGTGTCATGCTAAAAGACGCACCTATATTGATCCTTGATGAAGCAACCTCGGCGCTCGATTCTGAAGTTGAAGCGGCAATTCAAGAGAACCTGTATCGCTTGATGGAAGGTAAAACCGTGATTGCCATCGCCCACCGGTTGTCGACCATTGCGGCTATGGACCGTTTGGTGGTTATGGATGAGGGACGTATTGTTGAGCAGGGCTCTCATGCCGAACTACTCGAGCAGGGCGGGCTTTACGCACAATTATGGGCACGGCAGTCGGGTGGTTTCATTGCGGAATAACTGCTGGCCGAATCAATAATGGAATAAACTCTAACACTGCTTCGTCTTATTGAGGAACGTACCACTTAACAGGGCACTGGATTCATGCAAACACTGCAACAACAACGCTATCAGCTTTTACAACCGCACTTACGCGGGGCGCAGCTGTTGGCACAGCAATTGTTGCAATGCCAAAGTTCAGCGGAAGATTGTTTGCACGATGCTTTAATCAGCGCCTTCACAACCAAAGGGTTTCCCGAAACCGCCAAAGTGAAAGCCTGGTTTTTACAAGTGGTACGCTTTCGTAGTCTCGATCTGTTACGCCAACGCAAAAAGTTAACGACGTTAGATGCCATCAGCACGCTTGAGGAAGTGGTCAATACGCCGTTACCTGCTGAATCTAACGCGCTAAAAGCGCTGTCGTTATTGCCTTTTGCGCAGAGTGATGTGTTGGTACTACGTGAACTCAATGACTGCAGCTACGCTGAAATTGCGACCATTATGCAGATTCCACAAGGTACCGTGATGTCGCGATTGGCACGCGCTCGCGAAGCTTTGCGACTGCAGTTGCAACAACTTGAGCGAGGAGAACAAGCGAATGACTGAAGCAACCCGCGAGTGCGCTTTGTACGAACCTTTACTAAGTGGCGCTCTGGATAACGAGCTCACCCAACAACAACAGCAATTGTTGCAGCAACACCTGCAGCGTTGCGAGTATTGCAGCGCCAAATTAGCGCAACTTGAGCAACAAAGTGCGGCGCTACGTGCTGCGCAGCAAACAATGCCAGAACCAACTATGCCACATTTGCAGACCACCACAACTCCAGTGTGGCAATGGCTCGGTTGGCTCTTAATGTTGGTCGGTCTGTTAGTGATTGGCGGATGGGCCGCATATCAGTATGTACAAGATGCTAGTCTGCCGATCTGGCTGAAACTAGCTGTTGGCGCAGTTTATTTGGGCTTGACTGTGCTCTTTATTGGCGTGGCATGGCAGCGTAAGCAACAAGCAAAAACCGATCGCTATAAGAAGGTGCAATTATGAAAACAATTCCAGTAGTGACAACCGAAACTTTGGCGGGTTACCGCATCACTGAACACTTGGGCATTGTCCGTGGCAACACCATTCGCGCACGTCACATTGGCCGCGATATTCTCGCCGGATTGAAGAATATCGTCGGCGGTGAGATTAACGACTACACTAAACTGATGGCAGAAAGTCGCGAACAAGTGCTTGATCGAATGGTTGATGAAGCGCGTGCATTGCAAGCCGAGGCCATTGTTAGTGTGCGTTTTACCACCTCGATGTTGGCGCAAGGTGCCGCTGAATTATTGGTTTTTGGTACGGCAGTGAAGTTGGAAAAAATTGACTAAACTGTTGCATTGTATTTTGTGCGCTGCTGCTATTAAATAGAGGATTGATTTGCCTTTATTTCGTTTACCTTTAAATCAGGGTGGGAGTGAGCCACTATGCGCAAATTGCTCATTTTAGCGATTTTTGCAGCAGCGCTATATCATTATTATTACGGCTTTGGGTCGCACTTATTGCCCGATATCGACTTAGCGGAAGTCAGTGGCAATTTGAAAAAGCAAGCGACGCAAAAAGCCGATCCTACGACGTTACGGATTGAGTGCCCTAGCGGCTACTACGTTGCCGTATCCGATGACCTCCAAACTGCGACGTGCCAGCGCCGCATGTCCTTTGATTAAGCTGAGTAGGACGTTTCTTTGAGTTTATCTCGTTTTGAGCGCTTCTGGCTTGCAGAGTTGCAACGCCAACACGATCAACATGACTTTGCGCGCCAACAACAGTTGTTTCATCGTCAGGAATATACCGATGCCGCACCGCAGCTAGAGCTTTTGCGTCGCGCTGAGCGCCTCGCTGAACGCCGCGGAACCACACAACAATTGCACCGCTGGCAAAACATGCGGCGGCTGCTGATGGTATTGTTTGGCTTTATCGCGGTGTTGCTAGGCGCAGGAGCGGTGCAAACACTGCTGCAACAACCACCGCCGATTTCACTATTGTTCGCGGTCGCTATTCTGGTAGTGCCCAACCTATTGCTGTTACTGCTGTGGTTATTGCTCGCTACACATTCAGCAAAGCCGCGTGGCATCAGCCATATTGCTATGAGTCTCAATAGCTGGTTGGTCAGAGATGCCGCTGCACAGCAATTGAGCGACGCATGGTTACGCATGGTACAACAACAGCGCCTGTTGGTGCCATTGACCGGTGCTGTCTCTCATGGCTTTTGGTTGCTGATCGGTGCTGCGAGTTGGCTCACCTTGTTGCTGTACTTGAGCTTTAACAATTACCAATTTCATTGGGCGACCACCATTCTTGACGAACCTCAGTTGTTAATGTTGGCGCAGCTCATCAACTATTTGCCAGAACTACTGCTTGGGGTGCAATTACCGCCGATTGAGGCACAACAGGAGCCTTATTTTGCAAATTTAGCCGGGCGCTGGTTATCCGTCTGTGTGTTGTTTTACGCAGTATTGCCGCGGTTGTTCGCCGTGGTGCTATGCTTGCTGCTGTTTGCTTTTCGGGTACGACGCATGCAGCTTGATTTACAGGCAGCGGGGCATATTCACGTCGTGCAAGAGCTGCAACAAACACGCAGTGCGCACGCGCCACGAGTCGTTGATGCCGACACTGGCAACGCGGCCGAGCACCTCAGGTTTCAATACGCGCAACAAGGTAGCGGTGAGCTAGCTGCAAGTTTAGATTTTGAATCAGCGCAAGCACAGGTCGCGAGCACCTTGACGAACTACTTTGGGGTACTTGCAAGCTACGCTGATAAGCAACGTTGGCTAAGCGACTTACAACAACAGCCGCGCGCGCTGGTGACACTGCGCATTGATTGTCGGAGCACGCCTGACCGCGGCAGCATGCGTTTGTTAAGTCAGACCGCGCAATACACTCAAAAATTGATAGTGCAACTGGTGGATAGTCCTGCCGCGACTTACCTAAATCAGTGGCAACAACTACTCGATCAGTATGGAGTCGCTTATGTCCGCGTCGACTAGTTCATTGCGCATTGCTGTGGTTGGGCATACCAATGCTGGCAAGACGTCATTGTTGCGAACCCTGTTGCAGCAACGTGACTTTGGTGCGGTTGAACAAACCCCAAGCACCACGCGCGACGTGCTCGAACAAGGTGTCTGGCTCGAACAACAGCAGGTGATGAGCTTTTACGATACGCCCGGTTTGGAGTCGGGGGAAGAGCTGTATGCTTTACTTGAAAACTACCGGCAACAATATCGTCACGATGGCCCAGCACAGGTCGAACAGTTTTTACAAAGTACCGAGGCTCAGGGCTACTTCAATCAAGAAGCCAAAGTGCTACGACAACTGTTACAGTCAGACGCTGCCTTCTATGTGATTGATAGTAGGGAGCCTGTATTGCAAAAATTTCAAGATGAATTGCATATACTTTCGCGTTGCGGCAAGCCTTTATTGCCCGTATTGAATTTCACCGCGAGTCCTCATAGCCGACAACAAGAGTGGCAACAGGCGCTTGCTAAAGTCAATCTACATGCCGTTGTTGCTTTTGACACTGTGTCGCCACCAGAAGGCGGTGAACAGCAATTGTTCACCAGTTTAACAACCGTGTTGCCGTCAGCGCAGCAACCGTTGCAACAGTTACTGCTACATCGCCAGCAACAACGTCAGCAGCGATATGCGCAAAGCCTACATGCCATTGCGCAATTACTGATTGATGTCAGCAAGTTACAGCTGCGTATACCAGCCAGTGTGGACGAGGCGACGCTCAATCAACACGTCAGTGAGCTACGCCACCGCATCAGAACGCGCGAGCAACAGACTGTGCAGGAGTTACTAACCCGCTTTGCCTTTCTAGCAGGCGACGCAGAGCTTGATGCCATCGATATCGAGCAAGGTGAATGGCGCGAAGATCTTTTCGCCGACGCCACTTTAAAGGCTTGGGGCAAAGATGCCGGGTTTGGTGTAGGAGCGGGGGCAGCGGCAGGCGCAGGTATCGACTTATTAGTCGGTGGCATGAGCTTGGGGGCTGCGACTGCACTCGGTGCTGCAGCTGGAGGCTTGTACCAGAGCTGGCGTTATTTTGGCGATAAGATCAAGCAGAAAATCACGGGCGAGCGTGTGTTACAAATCGATAGTGTGACGTTGGTGACACTGGTCGGTAGACAGTTGTTACTGTTGCAGCAGTTAAGTAAACGTGGTCATGCCGCAACCGAGGCATTGCGTATTGACGCGCAGGGCATTCAACAGCAACGGTTGTCGCGCAGTGAAGCAAAAGAACTCGAACAACTGCTGGCACCGCTACGCGAGCGCTTGCCGGATATCAATGAGAGCAAATTAGCAACTGAGCTGGTGCAGTGGCTTGGCAGTGTGAGCCGAACCTAGCAACTTAAGAAGAGAATTGGTCGGCGTGACTGGATTTGAACCAGCGACCCCTGACACCCCATGACAGTGCGCTACCAAACTGCGCCACACGCCGACCGAGACCGGCTATATTACGGTTTTTTCGCAATTACTCAAGCTTTGCAACTGCGAAAACGCAGCAACTGCTGCTTTATTGCACAGTTTGCGCATTAAAGCGTTGCAAATGCTTCAAGCCATCGACCAAAACTGGGGTTGCTGGCGAAAACGACGGCTGTGGTTGCAAGGTGCTGTTATCGAATGAGCGCATCGCGCCGTTCGCGTTGATGACCGTTGTTGTGGATGCATCGTACACCACCAGCTCACGACCAAAACTAGTTAACACTGGAAACCGGCGCTCGCCAGCATCGAATAGGTTTTTACCCGTCGCAAAGGATTTTACGCCGTCGCTGCAGTTAATATATTGCGTCACTAAGCTTGGCATTATATCGGTAAGCAAAATCACGTCTTGCTCGGCAAATTGTAGATTGCTAGTAGTGAAGGCGGGCACGGTCATTTCACTCATTGCGAAGGCTTCAATGCTATTACCAATGTCATGATTCGGCGTAAGTGCCGTAACTAATACCTGTTCACCAGCGGCTATTGCTTGTTGTAACGACTCGATAAGCTCTGGCTCTATGGTGGAGCTGAGTCTGATGTCGATGCGCTCGCGATAACTTCCGCGTGGCGCTGCATGTAAAAACTCTGGCACGGCGAATGCTGCGTGGTCACCTCGGACATTGAACGCCACTTGGTAATCGTTCAGTTGTTGCCAAAACGCTGGCTGCTGCTGCTGCTCTAACACCGGACCGGCGTAAATATCAGCTAAACCGTAGAACAGTTCGAACCAACCTGCTTGGGTGTTGGTTTGACCTAACACCGGTGTGGCCAGCGGTTGCAATTCTGGTAATGCTGCCAGCAACTGCTGTTGTTGTGCGGCTGTTAGATGATTGAATAACACCACGTGACTATTAACTGCATTGGTTTCACGCGCGCACATGAGGGGACGCTGCGGATACTTCAGCTCAATCGAAGCAGTCTCGCGCAATAGGCGGTCGGTTGCCTGTAGTCGCTCCTCTACCAGCCAACCATGTTTGCTCATCAGTGTGCGTGCTGTAGTGGGGTAAGATAATGGAAATAAATCATCCTGCTTGGTAATGGGGTCATAAAATACGGCATCAGCCCAGATATGCACGCTATGACTGGTGAGAAAACACAGCACAAAGACAGCACTAAAGGCGGCGCCCCAGTGGCGTTGCTTAAGACGATCAAGACGCTTCCAGGCAATATTGGCAAGCACGAGTTCGAATACCAAGAGCACCACGAACAGTAATAACATACCCAATAACAACACAAAGCTTGCACCGGCAAAGGTTGACTCAGCATCGACCGCAAGTTGCGAAAGCGAATAGGTGTTTAGGTGATAACCGTACTGGCGAAAGAACAAGGCATCTGCGACCAAGGCAATCAAGCCAAAGGACGCAACCAGCGTAGCGATACCACGAAGAAAGCGGGTGTAGGGTATCAGCAGACAAAACGGAAAGATCAAAATAATAAAGACAATAAACGGCAAGAAAGCAAAATGCCCCAGCCAACTCATAATCATGTAAACCCCGGCTAGAACTGTCGACGGGGTATCCGCAGCTTCGATATACAGCGTACCGATAGCAAGCGCGAGCAGAATATTAAAAAAGGTGAACCAATGCCCCCAACTAATAAGTCGTGCAATTTTGTCGCGCCGCTGTCTGCGTTGTCTCATGTGCAACCTGATTTAAGCTGATTTAGAAATAGATTGTAGCAGCACTTTGCCAAATTGTTCAGCTACTTGCTGAGCTTTTGCCGGTGGATAATGAGATTCAAGGATATGCGTGACAGCATTACCTAGCGTCATGAGTGCGAGATCGACCGGTACTTGGTCTTGCTGCAGCGGTGCTAGTACCGCATCGAGCAATTGTTGTTGGCGGGTCACGTCATATTTTGACACGATAGGCATCGAATTATTTCCTCACATGTTAGAATGGCGCAATCTTAACACAGGGATTGCAGAAGGGCAGTAGTTGACCATGCATGCAGAAGTACAACACAGCATCATTCATCAGTTTTACACTAACGATGGCCAAATTGGCCTGCGCGTAGCACCAGCAACACTGGCGATTAATGACGAAGTCAGCTTGTTATTGGAAGAACTTACGCAAGTCTATCAAGCTAAACCCAGTAAAGGGTATGCACGCTTTTTACGCGCCGAAGACGAACATGAAGTGAGCGTCGAGAGCAACTTTCCAGAGCTATTGACTCAATGGCATCAACAGCAACTTGAGTTTGTCGACTTCTCGCAGCAAAGCGCTAAGTTGCTACATCAACAACTACAACATTATGGCATTCTCGAAGCCGGATTTTTGCTGCTCGCTAGTTACCGCGAGCGCGGTCAAGACTATCTAGTGGTTGCCTTCTTGCCTAGCCAAGACGGTGTCACCATTGCGGCTGACTTGAGTGTTGATCGCTCATCACAGTTGGCCATTAGCAAAGTGCAGTTGGCAGCATCAGTGAACTTGACCGAGTGGCAAGAAGAGCCCGAATCGAATAGCTATATTTCGTTTATTAAAGGTCGTGCCGGGCGCAAGGTTTCTGATTTCTTTCTTGATTTCCTCGGCTGTGCCGAAGGACTAAATGCCAAAAAGCAATCCCAACAGTTGGTTGAAAGTATCCACAAGTATGCGCGAGAAGAGCAACTACCCGCTGATGAAGCGCGACAGTTACGCAAATCAGTTTACGAGATTTGTGATCAACAGTGGCAGCAAGGCGAGCCGGTTCGGGTGAAAGATCTCTCTGAACAATTGCGTGAGAGCTTGCCGCGCGAACGCAGCTTTGCCGATTTTAATCAACAGCAAGCCGAGCATGCATTGGTTGAAGAATTTCCTACCGATCGCAGCACGTTGAAAAAGCTGGTGAAGTTCCAAGGCCAAGGTGGGGGCTTGAGTGTGGCATTTGAGCAAGACTTATTGGGTGCTCGCGTGGAGTATGATCCACAGACTGATAAGTTGACCATTCACGGTACGCCGCCGAACTTACGTGACCAGCTGCGTCGATACTTTGGCATCGACAGTTAGGGGTACCAACAGTTAAGCCAAATAAAAACGCCAGCGGTAGCGCTGGCGTTTTTCGTTGATGTTGCCGGTCTTATTTTTGCACTGGCGTAATGTTCGTCGCGTGAAGACCTTTTGGACCTTCTTCGAGTTCAAACTCGACATCTTGGCCCGCTTTCAGCGTTCGATAACCTTCCATTTCAATGGTTGAATAATGCGCGAAGATATCTCCTTCACGGTCCTCTGCTTCAATGAATCCAAAACCTTTTGAGTTGTTGAACCATTTCACTTTACCGGTTGCCATACTTCTACTTCCTTTATTCTGCATTTACTATTTAGTTATTGTTAGAATGACGTCAGCCGCTATTGAAAACGGTATGTGTTAACGCCATGTTTTACTCTAGGTGAGATCTACACGGTGTCAAGGCAAAATTTGATTATTTAGTAAGCAAAAACACAGAAAAAGCAAAATTTAAGTGAGCGGTTTTAAGGTTTTCTAGCTATATATAAAGAAAGGGCAGTTATGAGTCAGATGGATCAACAACAAAACGGCGTCGTTCATGATCCGCAAAAGGATAAACAAAAGTTACAGCCGCCGCCGATGTATAAGGTCATCTTGAACAACGATGATTACACGCCAATGGATTTTGTGGTCGAGATTCTCATCAAGTTCTTTCGAATGGATCAAGAGCGGGCAACCGATACCATGTTGACCATTCATTATAAAGGCCAAGCAGTTTGCGGGGTCTATTCTGCCGAGATTGCAGAAACCAAAGTAGTACAAGTGAACCAGTACGCGCGTGAGCATCAACATCCGCTGTTGTGCACCATGGAAAAAGCGTAGGGTGTCGGTTCGATCGAGGAGTGCATTATGCTGAACAAAGCTTTAGAAATTACCTTAAACGATGCGTTTCGGATTGCCCGTGACCGTCGCCATGAACTCATGACAGTAGAGCATCTACTGTTGGCACTTCTCGACAATCCAGAAGCGGCAAAAGCATTGCGCGCTTGTGGACTGGAATTCACCAGACTCAAGCAAGAACTGCTCGCCTATATCGATCGCAGCACGCCAAGTTTCGACAACGAAACCGCCGAAAGTGAAACCCAGCCAACGTTGGGCTTCCAACGCGTGTTGCAGCGCGCGGTGTTTCATGTGCAATCCTCGGGTAACAGCGAAGTAACAGGCGCCAATGTGCTGGTGGCCATCTTCAGTGAACAAGAATCGCATGCGGTCTACCTGCTGAATAAACACGATATTACGCGGTTAGATGTGGTGCACTTTTTGTCGCATGGCTTAACCAAAGTGGATGATCCAGTCGTGCGTCCAGAAAGTGACGACAATGAACAGCAAGAGGCCGCAAGCGAAGAGCAGCAAAGCTACCTTAAGCGTTTTTGTACGAACTTAAATGCCCGCGCGCGCGAAGGCTTTATTGACCCACTCATTGGTCGAGACAGTGAACTAGAGCGTTGCATTCAAGTGCTCTGTCGCCGTCGTAAAAACAACCCGTTGTTGGTTGGCGAGGCTGGCGTTGGTAAAACAGCTATTGCCGAAGGGCTTGCTTATCGTATCGTCCAGGGTGAAGTGCCTGAAGTGATGGCGGACGCTACCATTTATTCGCTCGATATGGGTGGCTTACTTGCCGGAACTAAGTATCGTGGCGATTTTGAAAAACGCTTCAAGCAGTTGTTAAAAGAAGTCAAAGGGCAGCCCCACGCTATTTTGTTTATTGACGAAATCCACACTATTGTGGGTGCTGGCGCTGCTAGCGGTGGTGTACTGGATGCTTCAAACTTACTCAAGCCACTCCTTAGTAGTGGTGAACTGAAGTGTATTGGTTCAACGACTTACAGTGAGTTCAAAAACATCTTTGAAAAAGATCGCGCATTAGTACGGCGCTTCCAAAAGATCGATGTAAACGAGCCGTCGGTGGACGATACCACGAAAATTTTGTTGGGCTTGAAAGAGCGCTACGAAGAACACCACGGTATTCGTTATACGCAAAATGCTATTCGCGCTGCAGCTGAATTGTCGGCACGCTACATCAATGAGCGGCATTTGCCTGATAAAGCCATCGATGTACTTGACGAAGCCGGTGCTAGCCAGCGTCTGCTCGCGCCGTCGAAGCGGAAAAAGACGATTGGGGTAGGAGATATCGAACAAATCATTGCCAAAATCGCGCGCATTCCTGAACAGAGTGTTTCGCGTTCCGATCAGCAGTTATTGAAGCAACTCGATCGCAATCTGAAATTGGTTGTGTTTGGGCAAGATCAAGCAATTGATCAGCTTACCGCCGCGATTCGTTTGTCACGTTCAGGTTTAGGTGCCGAGCATAAACCTATTGGCTCGTTCTTATTTGCGGGTCCTACTGGCGTTGGTAAAACTGAAATCACCCAGCAACTAGCAAAAGCCCTAGGCATCGAGTTTTTGCGTTTTGATATGTCGGAATACATGGAGCGCCATGCGGTAAGTCGTTTGATTGGTGCACCGCCAGGGTACGTCGGTTTTGACCAAGGTGGATTATTAACCGAGGGCGTGATTAAACATCCACACTGCGTGGTGTTGCTCGATGAAATAGAGAAAGCGCACAGCGACATTTACAACATTCTGCTGCAGGTCATGGACCACGGCACGTTAACCGACAATAATGGCCGTAAAGCCGATTTTCGTAACGTGATTTTGGTGATGACCACCAATGCAGGTGTACAAGAAACGGTGCGGCAGTCGATTGGCTTCAAGCAGCAAGATCATGCGCCAGATGCCATGCAAGAAATTAACAAGGTCTTCAGCCCTGAGTTTCGTAATCGCCTGGATGGTATTGTTTGGTTTAATCACTTGAATCCGGCGGTGATTGCGCAGGTGGTTGATAAATTTGTGACCGAACTGCAAGCGCAACTGGATCGCAAGCAAGTGACGTTGGAACTCGATGAAGCTGTTTATCAATGGCTAGCCGAGAAGGGCTACGATAAAGCGATGGGGGCTCGGCCGATGGCGCGCGTGATTCAAGAGCACTTAAAGAAGCCGCTGGCAAACGAGATCTTATTTGGCAAACTCATCAATGGCGGCGAAGTGCGGGTGCATCTTGCCGATAATGAATTGCAGTTTGAAGTGTTAGAGCGTGAGGCCCGGGGTTCAACCACGGGCTAACGGCGCGCGCGACGCTAAATTTAACGAGCGCGGAAGACGATACGGCCTTTCGTCAGGTCGTACGGAGTAAGCTGCACAGTCACAGTGTCACCGGTCAGGATGCGGATATAGTGTTTACGCATCTTTCCTGAGATGTGTGCGGTGACCACGTGGCCATTTTCCAATTCAACACGAAACATGGTGTTCGGTAAGGTATCGAGCACCGTGCCTTGCATTTCAATGCTGTCTTCTTTTGCCATTCAATTCCTCAATTCTTTGGTTAATCGCCGCTAAAATTAGTTAGGCTCCTAAAAAGTGGTCAGAATTCTAGCTGTTTTTAGCTTAAATTGCCACTTCAAATGTGGGGTAATTCGCGACAACGCCAAAATTCAGTGGCGATTTCGGCGTTTGTGCGCTGGTCCTCGCGTAGCAAATGCAAAAATTGCGCGCGTTGCATTTCTTGCATACCGAGACTCTCCAGGTGTGGGTTAGGTACTTGTGCATCTAACAGTTGTCCACCGGCGTCAAAGAAGGCTTCAGCGAAACTCAGTAACGCCAGTTTGGAAGCATTGGTTACCCTATGGAACATACTTTCACCGCAAAACATGCGGTTCTGTGCCACTCCATACATGCCGCCTACTAACGTATCGTTCTGCCAAACTTCAACGGAATGGGCATGGCCCAGTTCGTGTAAATCGCAATAGGCCTGTTGCATGTCTGCGGTGATCCAAGTTGCATCGCGTTCACCATGAAGTGTCGCACAAGCTTGGATGACGGCCGCAAAGTCACGATTGAGCGTCACTCGCAACTGAGTTTTACGACGAAAACGCTGCATTGAGCGACTGCAATGTAAGCTTGTTGGGGTAAAAACGGCACGCGGATCAGGACTCCACCAAAGCGGCGGATCTTGCTCGGTAAACCATGGGAAAATGCCATTGCGATAGGCATTCAGCAGGCGTTCGGGGTGCAAATCACCGCCGACCGCCAACAACCCATTCGGTTCACGCAGGGCAAATTCTGCTCGTGGAAAGCGATAATCCGTGTCGCTTAAGCGAATCAGCACCTGCGTGATATCCAGTTAGGCTTTTGTTAAAGCGTCCAAATAACGTTCAGCATCAAGCGCCGCCATGCAGCCGGTGCCAGCTGAAGTTATGGCTTGGCGATAAACGTGATCCATTACGTCACCGGCAGCAAAAACACCAGGTACGCTGGTTGCCGTAGCGTTACCATTTAAACCCGATTGCACCACAATGTAACCGTCTTGCATTTCGAGTTGGCCGTCAAAAATACCTGTGTTTGGCTGATGGCCAATGGCAATAAAGCAACCCATCACCTCAAGCTCTGACAAGCTACCATCGTTGGTGTCTTTAACACGCACACCGGTCACGCCAGTGTCGTCGCCAAGCACTTCATCAAGAGTTTTATTCAAGTGCAGAGTTACGTTGCCATTGGCTGCTTTGTCCATAAGGCGATCGACCAGAATTTTTTCTGCGCGAAAGGTGTCACGGCGGTGAATGACATGCACTTCGCTGGCAATATTCGCCAAATACAGTGCTTCTTCAACAGCGGTATTACCACCACCGACAACGCACACTTTCTGGTTGCGGTAGAAGAAACCATCACAGGTTGCACAGGCTGAGACACCTTTACCCATGAATGCTTCTTCTGAGTCTAAGCCTAAATATTTGGCTGAAGCGCCGGTAGAAATGATCACGGCGTCAGCGGTGAACTCTTGGCTGTCGCCGAACAACCGAAACGGGCGCGCGCTAAAATCTACTTTATTGATGTGGTCGAACACGATTTCAGTGTTGAACTTCTCGGCGTGCTGCTGCATCCGCACCATCAAGTCAGGCCCGGTTAGCCCTTCGGCATCACCCGGCCAGTTTTCAACATCAGTGGTGGTGGTGAGCTGGCCGCCTTGTTGCATACCCGTCACTAACACTGGATTCAAGTTTGCGCGTGCTGCATAAACAGCTGCGGTATAGCCAGCAGGGCCTGAGCCGAGGATCAAAAGTCGGCAGTGTTTGGCTTCAGCCATAGTCGATGTACTCCGTTATTTCTTATGATTTGTGATCTGTTGTTTACATTGGGATTGATTGTATGGATTACAACGGCCACAAACAAGAGACCCGCAACAAAGTGCGGGTCCCGAAACTGTAAAGCTAATTGCGTAAGGTAAACTTAGCTACGAATTGCTTCGATTGGATCTTGATAATCCAGGCCTAATTTCTCGCCTAGGTCATCATGCACAGCTTTATAAGTGATCTTACCCTTGTGCATGTTTAAACCGTTGCGCAGGTGTTCATTGTTTTCCATTGCTTTCAGCCCTTTGTTAGCGAGTTCAAGGCCGAAGGGCAAGGTCGCATTGTTAAGCGCGATAGTAGAGGTGCGTGCAACACCACCTGGCATGTTGGCAACACAGTAGTGAACGATATCTTCAACCACATAGGTTGGATCTTGGTGGGTGGTTGCTTTTGATGACTCAAAACAGCCGCCTTGATCAATCGCAACGTCAACCACAACAGAACCAGGCTTCATATTTTTCAGGTGTTCACGGGTCAATAGTTTTGGTGCTGCTGCGCCTGGAATCAATACTGCACCGATAACCAAATCAGCTTCACGCGAGAATTTGTCAACCGCATCTACGGTGGAGTAAATGGTTTTCACGCGGCCACCAAAAATATCGTCTAACTGACGCAAACGTGGCAATGAACGGTCAAGAATGGTGACGTCTGCGCCCATACCAACTGCCATTTTTGCCGCTTGAGTACCTACCACACCGCCACCAATTACCAATACTTTACCTGGTTCTACACCCGGGACGCCGCCAAGCAACACGCCGCTGCCGCCATTCGCTTTTTCAAGGTTGTGGGCGCCGGCTTGAATGGACATACGGCCAGCAACTTCACTCATTGGAGCCAGCAAAGGCAAACCACCGTTACGGTCGGTTACCGTTTCATAGGCAATTGCGCTTACACCTGATTTCGCCAACAGCTCGGTTTGCGTTGGGTCTGGTGCTAAATGTAAATAGGTGTACAAAATCTGACCTTCGCGTAACTGCATACACTCATTCGGTTGGGGTTCTTTCACCTTGATAATCATGTCAGCTTTGGCAAAGATTTCCGCAGGGTCAGCTACAATAGTTGCGCCGGCAAGTTCGTAATCTTCGTTGGTGAAACCAATCGCCAGACCGCCATTATTTTCGACCCATACGTTATGGCCATGTGCAACGTATTCGCGTACTGCAGCAGGGGTAAGACCGATTCGGTATTCGTGGTTTTTAATCTCTTTTGGTACACCAATTAGCATGGCTTCGTTCCCGTTTAGTTTGTCAGTTCAACAAAGAATATTTCGGCGGTGATTATAGGCGATAATGTAGGTTGGTTTCGTACTTTTTTTATGCCCTTTTAGCGTATATACTGACCCTAAATGGCAGCAATATAGTGAAAAACAATGTTTAACCCAGAAGATCCCGTAAAAATCACTATTGACAGAATTGACCGAAAGATCCTTCGGATTTTGCAGGATGAAGGTCGCACCAGTAACGTGGCACTCGCACGCCGAGTGGGGCTCAGCGCAACGGCTTGCAACGAGCGCGTACGTAAGCTTGAGCAAGAGGGCGTTATTGAGAGTTATCATGCGCGGCTTAACCCTACAAAATTGGGCGCTAACCTTATGGTTTTCGTGGAAATCACGTTAACCCGAACGTCGTCAGACTCGTTCCAAGAATTTAGTGAAGCCGTACAAAAAACACCGGAAATACTGGAGTGTCATTTGGTGGCAGGGGACTTTGATTTCCTGATCAAGGCGCGCGTGCCGGATATGCCTTCCTACCGTAAGTTACTGGGGGAAACCTTGTTAATGATGCCAGGTGTGAACGAATCTCGCACTTACGTGGTCATGGAAGAGGTGAAGAACGACAACAAAGTGCTGATAAAAGGTTAGCAAAGAGCTCGTAAAACAGCTGAATATAAGCGTTGAACAAGCTACACTAGTGACATTATAAGAACAACGTACGCGAACAGGGAATCTGCAATTATGAGTGGTGCGCAACGAATTTTAGAAGTAGGGCTTATCCTGTGTGGAGCCTTTGCTATCTTTCTGTTTCTTGCGTTGGTCAGCTTTAACCCGGCCGACCCAAGCTGGTCGCAAACGGGCTATGAAGGCGCAATTGAAAATGCTGCCGGTGCCATTGGCGCTTGGTTCGCTGACGCCTTGCTGTTCGCGTTTGGCTTTGTTGCCTACGCAATCCCTTTCGGTTTAGCGGGTCTTGGCTATGTGATGTTCAAGCAGCCACACCGTCTACTCGAGCTTGATTATCTCGCACTGGGGTTACGTCTGATCGGACTTATCCTAACCTTGGTTGGCGCCTCGGCGTTGGCTTCGCTGAATTTTTCTGAAATCTATTCGTTTTCGGCCGGTGGTGTTGTCGGCGATGTCATTAGTGGTTCTTTGCTACCTTATTTTAATTTGATTGGCACTACCTTGCTGCTACTGACCTTTCTGTGCACCGGATTAACGCTTATCACTGGTATTTCGTGGGTGTGGTTAGCCGACAAACTAGGTGAATGGACGATTAGAGCGACGCAATGGCTTTATCATTACGCGAAAGACCTCGTGGTCGGCTGGAAACAGCCACGCAGCGCGGGCCAAGCCACTGAGTCAGCCAGTGAGCGACGCCGTAAGCGTCGTAAATTGAAAGCATTGCCGGCATTAAATGATAATGAGCGGACCGAACCTGATTTCGACTTAGACCTTACCATTACGACTGACGAAGAGCCCGAGCCCGATTTAGGTATCTTCGCAGCGGTCGAGCAGAAGTCCGTTAAAGTTGCTAAACAAGAGCAAGTGCCAGCCGCAAAAGTAAAAGCTGCAGCAGATGCTGAGGCACAGGAACAAGACGATGATGACGATGTGGTCAAGGCGCCGCTAGACCCATTACCATCGATAGCACTGCTGGATAAACCACGCAAAACTGGCAATCCGTTGACCCCAGAAGAGTTACAGCAAATCAGTCAAACCGTTGAGGCGGTGTTGCAAGATTTTGGTGTCGAAGTGAAAGTTGCCAATGTGCAACCTGGCCCGGTTATCACCCGTTTTGAGTTGGATCTCGCACCGGGTGTGAAAGTATCGAAAATTTCGAACTTAGACAAAGACATTGCGCGTTCATTGTCAGCGATTTCCGTGCGTGTAGTGGAAGTCATTCCAGGTAAATCCTACGTAGGTCTTGAGCTTCCGAATAAGAGTCGTGAAACCGTGTTCTTTAGTGAGGTTGTCAATTGTGATGCCTTCCAGCAGAGTCCATCACCGCTCACCATGGTGCTAGGTAAGGGGATTTCTGGGCAGCCGGTCATCGTCGACCTTGCCAAAATGCCGCACTTATTGGTTGCGGGTACCACAGGTTCAGGTAAATCGGTGGGCGTTAACGTGATGATCTTAAGCATGCTTTATAAGAGCACGCCAGAAGAAGTGCGGATGATCATGATTGACCCGAAAATGCTTGAACTATCGGTGTACGAAGGCATCCCGCATTTGCTCACGGAAGTCGTTACCGATATGAAAGACGCGGCAAATGCATTGCGTTGGTGTGTTGGCGAAATGGAGCGTCGTTACAAGCTGATGTCGGCGCTAGGTGTGCGTAACCTCAAAGGGTATAACGCCAAAGTTGAAGATGCCCGTGACGCTGGCGAGCCGCTACGCGACCCCTTGTGGAAGCCTGGCGATTCGATGGATGAAATGCCGCCACTACTTGAAACCTTGCCGAGTATCGTAGTCGTCATCGATGAATTTGCTGACATGATGATGATCGTCGGCAAAAAAGTAGAAGAGCTCATTGCTCGTATTGCGCAAAAGGCTCGTGCTGCCGGTATTCATCTGATTTTGGCGACACAGCGCCCATCAGTAGATGTGATCACCGGTTTGATTAAAGCCAATATTCCAACGCGGATTGCCTTCCAAGTACAATCTAAGATTGATTCGCGCACCATTCTCGACCAGCCGGGTGCCGACCAGCTGTTAGGGCAGGGTGACATGCTGTACTTACCACCTGGGAGCGGTGTGCCGACTCGGGTGCATGGAGCCTTTGTTGACGACCATGAAGTACATGCGGTGGTCAAAGACTGGAAGCAACGCGGCAAACCGAATTATTTAGAAGAAATTCTTAAAGGCGACCCAAGCGAAGACGCTTTATTGCCTGGCGAAACCCTTGACGGCGACGATGCTGAGAGCGATCCGCTCTACGACGAAGCTGTTGCCTTTGTCACCGAAACTCAACGCGTTTCGGTATCGAGTGTGCAACGTAAATTCAGAATTGGTTACAATCGCGCCGCGCGCATTGTTGAACAAATGGAAATGAGTGGTGTCGTTAGTAGTGCGGCAAGTAATGGTCAACGTGACGTGCTTGCACCGCGCCCACCTCGTGATTGAGGGATAGAGACTAAGGGATAATTATGAAACTCACAACCGCATTTTCGGTGAGTGCCAGTTTAGCGTTATTAGCCGTGGCACCGCTACAAGCAAACGAACAAGATAGCAATGCCTCTGCAGCGAAAACCGAGTTGCGCCAAATTTTTGATGAGCTGAGCACCTTGCAAGCCGACTTTACCCAACAAGTTGTGGATGCCTACGGTGAACTGGTACAAGAGCTGAAAGGACATTTAGCGATGGCAACGCCCAACCAGTTTTTCTGGCAAAGTGATGCACCAGATGAACTCGTGCTGGTGGCTGATGGCCGCACTGTGTATTACTACGACCCATTTGTCGATCAAGTCACCTTGAGTGATCAAACTGCAGCCTCAGCGCAAAGTCCATTCTTATTACTGCTTGATGCGCAAGCCAGCGCTTGGGCTGATTACACGGTTAGCAAAACCGAACTTAGCTATCAGCTGGAGCCTAGCGCAGCAAACGCTGACCAACAAGCGCTGCAAATCAATTTTGTTGCGACTGATACACGAGACGAGATCGTGCTTGATAGTCTGCTATTGGACGATGGTCAAGGTCAGATAACCCACATCGAGTTAGCAAACGTACAAGTGGATCAAGCTGTGCCTTACAGTTTGTTCAGCTTTGAAATCCCAGCAACTGCGGTGGTCGACGACCAGCGTGCAGAACATAATTAAGGGGAGCTAGCGGTGAATCAAAGTTTCGATTTCGCTGCTGACTTTCGCCCGCTTGCCGCTCGTATGCGGCCGCGGAAGCTTGATGAATATGTCGGTCAGGAGCATCTGCTGGCAGCTGGAAAACCTTTGTATGAAGCCATAGCTGCCGGTCAACTGCACTCGATGATCCTGTGGGGACCACCCGGCACCGGCAAAACGACCCTTGCGGAAATTATTGCGCAGTCGGGCGCTGCTGAGTTAGAACGCGTTAGCGCAGTAACCTCAGGCGTAAAAGAGATTCGTGCCGCCATCAGCCAAGCCGAGCTGAACCAACAGCAGGGACGTCGAACCTTGTTATTCGTGGACGAAGTGCATCGCTTTAATAAAAGCCAACAAGATGCATTTTTACCGCACATTGAAGATGGCACTATTATTTTTATTGGTGCTACTACCGAAAACCCGGCGTTTGAACTCAACGGTGCATTATTATCGCGGGCGCGGGTTTATCGCCTGCGCTCGCTCGACGACGGCGTCATTCGGGGGCTTGTTTTAAGTGCGCTTGCGGATACCGAGCGTGGACTTGGCGAGCGGCAACTCCAGCTTGCTGAAGATGCCCTTGACTACCTAGTGTATGCCGCTGCAGGAGATGCGCGCAGGGCACTTAATTATTTAGAAATCACCAGTGATAGCGTTGCCGCTGGGCAATTGATTGAACGCGCCACCGTGGTGGATGCGATTGGTGGCAAACAAGCGGGCTTTGACAAGCAAGGCGATGTTTATTTTGATCTCCTCTCTGCACTGCATAAGTCAGTGCGTGGCTCGTCGGTGGATGGCGCTCTGTATTGGTATGCACGGATTTTACAGGGCGGTGGCGACCCTTTGATTGTTGCGCGCCGCTTGCTCGCTATTGCCTCAGAGGATATTGGCAATGCCGATCCGCGCGCGTTACAGTTGGCGTTAAACGCCTGGGACACCTTTCATCGGGTCGGGCCGGCAGAGGGTGAACGCGCTATCGCGCAAGCGTTGGTGTACTGTGCGTTAGCACCGAAAAGCAACGCGGTGTACACCGCCTTCAAGGCGGCGCAGCGTTTGGCTGCTGAATTTCCTGATTTGGCCGTACCGCACCACTTGCGCAATGCGCCGACAAAAATCCATAAGCAAGAAGGCTTTGGTGAAGATTATCGCTATGCCCATGATCACCCCAATGCCTTTGTCGCTGGTGAACGTTATTTGCCGAGTGCGATTGCTAAGCACAGCTTGTATCAAGCAAGCGAACGCGGGCTTGAACGCCAACTCGCAGAAAAGCAACGCTGGCTGGCACAACAGAACAATGACAGCGAGTGGCAGCGAGACGATGATAACTAATTTAGTCTGGGTTGCCTTAGGTGGTGCATTAGGAGCTTTAGGACGCTACGGCGTGGCTTTGGCGAGTATTGGAATTTGGGGCAAATCATTCCCTTTCGGCACACTTATCGTTAACATAGTGGGCTCATTTTTACTGGCATTACTCTTTATCGGTCAACAACAAGGCTCAGTCAATGAAGCGGGGTGGTTGTTCTTCGGTGTGGGGGTGCTTGGTGCTTTCACCACCTTCTCAACTTTCTCGTTAGAAGTGGTATTACTATTGCAAAGTGGCGAATTCACCAAGGCATTGTTATTTGCCAGTTTAAACTTTTTCGTCTGTCTCGCTGCGGTGCTATTGGCATTGTGGTTTAAAACTTATTTTTGATGTGGAATTAGCATGTTAGACGCCAAGTTATTTCGGAGTGAACTCGCGGACACTGCGGCACGGTTGCTGCAAACTCGCGGCTTTAAATTAGATGTCGCCAAGCTGGAAGCACTAGAGGAGCGCCGCAAAGCGTTGCAAGTGCAAACGGAAAGCCTACAAGCTGAGCGTAATTCACGATCGAAAGCCATTGGTAAAGCGAAAGCTCAGGGTGAAGATATCAAACCCTTATTGGCCGCAGTTGATGATTTAGGTGCGCAACTAGAGCAAGCAAAAGCTGATTTGCACGATGTGCAGAATGAATTACAAAGCATCATTGAAGGTGTGCCGAATTTACCAGCAAGCGAAGTACCATTGGGCGCTGACGAAAATGACAACCAAGAGATCAGTCGCTGGGGGCAACCACACGAATTTGCGTTCGAAACCAAAGATCATGTTGATGTTGCTGCTGGTTTAGCCCAGGGCATGGATTTCGAACGCGGAGCTAAACTTGCAGGTGCGCGGTTTGTCGTGTTGCAGGGAGCTGTGGCCCAGTTACATCGTGCGTTGGCGCAATTTATGCTCAACCTCCATGTAAATGAACACGGCTACACTGAGGCATATGTGCCGTATTTGGTCAACCACGACACACTCTTTGGTACTGGTCAATTACCGAAATTTGGCGAAGATCTGTTCCACGTGCAAGGCGCTACTGAGAAACAAGTCCCATTGTCGTTGATTCCCACGGCAGAAGTACCATTAACTAACTTATGGCGCGACGAAATTGCCGATGAAGAGCAGTTGCCGTTGCAATATGCGGCTCATACCCCATGCTTCCGCAGTGAGGCTGGGTCGCATGGTCGTGATACACGTGGCCTGATCCGCCAACACCAGTTCGATAAGGTTGAATTAGTTTGGCTCGTGAAGCCAGAAGATTCGATGGCGGTACTTGAACAGCTGACTGGACATGCGGAGCGTGTATTACAGTTATTAGAATTGCCCTATCGCAAAGTTTTGTTGTGCACCGGTGATATGGGCTTTGGCTCATGCAAAACCTACGATTTAGAAGTTTGGCTGCCAACGCAAAATACCTATCGTGAAATCAGTTCATGTTCGAATATGGGTGATTTCCAAGCACGGCGCATGCAAGCACGCTTCCGTCGCAAGGGGGCGAAAAAGCCAGAGCTTATGCACACCCTGAATGGTTCTGGATTGGCAGTTGGCCGCACCTTGGTGGCGATTCTAGAGAATTATCAACAAGCGGATGGCTCACTGAAGATTCCAACTGTATTGCAGCCGTATATGGGTGGTAGAAGCGAAATTAAAGCGAGTTAAATGCACTTTGCTGGCTTTGGCAGGCCAGCAATGCGGGTCGCTTGTTTTGCCGGACCTTTGGGGAATAGCCGATAGAGATATCGGCTATTTGCTTTTTCCGGCCCTAACCGTTGTCCTATCGCTTTTACCAGCACGCGCATCGCGGGGCTGGTATCAAACTCTTGGTAAAAATCACGGACAAAGTTAACGACCTCCCAATGGGCGGGTGTCATTTCAATATTTTCTAGCCCAGCAATATATTCAGCAAGTTCAGGTGTCCACTCAGCGAAATCTGCCAAGTACTCATGCTTGTCAGTCGCATATTGCTTACCATTGAAATCGAACATAATGAAAAACGCTTAACCCAGATTGAGAACAGGCTGTGATTGTAACGTCAAATCTAGCCAAGCGGAATCGCTGAGTTGTAACACGAATGCAGGTACCGCTTGATCAGGGTTGTTATCAGTAAGGTCGCTTATTTCAGCTTGCAAAGCATAGACGGGTACCGACACCTGATCGAACAGTGCTGGCATCGCGAGCCATTGTGCAAGTGCTTGCTCAGTCAGCAACAGGACGGTATTGGGCTGCGCTAACCAGCTCGTCAGAAGTTTTTGCTGTTGCGCCGGCAACGGCCAACGTCGCAAGCAAACGAGAGCATTGGGAGCGTTTGAGAGCATCGTTAAAACCTCAACACTTTGCTGCTTTTAGCGAGTAATTCATTGACTTCATCCGCACTCTTAACGACCACATCAATAACCAAATCGTCGACGGTTAGCTCCATTGCTACGAGATCTTCGGCGAACACCCAAGGCTCTGGCGCATCAAATAAAGCCAGCAGACCATAGCGCTTTTGCAATGATTTACCGTGGCGTTCTTGATCATTGCCAGCGCGAATTTGCAGTAGCGCATCGCCTTGAAAAATTAATTGTGGATTCAGTTCTAAGGTCGCAAGGGCGAGCAGCATATCTTGCCCATGAAAACTATCGGCGACTTGTGGAGCATAAGTTTGAATCAGGTAAATCTGCATTAGAATTGCACCAAGCGTTCACACTGCGCGACTGCACTACTGAATTCAGTTAGTCCACCTAATGAGTAACCAGGGTGTAACTGCGCTGCGGTTAAATCGAAGTCTTGTTCAACGACTGTACTGCAAACAACGAGGGGGAGACTGTGCTGCTGCGCAAAGCGGAGCCATGCTTCCGCACTTGGATGTAACTGGGATTCAGTATCGAGCTGTGCGTGCAGAATACCCTCTTGGTAGAAAAATATTTGTCGAATACGCTGCCCAGAAATAAGCGCAGCCTGCGCAAAGTTCAATGCTAACAGGCTGCGTGGATGGTCCGGTGCAACGTGCACCGATAACACCAAATCAGTCACAACTTACTCGTCGCCACCAAAGGCCATAAGTAAGTTCAGCAAGCTGACAAAGATGTTGTAGATGGAAACGTACAGGGTAACTGTGGCTAATACATAGTTACGCTCACCACCATGAATAATGGCACTGGTCTGCATCAGAATCGCACCTGCAGAGAACAAGATAAACAAGCCTGACAGAGCGAGACCTAGCGCCGGCATGTTAAGGAACAAGTTCGCAACGAACAGGGCGATGAGCACAAAGAAACCGGCCATCATCATGCCACCCATGAATGACATGTCTTTTTTAGTGGTCAACACATAAGCTGACAGTGCGAAGAAGATTAATGCCGTGCCACCGAGTGCGGTCATGATAATCTCGGTACCTTGTGGGCCAATAGCACTGATCATGCCAAGAATAGGACCTAAGGTGTAACCCATAAAACCGGTCAACGCGAACACTGACACGAGGCCCATGGCGCTGTTCGCAGTTTTATGAACTAAGAACAATAAGCCGTAAAAGCCCACGAGCGTAATGATCAGGCCAGGATGTGGTAACCCCATACTTGCCGCCAAGAACGCAGTGAACGCACTAAAAGCAAGGGTTAGTCCAAGTAACATGTAGGTGTTACGCAAGACTTTGTTGGTCTGTAATACCGACTCACCGCGCTGGGTGGTCGAGACGTGAACTTGATTGTTCATTGGTTTCTCCGATTGATAATAATCAGCCTCAGTTTACCCCAGAAATGGGGGGCACACGCAATCCTTTCAAGCTATTTTTGTTTCCATTTGTATAAAATGACAGCAAACGCACCGAAAGATTCAAATTTTTACTTTACAAGCCGATTCAGGCTCTTTATCATTCGCTTCGTCTTGAGGCACAGAGCCCAGACAGCGGAGAGATGGCAGAGTCCGGTTGAATGCACCTGACTTGAAATCAGGCGTGGGTTCACACCCACCGGGGGTTCGAATCCCTCTCTCTCCGCCACATTCCGAGAAGCCCGCTAGCAACCCTAGCGGGCTTTTTTTATGCCTTTATGATCTGGTCCTACCTGTTTATACTACGTTCACTTTGCTGAATAAGATTAAACAATGAGGTCTCCATGGAAGCATTCGATCAGATCCTGCAACGTATTACGCCAGAAGCAACACAAACAGTGCAATTACCCGAAGGTTGGGGGCAAGGCCGCGCGCTGTTTGGCGGCTTGACCGCGGCGATTGCATGGCGTCATGGCCAGGCAGGGGCTGCAGCTAATCAACAACTGCGGGCGATGACCGTTTCGTTTGTTGCACCAGTACTCGCTGGTGAAGCACAGTTGCAACGACGCGTCCTGAGGCAGGGCAAAAACGTGACACAAATAGCGGTCGAGATTCAACAAGCGAACGAAGTTGTCCTTGCAGCACTGCTTACTTATGGCAGTGCGCGCGATTCAAAAGTACGTGTTACTGACACCCCAGAGCCTGCAAGTGTTGCTCCTGATAGTGGTCAGCCGTTTCCGCCGACGAAGTTTTTACCGGAATTTGCGCGGGCATTCGATTACAGCGTAACGGTTGGAGGCTTGCCGTTTAGCGGTAACAAGAGTCGAGAATTTGGTGGCTTCATGCGCTTCCGTGATTTAAGCCAACCGATCGATATTGGCACATTTCTTGGTTTAGTCGACGCTTGGCCACCAGCCGTGTTGCCCCATTTAACTGAGTTGGCGCCGGCCAGTTCACTTACGTGGACGATCGAGTTTCCAAGCCATTTACCGCAGCAATTAACCAATGAGTGGTGGCACTATGTGGCGACTATCGATTACGCCGCCGATGGTTACGGACATACACATGCGCACATTTGGGATCAAAAAGGTCAGCTGGTTGCGATCAGTCGACAGACTGTTACGGTGTTTGCTTAACCTATTTTGAACCTAATTTAAGTCATTTGAAACATCAACTCAGTCAGATGATTTTGTTTTTGTAAGATATTGAGTTAATTAATATTTTTGTTACATTTATTGTTGATTTTTGAAACGAAATTAGGCATTACTGTGATGGCATCGAAATAGTTTCGATGTGAACGCCGAAATGGTTCGGAAATTATATAAAGATGGAAGACAAAAATGACCGAGTTCATTGTTGCTATTTCTTCAGAAATGGTTAGTCAAGGAATGACCGCCTTACTAAAGGAGGAGTCGCAATTAAAAGTTGTTGCGACCATAGTAAGCCAACAGCAACTGAGAGATGCAGTGAGTAAGCATCCGTTCGCGACGGTTATACTAGGAAGTGACCTCTGTGGTGAAAACACGATTGAGGTATGGCGACGTTTACGTCACCGCTACCGCGATGTTCAATTGTTACTTTGGGCACAGCGTTTTCAAGATGTTTTAGATTTTCAATGTAATGTCGATAAGGTGGATGGCTACTTGCTCTCCGGTGCGCGACGCAGTGAGTTTATTGAGGCTTGCGAAACAGTGGGAAAGGGGCGTATGTTTGTCGCTGCCAGTATTGCCCAGTATTTCGCACAAAACCCAGCGCGGCAGCGACAAGCAGACTTATTGAGTCGACTGAGTAAACGTGAAGTGCAAGTGAGTCAACTCGTTGCTCGAGGTAAGAAGGTGGTTGATATTGCCGCGATACTGAATATCAGTACCAAAACGGTCAATACCTTTCGCTATCGAATCTTTGCTAAACTCGGGCTTTCGGGTGATGTTGAACTTGCTCACCTAGCGTTACAAACAGGTCTGATTGAAATTGCAACAGAAGGTGTAAAAAACAGTAATGACGACGAAGAGGGAGCAGTTTAATCCCAAGCAGTTCTTACGTAACCTGACGCATCAGCCAGGTGTTTACCGTATGTATGATGCGTCAGGTGATATCATTTATGTGGGTAAAGCCAAAGATCTACGAAAACGTGTCAGCAGTTATTTCCGCAGCAATCTTGACCATCCAAAAACACAAACACTCGTTAAACAAATTACCAATATTGAAGTGACGGTTACCAATACCGAAGCGGAAGCATTGATCCTCGAAAATAACTTTATTAAGAAATATCGGCCGCGTTACAACGTGTTGTTACGTGATGATAAATCCTACCCGTATATTTTACTCAGTGAGCATGAGCACCCGCGGCTAGCGTTTCATCGTGGTACACGTCGTGAAAAAGGTCGTTATTTTGGTCCCTTCCCTAATGGAGTGGCTGTGCGTAACAGTTTGCGGTTACTGCAGAAGCTATTTCCTGTGCGTCAGTGCGAAGATACCTATTACCGGGCGCGCAGCCGACCTTGCTTGCAGTACCAGCTCAATCGTTGCTTAGCGCCTTGCGTTAAAGGCTACTGCAGTGACGAGGAGTACACTGAGCAGGTAGAACTGGCAAAAAGCTTCCTGCAGGGAAAAAACCAAGAAGTCATTGATCAATTGGTCGATAAAATGGAGATCGCCTCAAATCAGTTAGAATTTGAACGCGCAGCGCGTTACCGCGACCAAATCGCCGCTTTACGGCAAGTTCAAGAGCGTAATGCGGTCACTGGTAATCAACAAGAACTTGATGTGATTGGTTATGCCCGCCAAGGAGGCATTGCTGCAGTTCATCTGTTGTTTGTGCGCGGTGGTGCAGTGCAGGGCAGCCGCAGTTATTTCCCGAAAGTTCCAAGCAACACTGAAGACAGCGAAGTACTGCTGGCATTTTTGTTACAGTTTTACTTGAATGATCAAGTTGAGCGACAACTGCCACGGGAGATTATTCTTCCCGAGCAAAATGCAGCACAGGTGCTTGATCCAGAACAAGAATTACAGACGCTGGAACAGGCGCTTGCGCAAAAAATTCGAATGACACACAACGTGCGTGGCGAACGCCGCCAATACCAAGTGCTGGCACAAAAAAATGCCCTCAACGCACTCGATAGCAAAGCCAATCAAGCCAGCACCATGCATATGCGAGTTAAAGCACTCGAGGATGTTCTCGATTTCGGGCGTCCAGTCACGCGCATGGAATGTTTCGATATTAGCCATACCATGGGACAAGAAACCGTGGCCTCCTGTGTGGTGTTCGATCAACAGGGTCCCAAAAAGAGCGATTACCGCCGTTACAATATTAAGGGCATTACACCGGGCGATGATTATGCTGCTATGGCACAAGCGTTAAAGCGGCGCTTTGACCCGCTACAACAAGCCGATAGGGAGCTCGCACCGGTACCGGACATTTTGTTCATTGACGGCGGCAAAGGGCAACTTTCACAGGCTGAGAATTACTTTGCCAGTTGGCAGGATGCAGCAGGGCGTCCTGCACCTTTGTTGATAGGCGTCGCCAAAGGAGAGTCACGCAAACCAGGGCTTGAAACACTGATACTTGCCGGCAGTCACGAAACCATTCCACTGGCTGCCGATGCACCGGCTTTGCATTTGGTACAACATATTCGTGATGAGTCGCACCGCTTTGCGATTACTGGCCATCGCCAGCGGCGGGCAAAGGTACGTCGCACCTCGAGATTAGAGGACATTCCGGGGATTGGGACCAAGCGTCGGCAAAAACTTCTGCAAAATCTCGGTGGATTACAACAGGTAAAACAGGCTAGTATTGAGCAACTTTCTGCGGTACCCGGTGTCAGTCGCGAGTTGGCTGAAACCATCTATCACGCATTTCGTGACGAATAGAGGACTCACAAGTCGTATGTGGAATATTCCAAACCTGCTCACTAGCTTCCGGATCCTGCTGATTCCGGTGTTTTTGGGGATTTATTACCTGCCTGGCAGTGATGCAAAATTTTGGGCCGCTTTTGTGTTTGCGCTTGCCGCAATTACCGATGGCTTAGATGGGTACATTGCACGTCGCTTTAATCAGTTTACGAAATTCGGGGCCTTTCTTGATCCGGTTGCCGACAAAGTGATGGTTGCTGCATCCTTGATCGTGGTAGTCGAAACCTATGCGGTGTGGTGGATTAGTGTGCCGGCACTGGCAATTGTGAGCCGTGAACTGGTGGTTTCTGCATTGCGCGAATGGATGGCACAAATCGGCAAACAAGAAAGTGTCAAAGTCTCGAATCTTGGTAAGGTCAAAACCACAGCGCAAATGGTGGCTATTGGTGGTTTGATTTGGGAGGCCAATACTTTTGTGGTTGTTTTAGCGACGCTGCTGTTGTACATCGCATTTGTGCTAACACTTTGGTCAATGTGGGAATATTTGCGCGCGGCATGGTCAGATTTAAGTCAAGTGGATTAAAAATAAGCAAACAAACCAGTGAACGGCAAAAAATCGTTGACCTTGACGAAATAGACAGTAGAATGCCTCGGCACTGGACGCGGGAATAGCTCAGCTGGTAGAGCACAACCTTGCCAAGGTTGGGGTCGCGAGTTCGAATCTCGTTTCCCGCTCCAAACTCGATGGCGGGTTGGCAGAATGGCTATGCAGCGGATTGCAAATCCGTGGATCTCGGTTCGACTCCGGGACCCGCCTCCATCGAACCTCAGGTATTGCATCTTAAGATGTGCCCGGGTGGTGAAATTGGTAGACACAAGGGATTTAAAATCCCTCGCTGGCAACAGCGTGCCGGTTCAAGTCCGGCCCCGGGCACCATTTAAATCAATAAGTTACGTTCAAAACATCCTCAAATCGAAGCGAAAATGCAACTGGTATAGTTGTGGTATAGTCGCGTCACTTTTTGGTATAGAAAGGCTCAACCGTAAAATAAATCTGTTGAGTGAACTTGTCTAAACTAGAATCTAGCCTCATATTAATCTTATTCTTGTGTAGCAAAACATAATCGAGATCGTGCTGTGTTAATCCGTCTGCTCATTGCATCTTTAGTCGTTGTTCTTGTCGGCGCTGAACGCGCAGTGACAAAAGTAACGCTGGATGACGGTTACACCTCTACAACCTTAGAATTCCCAGCCGTAGCCTCTGCGCACAGCGGTAATAGTGATACAGATAGCGATACGATTGCAGTTGCACGATCACCCGTCGTAAAACCAATTTCGGTTAAGGTCCAAGGCCTTTTTCAAAATAACTACTCCAGAATAGTAAAAGCGGCACACCACGTACGCGCACCGCCATTACCTTTCAGTTAAGTCCAGATCACATTATCTAATCACTTAATTGAAAAGGAGAAAGAACATGGCTTCTTTCCACGTACTTTCATGGCATCCAGCCGAAATATCTACGCGTTTGTTGCAATCAGCGAGCGCATCTACTGACACCAAGTTGAGTTGGCATGCTGCTGCGCCTGCGGTGTTCGAGTCACTGGCTGCGCAAAACATCTTGCTGACCGAATCGATGCGCTTGCCCGAAGCTGAGGAACTGTTGCTAAAGCATAATCTTCGGTACGCCTGTGTCATTGATGCGCAAAAGAGCTTTACTGGTTTATTATTGACACGCGAGCTTCACAGTCGACATAGCGGTGCGCTCTGTAGTGCCTTGCAGTTACCATGGGCGCAACTAGAGGTACGGCATTTGATGCAGCCTTTGACGCAGCTACCCGTAGTGAATGAAGCCAATTTTCGTAAAGCAAAAATCGGTGACATTGCGGCGACCATGCAAGCGGTTGGTAAAGACTTTGTCTTAGTCGAGAATGTTCAGGGCTTGTCGGGATTTGTTAGCTCCTTAAAGGTGCTGCAACTCACTGGAGAGTCGGTTCGCCTGTATCCTAAAGCGACTACTTTCGCTGAGGTGTTTAGTGCGCTGAAGCATCCCGAAATTACCGAGGTTTAAGCTTGTTGCTAATAGCGTAACAAGCTAGATTAGTAGCATGTAGAAGCAACGGAGTAGACGAGATGACCAATAACTCATGGATGAACGCCGATACACTCCTTGTCATTGCGCAGTGGCTTTTGGGTTTATTTGTACTAGTACTGATCTTAGGTTTGCTCAGTATTGTGGTGATGTACATTGTGGACAAAACCCAAACCAAGCACACCATACGGCGTAATTTTCCAGTTATTGGGCGGTTTCGTTATGTGTTTGAAAATCTCGGAGAGTTCTTTCGGCAATATTTCTTCGCGATGGACCGCGAAGAAATGCCGTTTAATCGCGCCCAACGCAGTTGGGTGTATCGTGCAGCAAAAAATGCTGATCGGAATTTGGCGTTTGGCTCCACCCGTGATTTAACCAAAAACGGGACTATCATTTTCGCTAATGCGCCATATCCGCCGCAAAGCGAAGAAAAAACCCAACCTGAACCCGTTGAAATCGGTCCCTACTGTCGCACGCCTTACGCACCAACTTCATTCTTCCATATCTCGGGGATGAGTTATGGCGCATTGTCGCCGGTCGCTATTCGCGCATTATCGAAAGGCGCAAAACTAGCGGGATGTTGGTTGAATACCGGAGAAGGGGGATTAAGCCCTTATCATCTTGAAGGTGAATGCGATATCGTGTTTCAAATCGGTACGGCAAAATATGGCGTACGCAATAAAGACGGTTCGCTAAATGAGCTGCGGCTTAAAGAGCTAGGCGAACATCAATTGATTAAGATGTTTGAATTAAAGCTCAGCCAAGGTGCAAAGCCGGGTAAAGGCGGCATCTTGCCAGGTTTAAAGGTTAATAAAGAAATTGCTGAAATCCGTGGCATCCCAGAGGGTGAAGACTCGATTAGTCCAAATCGGCACCCAGAAATCAAAACGGATGATGACTTATTAGATTTTCTCGCCAAAATGCGTGAAATCACCGGTAAACCTGCCGGAATCAAATTCGTCATGGGCGACCCTGGTTGGATTGATGAGCTTATCGATTGTATTAAACGGCGAGGTATTGAATACGCGCCCGATTTTATTACTCTCGATAGTGCTGATGGCGGCACCGGTTCGGCGCCACAACCGTTGATGGATTACGTCGGTTTGAAGCTGCAAGAGAGCTTGCCAATTCTGGTCGATAAGTTAATCGCCAGTGGCTTAAAAGACCGCATTCGCGTGATAGCCTCAGGTAAACAGATTTCGCCAGCAGACGTTGCTTGGGCGCTCGCGATTGGTGCCGACTTTATTGTCTCGGCGCGTGGCTTTATGTTTTCACTTGGTTGTATCCAAGCGATGCAGTGCAACAAAAATACCTGTCCGACCGGAATTACCACCCATGATAAAAATTTGCAGCGTGGGCTCGATCCTGAAGATAAATCGGTACGCGTGGCGAATTATCATAAATATCTCGAATATGGCGTTAATATCATCGCGCACTCGTGCGGTGTTTCAGATCCTCGCCAGTTGAATCGTCGCCATGCACGGGTAGTGACCCACACCGGCGATAGCGTCAGTTTAGCAGAGCGTTATCCGCCACAAGCACCTAGGCAATAAAACACCATGATTATCCAGCAGTACTTCAAGATGTTGGCGCAACATCCGCGCTTTTTGATGTTTGGATTTTTAGCCACTTTTTTCTCAAGCTTCGGCCAAACTTTTTTCTTAGCGTTGTTTACCGATACGCTCATCGACGCGTACCAGCTTAGTTATAGCAGTTATGGTGCAATCTATGCCGGTGCAACTTTTGCCGGCGGTTTTCTATTGATGCGCATAGGTAAACGCATTGACACCGTGAGTCTCGGTAAATTTACCGCTTTTGCGTTTTTCGGATTTGCCCTAGCCGCAGCACTGATCACTTGGAATATTCATGTCTTAGTTCTTTGCGTCGCACTCGCTGGCCTGCGCTTGTTTGGTCAGGGCTTTATGGGGCATATTGCCATGACTAGTATGGGTAGATACTTCAGTGCTCAACGCGGTAAAGCAGTTGCTTTCGCAGGCATGGGGTTTCCCTTGGCGGAGCTCATACTGCCATTACTGATCATCAGTCTACTAGCGTTTTTTGGTTGGCAAGCTGTGTGGTGGGGCGTTGCAGTGAGTTTGCTACTCGCACTACCATTGATGGTTTATCTACAGGGCGCAAAGCCAGTTGCGGGCTCAGTAACAGAGCCGACCTCAGAGAAAGTCATAGAGCCAACACTGCGCCAACGTGACCTGCTACGTGATGCAAAGTTTTGGCAGGTATTGCCCGCTTTACTTGGCTTACCTTTTGTCTTTACAGCCGTAATCCTTAATCAATTCTGGCTAGCCGAGCAGTTTGTTTGGTCGCCAGCCGGTACAGCGACTGCAATCGCTGCATTTTCGCTTACGCGGGTCACTATGAGTGTATTTGCCGGTGACTGGATTGATACCATAGGTTCGCGCAAATTGATCGGTTTAAACATTATCCCGCTCGCGATGGGGGTGGTGTTATTGAGCTTTGGATTCGGTTTATGGAGTTGGTGGGCTTATCTAGCGCTGGCCGGTATCAGTGCAGGTATTAATTCGGCGATTTCAGGTTCACTGTGGGCCGAAATTTATGGCACCAAGCAGCTAGGCACAGTGCGTGCCTTGGTTCATGCACTAATGGTTTTTTCAACTGGACTATCGCCATTTTTAATGGGTTTGATGATCGACTGGCAAATCACACCACAATGGATGCTGCTTAGCTTTGCTGGTTTGTTGGTGTTAGCTTGGTTGAACGCACGGCGTTTGCCAAGTTAGAACGACGCTCTAGCTCTTTGGCTGTGCATGCTCAATACGGCTCGCGAGCCATTTACTAAATGCCACTACTGACACTGGATGATGAGTGCTTTGTTTGTAACTCACGTACACGGCAGTGTCGGCATCGATGGTCACATCCGCACTCCGTTGGAGTTGTTGCAGTTGTGGGTGTTCGAGCCACAGTCGATCGGCGAGGGCAAAGCCAGGTAAAGCGTTGACTAGGTCAATGGCTAAATTGCTGCTACTGACATTCTGCGCTGCGGCCTGTTTACTGTCGTGCGACAATTTTCCTTGCGCGCGCTTCCACAGTGAGCTGTCGGTGGCGACGAACCAAGTTAAAATTGCGGCATCGTAGCTTTGCGGGTGCGCTACGGGTACAAATTGCGGCATGTATAGACGCTGTTGTTTCAGGGTGCGATCTTTCACTTTACCGGCGCTTACTAGCACATCAACTGTGCCTTGTTGTAAGTCCTGTTGCGCGTGCGCATCCACACTTGCCCCATAAACATCGGCAAAGGTTAGTACGTGCAAGCGTATATGCGGGTACAGCGCATTGAAGTCAGCGAGGCGTTGGGCTAACCAAAACCGTAGCAGGCTATCGGGCACCATAATGCGCAGGGTCGTAAGTTCTTCGTCGCCACACAACTGAGTTTGCTGGACGGCATGCTGCATTTGCTGAAATAATGGCAACAATTGACGTGCTAACACACGGCCGGCAGGCGTTAAGGCATAAACACGGTTGTCGCGATGAAATAAAGAGGTACCGAGTTGGTCCTCCAATGTTTGAATATGACGCGTCACCGCAGACTGCGAAAGTCCAAGGTGCTGCGCCGCGTGTTTAAATGAAGTAGCGTTAGCGGCGAGCGCGAACACCCGTAGCGCATTCAGTGAATAGTCTTTCAACATAGAGCCTCGGAACCCTGCGGTTTTGTTAATACATATTGCATAAATTAAAACTAATGATGAGCCTTTAATCAATGTATTTACAAGAATTTGTCGAAATAGCGATTCTGCATTTTCTCGCCGTTGCCTCGCCGGGGCCCGATTTTGCGGTGACGGCTCGCTATAGTCTGGCCTATGGCCGTAGAGTTGGACGTTGGGTCGCACTCGGTATTGGTGTGGGTATTTTAGTGCACGTTGCCTATTCACTGTTGGGCGTGACTTTGATCATCCACCGTTATCAATGGGTGTATGCATCCTTACTCCTGTTAGGCGCGCTATATCTCGGCTGGATCGGTTGGCAGGCGATTCAAGCGAAACCCAATGGTCAGCGTCCTGAATCAGCTCATGCGGCAGGACAGTTCAGTCGTGGCAAAGCCTTTCGGGTGGGTTTCATTACCAACGGCTTGAACGTCAAAGCTACGTTGTTTTTCATGACCTTATTCGTCACTATTATTCAACCTACAACACCCACTTGGATAAAAGCCGGTTACGGGCTCTATATGGCTGTTGCCACCGCAGCTTGGTTTGCCTTTTTAGCAAGTGCATTCACGATTCCGGCTTTTTACGAGCGGATTTGGCGCTACGGGCATTGGATTGATAGAGTCATGGGCGCGCTTCTACTGTTCCTTTGCGGTAAGTTATTGCTCGACTGGTGGCAGGTAATACAAGTTCTGCTTGGCAGTTGAAACTGGTATTATACTAGCCTTAATTAAGTGATAGGTGTCTGAACGTATTATGCAGTTATTTGTAAATGATCTAACCGTAATTGATTTCTCTTATTTATGCCCAGAGCGAGGTATTGTGGGGGAGAGTTGGATCGTTGATATCATTCTTGACGGAAGCTTGAACGAGCAGTCAATGGTGCTTGATTTTGGTCGTGTGAAAAAGCAGATCAAACGGATTATCGACGATGCCGTCGATCATAAACTCGCGGTACCTGCGGAGCATCCGTTTACCAGGGTGACCCACGCCGACGACGAGAATAGCTATTGGGTCGATTTTTTACGCCCTCAGCAGCGTTCCATTCACTTATTCTGTCCAGCTGATGCCTATGCTTTTATTGACGCTGATCGGGTTGATATGAGCTCGATTAATGCTTATCTGCGCGCGGTTATTAAACGCGAACTGCCAGGCAATATTGAAGGTCTTGAAGTGCTGCTGCGTAGCGAACAGATTGACGACGCCTATTATCATTACACTCATGGTTTGAAGAAACATGATGGTAACTGCCAACGCATTGCTCACGGCCATCGCTCACGACTGCAGATCTTTATTGATGGTCAACGCGATCGGGCTCTGGAACAGCTTTGGGCCGAACGTTGGCGTGACATTTATTTAGGCTCGCAAGAGGATGTCGCAGCTTTGGCCAATTTACAACGCTCTGCTGCTGCTGCCGACTTAAGTGAAACGACGCATATTGGTTATAGCTATACTGCCGACCAAGGTTTGTTTGAACTCATTGTGCCACTACCGGAAAACGATTTAATTGCGACTGACTCAACGGTGGAATGCATAGCGACGCATTTGGCAGATGCTATTCGAGTGCAGCGTCCGGCGGCTAACACTGTGCAAGTTAGAGCGTTTGAAGGTGTCGGCAAAGGAGCAATTGCTTATGCTTAAGACTCTTTTTACGGTGGCACTACTGGTGTTGCCAAGCACAGCTACAGTCACGGCGAGTACAGTCGAGCCAATTGAACTGAAAGGCGCGCGTACAGCGGGGGCATTGATGATTGGCAAAACCGATCCAACGGCCGAAGTATCGCTCAATGGTGAAGCGCTAATGGTGCACCCCGACGGTCATGTTGTGTTTGGTTTTGATCGTGATGCTAGCGGCTCGCAAGAATTGGCAATCACGTTCGCTACGGGTGAGGTCGTCAAGCAATCAATTGAACTGCAACCTCGTGAATACCAGATTGATCGGGTTGAAGGCGTGCCGCAGCGCACGGTAACGCCAGATCCGCAACAAGTAGCTAGAGCCCGCAAAGAAGCAGCAGCAGTGTGGAAGGCGCGGCAGACGCTGTCACATCGTACCGATTTTCTGCAACCGGTGATCGAACCTGCACAAGGGCGCATCAGTGGTGTGTACGGAAGCCAACGCATTTTTAATGGCGAACCGCGCAACCCGCACTTTGGTCTTGATGTTGCAGCGCCTACTGGCACACCAGTGAAAGTCGTATGGCCGGGCGAGGTTGTCTTTGCCGATACTGATCTGTTCTATTCCGGTGGGACCATCATTGTCGACCATGGCTTAGGTATTTCTACGACTTATATTCATCTAAGTCGGGTAGATGTCGAAGTTGGTGACACTCTCGAACAAGGCCAAGTCATTGGTGCCATTGGTGCAACCGGACGCGCGACTGGGCCGCACCTTGATTGGCGCGTCAACTGGCGTGACGTCCGTTTGGATCCAGCGCTGGTGTTAGAGCACTTTTAAGCCAACCGTAACCATTGGTTTGCGAGCGTAGCGTCAGTGACTTTCAGCACGTAGTTGTTGTGCTTGGGTGCCTGCCAAGTAAGTTTCAGTTGCAGCAGCTCATCACGCCGAAAAGCGTGCACCGTCACCGTATCACCTGGCTGATAACGTTCAAAAATTTCCCGCATATTGGCATCGGTTACTTGTAAGAAATCGATGGCTATCAAGCGGTCTTGTGCACTCAAACCAGCAAGCATTGCCGCTTCATCGGCATAGAGATTCTGCAACTCCAAACCATACGCGGTGCCTTTAAATTTCGCCCCCAAAGCAACCGGCAGCGGTTGTGCTGCCGCACGTCCACCTACGGTATTGTCATCTTGCGCGGGACTTTGCTCGCAACTCACACCAAACTCTTGCAACAGCTGTAATGTCGGTAAGCTTTCACGCTGGTTCACAGCACGCTCGATAAACGCGTGTAAATGAATTTGGTAGCGTTGTTGGACAAAGTCAGCAAAGTCATTTTCCGAAGTACCTTTGAGCGTTGCGCCAAACTCACGCCAGAACTCACTCAAACACTGACCGAGAGAAACCTTACCTTTGCTTTCTTTGCGCAGTAGTAAATCAATACACAAAGCGATTAAAGCGCCCTTGGCGTAGTAACTCACCACCGCATTCGGCGCGTTTTCATCTTGTTTATAAAAGCGATTCCAGGCCTGCATACTGGAATCGCCGACGCTATGTCGGTCTAGGCCAACGCCGCGTCGCACACGCGCTAGAGTATCACCTAATAGACCGAGATAGGTATTGGCGTCGATTAAGCCTGCTTGGTGTAATACAAAATCATCGAAATAAGAGGTCACACCTTCGTAAAACCAAAGCTGTCGTGTATATTGTTCGGCCTGTAAGTTGTACGGTAAGAACTCTTTAGGCTTCAGCGTCTTCACGTTCCAACTATGAAAATACTCGTGACTACATAAACTTAAAAAGGTGCGATAATCCGTATCAATAGCCGCGCGTGTGTTGGGGCTCACCAAGTCGCGACGACTACAAAGTAGAGCGGTCGAATTACGATGTTCTAGTCCGCCAAAGCCTTTGCCAACCACCATGGTTAAGAACAAATACTCGTCGAAGGGCACTTGTTTATCGAATTGGGCAATTTGCTGCTCACAAATTTTCGCTAGATCACCACAAATTCGAGCGAAATCCGCATACTGCCGACCGGCAGTGACAAAGGCATGTTTAACGCCACCAGCGATAAACTCATGGATCGCTAAATCACCCAACAAAACCGGATAATCGATCAATGCTTCGTAGGAGTCAGCTTGAAACTCACCACTGCTGTATCGCTCACCCTTGATGCGTGGCATGCCAGTTGCAATACGCCAGTTCAGTGTTTCATCCAACAGGTTAAGCGCGAGTGCGTGCGGTTCTTGTTCAAAGCCTTTAACACTTAAACAAAGGCTACTGTTGTTGAAAAAGCCCCAAAGCTGATCAAGGTAGGCGCTGCGCACGCTTAGATCAAATGCATAAACAAGATAAGTAACAGTAACGGCTTGCCCATGGTTCTGAATACGCCATGTTTGCTTATCAACTACGGTCACCGCCAGTTCAGTACCATCTGCTTCGGCGCGCAGATCGAGCACATTGCGGGCAAAGTCGCGAATCATGTAACTACCGGGGATCCAGGCCGGCATCGTAAGTTCGATAAAGTCAGCGTCGGTAGCGGGAATACTAAGTTGAACTGCGAATTGATGTCCTTTGGGATCGATCGGCGTGACGGCGTAATGTAACACTGGAACCTCGGAGTCGAACTGCGATGAGCAGCATCTTAGCATGCGTTGAACAAGCTATACAGTGGGCTGAATGCGATAAATGAGCGGCACATTCATCATGGTAAAAGGTATAATCAAAACGTTATGAACAGGATTTGAGTCACTATGATCACACGTTGGCAGGCATTTCTAGACGACCGCAACCGATTTTTCTGGGTTCTCCAAGCCGCAGGCTGGTTTGGCTATGCGCTGGTTCACTATATCGGTTCACTGATGCACGAAATGCGTGCCGTGTATGTACTGATCATACTGCTAGGCGCTTATGCAGGGTTTCTGTTAACGGTTCCACTACGCTATTTGTATCGCCGCATTTGGGAACGCCCGCCATGGCTGCTCATCTTTGTTGTCTTGGGTGCATCTTATGTCAGCGCTAGTATTTGGGCGGTCATTGATAACGCTACTTATTGGGAAGTCTATAAATTTGGCTTCCGTCCAGAGAGTAACTGGTTCTATTTTAAAAATGCTCTCGCCAAATTTTACATCATGCTCAGTTGGAGTGGCCTGTACTTTGGCATCAAGTACTATCAGATGTTGCAAGACGAAAAACAAAAAGCCTTGATGGCAACCTCGATGGCGCATCAGGCACAACTGAAAATGCTGCGTTATCAGCTTAACCCGCACTTTTTGTTTAACACCTTGAATGCGATTTCTACGCTGATTTTGATCAAAGAGAATGATCTAGCGAATCGTATGATGACCAAGTTGAGTTCCTTTTTGCGCTTCTCACTTGATAACGAGCCGATTAAGAAAATTCCATTGCAACGCGAAATTGACGCATTAATGCTTTATCTCGATATCGAGAAAGTGCGTTTTGATGAGCGTTTACAAGTTGCAATTGATATTACCGCTGAAGCCGAAAAAGCAATGGTTCCGAGTCTGTTTTTACAGCCATTAATAGAGAACTCAATTAAATATGCGATTGCTAAACTTGAAGACGGTGGGGTGATTGCTATTCAAGCCAGACGCGAAGGCGATGATCTGGTTCTGGTTATTTCTGATAACGGTCCTGGCTGTGCAGAACCAGAAAAGCTATTACAAAAAGCCGGCGGTGTTGGTCTTGCAAATACCCGCGACCGATTACAAGCCTTGTATGGGAAGAGTTACTCATTTACATTATCTACTAACAAACCGCATGGCATGCGTATCGAGATTCGCATACCTTTTGAACAGGTTGAGGCTAAATGAGTCAACACATTCGTACCCTAATTGTCGACGATGAATCACTCGCACGGCGCGGTCTTGCTGTGCGTTTGCAAGAATTTCCGCAAGTTGAACTACTAGAAGAGTGCCCAAACGCTCGGCAAGCACTCGAGACGATCGTCGAGTTGCAACCTGATCTGGTATTTCTCGACATTCAAATGCCTGGAATGAATGGCTTTGAGCTCATGCGAGAAGTGCAAGCGCGCGGCGTTCCATTACCTATCGTGGTATTTGTCACGGCTTATGACCAGTACGCCATCAAAGCGTTTGAAGTGCGCGCTATTGACTATCTGCTAAAGCCAGTCGACCATGAACGTCTGGCGCAAACACTGCATCGTGTTGAAAAAAATCTGGCTCAGCGTGAACGTAATCAGCAACAGCAACGTATGCTTAATTTGTTGGCAGATGCCACCGGTGAAGATTGCGAGGCTATTCTGAAAAAGCTCGCTGATGACCAAGATTTTGGTGCTGCACGTTATCCCGAGCACATTGCGATTAAAGAAAGTGGCGAGATCACGCGCGTAGCGATTCAGTCAATCGAATGGATTGATGCGGCCGGTGATTACATGTGTATTCACGCGGACAACGAAACGCATATTTTGCGTCGTACCATGAAAGAATTGGAAGATGAGCTAAATCCGACACGGTTCCAACGCATTCATCGTTCGGCAATCGTGAATTTAGACCAAATCGAAAAACTCTGTAGCCGGCAAAATGGTGAGTACCACATCATTCTGAAAAATGGCAAAGAACTAAAAGTCAGTCGTAGCTACAAGGAACGGATCAAAAAGCTGATTCTTAATTCCTAATCACTCAAGGGGTGCTGATAACGATGCGAACGGTAAGTCTTAAACTGCTAACAATCATCGTTGTCACACTTCTATTTAGCGGCTGTTCAACACAGTTTGGTTACCGCTTCGCTGATACCTACCTCGAATATCAACTTGGCAAGTACGTTGCTCTTGATGACCCGTTAGCCGGGGAGGTTTCAGCCAGTATCGACGCGTTACACCAATGGCATGCACAAACACAGATGCCGGCATATGCCGCTTTCTTGACTAAGCTGATCGACGCGGTTGAAAACGACCGCATCGATGCGCAACAACTCAACACCTATGCTGACCAAGCGTATGGCTTTTGGCGGGTCATACGGCAGCAAGCGGAGCCTTATGCGCAACTTTACCTGCCACGCTTAGACCAGACTCAGCGTGAGCAACTGGTGGCGAAACTACGTAAAGACCTTGCGCGCGAACGCGAAGAAGATCAGAACGCCGACCCGCGCGAACGGCAACGCGAACGATTTCAACGCACTATCGAGCGGGCCGAGGAGTGGCTTGGACGCTTAGAGCCTGAGCAATTACGGCTACTACACCGGTGGATGGCGCAGCGGGAAAGTAACGATGACTTGTGGTATGCCTATCAAGTAGCTTGGCTCGACGCTTTTGAGCAAACACTGCAAGACCCACAAGCAGAGGATTTCAGTCGCTCTATTGAACGACTCATGACCAACCCGGAGCAGTGGCGCAGTGAAGAGCTGCAACAAAGCAGTCAGTACAGCCGAGCAATGACCATCGAGTTTTTTGTTGCCATGTATGCAACGCTAAGTGTTGAACAAAAGCGGCGCATTCGTAACAAGCTCGCTGATTATCGCGAACTTGTTACGGATATCGCGCAAGATTTCAGTGCCTAGCGGACTTCAATAATCTTACAGGTGTTGGTGGAACCAACGGTTTCCATCACATCACCATGGGTAAGGATTACAAGATCACCTGGTACCACATGTCCACGCGCTTTGATTTCGTTAATCGCATCGCGAATCAGCGCTTCGGGCTTGCTTTTAGTCGAATCAAACGCGATAGGATAAACTCCTCGGTACAGCGCGCAACGATTGCGGCTATCTGGATGCCGTGACAGAGAGAAGATTGGCAAAATGGTATGAATTCGTGACATCAATTTGGCAGTGGTGCCAGACTCGGTTAAGGCGATGATGGCTTTTACGCCGGCTAAATGAGTCGCGGCATACATTGCGGTGATTGCGGTCGCTTCTTGCGTATTAGTAAAGGTTTCCTCCAGTTCGCTATTGTCTAGCCGCGCCGCGGGGTGCGTTTCGGCACCTAGACAAATCTCCGCCATGGCTTTGACGGTCGCTACCGGATATTTCCCTGCTGCAGTTTCTGCCGATAGCATCACTGCATCGGTACCGTCTAGCACGGCGTTCGCCACATCCATCACTTCTGCGCGGGTTGGCATTGGGTTTTCGATCATAGTTTCCATCATTTGCGTTGCCGTAATCACAACCTTATTGAGCTGACGGGCGCGTTTAATGATGAGTTTCTGTTTACCGACCAATTGGGCATCGCCGATTTCAACACCTAGATCACCGCGCGCTACCATGACCGCTTCAGAAGCACGAATGATATCGTCTAGCGCTGCATCAGTTGCAACAGCTTCAGCCCGCTCAATTTTGGCACATAACATGCCCGTGCCGTTGGCAGCGCGTAAAAGTCGACGTGCTTCATGCATATCGGCACTCGAACGCGGGAAAGATACGGCAAGATAATCCACGCCGATTTCTGCAGCGAGTTTAATATCTTGGTAATCTTTTTCCGTTAACGCCGCCGCGGAGAGGCCACCACCGAGTCGGTTGATACCCTTATTATTCGATAGCTTACCGCCAACAATCACGGTGGTGATGACTTTTGAGCCTTCAACACGGTCCACTTTGAGCCGAACCCGCCCGTCATCTAAAAGTAGGATATCTTCAGGTTTAACATCTTGCGGCAATTCTTTGTAATCAATACCTACCGCTTGTCCAGTGCCGGCATCGCTTGCCATCGCTGCATCGAGGGTAAAGGTGTCGCCTTCGTCGAGCGTGACATGGTCGTGAACAAACTTTGCGATGCGAATCTTGGGACCTTGCAAATCACCTAAGATCGCCACGTGAGTCCCGAGTCGCGCGCAGATATCACGTACCAACTTCGCCCGTTGTTTGTGATCATCCGCTTTGCCATGGGAGAAGTTCAACCGCACCACGTTTGCACCAGCTTTGATTAAGGCCTCTAAAGTGGCTGGATTATCAGTAGCGGGGCCAAGCGTTGTGACTATTTTGGTACGGCGTAACATAAAGAGCTCCTTTGGACAGCAAGATAATGACTGCAATATTGTGTGTCGCGAATTGTAGCACGCTGAGAAATGCGGTCGACACTTTCTGGTACTTCGGAGGTCTTTTCAGTACAATAGCGCTCGATTTTTTCCGTTTAACTGTTTTCCTCTTTAACGCAAAGGTAATCGCATGAGTGACCAACAGCAGGATCTGACGCTTCAAAGCTGGCAGGAACGCCAGGAATACGCTGAAATGATGCAACCTATTTTAGGCCGTCTGTATCGTAACTACGGTGTTGAAATTTTGGTCTATGGCCGTTCACTGTTAAACGTTGATACCATCAACATCATCAAAGCGCATCGTCTGATCCGCCGGCATGAAGGGGTGAAGCTGCGCTTGCGTGAGAGCTTCCCGTTCATCGAGGCCATCAGCAAGATGAAACTTGCACCGGCGCGCATTGACTTAGGTAAATTGGCTTTCAATTACTTGCATAAAGACGCCGGCAAGGGTGCTTCTATCGAAGATTACCTAAAAGCAGAGCTGGAAGAAATCATCGACAAGGTCGATGAAATTCCAACCACTGATGTTGTGCTTTATGGCTTCGGTCGCATTGGCCGCTTGTTAGCGCGTTTATTGATTGAGCGTAACGGTAGCAATAATAAAATGCGATTGCGTGCGATCGTGGTTCGCGGTGGTCGCGACGGTGATTTAGAGAAACGCGCGAGTCTATTACGTCGTGATTCGATTCATGGCCCATTCAATGGTTCCATCACGGTTGATCATGAAAATTGTGCGATCAAAGCCAACGGTACCAGTATTAAGGTTATTTATTCAGATGGCCCTGATCAAGTCGACTACACACAATATGGGATCAACGATGCCATTGTTATCGACAACACGGGTATTTGGAAAGACGAAGAAGGTTTAGGGCTGCACTTGAAGTCAAAAGGCGTCAAGAAAGTATTGCTGACTGCTCCGTCAAAAGGTGCCATCAAAAATATCGTGTACGGTGTCAACCACCAAGATATCGCACCAGAAGATTTGATTGTTAGTGCCGCAAGTTGCACGACCAACGCCATCACGCCAGTGTTGAAAGTCATCAATGACCACTATGGTATCCGCAATGGTCACGTTGAAACTGTGCACTCGTACACCAATGATCAAAATCTCATCGATAATTATCACAAAGCCGAACGTCGTGGCCGTTCTGCACCCTTGAACATGGTCTTAACCTCAACTGGTGCAGCAAAAGCAGTAGCGAAAGCCTTGCCAGAGTTAGCTGGTAAATTAACCGGGAACGCGATTCGCGTGCCAACGCCGAACGTTTCAATGGCGATCATGAATTTGAATCTGCAAAAGGCAACCAGCAAAGATGAAATCAATGCTTTCTTGCGTGACCAAGCTCTCCACTCAGATTTGCAAGCGCAGATTGATTTCACTGCTTCAACCGAAATTGTATCCACCGATTTGGTAGGTTCGCGTTACGCAGGTGTGGTTGACTCACAAGCAACCATCGTTGATGAAGATCGTGCCGTACTTTACGTTTGGTACGACAATGAGTTCGGTTACAGCTGTCAGGTGATTCGTGTTGCTGAAAAGATGGCAGGGCAAGAACTTACCAATTTGCCTAAATAAGACTTTTTCAATCACAGCAAAAGCGCCAATCGGCGCTTTTGTTTTCTCGAATTAAAGGATTACAACATGCTAATTACTGCGCAATTTGATAGTGGCAACATCGAAGTCGTGAAGGCTGAAGATCCTGCCGCCATCGAACTTAAAATTCGCCAAGACCATCAGTCTGATTTTTATCAGTGGTTTCACTTTAAGCTTTATGGCGAATTAGGCACTGAACATGTGATGAACATTACCAATGCCGGAGGGTCTGCTTATCCGGATGGTTGGCAGGATTACTCAGCGGTTGCCTCGTATGACCGTGAAACTTGGTTTCGCGTGCCTACCAGCTATGATGGAAAAACCCTTACGATTCGTCATACGTTGGAGCAAGAAAGTGTCTACTTTGCCTATTTCACGCCGTATTCGTATGAGCGTCATCAAGATTTAATTCATTGGGCACAACAATCTAGCCTAGTTGAACATGTTTTGCTGGGACAAACGCTTGATGGCCGTGATTTGAATCTGTTAGTCATTGGTGAACCCGATGAGCGCAAACAAAAGATTTGGGTCACCGCACGCCAGCATCCAGGTGAATCAATGGCTGAATGGTTTATCGAGGGCATGTTAGGTCGTTTACTTGATGATGAAGACGGCGCAGTGCGTAAGTTGCTGCAAGATAACGTCTTTTATGTAGTTCCTAACATGAACCCAGATGGCAGTGTCCGGGGCCACTTGCGCACCAATGCGGTGGGGGTCAACCTCAACCGGGAGTGGCAAGCACCTTCGCTCGAACGCAGCCCTGAGGTGTTTCATGTTCTCAACGCGATGCAAGAGACTGGCGTTGATTTATATCTCGACATTCACGGTGATGAAAACCTGCCCTACAATTTCTTAGCGGGTTGTGAAGGCGTGCCTTGCTACAACGAACGCCATGAAAAACTTGCTGAAAAATTCAAAGCAACGCTACTTGCCATCACCCCAGAGTTTCAAACTGAATTTGGCTACGAGGTGGACCAACCAGGCGAAGCTAATCTTACGGTGGCAAGTAACGCAGTGGCAGAGCGTTTCGACTGTTTAGCCTTCACATTAGAGATGCCTTTCAAAGATAATGCCAACCTGCCAGATGCAGACTTCGGCTGGTCGGCGAATCGCAGCGCACAATTAGGTGCAGATGTGCTCAGCGCAGTCTATGCTGTTGCGAATGACTTGCGCGTTTAACGCGCGCAAGTTAGCTTAAGTACGTAATAACGACAATAAATAACAATTACAATTCGCAAGGGGGACACCTTGGAAGCCATTAATAACTTTCTGTTACTGCTCGATAGCTATCTAGGCTCGGCAGCTTACTTTCCTTACATCCTGCTGGGTGTCGGTATTTTCTTCACACTGTATCTCGGTTTCCCGCAAGTCCGATTTTTCGGTCATGCCTGGAAAGTTGTTACAGGAAAATTCGATAAAAAGGGTGCGCAAGGTGACACCAGTCACTTCCAAGCCCTTTCTACCGCACTTTCTGGCACCGTTGGTACGGGTAATATCGGTGGTGTTGCACTGGCGATCTTTTTAGGCGGTCCGGCAGCGATCTTCTGGATGTGGGTAACTGCATTCTTGGGCATGACGACCAAATTCGTCGAAGTGACTCTATCGCACAAATATCGCGTCAAAACCGAAGATGGCACTATGGCCGGTGGCCCCATGTATTACATGGATCGGCGCTTGAACATGAAGTGGTTGGCAGTCATCTTTGCGGTGGCGACCATCATCAGTTCATTCGGTACTGGTAACATGCCGCAAATTAACAACATCGCACAGAGTATGGAAATGAGCTTCGGCTTTGATCCAATGCTCACCGGTGGTGTGCTTGCCATCTTACTAGCAATGGTAATTATCGGTGGGATTAAGCGTATCGCTGCAGTGACCTCTAAAATCGTGCCAATTATGGGCGTACTCTACATTTTAGGTGCATTGAGCGTTATTTTGTTTAACATCGAAAATATCGGTCCTTCATTTGCGGCGATCTTCACCAATGCCTTTAGTGGTTCTGCCGCAACGGGTGGCTTCTTAGGCGCTACCTTCGCCTACGCCTTTAACCGTGGGGTCAACCGCGGCTTGTTCTCTAACGAAGCAGGTCAAGGTTCAGCGCCCATCGCGCACGCATCAGCACGCGCCGATGAGCCAGTATCAGAAGGTATGGTTTCGATCCTCGAACCTTTCATCGATACTATCGTTATTTGTACGTTGACGGCATTGGTGATTTTGTCTTCCGGCGTTTGGAGTGAAAAACATACCAATACCTTCGAAAAAGCCGATTTAGAGATCATCGCTGGCAACTATGATGATCGCACAGAAGCTGATCGTACTGCGCTCTATCACTACTTGAACGACACCGACGAAAATAGTATCGAAAAATATAGCGGTACGATCGAGGTGCAAAATGGTGAACCTGTCAGTAATGGCTATACCATGTTGCATGCTCGCTCTGTAGCAGAGAACGTGCGCTTTATCGTCGCTGGAGAAGACCCCTATACTGGTACTTTACGTATTGAGAACGGTCGCATGATGAAACAAGACATCGTCATTATGGGCGATAGTTTGGTGCACTCTGCTGCGCTTACGTCAATTGCCTTTGCCAACGGTTTCTTCGGTGCGGCTGGTGAATACATTGTGCCTATTAGCTTGATGCTATTTGCTTTCTCGACCGCGATCGCTTGGTCTTACTATGGCGACCGTGCAGTGGTTTATTTGTTCGGGCAACGCGGTGTTATGCCATACCGAATCATCTACGTTGCAGGTTTCTTTGTTGCTTCGTTTGCCGATACAACTCTGGTATGGACTTTGTCCTATGTCGCGATCGTGCTCATGACCTTACCCAACTTACTCGGGATCATGCTATTACGGCGCGAAATGAAAGATACCGTCAAAGCCTATTGGCAAGACTTTGATGCCGAACAAGCGAAAAAGAAAGAAGAACAGTAACTTTCGTTCGCCTAAGTGTTGGTTTCATTTAAGTGCCCGCAGTCATCGCGGGCACTTTACTTTGTAGCCTCGTTTCAACACTTGAATTTCGCCCTGAAACCCTTATATTGCTTAGTCCGATGTAGTTAAAAGAGGCCCTCATGGCAATCATTCAATGCCCCTCATGTAACAAGCGCGTTTCAAGTCGCGCTGAAGTCTGTCCGTATTGTGACTTTCAATTGGCCGGGCGTTCACCTGATGAACTTGAACAAGCGCAACAGCGAGCGTTGCAACGCCGCAAAGAAAAGCTGCTCGGACAATCAATGTTAGCGCTGTTGGTCGCGATTGGTGGTTTTGCCTACAGTTTTCTTGAGCAGCCGCATCCAGAAAGTTGGCAAGCAGCTGTGAGCTATGGTGCCATGGCGCTTGGTTTGGTGTGGTTTATCGTTAATCGCGTACGTATTTTAATGGTGAAACGGAGTCGTTAATGCAGTTTGAAGACCTACTCGCCAGTATTACCCCCGAGACGTTCCAACGTCTCGTCAGTGCCGTGGAAATAGGACGTTGGCCCGATGGCGTAGCGCTTACTGAACGGCAAAAAGAAGACACCATTCAATTGGTCATGGCTTATCAAGCCAAATATTGTCCGTCAGATGAACCATTCCGTGTAGGTGCTGATGGCCTGCTCGTGACCCGTAGCAAACGTGAAATGCGTGATGCCGCTGTGGCATCAAAAGGCGAGCGTATCGCCAGTTTCTCCCTTAACCAAGAAGACTCTAAGTAATATGGCGACAGCTACTGATTATGATTTGTTGTTGGCGCAAGCCGAAGCAATCACCGCTGGGGAACCAGATCTCATTGCAAACCTAAGCAATTTATCCGCACTGGTTTACGAAGCGCTGGATGATGTGAATTGGGTTGGTTTTTATCTTACACGCGCGCCAGGAATGCTGGTATTAGGGCCGTTTCAAGGCAAGGTCGCTTGCTTGCGCATCGCGTTTGGCAAAGGTGTCTGTGGTACCGCTGCGGCGACGCGTGAAACACAACGCGTCATCGATGTTCATGAGTTTCCTGGGCATATCGCCTGTGATAGCGCATCTAATTCTGAAGTAGTGGTACCTTTAATTGTCGAGGATCAGGTCGTTGGCGTTTTTGACTTAGACAGTCCTTCAGTCGGGCGCTTCAGCGCAGATGATGCAGCTGGTTTAACCCGTTTGGGAAGATTTATCGAAACCTTAAACTGGACCTAAATCCATGTATAGTGAGTTTGATATTCATGCGTACTTGGTCAGTTATCAAGACATGGCTTTCTTCGAAGATGAGGCAGAAGTCGCGGTTGACCAATTGAATGAAATGCTCCATTACATTCACAGTATGGCTGCAGAAGATGATACTCTGGAAACCCTTGAAGAAGTCGTGCGGCGCACGTTATTCGACTGGATTGAGAACCCGGAACTCCTCGATCTCGATAGCGATGAGATGTACACCTATATTGAAGAGCAACTAGCTGACGCACGTCAGCAGGAAAATGATGAACATGAGTGAAGTAAAGAAACTAAGCAACAATAAAGAAGTCATCGCGTATCTTGCAGAAAAATTCCCTGCTTGCTTTAGCGTTGAAGGGGATGCGAAACCATTAAAAATTGGTATTTTTGATGATCTCGCGACGCGTCTTGCGGACGATGATGCGGTGAGTAAAACACGCTTGCGTACCGCTTTACGACACTATACCAACAGCTGGCGTTACTTACGTGCGATGAAGGTTGGTGGCGAACGGGTGGATCTCGATGGCAAAGTAGTTGCTAAAGTTGAAGAAGAGCATCAAACTCACGCAGCAGAAGCGCTAGAGCAATCGCAAGCTGCTGTTGCAGAACGCAAAAAAGCGGCGGCGAAAGCCGCGAAACCGACTGCTGCTAAACGTGCACCAACAAAAGCCGCACCACGCAAAGACACCAAGCGTAGCAAACCAAATTCGACGCCAACACGTAAACCAATAAAACAGTCAGCACCAAAGCTGCAAGCGGTAACTAGTTCGCAGTTAAAGCCAGGGCAGCAAGTTCAAGTAAAAGCAGGGCAGAAACCTATCGCTGGTGAAATCGTCGAACTTGACCGCAACGACGTAGTAGTGCAACTTCATAACGGACTGACTGTCAAAGTATCAGCCGAAGCGATTTTTGTTGCCCAGCAGGAGTAGTCGAATGCCAACAACAATGTTCAAGAAAATCTCACTGGTCGTTGCCATCCAGCTTGGATTGGTGGGGGCTGCAGTTGCCTTACCGCCAGCGCATCAAATCGATGAATTACCTGACCTCGTTCAGGAAGAACAACACTCTGTTGTGAGTCAGCGAGTGACGACTTATTTCACGCGTTATCACTTCAAGAACATGGAACTTGATAACGTCCTGTCAGAAGAGATACTTGAACGTTATTTAGACATGCTCGATTACAATAAAATGTTTTTACTACAAGCCGATGTTGAGCAGGCCGCAGAGTATAAACATTTGTTTGACGACATGATCCACTCAGGCAAATTAAGCCCCGCTTATTCATTGTTTGAAAAGGCGATGGAAAGAAGCTTCGAGCGCTATACCTATGCACTCGAGCTGCTTGATGAAGAACAGCCTTTTGATTTTGAGAAAGCCGACGATAAGTACTACTTTGATCGTGAAGATGCTCAGTGGGCAACGAGTGAAGCAGAGCTAAACGAGCTATGGCGTCAACGCGTCAAGTTTGATGCGCTGAACTTAGCCATGACTGGAAAAGAATGGCCGGAAATCGTCGAAACCCTGGGTAAACGCTACAACAACGCGTTGTTGCGATTAACGCAAACCAACAGTGAAGACGTCTTTCAAACCGTTATGAATGCCTTTGCGCGTAGTGTTGAGGCACACACCAGTTATTTATCACCGGCGAATGCTGAGCGTTTCGAACAAAATATGAACCTCGAACTTGAGGGCATCGGTGCGGTGTTGCAATCGGAATATGATTACACTGTCATTCGTAGTCTGGTACCTGGCGGCCCCGCTGATCAAACCGGCGAAATCGCGCCTGAAGACCGTGTGGTAGGCGTAGCTCAAGGTGACGACGAAGATGCTGAGTTTGTCGATGTGATTGGTTGGCGTTTAGACGAAGTGGTCGAGCTCATCAAGGGTCCTAAGGGTACCACGGTGCAGTTGCAAGTTTTGAAAGCAAATCAAACTGCAAGCGCAACGCCGGAGGTGATCTCCATTGTCCGCGATAAGGTCAAACTCGAGGATCGTGCCGCGAAGCTCGAGGTGAAGACGATGGAAGAGGGCACCTACGCAGGGCGAAAGCTTGGCGTAATAAACGTGCCGAGTTTCTATCACAATGTGAGTGGCGACGTACAAAAGTTGATTGACGAAGCGCAAGCTGCGGGTGCTGAAGGCATTATTATGGATTTGCGTAATAATGGCGGTGGCTCTTTGCAAGAAGCGATTCGTCTGACGGGTCTATTTATTTCCTCGGGTCCGGTAGTGCAAGTAGCCGATGGCAGTGGCCGTCGCGAAGTAAACGGCGATCGCGACAATGAGATTCACTATGATGGGCCCTTGGTCGTGATGGTCAACCGTTATAGCGCCTCAGCCTCAGAGATTTTTGCGGCGGCGATGCAAGACTATCAGCGTGCACTCATCGTTGGTGAGCAAACCTATGGTAAAGGTACTGTCCAGCAACATCGAGGACTGCAACGCCGCTTTGACTTTTTTGATGAGCCGATTGGTAGTGTGCAGTACACAATAGCGAAGTTCTATCGGATTAATGGTGGCAGTACGCAAATGCGAGGTGTGGTGCCAGACATTGCTTTCCCAACTGTGATGGATAATGAGGATTTCGGCGAGAGTGCGCTCGAGAATGCACTGCCTTGGAATCAACTTGACTCCGCTGATTTTGAGCAAGTGAATGCGATCGATACCAGTTTGGTAGAAAAACTCAAACGGTTAAATGATAAGCTTATCGCGGAAAATCCTGAGTTCAATTATGTGCTTGAAGATGCAGCTGAATATCAAGCTGAAAAAGACAAAACTTGGACCAGTTTAGTCATGTCTGAACGCAAAGCTGAGGAAGAAGCTGACGAACAAAAAGCGCTGGTGCGTGCCAATGAACGCCTTGCGCGCTTGGGTATGGAACCGATTAAAAGCCTTGATGAGATGCCAGATGACTTTGAACAACCGGATCCTTACTTAAACGAAACACTCGTGTTAAGCTTCGAGTTGATTGATGACTTAAAGATCGCCATGCAATAACCCTCGCATGGTAAAGAAAAGCCGCCTTAGGCGGCTTTTTTGTAGAATAATAATAAACAACGGAAAACAAGGGTTATGAAAACTCCTAAAACTATCACGGGTCGCTGGTCGAGCCGTCTTGCCTTTATTCTGGCTTCTACCGCTGCCGCAGTAGGTCTAGGTAATATCTGGAAATTCCCTTACATCACCGGTGAAAATGGCGGTGGTGCATTTGTTCTTGTCTATCTGCTTTGTATTGCCGTTATTGGTATTCCTATTATGATGGCGGAAATTATCATTGGCCGCCGCGGACGCCATAGTCCAGGTATTGCAGCGGCTACAGTTGCAGCGGAATCAGGTCGTAGTCGCAAGTGGGCGATCACTGGCTGGATTGGCATGGCCACCGGCTTTTTAGTCCTTAGTTTTTACGCTGTCATCGCTGGTTGGGCGCTGGCCTATGTCGGAGAAGCTGCCAGTGGGGCGTTTGTTGACAAAAACGTAGAACAAATCAGTGGTCTTTTCGGTAGTTTAGTCAGCTCGGCTGAGCGTTTGTTACTCTGGCACGGTTTAATCCTTATTGCCGTTGCACTGGTCGTCGGCCGTGGGTTAAAAGACGGCTTAGAAAATACCGTGCGGTGGATGCTGCCGGTGATGGTCGCATTGCTTATTGCTATCGCTATCTATGCTGCATCCATAGGTGACTTCGCCGGTGCCATTAACTTCATGTTTGCGCCGAATTTTCAAGACTTAACCGTAAATGGTGTCTTGCTAGCCTTAGGTCATGCCTTTTTCTCATTGGGTTTAGCTTCAGGTGTTGTCATCATGTACGGCGCTTATTTGCCGCGCGAGACGTCAGTAGTACAGACCACCTTATGGGTTGCACTTGCAGATACACTCGTTGCATTGCTCGCAGGTCTTGCTATCTTCCCCATCGTTTTCGGTAGCCAATTAGCGCCAGAAGCGGGGCCTGGTCTCATTTTCCAGAGCTTGCCAGTGGCTTTTGCTAGCATGCCAGGCGGTCAATGGGTAGGTACGCTGTTTTTCGTCATGTTGGTCATTGCCGCATTCACTTCGGCGATCGCCATGATTGAATCTGCTGTCGCATTTCTCCAAGAGAAGTGCGATTGGGGTCGTTGGCGCGCTACGTTGGTTGCTGTCGTCGTACTTTGGTTACTGGGGCTGGTCACGATCTTTTCGTTCAGTGGCGCAAGCTGGACACAGCTTGATTGGCAGTTACCGGGCAAAGTAATTACCAATTGGTTCGACTTAATCGACTATGCGACCGGCTCAATTCTGTTACCATTAGGCGGTTTATTATTGGCTCTGTTTAGTGGTTGGGTGATGACGCGCGCTGCGAGTCAAGACGAAATGGATACCCATCCACGAGTCTATCAACTCTGGTTGCTACTGGTGCGCTGGGTCGCTCCAGTCATTATTATTATTATTTTTCTGCAGCTCATCGGTGTCGTGAGCTTTTAAAGAATAGAGACAACTATGCACAATCGTTCACTTTCAGCTTTTAAAGAACCAACGCTGCTGCAAGCCGCGTTACCACTTGTGGTATTGATTATCGCACTCGCTACTTCAGTATACCTTTTCGGTGAAGATTCCTCTTACGGGCCTAATCAAATTGCTCTATGGGTTGCCGGTGGCGTTGCTGTCATTATCGGCTTCGTGAATAATTATCGCTGGGAAGACATCGAAGAAGGCATAAAAGAGGGCATATCAGTAGCCCTTGGTGCATTGTTAATTATTCTTGCGGTGGGTTCATTGATTGGTACCTGGTTGTTATCGGGTACGGTGCCAACTATGATTTACTTTGGTCTTGAGCTGCTGAGTCCAAGCTGGTTCTACGCGGCAAGCGCACTTATTTGTGGCATTATTGCGTTAGCCATAGGCAGCTCGTGGACAACGGCTGCAACCATCGGTGTTGCCCTCATGGGGGTTGCGGCAGGGATGGGCTTATCACCTGCGATCACAGCTGGAGCCGTGGTATCTGGCGCTTACTTTGGTGATAAAATGTCACCGTTATCGGATACCACCAACTTAGCACCAGCCGTCGCCGGTACTGAATTGTTCGCTCACATCCGTTATATGGCCTACACCGCAGGTCCAGCTTATATAATTGCGCTAATTATTTTCACTTTATTGGGCTTAAACGTCGACGGTAGTGCGACCGCTTTGCAACTCGAGACCATGCAGTTAGAGCTCAACAATGCGTATAACATTGGCTGGGAAATGCTGATTCCACTGGTGGTATTGTTGGCGCTTGCGGCAACGCGCAAACCCGCTTTACCCACGGTATTTTTTGGTGCGTTACTCGGTGGGGTCTGGGCGGTCTTCTTTCAGCCTGACTTGATCACCCAGCTCGCGGGAGAGGATTCAGGTATTGCCACCTTAAAAATGGTATGGCTGGCCATGACTGATGGTATCGCCGTTGAGACCGGTAGTGAACAACTTGATTCACTGCTCAGCGGTGGCGGTATGTCGAGTATGCTCAATACTGTCTGGCTGATCTTAAGTGCGATGGCATTTGGTGCCGTGGTTGAGAAGATTGGCTTGTTAGAGCGTCTGATTTCAGGTGTACTCGGTTTCGCCAAATCAACGGGTAACCTGATCACAGCAACGCTTTTCACCTGTTTTGGTGCGAATTTATTGACGGCCGATCAATATATGGCCATCGTGATTCCCGGCCGCATGTTCCGTGAAGAGTACGAGCGTCGCGGTTTAGACCCGCGGGTCTTATCGCGTACACTGGAAGACAGCGGTACCTTAACTTCCGCACTTATTCCGTGGAATACTTGTGGTGCATTTATGATGGCAACACTGGCCATCAGTCCACTCGAATATGCGCCTTTCGCGTTCTTTAACTGGCTAACGCCGCTAGTCGCGATGTTCTACGGATATACCGGTATTAAAATTCTTCGCCGTGAACCTAATGTGCAGCAACAAGCTGCAACCGCTTAAGTTTTTTCCGGCACAGCAGTTAAGAGGAAATAATGAGTCGTAAAGCAGTCCAATACCGGAGCGATTATCGCGCTCCGGCCTTCACCATCGACCAGCTAGACCTCCATTTCGATCTCTCTGAACAAGCCACTGAAGTACGCGGTCTCATGCGCGTTCGACGGCAGGCGAGTGGAGCACTCCATTTGCATGGCGAACAACTTCAGCTAAAGCATCTTAAAATCGATGGCCAAGTGCTGGCTAGCGACCGCTATGAGGTCAGTGACACCGAGCTGCGCATTGATGATGTACCTGATGCCTTTGAGCTTGAAATAGTAACGGTTGTGAATCCAAGCGCGAATAGTGCCCTTGAAGGGCTCTATCTATCGGGTGGGGCATTTTGTACACAATGCGAAGCAGAAGGCTTCCGCCGCATCATGTATTACCTTGACCGGCCTGATGTACTCGCCGTGTTTACCACTACTGTTGTGGCCGATGCGCAACGTTATCCGTTTTTACTCGCCAACGGCAACCTTATCAAAGAGGGGCAGCTGGATGACGGCCGCCATTTTGCCACTTGGCATGATCCGCATCCAAAGCCCAGTTACTTGTTTGCCCTTGTCGCCGGTGACTTTGATCGCATTGAAGACCATTACACTACTATCGAAGGGCGCAAGGTTAAACTCGAGATCTTCGTCGATAAAGGTAATGCCCAACGGGCAGAGTATGCAATGGGCGCGCTTAAGCGGTCGATGCAATGGGACGAACAGCGGTTCGGCTTAGCCTACGATCTCGACCGATACATGATCGTTGCGGTCGACTTTTTCAACATGGGCGCGATGGAAAACAAAGGGCTCAATATCTTTAACTCCAAGTATGTGCTAGCGAGCCAAGAAACTGCAACGGATTGGGATTTCATTCATGTTGAGTCGGTGATCGGTCACGAATATTTTCATAATTGGACAGGTAATCGGATTACCTGTCGCGATTGGTTCCAATTATCGCTGAAAGAGGGCTTAACCGTATTCCGCGACCAAGAATTTAGTGCTGATCTGGGATCACGAGCGGTGCATCGTATTGATGCGATAAGAGTGATGCGGAGCCACCAATTCAATGAAGATGCAAGCCCGATGGCGCATCCTATTCGTCCTGACAAAGTGCAAGAAATGAATAATTTTTACACTGTCACGGTGTATAACAAGGGCGCTGAAGTGATTCGGATGCTGCATACTTTGCTGGGTGAACAAGGATTCCAAGCAGGTATGCGACTTTACCGTGAGCGTCACGATGGCCAAGCGGTCACCTGTGAGGACTTTGTTGCAGCGCTCGAAGACGCTAATCAGTCCGATTTAAGTCAGTTCCGCCGTTGGTACAGTCAAGCAGGGACACCTGAAGTTACCATCACGCAAAAATACGATGCAGCGACGGAAACTCTCGAGGTGCACCTTCGTCAACAGACCCCAGCGACACCGGGCCAGACGGCGAAACAAGCAGTGGTTATTCCGATACTTTTGAGTGCCTACAGCCAACAGGGTGAACGTATCGAATTGCAGGGCGAGCCAAATGTCGTGCGTCATGAAAGCGGCAGTCAGCTGCTCGTTTTCGATTCTGCTGAAATGACCGTATCCTTCAGCAATGTCAAGACTCAACCGGTGCTGGCTTGGCTTGAAAACTTTAGTGCGCCAGTAAAATTAGAGCAGCCCATTAGTGTTGAAGAACTGGCTGTATTGCTCGGCCATGCGGAACAAGAAGTCACCCGATGGGAGGCCGCACAACGTATCTTCATCACTTTACTACGTCACGCGGTCGCGCAATCAGCGCAAGTGAAACTGAGCGAACTCGAGCGCCGCGCATTGCAACAAGTATTAGAAGCAGACCTTGATCCTGCTCTGGTGGCGATGATTTTGACGCCACCAAGTGCAGAAGAACTCCTCGAATACTATCCATCAGCGATTCCACTGGCAGCGATTGAGCTTGCCACACGCTCGCTGGAATACCAGTTGGCCGTTCAATTACAACAGCCATTGGCAGAGTGCTTTCAACGTCTACAGCCAAAAGATGATGATTTGTCGGCGCGAGCAATGGCTGAGCGTGCGTTGAAGAATCGATGCCTACGTTTGCTCGCCGCAGCTCAACCAGAAAACTTTAACGATGTGGTCGAGCAACAAGCATTACGCCAAGGCAATATGACACAGCAACATGCGGCTCTTGAAATCGCCGTACACCAGCAGTTACCTTGTAAGACGGCAGTTTTAGCTGAGTTTGCCAAGCAATGGCAGAGCACTCCGCTAGTCATGGATAAATGGTTTGCGGTACAGGCAAGTGCAGTGCATGAGCACACGGTGAGCGATGTCGAGCGCCTGCTCGAGCACGAGGCATTTAACCTGCGCAACCCCAATCGCGTTTATTCATTACTGGCGACCTTTGCGCGCAACAGTTTGCGCTTTCATCAGCAAGATGGTGCCGGGTATCAATTATTGCAACGCATAATTACCCAATTGAACACCCTGAACCCGCAGGTTGCTGCGCGCTTGATTACGCCGTTCCTACAGTATAAAAGGTTCGATGAAACACGCTGCGCAAACATGCAAAAAGTGCTTGAAGAGCTTAAAGAAATTCCTCAGTTAGCGACCGATTTAGAAGAAAAAATCAACCTTGCACTAGGGATTTAACAACGATTCTCCTCATATCCATTCATAAACTTGACATAAAGATGTTCAGACCGCGTAAAACGTGGTCTGAACACTCGTTTTTACCCTTAATAAACATTGAATAGCTGAACTAAATGTCCGACAATAAAGGGCGTTACAAATTCAGTAACATTTTTCTCCAGTTGCGTTCTATTTTTCTTAGGTTACAAGGATACATAGCATGAACTCCGTTGGCGAAAGCCAGACCCCCGTCATACTGCAAAAAGTGGCCGCGCTCATCCAAAAAAGAGCAACCGACCGTGCGAATGTCATCGAAGATTTTGCCATGAGGATGTTTCGTACCGTCTCACATGACGAACTTGCGCAACGTAACGACAGCGATTTGTACGGTGCCATTATGGGGTTATGGCACAGCTTTAACGAATATCACCCAGGCGAGAAAGCACTTATCAAGGTTTATAACCCTGAGGTAGCACGTCACGGCTGGGAATCTGCTCATACCATTATTGAAATTATTCAAAGCGACATGCCGTTTATGGTCGACTCGATCCGTATGGCACTGTCGCGTTTGGGCATCAGCTCACATTTGTTTTTACACCTACCGTTGAGTCATGAACGCGACAGTGAAGGGCGTATTACCAAACTATTGAAAGCCGGTACTCGTGGAGAAAATGAAGTCGATACAGTGTTCTTGATCGAAATTGACCGACAGAATAGTAAAGACGCGATTGCCCAGCTCAAGCGTGAAATGGCCTCGGTCATGGACGATGTGACCTATGCGGTTTCCGATTGGCAGCCGATGCGCGAACGCATGCAACAAATCGCCGATGAGCTCAGTGATATTAATTACCCTGGCGATAAGAAACAATTACGCGAAGCGCAGCGATTCTTACAGTGGCTCGCCAAAGACAATTTCACCCTGATGGGCTATCGTCGCTACGATTTAAAAGCGATTGAAGGGGATTATCTGATCCGCCAGAACGCAGAGTCGAGCCTTGGTTTGATGCGAAAGTCAGCGAATAACAAAGAGCGCCTCATTTCATCATTGCCAGAAATGGCCCGTGAACGCACCTTCGATGATGCGTTGTTGCTCGTCACTAAGACCAATGCGAAATCTTTAGTTCATCGTCCTGCTTATTGCGATTACATTGGCGTCAAACGCTTTGATAAAAACGGTAAAGTTATCGGTGAAGACCGTTTTATCGGTCTCTATTCGAGTAGCTTCTACAATAACAGTGCACGGGACGTACCGCTTGTCGGCGACAAAATTCGTCGAGTGATGGAGATGTCAGGATTCGCACCGACCTCCCACGCCGCCAAAGCGCTGTTGAATATTCTTGAAACTTACCCGCGCGATGAAATCGTGCAAGCTAGCGAAGCCGACCTGTTAGATGTAGGCGTTGGTGTGCTGCAAATGAAAGAACGTGACATGACCCGAGTGTTTGTCCGCCGTGATATTTTCGGACGTTTTGCCTCATGTATGGTGTATGTCCCGAAAGAGCGCTACAACACGCTTTTGCGGCAGAAAACCCAAAGCATTTTAGCGAACACTTTTAACAGTCGTTACGACGTGGAATTTACCACGTATTTCTCAGAATCAGCGCTTGCTCGCACGCACTACACAGTGAAACTGGGCGAACAGGTACAGGACATCGACGTGAAAGAATTGGAACAGAATCTTATTGAAGCGGCCCGCACTTGGGAAGATAACTTCGAACGCATTTTACACAGTACTTTTGGTGACTCAAAGGCGAACGCACTCAACAAAAAGTATGCAAATGCATTCCCACGGGCTTACAAAGAAGAGGTTTTACCGTCAATTGCCATTGCTGATATTCAGCAGTTGGAAGCACTCGACAAAGACCACAAGTTGGGTATGTTGTTTTACCGCTCACGCGAAGATAATGAGCAAAGCAAAAACGTACGACTCAAATTATTCCACAAGGACGAACCCATTCATTTGTCTGATGTGTTGCCGATGTTGGAAAACTTCGGTTTGCGGATCATCGGTGAGAGTCCCTATCAAATTAAAGCGACCAATGGCGAAATCTACTGGGTGCTCGACTTCCAGATGCTGCACAGCAACGCAACGCTGGACCTCGAAGCAAGTCGGGACTTGTTCCAGAACGCGTTTGCACGGGTTTGGGACGGCCACTACGAAGATGACGGTTTTAACCGCCTCGTTTTAAGCGCCGGTCTTACCGGTCGCCAAGTGATTATTTTGCGGATGTTTGCGAAATACATGCGACAAATCGGTACGACCTTTAGCCAAGCTTACATCGAGAGTACTTTTGGCAAGTATCCGTTAATTGCCACACTCATCGTGAAGCTGTTTCATGCCAAGTTCGAACCGGCAACGAAAAGCCGCGACAAAAAAGTTGAAGCGCTTGAAACGCGTATCACCAGCGAACTGGACAACGTCGCCAACCTTGATGACGACCGTATCATCCGTCGCTATGTTGAGCTGATCCTAGCTGCACAACGCACTAACTTCTTCCAAAAAGATGCAAATGGTCACGAAAAACCTTACATCTCAGTGAAGTTTATGCCGGAACTGGTGCCTGAGATGCCGTTGCCGTTGCCAAAATATGAAATCTTCGTCTATTCACCACGCGTGGAGGGTGTCCACCTGCGCGGTGGCAAAGTGGCACGAGGCGGCTTGCGTTGGTCCGACCGCCGCGAAGATTTCCGTACCGAAGTGCTTGGCCTAGTGAAAGCGCAACAGGTCAAAAACACTGTTATTGTGCCAGTGGGAGCCAAAGGCGGCTTCTTCTGCAAGCAGTTACCTGAAGAGCGTGAAGCGTTCTTTGAAGAGGGTAAAGAGTGTTACCGCACCTTTATTCGTGCGCTGCTCGACATTACCGACAACATTGTAGCTGGTGAAGTGGTACCGCCGAAAGATGTGGTACGTCACGATGAAGACGATACCTACCTGGTTGTTGCTGCCGACAAGGGCACCGCGACCTTCTCTGATATCGCCAATGGTATTTCGGCAGAGTATAACTTCTGGTTAGGTGATGCTTTCGCATCTGGTGGTTCAGTGGGTTATGACCACAAAAAAATGGGCATTACCGCTCGGGGTGCATGGGAATCGGTCAAACGTCACTTCCGTGAAATCGGCGTAGATTGCCAGACGACCGAGTTTACCGCTGTGGGTATTGGTGATATGGCCGGCGATGTATTTGGTAACGGTATGTTGTTATCGAAGCACACTCGCCTTGTGGCTGCATTCAACCACATGCACATTTTTATTGACCCAGAACCGAATGCGAAGAAGAGCTATGCCGAGCGTGAACGCATGTTTGCCTTACCGCGCTCTTCGTGGGACGACTACGACCGTTCAGTTATTTCGGAAGGTGGTGGTATTTTCCTACGCTCAGCGAAAGCGATTGAACTGACACCGGAAATGAAGAAGCTGTTCAATACGCAAAAGAAATCAATGACGCCAACCGATATGATCCGGGCCATTTTGACCCTGCCAGTCGATTTACTTTGGAATGGTGGCATTGGTACGTACGTGAAATCTACCAAAGAAAGCGATGGTGACGTGGGCGACCGTGCCAACGACGCGCTGCGTGTTAACGGCAAAGAATTGCGGGCGAAAATTGTCGGCGAGGGCGGTAACCTTGGTTTCACCCAACTGGGTCGGATTGAGTACGCAGCCAATGGCGGACGTATCAATACCGATGCTATCGATAACGTAGGCGGCGTTGACTGTTCAGACAATGAAGTCAATATCAAGATTCTATTGAATGGTTTAGTTGCCAACGGTGACCTGACCCGCAAGCAACGTGACCAATTATTGTATGACATGACCGATGAAGTGGCACAAATCGTGCTACGTGATTGTCACCGTCAATCACAAGCTATTTCAGTCACCTCAATTCGCGGTTCTGAACAAGTCAAAGAGTTACAGCGTTTCATGCATCATCTTGAGCGTGAAGGGCAGTTAAACCGTAGCCTCGAATACTTGCCGGATGACGATGAGTTAGCGGAACGCCAAGCGTCGGGACGTGGCTTCACCCGCCCTGAACTTGCGGTCATTACCGCCTACGGGAAAATGGTTTTGAAAGAAGAATTGCTTGATGATACGATCATGGCAGATCCCTTCCATGCGCGTTCATTGATGAATGCCTTCCCGAAACCATTGCAAGAACCTTATGCGGAAGCGATGGAAGCGCACCCGTTGCGCGCGCAAATCATCGCAACACGCTTAGCTAACAATATCGTTAATGACATGGGCCCGAATTTTGTCTTCCGTAACATGGAAGAGACTGGTGCCACAGCAGCAGAAGTCGCTGCGGCTTACGTGGTCGGCCGTGAATGTTTCAACTTGCGCGGCTTAATGGAGCAAATTGAAGCAGGTAATAACAAGATCCCTGCAGATATGCAGAATCAAATGCTGTTCCAATTACGCCGTAACGTGCGCCGTGCAACGCGTTGGTTGCTACGCCACCGTCGTAACGAATTGTCGAGTATTCAAGCGAATATCGATTTTTACATGCCGGCCTTTAATGACCTGCGTAAGAATGCGTTGGAATACTTAGTCAAAGATGAGCGCGCAGGTATCGAAAAAGAAATCGCGCGTTATACCAATGCGGGGGTTCCGGCTAAGTTAGCAGAGCAAATAGGTACGCTTTCGACACTGTTCTCAGCGCTAGATATTGCTGATATCGTGCATGAAACTTCACGGAAAGTGGGCACTGTTGGTTACGCCTATTTTCACTTGGGCGCACGCGTGTCACTGCATTGGTTCCTTGAGCAAATCAACTCGCAACCGGTGGACAACCACTGGCAAGCGTTGGCACGTACAGCGTTCCGCGAGGAGCTTGATTGGCAGCAACGCTCACTTACATTGAGCATGTTGAGAGGCAGCGATCCGAAAACCGACGGTTTACAGACGTTGGACAACTGGCTAAGTGAAAATAAGGTCTATGTCGATCGTTGGCAGCACATGTTGTCTGATTTCCGTACCAGCAAAACCCATGAGTTCGCGAAGTTCTCTGTAGCCTTGCGTGAATTAATGTTGCTGAACCACAACTGCTCACCGGTGACGGCATAAGATGTATAACTTAGCGCGGCAATGGCTGTTTCGGAAGGACCCAGAACAAGCTCATGACATCTCAATGGGTCTTCTCAAAAAGTACGCCCATAGTCCCTTGGCTTGGTTTTGGCGCCAGAAGGTCAAAACTAAGCCAGTGCATGTCATGGGGATTGAGTTCCCAAATCCTGTTGGACTCGCCGCTGGTTTAGATAAAAATGCCGATTGCATTGATGCTTTTGCGCAAATGGGCTTTGGTTTTCTCGAAGTGGGCACGGTAACGCCGCGCCCACAACCTGGAAACCCCAAACCACGGTTGTTTCGCATTGAGCAAAAGCAAGCCATTATTAACCGGATGGGCTTCAACAATCACGGCGTTGATTATTTAGTTGAGCAAGTTAAAAACGCGCAATTTCGCGGAGTGCTTGGCATCAATATCGGTAAAAATAAAGATACCCCGGATGCCGAAGCACTCAGTGATTACATTATATGTATGCGCAAGGTCTACCCATTCGCGTCCTATATTACCGTGAATATTTCTTCGCCTAATACGCCTGGCTTGCGCTCGTTACAACACGGCGAGGCACTCGATCAGTTGCTGGCTGGATTAAAAAAAGAGCAGATGGCGCTGACTACTAAGCATGGTAAATACGTTCCCTTAGCGGTCAAAATCGCACCCGATCTGAGCAATGAAGAAATCAAACAAATGGCACAAGCGCTGCTTAAACATGAAATAGACGCCGTGATTGCGACCAATACCACGCTTAGTCGAGAAGCGGTGAAAGGCTTGCCTTTTGCCGATGAAGCTGGTGGTCTCAGTGGTGCTGTCCTATTTGAACAAAGTACCGCGGTGGTTCGGCAGTTATCGGTTTTGCTCAATCAAAAAATTCCGATTATCGCGGTAGGGGGCATCGATTCCTATAGCAGTGCCAAGGCAAAACTGGCTGCAGGGGCAAGCTTGGTGCAGGTATATACGGGCTTTATTTATCAGGGTCCAAAGCTGATTGCTGATATCGTTAATCGCTTGTAAATTTGTCGTATCTTAGCTATGTTATGGCACAACGCATAACAATAAGAAGGTAAGCAAAGTGCACGCATCGCAACATTGGCGCTGGAACTTCGATCCCGAACATGAACAGCTCAGCGTTGAACTCGATCACGGGTTAGTGCACAAGTGTCCCTATAAAGCCTCTCGGCTTATTCCTCTACAGCCCACGCATGCAGCTTTTAGCATGGAAGATGCGGCAAACTACCAAGAATTTTACGATGCACTTTCAGCTTATGAACTCTGGGAGCCCATGCTGCTCACTCAAGCAGCCTTGAACCGCACTATATTAATGCGTTTCGGGCGCCCACAAATGCCACAGAGCTGGTACTTTCAAACCTGCATCGAAGTGCCTAATTATGACCTCGAAATGGGCGCACTGGTGGAGCTTAATTCCGGCATCGAAACTGGGGTGTTTGCGATCATGAGTATTGATGCGGAATTCGCTGAGTGCATGCTTTTAAGTTCATCGATGACCTTATCAGAGGTCAAAATCATGCAGCAATTTGATGCGATAAAGGTTTTGCGCAATCGCTTACAACCAAGTCATTACCTGCAAATGAGCTATGACGACGACCACTTGCGTCACGCGTAAACTGCTACTTGCAGCAGTCGCTGCGTGGGGCTTGATTAGCTGTTCACCTATGCTTGAAAAATCCAATCACCAATCAACTTCAGAGTCGTTCGAAGTTACCTTGCGGATCATGGAAACCAGTGATGTTCACGGGCAACTGCTAAGTTATGATTACTTTGCGGGAGCCGACAAAGAACAACAAGGTTTGATCGCCACCGCAGCCGTTATTCAAGCAGCGCGCGCTGAGCAGCCATTAAATGTTCTGATTGAAAACGGCGATCTCATTCAGGGCTCAGCACTCGCTGACTGGGCGGTACAAGATCTCCCAGTCGCTACCGCGACACATCCCATCATTGCAGTGCTCAACGCCTTAGATTATGACGTAGCAAACTTGGGCAATCATGAATTCAATTTTGGCTTAGATTACTTGTGGAATACCTACCGTACTGCGGAATTCCCGGTCATTAGCGCTAATCTCAATTGGCAAAGCAAGGCTGCTCCTGAGCTACAGCAAAAGATTCAACCAACCGCTTGGCTGAACCGTGAAGTTAACACGCCGCATGGCACCATTCCTTTAAAAATTGCCGTCATTGGTGTATTACCACCGCAAATTAACCAGTGGGATCAGCATCATCTGCAAGGCAAAGTTTCGGCGACGGCAATGGTCAGTGCCGCAACAACTGCAGTGCGAGAGGCACAAGCGCAGCAAGCTGATGTCATTATCTTAGCGGCACACACTGGTATGCCAAAGCAAACCCCAAATCCGCACGATGATGAACAAACCGGTTGGCTGTTGGCTGGGATTGAAGGTGTAGATGCGCTGTTATTGGGGCATCAACACGAGGTCTTCCCTGGTACCTCAGTTTATGACCAACTCGCAGAAGTCGACAGCAAGGCGGGGACGGTGCGCGGTATTCCAACGGTGCAGCCGGGATTATACGGTAGTCATTTGGGTGTTATCGACTTACAACTAGCTTACGATAAACAACAGCAACGTTGGCAGCGCTCAGGTTTCAAGGTCAGTGCGCGTGCTGTACAACATCACCGCGAGGCGGCAGCTGAATTAGTCGCTCTGGTGGAACCAGCGCACAAAGCTACACTGGCCTTTATGCAACAGCCAGTGGGAACCACTAAACATGCACTAAGTTATCGCACCGCGCGTTGGCAACCGAGTGCTGCAGTGCAGTTTGTTCAGCGCGCGCAATTGTGGCAAGCGCAACAACTGATTCGTGCAAGTGGTTTACCTGAAAGACCGTTGCTAAGTGCTGCAGCGCCTTTTGATGCTGCCTTTAGCGAGGCTGGCACCGCCACCACCGTTGCCGCTGGAGCTTTGACGCGCGGTGCTATTGGCGATCTATACCGCTACCCAAACACGCTCGACGTAGTTGAGCTTAATGGTCAGCAATTAAGGGACTGGCTTGAACGCAGTGCGGAAGCTTTTGTGCAAGTAAACGAGGGGACGCAAGCAGACTGCTGGCAGGTGCTGAATCAAGATTTTCCGCATTACAACTATGACACCATTTTCGGTCTTGATTATCAGATTGACCTTTCACAGCCGGTAGGTCAACGCATTCAAAATTTACGCTGGCAGGGCAAGGCAATTGATGTAACACAGCTGTTTTATGTTGCGACGAATAATTATCGTGCAAACGGTGGTGGAGATTTTCCACACTTAACCGGTGAGAGAACAGTTGCACGTGGCGCAGATATGCTTGGTGATGTGTTGTTAGGTTATTTAGCAGCGTTGCCCGAGCGAGCTTATACAGAAGAAACTGAAAATCATTGGCAAGTAATTGGTTGCGGGGGCAGGATTTGAACCTACGACCTTCGGGTTATGAGCCCGACGAGCTACCAGACTGCTCCACCCCGCGTCCGATGCTGCGCATGTTACCAGTGTTCTGAGGAATAGCAATCACTAAGTTGTTCAATCGCTGATAAATTGACCATTATCGTCCTAACTGCTGCTTTTTCCTCCAAATCCGACAATACAGCCACGTTCGCATACCGTATAATGCACGCTATTATTCGTAATTAGGATTCCGCTCTAAATGACCGCAGCACTGCAACTTTTCGCCACTTGCGCCAAAGGCCTCGAACCTTTGTTGTTTGATGAACTGAAACAACTCGGCCTCAGTGAAGTACAACAAACTATTGCCGGCTGTCGTTTCCAAGCGTCGCTACCTGAAGCCTATCGAGTTTGTTTATGGAGTCGTTTAGCCAGTCGTATCTTGCTACAACTCGGGCAAACTGAAGTTGGATTTAAACTAGAGAGTACCACGGCTGCTATTGCAGCGACGCCTTGGCATGAGCATTTCACGGCGAACGAAAGTTTTGTTGTCGACTTTACTGGGCAAAACCAACAAATTCGGCATACCCAATTTGGCGCACAATTAGTGAAAGACGGTGTTGTCGACCACTTCCGAGCGCAAGGCTTAGAACGCCCAAGCATCGATAAAGCAGAGCCCGATATTCGGATCCACGCGCACTTACACCACAATATACTGACTTGGTACCTTGATTTGAGCGGCGATGCACTTCATCGGCGCGGCTATCGCTTAGCGCAAGGCGCGGCACCAGTGCGTGAGACGCTTGCAGCTGCTATCGCGATGCGGGCAGGAGTAGATGAGTCCACTCAATTATTAGTCGATCCTTTCTGTGGATCAGGCACTTTATTGCTAGAAGCAGCGATGATCGTACTCGATCACGCTCCGGGACTCTTGCGCGAACGGTGGGGTTTCAACGCTTGGTTGCAGCATGACGATGTCACATGGCACGCACTGGTTGCTGAGGCTCAACAGCGTCTAACGAATGCCAAAGCTGCACGTTCACTTAAGATTTTGGGTGCTGATAACGATCCGAAGGTCCTTGCGATTGCTGACCAGAATGCGCAACGACTTGGTTTTACTGATTTTTGCGAATGGCGCGCACAAGACGCAACTCAGTTTACTCTACCAGAGGAATTAGCGGGGCAGACCGGTTTATTGCTTTGCAACCCCCCTTATGGCGAGCGATTAGGCGAGGAGGTCGAGACACTGTTGCTTTATCGCCGATTTGGCCAACGGTTGCGCACTAGTTTTGCCGGCTGGCAAATCGCTATTCTGGCGGGCGATGAGTCATTGCTAAAGCGCTTAAAATTGCGTAGTCATAAGAAATATAAGCTGTTCAACGGCGCTTTAGATGTCATATTGGCCCTTTATGATCTCAATAAAGAACAAATTGAATTTACAAAAGAGCAATCCAGCGATCTCGCAAATAGACTTAAGAAAAATTATCAGAAACTCGAGAAATGGGCGGCAAAAGAAGGGGTTAGTGCTTGGCGCGTGTACGATGCAGACCTTCCTGAGTACAACGCAGCAGTGGACGTTTACAACGATCACCTCGTGATTCAAGAATATGCAGCACCAAAAGACATTCCACCGGCCGTGGCCAAAGAGCGCTTGTGGTTTTTACTCGATACTTTAGCTGAAGTTCTGCCGTTCACTGCGGCGAATATGCACCTTAAAGTTCGTCAGAAACAAAGTGGTAAAAGCCAGTACCAGCGCCAGCAACTGCGCAATATTACCACTGTCGTGCATGAGTATGAGGCACAGTTCTTGGTCAATCTGAGTGATTACCTGGACACCGGGCTGTTTTTAGATCATCGTTGGGCGCGCCGTCAGTTGGCCAAGATGAGTGCGGGCAAAAACATTCTTAATTTATTTGCGTATACCTGCACCGCGTCCGTTCACGCCGCGTTAGCGGGAGCCAAGCAAGTTACTTCGGTGGATTTATCGAAAACCTACTTGGCGTGGGGCGAACAGAATTTCCAGCTGAACGGCCTGCAACCGCGACAACATCCTTTGGTGCAAGCTGACTGTCTACAATGGTTACAAGAACAACGGCCGCAGCAAAGGTTTGATGTGATTTTCTTGGATCCGCCGACGTTCTCGAATTCGAAGCGCATGCATGACGTGCTTGATATTCAGCGTGACCATGTGATGTTACTAAAACTTGCCGCGCGTCTGCTCAAAGATGATGGGGTAATTTTGTTTTCGAATAATAAGCGTAAGTTCAAACTTGATGAAGAAGGGCTTGCCGAAGCTTTCCTGCGCGCCGAGAATTGGACTGAGCGTTCTATCAGCACTGACTTTGCGCGACACAAAGGTATTCACCACTTGTTCAAGGTGACCCATTGGCATGACTGAGTTTTATCTTTTGAGTAAACCCAACTGTCCGCTTTGCGATGAAGCTTTGCGTATGCTCAACAGTTTGCAATTGGAAGAACCTCTGCGTTTGCATTGGGTCGATATCAGCCAGCAAGCGGATTTACTCGAAGAGTATGCTTGGCTGATCCCAGTTTTAGTGCGTGCCACCGACGACGCCGAGCTACGCTGGCCATTTGACCCAACGACCTTGCTGGAGTTTATTGAGCAATGACAGTATTACGCATTCAACAAGCACAATTAGCTTTTGGTCGTGAACCCATTCTTGACCATGTCGACCTTGTCATCGAAGCTGGTGAACGTTTGTGTTTGGTCGGCCGCAATGGCGCGGGTAAATCTACTTTGTTAAAAGCAATAGCAGGCGACCTGCAACTAGACGATGGCATCGTCCAAGCCGTCGGAGATACCGTTGTTGCGCGTTTGCCGCAAGATCCCCCCGCAAATTCAGCACAACTGGTGTATGACTACGTTGCCGAAGCACTTGCCGATGTCGGTAAGGTGCTCAAACGCTACCATGAGATCTCGCAACAACTCACCGCAAATCCGAGCGATGATAGCTTGATGAACCAGCTGGCAAATCTGCAAACCCAGTTAGAAGCCAACAATGGCTGGCAACTACAAACCCGTATTGAACAAACCCTCACGCGCTTGGGTTTAGATCCCGAACTATCGATGCAATCGCTATCTGGAGGTTGGTTGCGCCGCGTGGCCTTAGCTCGCGCGTTGGTGGTAGCACCTGATTTACTGCTATTAGATGAGCCTACTAACCACCTTGATATCGACATGGTGCGGTGGCTTGAGCAAGTATTATTAGATTTTAATGGCGCCGTACTCTTCATCAGCCATGACCGAATGTTTATTCGCCGTTTAGCAACACGAATTATTGATCTGGATCGCGGTCAGTTGACATCGTTTCCGGGTGACTACGATCAGTACCTCGTGGCAAAACAAGAGTTACTCGAAATCGAAGCAAATCAAAATGCTGAGTTTGATAAAAAGCTCGCACAAGAAGAGACCTGGATCCGACAAGGCATCAAAGCCCGTCGCACCCGCAATGAAGGTCGTGTACGGGCGCTTAAAGAGTTACGCAAAGAGCGTCAGCAGCGACGCGAACAGCAAGGCTCTGCACGCCTAGCGCTGCAGCAAGGACAGCGTTCAGGCAAGCTAGTATTCGAAGGTGAAGGAATTCAACTTGCATTTGATGGGCGCCCGATACTCCGTGACTTTAATCTTACCTTGCAGCGCGGTGATCGCATTGCGTTGGTGGGACCAAATGGCTGCGGAAAAAGTACACTTATCCGAGTCATCTTGGGACAGCAGGCAGTCGATAGTGGGCAGGTTAAACTTGGTACTAATCTAGAAGTTGCTTATTTCGACCAACATCGCGCCTTACTTGATCCACAGAAATCAGTCGCAGAAAATGTTGGTGACGGCAAACAGGACATCACTTTCAATGGCCGAACGCGCCATATTTTGAGTTACTTGCAGGATTTCCTGTTTGCCCCACAACAAGCACGCACGCCTGTGCATGCGCTATCTGGTGGTGAGCGTAATCGAGCGCTCTTGGCAAAGCTCTTTTTGCAACCGAGCAATTTACTCGTGCTCGATGAGCCAACCAACGATCTCGATATCGATACCCTAGAACTGCTGGAACAAATTATTGCAGATTACCCTGGCACCGTTATCTTAGTCAGCCACGACCGTGAATTTGTGAATAACACCGCAACGAGTATTTTATTATTCGAGGGTGAGGGCAGGGTCACCGAGATTGTCGGCGATTTTAATGATGTCGAGCACTATTTAACACATCAAAAAAGCTCGGGAACTAAATTACCGGCACAGCAGTCAGAAAAGCCTGCAAGCATAGGTTCTCCGACGCCGAAGAAAAAGTTATCCTATAAGCTACAACGCGAGCTCGATTTACTGCCAGAACACATCGAGGCGCTGGAAGCTGAGTTAGAAGAACTGCAAGTACAAGCGGGAGATGCTGCGTTTTATACGCGCCCGCACACAGAAACCGCGCCTGTTTTGGAACGCTTGGCAGCCATTGAAGAACAACTTATGGTTGCGCTTGAGCGTTGGGAAGAACTCGAAAATTTACAAAAAGAGAGTAGTTGAAGCACGTATGAAACAATTTACTTTAGGGGTGTTGGGCGTTGCTGTTGCAACAGCGATGATTCCAACTACACAGGCTGATACCTATGATTATCAGCAACTTGAAACACCGGAGACAGTGGAACACTTGTTCCCAACCGCACTCAATAATAATCGTCATGCAGTAGTTTTAGGACAGTTTCCTACCGACTTAGAAATCGATTTAACCCGTTTACAGCCCAGTACTTTGGCATCGCTCGGTATCGATCCTAACGATGAAGACTTAGATCTGGAAAATTACGAATTAAGTTACGTGCAATACAATCGACTGGTCGGAATCTTGCGTGACGGCTCAAGCCCATTACTCGAAAATCCGCGTATTTCATATAACTTTGCTGGTTTTTTTAATGGCCAGGATGTCACCTTCAATGAGTTTTTCAATGATACTGACCCACAAACGCCAGAAACCGCCGATAGCACTGACCATTATTTTTATGGTCTAAATAACAACGATGTGCGTGTAGGCTGGGGTACAGCTCCTTATCGCTACGAAGACTTTACCTATACCGGTGGTACTGAGGAGCAGCCTGAAGAAATCACGATTAGCTACGCACAACGCGATTTTACGCGTCAGGCGCTGTGGTCTAATGGTATCACCAGCAAAACTTATGCGGCTCCTGAGCAGAGCTTCCTTGGTGGCGAAACAGTCATGATGGATATCAGCGACACGAATTACGCTGCTGGTTTTGTCAGTGTTGCCTTGAGTCCGCAATCGGTTGAAACTGCGGAAAACTGTCAAACGGCAGTAGATGAAGGTACGACCAATCGTTCGGTGTATGTGTGTATGTGGCAACGTTGGTACAGCTTGCAGAATAGTATTGCGCAGAACCTTCAAGACTTTTACACCAACAACCAGATTCGTACCAATCAATCGATTTACGATATGGCCGCAACGGTTTGGCAGCTCGACGCAAACGGTGAGGTTATTTCTTCGCAGCAGTACGGCACTCTAATGGACCGTGGTGAAGAAGATGAAAACGACTTCTCAAGTTATGCCTACGCAGTGAATAACCAAGGTGTTGCCGTTGGCCAAAGTTGGACCTATTACGAAGGTATCGAAGAAGTGGGCCGGCGCATTAAAATGCCAGCAATCTTTATCGATGGTGAAGTGAAGGCGATCACTGAAGATCCAGAATATGTCTGGGGCTCGGCCAACGACATCAATGATGACAACGAGGTTGTCGGTTTCCTTATCAAACGTATTCAGGGTATCCAACGTTATGTCGGCTTTATTTACGACATCGATACCGATACTTTGACTGAACTGCCTGGATTCTTCATCGGCTCAAGTACTTTCCCAAATGAAATCAATAATGACGGCTTGATCGTTGGCTCTGGTGAAATTGAAGCCTCACTTTCAACACAACGCCGTCGTGTTGGCTTTATTTACGATAGTCGTGACGCGGACGCACGCTTTGTAAATTTAAACGATACCGTAGATTGTGATGCGAACCTTTTCATCGCAAGCGCCGATGCGATTAATGATAACGGTGAAATTGCTGCGACAATTGTGAAAGAAGAGTCGCGTACAGGTGACGAAGGCGAGACCTTTGACCTGCAAATCGCCAAAACCATTATCATGGATCCAACCGGTGGTGAGCTGAATGCTTGTTCAGTCGAAGACAACAAAATTGAGCGTCAAGGCGCCGCCACAGGTCTATTGGGTTTTATTTCTATGTTATTGATCGGTGGGCTTATTACGGTCCGTCGCTGGTTTCGAGTTTAATTAGCAAACTTGTTCTAAAAAAAGCTTAGGATAGATCTGACGCTTTTTCAGTAGCTTAGCAAGCCAGCTGAAAAAGCGTTTTTTTTTGCTATTGAACTCCCGTCCGAAGTTGCTATCTATTATTACAAGAGTGAAATAAATCGCTCTTAGAAAAACAGTTAAGAACATGAACAACTGGACGAGGAAGTAAATGATGAAAAGACAGAAACGCGATCGCTTAGAACGAGCTCATGCTCAAGGTTTTAAAGCAGGTGTAGCGGGGCGCTCAAAAGAGCTTTGTCCATATCAAAATCAGGAAATTCGCTCCCAGTGGCTAGGCGGTTGGCGTGATGCGCAAGAAGCGCGCAGTGTAGGCCTCTATCGTTGAAAAAATTAACAGCATAAATTAAAGCCCGCACGAAGCGGGCTTTTTCTTGTCTCAATTCGGCTCCGAACTAGAACGTAGACGTATCGGTAAACAAGCCTACTTTCAAATCTTTCGCAGTGTAGATAGTTCTACCATCGACTTCGACACGACCATCGGCCATGCCCATAAATAATTTACGTTTGATCACTCGTTTCATATCGATGTGATAGGTCACTTTTTTAGCGGTCGGTAAGATTTGCCCCGTGAATTTGACTTCACCTACACCCAATGCCCGGCCACGACCTGGACCACCAGCCCAAGCAAGAAAGAAACCGGTTAGCTGCCACATTGCGTCGAGTCCGAGACACCCAGGCATCACTGGGTCACCTTTAAAATGGCAGCCAAAAAACCAAAGATCTGGATGAATATCAAGCTCAGCGTGAATATAGCCTTTGCCAAACTCACCACCATCGTCGTTAATAGTGACGATACGGTCCATCATCAACATGTTGGGCGCAGGAAGTTGACTATTACCAGGTCCAAACATTTTGCCTTCTGCACAGTCAAGAAGGTCTTGGCGAGTAAAACTAGCTTGTGTCATAAATACCTTGTCGTTGACGAATCAAGTGCTCGCTAGATTAGCGAACACTTGTACGCTAAACAAGTCCGACAAGTAATGTTTACCAAATCCTTTTGTACCAGGGAGCTTCCGGTTCGCAATGTTGTAGTTCAGCTAGGCGTTTTTCAATACGAGCGTACAGCTGTTGTTGATTCTCACCAGTCAGCAATGCAAGCGCCTCGGCAACATCGTCTATCGCGTAAACGTGGTACTTATTCGCTTTCACTGCCTCAATAATTTGTGGTTCCAAATTGAGTTGCGATAAGTTGGCACGAGGAATAATCACCCCTTGTTTACCATTAAGGCCGCGCGCTTGGCACAACTCAAAGTGCCCTTCAATTTTCTCATTCACTGCGCCAATCGCTTGTACTCGGCCAAATTGATCGACGGCACCGGTAATCGCCAACCCCTGCGCAACCGGAGCTTCAGCAAGCGCGGACAACAAGCAGCACAGCTCAGCCAGTGAGGCGCTGTCGCCATCAACTTCGTAGTAAGACTGTTCAAAGACAATAGTTGCCGATAAGCGCATTTCTTCGCTGCGGGCAAACACATTGGCAATGTAGGCCGATAAAATCATCACGCCTTTCGTGTGAATATTACCGCTCAGTTCCGATTTCCGATCGATATCGATGATATCGCCATCGCCGTAGTGCACAGTTGCGGTGATCCGTGCGGCTTCACCAAACTCTGTGCCACCGATGGTAACCACTGTAAGGCCGTTAACTTGACCTACCACAGCATCTTCGGTGGCAATATAAACCTGACCTTCGAGGACTTGGCGACGGCTTAGTTCAGCAATATACCCCTCGCGAAATAACCGCTGTTGCAAGACCGTTAAAATAGCTTCAGCGTCAATGCTTGTCCGTTGTTGTTTCTTAGCAAAGGCATCGGCTTCGCGCAAAAACTGCATCAATGCAATTGTATCGAGTGCTAACTCGGTCTGATAATCACTTAGCCGCGAGGCGTATTTCAGTAGATAAGGTAGGGCAGATGCATCGACGGGTAAAGTCGCTGCTTCGCGCTCAACATAAGCTAAGTAATCAAAGTAGGGCACCAATTCATGCTGTGCCAGAGAATAATGTGCCGAGAAGTCCGCAAGATAAGGAAACAAATTATCGAAATCGCGATCTAATTCGCGTAACTGGGCATAGATATTACGATCACCGAGTAGCAAGACTTTCAGGTGAATCGGCACGGGCTCTGGTTGATAATAAGCCGCAATATTTGCTTCGCCCGGTTGTGGCCAGTGAAAGAGACTGGTGCGCAGTACATATTTTAACTTACGCCATAGCCCCGGTTGCGATAGCAATTCTTCGGCATCAATCGCTAACACGCCGCCGTTTGCTTTTAACAATGCGCCTGGCTGAATTAAATGAAGTTCAGAAGTGATGGTACCCGCCACCGACTGCAAACGAATGCTGCCGAATAGGCTCGCGTCTGTCACCCGATCACATAAAACAAATTCATCTTGCTGTGCTTCAGTTTCGACAATTATCGTCGCCAACTCATTGCCCGGCAGGTCATCAAAAGTTTTGTCTTGCACCCGCGCTACATACGCTTGAAAACGCTCAGTAGGGAAGTCTTGTTGCAACTGCTGAAGCAATTCAGTGCGTTGTTTAACGTCGGTCTGAAACAACGCCATGAGCTGTTCTAGAGCGGTCCGAGCTTGACCTGCGGGAACATTCACGCACAATGGCTCGCTGGCGGAGTCAGGGTTAGCTAGATAGAGCCAATCAAAACGTTCGAAATGCAACCATTGATGTCGCGCCTGAACTTCCTGTAACACGTCAACAATGCGCAGGCCAGGCGTGGTCACCACAAAGCCGTGCGCGTATCGACCGCCGATCAGCATAGTTTGTTCAATCGCCGTCAAAGCCCGCGTTTGCCCGACCAAAGGATCAGGTTTGACTGCAGCTGGACGCTGTTGCGCCCAAGACTCGACAGGGGGTTGAAGCTGATCAGCAGCGACACGCATAGAGTAAATCCTTATTATTCAGCAGATGTTGCGATAGGCTCGACATCATACCCTAGATCACGCAGAAGTTGGACTACTCCAGCTTCGCCACCAAGATGACCTGCGCCAACCGCTATAAACTCACTGCCTTCAGCCTGCAATTCCGCGTCTAGCTTGGTTTGCCAATCACGGTTACGGTTGTCGAGCAGTAATTCAGTATATTCGGCATAGGCATCCATCCCCGCAATCATGTCATACAAGCTTTGCGAATCCTCGGCAAGATACAATTCAAGCATCTTCGCGAATTCTTCTTTAGCTTTATCAGGCTGTTCCAAAGATTCAATCAACCACTGAACTTGTTCTTGATGCGGAATTTGTTCAAATACACCGAATTGAAAATCAACGGTTTCAAGCCCATCTACGCTTTTGCCTTGGCCCATAGCCTGTTGCACGAAATAGCCCTCAAACGACATTTGCTGGGCACAGCCCATCTGCGTCGTCATGACCATAGTACTGAGAATGAAAGGGCGCATACCATCAAACGCAGCCAGACCCGCACCAAAATTGTTCATCAAGAACGCATCAAGCATTGCTTGTTGATCTTCACTCAAATGCGCAGAAATTCTATTTCCTTCGGGATCCATTAACTTAGTTTGCATGGCTTGCATGGCCTCAGCATCATCCATATCAAGTTCCAAAATGACGCGATCAGATTCCTGCAAAGCGGCTTGTGTTGATTCAGCAACCTTAAAATCTTCCGCGCAAATTAGGTGGATGGTGCCGAACAGGTAAGACGGTTCCTGCATCTCATTACCGCTAATTTTATACAGCAGTGATGCTTGGGCTGTGCTCAAAGACAATAGACCAGCACCAACGAGCGTTGCGAGTTTAGACATTTTCATACTTGCTTCCTTATTGAAGTTAACAATGCATTAACGAGAAGCATTCTAAACCGCTCGCAAATTGATTGCCATGAACAGCAACGACAAGAACTGCAACAAATCGTGAATAAATGAGCGCGAAATGACCTTCACAACAACCTTAAATTTATTGCGCATAATGTATATTTATTGGAATGGCTAAACGCCATTCATGCGCTTGATAATAGTTCGCAGTTCTTCCGATTCCCCAAGTATCCGGTTTAACCTTTCCTCCAATTCTTTGTAAGCACCTGGTAAAGAGCGGAACCGAGCCGACAAGGTTCGGGCTTGCCACTTGTACTGTTTTAAATACTCAACTTCAGCAGCCGGGAAGTTTCCCCAGGGCGTATGCAATTCAGTTCCTACAATTTGCCAGGTATCAAAAGGCGCATATTCAGGAAGATAGCCACGCGCCATAATGGAAACTAATCGCCTGGCTAAAGGATTCGGATTGCCCTGGTACCAACGCAAAATAGTTTGTTCAGAAACGCCCAGGTCAGCCGCAGCAGCAGCAAAATTAAAGCCGTAGACGGTAACAAAATCGGTTTTAAATTGGTGATCCACGCTAAAAACTCCCCAATAAGCCGATAAGTATAGTATTTTCATAAGGTTAAGCGAATATGAGGTGTGTTATTGATGATGGGGTTTTGCCAAAAATGGCACAAAAGTCCAGTATTACCTTACCTTTTGCCCGTTCGGGTTTAGGTGAGGAATTGTTCGGGTTAGGTGTGTACTTTCCTTTTTCGAGTTCCTTTGGCGTGACGCTTCCTCGCAAAAACGAATACTCGCTTCGCTGCGTGTTCGTTTTTGACTGCGGCGAGCGTTAGCCGTTTTTTGTGAAAGCGATTTTTTTGATTTTTTCGTGCAGAAAGACGGGTTCAGCTTTTCAAACCAGGTTCATTAGTGAATGCGAAAAGCGTCTTGCAAAGCGATTTGTTCGATAATGACTAGGCGGTAATCGTCACATTTTATCTGAGCAACAGACGTTAGTGCTTCGATTAACCGTTCCTTTTCCGTTGGATAGTTCGGCATACCAGGGCAAACATTGTTTGACGCTAAAAAACTGTCTGCAACCTGGTCGGCCAGTAACGAACCAGACCGCAATCCCTCGAATATCTCAACCAAAAACATAAATGAATCTTTCATAACCACCTAATTATAATTAACCAACAAATACTTTTGACCACCATACACCAACATCGGAGTTTGGTTGCTGCTCAACGTAAACTGATAACCATACTGAATCAAATCATCAAACGTAAACAACAACCGTTCTTGGTAAGATTTCGATTGTGCCTGGTCGTTGTTATTTCGAGCAAAATCACCATCTTGGTTTTCACCTGGTGAACTGCTGCCGGAAGCCTGGGCTTTATAACTAATCACATTTTCAGTGAAACAATTAAGGTAATACGTTCGAACAGTACGACCACTCGAATCCCTAATATCTTCATGGCCGGCTAACGATAGCTTTTGACAAAGCGAGTTCAACGGGTGAGGTTGATTCGATAACGCAGTAATCGGCAAAACCTCACTTTCTACTTGCTGAATCGATCGCGGAGCCTGGGAAAAATTGCTTCCATTATCCAATCCACCAGGAACCACAGCAACAGAACTATCTGCGACACTAACAGCACCGCCAGAATGGTTTGAAGAATCACCATTAGAACCACCAAAAAGACGAAAATAAGCCAGAAAAAGAAGCAAAACAAGGACAACAGCAACAACGATGAAAAAATACGCCTTACGAGGGAGTTTGAATTTGTAATTGTGCCTGTCAGCCGAGTGATACAAACCGAAAAAGGTTTTATCAGATTGGATCGTTTGTTTATCTGCTGATTGTTTAGCATGGTAATCATCAGGATCATCAGCACAATCGGGAAAACCATATTTGATAACGCGATTCATGCCCAATTTACGGACAAAATGATAATGATTCACCACCAGGCGACGAATATTCGAATCAATGAGTTTCGGGTGCTGTGTAATGAGAAAAACATCACCGCCAGAGTGCCGGACGGTTTCAAACTCGGAAATATGTTTAGGAACCTCGGAACCAGGGCGACGAGGTAAAAACCAACGCTGGCATTCATCAACGACAATACGACAAGGACGCGGCAGCAGATGCCAATCCGTAGGATTATCAAAACTAATCCAATGCAAATTAAATTGTTCTAGTTGATCGAAAGTCGCATCAGGGTTAATCGCTAAATAATTTTCAAGAGGTTCTAACCGAGAACTGGAATAAACGCGACGACACCAGGATAACCAAAGCTGCAAACCCCCGTCATATTGCCAGGCATCAAATTGTTGTTCCAAATGGGGAACATCTTTGAGTTCAACCCGTCTTTTTTGGTTATGACAGCGTTCCATTAGAAGCTGATAGTGTTCTTTATCGTTACCTTGTAAAGATGGACGAAAAACACCGTAAAAGAAGCCCTGGAAAGAATTACAGACAGAATAATCAAGAAACATCAACGGAATGTTGTGATAAAAGACCACCCGGTTTTGATGATCTTTATCCTGAACAATCATTTTAATGGTGTTAAGGGTCTTATTTGCACCTGGGCGACCCGTGATTAAAGTTAAAGAATACATATTAACCCCAGATAGTTGTTAAAGCGTGCAACCTGGCGACTGCGTTCGCTCATGTTGCACGCTGCTTTTTAAGTCACCCAATTTTCAGGTTTACGCATAGAGAACTTTGAAGCACTGATACCGCCAACAACACCGCGCAGCACAAGAGAAGCCGAAAAGCCACCGAATACAATCGGCAGAAACTCAAACATGCCCATTGTATTAATGCTGACTAATAGCATTTCAGGCATACCAGAAACATTGCTTAGAATTTCGTTATAAATAGCGGTTAAGGCAAAGGAGCCGAGTTCATAGGTTGCCCAACCTGCACCGACAGAATAAAGCGCACCTATGGCTAAATCACCGATGTGGGTGATAAACCAAAAGCCGAACCAACTACGAAACTTGGTGAAGATACCAAGTAAAAAGGTGCCAAAAGTAATAAGCGGTCCTGCTAGAGGAACAAGTATTCCCGCAAAAGGTATAGGCATTAGAAAAGCCCCCATAACAAAATCATGAGCGGATAATGAAACACATAAATTTCGTAGGTGTGTTTACCGTACTTGGAAAAAAGATTCAGACGAGGTAACTGCAACCCAAACGAATAGCAAAGGCAGCCCATATAAAACGCAACAAATAAAAACGGGTGTCCAAGTAGCGTAAACAGCAAAATCAACAGCACAAAGGCAAAGCGCGACCAGTACCAGGAGGAACCCAAGAGCAGTGGCAGCAGCGCATACAAATAGATTTCATAAGGTAATGACCAAAGAGGGGCGTTAGTTGGTATCGTGCCGAAAAAGGGATTCAGAAATACCAAATTCGAAAGATACTCTAACGGATTACCACCGACCAGGATAAAAACGACTGCACCCAACACCAGGGCAAATACATAGGTCGGTACAATACGGAAAAAGCGTTTTTCATAAAACTGTTTGGTTGAGTTTCGAGTGCGAATGGAATGCGTGTTCACCCAACCAGAGATAAAAAAGAAGCAAGCGACCGCGATATAACTAATCGTTTCATTTACCGGGTTATTCAAATTCCCGGTTGAAAATTCATAGACATGGCTTAAAAGAACGATAGCGCAAGCAATCACACGCAACGAATCCAACGTTGTGGAAGTATCCCAGGTGATTTGAGGGTAAGCGCGAGCCGCAAGCGTGGTCATTAGCCAAAACTCCTAACCATCACACGCGCAACGATAAAATAGGCTATCGCTAACAAAATATAGCGAACACCGCCCAGGGAATCACAAACAGGTTTAGAGTTGAAATCTAAATTGCCGAAAGACAAAGCCATCGGCAAGGTTTCCGGGCATGTAGCAGTTACCGAATATTCATCAAATTGCGAAATTTCCTGGTCAAGATTAATGATTTGTTCCGGTAGTTCTTGCTCCGTTAAAGGCTGCCAATTGGTACAGCGACCCGTTACAGGGTCAGGCGTACAATCAAGCGCATCAATTGAAACGTTTTCTTCATTTCCCCAACCTGCCGGATCGTCACCACCACCGGAGCCGCCACCGCTCGAAGTACCATTGGCGCGAACTGCGCGTTCTATATCGGATAAACCGGACGCATTGGCTTTTGCCAAATCAGATAAACCCTGGACAATGAACTGCGAGTTTTTGTCGTGATTTTCATTACGTTTATTGACGGATTCAGCCATACCATCAAGCAAAGCGTTTGTTTGTGTCCTGGTTTCAAATTCGATTTTTTGACCGAGATATGAGGCAGATTCATCGTTTGTTGGCTCGGCAGGGTCGGTGCCTGGTGTCGTGCCAGGTGAGCCACCATCACCGCCTAAATCACCACCGTCGATAGGTGTTGAGGGTTCTAAAGGGTCGCTACCGGGTGAATTGCCACCGCTGCCGCCACCAGAACAGATTTCACCCGAAGCAGTGTATTCCCATTGTTCGACACCACCACCGAAACCGATGCCGATTTCGCCACGAGTGAACGTGCATGAATAACCTTGCGGATTACCATCAGTGATAGTCGTACATTCATCACCGTTATCAGGTGCCCAAAACGAAGTACCGCTATTCGCTAAGTCCTGGCAAAAAGCTTCGTGGGCTCCGTCGATGCTGCACGTGCCATCACCGTTGTCGATTGGGTGAGAAGATGGGCAAGATTGGGTAGAACCAGATGCGGTTGTATAAAATGCAAAACCACTTTTTTCTGCATCGGGATTAGAATTGGCATATTTTACGATAAAGACATAATGAACATAGTTAGAGTAGGTATTCTTTACAGTATAGCCGTCCAAAGTGCGCGTTTGATCATTAAAGTTCGCGTTGTATGCCAATGCCGCATTATAACATTCATCAAGGGACGCAAAATTACCCATAGAAACAGCGTTGGGATCGGTACTATGCCAATAGGAAGAACGGCACTGGTAAGTATCTATTTCTACTTTTGGAACGGTATCTTGTGCAAAAGAAGAATTAAAAAACCCCACCGCAAGTGCAACGGCAAGGAACAACAAGCGGCAGGGTCGGGAAAGCATAACGTTATACACTCAATCAGAGAAAAGAATGTATAACGCCATGAGTCCAGTAATAATCAAAACATCATCAACAGTAAACATGGCGTTATACTCCAGGTTTCAGGGCTTAACTGAAAATCATGCCCTTGACCCATTTGTAACCAATTGCCAAGAAAGCCATGGCAATGATTGCACCACCCACGATTGCAGCGTTACCACCGAAATCAGTTTCAAACTGTGTAGCCGCAGCTTGAACACCAGACGGTTCGGTAGCCATTACCGCACCAGTTAAAAGCACAGATGAAACAACTGTGCCGACCTTAAGTAGCTTTTTCATAGCTCGTCCTTAACGGTTAAAAATCATTCTCACAAGTGTCTTAGTACCCCAAGCCGCTAGGAGAATGATAACTAGCGACGGGAGTATTTGGAGGAACTGTTCAGCCGTTAAACCGACTGAAGCAGTTTCCGCCCAAACCATAGGTTCAGGACATGACCCATTTATCGGATCGACCGGGCAGACCTGAACCCAACTCATTAAGCGACCTTAGCAACCGCAGTCGGCTGCGCAAGGATATTGTTTTCTACGTTCGATAAGTTGTACTGCATACCTGCGTTACCATTCTTGGTGGCATAAACGCGAGGATAGACAACAACAAAAACGTCTTTTCCGGTTAGCTTTTCAATAGCGGTATGAAACGCAGCATTCATAATTTTTTCGGAAACTTGCACTTCTTGAACGTCAGTTTGTCCAGGGAAACCGTTTACGACAGGCACCTCGATTCCCAAGAAATGACGTATCCAGGGTTGCCCGTCTTTGCCTGGTCGTTGGTCGATGCGAGTACCCACCAAACGGCCGGCTAACAACGTACCTGCGAAACCAGAATTTAAGTTAGATTGCGACATTGAAATCACCTCGTTTAATCATGTATGGAAGCAAGTGGTTAGGAACTTCTACGGGTTTAGCTTCAATCACCCGTAAAAGAGGTACGACATTGTTACGCGCTGCGCGTGGAGGTGGCAGCGATATATCAACGCCCAGGCGCGAAGAAATTTCGCGTCGGTGGCGATAAAAAGTAGTAGTAGATAAATGGCTTTTCATATCGAAGCCGTTGAGCCATAACTCATAAGTACCACGCAAAGCGTTAGGCAGAGATAAAGCTGCGGACTGGGGAATGCGGTGAACGTCAGACATATCAATGCGCTCCATATAGGAGTTGAATAAAGTAGAGCAAAATTTGGGCGTTAAATCGGAGCCGTAAATATCAGCATTATCGAGTTGTTGTTCTGCAATCTTTTGCAATTCCTTGCTACGAATAACGACTTCTGCGCGAAGTTTTCCATCAGTCCAAGCCGGGATAGGGGAGTTCAACAGATGTAAAGGAATTTTGTTTTTCAGAATCTCACGATGTTTGTTATAAAACTTAACCGACCATCGACGCGAATGCTTTTGGAAATAAACAGTGCCACGGGTAATTTCCGGTTTACCGCTGCGCGAACGTGACATAACAGAAGCAGACTGTAACCAGTGATCGACGTTTTCAGACGTTCCACAATCGTAACTAGCTGTTAAGTCAACCCGTTTAACCTTGAACTCCCCATTCATAATGCGCTTAAGCTGAAACGGATAAATAGGTATTTGACACTGGTTTAACGCTTGCTGTACACCAGCAGCAACCAGAAAAGGAATATCAAGAGAACCAAAAACATTGTGACCCTGGAGGAATTTTGCAAAATTTCCGTCCAGGTATAATTGTGTGCCAATTCTTGAGCCATCGTCGCGAGTAATAACATTGTTTGTCTTAACCTGGATAGATGATTCGAAAGACGACCGAACAGTTGTACGCTTCACAATCGTCCGGGTTACATTCCCATCAGCGTCGCAATCAATAAGCGCACCAGAGGGGATAGGTTCATGCGGACATTCAATGACGACCGTTAACCAATCACACATAAGCGACATTTTAAGAACCTCGTTTAGAACGCCATACCGCGTAAGCGATACAAGCGGCAATAAAAAGGGGAAGTAAAATGCTATGGTTCACTTCGTCACCTCGTCCAAGCAGAACAAGTATTTTGACTTTGCTCGTTCAAGACGAGTAACGGCAGCTTTATGATCGTCTTGTCGCTCCTGGAGAACTGCGCGAGCGGTGTCGTATTCGTTCGTTAATTCCAACGACTGATAAGAATCCACTTTCACGCAATCACGAGAATATTTGCGAGCTAGGTCGCGGAGGTCGTTCCGCAGCATCAAGATGCACTTAGTGTGATATTTGAGATCAGCGTTAATGGCTGAAAGGGTCAATTGAGGTTGCCCCAAATCAGCAACAGCGGATTCAATCGCCTGGTCTAAAACGTATGAAGGAATGTTCAGAATATTCATTTCAAACCCAACCGTTGTGGATTCAAATCAATAATGCGGAATGGGAAGCCGATAGAACGTATGCGACCAACACCAGTTAAACGCCCTTGTTTAAGCGAGTTTGCGCAAAGAGGCAAATTGCCCATTCGGTTAAAGTAACAACCTTGTTTAGGTAAATGTTTCATGTTTCATATCTCCTTGCCTGGATAGATAAATGGATATTTATCTATAGTTATAGACGTTCATCTATACAGTGTCAAGAAAAAGATTTTCATCTATACTATGGAAAAATCAGGAGGAACAACCATGAACTATCAAAAAGGCTTGTTTGAAAAACTCAAAGAAGCCGGATTCACACAAAAACAAATTGGTGCCGCACTTGGTATGGAACAAGCAACGGTTAGCCAATTTAAAAACTGCAAAGCACCGCTACCGGATAAACATGCGGTTAATATTGCGAAATTGCTTGGAATGAGAGAAAGCGAAGTTCTAGCTAGTATTCACGCACAATGGGCTAAGGAGCCAGAAGTCAAAAGCGCGTGGCTAAAGCTAGTGACAGGGACGGCAGCGACGATAATCTTGATCCCGGCAACGATGATCCATGATTGCGCACAATGTATATTATGTTAAATACGATATGGATAAGTATCTATTCACTAAGTAGGTATTCACATTTATAAGTCAACCAACAACCTATTACACTTTGTGCTAGGCAAAAAAATAGCGGCAATCCCTAAGGAATTACCGCAGATTTCACGTAGCGCACGATTTCGTTGCTAGCAAATTTTCAGCGTAATCGTTAATCACCAACGTAAGCTTGGAGTGAATCCATTTGTTGTTGCAGTACATTATCGACTGCACTTGCCCATTGACTCAAATCGTTGGGCGTATAACCACCCACACGATACTTCACGGTCAACACGCTACGTTGTGGATCTTCGGCATCAGCCGCAACCGACCAATCCATGACACCGCTCACGCCTTCACCTTGCAAGGGTCCTAAGCCACCGGTAAATCGAATCGCTTGACCGGGCTCATATTTCACCACGCGCAAATGCTCAGTAAATCGCTGGCCGTCGGTTTCACATAGGCAACCATTAGGTTTTGCATCAATAAACATGTTCGCGCTACTGCCGTACCAAGTGTGATCAGCCAGCCACCAACGCTGAACGTCAGTTGTCAGCCGCTGGAAAGCAATCTCAGTAGTGACAGGTAAATCGCGTGTGAACGCTAGTGAAAAGCCAGTTACAGAACTATCTATGACATCGGCATGTAGCGGCGCTGCAACAGTTGCAGCGCCGAATGCCATGGCTATAAAAAGCCGATTGCAGGGTATATTCATTTAAATTTCTTCCGCTTTCTCCATTTCCCGCTCCAAGCGCTGAGTTTCATCTGCGCGAGGTTTGGTGAAACGTGCCAGACCAAGGTAAATCACTGGCGTTAAGTAAAGCGTAAAGAGTACAGCGAATGCAAGTCCACCGAATACCACCCAACCAATCGAATTACGTGCTTCCGCACCCGCTCCCATCGATAAAATGAGGGGTAACGCACCCAATAAAGTTGACACTAAAGTCATCATAATTGGGCGTAGTCGGATATCCGCGGCCTCTTCTACAGCCTGGCGTACAGACTTACCTTTATCGCGTAGTTGGTCAGCAAATTCCACAAGTAAAATTGAGTTTTTTGCAATCAGACCAATAAGCATCACTAAGCCTATTTGCGAGAAAATATTAATGGATGTTCCCGTTACAAATAGTGCAAAGAATGCCGCAGCTATACCGAATGGCACTGTTGCCATGACCACAACTGCACTATTAACACTTTCAAACTGGGCAGCAAGTACCAATAGCACGATAACAAAGGCCAGAATATAAGTGAGCATGACTTCGCGCTCAGTTTCTTCATAGGCTTCAGCTTCACCCAGCAGCACCATACCTACATTGTCAGGCAGTGACTCGTTGGCGATTTCGCGCAAGCGCTCCACCACTTCCTCAATTGGAATAGAGGTTGGCATCTGCATGTCGACTTCAATCGCACGACGTTGCGCACGACGCTCTAATTCTGCCGCAACCCCCGCTTCAGTAATCGTCGCCACGCTCGATAACGGCACTAACGAGCCATTTGCTGCAGCCACATAAAGGTTGTTCAAATCATTGGGCGACTGAATCAAACTACGATTTGCTTGCAGCATAATGGGTACCGCTTGATCGCCAATATTTAAGTCGACAATGTCATCGCCATTAATCGCGACTCTCAAAGTTGACGAGATATCACTTAACGCCACCCCAAGTTCAGTCGCACGACGACGATCAATATTCACGCGCAATTCTGGCTGTGTAGGCTGATAACCAATGCGAGGGAAACCAACTTCCGGCATCGCCTCTTGCACGTCGGCACCAAACTTCACCGCGGCGTCATAGATTTCCATGTATTCATCACCGGTCAAAGCAACTTCAAGACCACCGCCCTGACCGCGCAAATTCAAGCTGTTTGAGCCAAATGCACGGCCGGGTGCACCTGGGATCCGGCTCAGCGGTTCACTGATCTCATCAATGATCTCTTGTTGTGAACGATCGCGTTCTTCCCAGTCGCTTAAACGCACCGTGATAAACACCAAATTGGGGTCCCACTGACCTACTCGCGTGTTGATGCTCTCGACCGCACCACCATTCACATAAGGTAATAAGATTTCTTCCATGCGTTGCGCTTGGCGGTCCATGAAGTTGAGACCGACGCCATCGGGTCCGCGTGCAAAGATGCGTATCTGACCACGGTCTTCGGCAGGCATGAGCTCATTATCAACGCCGAAGTAGAAGTAAGTAGCGCTGCCAGCAACGAGCAAACAAGCAACAAAGGTCAACAGTGCATGGTCGAGTACCCAATGTAAGCTTTTTACGTAGCGTATACGGAACCGATTACCGACACGGCTTAACGCTGTTTCTTTATATTCTTTCAATGGTAACCGAGCGGTCAGTGCAGGTACCAAGGTCAGTGCGACAAAGGATGAGATGATAACGGCGGCAGCCAAAACTCCGCCAAATTCGCGGAACAAACGCCCCGCTGTTGAAGGAATAAAGGCAATCGGTACGAATACCGCAACAAGCACGGCGGTCGTTGCAATGACAGCAAAAAATACTTCGCGAGTACCAATCACCGCAGCTGCTCGCGCACCTAATCCCATTGACCTACGACGCTGAATATTTTCAGATACAACGATGGCATCATCAACGATCAGACCGGTAGCCAGCACTAATGCGAGTAAGGTAAGGATATTGACCGAGAAACCAAGTAACCAAATAACAGCAAGAGAACCAATCAATGCGACTGGAATCGCAAAAGCCGGTATGATCGTTGCTCGGCCTGAACCGATAAACACCCAAAGCGTCGCGATTACCAATAGAATGGTTAAACCTAGCGACGTAATAACCTCTTCGACCGAACTACGGATAAACTCCGCATCATCATCGGTCACCATGATGTTGAGCTCAGGGTATTGCTTTTGCAAGTCATCAACGAGCGCCAATACCTCGTCAGAGATTTCGATAGTATTGGAACGTGCTTGACGAATGATCCCCAGACCCAGCACTTGACGGCCGTCGAGACGAGTAATACTACTTGCATCTGCAGGGCCAAAATAGACCGTCGCGACATCGCCAACGCGCGTGTTGCCAGCAATAATAATATCTTCGACATCATCGGTTGTGACCGAACTTGCATCAGCACGAACGATCAGTTGTTGATCGGTAGATTTAAGACTCCCTGCAGGGACGTCGAATGGCGCCTGCCTTAACACCGCCGAAACTTGACTCACCGTTAGGTTGTAGCTCGCTAAACGTAGCGGATCGATGACGACGCGCATCACTAGACGGCGGTCGCCGGTTAGACGCACATCGGCAACGCCAGGTATATTTAAAAAGTTAGGCGCTAGATCAGTTTCAACACGCTCAGTTAAAGCAGGCAGGTCGAGCGTGTCACTGGAAATAGCCAACGCCACAACTGATTCGGCATCATTATCCGCTTTTATGACCGCAACGTTTTCAACTTCTTCTGGTAAGCGTCGCTGAATGCGGCTGACTGATTCGCGAGTTTCATTGGCGGCGTTATCCAAATCGACCCCAGGGCGAAATTCAACAACGATGCGCGAGCTACCTTCCTCGCTTGAAGCGCGAATGGATTTTACCCCACTCACCCGCGCCACGGCGCCTTCTAGGTGACTCGTTACTTCAGTATCAACTGTTTCTGGGGCGGCGCCAGGAAAACTTGCGGTAACGGAAATGATCGGACGGTCGACATCGGGCAGTTCCCGAACTTCAACGCCTTGAATCGCGGCAAAGCCAGCGATAATGATAAGCAGGTTAATTACGACAATAAGTACCGGCCGACGAATCGATAACGACGGTAAATCATTTAATTGCGGAGCCCATTTCATTATTCAAAGCTCCCATTGGTCGCAGCGGCGGTGAGCTCTTGCACGGTTTGACCTTGGCGCAGGGTTTGCACTCCCTCAACAATTAAGCGATCGCCTAGTTGTAAATCGCCGTTCACCAACACGCGTCCGGGCATGCGTTGCACTATTGAAACGTCGACGCGCCGTGCTTTATCATCTTCAACAATCCACACGTAAGCACCCTCAGGCCCCCACATCAGACCTGCTTCAGGGACCACAGGGTAACTCTCGCCGGTTAAATTCAAAGCTACGCGAAAGCTCATACCAGGTCGGTAGGTATCATCCGCGTTATCGATCAGCGCGCGCACTCGAATGGTGCGGTTTTGCGGATCAATGCGTGAACCGATTTCCGCAACTGTGGCAGCTAAAGGTTCGCGTAATCGTTGCCATGCATAAACTGACAGCTGCGCGCCCTGCTCTAACATGCTCACCGCACTTTCCGGTGCTTGGAAGTCGATATAAAGCTGATTGCGTTTATCAAGTGATGCAATCATTGTTTGTGGAGTGATGCGATCGCCAGGCTCAACATCAGTGATGCCTACGATGCCTGAGAAAGGTGCAGTAATACGGCGATCATCAATTTCAGTTTGCGCCTCATCAACTTCAACTTTTAACAGGTCACGTGCGATCACAGCCGCATCAAGCTCGCTTTGTGCGATCGCGCCGTTGGCACGACTTTGTCGCAAGCGTTCCACCGTACGTTCAGCATCAGCCAGTTGTAACTTCGCCCGTTGCAAGGCGATTTGTTGGCGCCTATCGTCTAACTGTACTAACACCTGACCTTCCTCGACTGCGTCCCCAGGGGCAAAGTTAACTGCGACAACTTCGTCGCCTACTGCTGGATACAAGTCTACGGATTGTAAAGCTTCCGCATAGGCCACAGCTTCAACCTGTTCGCGTTCTCGCTCGAAACCAAGCGGTTGCGAAACAACTAACGCCGCTTGTTCGGAATTTCCCCATTGCTGTGCATAAGCCACGTCACTCAGCAGCGGTGGCAGAGACAGAATACTTACAACGAGAGCTGCGCGAACACAGATAGACAACTTCATGTAATTTTTTTCCTTGGTGTAATTGAGCGTGCTTAGAGTAACAATAGTGTTATTTCAACAAATACGATCAAAAAAGACCGCCCATCTTCGATGAACGGTCTTTTCAATACGCCAGTCTTCTAGCGCTTAAGCTTTCGGGCGTTGTTTCAACACTTCTGTCAGTCCAGCGACGGCACCACCGATATCAGCAAGCTGTGCCGGCAAAATCAAGGTGTTGGTTTCTTTTGCCAAATTACCAAACTCTTTCACGTACTGTTCTGCAACGCGTAAACTTACCGCGTCTTGTCCACCAGGCTGCTGAATCGATGCAGCAATCATACTCAAGCCTTCGGCAGTCGCGCGGGCGATCAGCTCGATTTCTTGAGCGCGCCCTTCAGCTTCGTTGATTTGCTTTTGCTTCTCGGCTTCCGACAAGTTAATGACTTCTTGTTTCTGGCCCTCAGAAACGTTAATCATTGCCTGACGCTCACCTTCAGATTTAGCAATCGCAGCACGACGTTCGCGTTCCGCACGCATCTGTTGTTCTAGCGCATCTTTAATGCTTGCCGGTAATTCAATATCGGATATCTCATAACGCAGTACTTTAATACCCCACGGCGAAGCTGCTTCATCGAGTGCTTGCACGACGATTTCATTGATGCGGGCGCGTTCTTCAAAGGTTTTATCAAGGTCAGTCTGACCAATGACTGAGCGCATCGTGGTCTGCGCTAACTGCGACGCTGCGTAACGATAGTCGTTAATGCCGTAACTGGCTTTGTGAGCATCCACAACTTGAATATAAAGCACACCGTTAATGCCCACCTGAATGTTGTCGCGCGTGACACAGGCTTGACGCTCTACGTCAATTACCTCTTCTTTTAACGTGTGTTGATACGCGACTTTGTCAATAAATGGAATCAATAAATGAAAACCAGAGTCCAGCGTACGGCTGTAACGTCCGAGTCGCTCAATGACGAAATTGGTTCGTTGCGGCACAATCCGTGCAGTTTTGAAAATGACGATAATTACGGCTAAGGCAAAGCCTATGGCCAGTACGGTTCCGATTTGTGGTTCAAACATGATGTTCCCTTCTATTATTTGGAATCGATTATTGTTTCGGTTTTTGTCGCGCTACGGTAAGTTGAATACCCTCGTTAGCAATCACCCAAGCGGTTTCACCAGCTTTCAACTCGTCGTCTGAAAAGGCATCCCACTGAACACCGTTAAGAGTGACACGACCAGCACCATGATTGAAATCACGAATCACCCGCACGCGAGCGCCAATATCGCGCTGAAAATTAGGTTTAGCTTCGTCTTCATCTGCCGTGTAGCCTTGGAACCAACGCTTGATTCGACCGCGTGCAAGCAACAATAAAGCCAAACTAACACCGCCAAAAATCGCAAATTGAATTGATGTTTGCTCAATCCAACCCCAATGCAATAGTAATCCAGTAACTATGGCTCCAATGCCTAGAAATACAGCAATAACACTGGTCAACATCAATTCTGAAAGAATCAAAACGATACCAACTAGAATCCAAATCAGTGCTACGGACATTCCCTTCTCCTCGAGTGTTAAAAAGGTGTGTAGTTTGACTATAGCATGCCTATAAGTGCTGGCGAGCGGCAATTTTGTTTCAATTTGCTTCGCTGAAAAAGCGCACGGTTAAAGTCGTTGGAAAATCTACCGGACCATGTTCAAGCGGAATCGTCAGTAACCATTCCATTTTTGGCTCGGTGCAAGCACCAATAAGAAGTTGTGCATGCCATTGACCGTTTTCCTGTTGTAACCATTGCACTGGAATCTTGCCCATGTACATATTGATGCCTTCTATAACGCTTAATTGTGGATTAATTTCGGCCGGAAGCTGCAAACGCAGCGTTACACTTTGCTCAATGGGCACTGGATCTTGTGGCATCCATAAAAAAACCTTTTGTTGATACAGATCAATCTTTTTTTCGGCTAAAGGTTGCGATGAATCAGGGCTACAAGCGATACTAAACGCCGTCAACAGGAGTGCCATAAAGACCTTAAAAATCTTGTGGATATAGCAGTCACGGGGCAAAATTAGAATGTTTAATCCCATAGCTTGCTGTTTTTTTCTCCATGTTGACGGTGCGCTTCGGTTATTTGCTGCATTCTCCCTGTATTTTTAGGGTTATTCATCATAAAATACGTGGAGTTTGTCAAAGTATCCGACAAGCGGTCATCATTGTCACGTTACTCTGTTTTTGTAGTCAGAGCATCAACGCGGAAAATAAAAATGAGTCAAACAAGTCCACAACAAATCGAATATAACCTAAAGGTCGTTAGACAGTTCGCTGTTATGACGGTTATTTGGGGCATTGTAGGGATGGCTTTAGGGGTTTGGATTGCCGCTCAGCTAATTTGGCCTGAGCTCAATTTCGATACACCTTGGTTAACCTATTCCCGCTTACGCCCGCTGCACACCAACGCAGTTATTTTTGCGTTTGGCACCTCAGCACTTATGGGCACAGCGTTTTACATCGTGCAGAAGACCTGTCGCGTGCGACTCTTCTCCGACAAACTTGCAGCTTTTGTGTTTTGGTCCTGGCAAACGGTCGTCCTGCTAGCGGTGATCACCTTACCACTAGGTCTCACTACATCAAAAGAATATGCTGAACTTGAATGGCCGATTGATATTCTGATCGCCTTGTCATGGGTAGCTTTTGCTATTGTATTCTTTGGTACCCTAGTTAAGCGTCGTACATCGCACATTTATGTAGCAAACTGGTTCTACGGTGGCTTTATTATTACCGTTGCGGTACTGCACATCGTCAACAGTATGGCGGTTCCAGTATCGTTCACCAAGTCGTACAGTATTTATGCGGGTGCCGTGGATGCAATGGTACAGTGGTGGTACGGCCACAACGCCGTAGGCTTCTTGCTCACCGCTGGTTTCTTGGGAATGATGTACTACTTCGTTCCGAAACAAGCCGAGCGTCCAGTTTATTCTTATCGCTTGTCGGTTGTGCATTTTTGGGCACTTATTGGCCTCTATATCTGGGCTGGTCCACACCACTTGCACTACACCGCACTGCCAGACTGGACTCAGTCGCTGGGTATGGTGATGTCGGTTATCCTGTTCGTTCCATCTTGGGGCGGCATGATCAACGGTATCATGACCTTATCTGGTGCTTGGCATAAACTGAAAACTGACCCAATCTTGCGCTTCTTGATCGTTTCACTATCGTTCTACGGTATGTCGACCTTCGAAGGCCCGATGATGTCAATCAAGTCGGTAAATGCCCTGTCGCACTACACTGACTGGACCATTGGTCACGTTCACTCAGGTGCACTTGGCTGGGTTGCAATGATCACCATTGGTTCGATGTACTACTTAATTCCACGCTTATGGGGCCAAACCCAAATGCATAGCGTCAAGTGGATCAACACCCACTTCTGGCTTCATACCATCGGTGTTGTTCTGTACATCGTTGCATTGTGGATCTCAGGCGTCATGCAAGGTCTGATGTGGCGCGCAGTCAATGCCGAAGACGGCACCCTGACCTACAGCTTTGTTGAGAGTGTCGAAGCGTCATATCCGTTCTGGTTCATTCGCTTTGTCGGTGGCCTGTTCATTGTTGCTGGTATGTTACTGATGGCATGGAACTGCTACCGCACCATTAAAGCTGGTACTGCAACTGCAGACTACATCGACGCTGCTCCACAAGAAGCAGCACCACAATCAACAGCTACGCAATCAGCTTAAGGAGTCGTAATCATGAAAAACGTTAAGCACGATTTCGTTGAAAAACGCGTGGGTTGGTTGGCGGTTTTGGCCACCATTACTATTTCGATTGGTGGCCTAGTGGAAATCACGCCACTGATTTTCCAAAAACAAACCAATGAACCAGTCGTTGGTTTAGAGCCGTACACAGCATTAGAGCTGGAAGGTCGCGATATCTATATCCGTGAAGGTTGCAACAACTGTCACAGTCAGATGATTCGTCCATTCCGTGCTGAAACTGAGCGCTATGGTCATTATTCCTTGGCTGGTGAGCACGTGTGGGAGCGTCCGTTCTTGTGGGGCTCAAAACGCACCGGTCCTGACCTGGCTCGAGTTGGTGGTCGCTACAGTGACGAGTGGCACTATGTACACTTAATGGACCCACGCGATGTAGTTCCTGAATCGAACATGCCTGCCTTCCCGTGGTTAGCTGAAAATACGCTTGATGGCAAATGGACAGCTAAGAAAATGGAAGTCTTCCGTGATTATGGCGTGCCTTACACTGACGAAGATATCGCTAGTGCGCAAGCCGCAGTTCAAGGTAAGACCGAAATGGACGCGCTGATTGCGTATTTGCAGTCACTGGGTACCGGATTGCAACAACAGGCCAATTAAGATGGATTACATCACCTGGCGTAGTATTTACACAGTTTTAGTTTTCGTAGTGTTCGTTGCCATTATTTGGTGGGCCTACAGCAAAAGCAGCAAAAAGCGTTTTGATGAGGCCGCCAACTCTATTTTCGAAGAAGATGAGTTAGAGCAAAAAGCAAACAACACTACTAAACAGGAGTCGAAGAATAATGAGTAGCTTCTGGAGTGCATGGATTATCGTCCTGACCCTCGCATTTCTGGTGTTTATCATCTGGTTACTGCGATGGAATATGAGCAACTACACCCATATTAAAGAAGGTGAACTCATGGATCATGAGTTCGATGGGATTGTAGAGATTAACAACCCGCTGCCACGTTGGTGGATGATCTTATTCTGGATCACTATCGTGTGGGGCTTTATTTACTTGGCGCTCTACCCTGGCCTCGGTAACTTTAAAGGGTTACTCGGCTGGAGTAGCTCGAACCAAGAAGTGTTATCGCTAGAAGAATCACGTGCGGCAACTGAAGCGCATCGAGAAGCTGGCTTAGTGGTTCAGTACGACCGCGAAGTTCAAGCAGCCGATGACCGTTTTGGTCCAATTTTCGAAGCTTACGCGCAACGGCCAATTCCTGAATTGGCAAAAGATGAAGAAGCAACAGAAATCGGACAGCGCCTGTTCTTACAGAACTGTGCCCAGTGTCATGGCTCGAACGCAATGGGTGGTAAGGGCTTCCCTAACCTCACCGATGACGATTGGCTCTATGGCGGCTCGCCAGAAGCGATCAAGACCAGTTTGATTCAAGGTCGTCGTGGCGCGATGCCAGCGTTTGACGCACAGTTTAGCGATCAGCAAATCTCTGAACTAGCGACTTACGTACTGAGCCTCAGTGGTCGCAAAGTAGACCCAGAAATGGCTGCTGCAGGTAAACAGAACTATGCAGTGTGTGCAGCCTGCCACGGTCAAGACGGTAAAGGTAACCAGCAATTGGGTGCGCCAAACCTGACCGATAACATTTGGCTCTACGGCGGTTCGCAAGAAGCGATCGAAGAAACCTTACACAACGGCCGTAATGGCGTGATGCCGGCCTGGATTGATATCCTCGGCGAAGACAAAATTCACGTGATTAGTGCCTATGTTTACGGGTTATCTAACGAGTAAATAAACGAGCCCCGCTGCGGCGGGGCTTTTTTTGAGGTGTAAATTGATGGAAAAACCTTGGTATAAGCAGTTTTGGCCCTGGTTTTTAATGCTCATTCCCTTTTCTGTGGTCATCGCAATGGTCATCACCCTCAGTATTGCCAGCCAATACGACAATCCGATGGTGGTTGACGACTATTATAAGAAAGGTCGCGGAATCAATACTCAAGTGGAGAAAGTTCAAGCTGCGCAAGCATTGAATATTAGCTTCACTCTGCAGCAAGATGCGCAAACCCTAACCCTAGCGTACAAAACCGGCGCTCCTGATGAACTTACTGCATTGCGTGTACAGTTTTATCACACCACGTTAAAAGACAAAGATTTTGAGCTCATTCTAACTGCTGACGCCAAAGGTGTTTTTCGTGGCCAACTCCCCGACGACGTTGCCACCGAGCAAGGCAAATGGACGCTCACTATAAGCCCATTCGATAACAGTTGGCGTTTGAGTCAGCAGGTACAACTCCCGGCTTATCGCGAACTCACGCTACAGCCCTTGACCTACGGCGTTTAGTGATGGGTGCCAACCTGCCTGAATCTCCAAATGGCAGTTGTTTTCACTGCCTCCAACCTTTGCCACCAAATGGTGGTTACAGCGTTACAGTGGCAGATAAGCAGCGCCACGTCTGTTGTTACGGTTGTCAGGCGGTAGCGCAAACCATCGAAGCGCAAGGACTGCAGCATTTTTACCAATTCCGCGATACCTCGAATCCGTTGCAGATCCCATTACTTCCCGAAGAGTTGCAACAGCTCGAGGCTTACGATCAAGAAGAATTACAACAACAGTTTACCCATCTTGACGACAACGGCCACACGAGTACCACCCTATCGGTCGAAGGTATGACTTGCGCCGCCTGCGCTTGGCTTATCGAACAGCAACTACAAACATTGCCCGGTGTCGATTACGCGCGAGTCAACGCCACCACAGAGAGAGTGAACGTGGCTTGGCACCCAGAACAGGTCAAACTCAGCGACGTTCTGAAAAAAATATCAGGGCTTGGTTATCGCGCCCTGCCGTTTCAAGCGGCAACGCAAGAGCAGGACTTCAAACGCCGACGTCGCTATTTTGTGCGGCGGATCGGCATTGCCGGCCTTGCAACTATGCAAGTGATGATGATAGCTGTCGCCCTCTACTTTGGCATGGTCGATGAATTAGACGATAATCTACGGCAATTCTTCTGGTGGATCAGTCTGTTATTCGCCACCCCTGTTTTACTTTACAGCGCTCAGCCATTTTATTTATCAGCACTACGCAGCATCCAAGCCAAACAGTTGAACATGGATGTCCCGGTTAGCCTTGCATTACTTAGCGCATACGGTGCCAGCGCATATGCTACGGTCATTAATCACGGCGAAGTGTATTTTGAATCGGTGAGTATGTTCACCTTTTTACTGTTAGTCGGACGTTATTTGGAGCTCTTGGCCAAACAACGCGCCATTGCCACCGCATCAAATCTGGTAAAGCTGCTTCCCGCCACCGCGCAACGTGAGACCGCGAATGGCGACCTTGAGTCAATTGCGGTCAATAAATTAACCGACGGCGATATTGTGCGCGTATTGCCGGGACAAACTTTGCCCGCCGATGGCGAGTTGCTAAGCGCGCTAGGTACGATTAACGAAAGCATGCTCACCGGTGAAAGTGTGCCTGTCGTGCACGAACAAGGAGCCCGAGTGTTTGCTGGAACGTTGAATCAAACGCAGCCATTGCGTATTCGCGTGACCGCGGTGCAACAAGCCACCGTGATGGCAAAAATAGCAGCCTTACAAGACCAAGCCTTGGCCAACAAACCAAAACTCGCGGAGCGCGCTGAAAAGCTGGCCAATCAATTTGTGCAGCAACTGTTGATTCTCGCCGCGCTTACTTTCTTTGTGTGGACCTTTATTGAACCTAGCGAAGCATTTTGGGTGACGCTTGCGGTGTTAGTAGCAACCTGCCCCTGTGCTCTTGCATTAGCAGCACCCACAGCTGTAACTGGCGTGATCCATCGGTTAAATAAGCAAGGCATCATCCTGCGTAACACAGATGCGATTCAGACCTTGGCAACGGTCAAAACTGTGATGGTTGATAAAACCGGAACGCTCACTACCGGTCAATTTAGCATTGCTGACGTGCAACTAGAGGATAACGTTGCGCAAACACAGGCTTGGGCTCTCGCGAAAGCACTTGAATCGCACTCCGAACACCCTCTTGCCAAGCCGTTTCAACAACTTGATAGCAAGTCCTCGGTGCAGTTAACCAACGTCTCAGTCGCACTCGGTCGTGGCATCGAGGCAGACTGGCAGCAAACAGATGGTAATTTAGTACGGGTCAGAATTGGCGCTCCTGGATTCTCTGCGGATTGGCACCCAGAACTCAATAAAGAAGCTGATTACAACGTTATTCTTGCCACGCCGGAACAAGTCATTGCGCGCTTTCTGGTCACTGATACTTTACGTCCAGATGTCGCAGAAACCTTGCATTTTCTGCGCCAACAAGGGCTTGAAATCATCATGCTTACCGGTGATCAGCCACACAACGCGCGCCGTGTTGCCGAGCAACTGGGGATCAGCCAATATCACGCGCAGTGTTTGCCAGAAGACAAACTGCATTGGGTTAAGCAAACACAACAGCAACATCCAGTGATGATGATTGGTGATGGTATGAATGACGGTCCCGTTCTCGCCCAAGCAGACGTCTCAATGACGTTTGGACATGCCGCGGATCTCGCTCGGCAAGCTGCCGATATCGTCGCGATGCGCAATGATTTTGGTGCGCTCGCCGAGCTCTTGCGAGCCACGGCTAAAAGTCGTGCTATTTTGAAGCAGAATATCTCTTGGGCATTGTTCTATAACATTGCTATTGTACCTATTGCAGTGATGGGCTGGGTAACCCCCTACATCGCAGCCATTGGTATGTCAGTTAGCTCGCTACTGGTGTTAGTGAATTCATTGCGCCTTTATCGACAACCTCCTACTCCGAAGGACCCATAGCATGGAAAGTCTGTACCTGTTAATTCCCATCGCTATCGTATTCGTGATCATCGCTGTGGCGGTATTTTTCTGGGCAGTGCGTAGCGATCAGTTTGAAGATCTTGAGCGCCAGGGCATGAATGTTTTGCTCGACGATGATGACCCCAAAGCAAAACATAGGAACAAGTCGCCAACTCAGCCAACTAACGATGATGAACAATCCAGCTGATTACTTTGCAGCCCTACTGATGGGACTTGCTGGAGCGGGACACTGCTTGATGATGTGTGGGGGGCTTGCCGGCGCGCTTGGCGCAAAACCTTCTGCTACTGAATTACTGACCTACAATTTAGGTCGCATCAGTTCTTATGTGGTTGCTGGCGTTTTAGTGGGTTTACTCAGCCAACTTGCCATCGCACAATTTACCCCTGCGTTGCTTGGTCTGCGCTTTCTTGCGGCAGTCTTTTTAATTGCGCTTGGCCTCTATTTCGCTGGCTGGTGGTTTGGCATGCAACAGCTTGAACGCTTGGGACGTCCCCTCTGGCAACGGCTTGCGCCAAGTGCGCGGAAACTACAACAACAACGCTCACTTGCGGGGCGTTTTGCCGCCGGAGTGGTCTGGGGCTGGTTACCTTGTGGTCTTGTCTACAGTGCGCTGAGTTGGGCCGCCATCAGCGGCACCGCCGCTCAAGGGGGGCTTTACATGCTGTTGTTTGGCTTGGGAACCTTACCCGCAATGTTTGCTTTTGGCTGGTTCACCGGCGCAGTGCAAAGCATTCTCAAAGCCCAAGGCTTTCGCCAGGCAATGGGCGTGTTACTCATTCTCTACGGGGTTTGGACCTTGATCATTGCGCTGCGTCAAGCAGTTGCGATGGCATAGTTGGCTTACGCAGAAAATTCTGGCTAAACTCAATGCTAGAAATTTCCACTCATTGAGGTGAACTATGTCGTGCGTGAACAATATTTTGGTGGTTTTAGACCCTGATAAAGAGCAACAAAAAGCACTCAACCGAGCCCTTCATTTAGCTCGCATTAGCCAAGCATCGCTCACCCTGTTGCTTTCCATCTATGATTTTTCGTATGAAATGACCACCATGCTCGCCGCTGATGAGCGCAGTACTATGCGCGACAGCCTGATCAATGACCGCCGCGTGTGGATTGAAGATCTGCTCGAAGGCTATAACACGCGCGATCTTGATATCAATATCGAAGTACTGTGGCACAATCGCCCCTATGAGGCCATTATTGAGACCGCGGTTAAAGGCGAGCACGATATCATCGTCAAGGCGACCCACCCGCATGAAGGCTTGGCGCATCTTATTTTTACCCCAACCGACTGGCATTTGTTGCGTAAGGCCCCCTGTTTAGTCCTACTGGTCAAAGAGCATGACTGGCCCGAAGATGGCAAAGTACTCGCCGCCATTCATACCACCGGTGAGCATGCACATCACGAGAGCCTCAACTACCGCATTACCGAAGTGGCCCAACGCTTTGCAACCTGTCTCCATAGTGAGGTTCACCTTGTCAACGCTTATCCTGGCGCGCCGGTCACCATCGCCGCTGAAATTCCTGAATTTGACACCGCCAATTATCGCGAAGTGATCGAACAAAACCATCGCCAAGCACTCGCTGAGCATGCCCAACTATTTTCCTTGCCAGCCGCTCAGCAGCATGTGCTAGAGGGGTTGCCAGAACAAGTGATACCGGAATTAGCAAAAGAGCTGGATGCCGAGCTCGTGGTTTTAGGTACCATTGGTCGCACCGGATTTAGTGCCGCCCTACTTGGTAACACTGCGGAGCATGTCATAGAGCAGATCAATTGTGACCTGCTTGCGGTAAAACCAGCAGGATTTGAATCACCAGTTAAGGTATAATCCGCGCGCTTTTGTGGGTTTTACTTTAATTTAGGTGTGCATAGATTCATGAGTGTTGCAGAAAAAAGCGAGCAAGAGAAAAAACAACGCTATAACTTCAATAAGTTAGAAAAGCGCTTACGTCGCCATGTCGGTCGAGCCATCGAAGATTTTAATATGATCGAAAACGGCGACAAAGTGATGGTGTGTCTATCGGGTGGTAAAGATAGTTACACCCTACTCGCCATTCTACGTTTTTTACAGAAAATCGCGCCAATTCAGTTTTCCTTGATCGCAGTGAATCTTGACCAAAAACAGCCCGGATTTCCAGAGCACATTTTGCCCGAATATCTGCGCGCTGAAGGCGTTGACTTTCGCATTATTGAAGAAGACACCTACTCTATCGTTAAAGAGAAGATACCTGAAGGTAAAACCACTTGCGCACTCTGTTCACGCTTACGCCGTGGGATTCTTTATCGTGTCGCCAAAGAGCTAGGTGCTACTAAGATAGCCTTAGGCCATCACCGCGATGACATGCTCGAAACGCTCATGCTGAACATGTTTTATGGCGGTAAAATGAAGTCAATGCCACCCAAGCTGGTCAGTGATAACGGTGAACATGTGGTAATTCGGCCGCTCGCCTATGTGCGTGAGAAAGACATCGAAAAATACGCCAGCTATGCAGCTTTCCCTATTATTCCATGTAACCTATGTGGCTCGCAGGAGAATCTGCAACGCAAAGCCATTAAAGAGATGTTGAGACAATGGGATCGGCAATTCCCAGGCCGTATTGAAAGTATGTTTACCGCGATGCAAAACATCGTGCCATCACATTTAGCTGATCATCAGCTATTTGACTTTAAATCGATTCAGGCGGACGGACAGGAAAATGTTAATGGTGACACGGCATTCGATCAGCCTACGCCAACCGAGTTCTTGAATTTCCGTGATACAGAAGATGACGCCGCCAACGAAGACGGCGCCTCAGGTGTTATTCAGGTGCGGAATTTGAGTTAGTTGCAGCGCTAGCATTAAAACCCGGCTCAGGCAGTGGGCCGGTTTCGTCTAGGGCTTCTAATATCAATGGCCGATTGACGCGAATCATCGCGTTAAGTTCCTCAATGTAAGCCTCGCCACGCTCGGAGTAGCTAAGCAACCCAGGGGTTAGGTCCAAGGCTCGGATATCGGCATTTTCAGCGCGTTTAGCGGCACGTAACGTACGCAATTCGACATAAGCCGGATGGGTATTGAGATTCATTAAGTAGCTGCGTACAGACGCATTAATGGTGCTGAAGCGTTCAACCTCATGGCGCGCTTCGTCACCTCTCAAGTTGGGTACAATGCCGCAGCCTTCACTAAAGCACCACTCACCAAATAAGTTAAAAGCTTCGGTGGCAAAACGTGACGTTCCCCATGCTGACTCATTCGCCGCTTGCACTAACACTAAGGTTTCTGGTACCACATCGACGCGACGCAACAACAGTTCAAACATTTCAGCTGCACCTTCTTGTAAATCAAAGTCAACGCGATAACGCTTAGCCAAATATTCAAGCCAACTACGTTGCTCACGGTTGAGCGAGTTCGCTTTGAACAACCACTTCGTGTGTAACGCTTGCAAGCCCTGGCGTTGTTGCTCAATCAGTGCATTTTCAGCGGCCACCACTGGCGCCAAAAAACCAAAGAATGCCTGTTTTTTATCAGCGGCTTGGCTGTACTGCGAAAAGTCAGGCAGTTCACGGATTTCCGGCACCTTTACTTGGTCAGACTTGACCGGAACTACGCCATCATAAAGTCGGTGGGGATTGGCCAAATGCAGCACATTCGGCGCAACCACAGCTGCCACCACAGCAATTAGGGCAAACACAACTAATAAAAATCGTAACATCCAATCTCCTATACGCCACCTTGGTCGTCCGTCGCGAGTGGCAACGGTTGTTCTGAACTAGGTAGCCCGATCATGCGATTGTAGATCACCCCGATCACGTTAAACGTCATTGGTAGGGTGAATATAAGACCAAGAAGTAACGGTAAAGCGCTGATAAAAAGAATAAAAAACATCACAATATAAATGCCTAACATGGCAAAGATACGTTTACTTAAAATCATCACTGAGGCAAGAATTGCGCGCTGTACACGTAAACCTCGATCCAACACTAGCGGCACAGCAAGGGTAAAAGAAAGCTGCAAATAAGCGGCAGTGACCACGACTAACGCGAGGAACACTGAAGAGAAACCAAAAATAAGGAAGAACACGGTGCTCGCCACCATGATCAAAACCGTCATCACGACTTGAATGCCAATCACCTGTGGCGCACTACGAAAGGCGTGAGAAAAGTTCGCAAAGCTTGGTTTAACATCGCGCGCGTTAAGTATCCCGAGCCATTGCACAAGCGCGTTAAAGGGCGCCATGATCACCATACCAATTAGGGTTTGCCAAGCAACATTGGCTAGATTTGGATTGTTTTCGTCGACCGGAAACTGCACTGCGGTAATCTCGCCAATAACGTAATTAACGACCAGCATCAGCGCTAACGCAACGAGCATAATTGGCAAGGCGCGTAAGGTAATATCCCAGCTCCGTTGAATCACATCACCAACACGCAGTGGCACCTCACCGCGCAGCGCTGCAGCAAAGCAATCATCTTTAGTTACCTGGTTTTCGTTTTTATTCGGTTGAGAATCCTGCATCGCGGACTTTTTCCTTTATACTGTGTTTTTGCAATGACAAACGTCATTCTACCATTAAATTTTTGCAACCACGATATCGAGACCATGCGACCCAAATCAGGCCCAAAACCGTTTCGCCGTAAAACTAAAAAAACTAGCAGCCGCCCAGCCAATCCAAAGTTAGTGTTATTGAATAAACCCTATGGCGTATTGACACAATTTTCCTCCGCAGACGCCGATGAGGTTACGCTCAAGCAGTATGTTCCGTTTAATGATGTCTATCCTGCTGGGCGTCTCGATAAAGACAGTGAAGGTCTGTTGTTGTTGACCAATGATGGTTCCCTACAACATAAGATTAGTCACCCAAAACACAAACTACCGAAGACCTACTGGGTACAAGTTGAGGGAATACCTGACGAAAGTGCGCTCAAGCAACTTCGTGAAGGCGTCGAGCTCGCTGATGGTATGACGCTGCCAGCAGAAGCTTTGCGAATGCCAGAACCAGATCATATTTGGCCACGTAACCCGCCCATTCGCGAGCGTAAATCGGTGCCAGACAGCTGGATTTGCTTAATTATTCGTGAAGGAAAGAACCGCCAAGTGCGTCGTATGACAGCTGCGGTAGGCCATCCAACACTGCGTCTGATAAGAGCTGCAATTGGCCCTTGGCGCTTGGCAGGTTTAGCGCCGGGTCAGTGGCGCGAAGTGCCCCCAGTGTGGTAGAATTCGCGCGCATTTTTACGGAGTAAAAGGTCGTTATGTCGAACGCAGATACAAAAGTAATTGTCGGAATGTCAGGTGGCGTCGATTCGTCGGTTTCCGCGTACCTGTTACTACAACAAGGCTATCAAGTCGAAGGCTTGTTTATGAAAAACTGGGAAGAAGACGACAACGACGAATACTGCGCTGCGGCAGAAGACCTTGCCGACGCTCAAGCGGTATGTGACAAACTTGGTATCGAGCTGCATACGGTCAATTTTGCCGCCGAATATTGGGACAACGTATTCGAATACTTCCTGCAAGAGTATAAAGCAGGACGTACACCTAATCCCGATATCATGTGCAACAAAGAAATTAAATTTAAGGCCTTCTTAGAATTTGCTGCGGAAGCATTAGGCGCTGACTATATTGCTACAGGTCATTACGTCCGTCGCCGTGAGAGCGAAGGTAAGTTTCAACTTTTGCGCGGCCTCGATAACAACAAGGATCAGAGCTACTTCCTGTACACGCTCTCACATGAACATGTCGCGCAAACTCTTTTTCCAGTTGGTGAACTAGAAAAGCCTGAAGTGCGCAAAATCGCTGAGGCGCAAGGTTTAGTGACAGCCGATAAGAAAGACTCTACCGGTATCTGTTTTATCGGCGAACGCAAGTTCAAGGACTTCTTACAAACATACTTACCCGCCAAACCGGGTGTCATCGAGAGTGTTGACGGCGAAGTGCTTGGCGAGCATGAAGGTTTAATGTATCACACCCTGGGTCAGCGCAAAGGTCTGTACATTGGCGGGCGCGCCGATGCCAGCGACGAACCTTGGTATGTGGTTGATAAAGATGTCGAACGCAATGTCCTCATTGTTGCACAAGGTAAACAACATCCGCGTTTGTATTCGAAAGGGCTAATTGCCGGTCAACTGCATTGGGTTGCACGCGAACAGTTGACCGCGCCTTTTGCTTGCGTGGTGAAAACTCGCTATCGCCAGCAAGATATTCCTTGCCGCGTGACGCCGCAAGCTGATGGCCGCATCCAAGTCGAATTCGAGCAGCCGGTGGCAGCGGTGACTCCTGGACAATCGGCGGTATTTTACCAGGGTGACGTGTGTCTCGGTGGGGGTATTATTGAACAGCGTTTAGCCGACCACGAGGTATTGTTGTGAACCAGTGGCAACAACGCGTCCTTGCCCTTGCTGCGGTAGCCCAATGTTGTGCCGCGGTCAAGCAACTGGCGCGGCACGGCCAGTTGACCGATGAGTATGCGCGCCAAGCACTGCTTGATAGCGTATTAATCCAAAATCCGCGGTCATTTATCGAAATCTATGGCGATGTGCAAAACTTGCGGCGCGGCTTGCAGGTGTTGTTAGCACAACTTGGCGCGACCCGCGATAAAGACGTTGAAGTCACCCGCTACATGGTTGGCATACTAGCGCTAGCTCGGCGTTTACAGAAACACCCTCAGCAGCTAGCCAAACTGGGCGATCGCATCGAACAACTGCAACGTCAGCGGGCTACTTTTCAATTTGCCGACGAAACTTTGTTAACTGGCATGGCAAGCACCTACAGCGACTTTATCTCGCCCTTGAGTCGACCGATTCAAATACAAGGTAAGCCAAGCCATTTACAGCAGCCGAATATCCAAAACCAAATACGCGCCCTGCTGCTGGCGGCGATTCGCAGTGCTATTCTTTGGCAGCAAAGCGGCGGTCAACGTCGACAATTTCTTTTCAATCGGCGCAAGATGGTCACCATCGCGCATGACCTTTATGTTTCACTTAGCTCAGCATCGGAGTCTTCAACATGACTAGTTTATCTGCCCTTACGGCTTTATCTCCCGTCGATGGCCGTTATGGCACGAAAGCCGCCGCCCTACGTCCTATGTTTAGTGAGTACGGGCTGATACGTCAACGTGTGATCGTGGAGATTCGCTGGCTCCAACAGCTCGCCAAGGTAACAGAGATCAAAGAAGTCCCGCCGTTTTCAACTGCTGCAAATGACTACCTCGAAGCATTGATCAACAATTTTAGCGAAGCTGATGCTGAGCGTGTCAAAACGATCGAAGCGACCACCAATCACGACGTCAAAGCAGTCGAATACTTTCTGAAAGAACGTATCGCTGGGCAAGCTGAATTGCATGCGGTTAGCGAATTTATTCACTTCGCCTGTACCTCTGAAGACATTAACAATCTGTCGCATGCGTTAATGCTGCGCGAAGCACTCACCGATGTGATGCTGCCGATGATGCAACAACTCAGTGACGCGGTCAAAGCGCTCGCATTCGAACATAAAGCAGTGCCTATGATGGCACGTACCCACGGTCAGCCAGCAACACCGACCACTATGGGTAAAGAAATGGCGAACGTTTATGTACGCCTCGAACGTCAGTTAAAGCAAATTTCAGCCGTACCGCTGTTGGGCAAAATTAACGGCGCGGTTGGTAACTATAATGCGCACTTAACCGCCTACCCTAACGTTGATTGGCACCAAGTTGCCGAACAGTTCGTAACCGGTTTGGGCTTGAGTTGGAATGCATATACGACCCAAATCGAGCCGCATGACTACATTGCTGAATTATTTGATGCCGTTGCGCGTTTTAACACTATTGTGATTGATTTCAACCGCGATGTTTGGGGCTATATCGCACTGAATCACTTTAAACAGCGTACGATAGCTGGCGAAGTTGGCTCATCGACCATGCCACACAAGGTCAACCCGATCGACTTTGAAAACTCTGAAGGCAACCTCGGTATCGCTAATGCCATTATGCAGCATCTCGCGAGCAAGTTACCAATCAGCCGTTGGCAACGCGATCTGACTGACTCAACAGTACTACGCAATCTTGGTGTCGGCTTTGCCTACGCGTTGATTGCTTATCAAGCCACACTCAAAGGCATCAGCAAACTCGAAGTCAATGCCGACAATCTGGCGCGCGAACTTGATCAAAACTGGGAATTGCTAGCAGAGCCAATCCAAACCGTAATGCGTCGTTACGGAATTGAAAAGCCCTATGAAAAACTCAAGGAATTGACCCGTGGGAAACGTGTCAACCAAGCGGCTATGGCGGAATTTATCGACAGCTTAGCCCTACCCAATGACGTCAAAGCTGAATTAAAAATGCTTACTCCAGCTTCTTACATTGGTCGTGCTATTGCCTTCGTTGATGACTTGCAAGGTTCATAATGACTGTTTTTACCCTGCAATTCGATCGTCAAATTTTTCTCGGTGAATACTGGCAACAACAACCGCTTCTCATTCGTGGCGGTTTCGCTGACTTTGCCGATCCAATTGAAGCCGAGTTGCTCGCAGGGTTGGCCATGGAAGAAGGCGTCGATGCACGCATCATTCAACATCATAACCACCAATGGGATGTGCTCCACGGGCCATTTGCTGACTACGAAAGTTTTGGCGAAGCCAATTGGACGCTACTAGTACAAGCGGTCAACGAATGGTTTCCGGAAGTTCAACAACTGCTTTCGGCCTTTCGTTTTTTACCCGATTGGCGCCTTGATGATGTCATGGTGAGTTTTGCTACCGACGGGGGTGGCGTCGGTGCTCACCTTGATCAGTACGACGTATTTATCATTCAAGGCGCAGGACGGCGGCATTGGCGCGTCGGCGAGCGCATGTCGGGACTGACCGAACATTGTCCACACCCCGATTTAAAGCAGCTTCAAGACGCTGATTTTCCAGCGGTCATCGATACCGTCTTGGAGCCTGGAGATGTGTTGTATATTCCTGCCGGATGTCCGCATCATGGTATTGCCCTTGAGCCGTCGTTGAATTATTCGGTCGGTTTTCGGGCACCTAATAGTGCCGAGTTCCTGGCACAGATCGCAGATCAACTACTGGCTAGTGATACTGTCTATCCGCGTTACCAAGATCCAGCTTTGGACTCGAAGCAGGCTCCCTTTTTTGTCAATCCACAGGAAGTCGCCGCAGTCCAACAATTGCTGCAGCAGCAATTGGCAAGTGAGCAAGGACAGCAAGCCATTCTACAAGTAATGTCCCAAGCAAAACGCCCACTTCCGCAGCCAGATCAAGCCATTGATGAGCAGCAATTATTGCAATTTGCCGCCACTGACATGCTCATTGGTCGCAGCCCTGGGGCCCGTATTTTGCTGGATACAAATAACCAGCTTTATGCGCAAGGAGAGCGTCTAGGGTATTGCCCTGACTCACCAGCGCGCGATGCACTACTGGCGATTTGGGACGAATGCCCATTAGCTGAATGCGATGTGTTACTTGCGGATCAGCAACTGCGCAGGTGGACCTGCGAGCTGCTGAATCTGGGGGTGTTCTATCTCGTGCAAGAACTCGACGAAGATTAAGCTGTGAAGAGCAACGACTTACCCGTTGCTCTGATCTTCTGCTGGTGCTTCCCACAGTTCAGGCGAATCAACCACTTCATAAATGGTTTCGGCACGATTCACCAAATAATTAGCATATTGCTGCTTGGTAGGGTCGGCCATGGCTTGCTCATCCGCCATCAAGTTTTGCGCTTTCAACTGCCACTGAAATGAGAAATAACGCAGCGCATCACGGGCATTATCTGCGGCTTTTTTGCCAGCCACGTCAGTCGGTACATCGCCATTGACCAACCACAACTCTTTACGATCTTGCGTGGTAAATTTCCATACCGCAACGTACGGCGCTAAATAGCGCGAATCTTTGGTCAATACGCGGTCGCTTATAATGCCGTTTTCGGCCAAAAATTTATTCGCGGCTTGAAATTGCTCACGCACCCATTTCGAGGTTTCTTCTTGGCTCATTGGAGGCAGTTGAATCGCCATAATTGAATCTTTCCTTATTGCTTATTTAGTACATCAACGTTGCGCCCATAGTACCTTGAAAGGTGTTTTGGGCAAAGTCTGAATTACTGTAAACTTTGCTTTCAATAGTTTACGTTAACGTAAACGTTTTATTTTTGTCGTGCACTAGCATAGCCAATATTTAAGTGCTAATGTGCGCGCAATTTTGGGATGAACGAGGAAACCAAACTCATGTCTCTATTTGAGCATCAAGAGTTCGACCAACACGAACAAGTGGTGTTTTGCCACGATAAAGAAACCGGTCTTAAAGCGATTATCGCAGTTCACGACACCACCTTAGGTCCATCGTTAGGTGGCACACGCTTGTGGAACTACGCGTCATCAGCCGAAGCTCTGACGGACGTGTTGCGCTTATCGCGTGGCATGACTTATAAGAGCGCCCTCGCCGGCTTGCCCCTTGGCGGCGGTAAAGCGGTTATCATCGGTGATGCAAAGAAAATTAAAAGCCCCGAATTATTCCGTGCTTATGGTCGTTTTATCAATTCATTAGGCGGACGTTATATTACTGCCGAAGACGTCAATATTCGCACCAGTGATATCGCAATTGTTGCTGAAGAAACACAACATGTTGCCGGTACCGAAGGTAAAGCGGGTGACCCGTCACCGCATACCGCGCAAGGTACCTATTTAGGCCTGAAAGCTGCCGCTAAGCACAAATTTGGTAGCGAAGATTTAAATGGTTTGAAAATTGCGATTCAGGGTCTCGGTGCGGTTGGTTACGACTTCGCTGAATACTGTGCAAAAGAAGGCGCAAAACTATTCGTGACCGATATTAATGAAGAAGCCTGCGAGCGTGCCGCACGAGAATTGAATGCGACCGTTGTCGGCTTAGATGAAATCTATGGCTTGGATGTCGATGTTTATGCTCCATGTGCATTAGGTGCGACCATCAACGACACTACACTGCCACAAATTAAAGCGAAAATTATCGCCGGTAGTGCCAATAACCAGTTAGCCACCCCTGCGCACGATCAAAAAGTCATGGATATGGGGATTCTGTATGCACCTGACTACGTGATTAACGCAGGTGGTGTAATTCATGTTTGTAGCGAAGCTACCGGTATGAGTACCGCCGAAACGGAAGAACGGGTGCGTAATATTTACAATACGTTGACTGAGATCTTCAATCGTTCAGCAGCAGAGCAACGCCCCACAGGCATTATTGCTGACGAGCTGGCTCGTGAAGTGATTGCCAAAGCAAAAGCAGCCAAGCGCGGTTAATACCGCGCTCAGCTCTTATTAACTCAGCAAGTCTGCGAGAAGCTGCACTGGATGGCGAACATCCTGTCGCAGCTTCGTTGTTTCTGTAGCTTGCATGCGATGGGTTTGGCAGCGACAAGAAAACCCGGTGGCCAAAGGCTGCGCACTTGCCGCAAGGGGTTGCTGCCAACTCATAGCAAAGAGTCGCTTCGAATGCTCGAGCTGTTCGATTTCATGTCCATAAGTTCCTGCCATTCCACAGCAACCCGTTGCTACCGGCTTAATGGTTTTACCCACGCTGGCAAATACTTGCTGCCATTGCTTCGCCGTTGTCGGTACGGCTGTTTGCTCAGTACAGTGGGTTAACAAATCGGCACTGCCCTCGTGCACCCCTTTGAACTGTTGTAGCTCCGCTAGATGCTCACATAACCACTCGTGCACTAATTGCACCTTGTAATTCTGCGGCGCGCCACGAAATTCACGATATTCATCACGCATCACCAGTACTGTGGCAGCATCCAAGCCAACCATGGGAATAGCTAACTCAGCAACAGCGTTAAGTTGTTTGCTCACACGCTGCACTACACGGCGAAACTGGCTTAAAAAGCCTTTCACATGTAAGGCTTTACCATTACCGATAAAGTCCAATAAATATGGCTGGTAACCCATACGCGCGACGACTTTTGCAAAGGCGACTACCACTTCAGCTTGGTAAAAACTGGTAAAGGGATCCTGCACAATCACCACGATGTTTTGCCGCTCCTTGGCATCCATCGCTTGCAGTTGTTCCACATTGCCCGATAACCAATCCTGCTGCCATTGCTGCTGGAGATTAGGAACCGATAATTTGGGCGTATCAACGTAACCAAAGACTTTAGCAAAGAGCCATTGACTCAAACCATTGTGGGTTAGTGCATTGCTGATACGCGGCCATTTCGCCATTAGCGGCACCGTGCGCTCTACACTTGCTACCAAATAATCACGCAGTGGGCGCCGATACAGATGATAATACCATTGTAAGAACTTCGCCCTAAACTGCGGTACGTCAACTTTGACCGGACATTCGCTAGCACATGCCTTACATGCCAAACAGGCATCCATGGAAGCTTTCACTTGGTGGTTAAAGTCACTGGCGTTTTGACGTTTAGGAAAACGCCAAAACCAAGACTTCTGTGGTGCTTCTGCGCTCACATCAACGCCTTCTCGAGCGTTCAGACGTAGCCATTCACGAATTAAGGTGGCGCGACCTTTTGGTGAATTGCGTCGATCACCCGTGACTTTATACGAGGGACACATAGGCGATGCTTCGGCATAGTTAAAGCACAAGCCATTACCATTACAGTTCAAAGCTGCTTGATAGGACGCACGCGCAGCGATTGGAATTTGGCGGTCGAAAAAGCCTCGTTTGCGCGCATCAACCGAAACCAGTTGAGCGGTCGGATGGCCAAACGGCGTGGCCAACTTTCCTGGATTCAACCGATTGTCAGGATCAAAAGCAGCTTTAATTTTCTGTAGTTCGGTATAGAGCTCGGGACCAAAGAACGTCGGCGCATACTCGGAACGAAAGCCCTTACCATGTTCACCCCACATCAAACCGCCATATTTGGCAGTCAAAGCTGCGACTTTATCGCTGATACGGCGCAACATTTGCTCATCGGCCGGCACTTTCATATCCAGCGCAGGACGCACGTGTAATACGCCAGCGTCGACATGGCCAAACATCCCGTACTGCAGTTCATGTTGGTCAAGTAAACCTCGAAACTCGCTAATAAAGTCCGCCAGTGACTCAGGTGGCACTGCGGTGTCTTCAGCAAACGCGATAGGCTTACGTTCGCCTTTTACCGCACCGAGCAAACCGACGGCTTTTTTACGCATGGCATAGATGGTTTGAATGCTATCCGCTTGGTCACAGATCTTATAGCCCACCACTCCATGTTGGTTATTAGCGCCGGCCTCTAATTCACGCTCCAAGATTGCAATCAGCTGTTGCAGTTTTGCATCAATTTCAGCCTGATCAACGGCGGTGTATTCCACCATGTTGATGCCGTCCATGGGTTGATCAGCTTGGCCTTCAGAAAGATGCTCGCGAACACTGTCCCAAATAATGTCATTACGTGCCAAATTGAGCACTGTGTTATCTATGGTTTCGACCGAAGTCGCACGTGCTTTAACCAAAACCGGCGCATGCCGCAACGCAGCATCGAAATTACGATAGCTTATATTTACTAAGACTTTGTGGCGCGGAATGGCGGTTAAGTTGAGTTTAGCCTCGGTAATAAATGCCAAAGTACCTTCAGAGCCGGCCAACAAACGCGATAAATCAATAGTTTGTGCTTGCGGGTCATAGCAATGCTTGAGATCGTAGCCGGTTAAAAACCGATTCAATGGCGGGAATTTAGCTTCGATAGCGCTCCGCTTGCCGATACAAGTTGCAATAGCTTGCCGGTAAAGACTTGCCTCCATGCTTTCGCCGTGCGCGCGGCGTTGCGCCTCGGCCACGCTTACCGGGGCCGTTTCAATCACTTCGCCATTGATCAACACCGCTTGTAGACCAAGAATATGATCGCTGGTTTTACCATAGACCAAGGACCCCTGCCCTGAAGCGTCGGTATTGATCATACCGCCAATGGTGGCACGATTAGAGGTCGACAAATCCGGCGAGAAAAACAGTCCATGCTCGCGCACAGCATCGTTGAGTGCATCTTTGACGACACCCGTCTGACAGCGAACCCAAGCTTGTTCAGGGGCAATTTCAAGAATGTTTTTAAAAGTTCGACTTAAATCAATGATGATGCCTTGATTCAAGCTTTGCCCATTGGTACCCGTACCCCCCCCACGAGGGCTGAAGGTTAGATCGAGAAAGTCCTCGCGCTGAGCAAGTTGCAATGCCAACTGCAAATCAGCGGTATCACGAGGAAAAATGACAAGCTGTGGTAACAGTTGGTAAACACTGTTGTCGGTCGCGGCGAGTAAACGACTTGCATAGTTATCTTCGATTGCGCCAGCGAACCCCGCTTGCGTTAGCGCTTGGCTATAGCGTCGATAACCAGCGGCAGGAACCTCGTAGCTTACGTGCTGATCGAGCACGTGCAACTCCTGGACTGCTGTATTTGACAAGTCGTTCTCCTCGTCGAATTGAATTAGTGTTTTGCGTGTTCTGCAAGATACAACCAAGTATCAACTACAGTGTCTGGATTTAGTGATACGGAATCTATGCCTTGTTCGACCAACCATTGAGCAAAATCAGCATGATCCGATGGTCCCTGGCCACAGATACCAACATACTTGCCTTTGCGTTTTGCCGCTTGAATAGCCATCGCTAACAGTGCTTTGACTGCTTCGTTGCGTTCGTCAAATAAGTGCGCAATGACACCTGAATCGCGATCAAGCCCTAACGTCAATTGCGTCAAATCGTTGGAGCCAATAGAGAAACCATCGAAAATATCGAGGAACTGGTCTGCTAGCAAAGCATTAGACGGTAGTTCGCACATCATAATCACGCGTAAACCACGTTCTCCCTGCACTAACCCTTGTTCGGCTAAAAGCTTGATCACTTCGCGACCTTCTTCAAGAGTGCGTACAAACGGAATCATTACTTCGACGTTGGTCAGTCCCATGTCATCGCGCACGCGCTTGATAGCCTCACATTCCATCGCGAAACAATCGCGGAACTCAGCTGAGATATAACGTGAAGCACCGCGAAAACCAAGCATTGGATTTTCTTCGTGCGGCTCATACTGACGTCCACCCAACAGGTTTGCATACTCGTTCGATTTAAAATCTGACATTCGGACAATCACCCGTTCAGGTGCAAACGCAGCACCTAGGGTGGCGATCCCTTCCGTCAGTTTGGTTACGTAGTATTCGCGCGGTGATGGATAACCGGCAATGTACTCATCGATTTGTGCCTGTAATTCAGGCGTTTGTTGTGCGTAATTCAGCAAGGCTTTTGGATGTACGCCGATCATCCGATTAATAATGAATTCCAAGCGCGCCAAGCCAATACCGGCATGTGGCAACCCAGCGAAATCAAAAGCACGGTCTGGGTTGCCCACGTTCATCATAATTTTTAATGGGACGTTTGGCATCGCACCGACATCAGTGCGGTTGACCGCAAATTCCAGTTCGCCATCATAAATGTAACCGGTATCACCTTCTGCACAAGAAACGGTGACCGCTTGCCCCGCTTTAATTTTGTCCGTTGCATCACCACAGCCGACGATAGCCGGAATACCTAATTCGCGCGCAATAATCGCCGCATGACAAGTACGTCCACCGCGGTTGGTGACAATCGCCGCGGCCCGCTTCATGATCGGTTCCCAGTCGGGGTCGGTCATATCGGTCACGAGTACATCGCCCGCTTGCACCTGATCCATTTCAGAAATATCGTTCAGTACACGTGCGACACCACTGCCAATGCGCTGGCCTATGGCGCGACCGCTGGCCACAACTTGGCTTTTCTTAGCCAAAGTAAAGCGTTCGATCGCTTGACCAGATTTATTTGACTGTACGGTTTCTGGGCGCGCCTGGACGATATAAAGCTTGCCATCGATCCCATCTTTCGCCCATTCAATGTCCATTGGGCGACCGTAGTGCTGCTCGATAATCATCGCTTGCCGTGCCAAATCTTCAACTTCTGCATCAGTAATAGAAAATTGACGTGACTGCTCGGTCGGAATGTCGACGATCTGAGTTTGCTTGCCATGATCTTTGCTATCAGCGTAAATCATTTGAATTTTCTTACTACCAATGTTGCGACGTAGCACCGCTTTACGACCGGCTTTTAAGGTCGGTTTATGCACGTAAAATTCATCAGGATTCACCGCACCCTGCACAACCATCTCGCCCAGACCATAAGATGAAGTAATAAAGACTACGTCGTTGAAGCCTGACTCGGTATCGATGGTGAACATGACGCCTGAAGCGGCAATGTCGCTCCGTACCATGCGTTGAATACCAGCCGATAGCGCAACGCCACGATGGTCATAACCTTGATGAACCCGGTAGGATATCGCGCGATCGTTAAATAACGAGGCGAATACATGTTTAATCGCTTCCATGATTGCATCGATGCCATGCACGTTAAGGAAGGTTTCTTGTTGACCGGCAAAGGACGCATCTGGCATGTCTTCAGCGGTGGCCGAGCTGCGCACTGCGAAACTTACTTCATCGTTGCCCTCGCTCAGTTGCTGATAGGCATCACGAATCGCCTTATCGAGCTCTGGCTGAAACGGTGTATCGATGACCCACTGACGAATTTGTTTGCCCGCTTCGGCAAGTGCGCGAACATCGTCAACGTCAAGCTTATCGAGCAGTTTATGAATGCGTTCGTCGACGCCAGATTGTTCGAGGAATTGGTGGAAGGCTTCAGCTGTGGTGGCAAAGCCGTTGGGCACCACAACCCCGGCGCCAGCAAGGTTACTAATCATCTCGCCTAGGGAAGCATTCTTGCCCCCTACACGCCCTACATCATTCATCCCTAAGTGATCATACCAAAGTACGTAATCAGTAACCTGTTGCTGCACGTTGAATTCCTCGCAGTTGTAAAGCGAAAGGTAGCCGTCAATCTGGCTGATGATGGCTCATCATTTTACACGCTAACGCCGAAAAGGTTAAGATTCATCAGGCATTTCTACGCTGAGAAACCATTCATGAGAACAATCTTCTATATATCTGACGGCACTGCACTGACAGCTGAAGCTTTCGGCCGCGCCATGTTATCGATGTTTCCGGTCAAGGTGGAACACAAAACCATTGCTTTTGTCGATAGCGTAGAAAAAGCGCAACTCGCCGTCACCAAAATCAACGCAGCACATGCAGCATCGGGCGAACGTCCGATTATTTTCCATACCTTCGTAAGTTTGGATATTAAACGCGTTATCACCAGTTCCGAAGGCAGCTGTTACGATTTTCTCGATTATTTTGTCGAACCCATGAGTGCTGAACTCGGGATTCAAGCACAACCCAAAACGCACAGAACTCACGGTATTCAAGAAAATGGTGTGCGTGATAGCTACGACAGTCGTATCGAAGCGGTGAACTACTCGCTTGCCAATGACGACGGCAGTAACATCGCTGACTACGATCAAGCCGATATCATTCTCCTCGGTGTCTCACGCACTGGAAAAACGCCGACGAGTCTTTATTTAGCCCTACATTACGGCATCAAGGCGGCCAATTACCCCATTACTGAAGATGATGACATGGAGAACTTACAGTTACCGAAAGTGTTAAAGCACCAACGGCATAAACTCTTTGGTTTGACGCTGGAACCGCAGCGCCTACACGAGATCCGCAGTAAACGTCGCGAAGGCTCACGCTATGCGTCAATGCAGCAATGTCGGTTTGAATTACAAGAAGTAGAGAAACTGTACCGCCGGGAAGCCATCCCGTTTCTAGATTCAACGCGGTTTTCGGTAGAAGAGATTGCCGCCAAGATCCTCGCCGAGACGAATCTTGAGCGGCATCATTATTGAGAGTTCAAGCGTGTTTAAGCGTCGCTATTCTGAGCAGCAGCGGCGCGTGCGTCCGTACTCTCAAAAATTTTGTCAGCAGAAGCTGCAACAAAGCCCGTGTAAAGTTTATTCGGTGCCACTTCGTAACGCTTGGCAAACTCGTAGAAGCAACTTGGAATGACTTTTTCCATATCGCTAAAACGTACGGGCATATGATCGGCCATGGTTGACGACTGTTCCAAGTAAACCGCCGGTGACCCCTTAATCTCACCACCTGAACTATTAAGGCGGAAGCCGGCGTTTTTCAAGGTTTCGTTCACTTGTTCAAGTGACGCATAATCAGGCAATTCGTTCACGTTCACGGTAAAGTGATTGGCGCGGAAACCAAATGCTGCCATCCATGCCGCGTATTCACTTTCTTCGAGCAAGCGCTCATAGTCATTGCTGCTGATTTGCCAGTGCGTACCTGAGTACAAAAATTCAGGTTGCTGAACTGCTGCCGGGTCAATCTGCTCAACCAACTGCTTTACGATCGCTTGGAGTTCTGGTGAGAATTCTTCGACCAAAAGCTCGCTGATGAAAATTTTTGGTAAGCGCGGGTCGGCGTGCTCAAAGTGCTTCGCCTGCAAACGCTTCGCCTCAAAGGTATAATCACCCGCCGCAACGTAACCCATAGCTTCAAAGTGCTTCGCTAGGGTTTCTAGGCGCACTGGGGCTAAATTAAAAGTACGGAAGGCAACATGGTCGTTGATAATGTCGCGGCCTTGGCCCAACACTTCATGCACTTTTGCTGCCGATGGCGTAAGTTTGATGTAATCGTTCCAAAGGTTTTCAAAAAACTGCTCAACCTGCTGTGACATATACTACTAAACCTCGAAAATGTCGTGTTATCCGCGGCCTTGACGTGCCTCACGGAGTGAATCTGCGACCAAGAAGGCTAATTCCAGCACTTGGTCTGCATTCAAACGCGGGTCGCACTGGGTGCGATAGCGCTGCGTCAAATCCTGTTCACTAATCTGATAAGCACCGCCGGTGCATTCAGTTACGTCTTCGCCAGTCATTTCGAGATGCACACCACCTGGGTAGGTTCCCTCGGCCTGGTGCACAGCAAAGAACTGACGCAGTTCCTGATGTATGGCGTCGAAATTACGAGTTTTCAAGCCGTTTTCAGCTTTCACCGTATTGCCATGCATTGGATCACTTGACCACACCACATGCCGCCCTTCTGCTTTGACACGGCGCACTAACGCTGGCATCGCTTGCGCAAGCTTATCAGCGCCCATGCGCGTAATCAGCGTCATGCGGCCCGGCTCGTTGTGCGGGTTAAGCACATCCAACAATGCGATCAGTTGATCAGGTGTTGTGGTCGGACCTATTTTAACACCGATCGGGTTGTGAATACCACGCATAAACTCAACGTGCGCATGGTCTAGCTGGCGTGTTCGCTCGCCAATCCAAACCATATGCGCTGAACAATCATAAGGCAGACCGGTCAGCGTATCGGTGCGCGTTAACGCTTCTTCATAAGGCAACAGAAGTGCCTCGTGGGAAGTGAACAACTGAGTTTCGTGAATGGTCGCATTGGTTTGCGCAGTGATACCCACGACTTCCATAAATTTCAGTGCCGATTGAATTTGCTCAGCAACTTCCAAATACTTTTCTTTCAGCGGATTGGCAGCAACAAAACTCATGTTCCACTTATGCACTTTGTGCAAGTCGGCTAAACCACCCTGAGCGAACGCGCGCAGCAAGTTCAAGGTCGCCGCTGAATGGTGGTAAGCCTGTAACATACGTTGCGGATCGGGTACCCGCGCAAGCTCAGTAAAATCAGAGCCATTAATGATATCGCCGCGATAACTTGGCAGACTAATCCCATCAATGGTTTCTTCGTCGCTCGAACGCGGCTTGGCGTACTGTCCCGCCATGCGCGCCACCTTTGTTACAGGGCACGAACCGGCGAAGGTCATCACGATTGCCATTTGCAAAATGACTTTGAAAGTATCGCGGATTTTCGGCGCATTAAAGTCAGCAAAAGATTCGGCGCAGTCACCACCTTGTAAAAGAAAACCATGCCCTTGGCTCACTTTACTTAACTGTGCGCGAAGTGAGCGAATTTCTTCGGCGAATACCAGCGGTGGAAAGGTTTTTAGTTGTTGTTCAACCTGCTGCAGCTGCGCTTTATCAGTGTAATTTGGTTGCTGCTGGATAGGCTTCTCACGCCAGCTTCGTGCACTCCAATGGGTCATGGTATTCCTTATCTACTACTTTTATCGTTTCAGTTGTTGCAAAGCTGCAATGCGTTTTTCAAGTGGCGGATGGCTCATAAACAGCTCACTCGGACGCCGTTTGCTCTGGATCCCAAAGGCTGCCATGCTGCCATCAAGTTGTGATTCGTGCGCATTTTGCAAACGTCGCAGCGCCGCAATCATTTTCTCCGGACCTACTAACCGCGCAGAACCTTCATCCGCACGGAATTCGCGCTGGCGCGAAAACCACATAACGATAATACTGGCTAGGACACCAAAAACAACCTCTAACACCATGACAATGCCAAAATAAGCGAGTCCACCCAAACCACGGCCATCTTGCGAGTTGCTCCGCGTGGCATTATCAATAATTCCAGCAATGACCCGTGCGAAGAAAATTACAAAGGTATTCACCACCCCTTGAATCAGGGTCAAAGTCACCATATCACCGTTGGCAATGTGACTGATTTCATGTGCGAGTACGGCCTCGACTTCGTCTTCATTCATGTGCCGCAGCAGACCCGTGCTTACTGCAACCAGTGAACTCTTCTGGCTCGCGCCCGTGGCGAACGCATTGGGTTCAGGCGAATCATAGATAGCGACCTCAGGCATCGGAATGCGTGCTTGCTGCGCTTGGCGGGCAACCGTTTGCAGTAACCAGCGCTCGGTTGCATTGCGCGGGGTCTCAATAGTCTGTGCACCGACGCTTCGTTTTGCCAACCATTTCGACAGTGCCAGCGAAATAAAAGCACCGCCAAAACCAAACACCGCGGCAAATACGAATAGCCCAGTGTAGCTGGAAGGATCGAGTCCAAACGCCGGCATGACCAAGTTCATGACCACCCCAAGCACCACCAGAATCGCTAAGTTTGTGGCAAGAAAGAGAACGATACGTTGCATGATCAAGTTACCTCATAAGACCATTGATACGAGTTAAATATGGGTACAATTGTACCGCATATCAATCGCTAAGCAGCGGTTTTTTTTGTTACGATGCCGAGTGCCAAAACGATCGTGATGAATTTTCAAAAGTTGGACCCCTTGCTATGCAAAAGTTGCTTCTCTGCTCGAGTTCTAAAGCTGGCGATAGTGATTATCTAGCCCCCGTAATACCCTGGTTATGCGAACGAGTGCCGGCTCCGGCAACAATAGCCTTCGTGCCTTTCGCAGGAGTGACCATGAGCTACGCTGAATACACGCAGCGGGTTGCTGAGAAGCTGGCACCGCTGGGTTACGACATTATCAACTTGGCTGCTCAGGACGACGCAGTGGCAACCTTAGTGGCGGTGGACGCCATCTTAGTCGGCGGTGGCAACACCTTTCACTTGCTGAACGAGCTGCAACAACGGGGACTCGTGACACCGTTACAATCAACTGTGCAAGCAGGCACTCCGTACATTGGTTGGAGTGCAGGCTCGAACATCGCCGGCTTATCGATTCGCACGACCAACGATATGCCGATTGTCGAACCGCAATCCTTCAGCGCGCTAAGCTTTTTGCCTTGCCAGTTGAATCCGCATTATATTGACAGCCACCCTCCAGGCTTTCATGGGGAAACCCGTGATCAGCGGCTGGCGGAGTTTACTACCGTCGCACCAAGCACAGCGGTGATTGGTTTACGCGAAGGTTCCGCCTTATGGGTTGATGGCGACACAGTGAAATTGTGTGGCGATGCTCCCGGGGTGCTGTTTCTTGGCAATGATAAACATCAATTGCCGGCAAATAGTGACATTAGCGCCTGGCTTTCAAGTAAATAGCCAGCAAGCTTGGCACTGTCAGCGCTGGGTTCAAAAGGTAAAATGCCCAAACACGGCGCTGGCAGTTTAGCCTTTAAGTATTCTATATTTTCTTGTTGATAACTCATGACGGATGCTTGTGGTTGATTGCCGATCCAGCCAACTAACTCGGCACCACTTTGTTGAATAGCTGCCGCAGTGAGCAGCGCATGATTTAAACAACCGAGTTTCAGCCCCACAACCAAGACCACCTTGGCCCCCACCGCGACCGCAAAATCCGCTAGGGTTTCCGCCTCGTTGAGCGGGACTAACCAACCACCGGCACCTTCGATGAGCAACAGATCGTGCGGATGTTGCGCCAGACGTTGTTGATGGCGCAGCAACTCAGCAACGCTTAACTTGATGCCCGCTTGCTCAGCTGCGATATGAGGTGCAATCGGCGCGGCTAAACAGATAGGATTCACTTCCGCATAACTAACATTACGTGCGTTCATAGCAAGCTCAAGTTGCAATGCATCACTGTTGCGCAAGCCACTTGCTGTAGCCACTGCGCCAGCCGCAACTGGCTTCATTGCGAGTGTCCTCACAGCACCCTCTGCCAAGCGATAAAGCAACGCTGCAGCAGCAATCGTCTTGCCAGCATCGGTATCTGTACCAGCAACAAAAACACATGTCATCTTGCATTTTCCTCAATCTATTTATACTGTTCTTTGCGCGCGCACGAGGCCAATTTGCCAGCGCAATGGCAGCATTCCGGTGTCGTTGCGGTACTGTTCCATAACCTGCTCTAACTGCGCTAAGCGTTGTCGACCGAGATAGCTTGCTTGCGCACGTGCCGTGTAGTTGGCGCCGATGCCTTTCAGATCGCGCAGCATAGCGGTCACCGAAGGATAAGCTTGCGTAACCTGCAGTACGACACATGAAGCCTGCCACGACAGTAGTTCAAGTTGTTGCTGGAGCGTATCTTGTGTGAGCCAACGGTTATGACGCACCGCGCCGTCAACTTCAGCAAAACACTCATTCAATGGCCACATTGAGCCCGCTAACACCGTCGAAGCGAACAACTGCCCATTCGCCGCTAATACGCGGTGCCACTCTCGTAATAAAGCAGCAGTGTCATTCGCCCACTGCATCGCCAGGTTCGAGTGCAGACAGGCCACGCTTTCGTTCGCTAGAGGTAAACGTTCCATATCGGCTAAAAGCCAGTCACCTGTCTGCGACTGTTGCGCAACCTCTAGCATGGTTGGCGCAATATCAAGCCCCACATAACGATCCGCAAGGCGCTGCAGAGCCGGTGCGTGATGTGCGGGTCCGCAACCGACATCAAGCAGTACTCCGCGAGTAGGCTTTAGCTGCGTTATTAAAAGTTCAGCAATCTGTCTTTGCAGGCCGTCATGCTGGGTATAACTGTACGCAGCACGCGCAAAATGACGGGCGACTCGCGTTTTATCGTAATGGCTATGCAGCATCTAAGGCACTCGCTAGGGCATCGACAAGTTGACGAATGTGCGCATCGCTATGTTCTGCCGTAAGCGTTAAACGCAATCGAGCGGTGCCTTCTGGCACCGTCGGTGGGCGTATCGCAGCACACCAAATATCCTGTGCACGGAGCTTAGCGCTTACCCCTAGTGCGCGAGCATCGGTACCCAGGATCAGTGTTTGGATAGCGTGTTGGCTTTCACTCAATGGGAGTTCTCGCTGCTGCGCCAGTTCACGAAACAAACTGATATTCGCGGCTAAGCGCGACCGCAACTGTTGGCCTTCGGCACCAGCAATCACCTCAACCGCCGCCGTAATAGCGGCAGCTTGCGCCGCAGGCATTGCGGTTGAATAAATGAGTTCCGGACAATAATTGCTTAAATAGCTTGCGGCGTCCGCGCTACAGGCAATGGCACCACCGGCAACTCCACAAGCTTTGCCAAACGCCAGCACCAGATATTCCGGTGCTTGCTGCACCAGTTCGACTACCCCGCGGCCGTCCTTGCCCAGCACACCAAAACCATGCGCGTCATCAAGCCACCAATCAGCACGAGGACGATGACGATGTAGCCGTGCATAATCGGTTAGCGGCAATTGATCACCATCCATACTAAATACTGACTCGGTCACCAGCAGTTCAGAGTTTTCCGTCGCCGCTGGTGTTATCGCCAGTAATTGATTGTGACGAAAGCGCCGCCAGGGCTGCCCGCTCTGTTGCGCACCAGCCAATAGTGAGGCATGAGCTAAACGATCTAGCCAGAGTTTGTCATACAAACGCCCTAGCGTGGCTAGCCCACCACTATTGGCCGCGAATGCCGAACCAAACAACATCACCGCCTCATAGCCGAGGAATTCCGCTAATTGCGCGCTGAGCCGCGCATGCTCGGTTTGATAACCGGTCACTAGCGGTGAGGCACGACTACCGACCGTTGCTAACGAACACCAAGCAGCACGCACCGCCGGATGCGAACTCAAGCCCAAATAGTCGTTGCTGGAGAAATGCAGATAACGCTGCCCTGCGAGTTGCAGTTCACTGGCAGTGCTGGTGACAGTTGTCAGCTGTCGACAGCGTTGTCGTTGTTGACGACTGGCTAGCTGCGCCTGTATTTGCGCTTGAACTTTTGCCTGCACCAGCTTCCCCTAGCGCGCCTCATAGTACAGCGGCGCACTTTGCTGCTCGTGCACCGCGTCTTCAAGGACTGCTTCATGCACTTCATCGGCATAGCCCTCGTGCGCCAAGGGTGTGATGCCGAGTCGCGCGAACAATTGCCGATCTTTGTTGGCTTCTGGGTTTGGAGTAGTCAACAAACGCTCACCGTAGAAAATCGAATTCGCCCCGGCGAAGAAACACATCGCCTGCAACTCATCGGTCATGGTTTCCCGTCCAGCGGAAAGCCGCACAAACGACTGTGGCATCAGAATACGCGCCACAGCAATAGTGCGCACAAACTCTAATGGGTCCAAATCGTCAAGCTCGGCAAAAGGCGTGCCTTTGACTTTTACCAGCATATTCACCGGTACACTTTCAGGATGCTGTGGCAAATTCGCCAGTTGTTGCAGCAATCCAGCGCGGTCATGACGGGTTTCGCCCATGCCAACAATACCGCCAGCACAAACTTTCATGCCCGCATCGCGGACGTTACTCAGAGTATCTAGGCGATCTTGATAGGTGCGAGTACTAATAATTTCACCATAGAACTCCGGCGACGTATCAAGGTTGTGATTGTAGTAATCTAACCCTGCCTGCTGAAGAACCTTGGCTTGTTCAGCGCTAAGCATGCCTAAGGTCATACAAGTCTCAAGTCCCAACGCCTTCACGCCTTTGATCATTTCAATCACATAGGGCATGTCACGGTCTTTTGGATTACGCCACGCCGCTCCCATACAAAATCTTGAGGCGCCCTGTTGTTTCGCCGCTTCGGCTTCTGCCAGTACTTTTTCAACTGCCATGAGGCGCTCACGGTCGACATCAGTTCGGTAATGCGCACTTTGTGGGCAGTACTTGCAATCTTCTGGACAAGCCCCAGTTTTAATCGAGAGTAAGGTGCTCACCTGAACCTTATTCGGATCAAAATGCGTGCGATGAACCTGCTGTGCAGTAAACAACAAATCATTCAGTGGTTGTGCAAATAAGGCTTCAATTTCTTCACGCTGCCAATCATGACGGATGGGTTGCTTGCTCATCTGAGTTCTCTTGTTTTAAGTGATTTTATGCTCGGAAAGGATACTTTGATCCGCTACACTGTCAACTTTTAACAGGTCTTATATCTTACGTTTGGTTACTTTTTATGCAATTAACTGATTTGCAATTTGACCGTGAACACATTTGGCATCCGTACACCTCTCTCAAGGAACCACTTCCTGTCTACCCCGTTGCGGCGGCTGAAGGCTGTGAGTTGATCTTGGCGGATGGACGACGTTTAGTCGACGGCATGTCTTCCTGGTGGGCTGCCGTGCATGGCTATAATCACCCGCATTTAAACGGGGCACTCCAAAGGCAACTGCAACACATGAGTCACGTGATGTTTGGCGGAATCACCCACCAACCAGCCGTCGATTTATGTCGACGCTTGCTTAAGCATGCGCCAGACAATCTGCAACATGTGTTTTTAGCTGACTCAGGCTCCGTCAGTGTAGAAGTTGCGATTAAGATGGCGGTGCAGTATTGGTATGCGCAAGATCACCCTAGCAAAAACCGGTTGGCGACCATTCGCGGCGGTTATCACGGTGATACTTTTGCCGCAATGTCGGTGTGTGATCCAGTCAATGGCATGCATGCACTGTTTCAAGGCAGTCTTAGAGAGCAATTGTTTGCCCCCATTCCGCAGCTTACGCCTAACGATGACTGGGATCCGCGCGCACTCGAACCGCTAGCACAGTTGCTAGAGCGCCATCACCATGAACTTGCAGCATTAATTCTAGAACCCATAGTGCAAGGTGCCGGCGGTATGCGCTTTTACCATCCCCACTATCTCGCTGGTGCCGCTGCACTGTGTCGCGAGTATAAGGTATTACTAATAGCCGATGAAATCGCCACCGGCTTCGGTCGCACTGGGACCTGGTTCGCCTGTGAACACGCACAGGTCGCGCCAGACATTCTTTGTGTTGGCAAAGCCCTCACTGGCGGCTACATGACCCAAGCCGCAGTACTCTGCAGCGCCGAGGTCGGCGCAGTGATTAGTCAGGGGCCCGCCGGTGGTACCTTTATGCATGGTCCAACTTTTATGGGCAATCCACTTGCCTGTGCAGTGGCCAACGCAAGCTTGCAGTTGCTGGAGCAAAATCAATGGCAACAACAAGTGCAGACTATCCACCAACAGTTAGTAGCCGAACTCATGCCTTTACAGTCATTGCCGACAGTGGCAGACGTGCGATGTTTTGGTGCGATTGGCGTGGTCGAAATGCACGCGCCCGTAGATGTGGCGAAAGCTCAGCAGGCATTTGTCGAGGCCGACGTATGGATCCGCCCGTTCGGTAAATTGGTCTATCTGATGCCTCCGTACATTATTACCGCCGCGCAACTGACAAAATTGACTGATGCGATTGCGGATCTTGCCCGCCAGGCGTGATTTTCGCTTGAGTCTTAGGCAAAGCAAGGTAACATAGACGCACTTTTTGACCTTTGATTTTAACAGGGAGTTTTAACACCTATGCCCTTCGCAACAGTAGTCGACGTTTTAGCGGGAAAAATCGCTGTTGGTGAGCAAGCCACCGTTCGTGGTTGGGTGCGTACTCGGCGTGACTCTAAAGCCGGTATCTCATTCATTAACATCCATGACGGTTCATGCTTTGATGCTATTCAAGCTGTCGTACCCAATGAACTCGATAACTACGATAGCGAAGTGTTAAAACTCACCACTGGCGCCAGTGTAGCCATCACTGGCACTGTCGCTGAGTCGGCAGGCAAAGGTCAAGCGTTCGAACTACAAGCAATAAAAGTTGAAGTCTATGGCTTCGTCGAAGATCCTGATACCTATCCGATGTCGCCAAAACCTCATTCAATGGAATACTTGCGTGAGTTCGCTCACTTGCGTGCGCGCACCAACGTTACTGGTGCGGTCATGCGGGTGCGCAACTGTCTCGCACAAGCCTTGCATCGCTTTTTCTATGAGCGTGGCTACTTATGGGTGGCAACCCCTATACTTACTGCTTCAGATGCTGAAGGCGCCGGTGAGATGTTCCGCGTCTCAACATTGGATCTGATGAACTTGCCGCGTACTGATAAAGGTGATGTTGATTTCAGTAAAGATTTCTTTGGTAAAGAATCATTTTTGACGGTCTCTGGGCAGTTAAACGTTGAAACCTATGCCTGCGCATTGTCAAAGGTTTACACCTTCGGCCCAACCTTCCGTGCCGAGAACTCGAACACCAGTCGCCATTTGGCAGAATTTTGGATGGTCGAGCCTGAAGTTGCCTTCGCCGATCTCAACGACATTGCTTATCTTGCCGAAGACATGCTCAAGTACTGTATCAATGCCGTGCTGACTGAGCGCGCCGATGATATGGCATTCTTCCAACAACGCATTGACAACAGCGTAATAGAACGTCTGGAAAAAGTGGCAAGCAACAAATTCGTGCACATGGATTACAGTGACGCCATTGAGATCCTGCAAAACTGTGGCAAGAAGTTCGAATACCCAGTCAGTTGGGGCACTGACTTGCAATCAGAGCACGAGCGCTACTTGGCCGAAGAGCACGTCGGCGCACCGATCGTCATGAAGAACTATCCAAAAGACATTAAAGCCTTCTACATGCGCCAAAATGACGATGGTAAAACGGTGGCAGCGATGGATATCTTAGCACCAGGCATTGGTGAGATCATCGGTGGTAGTGCACGCGAAGAACGTCTTGATCTGCTAGACGCGCGCATGGCAGAGATGGGTCTAGATGCTGAGCACTACAGCTGGTACCGCGACTTACGTCGTTACGGTACCGTGCCGCATGCTGGATTTGGCTTAGGTTTTGAACGCCTAGTCACCTATGTGACGGGCATGACCAATATCCGTGATGTCATCCCCTTCCCACGGGCGCCAAAAACCCTTGATTTCTAACCCGTTGAACGCTTAGCCATCGGTAAATTTGTTGCCGATGGCTTTGTTCGGTTTAATCGGCGTTGGCACCACCGGTGTGCCGACATATAAAAAGCCGACGATCGCGTCCTCTCGCTTGCCCCCGAGTGCCGCTAATACTCCAGCATCTTCGGCAAACCATCCGGTGCGCCAAATCGCTCCTAGCCCTTGCGCAAAGGCAGCTTGCTGCAGTAACAAAGTCGCACAAGCGGCACTGGCGAATTGTTCATCTCTGGGCACTTTATCATGGGCTTGATAGTCCATTAGGCACGCAATCACCATCGGCGCTCGCAGCGGTAATTGCGCCGCACGCTCAAGCTGCAGCGCATCATCGCCACGCGCACGTGCCGCTGCCACAAAGATCTCAGCGAGTCGGGTTAAACCGGCCCCTGCAAATGTCACAAATCGATAGGGCATCAATTCCATGTGATCGGGCGCTCGCGTTGCTGCTTGCTGCATTAGTGCAAATTGTTCAACTGTTGGCCCTGGCGCAACCAGACGCGGCATTGACGAGCGGGTGGTAAGTAATTCGATGGCGTCCATGAGGCTCCTACTATTCGCCAGTGAAAGACAATTCAATAACGCTGCTAGCTTAGCAAATGATCACGCTCTGTTACATTGTCGGACTAGTTTCTTCAATAAATCTTCAGTATTCTTCAAACTTAGCTAAAGTAAGATTGTAAAAAGGACTCCAACCGATGAGCGGTATCGTCAACGTATTTAAAAAGCTGTTCGGGCTAATCAATAACATTCGCAAGCTTATTCTAAATGTCATTTTCTTCTTGTTACTGTTCATTGTAATTGGGGTGATGGTTGCGGAAGACGAGCCCATTGTAGTGCCTGACAATAGCATGCTGGTGCTGCAATTGAATGGCGCATTGGTTGAAGAAGAAACTTGGGTGGATCCTACCGACCGCTTTATCAATGAAGCCTTTGGTGCCGGCAGCAATGCGCCCGAAACTTTATTAAGTGATGTCATCGAAAGTATCGAGCGCGCCGCCACCGATGACCGCATTAGTGGTATCTACCTCGATCTTAGTGGCTTTGCTGGCGGTGGTATGAACAAAATGAAGTTAGTAGGCGATGCCCTGCTCGCTTTTCGCGAAACTGGCAAGCCTGTATACAGCTACGCCGACTATTATACGCAGTCACAGTATTACCTTGCCGCACATGGTGATGAAGTCTACCTCAACCCGCTCGGTGCGATGATGTTTGAAGGCATGGGTGGCTATCAACTGTACTTCAAAGAATTGCTCGAAAAATTAAAAATTAGCACCCATGTATTTAAAGTGGGCGCGTATAAATCAGCGGTAGAACCCTATACACGCACCGATATGTCGAGTGAAGCGAAAGAAGCAAACGCGCAGCTTTATGATGCACTTTGGCAAGCTTATATTGCCACCATTGAACAACTCCGCGACGTTGATGCCCGTTTGCTAAGTGGCAAAATGGAGGACTTCAAAGCTGCACTGAGCGAAAGCCAAGAAGACATGGCGTTATTGGCGAAAAACGGTGGTTTGGTCGATGACCTTCTGACCCGCGAAGCGTTCCGCACGCAGCTTATCAATATTACCGGCTTAGACGATGACGAAACCAGCTGGCGCAAAATCTATCATCAAGACTACCTTGACGCCGGTCTCGTCAACGTAGAAGAAGATCAAGCAGATAGTGATGGCACTATCGCTGTGGTCGTTGCTCGTGGCATGATCGTGGACGGCTTCCAACGCCAAGGCATTATCGGTGGTGATAGCACTGCTGCCCTGCTACGTAAAGCACGTTTAGACGACGACACACGTGCGGTAGTCTTGCGAATTGATAGCCCCGGCGGTAGCGGTTTTGCGTCTGAGGTGATCCGCCAAGAAGTGCTCGAGCTGCAAGCCGCAGGTATTCCAGTAATCGCTTCAATGTCATCAGTAGCCGCTTCTGGCGGTTATTGGATCGCGGCCAGCGCGGATGAGATTTGGGCCACACCGACGACGATTACAGGTTCGATAGGCGTGTTCGGCATGTTCTTCACGATTGAAGATGCCCTTGCCCACGTTGGTGTCTACAGCGACGGTTATCACACCACAGAAATGCCACTAATGGACATTACCCGTCCGTTAACGGATGAAGGTAAGTTGATCGTGCAAACCTCGATCGAAAAGTTCTATCGTGACTTCGTAACTATGGTTGCCGAGAGTCGCAACATGACTTACGAACAAGTTCATGAAGTAGCGCAAGGTCGTGTCTGGACCGGTGCCAAAGCGCAAGAGCTGGGTCTAGTTGACGCCCTAGGCGACTTTGATGAAGCTGTTGCAGCAGCAGCAGCGGCGGCGAAAATTGAAAACTATGACGTGCGCACAGTCACTCCAGATATGAGCGCGCGTGAATTATTCTTGCAAGATCTGTTCGGACAAGCACAGGTTCTCTTGCCTGATAGCGCGACTCAACGTACCATCGACCCGATTAAGCAGCAGCTCATGGGTGTCTGGCGTGAAGCGCAAGTACTGTCGAATTTCAACGACCCGCAAGGTGTCTACTTGTTGTGCGAAACGTGCCCGATGCCCTAAGTCCGTTAGCGCGAACTTAGTTAAGGAATCACGATGACCACAACCACGCGTAAGCGTATCTATGTCGCCTACACTGGCGGTACCATTGGCATGCAAAAATCGGCGCAGGGCTATGTCCCTGCGCCTGGTTTTTTAACCCAATGCGTCAATCGCATGCCAGAATTCTTCCGTGAAGAAATGCCACTTTTCACTATCCATGAATACGCACCTTTGATGGATTCATCGGATATGTCACCAGAAGACTGGCAACGTATCGCTGATGATATTCAAGCAAACTACGCTGACTACGATGGTTTTGTCATTTTGCACGGTACCGATACCATGGCCTATACCGCATCGGCACTGTCATTCATGTTCGAGAACCTTGGCAAGCCGGTTATCATCACCGGTTCACAGATACCGCTGGCGGCATTGCGCTCAGATGGCCAAACCAATCTTCTCAATGCGCTTTATATTGCGGCGAATTATCCAATTCATGAAGTAGGTTTGTTTTTCAATAACAAACTCTTCCGCGGTAACCGTGCCACAAAAGCTGATGCCAATGGCTTTAATGCCTTCGACTCTCCCAACTTTCGTCCGCTACTCGAGGCTGGTATTCAGATCAGCGTTAAGGCTGGTACCATCAAAGCGATTGAGCAAACGCCGCTTCGCGTTCGCGGGGTATCAGCGCAAGCAATTGGTGTCATTACCTTGTATCCTGGCATTGCACCGGTATTGTTTGATCAACTGTTGCAACAGCCGGTACGCGCCCTCATTATGCAAAGCTATGGAGTTGGCAATGCCGCCCAAAACGCCCAGTTATTGGCAAGCATTAAACGAGGTATCGACGCTGGCGTGACAGTGTTAAACTGCACGCAGTGCTTCAAAGGCAAGGTCAATATGGGAGGCTATGCGACCGGCAATGCCTTGGCCGAAATTGGCGTCGTCAGTGGTTATGACATGACCATTGAGGCAGCACTCACGAAATTGCATTATTTGCTGGCGCAAGATTTATCGCGCAGCGAACTGGAACGACAATTACAAACGGATCTACGCGGCGAGCTTTCCGCGTAAGCAACTAAAACGATAATAAGAACAAACACTATGGCTGCATCATCTCCAGCATTTTCATCACGTATTGGCTTTATTCTGGCCGCCGCAGGTTCTGCGGTAGGCGTTGGTAACATTTGGGGCTTCCCTACCCAAGCTGCTAGCAATGGCGGTGGCGCATTCTTACTAGTCTATCTAGTGATGATCTTAGCGCTCGCTTATCCAATGCTGGTTGCCGAGCTAACGATAGGCCGTATGCGTCAGCAGAATCCCATTGAGGCACTTAGAGCGCTCAGTGAAAAACCATTCTGGCGACTGTTTGGTGCCACCACCGGGGTTGTCGCACTCATAGTGCTGTCGCTCATTTTGAGTTTTTACGCTATTGTCTCAGGCTGGTTGCTAGCTTATATGTTAGCGCCTTTAGCCGAGTTACTCGGCTTCCCAGCCGCTGCAAGATGGCTCACCGGCTTCAGTGTTGAGCGTAACCTGGTAATGATGGTGCTGTTTATGCTGCTGACCATTCATGTCATTCGTTCGGGTGTCACCAAGGGCATCGAACGTTGGTCAACACGTTTGATGCCTTTGTTGTTTGTGCTTTTGCTGGGCATGGTGATTTATATTCTGACTTTGCCAGGTGCCAGCGATGGTTTGCGCATGTATCTGACCCCAGATTTTGACCGTGTTCTTGACCCGAACCTCATCGTCCGCGCGATGGGGCAAGCGTTCTTTTCTTTGTCCATTGGTGCAGCCTGCATGATGACCTACGGCGCTTACCTATCAAAACACGAAAACCTGCCTAGAACAGCCGGTTGGGTTGCAGGTCTGGATACTTCAGTGGCATTTTTAGCGGGCTTATTGATCCTGCCAGCCATGTTTGCCGCACAACAATTGGGAGTAGAAATTTATGCCGCCGATGGTAGCTTACTTTCTGCAGATACCCTAGTCTTTAATGTGCTACCGGCGATGTTCGATTCAATGGGTGCCGCCGGTTTGTGGGTGGCCTTGGCATTTTTCGCACTCATGGTGATTGCCGCTATCACCTCTTCTATCTCAATGCTTGAAGCGCCGGTGAACGCCTTACGCGAAGAGTCGGGACAGCCGCGTTCACGAACCGCTTGGATAGTAGGTGGCCTGATTGCCGGGGTATCAGCCGTCATCATCTATAACTTCGATGCACTCTTTGGTTTGGTGATCACCGTTACTACGGTCTACATGCAACCGCTGATGGGGCTAACCTTTGGCTTTATGTTGACCTGGATCTTACGGCAAAACTATTTACTTAAAGCGTTACAAGACGGCGCCCCAGACATCGAGTCTTCGCTGTTCTGGAAAATTTGGCCTTGGTACGTCAAATTTATCTGCCCGATTCTTATCTTGTTGGTCATCTGGCGCGGCTAAATCATCCATTGGGTCATAAATTCGGGTACGGACATCTGCAACAGTCGTTGTGGATCCGTACCCAAAGTGTATAACTGTTGCGCCCGCGCTAGCGGAAAACGGCTACGTAGGTTCGTCTGATACTTGTGTTCCAATACTGGAATACCCTCATCGCGACGTTGTCGATGACCGATCGGATAATGCACAGTGATCTTGTCACTGGTCGTGCCATCGCGATAAACCAACTGTAATGCATTAGCGATAGAACGTTTGTTAGGATCGAGATAATCAGCGCTGAATTGCTTATCTTCGATGACTTCCATTTGCGCTCGCAAGCTGTCAATTTCTGGGTGGGCGCGATGAAATTCATCCTCGTAATGATCAGCGTCAAGACTGCCAAACAATAGTCCAATCGCCACCATATACTGTAAACAATGATCGCGGTCAGCAGGATTCGTTAACTCGCCTTCTTTGGCAATAATCCGCAGTGCTGATTCATGCGTAGTGATCACCACTTTCTCGATTTCTGCCGCGCGTTCAGAGTATTCTTGATGTAATTGCAACGCTGCTTCAACTGCTGTTTGGGCGTGAAATTCGGCGGGAAACGATAATTTGAACAAAATATTTTCCATTACGTAACTTGCGTAAGACTGCTCACGTTTGAGCGGTTTTCCCCCCATACTAACGTCACAAAACCCCCAGGTTTCAGCGCTTAGCGCGGCAGGAATGCCCATTTCGCCTCGCAGCGCAATATCCGCCAGACGCACCGCTCGACCACACGCATCGCCCGCAGCCCAAGATTTTCGTGAACCAGTATCAGGCGCGTGCCGATAGGTACGCAGCGCTTGACCATCCACCCAGGCGTGCGAAATCGCCGCCATAATCTGCTCACGATTACCACCGAGCAGCCAAGTAGCAACCGCTGTCGATGCCACCTTCACCAGCACCACGTGATCAAGGCCTACGCGATTAAAGCTATTCTCAAGTGCCAGTACACCTTGGATTTCATGTGCTTTAATCATAGCTTCGAGCACACGCGCCATTTTCAATGGTGCACGGCCAACAGCCATACGTTGTTGCGATACATAATCAGCTACCGCCAGAATGCTGCCGATATTATCCGAGGGATGTCCCCACTCAGCTGCCAGCCAAGTGTCATTAAAATCTAACCAACGAATGCAACAACCGATATCCCACGCAGCTTTGTGTGGCTCAAGACAAAATTGCGTACCCGGCACTCGTGCACCATGCGGTACTTGTGTACCGGAAACCAGAGGACCTAGATGTTTGGTGCATTCTGGATAGCGCAGCGCCAACATGGCACAGCCTAAACTATCATTCAGGCAATGACGGGCGGTCTGCCAAGCAAGTTCGCTCTCAACTTCATAATTGAGGACATAGTCGGCAATGGCTTGAATTTCGCTATCGTACTGGCGTTCTGCATGACTTGACATGCGCCTACCCTCCGCAGCTTAATTGATTGATTTTTATAGCATAAAAAAACGCTCGGGACCAAGAGATGAGTCCCGAGCCTAGGGGAATGGCTCAAGGGATTGAGCCGTGCGCTAACTCGATAAAATTCGAAGGTAAAATTGAGTGTAGTCAACAAAAAATTTTTTGCTAAATTTTTTTACGAAGTTTTCGCATTTACCTCAGGATAAGACCTCAGGTTGTCGCACACGGTTAAATAATTGGTAGAAATTCGCTGTTGTTTGCGCCGCAACTTGAGCCAGTGTGATGCCTTTGATATCAGCCACACATTTCGCGACATCGGCAACATAAGCAGGTTGGTTTTGTTGGCCACGATGAGGCACTGGTGCTAGCCAAGGACTGTCCGTTTCAATCAATAATTTTTCTAATGGCAAACGTTTGACCACGTCACGTAGCTCACTCGCGTTGCGGAAGCTTGCGATGCCGGAAATTGAAATAAAGAAATCAAGTTCATCAATGGCTTGCTTGGCCATTTCGTACGACTCGGTAAAGCAATGAAGCACCCCACCACAGTTCTGCGCCTGGCCATTTTTCAAAATAGCCAAGGTATCATCACGCGCATCGCGGGTATGGATAATTAAGGGCTTTTGATATTTGTTGGCGAGTTCGACATGAAAGGCAAAGCTTTCTTGCTGTACCGAATGACTCCCAGCATCGTAATAGTAATCGAGGCCAGTTTCACCGACCGCGACCACAGTGTCGGTTTTTACATACGCTTCGAGAGTTTCACTTTGCAGTGGATGCTTAGCGATGTAAAGCGGATGTACGCCACAAGAAATAGCGACTTGAGGGAACGGCGCAACAAGCTCTTGCATGCGCGGGAAGTCTTCAAGAGTAACGCCAATACACAGTAATTGTTGAACTTTTGCTTGTCGCGCACGCTCAAGGACGCGCTCAAGAGAGCCATCAAATTCGGCGAGATCAAGTTTATCAAGATGACAATGAGAATCGACAAACACAGCGACTCCTTAACGTCGTGTCGGTTTACATTGTGGCGGTAGGTGCGCTCGATTCACCTAAGTGACCGAGTAAAGTCTCAATACGGTTGCGTAAATGCGATTTATCTTCAATGAACTGCACCCCAACGCCGCGTTGGTCTGCGCGCCCTGGCCGCAGCGGTGCTAACCACACCACTTTACCTTTTACCAGTGTTTCTTCTGCGTCGCCGGGTAATTGTACCAGTAAAGCGAGTTCATCCCCAATGGCATAAGGTTCATCTGTAGCAATAAACAAGGCGCCACTTTTAATAAACGGCATGTACAAGCGGCGGAGTTGTTCTTCTGATTTTAAGTGAATGCGCTTTGCTGCCATGGCTAGTGCCACCTCATCCATAATTCTTGTAATAACAGAGGCCCATTTAAGCCGCTCTGTTCAGCTACCTGCTGACGCATAGCGTAACACAAATGCAACTGTTCGTTTAATTTAGTCATACAGAGATTATGTTGTCGCAGCCAATCTTGCAACGCTTGTTGTTGGTTTGCGAGCAATAAATGTTCCTGCGGTAGATTTTGCCACACTCGCATTAGTTCTTGGAGCAGCTGTTCTGACGCGAGCAACCAGCTCTGCCAGTTGTCTTTTGCCAAGGTTGGCCAGGCTTGTTGGCCCAATAAAGCTTGCGCTAATTCGCTGAGTTGGTGGGTTGGATACTCACCACTTTGCAACCACTTAAGCAACGCCAAAGGCCGCTGCGGATAGTTGCGTATCAATTGTTGCTCATCTGCACGCAAGACGCGCTGTAACTGTTGCGCCAACCATTGCTCCAATAATTCTGCATCGGGTTGTGGTAAGCGATGCAGGCGCATACGACTGCGCAATGTCGGCAGCAGCCGCTCGCTGCGCTCTGGTGTAACGATAAAGTAAGTGGATTGCGTCGGCTCTTCGAGTGTTTTTAACAGAGCGTTCGCGGCCGTTACGGACATCTTCTCGGCATCGTGCAGCCACACCACTTTCGCGCCGGCCTGATTTGGCGTCTGTTGTAACTTCGTCAATAATTCTCGAATCTGATCAACACTGATTGCTTTGCCATCAATGCTCGCCACTTGATAATAATCTGGATGCGTCTTCGCTTGATATAACAAGCAACTTTTACACTTACCACAAGCCCTGCCATTGGGCTCATTACAGAGTAGCAGTTTGATCCATTCTTCAACGAATTGGGCAATGCCTAAATCAGCTTGCCAAGGCAAACAATGCGCGTGCGCTAAGCTACCTTGTTGATAGTCACGACTTATTTGCCGCCATGGTTCGCGCAGCCAAGGTAAGCTCATGTGTCGGCACCTCGAGCAAAGAGCGCCTGCTCAAGCGCCGCTAAGAGCGCTCGGTGTACTTGTGGCATGCTTTGTTCGGCATCGATGACGCGTATACTCGAATCCGCGGCAGCGATTTCAAGATAGCGCGCGCGCGTGCGTTGAAAAAAGGCAAGCGCCTCTTGTTCAATACGATCGAGCTCGCCACGTGCTTGCGCCCGTTGTAATCCAATTTCAGGATCTAAATCAAGTAACAGGGTCAAATCAGGCACAAAATCACCAAGCACTAATTGTTTGAGTTGCTGCAACTTAGCATCTCCGAGTTCACGACCACCACCTTGATACGCGCGGGAGGAGAGATCGTGACGATCAGCTACCACCCAAATACCTTTGTCTAGCGCTGGCCGAATCACATTATTGACCAGCTGCACGCGGCTAGCGTACATCAGTAGCAATTCAGTTTCTGGCGAAATTTGCTCTTGCCATTGCTGCTTAACCAAGTCGCGCAATGCTTCGGCCAGCGGCGTTCCGCCGGGCTCACGCACTGTGGTGGTCGGAATGTGCTTAGCCTGCAAGTGATTGACAATACTCGCTATGGCTGAGCTTTTTCCAGCGCCCTCTAAGCCTTCAACGACTATGAATTTGCCCTGCATATTAATTGCTTATTCCTCGCTGATAGCGGTTTACCGCACGATTATGTTGTTCTAATGTTTCGGAGAATACATGGCCGCCTGAGCCATCAGCGACAAAATAGTAGTAAGGTGACACTGCTGGCTGCGCTGCTGCATACAGGCTCGCCGCACTCGGCATCGCAATAGGTGTGGGTGGTAACCCGTCAATACGGTAAGTGTTATAGGGGGTCAGCTCACGTAAATGCGCACGCGTCAAATTACCATCAAAATTCTTAATGCCATAAATTGTCGTCGGGTCTGATTGCAAGCGCATACCGGCATGCAATCGATTGACAAACACCGAACTCACCAGTTCGCGCTCCGCTTTCATGCCGGTTTCTTTTTCAATCATCGACGCCATAATCAGCAATTCATAGGGGTCTTTCAGAGGTACACGCTCTGAGCGCTGTGACCAAGCATTCTCAAGCCATTTTTGTTGTACCAAAAATGCCATTTCAATAATAGTCTCAACTTTGCTGCCAGCGTAAAAGCTGTAGGTATCCGGTGCCAGCGCGCCCTCTAAAGAGGGCCACTGTTCCGGTTTCAAGCGCTGTTCCAACTGCTGCCAAGCTGCATCACTTATAGGTTTCAAATACGGATGAGCATTCAGTTGCTGGAGCCACTGAGCCAACGTTTGTCCTTCGACCAAAGTAATCTGAAACTTGTGCTGCTCACCACTTGCGAATAACGACCACAAATCTGTCAGTCGCATTCCAGGTTGGATGGCATAGACACCCGCTTGTAATTGTTGTGGCTGACTCCAAACGCGACTGGCAAAGTACACAACCTCGACCTCCCCCTGCAACATATGTTGTTGCTGCAACTTACGGATGACGGACTTCATGTGCATGCCTCGCTCCACTTCAAACAAAGTGTCAGACTTGCTGATCTGCAGCGGCTGATGCGCTATCGCATAGCTCCAATACGCCAGCGCTGCACCAGCCAGTGTTGCGAACAGGATTATCGAGACAATTAGTTTACGGATAATACGCGCCACCAGTCATTGATTGCCTTAGGAAGGCTTACTTCAGATAACTTATGTTCGCCTATTTGACCAACGGGGCGCAAGCCTAAAACCGAGTTGCAGAGAAAAACTTGCTCAGCTTGCAGCAATTTCTCTGGTTTGACTGCGACTTCGCTGACTTGACCAAGCGGCTGTTGCGCGATAATCAGCTCACGTACCACGCCGCGAATACCAGCTTGATCTAATTTTGGGGTGTACCAATGCTGTCCATAACGGGCGAACAAATTGCTTGAAACGCACTCAACCACATAGCCCTCACTATCACATACCACTAATTCATCAAGCTGGCGTTCCGTTTTTTCTGCACTGAGCATCACTTGTTCGAGGCGATTAAGTGTTTTTAGACCAGCAAAAAAAGGATTACGACCTAAGCGTATGTCGGCGATGTCAACCTTGAGTGGCACTTGGGACTCAGCCGGCGCCGTATAAGAATGCTGAGTGATATACCAGTTGCAGGATCGCTTGTCAGAGAGACCATAACCGCGACCGCCCGAGCCGCGAGTGATGATGATTTTTGCGATCCACACGCCGAGTGGAAATTGCGCAAGGCAATGGCGCAGTTCCGACGCCTGAGGAAGCCCTAGTTTGAGTCGCTCAGAAGCACATTGCAGACGTTGCCAATGGGCGTCCCAGCAGTGTGGTTGTCCGTCAATAACAAGACATGTAGTAAAATGACCGTCACCAAATTGTAGGCCACGATCGAGGGGAGAATCAGGAGAGTAACTACCGTTCAGCCACATATAAAAAAGGCGGAATCAAAGATCCCGCCTTTCATTAAGCTTTGTTTAGTCGTTAGCGTGATTAGTCACGTAATCGATAGCTGATTGAACAGTTTTGATTTTCTCTGCTTCTTCGTCTGGAATTTCAGTTTCGAATTCTTCTTCCAGCGCCATGACGAGTTCAACAGTATCAAGAGAATCAGCACCTAGGTCGTTTTCAAATGAAGCTTCTGGCTTCACTTCTTCTTCTTTAACGCCTAACTGTTCAACGATGATTTTTTTAACGCGTTCTTCAATAGTACTCATTTTTACAATGTCCCTTCATTTAGATATCGAGTTCGAAATTGCGCTTAGTGTAGTGAATGCGGCTGCATTAATAAAGGAAAAAATTGCCTATCCACTAGAGGTCATACCCCTTCTTACACAAACCGCTTACACCATTGCTAGACCACCATTTACGTGAATGGTTTCGCCAGTAATGTACGCCGCCCCTGGAGATGCTAAAAATACCACCGCGGCAGCTATCTCTTCTGGTCGCCCAAGCCGTGCTGCTGGGATATTCGCAAAAATAGTTTGTTTTTGCTCTTCAGTCAGCGCTTTGGTCATATCGGTATCGATAAAACCTGGTGCAACACAGTTTACCGTGATGCCACGCCCAGCCACTTCTTGCGCTAATGCTTTGCTAAAGCCACTTAGACCAGCCTTGGCTGCGCAATAGTTGGTTTGCCCGGGGTTCCCCGTGGTACCGACCACTGATGAAATATTAATGATACGACCGAAGCGACGTTTCATCATGCCACGCAACACCGCTTTGCTTAAGCGAAAAACCGATTTTAGGTTGGTATCTAGCACCACGTCCCAATCGTCGTCCTTCATGCGCATCAACAAATTATCTTTGGTAATACCTGCGTTATTCACCAAAATATCGAGCTGACCATAATTGTCATCGACCGCTTTTAACACAGCGGCCACGCTATCTGCGTCCGTTACATCTAGACGCATACCTTCGCCATTGCCATCGAGGTACGCCGAAATTGCTGCAGCGCCGTTGTCGCTAGTTGCAGTACCGATCACCTTTACGCCTTGCGCAGCAAGCTGCTCAGCGATAGCTTTACCAATCCCACGGCTAGCACCGGTGACTAGGGCGACTTGTCCTTGCATCGTTGTCATAATTAAACCCTTGCTTGAATTGCGTCAACCGTATTGATCGCATCACCCTCAAGTGACTTATCAATACGTTTGTTTAAGCCCGTTAATACTTTACCCGGACCAATTTCATAAATCTCGGTAACGCCTTGCTTCACCAAATGCTGCACCGTTTCAGTCCAGCGCACCGGTGAGTATAGCTGGCGCACCAGTGCATCACGAATGGCATCACTGTCGCGCTCTTCTTTTACGTCAACATTATTGACCACTGGAATATTCGGTGTTCGAAGCGTAATTTTGCCCAACTCAACCGCGAGTTGTTGCGCTGCTGGCTGCATCAAAGCGCAATGCGATGGCACGCTGACCGGTAACGGTAAGGCCCGCTTTGCACCGCGTTCTTTACATGCGTCACCCGCCCGCTGAACCGCCTCTGCATGCCCAGCGATGACAACTTGGCCAGGCGAATTGTAGTTGACCGCACTCACCACTTGGTCACCGGCAGCCGCCGCGCACGCCTCTTCAACTAAAGCATCGTCGAGACCAATAATAGCGGCCATCGCGCCTACCCCGGCAGGCACAGCTTGCTGCATAAACTCACCGCGTTTCGCCACTAAAGCTACGGCGTCGGTAAACTCCATGCAGCCACTACAAACGAGAGCCGAATACTCTCCTAAACTATGACCGGCCATCCACTCAGGCGCAACAACGCCCTGCGCTTCAAGTACTCGGTAAAGCGCAACACTGGCTGCTAACAGAGCTGGTTGCGTGCGATGGGTTTCGTTTAATTTTTCTGCCGGACCTGCTTGCACCAGTTCCCACAAATCATAACCGAGAACCGCACTGGCTTCGGCAAATGTCGCCTCTACTTGTGGGTAAGAAGCCGCTACATCAGCGAGCATTCCAACCGCCTGTGAACCTTGTCCAGGAAATACATAAGCACGCATACTTCAATCCTTTTTTTAATAGCGAACCAGTGCTGAGCCCCAAGCAAAACCACCGCCAAAGGCTTCCAATAATACACTTTGTCCGCGTTGAATTCTGCCATCACGCACGGCCACATCCAGTGCAATAGGGACTGATGCTGCTGAAGTGTTTCCCGTATCAGCCAGCGTTGTGACCACCTGCGTCATTGGCATTTTTAACTTTTTCGCAGTTGCTTTAATAATTCGTAAATTAGCCTGATGTGGCACCAGCCAATCTAAATCTTCCGCCTGCATGTCATTGGCGCGCAGCGTCTCGGTAACCAGCTCGCTTAATTTACTCACTGCAACTTTAAACACCTCATTGCCTTTCATGTACATCCAGGCTTCACTGAGCGCTTCAGGTGCTTGTTGGCTATGACGTTGCGGATGTTGCACCCCGAGTAAATCCGCAAACTCGCCAGCACTGTTTAAATGTGTCGACAAAATACCTGGTCTTTCATTGGCACTGACCACGACAGCTCCGGCACCATCGCCGAATAACACAATGGTATTGCGATCGTCTGGTCGACACAAGCGTGACAGCACATCGGTGCCGATCACCAGAACGTGACGGTAGGTACCGCTGCGAATGTATTGATCGGCGACGCTCAGCGCAAAAATAAAGCCAGAACAGGCTGCCGCTACATCAAAGGCTGGAATATTTTTATCGGTGAGCGCTGCTTGAATTTCACAAGCAACACTTGGAAATGCGCGCTCGTTCGAAGTGGTCGCCACGACAATAAGATCGAGTTCATGCGCTTGTAGATTGGCTTGTTCTAATGCGCGCCGCGCAGCAACCACCCCCATTGAAGCGGCGTTTTCGCTCGGCCCTGCGATATGTCGTTGATGAATACCGGTGCGCTCAACAATCCATTCATGGGATGTTTCCACGCGTTGTTCCAGCATGGCGTTAGTCAGGCAAGTTTCCGGCAAATAATGACCGGTGCCTGCGATGCTTGCAAACATAAGAACCTTTATTCTTGTTCTAGGAGTACGTGTTCTACCTGGTCGCGAATGCGCGTCGGCAGATCCTGTTGCGCCTCTTCTACGGCTTGTGCGATCGCACTCAAAAAGGCTTTGGCGTTCGCATCACCGTGACTTTTTATCACGACGCCACGCAATCCTATCAAACTTGCACCATTATAGTGGTCGGGCTTCAACCAATCCCACGAACGTTGCAACCGACTATAGAACAATTTTACAAACCAACGTGTCATCCAATGTGCATTGATATTGGCACGAATGTTATTCAACAATAAATCGGCAAGACCTTCGCAGCTCTTCAGTGCGATATTGCCAACAAAACCGTCACAGACGATAACGTCAGCTTTATCCGCAAATAAGTCATCGCCTTCAATAAAACCGATATAGTTCACTGAAGGAGAATTCAGCAATAACTGCGCGGTCGCTTTAACCACATCATTGCCTTTGATATCTTCTTCGCCCATGTTTAACAACGCAACTCGCGGCTGCTCGATATGCAGAACATGCCGCGCCGCTTGTGAACCCATGACACCAAATTGGAATAAGGTGTCGGAATCACAAACTGGATTCGCACCTAAGTCCAATAAAAATGAGCTTTTTCCTGAAGCCTGAGGGATCGCCGACATCAATGCTGGGCGCAATACACCAGGTAATGTTTTCAGCGCAAAATAAGCTTTGGTCATGAGCGCACCGGTGTTACCCGCACTCACGCACGCAGCAGCATCACCACTGGCAACTAAATCAAGCGCGATGCGCATCGAAGAATCTGGTTTGGCACGCAAGGAATAACCTGGCTTGTCGGTCATGGCAACCGTTTGGCTTGCGTGTTTCAGGGTAATACGAGGATGGGTATCAAGCTGCTGTTGTTGCAGCAATGGCAATAGCTCTGCTTCATCACCGACAACAATAAAGTGAACTTCAGCAAACTCGCTTAACGCACTTTTCAGTGCAGCAATAACAATTGAGGGGCCATGATCGCCCCCCATTGCATCAAGTGCCAGTGTCAGTGCGGCCATAGCCTCACTTCCGAAATCTGGTTTACTTGTTAACGACTTTACGGCCTTTGTAGAAACCGTCAGCTGTTACATGGTGACGACGATGTGTTTCACCAGAGGTAGAGTCAACCGACAGTGTAGGGCCGCTCAGTGCATCGTGAGAACGACGCATGTCGCGCTTCGAACGACTTTTCCGATTCTGTTGTACAGCCATTTACGCTATCTCCTAAGTTTATTTACGCTTTAATTCTTGCAATACCGCGAAAGGATTATCCTTTTCTTGTGGCGCGTCATCAATGTCGCCCCACTGCATTGCGTTACTATCAATCCGACATTCGCGCTCATCATGTTTGACCACAACAGGCATTGCCAATATCAGTTCATCTTCGACAATTCGATGCAGGTTGACTTCGCCAAGCTCGTCTAACTCAAACGGCTCATACTCACTCGGCATATCGGTGGCCGTTTGTCGACGCGTTACTGGCGCATAAATGAACTCACTCGCAAGCTCAACTGCCATGGGGTCGCCACAGCGTTCACACGCAACAGTTACGCCAACATTCGCCTGCCCCTTGATGTGCTTGATGCCTTGCGCGTCGATTGCAAAAGCAAGCTCGACGTCAACATCAGCACAGGGCTCGACTAATAATTCCTGTAAACGCGTTAAGTTCTGTCCTGGCACTAAGCCAACGTAGCTCAACTGTTTACTGGCACTTTTTACCGGATCAACCGAAATGGGTATACGAACCTTCTGCATAGGGCGCGAATCTTATAGGAATCAGAGTGTGAAAACAAGTTATTTTCGAATAACTAATGGGTTGATGTGCCACTTGCGCAACATCGCTAAAAGTTTAATCAAAGGTAAGCCGATCAAGCTGTTCGGGTCATCTCCCTGCATCTTTTCAAAGAGGCTAATACCTAAACCTTCACTTTTAAAGCTGCCCGCACAACTTAATGGCTGTTCGAGCTCGACATAACCTTTAATTTCGACATCGCTCAACTGTCGGAACTGCACTGCAAAGGGTTCAACACAAGACTGCAACGCCTGAGTTTCGCTATCATAAACGGCAAGTCCAGTGTAAAACATCACAGTTTGACCGTTTGCCGCTTGTAATTGACTGATCGCATTGGCAACACTGCCCGGTTTGCCCAATATTTTGTCGCCAACTACGGCGACTTGATCCGAGCCAATCAATACATGCTTCGGAAATTGCTCACTCAAGGCTTGTGCTTTGGCGATAGCTAAGCGCTCGACCAGTGCTTGTGCAGTTTCGTTCGCAAGTGGCGTTTCGTCAACTTGCGGAGCGGCGGTCATGAAGTCCGATAAGACCCGCTCGAGCAACATGCGGCGATAAGGTGAAGTCGAAGCAAGGACGATAGGTTTCATGCATGCTCTCCTTTACTCCAATGAATTGCTTGTGCTCTGACCGCTTTTACCTGTTCGGCAAATGATTGCCAGCTAGAGAGAACTTGCAAAGGTTCGAATACCTGCAACTGTGCGGCTGAATGAACGCCAAAATCAACGCCCATACGGTCCATTTGCGCCGCTTGCGCCATACGCAAATCATGAATTGAGTCACCGATCATCAGTGCATCCTGCACCTGACAACCGGCCTCTTCAACTAACTCGAATAACATTTTGGGACTTGGCTTGGATTCTGTCTCATCGGCGCAGCGTGAATAATCAAACAGATCACCAATCCCCGTTTCTTGCCAGACACGGTCAAGACCACGGCGCGCCTTACCGGTAGCGACGGCCAATCGCACGCCCTGCTCTTTTAACTTAACTAGCATTTCTGGAACATGCGGAAATAAAGGCGTCGGCGTTGGATCTAGCTGCACATATTGATCGCGATAGACGTCCAGAAACTGCGTATGCTGGGCTTCATCGAGCCGACCAAATAAACGTTCAATCGCTGGCTGCAGGCTTAACCCGATAATATCGCGTACGGCAACTTCCGTTGGCACCGGTAATTGTAATTCTTGCGCGGTCGCCTGCATTGAGGAAACGATGCGTCCTACCGAATCCATCAGGGTTCCATCCCAATCGAAAATAATAAGCTGATACGGCTTTTTCACTACTCAACCTTTTCTAACTTTTTCAGCGTGTCACGTAACTCGGCATCAAGTGGCGCAGTGACATGAATTGGTTTGCCAGTTTGCGGGTGTGCAAACCTTAATTCATGCGCATGCAAGAACAAACGATTCAAGCCTAAGTCACGCATGGCTTGATCAAACACTTGATCACCATATTTCGGATCACCGGCAATCGGGTGCCCAGCATGCAGCGCATGTACGCGAATTTGATGGGTGCGCCCGGTAATCGGTGAAGCTTCGACTAAACTACAATTGGCAAACACGCGTTGTACGCGAAATCGCGTTTCAGAAGGTTTACCCGCCGCATCGACGCGCACCATCCGCTCACCTGACTGCAAGGTATTCTTGAGTAACGGCGCGGCAATGAACTTCACATGTGCTTGCCAATGCCCACGTACCAGCGCTAAATAACGCTTATCCATGGTTTTTTCACGCAACTGTTCGTGTAATGAGCGTAATGCTGAGCGGCGCTTCGAAACCAAAATACAACCACTGGTCTCACGGTCAAGCCGATGCACCAACTCTAAATGTTTGGCATCAGGACGCAGTGCACGCAGGCTTTCGATTAAGCCAAACTGCAAGTTCGAACCGCCATGAACCGCCAAACCAGCTGGTTTATTTAATACCAGTAAGACATCGTCTTCGTACAAAATATGGTCGTTCAGCGCTTGTACTGCACTTAAGTTTGCCGATGGTAGCGGATTTTTCTCGGCCACTCGGACCGGTGGGATCCGCACTTCATCGCCAGCTTGTAAGCGGTAATCTGGTTTTGCGCGTTTTTTGTTCACGCGCACTTCACCTTTGCGCAAGATGCGGTACACCATTGACTTGGGTACGCCTCGCAATTGCGCAAGTAGAAAGTTATCAATACGCTGGTCGGCATAATCAGGTTCGATTGTGACCCAGCGCACTTGTTGTTGAATTTGTTCACTCATGGCGCGCAGTTTACCATTTTCCGTTTTTTTGCGCTGCAAATTTGCAGTTTTATTTTAGCTTGTGCCGAGTTACCTATTCGTGGGATAATGACCCGCCGGAAAAAGCCGCACCGGTGACATTGAGAGCGGTACACAGCTGCAGCATTAGAGCGCAGGCTGTGCGAAAAATGAAAGCAAACAGATTAGCGAAGTAACTTGGTATCAGGTGTGCACATTATCGCCACCTCATCCACTTCAGTATACAACGAACAAAACGTTGAGATACTGAAAGCATGGAACCAGAACGAGCCAAGTTACATAAAAGTCAAAGCATAAGGCTGCGACACGGTACGAACACAAGCGTATTTCGGCTTGGTAACCTATTGCATGCTTCACGTCACAGCAGTTCACTGACGGGAGGCCATATCACACGCTGCGATAGCGCGATGGCAGACGACAATTCAAACTCGAAATAGCGATGGCGCAAACGCCTTCGTACTGTGTTGTGGCAAACCAGATAAAGAGTCACAACCATGAAAAGAATGTTAATCAATGCAACGCAGCAAGAAGAGCTACGTGTTGCTTTGGTCGACGGGCAAAAACTTTACGATTTAGACATCGAAAGCCCAGGCCACGAACAAAAGAAAGCAAATATTTACAAGGGTAAAATCACCCGTATCGAACCTAGCCTTGAGGCTGCATTTGTTGACTATGGCGCTGAGCGTCATGGTTTTCTCCCCCTCAAAGAAATCGCTAAAACCTATTTCCCTGCTAACTATACTTTCTCGGGCCGTCCGAACATTAAAGACGTGGTCAAAGAAGGACAGGAAGTTATTGTCCAAATCGATAAAGAAGAACGTGGTCAAAAAGGCGCCGCCCTTACCACCTTCATTTCTTTAGCGGGTAGCTATTTAGTGCTAATGCCAAATAACCCACGTGCTGGTGGTATTTCACGCCGTATCGAAGGGGATGAACGAACCGAATTGAAAGACGCCATGAGCGATCTACAAATTCCAGATGGCATGGGACTCATCGTTCGTACTGCTGGCGTAGGTAAATCAGCGGAAGAACTCGAATGGGACTTGAACGTTCTTGTCCATCATTGGCAAGCGATCGAGAAAGCTGCTGCGCAACGCCCTGCTCCGTTTCTCATTCACCAAGAAAGCAACGTGGTATTTCGTGCCATTCGCGATTATTTGCGTCGTGATATTGGTGAGGTGCTGATCGATAATCCAAGTTTATTCGAACAGATTCGCGACCACGTGCAATTGATTCGCCCTGACTTTGTCAATCGCGTCAAAGTTTATCAAGGCGATGTTCCACTGTTTAACCATTATCAAATTGAAAGCCAAATCGAATCGGCGTTTCAACGTGAGGTGCGGTTGCCATCAGGAGGCTCGATTGTTATCGACCCTACTGAAGCACTGACCTCTATCGATATCAACTCTGCCCGCGCAACCAAAGGTGGCGATATCGAAGAAACTGCATTCCAAACCAACTTAGAAGCAGCCGAAGAAATCGCCCGTCAATTGCGTTTACGTGACGTCGGCGGCTTGGTGGTCATCGACTTTATCGACATGACTCCAGCGAAGCACCAGCGTGAAGTTGAGAATCGTCTGCGCGATAGTTTGAAACAAGACCGCGCGCGCATTCAAGTTACGCGTATTTCTCGCTTTGGCCTACTGGAAATGTCACGTCAGCGTTTACGTCCGTCGTTAGGCGAGTCATCGAACCATGTTTGCCCGCGTTGTAGCGGTCAAGGCACCATTCGTTCTGCCGAATCACTCGCCTTGTCTATTCTGCGTCTCATTGAAGAAGAAGCGCTCAAAGATAATACGATTCAAATACAAGCGCAGGTTCCAGTCACGGTTGCCACCTATTTGCTCAACGAAAAACGTGCCTCCATTGCTGAAATCGAAAAGCGTCATTCTGTTTCCGTGTTGGTGATTCCAAACCAACATTTAGAAACGCCGCACTTCGATGTCAAGCGTTTGCGTAACGATGAACTTGAACAAGCAAACAGCTTTACCCTGATCGAGAAACCAGAAGATACCAGTACCGAGATTGTCTTGAATAAAAACAAGCCTGGATTTGAAGAACCTGCATTGAAAGGTTTGCAAGCTCCAGCAGCGCCTGCTCCAGCCCCATCACCGGCTGAGAAAGCAAAGGCTGATGCTCCCTCACTCTTTGCCCGCATTGGTAAATGGTTGGCCGGTCTATTCGGCAGTGATGAAGACGAAAGTGAGAAGCAAAAGCAACAACAAAACCAACGTCGCTCATCGCAAAATCGCGATAACAACCAACGTCGCGGCAATCGCAATCCTCGTGGCAACTCACGTCGTCGCAATAACAATCGTGGCCGTAAGCCTGACGATGAGCAAAAAGCGAAGACAGATAAGCCAGACGCTGAGCAGCAAGATACCAGCAATAATAAGCCAAACGAGAAAAAGTCTGAACGCGGTGGTAGCCGTCGTGGTGGTCGTGGCCGTAATCGTTCTGCTGCGAAAGACACCGCAAAAGAGACTAACACTGCTGCGGAAGTGACAGCTGATGACAAGGCCTCAGCTGAAACTAAGACTGAGACCAAGAGTGCAACGCCGAAGCCGCGTCGTCAGCGTCGTAAGCTCGAAAAATCAGTACGGATCAGCAGCGATAAAGCAAGTGAAACAAACAAGCCGGTGGCAGCTGATGCTGAGGCAAAACCAACAGATGTTGCTGAAGCTGAAGTGAAGCAAACTGAAACGGTCGAAGCCAGCGCGCCGCAGGCAACAGATTCAGCCGCAGCGGAAACAACTGCGACTGAACCAACGGTGCCTGAAGCAACCGAAGGTGCCGATAACGAGGCCACTGACGAAGCAACCGACGCTGGAAAAGAAAAACGTGGTCGTAATCGTTCGCGCCGCAGTCCGCGCCATCAACGAGCCGCCGGCCAACGCCGCAAAGCCGAGGCTGAAGCTGAGTCTGAACCGGATGCAGCGCAGGGTCAGTTGGAAATGCCAATCGAAGCTGAAGCTTCAGCGGCTGAAACGCCAGTGGAGGAGCAAGCTTCACCAACAGCACCGATAGAGCAAGTAGAAGCACCTGCAGCTGCAGTTGAAGCCGATGAACCAAAATCTGAAGCCGACAAAGCTGAACCAGCAGCTGAAGAGCCTGAAGCTCCGGTGAAAGCTGAGGCGGAAAGTGAGGTTGCAGTTGAAACTGCACCGACAGCAGCAGTTAAAACCGAACAACCGGTTGCGGATACTACGCCAAAAACAACTGTTGCGGCCGCACCCAAGCAGCGTAAAACAGTTGGCGTAGCGATTTCTGCACCTATGGCGAAAGCTGCTGCACAACCGCGCACTGATGCGTTTCAAGCATTGCATGCCGCCAGTGATGATGCGCGTAAGCCGTTTAACAAGGCAACCAGCGTTGCAAGTTTGACGCAGGCGCGAGCGCAGACGCAATCAACAATGACTAAGTGCACGCCGACTAGCTAACATAACGCTAGAAGAGTACATAAAAAAACCGTAGTCAGTACATCTGACTACGGTTTTTTATTACCTGCTCGATAATCTTACTTAAGGTTTTCCTCAAACAATTCGAAGATACGACGGTATTCATCGAGCCAGCTTGAAGGCTGGCGAAAACCGTGCGGCTCAACTGGAAAGATCGCAGTTTCGAAATCTTCTTTTTCGTGTTCGATCAGACGCTGAACTAAACGCACGCTGTCTTGGAAGAACACGTTATCATCCACCATCGGCGAGTTGATTAAAAGCGCGTCTTCTAAACCTTCGGTAAAGTAAATCGGCGAACTACGGCGATAGGCAATAGGATCATCATCTGGCAGATTCAGGATGTTCGACGTATAACCGGTGTTGTAATGAGCCCAATCAGAGACTGGTCGTAGCGCTGCACCGGCTTTGAACAAACCCGGTTCGTTGAACAACGCCATGAAGGTAAGGAAGCCACCATAAGAACCGCCATAGGTACCCATACGCTCGGTATCAACGTTGGTGTTCGCACCAGCCCACTTCACGACGTCAACCAAGTCTTCAACCTCTGGTGTACCCATTTGACGATAAATCGCCGTACGCCAATCACGGCCGTAGCCTTTTGACCCACGATAATCAAGATCGAAGACAACATAGCCTTGACGATTTAAGAAGGTATGGAACATAAACTCGCGCTGATAACCGGACCACCCAGCATGTGCATTTTGCAGATAACCCGCACCGTGAATGAATACCACGGCCGGATACTTCTCCGCGCGCTGCGGATCATAGTCTTCTGGGTAGTAAACACGGGTATAAATCGGATCATCCACATGGCTTGAAGGCACTGGCACAATTTCTGGAACCGTCCAATCTATTGCTTGCCACTGTTCAGTCACCGTATGGGTTAAGCGCTGTGCAGTCGCATTCTCGGCAAGGTCTTGCACGTAGATTTCGTTCGGCTGTAAGGCATTCGAGTATTCCAGCAAAACTTTATCGCCTTGTGGACTCACTTTAAAGCCAGCAACAATACCGTCAAGGTCAGTTAATTGCTCAACTTCACCGCCCGCTAAACTCACCCGATACAGCTCATAAATTCCTGGATGATCTTCATTTGCTGTGAAGTACAAATGGCCGGTTTGAGCATCCACAGTTGGACTTTCAGTAACAAACTTTCCAGCCGTTAACTGTTGCTGCTCGCCACCGAGTTGTTTGGTATACAAGTGGGCATAGCCATCTTCTTCGCTTTGAAACCAAATCCGATCAGCACTATTCGGCACAAAGTCGAATTCATTGTGGGTGTAGTTAATCCATGCTTCGTCATGCAAACGATGCTCGTTCACTAATTGCTTGCCGGCGAAGTCGACACTGGCGATCCAGCGATCTTTGTTGTCCCAAGCTTCGAGCATCACAACCGCATTTTCACCATTGTCCGACCAGCGAATTGCACCTTCTTGCCAGCCCCAATCTTGCATTAAGGTGATAGCACGTGGTGCTTCTTTTGATTCGTAGGTTTTACCCTGCGCTTCATGGTTTTCGGCTTTTACCTTAGCAAGCACGTCCTCATTCCAACCCGGTAGAGTGTTGTAGGTGAATTCCGACTGCTGACCCGTGGTCAAATCAAGCATCATTAAGCGATGCGAGACTGGCTTAGCGTCAGCGACGCGGCGGCGCACTGATTCAGCTTTCACCCGGCCATCTTCGGCGACATAATTTGGCATAATGTCACCGTCGTCGCGCCAGCTAGCCGGCTCGCTGATCGCCACCAACATTTTGTCGCCGGCTGGCGATAAGCTAGCGGCAACTACTTGGGTATTTTTACCTAAATAGAAGGATTGCGGCGCCAAAGTTGGATTTTCCGCTTGCAACTGTTCTTGATAATCAGCGCGCTCTTGCCGGTCACGACGCTCTTTTTGTACGAACTCAATCAGATCAACTTGCTCTTGAGCGATAAAATCTTTTGGTGCGGTGACTGCTTCAGGTTTGTCAGCATTGGCTAACGAGGCAATTTGCTGCGTGATGCCAGTGACTGGGTCCACTTTGAAAAAATCGTTCCCTTGCCGATAAGCAAGCTGCCCGTCCGTTAAAAACATCAGCTGCGATTGTCGCGCTTCGTCCCGCGTCAATTGCTTGATGTTACCGCTGGTCAGATCGCGCACAAAAACATTACCTTCAAAGGTATAGGCCAGCATTTCACGGTTAGCATTGTAGACACCGTCACTATAGGCATAGTGATGCATGCGCTCGAGAGGTACTTGGTGTGCGTCTTTATCTAATGGCTGATGATACCAGTCGCTAATGACGCTACCGGCGCGTTTTTGCTGATAAAGCACCCCGCTACCGTCCAGCATCCAGTAGGCGTTTGCGGGCGAGCGAGCAACCCAATCCTGGTCTGCCATTATTTGCTTAATGGTCAGTTCTGAACTTTCTCCCTGAGTGTCAGAACTACTTGCCACATTTAATTCAAGCACCTGAGGCGTCACGTTTTGCTGTGCCTGGTTTGCCATCGGCGCTGTAGTTGCAGCACATGAAGCAGCGACCAATGCGGCAAGCAAAGAAACAGTAAATTTTGTTGTCATTCTTATGCTTCCTAGTTGTAAAGTACTTTGTTATTAAAACAAAATGCCCAGCACTATTCGAGCTGGGCATGCAACGCTTGCGATGAAATTAAACTTTCTTGCGATCAGGCTTCGGCATCCGGTTGCTGAGTGGGATGCGCAGCCGCGACCCAGGGTAATTCGAGCAACCCCTTATAAATTTTTTGCAGCAATGGATAACCGCCTAAATCGATACCAAAACGCTCGGCCGAGAACACTTGCGGTACCAAACACACGTCGGCAAGAGAAAATTCATCACCCACACAATAAGTGCCTGACACTTCTTCAAGATTTTTTTCGAGCGCGGTAAAACTCTGTTGGAACCAATGATCAAGCCATGCTTGTTTTTGGGCATCGCTGACCTGCAGCTCCTGCTTTAAATACTGTTGCACGCGTAAATTGATCAGTGGTTGTAATTCACTCGCCAAGTCTAAAGCGATAGCCCGTATCGCGCCACGTTGTCGAGGCGCTCCAGGCAAAAGACTAGGCGTTGGATATTTTTCCTCAAGATATTCAATAATCGCGAGCGATTGGTGCAAGATGACTTGACCATCGACCAAGGTAGGAACCAGCCCATTGGGATTCAATTGCCGATACGCTTGCTGATGTTGCTGACCGCCGTCCCTCAATAAATGTACCGGGATATAATTGTAATCAAGCTGTTTGTAATTAAGGGCAATGCGCGCCCGATAACTGGCGCTTGAGCGCCAGTATCCGTATAACTCCATAACCGACTCCGCAGGACTAATCTTGTTCAAGGTGGTACTCCACCACCTTCTGATCAATGCTGCCGAAAATACTTGCCCCTGTTTCGTCTACCATTTCGATTTTTATGGTATCGCCGAACTGCATAAAACCGGTTTTTGGTTTGCCATCGCGAATGGTTTCAATCATTCGCACTTCAGCAATACAGCTGTAACCCACACCACCTTCTGCAATCGCACTGCCGTGGTCGGTACCTTGCTTGTTCGACACCGTGCCCGAGCCAATAATGGCGCCTGCACCTAAGTGACGCGTCTTGGCAGCGTGGGCAACGAGTTGGGCAAAATCAAAAGTCATATCTTCGCCAGCATTCGGTTTGCCAAATGGCTTGCCGTTATAATAGCTCAGAAGTGGCAAATGCACCTTGTTGTCCTGCCATTTTGCGCCCAACTCATCCGGTGTCACGGCGACTGGCGAAAATGCCGACGATGGCTTGGATTGGAAAAAGCCGAACCCCTTACCTAATTCATTTGGAATCAAACCGCGCAGCGAGACGTCGTTAACCAACATCAATAAACGAATATACTGCCCCGCTTCGTCAGCGCTCACACCCATCGGGACATCGTCGGTAACAACAGCGATTTCGCCTTCAAAGTCGATGCCCCAAGCGGTATCTGCCATCGCGATGGCATCTTTCGGCCCAAGGAAATCATCAGAGCCCCCCTGATACATCAGCGGGTCGGTCCAAAAGCTCGGTGGCATTTCCGCATTACGCGCTTTTCGTACCAATTCCACGTGATTCACATAGGCACTGCCATCAGCCCATTGATATGCGCGTGGGAGCGGTGATTCACAGAGACTTTCATCGAACGCTTCCGCATCATCCAGTTCACCGCTATTAAGTGCCGCGTAAACTTTCTCGAGCTCCGGAGCGATGCCGTCCCAGTCATCCAATACTTCCTGCAAGGTTTCTGCCAATGCAGGTACAGCAACCGCTTGTTTTAAGTCGCGGCTGACAACCATCAATTGGCCGTCTCGGGTTCCATTTCGATACGTCGCAAATTTCATAAATCAGTTCGCCTTTTAATCTTTCGGTTGCCAGCTATACACATAGTCTGGATTTTCAACACTTGCACACACCTCACCCATGGTCAGCGCGTTGCGAGTGTCGAGCATCACGGCAACTTCGTCAGTGAATTTTTTCTTGTATTCACGGCCTGCCTGAAAGGCTTTTGGATGTGGCCCGTGGGTAAATCCTGCCGGATGAAAGGTTACCATGCCTTTGTCGATATTGTCGCGACTGAAGAAGTCACCTTCATGGTAGAACAACACCTCATCGTAGTCATCGTTGTTGTGATAGAAGGGTACTTTCAGTGCGCCGGGGTCCGATTCAATGGGCCGTGGCACAAAAGTACAAACCACAAAACCATCCGCCACAAAGGTCGTGTGCGCCGATGGTGGCAAGTGATAACGATGGCTCATCAGTGGGCGGATGTCACGCCAGTTGATCCGCACCGGTGCCAAATCACCATGCCAGCCCACAGCGTCAAGCGGGTTGAATGGATAAGTAATGCGCGACACTTTACCGTGCCGTTTCACTTCAACCACCCACTGCTCTTCGCTGTATTGCGCCTGAAATGCAGCGTCAATATCTGGGGTATCTAAGCAGGCTGGGTCGAAAATCGCGTGATTACCCACCAGTCCCTTTTCCGGTAACTGATAAGCGCTATTGGTCGCTTCAATCATTACGATTTGAAGCGGTTCCAGAGGCTCTAAACGCCACGATGTGGAGCGTGGAATGCTAAAATAATCACCTTTTTCGAGGGTGATATGGCCATAATCACAGAATAACTCGGTACGGCCTTCGTGAATAAACAGCAGTTCATCACCATCGGCGTTACGCACCAAGAAATCCATTTTTTCACGGCAATGCCAAATGCGAAACTTGCATTGTGCATTATGCAATAACAATGGCACTTGCCACGGTGATACCGTGGCAACATTATCGAGTTTATTGAAGTCAAAGTTACGCGGACGTAAATCGCCCTCCCATTCACTCCAACCAGTGGGCGCATGACGATGATGAAAATGCGTCGCTGGGCCAAAAAAACCACTACGCCCAACTTCGCGCTCATAGATCGCCTGCTCCGGAAAATCTGCATGTGCCTGCTTTGAGGTCACACCGACTTGCTTCGGAAAGCTAATCCATTTACGCATCGCTGAGAACTCCTCGACGGATTTGATCTTCTTCTATTGATTCAAACAAGGCTTTGAAATTGCCCTCACCGAAGCCTTCATTGCCTTTACGCTGAATAATTTCAAAGAATACTGGGCCAATTACGGTCTGAGTGAAAATTTGCAGCAAAATACCGTCTTTCATTGGGGCGCCATCAATCAAAATCTGTAGCTCTTTAAGTTCGTCCAAATTTTCTTCGTGGCCTTCAACACGCTCGTTAACTTTCGCGTAGTAAGTATCTGGTGTCGGCATAAAGTCCATACCGATGGCGCGCAAATCACGGACGGTTTTGTAAATATTGTCAGTGGTCAAGGCGATATGCTGAATACCTTCACCGTTGTATTCGCGTAAATATTCTTCGATTTGTGATTTGTCATCGTGCGATTCATTGATCGGAATACGAATTTTGCCACATGGACCTGTCATTGCGCGGCTTAACAAACCAGTTAGCTTGCCTTCGATATCGAAATAGCGAATTTCGCGGAAGTTACCGATACGTTCGTAAAAGCCTGCCCAGGTATCCATATTGCCACGGAAGACATTGTGAGTCAGATGATCGACTTCATAGAGGCCCGCAGCATGATCTTTCATTTTTGCTTGCCAGTCATCGTAAAAGTTAAAATCCTGTGCGTAAACGCCAAGACCTTCGTAGTTATCAACGAAGTACAACACGCTCTCACCAATACCGTAAACGGCTGGAAAATCAGCCTCGCCAGCACCTAGCTTACGCTCGAACGGCTTCGCACCATTTTCTACCGCGTGATTGAATGCATGCTTCGCATCCTTAACGCGCCAAGCCATACCGCAGACACTCGCACCATGCGTTTTAGCAAACTCTTCAGCGTGACCGCCAACTTCGGCATTAACGATAAAGTTGATATCATTTTGCTTATAAAGCCAAACTTCCTTGCTCTTGTGCTTGGCTACTTCAGTAAAGCCTAACTTCACAAACAAGTCTTTGAGTGCCGCAATACCCTCGGCATTCGGAGCTGTGTACTCAACGAATTCAAAGCCGTTGGTTTGTAATGGGTTGTAGTTGATGTCAGTCATAGTTATCAGATCCTTTGCTGCTGTAGTTAGAACAATGCTTACCATAGTTCTACTATGCGGCTGCAGATTCGGCTAGAGGCGCCCACTATTCAACGGGATGGTGAAAAACAAAGCAAATCGTAAAGAATTTGATACAGATCAAGATTTGTGGCGTTAGCGGCTCGTTGTTGTAGCGTTTTGCATACAACAACGAGTTATAGTGTAAACTTTTATTTACTCACCGTGGTTACACGAGGCTTTTTGCGCTGCTTACCAATCCCATACTCGCGCAGCTTATTCGCTACCGCAGTGTGTGAAAGGCCTAGCTTTTTGGCGAGTTGCCGAGTACTGGGATAACTTGGATACAAGCGTCGCAGAATGGTTGCTTCGAATTTTTTCACGGCTTCGTCCAAACTTCCTTCTTCTAAGTCCACAGCAAGGTTCTCTTGCAAAGCCTCGGTCTCTGGCAGATAAATATCACTGGCAGTGAGGCGGTCGCCCTCAAGCATGGAGATTGAGCGAAAGAGCACGTTCTCTAGTTGCCGCACGTTGCCCGGCCATTGATAGCGCTGCAATAAGTCGCGACAATCACGGGTCAACAACACCAAACTACGGCCCAAGCGTTGGCATGCCTGCAAACAAAAGTGTTCCGCGAGTAAATGGATATCCGCTTTGCGCTCGCGCAGAGGTGGTAACTGCAGACTCAAAACATTGAGTCGGTAATAGAGGTCTTCTCGAAATACACCGGCATCAACTCGTTCAAGTAAATCATCACGGGCCGAACAAATAATTCGCACATCAACAGCAACTTCTTGCTCTTCACCAATGCGGCGGAATTTACCGTCTTGAATGAACCGCAGTAGTTTCGCTTGTAAGCTATTTGACATTTCCCCGACTGCATCCAACAGCACGGTGCCGCCGTTGGCTTGCTCAAAGATACCTTTCTTAGCTTCGGTATGGGGACCAAGACTACCTTTGCCGTGACCAAAGAGCTCACTTTCGGCAACGTTATCCGGTAGTGCGGCGCAATTCACCGCTAAAAAGGGCTGGCTGGCACGTTGACTGGCTTGATGACAAGCACGCGCTAATAATTCCTTACCCACCCCAGTTTCTCCGGTGATTAGCAGCGGCACGCTCAATTCTGCCACCCGCCGCGCTTCGTTGATTACCCGCTTCATACTGGCATGCTCACCCAGTATCTGGGTAAATGCGTCATGTTGCCCACCGCGTTGCCATTGCCCACTCAGTGGCTGCGGTTTACAGGTCAAAACCGCGCCAGCAAAGCTGTCATTACTCTCTTCACCGGCCACCCAAATCGGCATCAACTCGGCAAAATACTTGGCGCCGTTGATAGTTACTTGGTGCGTGTGGGGTTCTGTCGGCTGCCGTTCAAGCCAGCGCGTCACGTTAAAGCCACTGACCCAGTGAGCAATCGCCGTTCCTGACAAGGGTTCACGCGTATCAGATAACAACAGGTGCGCAGCTTCATTAACGATATCGATTTGCCCACGCGCATCTATCGATAACACCGGATCAGGTAATTTGTTGAGCAGCAAACTAAACTCGTAGTGCTCTCGCTCGGATGGCATAAAGGCAACGGTTTTGACGTCTTTGACGTTCGGAATACGGCGAATTTCCGGCATTAAATGCTGGAATTCTGTAAATTCCATTTCGGGGAAATTGAGAAAGATTTTACCTTTCGGGTCAACTTCAATACCGCGTAAATCAATTTCACGATCGCGCAGGATCTGCAGCACATCTTGGGCTAGACCGAGGCGATCGTCACAGGTGATCTCTAAGCGCATGGCAACTTCTTATCGTTGACTAAAATGTAAACATAAGTATACATAAAAAAGCCTCTGTGAGTCATCCCAACAGAGGCTCATTTCATCGCTTTAGTTACGCAATTGGCGGCGTTTCTAGATCACTCCGCGTCGAGCACGTCGTCCGTGCGCGCAGCCATGATGAAGTCATTTTTGTGCAGGCCATTAATGGCATGGGTCCACCAAGTGACGGTCACTTTCCCCCACTCGGTTACCAAAGTTGGATGGTGGAACTCAGCTTCCGCAACTTCACCCACACGGTTGGTAAACGCGAGCGCTTGCTTGAAGTTTTTAAACTTAAAAACGCGCTCGAGTTGCATCACGCCATCGCGTGCAACAGGTGTCCACTCTGGAATTTCGCGCATCAGTTCCGCCAGTTCTTCATCACTCACTTTTGGCGCATCGGCATTACAGGCTTCGCATTTCTGCTGTTTTAAATCACTCATTCATTACTCCAACTACTTTTAAGCTGCATTTTTGGGTGGAAATTTAGGTTCGAATAAGCCGAGTTCCATGGCCTCGCGAACGAGCGCCATAATGTCTAAGTCGGCAATTTCAAATAATTGTTCGGTCGATTCTAGGGTGTAGTATATCGGTTGCATGATATCAATCCGATACGGCGTACGCAGTGCATCAAGTGGCACCAATGGCTTACGCTCAGGCTTGTCACTGTGAATCGCATACTCTGTCTCGCCTGGGGACGATAAGATACCGCCGCCGTAAATACGTAATCCATCTTTGGTATTCAATAAACCAAATTCGACGGTGAACCAGTACAGACGCGCCAAATACACCCGCTCTTTGGGTGTCGCATTGAGGCCTAATTTACCGTACTGATGGGTAAAGTGCGCAAACGCAGGATTGGTCAACAATGGGCAATGGCCGAATATTTCGTGAAAAATATCGGGTTCTTGCAAGTAATCGAACTCTTCTCGGGTGCGAATAAAAGTCGCCACTGGAAATTGTTTGTTGGCCAATAGCCGAAAGAATTCGTCAAATGGAATTAATGCTGGAACCTGTGCAACTTGCCAACCGGTGGTACTTTCTAATACCCGATTGATTTCATGCAGTTGTGGAATGCGATCCTGCGGTAAGTCTAACAGTTCAAGACCATGCATATATTCGTCACAGGCTTTGCCCGGAATATGTTTTAACTGGCGAGCAACCAAATCGCGCCATACTGCGTTGTCTTCGTCACTCCAGGCGATAATGCCATGTTCGTCTGGCTGGCGTGAAACGTATTGGCTTTGTTTACCCATAAGTCAAAGTTTCCCCTTGTTGTTCTGTATTAGTAGTGGCCGCAAAAGTACGCTCAAGCGCTTGCGCCAAATCATTTTGAATATCTGTGACCGCTTCTAGCCCAACGGCAATGCGAATCAAGGTATCGCTGATACCAGCTTTAGCGCGTGCTTCAGGCGTATACGGCGAATGCGTCATCGACGCTGGATGTTGAATCAGAGTTTCGGCATCGCCAAGACTCACTGCTATAGTTATTAATTGTAGACTATCGAGCATATTGCGAGCGTCATCGATAGTGCCGTCTAGTTCAAACGCAATCACTGCGCCCGCTCCTTGCATTTGTGTGCCCAACAAAGCTTGCGCTGGATGTCCCGGCAAGCCAGGGTAATAGACTTCACGCACGCGCGGGTGCTGCTGCAAGAACTCGGCGATCACTTGCGCGTTCTTGCAATGGCGTTCCATTCGCACATCGAGGGTTTTTAAACCACGTAAAATCAACCAAGCATCATGCGGACTCATGGTAGCCCCCATGTCCTTTAACGTCGTTGCTTTGATCAGCTCGATATCTTCTTGGCTCGCACAAATAACGCCAGCGACGACATCGCCATGCCCATTTAAATATTTGGTCGCACTGTGAATGACAATATCCGCGCCCTGTTTGCGTGGCTGTTGCAGTAGCGGGGTCATGAAAGTGTTGTCGACAATCACCCGTGCTTGTCGTTGTTTTGCAATAGCACTAACGGCTGCAATATCAATCACTTTTAAATGCGGATTCGCTGGCGTTTCAATAAATACCATTTTGGTGTTGGCTCGCATCGCCGCTTGCACGTTGGCCGGGTCGGTCATGTCAACAAAATCAACGCTGATGCCAAACTTGCGGAATAGATGCGAAAACAAGGCAAAGCTACAGCCGTAAATGGCGTCAGCCACCACCACGTGATCGCCTTGCTGCAAGAATGCGAGCATCGCCGCTGAGACAGCCCCCATACCCGTCGCACTTGCTGCCGCTGCCGGATAGCCTTCGAGAGCGGCAACCCGTTGTTCGAGTTGAGCAATGGTGGGGTTGCCGAGTCGACTGTAGATGTAGCCGTCCTCTTCGCCGGCAAAACGCGCAGAGCCCTGCGCCGTATTTGCAAAAGCAAAGGTGGCGGTTTGATAAAGCGGTGCAACCAAAGCACCATGCTCATCCGCGTGCTTTCCCGCGTGGATGGTCATGGTTGCTGGCTGCCATTGCGATTTGTTATTAGGGTTATCGCGCATTGGCAGTATGTCCTCCTGTAGTTGCTCTCAAGAGTGCATGCTGCCCATGCGCAACGCAACTTGTCAGAATGACAGAGTTGCGTGGCAGGTGTAACGCAAATTTTCCACTAAAAACTTGCGCTCGGACAAATTAAAGGTTCTTCAATTCGCGGTCGACTTGATAAGCGTTTGAGGTCACATAGCGTTCCATCGCCTGTAAGCGTGATTCCAGTTCACGGAACTCATGGTCGATTTCATGAAAGGCTCGACGCGGCGGTTCACCCGCTTCATAGACCTTGGTTTTGAGGCCAATCGGTTTATGTTCTGTTTTGCCTTGTGCATCGGTTAGCGGCTTCTCATCTAGGATCATCCACGCGGCGATATACAAAATAATCACAAAGCCATGACCAAAGATGACCGCAGTGACGACAATGATCCGTACCAGCCAAGCTTCGATATTGAAGTAATTCGCTATGCCGGCACAGACGCCCGCGATTTTTGCGTTTTGCTTATCGCGGAGCAACTGACGTCGTGGTTTTGGATCGTCGCTGTAACTCATTTGCGGTCCCTCCAAGTCGGCGCGTCCGCATCCAGAATAGATTCTAGGGTTTTAATACGTTCGCGCATTTGTTCTGCTTGCTGCGCAAGTTGCTGCAGGTTTTGCAACTCGTCGGCCGATAACCCTTGGCCAATCTTGCGCTTACTCCGGTAATGCATGATGACCCAAATGGGTGCCACAAAAATCATGAATAGAATCAGTGGCACTGCGATCATCGGTACAAGTATGTCTGCCATTGCTTTTGTTCCCTTTAAGTTTGTCGGCTTGGCTGTCACCCGCAAGCGCGGGTGATACCCTGCTGCCGCATCGCTTATTCAGCTTTGGTGTCTTTAGTGTCTTTTTTAACGCGAGCTTTTAAAGCTTCTAACTCGTCGTTGATTTTATCTTCGCCTTCAAGTTCAGCGAATTCATCACGTAGTGATTTTTTGCCCATGTCATAGGCTTCAACTTGCGATTCTAAGTCATCAATTTTTGACTCATAACGCTCGAAGCGCAACATTGCATCGTCGATTTTGCCGCTATCAATACGTTTTTTCACTTCTAAACGGCTACTGGCAGCGCGTTGACGCATGATAATGGTTTTCTGCCGTGCTTTTGCATCCGCCAATTTCTCTTGCAACTGACCCACCTCTTCGTTCATGCGGTTCAGATGCTCATTAATACGTTCAACATCCGTCTGCAAGCTAGTCACTGCATCGGCGGCTTTACGTTTCTCAACCAAAGCCAAGCGCGCTAAGTCGTCACGATCTTTACTTAAAGCCAGCTCAGCTTTCTTTTCCCACTCAGCAACTTCAAGTTCGTAGCGTGACATTTGACGCTCAGTGTCTTTTTTCTCGGCAATCAAGCGCGCTGATGTTGAACGCACTTCTACCAATGTATCTTCCATTTCTTGAATAATTAAGCGCACCATTTTCTCTGGATCTTCAGCTTTATCCAAAATGGCATTGATGTTCGAATTTACGATATCAGTAAAACGTGAAAAGATACCCATGTTCGTGTCCTCATCTTATGTTTTAAAAACTGTTACTGTTACGGTCATCGAAATTAATGCAGATACCATGCCAACTTTTCAAAACCTACATAAACTGCTGAATTTCATTCATTTACGACTGATTGCAAATTTTTATTTGAATGCTAGCGGTTATCAAATACACTAATTATTAGCGAAATTCGCCAATCTCAGCAGTTGTACAATAATAAATAGAGGAACGCTGCCATGAATCGCCCTCGTGAGGCTGATAATTTAATCGGTCAAGCCAATAGTTTCCTTGCCGTGCTCGAGCAGGTTTCACAAATCGCCCCGCTCAATAAACCAGTGCTTATTATTGGCGAACGGGGCACCGGTAAAGAACTCATCGCGGCGCGTTTGCACTTCTTATCGCAGCGTTGGCAACAAAATTACGTAAAACTTAATTGCGCAGCCCTTAGCGAGAGTTTGCTCGAAAGTGAATTATTTGGTCACGAAGCCGGTGCCTTTACTGGCGCACAAAAACGCCACGAGGGACGTTTCGAGCGCGCCGACCAAGGCACGTTGTTTCTTGACGAGCTCGCGAACACCTCAGCCCTAGTTCAAGAAAAAATCCTCCGCGTGATTGAATACGGTGAATTTGAGCGCGTTGGCGGCAGTAAGACTGTCTCAGTTGATGTCCGCTTAATTGCAGCAACTAACGAAGATTTACCCGCACTCGCCGAGCGCGGCGAATTCCGCGCCGATCTTCTTGATCGGCTGGCGTTCGACGTCATTACCCTTCCACCACTGCGTGAACGCCGTGACGACATTTTAATTTTAGCCGAACATTTCGCGATTCAAATGGCGCGCGAACTCGGCTATGAATTATTCAGTGGCTTTACCGAGCGTGCACGTAACGCGCTGCTCGAATACGACTGGCCAGGTAACATTCGTGAACTTAAGAATGTCGTTGAACGCTCCGTTTATCGGCTTGGCAGTGGTGCCATTCCGCTCGATCAGATCACCCTTGATCCCTTCGCCAGTCCATGGCGGCCGGCAGCTGCAGCCCATCGTAAAGCAAGCGCAGCAAATACAGTTGGAACCAAGCCTGCTAATAGCGACGAGCAACAACCGCAGCAAGACACTGAAAATGTCTTGAAAACCGTCAATTTTGATTGTGGTCCGATCGACTTCAAAGAAGTTACCGCACAATTCGAAACTGAGGTTTTACAACAAGCACTGCAACATGCACAATTCAATCAAAAGAAAACCGCAGAATTGCTGGGTCTGACCTATCATCAATTACGTGGTTACTTAAAAAAATATTCCCTATTGGATGGATCGACGAATTAAATGACGCTCTGGCGACTGACTTGGCTCACCCCTTTGTTGCTGCTGCAAGCCTGCAGTCCGGCAGGTAATCAGGTAGAGCCCCTGAAAGAAGGTCTCATTTATTGTTCTGAGGGAAATCCGGAGAGCTTCAATCCGCAGCTGGGTACGTCAGGCACGACGATAGATGCGACCTCAGCACAACTTTATGATCGTCTGCTCGATTATGACGAAGACCAGCAAGACTTTATTCCTGCCCTAGCAACAGCATGGCAGACACTCGATGACGGGACGCGCTATCGCTTTGAGTTGCGTGAAGATGTCGCCTTTCACCAGACACCCTGGTTCACGCCAACCCGCCCGCTCAATGCTGAAGACATCGTGTTTAGTTTTCGCCGTTGGCTTGACGAAGGGCATCCGTATCATGATATCAACGGCGGCAATTATCCGTTCTTTACCGCCAGTGGCCTCAATCGATTGATTGAACGCGTTGTTGCAGTCGATCCGCAAACCGTTGATTTCTATTTGAGCCGCAGCGACAGCTCGTTTTTAGCAAATCTCGCCACCGATTTTGCGATTATCCTTTCAGCCGAGTACGGCGCTACTTTACTCGAACGTGGAACGCCAGGTTTGATAGACCAGCAGCCAGTTGGCACAGGGCCGTTCGTGTTTGATGAATTTCGCAAAGACTTGTTGATTCGCTACGCACGTAACACCAATTACTGGCGCACGCCGGCACACATCGAACAACTGGTCTATAGCATTACTCCAAACGCCAACAAGCGCATGCTAAAACTGATTACCGGTGAATGTGATGTAATTCCGTACCCGTTAGTCGAAGAATTGGCATTACTTGATACCGAAGATGAGATTCGTATCAGCGGTACCGTCAACCCCAATAGCGCGTTCTGGGCGTTTAATACCCAGCATCCGCCCTTTGACGATGTCAGAGTGCGACGCGCGCTCGCCTATGCCATTAATCGTCCAGCCATTATCCAAAATGTCTATAACGGCAATGCACGCCTAGCGACAGGTATTTTGCCGGAAACTTCGTGGGCGTTCAGTCCAGTTGACCAAACCCACGGCTACGACCCTGCTTATGCGAAGGAGCTGCTAGCCGAGGCCGGCTATGCGGACGGTTTCGATTTTGAATTGTGGGCAATGCCGGTCCAACGTGCCTACAACCCCAATGCCCAGCGCATGGCTGAGTTGATCCAAGCTGACTTGGCACAAATTGGCGTGCGCGCGGAAATCGTGAGCTATGAATGGAACGCGTTTCGTCGGCGTTTGGCACGCGATGAACACGATAGTGTGCTGATTGGCTGGATCGCCGACAATGCTGACCCAGATAATTTTTTCCGGCCACTGCTTAGTTGTAATGCTAAGGCTGTGGGGACCAACCGCGCCAACTGGTGTAACGCTGAGTTTGATGAATTACTCGCTGAAGCCATTCGTGAGCAAGAAAACGCTAAACGTAAACAGCTGTATCAAGAGGTCGAAAATTGGGTTTACCGCGAGGTTCCCTTGATTCCTATCGCTAACTCAATGCGTTTTCAAGCCTACCGTGGAGATATTCAAGGCGTTGAAGTACCCGCCTATGGCGGCGTCAATTTTCGCTTCGCACGCCATGTCGATACGGCCGCGACCGAATCAGCCGGAGTACAGCCATGATTCGCTACACCCTACGACGGATGATGCTGCTGCTTATTACGCTATGGTTACTTACCGTCTTCATATTTTCACTTAACTACTTCTTCCCTGGTGATCCGCTGACCAATATGAGTGGAGTCCGTGCCAGTGATGCGCTGAACTATCAACTGGCCACTGCCACGCGTGCTTTTGACCAAGGTATTCTCGCGCAATACAGCAATTTCCTTGGACATCTTTTACGTGGCGAATGGGGCCAATCGTTGAGCACCCAACAGCCAGTTTTTCAGGAACTACTGCCGCTCCTTGGCGCGACCGTCGAGCTTTCACTGCTGGCAATGATTGTGGCCATGGTTATTGGTGCACCGCTAGGCTTGTACGCCGCAGGACAGCGACGTGGTGCACTTGACCGCCTCGTCATGGGGCTGAGCCTGAGTGCCTACTCGATTCCCGTGTTTTGGCTCGCGCAGTTACTCATTTTATTGTTCGCGGTAAAACTGGGATGGACGCCTATCTCAGGACAAATCAATCCATTGTTCGATATCGAGGTGAGTAGCGGGGCTATTTTGTTGGATATTGGTTTGAGCGACAGTCCTTATCGCAGCGCTGCCTTTGCCGATGCCATCAGCCATTTGTGGTTACCGGTGCTGGTGTTGGCCATGATGCCTGCCACCATGTTGATGCGGGTGACCCGTAATAGCATGCTTGAGGTAATGCAACAGAACTATATTCGTTCGGCACGGGCCCGTGGTTTAAGTGACCGGCGCATTCTATGGCGGCACGTGATGCCCAATACTATGCAGCCGGTGGTAAGGCAGTTGGGCCTGATGTTCAGTATTTTGATGAGTAATATCATTATCACTGAAGTAATCTTTAATTGGCCGGGGCTCGGAAGTTGGCTGGTAAAAAGTATTTATGAGCGCGATTATCCTGTTATGCAGGCTGGTCTTTTTACCTTTGCCGCATTGATTTTATTAGTGAATGTGCTGGTCGAGCTCTATCATGCCTGGCGTTATCCGCAAGTACGGAAGGAACTCTATGCAGAACGCTAATATTTACTTTCAGCATCGTGAACCTTCGCCCCTGCGGCAAATCTGGTTGCATTTAAACGCCAATCCATTCGCCGTTGCAGCTTTCTATTTTCTCTGCGCAGCCTTGCTGATTATGATTTTCTCGCCGTGGTTAGTTCCCTACGCGCCTGATAGCCAATTTGCAGACGCTATCCTGCAACCACCTAGCTGGAGCGATCAGGGTGAGATTCGTTTTTTATTTGGTACCGATGACCTTGGTCGCGATGTGCTGTCGCGGATTATTGCTGGTTCTGTTTATAGCCTCGGCTATCCACTTTTAGCGGTATTGATTGCCGCTGTTATTGGTATCAGCATAGGCGCTTGGGCGGGAATGTCACGCGGGGTGCAATCTTCGACGCTAAACCATTTTCTTGATGTGATTTTATCCATTCCCTCATTGCTTTTGGCTTTGGTCATTATCGCCATTCTTGGACCATCACTTCTTAACGTGATGTTTGCTATTACCTTAGTCTTGATACCGCAATTTATTCATGAAGTTCACAATGCGATTTACGATGAGCGTTACAAGGAATATGTCACCGCATCGCGCCTTAATGGTGTGAGTCGCTGGTACATGTTTAGCCGGGTTATCTTTCCGAATATTACCAGTCGCTTGGTGATGCAAACCACTTTTGCCCTGTCGACTGCTATTCTCGATATTGCTGCACTCGGCTTCCTAGGTCTTGGTGTACAAGCACCTGCACCTGAGTGGGGCACTATGCTCGCCCGTAGTCTTGATCAAGTTTATGTATCACCTTGGATGATGATCTTGCCAGGCCTCGCTCTGTTTATCACCATTTTGTCAATTAACATTCTCGGCGATAGCGTCCGTGCAGCCATTGCCGAACGGGTGCGTCAATCATGAATATTCTCGATATTCGCAACCTAACCATTGAACTAGAGACAGACGCAGGCTTAGTACGTGTACTCGATCGCTTTAGCTTGCAACTGGCTGAGGGCGAAATTCACACCTTGGTTGGCGAATCGGGCTCGGGCAAGAGTTTGCTCGCCAAAGCTATTCTTGGTTTTATTAATCCCAAATGGAAAATTACTGCCGATCGTTTGTGGTGGCGACAATACGATTTGTTGAATTTAAATCCAGCTGCGCGGCGCATTATCACTGGCCGCGATATGGCGATGATTTTTCAGGACCCGAGTAGTTACCTCGACCCCAACGATAAAGTCGGCGCCCAACTCCGTGAAAGTATTCCACGGGGTGAGTTGTCGGGTATCTATTTAAAACGCCGTGCCGACCGGCAAACACGTGCCGAGCGACTCTTGCATCGTGTCGGGATTAAAAACACTGAAGAAGTAATGGATGCCTATCCGCACGAATTATCAGAGGGATTGGCGCAAAAAATCAGTATTGCTATGGCAATTGCGCACAATCCTAAATTGCTGATTGCTGACGAGCCGACCACCGCAATGGAACCCAATACCCGGGCGCAAATTTACCGCTTGTTGACGAAGCTCAGTGCCAGCCAAGGCATGTCTATTCTGATGATCACGCAAGATTTAACCGCGGTGATTCCAGAAAGTAAACAGATGTCGCTCATCTACTGTGGTCAACTGATGGAAACCGGCCCCACCGAGCAGCTTATGAGTACGCCGGCCCATCCCTATACCGAAGCCATGCTGAATATGAGCTTGTATCATCAGCAGAGCGAGCCGAAATCGCGTTTGCCTACCCTAACGGGTGCGATTCCCACTTTGCAACATATGCCGATTGGATGCCGCCTCGGTCCACGCTGCCCCTATGCACGAAAAGCCTGTGTGCAACAGCCGGCATTACGCAAAATTAAAAGCCAGCAATTCGCCTGTCATTATCCGCTGCGTGATGGAGATGACCATGAGTAAACTGCTAGAAGTGAGGAACATCAGCAAGTATTACACCCACAAAGACGGTTGGTTGCCGGGGCGCCGTATTTGTGCACTTGAACCTTTGAGTTTTAGTTTGGAACGTGGCGAAACTCTCGCCATTATGGGCGAAACGGGCTCCGGCAAATCGACCATTGCGAAAATTATTGCAGGTGCAGAGAAACCAAGCAGCGGTGAATTGTTCATCAATGGTCAGGCGCTCGACAAAATGGCCGACCAACAACGTTGCCGTTACGTACGCATGATATTTCAAGACAGCTTACGCTCATTGAACCCGCAGATTACCGTTGGTAAGCAATTGCTTGAGCCATTGCTATTTAATCATGACGGGAGGAGTCTTGAGGAGCGCAAAAAGCGAGTGTTTGAAACCCTACGCAAAGTTGGCTTGCTACCAGAGCATTATCACTTTTACCCGCACATGCTCTCAAGTGGACAGCAACAGCGGGTTTGTATTGCGCGCGCCATTGTTTTGGAACCGCAAATCATCGTCGCCGATGAAGCCTTTGCCGCACTCGACCCATCGATTAGAGCTCAAATCATTAATCTTATCCTTGATCTTCAACAAGATATGGGTATTTCTTTTATTTTCGTCACTCATTCGCCGGAGATCGTGAAACATGTTTCAGACAAGATCTTAATAATGCATCGTGGTAAAATGATCGAGTTTGGAACGACACAGGCACTGATAACCGATCCGCAAGAGAGTTTAACTGCCACTCTGTTGCAAGCGGACAATAACTATAAAGTGCCTTTACACTCAACAACGAAGGAGTAATGCTTTGGAAACAGGTACGCTTATTTCATTAGCGCTTTATTTCATTGCAATGCTGGGGATTGGCTTGTATGCGTACAAAAAATCCACGGATGATGTATCGGGTTACATGTTGGGAGGCCGTCGTTTAGGCCCTGGTGTAACTGCCCTTTCAGCCGGTGCGTCAGATATGAGCGGTTGGATGCTTATGGGTTTACCCGGTGCGATTTATATGTCTGGTGTTTCGCAGCTATGGATCGCAGTGGGTTTGGTCGTAGGCGCTTACCTCAACTACATCATCGTTGCGCCCCGTCTGCGCATGTATACTGAGGTCGCTAACGATTCCATCACGATTCCTGATTACTTTGCCAACCGCTTCAATGACAAAGCGCGTCTGTTACGCGTTTTTTCATCAGTGGTCATCATCGTCTTTTTCACCCTTTACACCTCTGCAAGCCTCGTCGCTGGCGGTAAGCTGTTTGCCAGCTCGGCATTTGGTTTGGACTACAGTTTGGGTCTCTGGGTAACGGCCGGTGTAGTCTGTGCTTACACCTTGTTCGGTGGCTTCTTAGCAGTAAGCATGACCGACTTTGTGCAAGGCTGTATCATGTTCCTCGCACTTGTGCTGGTGCCGATTGTCGCAATCTTTGATCTCGGCGGTGTGGCTTCGGTGACGGATCAAGTTCGTACCATGAATCCGGATTTCCTTGATTTCTTCCGCGATGGGTCAATCGCCGACTCAACCGTGAATCAGCTCTCATTTTTAGGGATTATTTCACTGTTAGCGTGGGGCTTGGGCTACTTTGGTCAACCACACATTATCGTGCGGTTTATGGCGATTCGTTCGGTTAAAGACATCCCTGCAGCACGTCGTATTGGTATCACGTGGATGACGGTTTCTATCATCGGTGCCATGATAACCGGTTTCGTTGGTATTGCTTATGTTGCCGAAACTAAAATGACGCTCAATGATGCTGAGACCATTTTCATTATTTTCTCCCAGTTCTTGTTCCACCCGCTGATTGCTGGCTTCTTACTCGCTGCAATATTGGCAGCCATCATGAGTACCATTTCATCGCAATTATTGGTGACCTCTAGCTCATTGACAGAAGACTTCTATAAAGCTTTCTTGCGCCGCGATGCAAGTCAAAAAGAGCTGGTCTTAGTCGGCCGTATCTCAGTGCTTATCGTGTCACTGGTTGCGATTGCCCTTGCCTGGAATCCTGAAAATACCATTTTGGGTCTCGTTGCTAACGCATGGGCTGGCTTCGGCGCTGCCTTTGGTCCGGTAATCATTCTCAGCTTGTTCTGGAAACGGATGAACCTACAAGGTGCTCTATCAGGTATGTTAGTGGGTGCGGCAACCGTGTTGTTCTGGATCTATGCTCCTGTACTTGAAGATGGAGCGGCGCTAAGTAGCGTGGTCTATGAAATCATCCCAGGGTTCATTCTCTGTACGGTTGCGATTATCGTCGTGAGCTTGCTGACCGAAGCACCGGCAACGAATCTAACCAATACCTTCGAGCAAATGGAAAAACGCATGGATGAGGTTTAATCACCTCATTCAAGTGTGCCGTTTGGCTGCTAAAAGCATTAAAAAACCGCAGGTGTAAAAACCTGCGGTTTTTTTATTTAACTTATCAGTTGCTGACTAACCCACACCACCGCGACGCTCGGCATACATTTCGAGTTCACTCATAATGTAATCTTTCATTCGCATCGTGGTTTCATACCCCAAATCAATGGCTTCATTACCGCGTTCAAATTCCAGCAAACCAATATGACCGAGCTTAGGTTGGATAAGGATATCGGGCGGATCACCGGCTAAACGTGCCTTCGTAATACGCTCTTGCATGATATCGATAGAACCTGCCATCACACCGAACATACCTGGCGCTTTATGTGATTGTCCAGTAAAGCGTTCTTTCATCGAGTCCCAGTATTGCCCAGAGGCACTCAAAAAATTCTTGAAAAATCCTTCGTCGTCCTGCTCTTCATTACCCACTAAATCAGAGGTTTCGCTCTGCTTGCCGGTATCAACCGCTGTTGTTTCCGATTTCGACAGTTTGTGCACATCTGCTTGTGGGTGAGGTTCTGGTGGCTGGAATTTACCCCGAGCTTCGATAGCAGCGGTATTCAATTGCGAGTTCAAATGCACACCAATGACAAAATCGGCACCGAGCGCGCGACACAATGACACTGGAACCGGATTCACGAGTCCGCCATCTACCAGCCAGCGACCATTGTGCGCGGCGGGAGCTAACAACCCCGGCATCGCACACGAAGAACGCGACGCATGATAAATATCACCTTTACGGAGCCATACCTCGCGACCGGTGTAGAGGTCAGTCGCGACAGCACCATAGATAATAGGTAAATCCTCAATCGAGACTGCACCAAACCGTTCTCGTGCATGACTGAAGACTTTTTCGCCCTGAATGATACCGCCATGACTGAGACCGAAATCAAGCAAGTTAAACACCTGCCAACGGCCCATATCGCGCACCCACTCTTCCACTTCGGCGATACGGCCAGAAGCAAAACCGGCCCCCACAAGGGAGCCGATTGATGTGCCTGCAACCATATTGATTTCTACGCCCATTTCCTGCAAAGCGTTGATCACCCCAATGTGAGACCAACCCCGAGCCGCTCCGGACCCTAAAGCGAGCGCAACTTGCACGTAACTCATTACTTCATTCCTTCGATAACAACCTTATACCAAGTCATCATCCATGATTTCCGCGTTATCGGCAACTGCAGCGGCATCTCTACCTTGCTTGCTCGCTTTGACCGGCTTGGCTAGCAACTGCTCACGAATCTGCTTTTCAATTTCATCAGCGATTTCAACATTCTCGGTCAGGAATTTAATAGCATTGGCTTTACCTTGACCGATTTTATCGCCTTTGTAGCTGTACCAAGCACCAGCTTTATCGACAATTTTTTGTTTCACACCCAAATCAATGAGCTCGCCTTGTTTGGAAATACCAGCACCGTACATGATCTGGAACTCTGCTTGCTTGAATGGCGGTGCAACTTTGTTTTTCACAACTTTTACGCGAGTTTCGTTACCCACGACTTCGTCGCCTTCTTTCACGGCACCTGTACGACGAATATCCAAACGCACAGAAGAGTAAAACTTCAACGCATTACCACCTGTAGTGGTTTCTGGGTTACCAAACATGACCCCAATTTTCATTCGAATCTGGTTAATGAAAATACATAAGCTATTCGATTTCTTGATGTTCGCAGTCAGTTTACGCAAAGCTTGGGACATCAAACGTGCTTGTAAACCAACATGGCTATCGCCCATCTCACCCTCAATTTCCGCCTTCGGAGTGAGTGCTGCAACTGAGTCGACAATGACCACATCAACCGCGCCTGAACGGACTAACATGTCACAAATCTCCAGTGCTTGTTCACCAGTATCGGGTTGTGAGACAAGCAGATCATCGACATTGACACCAAGTTTTTCAGCATAGACTGGATCAAGTGCATGCTCAGCATCGACAAAAGCACAGGTTTTACCTGCTTTCTGTGCTTCAGCAATAACCTGTAGTGTCAGAGTGGTTTTACCACTTGATTCTGGACCATAGATCTCAACGACACGACCGAAAGGCAAGCCGCCAATACCAAGGGCAATATCAAGACCTAGAGATCCCGTAGAAACTGACTCTATGTCCATCGTTTGGTTATCACCCAAACGCATAATAGAACCTTTACCGAATTGACGTTCGATTTGACCGAGTGCCGCATCGAGTGCTTTTTGCTTGTCGTTGCTCATAATGATGTCCGTTCTGTTGAAAGCGTTGAAAATGAGTATACTGTGTTTTTATACAGTATCAAGTATTTTTTTATAACTGCAAAGTGCTGCGCTTATCGTCGCCGCGCGAACCGCTGCTCGATCACCGCTAAACTTCTGACGCCAGCTTAGTACCCCCTGCGGATGCGCCAATCCAAACCAGACCAAACCCACCGGCTTGCTCGCAGTGCCGCCAGTTGGACCAGCTACCCCAGTAACGGCAATCGCTAACTCGGTTTGTGCCAGTTGTTGTGCACCTAAGGCCATCGCTTCGGCGGTCTCGGCCGATACTGCGCCAAATTGCGTTAACGTCGCCTCAGAAACGCCAAGAATTCGCATTTTCAACGCATTGCTGTAGGTAATAAAGCCACCTTCAAGCCATGCCGAGCTGCCAGCAACTGCACTTAAAGCATAACCGATTCCTCCCGCGGTGCAGGACTCTGCTGTCGCGATATGCCAATTGCGGGCTTGCAACCACTGACCGATTTGTTGTGCCAGTTCGAACTGAGTTTGTGTTACCATTTTCGTTACTAGCTCCACTAAAAATAACGACTATACGGATTCTATCAGGCATGCCGACCGCGACAACTGCTTCTCTCGATTTTTCTGCACATACACCGATGATGCAACAATACTTACGCATCAAGGCAGAACATGCTGATACGCTTTTGTTCTATCGTATGGGTGACTTTTACGAACTCTTTTATGACGACGCGCGCAAAGCAGCTGAGTTGTTAGATATTTCGCTGACTCAACGCGGCGCTAGCAACGGTAAGCCAATTCCAATGGCCGGTGTGCCCTACCACGCTGCCGAAAATTATTTAGCACGGCTACTGCAAATGGGTGAATCAGTCGCTATCTGTGAACAGGTGGGCGACCCGGCAACCAGTAAAGGCCCTGTCGAACGAAAAGTGATTCGCGTACTGACACCAGGCACGGTTACTGATGAGGCACTGTTATCGGAGCAGCGCGAAAATTTACTCGTGGCAGTGTGTTACCAGCAGCATTTCGGCGTGGCTTGTTTAGATCTGGCAAGCGGTCGTTTTAGCGTGTTCGAATGTGCCGATGAAACCACTTTGCAAGCAGAGCTACAGCGATTACAACCCGCCGAACTATTGCATCCCGATACCATGCAATGGCAAAAGCAATGGTTTGCCAGCGGCTGTGTACGCCCGCGTCCTGATTGGGAGTTTGCGAGTGATAGTGCTGAAGCCCTGCTCTGCCGACAATTCCAAGTACAGCATCTGGATGGTTTTGGCATTTCGCACCTGTCTCGCGCACTCGGCGCTGCCGGTGCCATTCTAAACTATGTCAAACTTACCCAGCGGGCGGCGTTACCGCATATTCAAAGTATTCATGCGGAACACACCGACAATGCAATTCAGCTCGATGCAGCAACCCAGCGCAATCTTGAACTAGTGCAATCAATGAGTGGCGCGCCCACCTCACTGTTTGCTACTTTGAATCGTACCGCAACGGCAATGGGGGGCCGTCTCCTTCGGCGCTGGTTGCAACGCCCGTTGCGCGATGCGCAGCAACTCACGCATCGTTACCGTGCCGTAGCGCTCTTGCAATCCTATGATCTCGAGAGTCTGCATAAGCAATTGAAGCAAATAGGTGATCTTGAGCGAATTCTTTCACGTGTGGCACTACGCAGTGCCCGCCCGCGTGACTTGACGCGACTCCGTAGTGCATTGCAAGCACTGCCAAGGCTTAAAAAAGAACTGACAGAAGCGCAAGAATTAGCAAGTTGGCAGCAGGATTTACATGAGCTGCCAGAAATCTGTGCCACCCTCGAACAAGCGCTGGTTGAGCAGCCCCCCTTATTGATCCGAGATGGTGGCGTTATCGCCGATGGTTTTGATGAAGAACTTGATGAACAGCGGCGGCTAGCGGCCGGTGCGACTGATTTTTTACAGCAAATCGAACTGCGCGAACGCCAACGCACTGGTATTCAAACGTTAAAAGTCGGCTACAACAAAGTTCACGGCTATTACCTTGAGGCAAGCCGCGCTGCGGCCGCCCAGATTCCAGCCGATTATCAACGTCGACAAACGCTTAAAAACGTTGAACGTTATATCATTCCAGAGCTGAAAACCTACGAAGATAAAGTACTGCAAGCGCAATCGCGCGCGCTAGTGCGCGAGAAATGGTTATACGAAAATTTACTCGACGCCATTGCCGTTGAGCTGACCACCTTGCAACGCATGGCGAATGCTGTGGCTGAGCTTGATGTACTGCATAGCTTTGCCGTATCGGCTATTGCCTATAATTATTGCCAGCCTGAATTGCGTCAGGCTCATGGCTTTGAGCTGACTGGCGCACGACATCCTGTGATTGAAGTACAACTAGAAACACCCTTTATCGCCAATGACGTTCGCTTAGATGCTGAGCAAACCATGTTACTCATTACCGGTCCCAATATGGGGGGTAAATCGACCTATATGCGGCAAGCAGCGTTGTGCGCCATCATGGCCCACTGTGGCAGCTTTGTGCCTGCAGATCGCGCGGTATTTGGCCCTATCGATCGAATATTTACTCGTATTGGCGCATCTGATGATCTCGCCTCGGGGCGTTCAACCTTTATGGTCGAGATGACAGAGGCCGCGACTATTTTGCACAATGCGACGGAACACAGTTTAGTGCTGATGGACGAGATTGGTCGAGGGACCTCAACCTATGATGGTTTAGCACTCGCTTGGGCATGTGCCGAAGCGCTATTGCAACGCAATCGTGCCCTTACCCTCTTCGCTACCCATTATTTTGAGCTCACGCAGACGATTGGCAGCCTGCCAGGCTGTCGTAATGTGCATGTAGAAGCCACGGAACATGACGATACCATTGTTTTTGAACATCGTGTGGTTGAGGGCGCAGCGAATCGCAGTTTTGGCGTGCAGGTGGCAAAACTCGCAGGGCTACCGAATACGGTAGTAAAACGTGCACAAAATATTTTGCAGCAACTCGAACGTCAGGATAATGAAATGCCGCAAACTGAGCTTGGTTTAACGGTTGCAACGACTGCGGAACCTACAGCGCCAGCACCTCATCCGTTACTTGACGAGCTGGCGGCGTTAGAAGTTAATCATCTGACACCGCTTGAAGCATTGCAATGGCTCGCACGCTGGCAGAGCAAGCTAAATCAATAGCAAGTACAATTAATCTGCCTGAAATAAGGCGTCCAAACTTAAGCCTTGCTGTCGCAACATATCTCGTAAGCGACGCAGGGCTTCCACTTGGATTTGTCGCACGCGTTCACGCGTCAAACCAATCTCACGCCCCACATCTTCCAATGTCGCGGGTTCATAGCCCATCAAACCAAAACGGCGTGCGAGGACCTCGCGTTGCTTGGAATTTAAACTCGCTAACCATTCAACGATGTGCTCTTTTAAATCGTTATCTTGCAACACACCTTCAGGGCCATGATCACTCTCGTCGGTGAGTAAATCGACCAAAGCTTTGTCGTTATCTCCTCCCAATGGCGTATCAACCGATGCAATGCGCTCATTGAGCCGCAGCATACGACTGACATCAGCCACCGAAACATCGAGTTCCTCGGCGATATCCTCGGCGGTAGGTTCATGATCGAGTTTGTGAGCGAGATCGCGTGAAGCGCGGAGGTAACTGTTGAGTTCTTTTACCACGTGAATCGGCAGGCGAATCGTCCGTGTTTGGTTCATTATCGCGCGTTCGATTGTTTGACGTATCCACCAAGTAGCATAGGTCGAAAAACGAAAACCGCGCTCGGGGTCAAACTTCTCGACCGCCCGAATCAAGCCTAAGTTGCCCTCTTCGACCAAGTCTAAAAGTGCCAGACCACGATTGGTATAGCGGCGTGCTATTTTGACCACCAAGCGTAAGTTACTCTCGATCATCCGACAACGAGCAGCCTTATCACCTTTCAGCGCTAAGCGTGAAAAATGGACTTCCTCTTCAGCGGTTAACAAGGGTGAAAACCCAATCTCGCTGAGATACATCTGAGTCGCGTCCATTTTTTTCTGATATTTCGCCCGATTCGCCAGAATTTCTTCAAACTCTGCATCGTCATTGCTATCAGTGGTCGTCGCAGATTTTTCCATTTCCGACATCAATTCTTGTTCATCGATGTCGTCTACGTCATGTGTCCGACTCATTGTGACCCCCGTGGTAAATAATGCCGTGGATTTACCGATTTGCCGCGGAAGCGCACTTCGAAATGCAACTTAACTTGCTCGGCATCGGTATCACCCATTACGGCTATTTCATCCCCTGCGCTGACCCACTGCTGTTCACTTACTAGTAAACGGTCATTATGGGCGTACGCAGTTATATAATCATCGTTATGTTTCAGGATAATTAAATTACCATACCCCTTTAACGCATTACCTGCATATACTACTTTGCCTGCTGCTGCAGCATAAACTGGATCGCCTTTGCTACCACCGAAATCAAGCCCTTTATTACCCGCGACAGCAGTTGAGAAACCTCTAATGACCTGATTCTTGCTTGGCCAACGCCAGTTGATCGCATTGCTTGCCGGAAACACCTCACGTGGTTGCGGAGGTATTACGGTTGCCGTTGTCGTACGGCGTTCGGGTGCTGGTTCAGTTGACCTTCTCGTAACCTTTTCTTTACTTTTATCCTCAACATACCCTTTCTTGCTGCCAGAATCAACGCTTGTCGTGCTGGTTGCGCCAGTTGTTTGGCGCGTTGTTGCACGCAAGCGCAATGATTGACCGGGATAAATAGTATAAGGTTCGCCGAGGCTATTGAGGCGTGCGAGTGTACGCACATCGATATTGGCACGAAATGCGATGGAGTAGAGTGTGTCGCCCCGCTGAACGGTATAACGATCGCCACTTAAACTATTTGCCTCAAAGTCATGAATGGTTGGTCCGCGATAGACGCGTTCGACTGGTGCCGGCGCTTGGCGCTGTGCACAGCCGACCAACGCAAACACCAAGATGACTGTTCCGATAACGCTAAACTTGCGTCCATACATAAGCTATTACCGCCACTCCAACTAGCGCCCAGCCAATGCGATCGACATACTTGCGCAACCGAATTGCCATTTGCGGGCCGCCAGTACGTAGCAACCAAGCGACTAAATAAAAACGTAAGCCGCGACTTATCACCGAGCCTAACACGAACGGCAAAAAATACACCTGCAACATGCCGCCGGTGACCGTAAAAAGCTTGTAAGGAATTGGCGAAAAACCGGCAATAAATATGATCCAAAAACCATATTCGCGGAACCAGCCCGTTACATGTTCAAGTTTGTCTTCATAGCCAGCCCACTCAATCAGAGGCAAGACTAGCGGATCAAAAGCGAAATAACCCAGCCAATAACCGGCAATCCCACCTAATACCGACGCAACTGTGGTGATAAAGGCGAAAAACCATGCACGCTGGGGTTGGGTCATTGCCATTGGGGCAAGCATGACATCAGGCGGGATCGGAAAGATCACCGACTCCGAGAAGCTCAATGCCGCGAGAATCGAGGGTGCACTGCGGTGCTGTGACCATTGTAAGACACGGTCGTAGAGACTACTGAACAACTTCATGCCAAACTCCCTGGCACCAAAGGTACGAATTTGACATCACCAAGCTGCTTATGTTCAAAGTCATCACCAAACCGCCGAATAACGACCAATCGTTGGCGCACGGTCCCTACTGGAATGATCATCACGCCACCGTCGGCTAACTGTTCCATCAGCGCGTGCGGAATATCACTCGCCGCGGCGGTCACAATAATGCCATCAAAAGGTGCTTTGCTTTGCCAACCTTGCCACCCGTCGCCGTGGCGCATACTGATGTTATGCAAATCCAGTTGCTTGAGTCGTCGTTTTGCTTGATATTGCAATTCGGCGATACGCTCCACCGAATAAACACGCTCAACCAATTGCGCCAAGATCGCGGTTTGGTAGCCACTACCGGTGCCAATTTCCAGCACATTTTTGCACTCGTGTTGCATCAATAACTGCGTCATTGAAGCCACCATCAACGGTTGCGAGATGGTCTGCCCTTTTCCAATTGGTAGCGCGGTATTTTCATAGGCTTTATGGGCCAACGATTCCGGCATAAATTGCTGCCGCGGCGTCGCTTGAATAACCTGCAGCACCCGTTCATTAGTAATACCTTGCTGCCGTAACAAAGCGACCAAGCGCTTCGCCATTCCCTGAAAGTTTTGAATCATGTCGTGGTCTTTCTTGTTTTTATTTTAGCCAGTCTTGTAATGTATCTTGGTGTTTGCGCGCCGTCATGTCGAGACTTATCGGAGTGATCGATACATAACCTTCGCGAACCGCATAAAAGTCGGTATCTTCGCCGTCGTCTTGATGCCCACCAATGGGGCCATACCAGTAGATTTTACGGCCAAATGGATCAGTGTCTTCGACCATGGTCTCAGCACGATGACGACGCCCTAGACGCGTGACTTTAATCCCCTTGAGTTGGTCATAAGGCACCGCCGGCACATTAATATTTAAAATAGTATCCAAGCGCAGCGGCTGTTCCGCCATCCGGTTGACGATATCAGCAACCACACGTGCGGCCGTATCGTAGTAGTCTTCACTACGGGAGCCCATGGAGACCGCAATCGCTGGTAAGCCCATGTAACGTCCTTCCATTGCCGCAGCAACGGTGCCTGAATAGAGCACGTCATCGCCCATGTTCGGACCATCATTAATGCCCGATACCACCAAATCAACATCGTCAGCAAGTGGCGAATTAGTCCCAAGGTGCACGCAGTCGGTTGGTGTGCCGTTGAGCGAATAAAAACCATTGGCAAGACGCTGCACCCGAAGCGGGTTGTGTAGCGTTAATGAATTACTTGCACCGCTACAATTACGATCCGGTGCAATGACACGAACCTGAGCGATTTCATTCAGTGCTTGGTACAACGCAGCAATGCCTGGAGCATGCACACCATCGTCATTACTGACCAATAATTTCATCATCTTGATTCACCTTATTCTCAAGTGGAGCAAATAGTTCACGCAAGACACTGGTGGCGAAACTGCCACGCTTCAATGTGAACTTCAATTCTACTGTGTCTGCGTTTATTTCGGTAAAAGTTGTCTCTTGTGGGCGCAATAACACAGCGCGTCGTCCTAAATCGACTCGTTGCCGCTTTAAACCGGCAAGAATCGCCTCGTAGTGTTGCAGCTGATCATGCTCAAACGGGCTCAAATGTTCCTGCCATGGCTCGCGCCAGCCGCCAGCTAAAGGTGCCGATAACTCAATATCACCGCTACGCCAACGCGCCAACAACGCACCATCAACCGCTTCAACCTGAAAGAATGAGCGCGATCCCGCCAACAGCATAAAGTCGTGTAGTTCCGGCTGCATCCGCTGAGTTTGAATTCGGCGACTGACAATGGCGTTAAAAATGGCACTTCGTACCGCCGACAGCAATAGACTTTGTTGCGGACGACGGATTTTCTTACGTTGCTTGCCACTCATTTCACCGGTGACGAAGGCAATCCCTTTACTCAAGTTTTGGCCGTTGTGACCAAATCGCTGTTCGCCAAAATAATTCGGCACACCTTGCTCGCATAGTAATTGCCAACGTTGTTGCAGCGCAACCACATCACTTACATCACGCAAAGTTAAACAAAACTGATTGCCACGGTGATAACCCGATTTCAGCTTTTTACTTTGTTTTACCGCACGCTCAATACGAAATTCTGGGTGCTCGAGCTGCTGCCAATCGAGCATAGACTTACCCGGCAACTGAATAGAAAACCATTGCCAAGTTTCCGCATGACGATCTTTGAGTCCAGAATAACTGACGTCACGTTCGCTAACACCAGCAAAAGCCGCTAATTGACCTGCAACAAAAGCCGTATTCGCACCTTTTTTGTAGACCCAAAGCCACTGGTGTTCACCTTCCTCATGGTCACCAACTTCTAGTTGTTCAACGACTTGAAAGTCCTCGGGCTGCTGGCGAAAACGCGCTTGAAGGGTCGGCTTACCGTGCAGGAATTCGGCATTTTGCAAAATAGCTTCAAGCATCAGTGTTGGCCTTGACTAGAATCACCGCATGACAGGCGATACCTTCTTTACGCCCGACAAAGCCGAGCTTCTCGGTAGTGGTTGCCTTCACATTCACACATGCAATATCAGCTTTGAATAATGTGGCGATGCGCTGCCGCATGGCAGCGATAAAATTTGCTAATTTCGGAGCTTGGGCGACGATGGTGACATCAAGGTTACCAAGTAACCACCCCTCACTATGAGCCATATCCACTACTTGCTGTAGCAGGTTTGCACTGTCCGCACCGGCGTAGGCCGCATCCGTATCAGGAAAGTGATGGCCAATATCACCTTTAGCAAGCGCGCCAAGCAGCGCATCGGTGATTGCATGCAAGACCACATCACCATCTGAATGTGCAAGCAGACCTTGTTCGTATGGAACTTCTACACCACCGAGTAACAATGGCTTGTCACTCCCAAATTTGTGTACATCGTAGCCATGCCCTATGCGCATGCATACTCCTTATCTTGTAAGATTGTCTTGTAACAACAACGCGGCAATATGCTCATCACCGGGCTGGGTAATTTTTAGGTTTTGGCGCCGACCGAGGACTAATTGCGGTTGCTTGCCGAGCAACTCAAATACGGACGCTTCATCGGTCAAGGCGGGATGATCTGTACCAAGCTGCTGTAAACCGGCAAGCAAGTCGGCACTACGAAAGACCTGCGGAGTGAGCGCCTGCCACAATTGCGTGCGATCGACACTCTGTGCAATGTGACGGCCGTCGGTGCTGCGCTTTAAGGTATCCGCGACCGGTAAGGCTAAAATGGCGCCGACCTCGTCAGTCACAGCAGCGTCAATCACCGCTGTCAGTTCGCTCGCACTCAAACACGGGCGCGCCGCATCATGCACCGCAACCCAAGTAAATCCAGCGGCTTGCGCAGCTTGCACGCCTGCCGCCACTGAGGCTGCACGCGAGGCGCCGCCATCAACCCGCGTCAGTTTGACTTTACTGGGCAAACTTAATTCGGCGAAATACGGATCTGTTGCTTGCGTTGCAACAAAGATGTGCTGAATGCGTGGGTCTTGTTGTAATGCCTGCAAGGTCCATTGCAGGACAGTATAATCACCGAGTTTTAAGTATTGTTTCGGCACTTCTGACTGCATTCGACTGCCGACTCCAGCGGCAGGCACGACAGCCGCTACAGCATTAGTTATCGTCATATTGATTGGTTTGTGTAGGAACTAAACGGAAAAAGGTTTCGTCTTGTTTAATTAACCCCAGTTCATTGCGAGCTCGTTCTTCGAGTGCGATTTCGCCTTCACGGAGATCCTCGATATCGGCAATCAGCACCTGATTACGTTGCCGTAATTTCTCGTTCGTTTCTGCTTGCCGAGCTACCTCTTCTTGCAAATGCCAGTATTCTGGCAAGCTGTTGTCGCCAAACCAGAGTCGATATTGCAGAGCTACCAAAAGCAGCACTAAGAAGAGTTTTAACAGGCGCATCGCTTCACTCGCATGATAATATGTTGTAAGTATACCGTGCTTTTTCGCTGAACCAAGTTATTCAAGGCTAACATGGACTATTACCTTATCGCACTGATTATGTTTGCGGGAGCTTCTTTACAAGGAATTACCGGATTTGGCTCAGGTCTGGTCGCTGTGCCTTTATTGAGTCTACTGATTCCATTACCACAACTTACGCCCTTACTCTCCATCATCAATGTCGTGATGGCCCTCTATTTATGTTGGCTGCTGCGGCATTATTTAGCACCGCGTAAGTGGCTTGCCTTGTTGATCTTCGGTGTGGTCGGCACCCTGCTCGGCAATTGGGCATTGGCGCAACTACCGTTAACTTGGCTACAACTAGGTTTAGCTATTTTTGTCATCAGTGTCGGCGCGTTATTCTGGTTTGGCTTGCAAATCCGGGCCGGTGCTGGCAAGCGTCAGCAAAGTTTGATTGGGCTGGCGTCCGGCTTTGCCAACGGCGCTTTAACCTTGGGCGGTCCGCCAGTGGTTCTGTTCCTTACCGCTAATCGTCTTGATCGCACCAGTTTTCGCGCGACCTTAACGTTATTTTTCTTAGTCTTAGGGCTCACCAACGTCAGCTCGTTTTCGCTACAAGGCGCCTATACAGCCGCTAATTGGGGCTATTTGATGGTGTTACTCATGGGGGCCATCGCTGGTACGTATTTGGGCCATCGTTTAAGCCCTTTACTACCGGAGTCCTTGTTCCGCCGCTTGACCCTGTTGCTTGTCATAAGCGCTGGCGTAGTGGTGCTGTTGACCCGTTAGCTAAGGTAGTTGCCGCCAATCAATGCTAGTAGCAAGCAATAATTCACGCAATGACAGCGTACGAGGATCGGTTCTACCTTTGTGTGACCATTGATGCCCGCATACCGCGGGGATCAGCCAAGCGCGCTCTGGTTTCGCCAACGTCAGATGATCACCCGTGGCTTCACAACTCTCCCCAGTAAACGCAAACCACCCAGACTCATTACAATGTACGCGGTGTCCAGAGACATCAACGCGATCAATCGAATCGAGGCGCACTTGCTGCAGCCGCGGGTCAAAATTGAGAACAGGCACACTCATGCCGAGTAGCGCCTTGCCGTCGGCATGACCTTTGTTGCTCTCGCTGACAAGCCATTTTTCCAATTTACTCGCTTGTGTCGCAGTAACTTTAAGTTTGGCCTTTTGTGGCGCTTGCCAACTGGCATTTTGCACGTCTAGATCACAGGGACATGAGCTGGTAAGCATTGCCCGCGCAGCATTTTGCACGTAGTAACTAAGACTTTTGAGACGACGCTGTAAACCCGCAGCAGATTGGACGTGGAGACTGGCGAGAAATTGCAGTTCACGCTCATAGAGCGCGGTACATAATTCAGGAAAAGCAGCCGGGTCTTGGCCCGGCTGCTCGGCAACAACTTCGAATATATCGCGTTGTTTATCCACCATAGCGACTCACGTCTGCGATCGTGCTTAGTTTGCCGCACGCACTTCAGCGCGACCACGATAAGGAGCCTGCTCACCAAGCTCTTGTTCAATACGTAGCAATTGGTTGTACTTGGCAACGCGATCTGAGCGACACAAGGAACCCGTTTTGATCTGGCCGGCAGCAGTACCGACAGCAAGATCGGCAATGGTTGCGTCTTCAGTTTCACCCGAACGATGTGAAATGACCGCAGTAAAGCCAGCTTCAGTTGCCATGCGAATGGCTGCCAAGGTTTCGGTAAGGCTGCCGATCTGGTTGAACTTGATCAAAATCGAATTGCCAATCTGTTCGTCAATACCACGCTTGAGGATCTTGGTATTGGTTACGAACAAGTCATCGCCCACCAGTTGCACCTTGTCACCCAAGCGTTCGGTGAGAATTTTCCAACCGTCCCAATCACTCTCGTCGAGACCGTCTTCAATTGAAATGATTGGATAGCGCGCGCACAGACCTGCGAGGTATTCAGCAAACTCCGCTGCAGTGAAGGATTTGCCTTCGCCACTGAGGTGATACTTACCATCGCGATAGAATTCAGAAGCAGCACAATCAAGCGCCAAGGTGACGTCGCTGCCCATCTGATAGCCAGCGTTTTCAACCGCCTCGACAATCACTTGTAAAGCTTCTTCATTGGAGCTTAAGTTCGGTGCAAAACCACCTTCGTCACCCACTGCCGTGCTAAGACCACGTTGTTGCAACACTTTTTTCAGCGCATGAAAAATCTCAGCCCCCATGCGCAGGCCTTCACGGAAACTTGCGGCGCCCACCGGCTGAATCATAAACTCTTGGATATCAACGTTATTATCTGCATGCTCACCACCATTGAGAATGTTCATCATCGGTAATGGCATGCTGTAATGACCAGCAGTGTTGTTAAGCTGCGCGATATGCGCGTACAACGGCACGCCAGCACTCTGTGCGGCCGCTTTTGCGGTGGCCAGTGACACCGCCAAAATCGCATTAGCACCCAAGTTTGCTTTGTTTTCTGTACCATCAAGGTCAAGCATAATTTGGTCAACAGTGGCTTGTGCACTTGCTTCCACGCCTTGCAGTTTGGGCGCAATACGTTCATTCACATTGGCAACCGCTTGCAACACCCCCTTACCTAAATAGCGTTGTTTGTCGCCATCACGCAATTCTAGGGCCTCGCGCGAACCGGTAGAGGCGCCACTTGGGGCCGCTGCGCGCCCCATGCTGCCGTCACTTAAAGTGACATCAACTTCAATGGTTGGATTCCCACGTGAATCCATAATCTCACGTGCAACAATTGTTTGAATGGTAGCCATGCTAAAACTTCACTCCTGTTGATAGCGACCCTTAGCCGCGACGTTGTTTCTGGTATTTGCCAGCAGCTTCGATAAATCCACGGAACAATGGATGCCCGTCACGCGGTGTCGACGTAAATTCTGGATGGAACTGCGCTGCCACAAACCATGGATGCTCTGGAATTTCAATGATTTCAACCAAACGGTTATCGTACGACCAACCTGAAATCTTCAAGCCCGCGGCTTCAAGTTGCTCCACGTAAGTACCATTCACTTCATAACGATGACGGTGGCGCTCTTGAATCACATCAGCACCGTACAAATCGTGCGCTTTTGTGCCTTTCACCAAATTACAAGCCTGCGCGCCGAGGCGCATGGTGCCACCTAAATCTGAGTTATGATCACGTAACTCTTTCTGCCCTTTGGCATCCATCCACTCGGTAATCAAACCGACCACCGGATGTTTGGTGTTAGCATCGAACTCGGTACTATTAGCACCTTCGAGCCCTGCCACATGACGCGCATACTCAATCAGCGCCACCTGCATCCCCAAACAGATACCTAAATACGGAATTTTGTGCTCACGCGCGTATTGCGCTGCCATGATCTTGCCAAGGATGCCCCGCTCCCCAAAACCACCAGGAACGATAATCGCATCTACATCGGCAAGCTTCGCTACGCCTTTGGTTTCGACATCTTGCGCATCGATATAGCGAATATTGACGGTTAAGCGATTCTTTAGGCCAGCATGCGCCAAGGCTTCGTTCACCGACTTATAGGCATCAGGCAGTTCAATGTACTTACCCACAAAGCCTACGGTGACCTCGCCACTTGGATTTGATTCTTGGTATAACACTTGTTCCCACTCGGCCAAATCGGCCTCGGGACGGTCCAATCGAAAACGATTCACGACGATTTCGTCGAGTCCTTGCGATTTCAAAATCGCTGGAATTTTGTAGATGCTATCGACATCTTTTAAACCGATAACCGCACGTTCTTCGACGTTGGTAAACAACGCGATTTTCGAGCGCTCATTCGCTGGTAAAGCACGATCAGAGCGGCACACCAGTACGTCCGGCTGAATACCGATAGAGCGGAGTTCTTTGACTGAATGCTGGGTCGGTTTAGTTTTCACTTCGCCCGCTGCGCCTAGGAAAGGCACTAGCGTTAAGTGCATGAATAAGGTGCGATCACGGCCGACTTCAGTAGCCAGTTGGCGAATCGCCTCAAGAAACGGCTGCGACTCGATATCACCCACGGTGCCGCCGATTTCAACGATAGCGATGTCATAGCCTTCGCCACCGTCAATCACACGACGCTTAATCTCGTTGGTGATGTGCGGGATCACCTGAATCGTTGCCCCAAGGAATTCACCGCGGCGTTCGCGACGAATAATGTCCTCGTAAACACGGCCAGTGGTGAAGTTGTTTTTCTTGGTCATACGGGTGCGTATAAAACGCTCGTAATGACCTAAATCAAGATCGGTCTCAGCGCCGTCTTCGGTGACAAAGACTTCACCGTGCTGAGTTGGGCTCATCGTGCCCGGGTCGACGTTAATGTAAGGGTCGAGTTTCATGATCGTGACATGCAAGCCACGCGCCTCAAGAATTGCCGCCAGTGAAGCTGCAGCAATACCTTTACCCAGCGAAGATACTACACCGCCGGTGACGAAAATATAATTAGTTGTCATGCGAAACCTAAGTCGTCAGGTGAAATAAGGGAACTGCTTCAAGACGGGAAAACAGTATACCGTAACGACTTAATTCCGACAATTACAAATTAATCGTTCGCGGCGGTCTTTAGCTGTGCTTTGACCAACTGCCATTCCTGCTCTAACTCTGCCAAACTCAACTCTGTTGCTGCGGTATTACGTTCTGCAAGACGCTGCTCTATGGCCTGAAAGCGCTGCTTAAACTTATGATTGGTGCGGCGCAACGCATGTTCCGGATTCACTTGTGCATGACGCGCAAGATTCACCACAGCAAATAACACATCACCAATTTCATCTGCGAGCGCCTCTTTATCAAGGCGTTGGGCATTCAGCTCGTGTTCAACTTCCGCTAATTCCTCACGAACTTTGGCCAGCACTGGAACGATGTTATCCCAATCAAAACCGACACTGGCAGCGCGTTTTTGTAGCTTCTGCGCGGTTAAAATGCTTGGTAAATTATCCGGAATACCGTTGAATACCGATGCTGTTTCGCCCTTCGCCGCGCGCTCTTGCTGCTTAATTTGTTCCCATTGCGCCTTAATCTCAGCGTCAGACTGTGCGCTACTCTCAGCAAACACATGCGGGTGACGGCGAATCAGTTTATCGGCGGTTTGTTGCGCGACTTGGTCGAAAGTAAACTGCCCTTGTTCGCTGGTCAATTGCGTGTAAAACACCACCTGAAACAACAAATCGCCGAGTTCATCTTTGATCTCAGCGAGATTGCCTTCGGTCAGTGCCGCCGCCACTTCGTAAGCTTCTTCAATAGTATAAGGAATCAGGCTGGTCAGGGTTTGTTGTAAATCCCATGGACAACCGCTCTCGGGATCACGCAGTCGCTGCATCACCTCAAGTAAAGCTGCGACGCCTGGGAACTGCTCAGTGTTGGCCATAACGCTGCACCTTATGAACACCTTTTATTTGCTGCAAACGGGTAATGATCTGCTGTAGGCTTTGTTGACTCTCAATGAATAGCCCCAAAGAAATTCGTGCTTGGCGTGTGCTTTGGTCTAACTGCGAGTCGAGCTGTGCCACGCTGGTTTTTTCGTTCGCGAGTATCGAAGTGATGTCATGTAATAAACCATTACGGTCATCGGCATCAATTTTCAAATCGGCGCGATAGCGTCCGTATTCAGTGCGCGACCAATGCACCTGTAAACCACGCTCTGGATGGGTCTCTAACAAATGCTTCAGCTGCTCACAGTCACGGTGATGTACCGACACGCCCCGCCCCTGGGTGACAAATCCCATAATCGGTTCACCCGGCAACGGTTGGCAGCATTTGGCAAATTGCACCAGCAAATTACCAATCCCCTGTACGGTGACATCACTCGACTTTTTACCGCGCTTAGCGGGGGTTTTACGTTGTAAACGCTCGAGTCGCTCGGTGGTTGGATCCGTCGTTGGCCGAAGCTGATTTACCACTTGATTGAGGCGGACATCGCCAGCACCAATCGCCGCTAACAGGTCGTCCAGCTGATTAAAATTAAAGCGCTCTAAAATGGTTTGAGCTTGCGCTAGCGGAATATCAAACTTTTGCAGTTCCGCTTCGAGCATTTCACGCCCAGCTTTCAAATTCTTGTCACGATCAAGCTTCTTAAAATAGGTGACAACTTTGCTGCGGGCACGCGACGTGCGTAGGTACCCCATAGCTGGATTCAGCCAATCACGTCGCGGTTCAGCATTTTTTTGGGTGAGGATCTCAACCCGCTCGCCATTTTTCAAACTGTAAGTGAAAGGTACGATATGACCGTCGACCTTAGCACCTACACAACGATGCCCAATTTGTGAGTGGATATAGTAAGCGAAATCCAGCGGTGTCGCACCGTAAGGTAAGTCAATGACTTCACCTTTTGGGGTAAACACATACACACGATCTTCGAAAACTTGCGAGCGAATTTCGGCGACTAACTCATCGTTCTCGGCCATATCTTCATGCCAAGCGAGCAATTTACGTAGCCACGCAATTTTCTCCTCAAAACCGCCACTTTTGCCACCTGCGCCCTCTTTATACATCCAGTGCGCAGCAACCCCTAGCTCAGCATCTTCGTGCATATCATGGGTGCGAATTTGAATTTCAACATGCTTGTCTTCTGGACCAATCACTACCGTGTGAATCGACTGGTAGCCATTAGCTTTCGGTGTCGCAATATAATCGTCAAATTCGGATTGGATATGGCGCCATCGACTGTGCACCACGCCAAGAGCAGCGTAACAGTCCTTGAGACTGCGCGTTACTACACGAACCGCACGAATATCGAACAGTTCATCGAAGCTTAGATGCTTTTTCTGCATCTTGCGCCAAATGGAATAGATGTGTTTGGGCCGACCATAGACTTCGGCATCGATACCTTCAGCAGCCATAGCGTCGCGCAGGCCCGTGACAAATTTTGCAATATAGTCTTCACGATCGACGCGCCGCTCGTGAAGCTGCTTGGCAATGGTTTTGTAGGTTTGTGGATGAAGATAACGGAACGAAAGATCTTCAAGTTCCCATTTCAGTTGGCCAATGCCCAGGCGGTTTGCTAACGGCGCATAAATATCTTGGCATTCTTTGGCAACCAAGACGCGCGTCTCTTCGTCTGCTTGCTTTACTTCGCGTAATGCGCACACACGTTCAGCAAGTTTGATCAACACGGCTCTCACGTCAGCCACCATCGACAACAGCATACGCCGCACATTGTCAATCTGTTCGACATTAGGTTTGCCATGCTGAAAGCTTTGCAGTTCGCTAATCATCTGCATTTGCTCAACCGCATTCAGCAGCGTTACTAGGCTTTCAGAATTGTCCTTGGTTAATTGTTCACGGTCAATTTGCTGCGCTTGGTAAGCGGGGCTGTAGAGTGCGGCCATCAGCGTATCGGCATCGAGCTGTAGACTTGCCAGAATCTCGACCATTTCTTGCCCTTTCAACAGCAGCGGCGAACCTTTGCCAAGGCGTTGTTGTAATTGCTCGAAATGTTCTGTTAGCTGGGCTTTGCAAGTGTCAGCACTGACATGCTGCAACCAGTCACCAAGTTGGTCTGGCTTATCAACATGGGTACTTCGCACATGAACCACGACTATGCCTCCCGTTCAAACCACGTCAAACATTCAATGTGATGGGTTTGCGGAAACATGTCAATGATTTGCGCCTGTTTTAACTGATAACCGGCGGCTTGTAAATGCTTGGCGTCACGCGCAAGCGTATCCGGCGCGCAAGAAACATAAATCACTCGCCGCGGTTGGCGTTGCGCTATTTCCGTAATCGCGTGGATCGCTCCCGCTCGAGCTGGATCTAATAGCACTTTGTCAAAGCTTTGCTGCGCCCAAGAGTAGTGCCGCCAATCCTGCTCTAAATCCGCATGTACTGCGCTGACCTGCAGTTGCTGTTGCTGCGCCGTTGCATGTAAGCGCTCCACCATCGATGGTACGCCCTCAATGGCTGTCACTTGCGCCCCAGTGAGCGCAATCGGCAAGGTAAAATTACCACTTCCAGCATAGAGTTCTAGAATCGACTCGCCCGCTTGTGGATCAAGCCATGCCAGGGCTTGCTCCACCATAGCGAGGCTCAGAACCGCATGGGCCTGCAGGAAGTCGCCAGGCTGAAACTCCAACATGAGTTGCGAACTTTCATAACGCGGCAGCTGTTGTTGCGGCAACAACGGTCGTGGCGGCTGTTCCGCACAATGTAGCCAAATATCGACGTGCTGCCGCTCGGCGAACGCTTCAAGCAAGGCTTTATCGGCCGCCGATGCACCTGCGGTTAGGCGTAACAGTACAATTGTGCGATCAACATGAATCAATTCAACATGCCCAAGTTGCTCTGGTTTTTGCAACTTCGCCAACGTGCTGTGCAAGCTTGGCAGCAACGCAGTAAGTTGCTCCTGCGCTACTAAACAGTCGTCAATCGCCACGATTTGCTTACTCTGTGCGGCACGCAAACCCAGCGTCAAGCGTTGTCTTTTACGGTCCCAATGACAGGCGAGACGTAACCGTCTGCGGTAGCGCCAAGCATCAGCGGTAAGCGGCGGTAACCAGCTTTGCGCGGTAACATCGGCAAACTTTGCCAACAGCTCAACGACCACTTGCTGCTTGTGCTCACGTTGTTTTTCCAGCGCTAAGTGTTGCAAATCACAACCACCACAAGCGTCATAATACTTACAGGCGGGAATCACACGGTCGGCCGATGCTTGCTGAATGTTAAGCAACTTACCTTGATGTTTGCCTTCGCTGCGAAAATCGATACGCTCGCCAGTCAAGGCACCACTGACAAAACGTACGCCTTGGGCGCTTGCCACAATGCCTTGGCCTTGATGGTTCAATGCTTTCACTGGCTGGTTACGCAACACCTGCTGTTGCGGGCGCTTGGCGCTCGGCCGATAGATTTGTGCCATTCTTAACGCGATTGCACCGTTGAGGCGGTACGCGCATCGAGCATCAAACGTTTCATGTCGCGCACTGCTTGGTCGAGTCCAACTAGCACTGCGCGCGCAATAATCGCATGCCCAATATTGAGCTCAACCAATTCGGGCAATGCCGCAATCGGTGCGGTGTTGTGATAGTGCAGACCGTGTCCGGCGTTTACTTGTAAGCCCGCAGCTTGGGCGTATTTCGCCGCATCATGCAGTAACAGTAAACTCCTTTGCTGCTCCGCAAGATTCTGTTGCTCCGCGTAGTGGCCAGTATGTAATTCGATAATGCTTGCACCGGTTGCCAACGCCGCGTCAATTTGCTGCTTGTCGGCATCAATAAATAATGAAGTTTGAATACCCTGTTCCGCCAAGCGCTCTACTGCTGCGGTAATTTTACCTTGTTGCCCAGCTACGTCGAGCCCCCCTTCGGTGGTCAATTCTTCGCGCTTTTCCGGCACCAAGCAAACATAGTGTGGCTTTATTCGACAGGCAATCGCGAGCATCTCTTCGGTGACCGCCATTTCCAAATTCATCCGCGTCTGCAGGGTATCTGCGAGAATCTCGACGTCACGATCTTTGATATGGCGGCGGTCTTCGCGTAAGTGAATAGTGATGCCGTCGGCACCCGCTTGTTCGGCTATCGCCGCTGCCTGCACTGGATCCGGGTAATTGACGCCACGGGCGTTACGCACCGTAGCGACATGGTCAATGTTGACCCCTAACAAAATGGTGTTGCCTAAAGGAGCATGATGCATGTTAATTTCCTTTTTGTTGGGCAAATAATTGCCGGCTGCGCAGTGGTTGGTCACCTAAATAGGGAGCGAGTGCCATACGCATAATTCTTTTCATTGAGTTTAGCAGGCTCGGATCGCTTAGCTCAAATGCGCCAAGCTGTAGCAACGAGCTGCCACTAAAACAGTCGGTGGTCGCCTGTGGAACTCGGCAAAAACCGTGTTCTGGCACAAACCTATACCAAAATTCGCCCTGAATGGATTCACCTTGGTCGTCATAATCCCAATCAAACCCGTGCCCTAAATGACACAGCATTTGCCATTCGAACTGGCGCAAAACCGGTTCAACGTGAGCGCTGCTAGCCAATTGCACTAATGCTTGCTGATAGTCATCGAAGACTGGTTCCAGCGGTTGATAGGGAGACGTTAAGCGCTGCACCAGCTCATTTAAGTAGAAACCGCTGTAAAGCGAGCGGCCGTTAAGTGCGACCGCGCGACCGTTCAGTTCAGCTTGGGTGAGTGTTTGCAAATCATGGCGCCCGCGGCTTTGCACCAGCAACGGCGTGAAGGGTTGTAAAATCGCGCGCCAAGGACTTTTTGACCGTCGCGCACCTTTGGCAACGACTCGATAGCGCCCTTGTTCACGGGTCAGTAGCTCGACAATAAAGCTGCTGTCCTGATAGGGCCAGCGATGTAAAACAAATGCTGGCTCCACCGCAATTAATCCTCTTGGTAACCGAGACTACGCAGAGCGCGCTCGTCATCAGCCCACCCCGATTTCACTTTGACCCACAACTGCAAATGCACTTTGCCATCAATAAGGGTTTCGATGTCGCGGCGCGCTTCACTGCCGATCTGTTTTAACTTTTGCCCACCGGCACCAATCACCATGCGCTTTTGGCCGTCGCGTTCGACCAAAATTAGCGCGTGAATATGAGTGGTACCGCTCTCGGCAGTCTGAAACTGTTCGATTTCAACGGTCGTGCTGTACGGCAGTTCGTCTCCGGTGAAACGCATGAGCTTTTCGCGAATGATCTCGGCCGTCATAAATCGCAATGAGCGGTCCGTAACATAGTCTTCGGGATAATGATGCGCACCCGGTTTGGCGTAACGCTGCACGAGTTCGCGCAACGCTGGGACCTGATCCCCTTTGAGCGCTGACAACGGGATCACCTCGGCAAAATCAGCTTTCCCCGCAAGTTCTTGCAACAACGGCAATAATTCGCTTTTATCTTTGATTTGATCAACTTTGTTGACGACTAGCAACACCGGAACTTTGCTGTGCTTGAGCTTGTTTAGAACCATCTCGTCATCAGTCGTCCAACGCCCGGCTTCTACCACAAACAATACGGCTTCAACGCCGCTTAACGAGCTTGCTGCAGCACGATTCATCAACCGGTTAATTGCGCGTTTCTCGTCCTGATGTAAGCCTGGCGTGTCGACATAAACGATCTGCCGATCGCCTTCAGTTTCGATGCCAAGAATGCGGTGCCGTGTGGTTTGCGGCTTGCTTGAGGTAATACTGACTTTCTGTCCCAGAATACGGTTTAGCAACGTCGATTTGCCAACATTAGGGCGTCCAACAATGGCAATGAACGCCGATGCTTGTTCGGTCGGCTGTAGATCTTGCATGTTAGGACTCCTGCTGCTGAATTTTTTCTAAAGTGAGTGAAGCTGCTTGTTGTTCAGCTTTGCGACGACTGGTACCACTGCCAAGTACCGGCTCGTTCAGTAGTTCGGTGGTACAACTCACGGTAAAACGCTGGTTATGCGCTTGCCCTTGAATCGTCACCACATCATACGCTGGCAAAGGTAATTGTCGTCCCTGTAGGAATTCTTGCAAGCGCGTTTTCGGATCTTTATGGCCGGCCCCCGGTTTGATGCCTTGTAATTGATCTTTGAACCACAACAACACCACGCGGCGGCAGGTATCTAAATCACTTTCTAAGTACATCGCACCCAACAAGGCTTCCATTGCATCGGCCAAGATCGATTCGCGGCGATGACCCCCGCTTTTCATTTCACCCGGTCCTAGCCGCAAATGTTTGCCGATATCGAACTTCTGCGCGAGTTTGGCTAGATTTCGACCGCAGACTAAAGTGGCACGCATGCGACTCAAGTCACCTTCATCAATCTTGGGAAAACGTTCAAATAACGCTTCACTAATGATGATGCCAAGCACCGAATCACCAAGAAATTCTAACCGTTCATTGTGTACCGCATTGGCACTACGATGGGTGAGCGCTTGTTGTAAACGCTCATCGTCTTGAAATTGATAGCCGAAAGCTTTCTCTAATTCTGTAATAGGTGGCTTGGGTAAGCTCACAATTATTCCACTCCTCCAAGTCGCTGCCAGCGAATACCTGTCGGCACCCATTGCGGCAACCAACTTGATGATGGTCGATCCATTTCAAAACTCATCCAAATAAAGACGGCTTTACCAACTAAATTATCTTCCGGCACGAACCCCCAATAACGACTGTCCTCCGAGTTATCGCGGTTGTCACCCATGGCAAAATAAGCACCTTCAGGAACTATCCATTCATCACGCGCGGTACCAGACTGCTTAAAGTAAAAAGCTTCGCGACCACCAACGGTCGGGTCGAGCAGAATCTGATGCGAAACATTACCAAGTTGCTCTTCAGCCACTTGCAACGGTCGTGCGCCATTAAAATAAACCGCGTCTGAATCACTGATATTACGTGCCACAACCTCAAGTTTCGGACATTCAGTTTGGATTGTCGTGTCACAAGCAGGTTGAATATAAAGCGTTTTATTTCGATAAATAATGCGGTCGCCCGGCAGTCCGACAATGCGCTTAATAAAATCTAAATTAGGCTGCGGCGGATATTTGAACACCGCAATATCGCCACGCTCTGGCCGACCTGATTCAATGAATTCAGTTCGCCATAAGGGATCACGAACGCCATAACTGAACTTTTCAACCAGAATAAAATCGCCTTCCAACAACGTCGGCATCATCGATGCTGACGGAATACGGAAGGGTTCATAAAAAAACGACCGTAAAATAAGAATCACAAATAGGATCGGAAACACCGATTGCGCAAACTCAGCGATACCACCTTGTGGCGCTACTCGTTGTCGTGCCTCTTCATCAAGCTGCTGCTGCAAACGCCGTTCTTCGTCAGCGATTTTCTCTAAACGTTTCGGTTTATTGACTTTGGCGTCATACAGCCATATGAGACCGGCTACGATGGTGACGATCGTTAACAACGCTGAGTAAAAGTTTGCCATGTGCTACCTTGTGCTTATTTCCCTACCTTGAGTACCGCTAAGAACGCTTCTTGCGGCACCTCCACATTACCCAGCTGCTTCATACGCTTCTTGCCTTCTTTCTGCTTCTGCAACAGCTTTTTCTTGCGGCTGACGTCACCGCCATAACATTTCGCGGTCACGTTTTTGCGTAATTGCTTGACCGTAGAACGCGCAATGACCTGATTACCTATAGTGGCCTGAATTGCAATATCGAACATCTGACGCGGAATCAGTTCACGCATCTTGTCAACCAGCTCACGCCCACGACCGACTGAGTTATCACGGTGCGTGATCATTGCTAACGCATCCACCCGCTCATTGTTGATAAGAATATCAACCCGCACCATATCGGCTTCTTGGAAGCGTTTAAAATGATAATCTAGCGAGGCATAGCCGCGCGAAGTCGACTTCAAGCGGTCAAAGAAGTCCATCACCACTTCAGCCATTGGCAATTCATAGGTCACGGCAACTTGCTTGCCGTGGTAGATCATATTGGTCTGTACGCCACGCTTATCGACACAAAGAGTAATGACATTGCCAAGATACTCTTGCGGGACCAAAATATTGGCTTCGACAATCGGCTCGTAAATCGTCTCGATTTCGTTCACAGCGGGCAAGTTTGAAGGGTTATCGACGTTAAGCTCTTTCCCCTTGGTGGTGACAACCTTGTACACCACAGTTGGCGCCGTAGTAATCAAATCAATGTCATATTCGCGTTCGAGACGCTCCTGAATGATTTCCATGTGCAACATACCAAGGAAACCACAACGGAAACCAAAACCAAGTGCAGCAGAATTCTCAGGTTCAAAAAACAACGACGCATCGTTCAAGCTGAGTTTATCTAGCGCGTCACGGAAGCTTTCGTAGTCATCTGAGGAAATTGGGAACATCCCCGCATACACCTGCGGCTTCACTTTCTTAAATCCAGGTAACGGTTTTTCTGCTGGCGTTTTCGTCAACGTTAGCGTATCGCCCACAGGCGCGCCTTTAATTTCTTTGATGCCAGCAATCACGAAGCCTACTTCACCACAACGCAGAATTCCGGTCTCGAACTGCTTCGGCGAAAAGTAACCGACTTTGTCAATTTGATAACTTTGTCCGGTCGACATAACCTTCATTTTATCGCCAGCACGCAGGGTACCGTTCTTCACTCGCACTAATGACACCACGCCTTGGTAGTTGTCGAACCACGAGTCAATAATAAGTGCTTGCACTGGCGCATCAGGATCACCCTGCGGTGGCGGGATCTGGCGCACAATTCGCTCTAGCACTTCGTCGATACCAATACCGGTTTTAGCTGAACATTGCACTGCGTCTACCGCTTCAATGCCAACGATGTCCTCAATTTCTTCAGCTACCCGCATTGGATCGGCTTGCGGTAAGTCGATCTTATTTAATACCGGCACCACCTCAAGATCCATTTCGATAGCGGTGTAGCAGTTCGCCAACGTTTGCGCTTCGACGCCCTGTGCAGCATCGACCACCAATAAGGCACCTTCACAGCCGGCAAGGCTACGTGATACTTCGTATGAGAAGTCGACATGCCCGGGCGTATCGATAAAGTTGAGTTGGTAGGTTTCACCGTCGGCAGCGGTGTAGTGCAAGGTCACGCTTTGCGCTTTAATGGTAATACCACGCTCACGCTCAAGATCCATTGAGTCAAGCACCTGTTCAGCCATCTCACGATCGGTAAGACCGCCACAATGCTGAATCAACCGATCAGAAAGAGTCGATTTACCATGATCAATGTGCGCAATGATCGAAAAATTTCGGATATTTGCTTGCTTAAACGCCTTTTCTGGCATTCATGCCCCCGCAACAACTAAGTAGGAAAAATAATTACCGCTGATCATACTGATAATGAGGCGCAGAACAAAGGTTTTTCGGGTGTTTTCAGTGGATTTGTTGCACTTGTAGCAGCTGACTCACCTGTAAATCACGCATTTTGAACCAACGTTTCAATGCCCAAAAACTGGCACCGAAGGCGATCAGTGATGCAATGATACTGAAGCCTTCGTTAATGCCTAGCAGACCTTGCAGGGTTGCCGCGCTGAGTATCAAGACCAATAGTGGCGCCCCATAAATGAGTAAAGAGGCACGGGTAAGCATCTGTTCAGGTAGTAGTAGTTCGACGGTTTGCCCTTCGTGAAAGTCGCCGGTATCTGGCTTTTGCACACGAAATGCCGCACGGCGGTCACTGAAAGCTTTAGAAATAATACCCGCACCGCAGGTTGTTTGTTGAGCACAACCACTACAACCGGTTTTAAGTTCGGTCGTTACCAACAAATAATCCGCGCCAATTTCTGTAATAGTGGCAACTTCACGAATCATAACTGACTCCAATACCGCGCCATTAAGGTTGCGTAGCGTTGGGCTCAACCGCGCGCATACTATCGACCATGCGTTGTAGCGTAGTCACCGGCACCTTGCCCACTGCGGTCACGGCGAGGTTCTGTTGGGTGCTATTCACAATAGACTCACGCCCCTGCATCGCTAGACTTGGCAGCCCTTGCTGTTGCTGTGAGCCCACATAAATCGAGACCTCGGTCAGACCGTCACTAAACAAATAATAATCCACTGGTAAACCTGAATCCGCGACCCGACGGTGCCCTGCGCGCAATAACTCAAATCCAGCGGGAAGCCATTGCGGCTGCAGGTTAAACTGTGGTGGACGTAGATTGCGCACTTCGTACAGACGGGGTGGACGTGGAATACCACGCACATCGCTCATGCCGATGGGCACGTTTTCACGCTCAACAAAAGTGGTCACTTGGAGTTGCTCAAGAATGTCACCCTGGGGGGTCATCATTTGCATCTTGAGCAGCATCTTCGACTCAACATCAATCCACAAGCCATAATGATAACGGTCATTATCACGGCTTAAAATACGTAAAAAATGGGTATTACGCCCACTGACGCGCACGCCTCGGCCGCCAACGACCTGATAGTGCGGCTGTAATTCAGAAAAATTTTTATAAAAAGCAGCGGGTAGTAAGCCAAAAGTTACGTCGCTATGTATGGTGTAAGCTTCATCATGGGGCTCATAGTAGGAAGTGTCATCACCGATACGCAGGATACGCATATCGGGCCCATTGAGCATAACGATTAATTCAACTTCGGTACCGTCAGGATACACGCCATGTAACCATGTCATCGGTTCTAAGCGAGTGCCAGAGCTACGGACTAAAGTGGCTTCGAAGTTAAGTTCGCGCAAAGCGCGCGCCATTTCATCGTAGAGCGCTACCGCTTGGTTCTGATTGCTATCAGTGACTTGAAAAGGTTGACTTATTGCGCTGGAAGAGAGGAAACCACAGAGTAGCAGCAACCCAGTGATGCTGCTACGCCAGGCATTAGTTATCATCTTTTTGTGGTGCTGCTGCTTCAGATTGTTCATTCAGTTGCTGCGCCTGCAAAGAAAGTTGCAATTGTTGACTGTGATCCAACATATAACTCTGCAACAAGCGTAATTGCTGCGCACGCTCGGCTTCACTCGGTGCGTTTTGTTGCAAAACCGTATTGTAACTGACTGGGCTACGACCACCAAGAGGATTGGTAGCAAACGCAGGTTCCACGCTTTGCTCAGGGGCTACTGGCTGAGATTGTTGTACGGTTAACACGGCAACTAACGCGACGCTTGCCGCAATTGCAACACTGCCGGCTGGTCGCAACCAACGTGCCATGCGGTGTTTCCCGAAGCGTCCTTGGACTACTTGACTCGGTGGCGCTTCTTGGCGGATCCGCGCCGCTACCATGGCACTGATGTCGGCAGGCGCTTGCGCAGCAGCCTCGCCTTTCAGTACACGGCCATAGAGTGCATAACGCGCCCATACCTGCTGTGCTTCGTTGTCGCTTAACAAAGTATCTAGCTGTTGCGCTTGCTCACGAGTGTCGGCAATCGCATCGTCTAACAATGCTGATACTTGTTCAAAGCTGCGGTTGGTCATAAACTTTCCTCAGAAAAAATTAGCGCTCTAGCAAGGGTCGTAACTGCGCATCGATTGCTTCTCGAGCGCGGAAAATCCGCGAACGTACTGTACCAATTGGACAGTCCATCTCAATTGCAATTTCTTCGTACCCTAAACCTTCTATTTCACGTAACGTAATGGCTCGCCTTAAATCTTCGGGCAATGCGTCAATGGTACGCATTACTACGTCGCGAATTTCATCGGTGAGCAGTAAACTTTCCGGTGATGCGCCATCGTGCAACGCACCTGCACCTTCGTAATAATCAGCTTCTTCAGCGTCAACATCGGAAGCTGGCGGTTTGCGCCGTTGCGCAACCAGATAATTTTTCGCGGTATTCACGGCGATACGATACAACCACGTGTAAAACGCACTCTCACCACGAAAATTACCAATTGCACGATAGGCCTTAACAAACGCTTCCTGTGCAACATCTGGTACATCCGCTGCCTGTTTGACATAACGTGAAATCAGGCTCATTACTTTGTGCTGATATTTTTTTACCAACAAATCAAACGCTTGTTGGTCGCCCTGCTGCACTCTTAGCACCAGCGCTTTATCAGTATCTTGTTCGCTCATCTGAGCCTGTTCTCCTCAACCCAAATCTTGTACCGCGAACCAGGCCCAAGCTCCTATTTGTCATACTTGGGAGTTCAGACAGGGCTAACATTAAAAAGTTCGCAAAAAATTTATAAAACAGTAAAATCGAGCGTATTCCTTTCATCTACAGCGTTTTACGCTTGAGCTACCCGTACTTTATGGAACAACGCAGCGATTATCAATGTGACGTACTGATCATTGGCAGTGGTGCCGCTGGTTTAACCCTAGCTTTACATCTGGCAGACCATGCCAAGGTACTCGTACTGTCAAAAGGCCCTCTTACTGAAGGCTCAACCTACTATGCGCAAGGCGGTATTGCCGCCGTCTTTGACGAAGATGATAGCATTGAAAGCCATATTCAAGATACGTTAATTGCCGGTGCCGGTCTCTGCGATGAAGAAGCTGTTGCATTCACCACCTCGAATGCACGCGAGAGTTTGCAATGGCTGATCGACCTCGGCGTGGGTTTTGACCGCGTCGATAAATCTGACAGCGATAGCAAATTTCATCTTAACCAAGAAGGTGGCCATAGTCACCGGCGCATCTTGCATGCCGCCGATGCCACTGGCCGCGCGGTGCAAACCACTCTAGTCGATAAAGTTCGTAATCATCCGAATATTCAACTGCTCGAGCGCTACAATGCGGTCGATTTGATCACTGACCGACTGACCGGTCAAAGCCGTCGTGTTTACGGTGCCTATATTTGGAACCGTGCTTTGGAACGGGTCGAGACGGTAGCTGCTAAATTTGTTGCCTTAGCGACCGGCGGTGCTAGTAAGGTTTACCAATATACGTCGAACCCCGATGTTGCCAGTGGTGACGGTATTGCCATGGCATGGCGTGCGGGTTGTCGTGTTAGTAATATGGAATTCAATCAATTTCATCCGACTTGTTTGTTCCATCCGCACGCGCACTCGTTTTTGCTCACCGAAGCCTTGCGCGGCGAAGGTGCCTTGTTAAAACGTCCCGATGGTTCACGTTTTATGCCCGACTTTCATGAATCGGCTGAGCTAGCACCGCGTGACGTCGTCGCACGCGCAATTGATTACGAAATGAAGCGCTTGGGTGCTGATTGCATGTATTTGGATATCTCGCACAAGGACCCAGCATTTGTGCGTGAACATTTTCCCACCATTTATGAGAAATGCTTAAGTATTGGCATCGATATTACCAAACAAGCAATCCCCATTGTGCCTGCAGCACATTATACCTGCGGTGGCGTGCATACCGACCTCAATGCCCAAACAGATGTGCCGCATCTTTACGCTATCGGCGAAGTCGCATACACAGGTTTGCATGGTGCCAACCGCATGGCCAGTAATTCACTACTTGAATGTTTGGTATTTGCCCGTGCCGCCGCTAAAGACATTATTGCCAAGCTTGATGCGACGCAGTTACGCAGCGATCTACCAAGTTGGGACGAGAGTAAAGTGGGTAACTCGGACGAAGAAGTTGTCATCCAGCACAACTGGCACGAGCTGCGGTTATTTATGTGGGACTACGTGGGAATTGTGCGCACTACTAAGCGTTTGGAGCGCGCGTTACGTCGTATCGAACTGCTCCAACAAGAAATTCATGAATATTACAGCAACTTCCGCGTCACTAATAATTTGCTCGAATTACGTAATTTAGTGCAAGTAGCAGAGCTCATCGTCCGCTGCGCTATGGCGCGCAAAGAAAGTCGAGGTTTGCATTACACGCTGGACTATCCAGAATTGTTACCGCAAGCGCAACCGACCATCTTGACGCCAGCGCAAAAATAACCGTCGGCAACGCACAAAACTGCGGGTATCCGTCCACCAGCGCCAGTACCACCACCACTGCGGTGGCTGTCGCGTGTGGCCGCTCTTGACTCCGGTAAACTGCACCAAGATAACCCACGGCAACACTAAAATGACCTGTGGCCGGCTGAGTTCGGTAGCGGAGTTGTCATCGAGCCGGATAAGCCGACGCTGGTCGGCATCGACGGCCCAAATCTGCGGACGCTGCAGCCAGCGCCAAGGCGTGTGGCTGCACACCCACATGACTACACTTTCACACGACTGAGAATATAATCAACCATGCCTTTGAGCTCTGGATCCTCACATTGTTGATGCCCCATGAACCAGGCAAACAAATCGGGATCATCGCAGGTCAATAAACGCCGAAAAGCTTCTTGTTGCGCGCTGTCTAGATCGTCATAGGCTTGTTCAACAAATGGCATAAAGAGCACATCAAGCTCAAGCATGCCGCGCCGACAGGCCCAGCGTAAACGGTTTTTGTCACGCAACGAATCTGCGTTTTGTTGCAATTTTTCCATAGGTTCGACTACTGCCCCTTGTATAATACAAATACGTCCCCACCTAACTGCTAATGATGCGAACAAGCGAGGTTGATTGTGTTAGCTACAGAGTTTACCAAAGCTCCCCCCGAATACGTAACTGTTTCGCTGGATGATCATGCGGTCGTGCAAATTGCCGGCCCAGACACGGATAGTTTTTTACAAGGCCAGTTCACCTGTGACCTGCGCCAATTAAAGGATGATCATTGGCTGTACGGTGCGCATTGCGATAATAAAGGTAAAACTTTAAGCATTTTCTGGTTGTTACGATACCGTGATGGCGTACTGCTGATTGCGAGTAAAGACGCAGCCGCTGCAACCATGGCGCAATTACAGAAGTTTGGGGTGTTCAACAAAGTCGAAATCCGTGACGTCAGTGATCAGTTCCAACGTTTTGGTGTCTTTGGTACTGCGGCGCCGGCTAGACTCGCCGAATTACTCGATAGCCCCATTGCCGCCAGCACGGTGGGAGCGGTAAGTCGCACCGAACAGGCACTGGTATTGAGCCTAGGTGAGTCACCCGATCAATACTTGTGTTTGCATCAAGGCGAACCGCTGCCAACCAATGCTAGCTTGAGCTACTGGCAAGCATTGGAAATCGAGCGTGGTCGACCGACCCTGTTTTCAGGTACAATAGAAGAGTTCGTTCCCCAGATGCTGAATGTACAAGCCCTCGATGGCATAAGTTTCAGCAAGGGGTGCTATATCGGCCAAGAGACGGTTGCCCGCATGAAGTATTTGGGCAAACAAAAGCGTGCACTCTTTCGCTTGGTTGGCCAAGGCGCTGCCACTGCACCTGGTGCGGTAATTGAGCAGCAGCTTGGCGAAAACTGGCGACGTGCAGGCACGGTAATTAATGCAGTGAGCCGTGCTGACCAACATCTGGAACTGCTGGCGGTGTTCCCTAGTGATTTAGCTAGTGATACCCGTTTGCGCGTAAAAGGTGATGACGCGAGTCTGTTGGAAATTTACCCACTGCCCTATAAATTGGATGAATCATGACTCAAACCATTAGCCAAGACAAAGTTGTCGGTATTCACTACACCGTGAAAACCGCTGAAGGCCAACAGCTTGACCAATCTAAAGAAGGTCAGCCGTTACAATTTATCTTTGGTCGCGGCATGTTAATCAAAGGCCTTGAAGATGTACTTGCAGGCAAAGCTGTAGGTGACAAATTCAATGCTGATATCGCTCCAGCAGATGCGTACGGCGAGCGTCACGACGGTTTGATTCAAACCGTTCCGCGCAGCTTGTTTGGCGACAACCCAGTTGAGCCAGGCATGCAGTTCCGTGCCAGCACTGACCACGGTGAGCAATCTGTTATTATCGTTGAAGTTGACGACGAGCAGGTCACTGTTGATGGCAACCACCCATTAGCAGGTCAAGCTTTGAACTTCGACGTCGAAGTTGTAGAAGTGCGCGATGCCGATCCAAGTGAATTGGACCACGGCCATGTGCACGCTGATGGTGATCATAACCACGGCTAAGCCAAATGCGCTGAAATACCAAAAACGCACCCTCGGGTGCGTTTTTTTATGCTAGGCAACCTAACATTCTTTCGCTAAGCTAGATGCCCTACTTTGCTGTCTCGGAGCATCCTTGCCAATGTCCTCGAATAACTCTAATAAAGCCTATCCATACACCGCGGCAACAGCCCTCGCACAATCTTTAGGCAACATTGATACGACCACCCAAGCTGTGGTGCCCCCCATCCATGTCGCGACCACCTATTTGCGCGGGAAAGACAATAGTTATCCGACCGGACTCATCTATTCCCGCGCCGATAATCCGACCTACAAACCGGTCGAAGCCTTATTGTGTCAATTAGAAAACGGCCGCGATGCTTTACTGTTTAGTTCGGGCATGGCAGCCGCCACCGCAGTCTTTCAAGGTTTACGCCCAGGCGATCACGTATTAGCGCCGAAGGTTATGTATTGGGCCTTACGTAATTGGCTGCTTAACTTTGCTACCGACTGGGGCTTGGTCATTGAGTTTATCGATATGACCGATGTTGCCGCTGTACAAACTCACCTGCAGCCGCAACGCACCAAACTGGTTTGGCTTGAAACACCAGGCAACCCACTGTGGTCTATCAGTGACATCAAAGCCATTAGTAAGCTCGCCCATGCGGTCGGCGCACAAGTCGCCGTGGATTCCACCTGTGCCACACCGCTGCTGAGTCGTCCCCTCGAGTTAGGCGCGGATATCGTCATGCACTCGGCAACCAAGTATTTGAATGGCCACTCCGATGTGATTTCTGGCGCTTTAATTGGTAAACATGATGATGCGCTCTGGCAACGTATTCGCGCCGTTCGCGCGCAAGGGGGAGCAGTACCAAGCCCTCACGATGCCGCGCAATTATTGCGCGGCATGCGCACCATGCATTTGCGGGTGCGCGAGGCCTGCCAAACCGCCCAATTTATTGCCGAACAACTCGAGCAACATCCTGCCGTGGCCGAGGTACTCTACCCCGGGCTGCCGAGCTTCGCCGGCCATGAGATTGCCAAACAGCAAATGACGGGCGGCTTTGGCGGTATGCTCTCCGTTCGCCTTGCTGACGGAGCGAGCGCGGCCATACACGTCGCCGCCCACACCAAGTTGTGGAAACGTGCCACCTCACTCGGCGGTGTTGAAAGCCTGATTGAACATCGCGCCAGCGTCGAAGGAGCAGGCACCCCCTGCCCGGATGACTTATTACGGATGTCATGTGGCATTGAGGATGCTTACGAACTGCTCGAGGATTTCTTACAAGCCCTGCCGCGCTGAGCGCGGCAGGTTTGCTTTCAGTGGACTAGCTTTTGCGCGGACGCATGTGTGGGAACAACAACACATCGCGAATGGATGGCGAGTCCGTCAATAACATCACCAAGCGGTCGATGCCAATACCTTCACCGGCGGTAGGAGGCATGCCGTGCTCTAGTGCGGTGATGTAATCTTCATCAAAGAACATGGCCTCGTCATCGCCTGCTTCTTTTTGTTGCACTTGATGCTGGAAACGCTCCGCTTGATCTTCCGCATCGTTAAGCTCTGAGAAACCATTCGCAAGTTCACGCCCGCCCACGAAGAATTCGAAACGGTCAGTGATAAATGGGTCGTCGTCGTTGCGGCGCGCCAACGGTGAGACTTCAGCCGGGTACGCCGTAATAAACGTTGGCTGAATTAACTTATGTTCAGCAACGGTTTCGAAAATTTCGATTTGCACACGGCCTAAGCCCCAGTTCGGCTTCACTTCGATGCCGAGAGTGCCCGCCAGCTCAGTTGCAGTGTCTATATCTGCTAATTGTTGTGCCGTGGCTTCTGGCAAGTTCTGCAAAATCGCTTCGACAATCGACATCCGTGCAAACGGCTTACTAAAGTCATACTCCACGCCCTGACTGGTGAACTTGCTCGAGCCAAGAATTTCTTCAGTCATACCCCGTAGCATGTCTTCTGTTAAGTCCATCAAGTCATGGTAGTCAGCATAAGCCCAGTAGAATTCAAGCATCGTGAACTCTGGGTTGTGCCGCGTTGATAAACCTTCGTTACGGAAGTTGCGATTAATTTCGAACACCTTCTCGAAACCACCCACGACCAAGCGCTTTAAGTACAATTCTGGTGCAATGCGCAAGTACAACTGCATATCGAGTGCATTGTGATGCGTCACAAATGGACGGGCCGAAGCACCACCTGGAATGGTTTGCATCATTGGTGTTTCAACTTCAAGGAACTGCTTTTCACTCAAGTAGCGGCGAATATATTCAACCACTTTTGAGCGCACCACGAAGGTACGTCGTGAATCATCGTTGGTGATCAGGTCTAAGTAACGCTGACGGTAGCGTGTTTCTTGATCACTTAGGCCATGGAATTTGTCTGGCAATGGGCGTAATGCCTTGGTTAACAAGCGAATATCATCAACTTGTACACTCAGCTCGCCAGTCCCGGTAATAAACAAGGTACCGGTCGCGCCAACGATATCGCCTAAATCCCACTTCTTGAATTCTTGGTTATAAAAGCCTTCTGGCAAATTGTCACGTGCAACGTAAAGCTGAATTTGGCCCGACATATCTTTAATGGTAGCGAAGCTTGCTTTACCCATGATCCGACGTGTCATCATACGTCCAGCTACGGCAACGCGAACGCCTTTTTCAGCGAGTGCTTCTTTTTCGACGTCATCAAATTCCGCATGCAATTCTGCAGCGAGATGTTCGCGACGGAAATCATTAGGGAACGCTACACCGCGTTCACGCAAAGCCTGCAACTTCGCCTTTCGTTGCGCTATTTGTTCATTAACGTCAACGATTTCGGTGTTTTGCGTGTTATCTGCCATGGTTAGCTTCCTATTTAAAGTCCAGATTTTAAACTTGCTTCGATAAAGGGGTCGAGGGCACCATCTAACACGGCTTGCGTGTTGCGGTTTTCCACCCCGGTACGTAAATCTTTAATGCGCGCGTCATCGAGTACATAAGAGCGAATTTGGCTACCCCAGCCAATATCCGATTTACTATCTTCGAGCGCTTGTTTTTCCGCAAGCTGCTTTTGCAGCTCCATCTCATAAAGCTTGGCGCGTAATTGTTTCATCGCTTGGTCGCGGTTCTTATGCTGCGAGCGGTCGCTTTGACACTGTACGACGATACCAGAAGGCTCGTGGGTTATGCGTATCGCCGAGTCGGTACGGTTAACGTGTTGACCACCGGCACCTGATGCGCGATAGGTATCGACGCGCAGATCTGCTGGATTAATTTCGATTTCAATATCATCGTCTACTTCCGGATAAACAAACACCGAGGCAAACGAAGTATGGCGCCGATTACCTGAGTCAAAGGGTGACTTTCGCACCAGTCGATGCACGCCCGTTTCAGTTCGCAACCAGCCGTAGGCAAACTCGCCTTGTACATGGATGGTCGCTGACTTGATACCCGCTACATCACCTTCTGATAATTCGGTAATTTCAACTTTAAAATCATGCGCTTCTGCCCAACGCAAGTACATGCGTAGGAGCATATTTGACCAGTCCTGTGCCTCAGTACCGCCCGAGCCCGCTTGAATATCAAGATAGCAATCAGAGTTGTCGTGTTCACCTGAGAACATGCGGCGAAATTCAAGTGTTTCGAGTTGTTGCTCTAACTGCTCGAGTTCAGCAACAGCTTCGTTGAAAGTGTCTTCATCTTCGGCCTCAACGGCCAGGTCGACCAGCCCCTCGACATCGTCGAGTCCCTGCGCGAGCTGCTGCAACGTCTCAACCACTTGCTCTAAGCTTGCCCGTTCTTTGCCTAATGCTTGTGCCCGCTCTTGATTCTCCCATACGCTCGGATCTTCAAGTTCGCGTGTGACTTCCTCTAGGCGCTCCACCTTGTGAGCGTAGTCAAAGATACCCCCGAAGCGCTTCACTGCGCTGGCGCATCTCTTTTATGGCAACGTACGTAGCATTAGTCTCAAACATACTTAGGTCTCAATTCATCCACAGTGATTACAAAAGGGACGGCATTTTACCGTAAAGGTTGCAAATGCTCCACCAACAGTTGCACATTGGTGGCACCGCGAAAGTGATTTAATTGCAGTTGATAGGCAACCTGTACCTCACGCACTGCGAGATCAGGCCAACGTTTTGTATCAACGTTGAAAGCGATGCCATCGAGGACGGCTCCATCACGACTGCGCAGCAACAACTTCAAATGTTTTTGCCCCACAATACGTTGATCAATTAACTCGAATTCACCATCAAAGATCGGCTCTGGAAACCCCTGTCCCCATGGTCCAAGTCGCTCCAGTTGCTGCACAAACGGTAGCGTAAAACAACTTGCATCCAGTTCACCATCACTGAGGATTGTCCGCTCCAGCGCTACGTCGGCGAGCCATTCAGCAGCCACCTGCTGGGCAATCTGGCGGAATTCCGCTAGATGTTGCGGCGCTAAGGTGAGTCCTGCCGCCATCGCATGGCCGCCAAAACGTTCGATTAAATGAGGCTGGAGGCTATGCACACGCTCTAATAAATCACGCATGTGCAGTCCCGGAATCGACCGTGCCGAGCCTTTCAAAAAGCCATCGTCGCCAGTCGCAAAAGTAATGGTCGGTCGATGAAATTGCTCTTTCACCCGCCCCGCTACAATCCCGATGACACCTTGATGCCAGTCTTGTTGATGAAGCACCAATAATGGCGGTAGCTGATGGTCCTGCAACTGTAGCTGTGCGACGTATAATGTCGCACTCTCGCGCATTTCTGTTTCGATTTCACGGCGCTGTGCATTTAAATCATGTAATTCTTGAGCCAACTGTTCAGCGCGACGCATTTCGTCGCACAGCAAACACTCAATCCCTAACGCCATATCGTCTAGCCGCCCTGCCGCATTAATCCGCGGCGCCAAGGCGAAACCTAGATCACTTGCCTGCAACTGCTGTGGATTACGCTGCGTCACCTGCAGCAGCGCTTGAATGCCAGGTCGGCAATAGCCACCACGAATCCGCTGCAAACCCTGTTGCACTAAAATCCGGTTCACGCCATCAAGTTTCACCACATCGGCAACGGTCCCTAGTGCGACGAGATCAAGCCAGTTTGCCAAAGCCACTTGCGCAGCTGGATGTTGCTGTTCACGGGCAACGGCACGTACCGCTAACATGAGATAAAAAGCCACACCGACACCGGCAATTGACTTGCTCGGGAAGGCACAATCGGCTTGGTTTGGATTCACAATGGCATAAGCCGGCGGCAAACTAGCGCCAGGCAGATGGTGATCGGTGATAAGCACATCAAGCCCAGCCGCATTGGCGGCTTGAACGCCGGCGTGACAGGAAATGCCACTGTCGACCGTCACTAACAACTGCGCGCCCCGTTGCTGCGCTGCGGCAACCAGATTGGGTGTTAAGCCATAACCATCGGTAAAACGATTGGGGACGCAATAACTGACACGTGCCGCTCCCATCGCTCGCAAGGTAGAGACCATTAACGCGGTGGACGTTGCGCCATCGGCGTCAAAGTCACCGCAGATGCAAATGGCTTGTTGCTGTACGATAGCATCGAAAAGGCGTTCAGCCGCCCGTAGACAATCTTTCAGTTGCGAAAAGTGCGGTAGTCGCTGGACCGATAACTCTAATTGTTCAGCCGTTACCACACCACGGCGCGCCAGCACTTGTTGTAATAGTTCTGGCAACTCGGCAGGTAATTGGTGGTTGGCAACAGCAGGTCGACGAACGACCTGAATAGTAGCATCCGTCACCATTTATTGCGCTTGTTCGAGGGCTTCCAGCAGACGGTCAGCATTGACCAAGCCAGGAATCATTTCACCTGAGGGCAATACCATTGACGGTGTTCCGCGCACACCAAACTTGTTACCCAACGCAAAGTGTTTGGCGATAGGATCATCACAACTTGCCGCCGGTAGACGCTTGTCACTCTTCGCTGCGGTGAGTGCCGCGCCTTTGTCGGCTGAACACCAGATGGTTTTCAACTGCTCGTAACCACTTCCTTGCAGACCACTGCGCGGCCACGCTAAATAATGAATACTGATACCTTTATTTAAATAGCTATCGATATTCGTATGTAATTGACGGCAATAACCACAAGTCGGATCGGTAAACACAGTCACGACGTAAGCTTCGTCCTCAGCTTGATAGACAATCGCTTCATCTGCTACCGTTTTCACATCAGTACGGCGCATCTCTTTGACAACTTCTTCGCTTAAATTCACCGGTTCGCTACCAGTGATATCGTAGATACGTCCGCCGATCAGCTTTTTACCGTCATCGGCCACGTAAATCAGGCCCTGATTGGTGATCACTTCGTACAAGCCGGTGACTGAAGATGGCTTCACCGATTCAATGGTAAACCCCATATTTTCAAGATATTGCGTATCAAGTTCGCGGTCATTTAACTGGGCATTGCCTTGTGGACTGCAGGCCAGTAAACCAAAGATACTTGCAGCTAAAACTAATTGTTTCATGAATACTCTCAACTTCTCTAATGATGCGCTAACAATGGCGATAAACGATTATTTAGCAGTCTACCGTTTCTGCAATTGCGATGCAGCATTTTCCTGGCAATTAAGCCCGCGGATGATGGGTTGCATGCAACTGTTGCAAACGCTCCCGCGCTACATGAGTGTAGATTTGTGTAGTCGACAGGTCGCTGTGCCCCAGCAACATTTGTAAAACGCGTAAATCGGCGCCGTGGTTCAATAAGTGAGTAGCAAATGCATGGCGCAAGGTATGCGGCGATAAATGGCTGCGAATCTCTGCAATTTGTGCGTAATACTTAATGCGATGCCAAAAGGCTTGGCGCGTCAATGGCCCACCGCGCCGCGTTACAAATACATAGTCACTGCGCATTTGGGTAAGAGCCGGCCGGCCTTGGTTCTCGTAAGTTTGAAGCCATTCGAGTGCGGTCTCACCAAGCGGCACTAAACGTTCTTTATTGCCTTTACCAATAATGCGCACCAATTCTTGTTGCTTTGACACTTGACTGAAGGTTAACTGCACCAGCTCAGTTACCCGCAAACCAGTAGCATAGAGGACCTCTAACATAGCGCGATCACGCAGTTGCACTGGGTCGTCACAATCCGGTGCCGCCAGCAAAGCTTCGACTTCACTCTCGGCGAGACTATGTGGAATTGCTTGCGGCTGCTTCGGTTGCCGCAAGCGCGCGGTCGGGTCAACACTGATGAGGCGTTCTTGTACCGCGTAATTATAGAATTTCTTCAATGCACTTAAAGATCGTGCGGTGCTGCGTGGTGATAGCCCCTGCTGCCGGCGCCATAATAAATAATCTTCAATGTGGTTCGAATGTACCGATAACAGCTCAGCATGCTCACCTACATGCTCGAGCAAAAAACTCAGAAACTTGCGTAAATCGGTACCGTAAGCCGAACTCGTGTGCTTACTCACTCCCTGTTTAAGCCACAAGCGTTCGAGGAAATTTTCGATCAGTTCAGCATGTTTTGTCGACAAATTAAGCAACCTGTAGGAAGACAACAGAATATAAAGCGTCTTTTATGATAGCGGGGTTTACAGTGAGGCTCAATCTGCTATCATGCCGGCTCTTTGCGTGGAGGGGTTCCCGAGCGGTCAAAGGGATCAGACTGTAAATCTGACGGCTCAGCCTTCGCAGGTTCGAATCCTGCCCCCTCCACCACTTTTTCTTAGGTCGCCAGCGGCCACTCCAGTACTAACTTTCCTTGTGTCCGATTTTCCTGTAGTTGCTGTAACGCCGTATTAAGCTCAGCAAGCGGGTAGATCTGCTCAATTAAAGCTTGGCATTTGCCACTTTTCAGTAGCGGCCAAACGTCCTGTTCCAACGCCCGCATAATGCGCCCTTTTACTGCCAAAGGCTGACTCCGCAAGGTGCTGCCTTGAATTCGTTGACGTTTCATCAACAGTCGCCCTACGTCAATGTCAGCGCCGCGGCCCCCCATTAGACCCAACACCACAATGCGACCATCGAGATTCAATACCTGTTGATCTTGCGCTAAGTAATCGCCGGCGACAGGATCAATAATAATATCTGCCCCGCCCCATGCCTTAACCGCATCCACAAAACTGCCTTGGTGGCGGTTCCAAGTGCCGGTTGCGCCCAATTGGCGACACAAAGCAAGTTTATCGTCACTGCCCGCAGTGACAAACACTTCGTGCCCGGCTTGCACCAACAATTGTAAGGCCGCTAAGCCAACACTACTGGCACCAGCATGCAGTAACACGCGTTCGTGCGCTTGAATCCCAGCCACTTGGTAAAGATTAAACCATGCCGTGGCATAGGCTTCACAAATAGCCGCCCCCGTCGCCAACGAGAGTCCCAGAGGTAAACGCGCGACCTGTTGTTCACTGACTAACACATGACTCGCATAACCACCGCCTGCTAACAGCGCGCAGACGTCATCGCCAATTTGTAATCGACTCACCGCGGGGCCCACCGCAATGACCTTACCGCTAGCTTCTAAACCTAGGACTTCAGATGCCCCAGCTGGGGGTGGGTAAGCACCAGCAATTTGCATTAAATCGGCACGATTAATACCGGTATGCGTAACCTCAATCACCACTTCATCCAACTGCGGCGTGGCCAATTCAAACGCTTCTAGCTGCGGTTGTTGGTCACGAACAAAGTAGCCTTGTGCACTATACGTCATACCGGTTCCTTACCTACTTATGAAATTTTAGGCGGTCAATTTACCGCTTTGATAATCGCGAATGGCCTGCTCAATTTCCTGCTGTGAATTCATCACAAACGGGCCATATTGCGCTACGGGCTCGCCAATAGGTTGCCCTGCCAACACCAGCATGCCTGCCTCGCTAGCGGCTTGCAACTGTAATACACCGTTGTTATCGAGACGTACCAATTCGCCACGCTCAACGGTTTCGCCATTGAGCGTCACAGTGCCTTGATAAACATAAGCAAGTCTTGTCTGTTGCTGTCCAGCTGGCAGTTCAATCGCAGTATCTGCGGCGAAGCGCAAATCCAGCATTTGAAACTGTTGTTCGGCTTGTTGAATGGGCCCGCTAGCGGTTTGTTCACCATGCTTAAACTCCCCGGCAACAACGCGAACGGTTACGCCCTGCACATCCACTTCAGGGATCTTATCGGCGGGATGATCCGCCCAAGCTGCAGGACTCATTTTCTCTTTCGCTGGCAAGTTGATCCATAACTGGAAGCCCCACATTAACCCGTCTTCCTGCTTCGGCATTTCTGCATGAATGATGCCACGCGCTGCTTTCATCCACTGTGCTCCACCAGCTTCGACTAAGCCGGTGTTGCCCACAGAATCTTTATGCTCCATGCACCCAGCAAGCATATAAGTCAAAGTCACAAAACCACGATGCGGATGTGGCGGAAAGCCAGCAATATAATCGTTTGGATTATCCGAACGAAACTCATCCAGCATCAAAAATGGATCTTGATAACGCAGCGACGGTTGATTGATCACCCGCGTCAATTTCACCCCTGCACCATCTTGTGCAGGCATTCCCCGATGACGGCTTAAAATGCTACTCATAACACCTCTCCTCGTGTATGTGGTGCCAGAAAATCGATCGCAGGACCGCGTGGCACTATCTGAGTTGGGTTGATCATCGTATGACTGGCATAGTAATGCGTCTTGATATGATCCATTACCACAGTTTCCGCAACACCCGGCACTTGGTACAAAGCGCGAACATAATCCCACAACGCTGGATAATCGACGATGCGCTTTTGGTTACACTTAAAGTGGCCATGATACACCGCGTCGAAGCGCACTAAAGTGGTAAACAAGCGCCAATCCGCCTCTGTCACTTGATCACCCGCCAGAAACCGTTGTTGCTGTAAGCGCTGTTCAAGCTCATCGAGTGTCGCGAACAAGGCATCAAAAGCCTCTTCGTAAGCACTTTGACTGGTAGCAAAACCACTTTTGTAGACGCCATTATTGACGTTGTCATAAACCACCGCATTGATCGCATCAATTTCCTCACGCAATTCTTGCGGATAGAAATCGAGCGTATTACCGGTCAACTCATTGAACGCACTATTGAACATCCGAATGATATCGGCCGACTCGTTGCTAACGATAGTTTGCTCTTGTTTGTCCCAAAGTACTGGCACCGTAACTCGGCCACTGTAATTGGGATTGGCGCGCAGATAAAGCTGGTACATGAAATCATGATCGTAAAGTGGATCTGCTAACGGCGCGTCGGCAAACTCCCAACCATTCTCGAGCATCAACGGATGCACCGCTGACACACTAATATGATCCTCTAAGCCTTTGAGCTTGCGGAAAATGAGCGTACGATGTGCCCAAGGACAAGCAAAGGACACATACAAGTGATAACGGCCTGACTGCGCAGGAAACTGCGCGTCCGCCTCGGCTTCGATCCAGTTGCGGAATTGCGCCGCGCTGCGCTCAAATTTACCACCATGCTTGTCAGTGTCATACCATTTGTCTTGCCACTTTCCATCAACAAGTAAGCCCATTACTTCACCTTTCATTTGCGAATTTAGTGACAGTATAGATGGAATTAATTCGATTGATGAGCGCTAAATTATGAGTATAACGTTCGATTTTTTAGAATTGAAAGTCAGATTGAGCGAGTGTTAGTGCGACTTTTGCAGCAATTGCATCCGCGTCTTTCTGCAAACTCTTGTGAATATCACTAAATAATTGATATTGCTCAGCCGCATGCGTTGATCCCATCTGCGTTTCTAGTGCCTGAACCAAATTAGCGGGTGTTACCGCTTGTTGTAATAATTCGGGCACGACTTCGCGTTTGGCCAACAAGTTTGGCAAACTAAAAAATGGCGCTTTAAACATGCGCTTGATGATGTGATAACTAAGCCAGTTGAACCGATAAGCAACCACCATAGGTCGTTTGATCAGCATCGCCTCGAGCGTCACTGTGCCCGACGTGAGCAACAAACCATCGGCGGCCGCCATCACTTCGCGCGACTTACCATCCATCAACAGCAAATCCAAATCAGGCGCTATTTGTTGTTGTAGCGCACGAAACTGCTCCGCACGCGCAGTTGAAATCATGGGGCTGATAAACTGCGTACCTGGATGCCGTTGCTGATACAGCGCTGCGGCTTGCAAGAACGAGGGACCCATGCGGGCAATTTCACCGCCACGACTACCGGGCAGCAGTGCAATAATAGTTTGTTGTGGGTCGAGCTCGAGCTGCTTTCGTGCTGACGTCTGTTGCCATTCCATTGGAATACTATCGGCCAACGGATGTCCTACAAAAGTAGCCGGTAAGTCATGCTGATCGTAAAACGCTTTTTCAAACGGCAATAAACACAGCACATGGTCCACACTTTGTTTAATGCCTTTGATGCGCCCCTGCCGCCACGCCCAAACACTTGGGCTAACATAATGCATGGTTTTAATGCCCTGCGCTTTTAAGCGCTTGGCAATGGGTAGGTTAAAATCTGGGGCATCAATACCAATGAACACCGCAGGCCGATCAGCGAGCAAGGTTTGCACAATGTATTTGCGATGTGCGAGCAGCTTACGCAAGCTACCGAGCACCTCGGCCAATCCCATCACCGCCAAATCTTCCATCGGTACTAGGCTTTGCAAACCTTCGGCTGCCATCAATGGACCGCCGACGCCAACAAACTCAATGGCAGCATGTTGCTGTTTCAGTGCACGCATTAAACCCGCGCCCAACAAATCGCCGGAATGTTCACCGGCGATCAGGGCAACGCGTAATACAGAAGAGGTATCAGTCATGAAAAGCTCAGCTGCTAACGGATGATGCCACGTTTACTGGTTTGTACAAAAGCAATAAAGCTGGCCAATTCTGGCGCCGACCACCCTTCCATTTCGGCAATGGCTTCATCAACAGTTAACCCTTTGCGATAAAGCGTCCGGAACGCACGTTTAATGGTCATGATTTGCTCGCTGGTAAAACCACGGCGGCGCAAACCTTCACTGTTAATGGTGCGCGGCACCGCATTATGTCCCTGCGCCATGATGTACGGAGGAATATCTTGCACTACCACGGAATTGACCGCAGTAAAGGCATGCTCGCCGATGTGGCAGAACTGATGAACCCCTGTAAAACCACCTAAAATAGCCCAGTCGCCAACATAGACGTGGCCCGCCAAGGTGGTGTTATTGGCTAAAATGACGTTATCGCCCACCACACAATCGTGCGCGACGTGCACATAAGCCATCAGCAAGTTGTGACTGCCAATTTGGGTCAGGCCTTGATCTTGGATCGTACCCCGGTGAATCGTTACACACTCGCGAATGACATTAAAGTCACCGATCTCGAGTCGTGTAGGTTCGCCGGCATACTTCTTGTCTTGGCAGTCTTCACCCACCGATGAAAACTGAAAAATTTTATTCCCTTTACCTAGGGTTGTCGGACCGCGTAACACCACATGCGGCCCAATCCAGCAATCATCACCAATCACCACATCGGCGCCAATAATACTGTATGGACCGATGCTTACGTTGTTACCGATGACCGCGCTTTCATCAATGATGGCCGTTGGATGTATCACTTGGTTTCTCTTCTTGCGCAAATAATATCGGCACTGCAGGCCAATTCACCATCAACCTCGGCGCGACCTTTAAAGACCCAAATACCGCGACGCTCTTTTTCAAACGTAACGTGCAGATTCAGTTGGTCGCCAGGCAAAACTTGTCGCTTAAAGCGTGCATTGTCGACGCCGGCAAATAAGTATAGGTCATTCACTCCTGGCTTGCTTTCGGTGATCTTAAAGCCTAACAAGCCGGCAGCTTGCGCGAGCGCCTCAAGAATTAATACGCCCGGAAAAATCGGGTTATCTGGAAAGTGACCAGTAAAAAGATTTTCGTTCACGCTAACGTTCTTGACGGCGTGTATCTGTGTTTGCGCATCACAACTCACCACCTTATCGACCAGCAAAAAAGGATAGCGATGCGGTAATAAACGCATGATTTCATGGATATCAAAAGCTGAATCAGAAGCTGACAAAACGCGTCTCCAGATGAATTATTCGGCTAGTTTCTTTTCGAGCTGCTTCACGCGTTGGAATAAGTCGTCAAGCTGACGATAGCGCGCGCCATTGCGTCGCCATTCGCGGTGCGGTGCAGCAGGGATACCTGAAGCATAGACTCCTGGCTCGGTAATTGCCTTAATGACCATGGAAAAACCACTAATTTGCACGTCATCACAAATTTCAATATGGCCATTAATGGCTGTTGCGCCGCCAATCAAACAGCGCTTACCAATACGACAGCTTCCCGCGAGCACGGTACAACCGGCGATAGCGGTATCTTCATCGATAAAAACATTGTGGGCAATTTGGCATTGGTTATCGATAATACAACCACTGCTGATGACTGTGTCATCGAGCGCGCCACGGTCGACCGTAGTATTAGCGCCGATATCGACCCGATCATGAATGATAACGCGGCCAATTTGTGGAATCTTCACCCACTTGCCTTGTTCATTGGCCCAACCAAAACCATCGGCACCAATGACAACGCCGCTATGAAGCAGACAATCGGTACCGATTTCGCAATCGTGATAAATCACCACCTGTTGCCAAAGCTTGGAGTTCGCGCCAATTTTAACATTCGGCCCTATATAACTACCTGCGCCAATTTGCACGTTGTCACCGATCACCGCACCCTCAGCAATAATCGTCAACGGTCCAATCGCGACATTTTTACCGAGCTGTGCGCTCGTTGCGATCTGGGCCGAAGCATCAATGCCAGTTGCGGCACGAGGCGTGGTATCCAGTTGTTGTGCGACTTTAGCAAAGCCGGCATAAGGATTCTTGGTCACTAACGCGGCTAATCCCGCCGGCAGTTCAACGTTCGGTGCCACAATGACCGCACTTGCTTGGGTTGAATCAAGTTGCGAACGGTATTTTTCGTTGGCTAAAAATGCAATTTGCCCCGGCTTAGCCGAGGCAAGAGTTGCAACGCCGGTGATGAGGGTTGCATCATCACCGACAACTTCAGCATCGATAACCGATGCTAACTGTTGCAAAGTGAGTTGCTGCATTTGACTTAGTTTCCACCCGTCATTTTCGCAACAACTTCATCAGTAATATCAAGAGCTTCTCCAGCGTAGATAACTGATGAGCCGTTTAGGATCACATCATAACCTTCTGCTTGAGCAACTGCTTGCGTTTCGCGCGCAATTTCCATCATTAACTTGTTGCGCTCTTCTTGCTGGCGACGTTCACTGTCTTCACGCAATGCTTGATACTTCAATTGACGCTGCGCTTCGAGCATTTCTACTTCGCGACCTAATTCAAGACGCTCGGTTGGTGACATGATTTGCGCATCACGCTCGGCTTTTTCTTGCAAGGCTTGCAAGTCAGCGGTCATTTTATCAAGTTCTGCAAAATCATCAGCGAACTCTTCTTGCAAACGCTCAGAAATTTGCTGCGCTTGTGGCAACTGTTGGAACACGTTTTGCAGGCTCACAACACCTACTTTCTGCTGCGCTTCAGCCGCATTTGCAAACATAGCGGTCGTAAGCAATGCCGCTGCTACTGTGGTTTTCATGAATGCTTTCACTACAAGACTCCTGTTATTCAAAAATAATAAGGCACGTTATATAGAATTAGAACGTCGTACCAAAGTTAAAGGTAAACGTTTGCGTGCGATCGCCTTCATAATCTTTGATCGGACGACCAAACGCAAATGTTAGTGGTCCCATCGGCGATAACCATTGTACCGCTACACCTGCAGACGCACGATAAAGATCAGGCGAACTAAAGTCATCAAGACGATAATCTAAGTTGCCTTCTTGGCGCAATTGACTGTACTCGTCATACAAGAATTCAGTATCCCAAACGCTACCTACGTCAAGATAAATACTCGTACGCACGGAATTTTTTGCATCTTCTTTAATCAGTGGGGTCGGCACGATAAGCTCGATACCCCCCGAGTACATGGCGTTACCACCTACCGAGTATTGGCTGACAGCTATCGAGTCGGCTCCAGGCCCAACCGGTAAGTCACCTGGAATACCGTTGTACCCCGGCGGACCAATGATACTTTCAGGATAGCGGAATACCGCACGTGGACCTACAGTGTTCGCTTCGAAACCGCGCAAGTCATCACTGCCACCAATTCGGAAGTTCTCATAGAACGGGAAGATATAATCATTACCGTTATCGTCAGATCCGTAACCGTTACCGTAACCGACTTTAAAGCGGGTTAACAACACAAAGCTATGGTCTTGTGTCAGTGGTAAATAGTGTTTGAAATCGTAATTCACGCGGAAGTAACGAATGTCGCTTCCGGGCACCGTAATTTCTGCGTTGAGACGATTCGATGAACCGGCGGTTGGGTAGGTACCACGGTTAAGTGTGACGCGCGACCAACCCGCTTCAAGTGACAACATGTCAAACGAAACACCTGAGTTTGGATCCTGTTGGTCAATGTACGGCTGGTAGAAACGCTTAACCTGTTCGTAGCCTTCTACGTTGGTGATTTCTTCGCGACGCGCGACACCACCCAGGCTTAGGCTACTTACTTCGTTAATTGGGAAGCCAATAGTTGCACCAACACCAAGACGTTTGGTGTTGTAGCGGATCAAGTTCTCTTGGCGTCCCGCATCGAACTCATTAAGGAACACCTGTCCTGACAAATTGACACCGTCTTTAGTAAAGTAACGGTCTGTGTACGACAAGCTAACGGTACGGTTAAAACGGTTAGTATTAATGTTCAACGCGGCGCGGTTACCGGTACCCAAGAAGTTATCTTGTGACACACCGACACCAATTTGCAATTTCGAATAATCGCCATAACCGAACATAAAGTTAAATGAGCCTGAAGGCTGCTCTTTCACCAGATACTCGACGTTGACGAGGTCATCACGACCATTCACACGCGTCGTTGAGCTTTCTACCGTTTCAAAGAAGCCTAAGCGTTCAAGACGAATTTTACCCTGCTCAACCATATCTTCGTTCAGCGGTGCACCCTCGAACTGACGCATTTCGCGACGAAGTACTTCGTCTTCAGTCACCGAGTTACCGCGGAACTGAACACGATTGACGTAAACACGCTGACCTGGGTCAACTGAGAAAACCAAATCGACTTCATTGGTCTCTTCATCGATTTCTGGGATTGCACGAACTTCTGGATAGGCATAGCCGTAGCGACCATAAAGTTTCGCTACCAGCTCTTCCAGATAGGTTACCTGGGCGGCGCTGTAGCGCGTGCCTGGTTCAATTTTAGTCAGCCGTTCTACGACTTCACGTTGACCACGCAAGTCACCAATCACGCTGGTTTCGCGCACGTTAAAGATTTCACCCTCATTGATGTTGATGGTGATGTAAACGCCCGAACGATCTGGCGTCATGCTCACTTGCACAGATTCGATTTGGAAGGTCAGATAGCCACGGTCTTTGTAGAAAGATTCTAACGTTTCTAGGTCACCGCTCAGTTGCTGTTTCTGATACTGACGGGCACCAAAGAAATTCCACCACGGTAATTGGTCTTTTAACTCAAGGTTAGCTAACAACTCTTCATCGCTGAAGATACTGTTGCCGACAATGTTAATTTGCTCGATTTCAGCAGACTCACCTTCATCAAAATCAATTTCGAGGCGCACCCGGTTGCGTGCAAGACGAATAATTTCCACATCAACTTGGGCATTGTATTTACCAATCGAATGATAGAAATCTTCCAAACCTGTCTCGATGCTAGAGATCGTCGTCAGGTCCAATGGTTCTCCTTCGACAATGCCTTGATCGGTAAGACTTTGCTCCAACTGCTCGTCTTTGATGTCTTTGTTACCATCGAACTCAATACCACTGATGGTAGGGCGTTCGGTCACTTCAAAGATCAGCGTATCGCCAACGCGACTCACCACGATGTCGTTAAAGTGGGTGGACGAATAAAGAGAGCGAATCGAGCTTTGGATAGCTTCGCTGTCGACATTATCACCGACGCGAATGGGAATGTAAGTGAGGGCTGCACCTAGAGCAACACGCTGTAAACCGCGTACTCGGATATCCTCTACGACAAATTCTTCAGCACTGTAGGCTGGCATTGCAGCGCTCGCTAGCAGAGCGCTTAAAAATAGCTTTTTCAACGTCATTCTGTGCTACTTATTTGTTTATTGTAAATGTGTTCTCACCGTAGTAACCGCAACACATCATTACTAATTGCGATGACCATCAGTGCAAAAATGAGCGCACCGCCAATCCGGTAACTGATTTCTTGTACCCTTTCAGATACGGCTTTTTTGCGCGCACCTTCAATTGCAAGAAACACCAAGTGCCCGCCATCTAACATGGGCAATGGTAACAGATTTATGATACCGAGATTAACACTGATTAGCGCGAGAAACCCTAAAAAGTATACCAATCCATAGCTGGCTGAGACCCCTGCTCCCTCAGCTATTGCGACCGGTCCGCTCAAGTTTGTAACTGAGACAGTACCAGTGAGCAATTTACCAATCATTTTGACGCTAAGCACCATTAAGCTCCAAGTGCGTTCAGCGCCTTTCACCAAACCATCAACGATACCGTACTGCTGGACAAAGCGATAGTCATCAGGATAGGCCTCACGAGTTGGCTCTACGCCAAGGTAGCCATAGCGCTGGCCATCAAACTCGCGTGCGCCCAAAGTTACTGCCAACTGCTCAGTAACGCCCTGCCGCTCAACGGTCAGGGTAATGTCAGCTGCTGGGGCCGCCATAATTGCGTCTCTGATTTGAGACCAAGAATCCATTAAGGTTCCATCGAAAGCGACAATTTTGTCACCCTCGCGCAGTCCAGCCCGGGCTGCCGGCGAGTTTTCTTCGATATAAGCAAGTTCAGTAAATACTGCTGGTTGGAAGGGTTCAAATCCCAAAGCGACAAAGGTCGGCACCTGCTCGTCGCCTAACCGCCAGTCATTAATGTCAAGCGTTAAGGTACGTTCGCGTTGCTGTGCATCGCGCACGGTAAGCTGGGCCTCTGCATCGCCGAGGGCGCCGGCGAAGGCTAAGTTAACCTGCTGCCAATCGTCGGTACGCTGCCCGTTAACTGCAATAATTTCGCTTGGCGTGGTCAGTTCCACTTGTGCGGCGACTGAGTTTGGCGTGACGTTGCCGATGACTGGTTTCACCGATGGTACGCCAAGTAAAAACATGAACCACAGCACCACAATGGCGAGAATAAAGTTGGCGACTGGGCCCGCGGCAACCACGGCAGCGCGCTGCCAGACAGGTTTACTATTGAAACTATAGGGTTGATCCTCGACACTTACTTCATCGACGCGTTCATCGAGCATCCGCACATAACCACCAAGCGGAATACGACTCACTTGATAAGTCGTACCATCTTTGCCTTGCCGCTGCCAAATGGGCTTACCAAAGCCGACCGAGAACGTCAGCACTTTAATGCCACACTTGCGCGCAACCCAAAAATGCCCAAACTCATGAAAAGTAACCAATACGCCCAAGGTGATGATGAACGCAGCTAAAGACCAAATGACTTCTAACATAGATTGTCCTGCGTTAACCCTGTACCAATGAATATTCAATAAAGTCCGCAGCATGCTCACGAGCTTGCTTATCCACAGACAAGAGAGCCGGGATAGAGTTCAACTCGCGCTTACCAACCACAGTTGCCATCGCCTCTACTGTGGTTGCACAGACGCGCGCAATATCAGTGAAGCCAATACGTTCTTCCAAAAATGCTGCAACCGCTATTTCATTGGCGGCATTGAGACTTGTCGTCGCCCATTGTCCCAACCAACAGCACTCCATCGCCAATTGTAAGCACGGATACCGCTGTGCATCGGCATTCGCAAAGGTCAGGCTGCCCACCTCGAGAAAGTTAAGCGGTTTGACACTACTATTAATACGCTCAGGATAACTCAGACAGTGTGCAATCGGAGTACACATATCTGGGCGCCCCATTTGTGCCAATACGGAGCCATCTTGATAGCTCACCATCGAGTGGATCACGCTCTGCGGATGCAACACCACCTTCAACTGCTCGGGAGCTGTATTAAATAGCCAACGCGCCTCAATATATTCTAGCCCTTTGTTCATCATGGTGGCAGAGTCAACCGAGATCTTACGTCCCATATCCCAATTTGGGTGAGCGCAAGCGGCCGCTGGTGACTGCTGCTCCAGCTCTGCGAGCGGTGTCTCACGAAACGGACCACCGGAACCGGTTAAGATGATTTCATGCACGCCCGCGGCGGCTAAATCGCAATAACCGAGCTGTTCCTGCACAATCGTTGGTAAGCACTGAAAAATGGCGTTGTGTTCACTATCTACGGGCAATAACTGCGCCCCACTACGGCGCGCTGCATCAATAAAGAGCTGACCCGACATCACCAGCGCTTCTTTGTTTGCCAGTAAGACCCGTTTGCCCGCTTCCACCGCCGCCAATGTTGGCAGCAGTCCAGCGCCACCGACAATGGCCGCCATAACGGTGTTGATAGACGGCGCCGCAGCAACTTCAATCAAGGCACCGGCGCCACTCAAGATGGTCACCTCTCGAGCGTCGATTTGTGCGCGCAAACTCGCAGCAGCATCAGCGTCGACCATAACTAAGGTTTGCGGTTTGAATTCATGATAGATTGCCAACATCGCCTCGACGTTGGCATGTGCCGTTACTGCAGCGACTTCAAATAATTGCGGATTTTGTCGGATAACCGCTAAGGTACTCGCACCAATGGAACCGGTTGCGCCAAGAATACAAATACGCTGCCGACTCATGCTAACAACCATAAATAGGCAAGCGTAAAAACCGGTAACGCTGCAGTAAGGCTATCAATTCGATCCAGCAAACCACCGTGGCCAGGGAGTAATTTGCCACTGTCCTTCACTCCAGCACAGCGTTTAAACATACTTTCAGTTAAATCGCCAAACACCGACACCACGACTGTCAATAAACCGGTAAAATAATAACCACTATACTGCGCGGCGGGCACTTGCACCCATTGTGCGACCACCATCATCACCACGAAAGCGAGTGCGATACCGCCCATTAAGCCTTCCATTGTCTTACCAGGGCTTACCGCCGGCATTAATTTATTGCGGCCGTAACGTACACCAGCAAAATAGGCACCGACATCCGCCGCCCATACCAACAGCAGGATGAACAAGAGTACAAAACCACCGAACAGTGGATCTTCGGCATAGTTCAATGAACGCACGGCAAACATACCGGCTGCTGCTGGCACTAAAATAAGATAACCAAATACCCCAGCAATTGAACGTGTGCGCGCCCACATGCGACGGCTATTTGGGTAATTCAATACCATCAGCGTGGCAACGACCCACCAGGCTCCGCCAGCGATAAGTGTCCAGAAGTAAATCGGATGTAAACTATGCTCCTGCCAAATCTGCTCGACTGGCACCCACCATTGTAGCGCTGCGAGTAAAACAGCAACGGAGAAGGTATACAACGCTCTACTATAGGGGCGCTGCAAGCCGATGATCGGTGACCACTCCCAAGCGGCGCCTAACATGACCACAGAAATAACAAGGGTAAACCATTCCAACGCTAAGCCAAAAACGCAATAAAGTGCGAGGGGTAGCAGAATGAGTGCTGTTATGAGTCGTTGTTTTAACACGCTTACTCCCCAGAGGTTACGTCGGTATCGAGGATAGCTTGCTGGATTTGCTCACTGGTCAAACCGAAGCGTCGCTCGCGACAACTAAAATCCGCGATTGCCGTGGCAAAAGCTTGTTCATCGAAATCTGGCCACAACACATCGGCAAAATAAAATTCTGCATAAGCAAGTTGCCACAATAAGAAGTTACTGATGCGATGTTCGCCACCGGTACGAATTAATAGGTCCGGTATGGGCTGATCAGCTAAACACACATGTTGCGCTAGTTGATCTTCATCGATTTCACTAGCAGCTAGCTTACCTGCTTCGACTGCTAACGCCAACTGCTTTGCGGCTTGGCTAATGTCCCACCGACCACCATAATTAGCCGCAATGTTCAGCGTTAACGCAGTATTTTCCGCCGTCAACGCTTCTGCCTCTGCAATGCGTTGTTGTAGTTTGTTGGAGAAACCATTTTTATCGCCAATGATGCGTAAACGCACATTGTGCTTGTGCAGCTTCTTAACTTCGCGTTTCAGCACAGTAAAGAACAGATCCATCAATACTGAGACTTCTTGTTCGGGACGCTTCCAGTTTTCGCTACTGAAGGCAAACAGCGTTAATGATTGGATGCCCTTCTGCCGCGCAAAAGTGACGGCACGACGCACCGCTTCAGCGCCGGCTTTGTGACCAAAAGTACGATGCTTGCCGCGCAGTTGCGCCCAACGCCCGTTACCATCCATGATGATGGCCACATGTTGTGGAATTTTGATTTGTTCGAAGGTCATGCTATCCATGTATGCTGTCGCAAAAATAAAAACGCCGTGCGAGTGTAACCGAACACGGCGCTTACCACCAATGGCTGTTAGCGCTAACGCTTAAACTTCCATCAGATCCTTTTCTTTTTCTGCCAACAGCTCATCGATTTTAGCTACGTAAGTATCGGTAAGCTTCTGGATTTCATCATTACCGCGACGCTCATCGTCTTCGGTAATTTCTTTTTCTTTCTGTAGTTCTTTGAGATCGTTGTTCGCGTCACGGCGCACATTGCGCACAGCTACCCGCGCTTGTTCTGCTTCAGCACGCACGATTTTAACTAAGTCGCGACGACGTTCTTCGGTCAACGCTGGCAGTGGAATGCGGATCACAGTACCTGCAGCCGCTGGATTTAAGCCCAAATCAGAGGTCATGATTGCTTTTTCAACTGCTTGACTCGCTGACTTATCAAACACCGTTAACGCTAAAGTGCGCGAGTCTTCGATAGTAATGTTGGCAAGCTGCTTCAGCGGCGTATCAACACCGTAGTAGTTAACCATCACGCTATCGAGCAGACTTGGGTGCGCACGACCGGTGCGAACCTTCGAGATTTGTCCTTTCAACGCTTCAACGGTTTTTTCCATGCGTTGTTTGGCATCTTGTTTAATTTCGTTAATCACAATGCTTACCCTTTTATTTTTTTAAGACCGATCAAGCTGTTCATCGCTGGTGATCAAAGTACCTTCATCGGCACCCATAATGACCGAACGCAACGCACCTGGTTTATTCATATTGAAAACCCGTAGCGGCATTTGGTGATCGCGTGCCAGCGTAAACGCAGCTAGATCCATCACTTTCAATTGTTTCTCTAGCACATCATTATAACTGATTTGCTTATAAAGTTGTGCGTTACTGTCTTTATTTGGATCGGCTGAGTACACACCGTCTACTTTCGTGCCCTTCAACACCAATTCCGCTTCAATCTCGATACCACGCAAGCAGGCGGCAGAGTCTGTGGTGAAGAACGGATTTCCGGTACCGGCACAGAAAATAACCACCCGTCCAGATTTCAGCAAGCTAATCGCGTCGGCCCAGTTGTAACTGTCGCAAACACCATTCAATTCGATAGCTGACATCAAGCGCGCATTAACGAAGGCACGGTGCAATGCGTCACGCATCGCCAATCCGTTCATCACTGTCGCCAGCATCCCCATATGGTCACCGACTACGCGATTCATCCCAGCTTTTGCCAAGCCTTCGCCACGGAACAAATTGCCGCCACCAATGACCAAGCCAACCTGAACGCCTAGTTCAACTAATTCTTTAATTTCGTGAGCCATGCGGTCCAACACTTTCGCGTCGATACCAAATTGCTCATCACCCATTAATGCTTCGCCACTAAGTTTCAATAAAATGCGCCGATAGGCAGGTTTTGTCATTGCGGTCATTTGATGCTCCCTGTGCAGCAGTAACGGAAAAAGGTTTGGTTTCTCTCACTTTACGCGAAAAAAAACCGCATCCCAACCGATTGAGATGCGGTTTCTAATACTAACTGTGCGTCGTCGAATGCGACATTGGCATTACGCCTTTTTCGCAGCAGCCATTTGAGCTTGTACTTCAGCAGCGAAATCTTCTGATTTCTTCTCGATACCTTCGCCCACTTCGAAACGTACGAAAGTGATAACGTCAGCATTGTTCTGCTTCAGTAAGTCGCCAACAGTCATTGATGGATCTTTCACGAACGCTTGACCAGTTAAGCTGATCTCGCCAGTGAATTTACGCATACGACCTTCAACCATTTTTTCAGCAATGTCTTGTGGCTTGCCACTTTGCATTGCGATATCAAGTTGAATTTGACGCTCTTTATCAACAACTTCAGCTGATACGTCTTCAGGCTTAACGAATTGTGGCGCGCTAGCAGCAACGTGCATTGCAACGTCTTTTGCTAATTCGCTGTTACCGCCAGTCAGGGCTACCAATACACCGATACGACCGCCGTGAACATAAGCTTCAACAACATCACCACCGCTAACCGTCAACACGCGGCGTACGTTCATGTTTTCGCCGATTTTAGCAACCAAAGCTTCGCGTACTTCTTCAACAGTACCGTCGCCAATGTTAGTTGCTTTCAAGCTTTCAACGTCAGACTCTTTGTTAGCAAAGGCTGCATCGATTACTTTATCGCCGAATGCCAAGAAGTTTGCATCACGTGCTACGAAGTCAGTTTCGCAGTTCAATTCAACCATAGTACCGACGTTACCATCGGTTTTGGTCAAAATGACACCTTCAGCGGCGATACGACCAGCTTTCTTAGCTGCTTTCGCTTGACCGCTTTTACGCATGTTTTCGATGGCTGCGTCGATGTCACCGTTAGTTTCTTCTAACGCTTTCTTACAATCCATCATGCCAGCGCCAGTGCGCTCGCGCAGTTCTTTAACCAGAGCTGCTGTAATAGCCATGTGTAAATTTCCTCTGTTCAGGGATTATTCAGTTTCTTCCGCTTCTACGAAATCGTCTGCTTTGCCTTCAGTTACCGCACCACGGGCATCGTTAACAGCGGCTGCAGCAGCGTTCAAGTACAATTGTACTGCGCGGATCGCATCGTCGTTACCAGGGATAACGTAATCAACGCCATCTGGGTTTGAATTGGTATCAACTACTGCGATAACTGGGATACCAAGGTTGTTCGCTTCTTTAATCGCGATGTGTTCGTGGTCAGCGTCAATTACAAACAATACGTCTGGCAAGCCAGCCATATCCTTGATACCGCCCAAGCTCTTCTCAAGCTTTTCCATTTCACGCGTATTCATCAAAGCTTCTTTCTTGGTCAGCTTTTCAAACGTTCCGTCTTGGCTTTGAGTTTCTAACTCTTTCAAACGTTTGATTGACTGGCGAACAGTTTTCCAGTTGGTCAACATACCGCCTAACCAGCGGTGGTTTACGAAGAACTGGTTGCAGCTTTTTGCAGCTTCAGCAACTGCATCCGCAGCAGCGCGCTTGGTACCAACAAACAAGATTTTGCCTTTGTTCGAAGCAACGTGCTGTAAGAAGTTCAATGAGTCATTGAACATCGGCACGGTTTTTTCCAAGTTGATGATGTGGATTTTGTTACGAGCGCCAAAAATGAACGGCTTCATTTTTGGGTTCCAGAAGCGGGTTTGGTGGCCGAAATGCACACCAGCTTTCAACATATCACGCATTGATACGTTTGCCATAATTCTCTTTCCTTTTTAAGGGGTTATGCCTCCATACATCCCATAGTTCGACCCTTAGTCAATGACCGCGAGCACCCCGACCTATGTGTCGATGTATGTGTGTGGTTGTTTCATTAAGTTTTGTGCAATCGAAATTGCGGGCGCTTTATACCATGAAACAGCCCTGCATCGCAAGCTTTTTGGCTTTGCTAACGCTTCCCCGACGCCAGACAAAATGCTAGGATAACGCCACTTTTATGAAATGAGTCGTAGCGATAGGAAAAGGCATGAGTATTAGCATCAAAACCCCAGATGAAATTGAAAAAATGCGTGCAGCCGGGCGTCTGGCCGCTGAAGTTCTCGAAATGATCGAGCCGCATATTAAAGCTGGGGTCACGACTGCCGAAATCGATCAAATCTGCCATGACTATATTGTTGCGCGCAACGCCTACCCTGCACCGCTCAACTACCATGGCTTTCCTAAGTCAGTTTGTACGTCGCTCAACCATGTGGTGTGTCACGGCATCCCGAATGAGAAGCCACTTAAAGATGGCGATATCATGAATCTCGATGTAACGGTAAAACTCGATGGTTATCATGGTGACACATCGAAGATGTTTGTGGTCGGTAAACCTAGCATTCTCGCTGAGCGGCTGATTCGTGTCACCCAAGAATCGCTCTATCAGGCAATCAAAATGGTACGCCCGGGAATTCGCACTGGTGACTTCGCTGCAGTGATTCAAAAGCATGCCGAGGGGCATGGCTATTCGATCGTGCGGGAATACTGTGGCCATGGCATTGGCGCAGTGTTCCATGAAGAGCCACAAATTCTGCATTATGGCACGCCAGGTACGGGTGATGTGCTTGAAGCAGGCATGTGTTTCACCATCGAACCTATGGTCAACGCAGGCAAACGCCACACCAAATTAATGAAAGATGGTTGGACTGTACTTACCAAGGATCGCAGCTTAAGTGCGCAGTGGGAACATACGCTATTGGTAACTGAAACCGGCGTGGAAGTGCTCACCCTGCGTAACGACGAAGACTTACCACGCGTGATTGAACACGCTGCAGCGAGTTAATGAGCGCGACTGTTTCCGAGCTAAAGTGGCCCCAACCACTGACGGTCAGCGCTGGACGCGATTGTCTCGAACGTTACCAGCAGTGGTCTGCTGAAGCTTTTGTCACCGCCGATATCGAGAGCCTACTGACAGATCGCAGTGCCATGGTAGACCAACTACTGCGTTTGTTATGGCAGCAATTTGCACTATCTGAACACCGATGTGCTTTGTTTGCGGTCGGCGGCTATGGACGTGGCACCTTGCATCCCCACTCGGATATTGATTTGCTCTTTCTGCATGAAAATGAGCTAACACCTGCCGCACAACAAGCGATTAGCGAAATGGTACAGATACTCTGGGACCTGCGCCTTGATGTCGGTCACAGTGTCCGCACCATTGCCGAATGTGAATTACAAGCCAAAGCCGATGTCAGTGTTGCGACCAGTTTGCTGGAGCAACGTTTTATTTGTGGTGATGCTGACTTAGCACCCGAGCTGCGACATTTTCTACAAAATCGTATGCCGTGGACCAGTGATCAGTTTTATCAGGCGAAACTGGCAGAGCAGAATCAACGCCATGAACAATTTCACGGCACCGCTTACAATCTTGAACCTAATATCAAAAGCAGTGCGGGTGGTTTGCGCGATATTCAAACCATTGGCTGGATTGCGAAGCGCCATTTTCACACGCAAAGCGACGAAAGCTTAGTTCAATATGGCTATATCAGTGCCGCCGAATTACTTGAGTTGCGTGAACACCAAGCTTTTCTCTGGCGCGTGCGTTTTGCCTTGCATCTTGAAGCAGGCAAAAAAGAAGATCGTTTATTGTTCGACTATCAGCCGGCAGTCGCTGCGCGGCTTGGTTATGAAGGCAAAGGCAAAGCCGCCGTCGAAGCCATGATGAAAGATTACTTTAATGCGGTGGTGGGCGTAGCTGAATTGAACGATATGCTATTGCAGTTCTTTGCCCAGACTATTCTCAGTGATGCCAAACATCTTGCCACTCAGATCATCGATGACGACTTTAAAATTCTCGGTGAAGGGATTGCTGCCCAACATGATAGCGCCTTCGCTGACCAGCGTAATCTCGTTCGGTTTTTTTTGGCGATTGCACAACATCAGCAAGTCCGTTACATCCGTGCCCACACCATTCGCTTATTGCGTAACGCGCGGCGGGAACTGGAGCAGCCGTTGAGTGATGATCCGGAATGTCGCGCGTTGTTTATGCAACTGCTGCGGCATCCGCGCGGTTGTGGCTTGGCCTTCGAATTGATGCATCGACATAAAATTATGGCGCATTACTTGCCGCAATGGGCGCATATCGTCGGGCAAATGCAGTTCGACCTGTTTCATGCTTATACAGTTGACGAACACACCTTTCGCTTAGTGCGGAATCTTTACCGCTATTCAACCACTCAAGGTGCCGAAGAGTTTCCACTGTGTGCCGAATTAGTTGCGCGCATGGAACATCGCGAATGGCTCTATTTAGCCGGTATTTTTCACGACATCGCTAAAGGGCGTGGCGGTGATCATTCAGAGCTTGGTGAACATGATGCGCGCAATTTTGGTCTACAACACGCGCTTGCAGAAGATGGCACGGAACTGATTGCTTGGTTGGTACGGAACCACTTGGTCATGTCAGTGACCGCACAAAAACGCGATATTCACGACCCTGAGGTCATCGAACAGTTCGCCCAACAAGTTGCTACGCAGCAACGCCTTGACTATTTGTATTGCCTGACAGTTGCTGATATTCGTGCAACCAATAGCAGCCTGTGGAATAACTGGAAAGCGACGCTGTTGGAGAATTTATATCAGGCAACCACGCACTATTTGCAGCAGCAAAAACCATCACCGCAACGAGAAATGCGCCAGCGCATTCATCAGCACCAGTCGCACGCCATGGGACTTTTACTCAGTGCTGGCTATTCGGCACAACAAGTGCAAGAAACCTGGGCGCGCTTTACCGCCGACTATTTCTTGCGTCATCAACCCGAGCAAATCGCTTGGCACACTCAGCATATTTTGGCAGTCGCTGACGATGAACTGCTCCCGTTGATCCTGGTAGGTGACGAGACGCGACAAGGCACCACCGAGTTATTTATTTATCACCTTGAGCATGAACATTTGTTCGCCGAGGTCGCAGCCGTACTGGATCATCAGAATTTGAGTATCCACGATGCCCAGATCCTTGCGACTCGCGACGGCTTTGTCATGGACACCTTCGTCGTCTTGCAAGAAGATGGTGAACCGCTGACCGATGCACGGCGCATTGAAGCGCTGAAGCAGGAATTACACGATGTTTTGCGTGGCCGCCGCCGCGCACCCAGCACACAACGGCGAATTCCGCGTCGTTTGCGTAGCTTCAAAGTAAAAACCAAAATCGAATTTGTGCCCAGTCGCAACGCCCGCCGCACTGCGTTTGAGCTTACGGCGCTTGACCGTCCTGGACTGGTGGCACGGGTTGCCAAGGTACTGCAACAGTTAGAGTTAAATATTTTGACAGCCAAGATTTCTACCGTCGGCGAACAAGCCGAAGACTTGTTTATTATCACCACCGCACGTAATACACCGCTTGATGAGACCGAGCGACAACGTTTACGTGAACAAATTATCGCAACTTTAGCCGAGCATTAGAGGAACATCATGACTGAACTGCAAGCACGCATTGAAGCTGCTTTCGAGGCGCGCACCGAACTCTCACCAAGTAAAGTGCCGACGCAACTGCGGGAAGATTTAGAAACCGTTATTAAAAGTATTGATAGCGGTCAACAACGCGTCGCGGAAAAACAAAACGGCGAATGGGTGGTCAATGAATGGTTGAAAAAAGCGGTATTGTTGTCGTTTCGCATTCAGGACAATCATTTGATGAACGGCGGCGAAACACGCTTTTTTGATAAGGTCGACAGTAAATTTGGTGGCTATGACGACGCCCGTTTTCGTGCCGAAGGCATGCGTGTCGTACCGCCAGCCATGGTGCGCAAAGGCGCTTATATTGGTCGCAATGTTGTGCTCATGCCGTCTTATGTCAATATAGGCGCCTATGTTGGTAACGGCACCATGGTCGATACTTGGGCCACCGTAGGCTCGTGTGCACAAATCGGTGAGAACGTGCATCTGTCGGGTGGCGTCGGTATTGGTGGTGTGCTTGAACCGCTGCAAGCGAGCCCAACCATCATTGAAGACAACTGCTTTATCGGTGCCCGCTCAGAGATCGTCGAAGGCGTTATTGTCGAGACGGGTGCAGTCATCTCGATGGGCGTGTACATCGGCCAAAGCACCCGCATTTTTGACCGTGAAACCGGTGAGATTCACTATGGCCGCGTGCCAGCGGGCGCGGTGGTCGTACCGGGCACGCTACCTAGCAAAGACGGCAGCCATAGTTTGTATGCAGCGATTATCGTCAAGAAAGTGGATGCGAAAACGCGCGCCAAAGTTGGCATTAACGAGCTATTACGTGCGCTTGATTAGTTTTGCTTATCAAATAGCTGACTTAAGTCTGGCGGGATCGGCAGACTTAAGTTCAGCACTTCGCCACTGACTGGATGTGTAAATTTGAGTCCAGTTGCCGCTAGCAACAAACGCTGCAAACCAAAGTGTTCACGAAAGAATTTGTTGTGACGCCCGTCACCGTGGCGGGTATCGCCGATAATCGGATGGCGCAAATGCGCCATATGGCGGCGTAATTGGTGCTTGCGGCCGGTTTTCGGCTGTAACTGCATCAGCGAATAGCGACTCGTTGCATGCTTTTTACTAACTTGAAAGGGTAATTCGACCTGCGCCAAACAACGATAAAGCGTTTGTGCTGGTTGTGGTGCTTTGTCTTGATCAGCATCGCGGTCAGCGATCCTGTCCAACTCTTCAGTTAACGCATAATCCAGCTCACCATCGCCCAAATAACCACGCACCACCGCATGATATTGTTTTTCAACCTGACGTTCACTAAATGCGGTGGATAAGTCACGGGCAATTTCGCCAGTCTTGGCAAAAAGTAAAATACCAGAGGTGGGGCGATCGAGACGATGCACTGGATACACCCGTTGCCCAATCTGGTCGCGGACCTGTTGTAACGCGAACGTGGTGGCGTCTTTTGCCAGCCAACTGCGATGCACCAACAAGCCGCTTGGCTTATCTATGGCAATAAGAACGTCGTCTTGAAAAACAATGGGAAGTGGTTCAGACATCTTCAGCGAGCGGGTCAGTACCACTGAGTAACTCATCAAACTCGCGTAGGATCACAATCAAACCCTCATGATTCTCAAGCTCATTGCGATAGACATGTGCCGCCATTGGGCTCACCGCAATGTTTTGTGGCAACGGATGTTCACCATCTACAACATCCCACATGCGTGGCAACATAATAAATTGCAACCATTGGTGAAAGTCGAGTTTATCGATAGCAAACGGCTCAGTGCTCTGCAACTGATGCGCTGCTGGGTACTCGGATTGCCATAAACCCAAACAATGAAGCTCGGCTTCAATGCGTTCAAGTAAGCGTGCTGCACGTTGTCGTTGGTCCATTACTACCTCCACGACGGTTTAATCGTTATAATGGCGCACATCTTTCAGCAAAATGACCCGCGATGCAAGTTTAATGAGCATTTCTACTCTCTCTGAATTACTCGAACAGGGCCAAAGTGCCTTTGTTTGCTATGATCTTGGTCGCCGTATTCAAAGCATCGATGCGGCTACCTTTCGCGCGATTGAGCAGCAACAAGCGCCCTATCCATATCCGGTACAAGGTCACGCGTGCTTTGCCGTGGTGTTTTGGCCACAGCTGGCAGACCAACGACAAGAACCCTACCTTTGGTTTCTTAAATTTCCCGTTGATGAGCGCGGTTTACTTGAGCAAGCTCAGGTACTTCAGTTCGTGACCAGCGTTTTGACCTTGCTTGGTAATCAAATCACCCACGCATTGGACGATGCGCAACAGCAGCAACTGCAACAAAGTCCTTTTCTGTTTACCCCTGCTGAAGAAAAGCGTGCAGCATTGCACGCGCAGCTGAGTCAACGTTGGCAGCGCGAACCCTCGCAACACTTTGCCAAAGCTCAGTTGATTTTGCAGCAGCCGGATGACTGGCAACAACTCGGCGTACAAGGGCTGCACGATGTCTGCGCGCGTTTAGCCGAATTACCCCAGTGTCAGCATGCCATCGCTGATCGTTTCGCTGCTTACCCAGTCCCCTTGCGACAAGCCTTGGCCATCGCCCTTGAGCATCAACAACTCCCCGACGCTATGGTCGCACCGCTAGTTCAGCAATTAACGCAGGCGCCAGAACGAAGTGAGTTGCGAGCTGACCTCTTACGTAGCCTCGCCAGCCGAGCTAATCATGGCGCGGTGGTGACCGCGCTGAATACGCTCCTACCTACCGCAAGTGTTGACGAGTTAGTGATCTGCTGCGCACGCTTATGGCAGACCTTTGATCCATTACAAACCGAGCACGTTGCGCTGCAACTTTTACTGCAAACACTCGCGGCTCAAGACAATCATGTTTTTGCCGCGCTTATCAGTGATTTGTTGCGCTTACCAAGTCTGCGGCCACATCTTATGGTTACCTTGCAACGCGACGATTTACCCCACAGCATCCGTCAAGCTTGGCAGCAATTTATTGGGCGTCATTAAAATGGTCTTAGCCGATGCACTCTTACTACTGATTCTGCTCTTTATTGCGCTGTTATTTTGGCAAGGACGACGCCAAGCGGAAAGCGCCCGCGTTCATGCACAGCGTTATTGCCAACAACATCAATTACAATTCTTAGATATCGCTTGGCAAGGCGGCAAGCTCGCACGGCATGGACGCCACATAGGTTGGTTGAGTCGCTATCAATTCGCCTTCAGTAGCGATCGTGAGCATCGCTATGAAGGCGAAATTCAAATGCTGAACCTGCGACTTTTAAAGGTGGATACGCCAGTCTATCGACTACCAGAATAACTTTTCCCGGTGAGCACTCGTTTGCAGAAGTCAAAATACATAACCCAGTCACCGAGTAAGGAGTACCATGGGTGTTTGAAGGTGGCTGGTTTATTGTGCTCAAAGAAAAAGTGACCGATCCAAGCGAAACCATAACCGGCTACGGGAATCCATAACAACCACAACCACTGCCCCAAGACGACACTGGTAATGAGTATCAGCAGTACCAAGGTGCTACCGACATAATGAGTGGCACGGCATCGTGGGTCGCTATGTTCGGCAAGATAGTACGGATAAAACTCGCGAAAACTATTAAACTGCTGTGCCATTTGCTACCTCTGCTTCTTCGCTCACGACCTGCTGTCTTTTACAGAAAAACAGCTCACCTGCAACCTCACCAATCTTCAATGTAGTGATTTGTTCGTAATGATGCTGCTTGAACAACGACTGATGTTCCGGCTGAGTGATTAACAAGGCGATGCCCTGTGACTTTGGTTCATCCTGTAACGCTTGCTGCGCTGCTCGCACTAACACATCACCCCAGCCTTGTTGCTGATAACGCGGATTAACCGCAATAAAGGCCAGCATATGATAGTGCTCAAGCGCGAGCTTGTCGGCGATGGCTTGCTGAATCAAACTTTCTTTTTCGACCAACTGTTTAGTGCTCACATAGCCAGCCGTGAGCAGCATTTTCAAACGCCAATGCCAGTAACGGCCTGGCCCGAAACTCTTGCCAGGCATTGTCATACACACGACACCGATGAGCGAATCACCAGCAAACAAACCAATCATCGGTTGCTCAGCTTCCCAAAATGCCATCAGTTCTTCACGTATCGTCGCGCGTAAGCGTTTTTCGTATTCTTCGTTGTCGGCTTTGGCGTTAAACAACGACATTAACAACGGATCGTCGTGATACGCCTGGTATAACAACGAAGCAGCCAGTTTTAGTTCCTCAGCAACCAAATAACGCAATTCACTTTTTGTTTCTGTTTTTCTGAGTGTCATTGCTTTGCACCTTGTTAAGTTATTCTGTCGGCTAGTTTTATCGGGTTGCTTACAAACTAGCCGATTCAGTGCTCGAATTCCACTACTCTTGGTGTGGTTTTAGCAAGAAACTCGGCAAGGTTTGCTGCCAGCGTTTCATGCTGATTTTGTCCTACAAACTCAAGGCCTACCGCCCCACTCTCGTTATCGAGGGTAATCAGTAGATCGTCAGACTCCTCAGCAATCCCCAAAAACAGAGTCATTGACTGGCGTAAACGTCGCTTCATCAGTACGTGTCCAGCTTGATTGCTGAGCATTCGTTCAGCGTCCTCCTCACCATGCATATGCAACAACCAGAACGGATGTTGTTGCCAGGACACCGCTAAGTCTGCACTGAACCAACGACTAAAATACTCCACAAAATCTTGATGAAAAGGTTGCTCCAACGCGTTCATGAGTGCACTGAAATCCAATGCTTGCGCTTGACGTACTGGCTGCCACTTAACGAACTCAATGCTGTCATCAACTAGGGTCGGTGCACCGACATAAATAGGAGCTCGCCAATCACCGTTCGCTTCGGTCATTAGCGGAACCGCGGCTTGCTGGTAGGCCTCTTGGTAGCGCACTAATAAGTCATCTAAGGCGGAACTGATCGTCATCTTTTACTCACTCGTAGTTAAGGCGTCGCAACTAGCATCTGCTGCGCACCACAGGTACAATGGCCGACTGGCTGAAAAACAGAGTTTAGCAAGGTAAACGATAGCAATGAAGCAAGGTACGCATGATAATCCACTCGCGCATCTAAATTTGGGGCAAGCAACAGCCTACCCTGAACACTATGATGCCAGTCTTTTACAACCGGTAGCACGGCAGTTGAACCGTACCCCCATCGGTATTGTCGAAGCAAGCAAATTACCCTTTTTCGGGCACGATGAGTGGACTGGCTACGAAATATCTTGGCTCCAGCCCAACGGCTTACCGCAAGTTGCCATAGCGCAATTTATCGTACCTTGTACCAGCCCTAATTTAATTGAATCAAAGTCGTTCAAACTCTACTTGAATAGCTTCAATCAAAGCCAGTGGCCGTCGTGGGAAGCTGTAGCAGCGCAAATGACGATTGATTTGAGTGCCTGTGCCGGTGCTGCAGTAACAGTCAAATTACTGCAACTGAATGATGCGCAGCATCTGGTCGGTCAATGGCAAGGCCAATGCCTCGACAATCCTAGCGTGGCCATCAGCACTTACGACTATGCGCCAGACTTATTGCGCCACGCAAGTCATGAACGTGTCACTGAACAGTTATATAGTGATTTACTGAAGTCGAATTGTTTGATCACCAACCAGCCCGATTGGGGATCGCTTTACATCAGCTATACCGGGCGCGCCATCGACCACGCTGCGCTGTTGCAGTATATTGTGTCGTTTCGCAATCATAATGAGTTTCATGAGCAATGTGTTGAAAGAATATTCATGGATCTCACCCAGCGGCTAGACCTTGACCATTTGTCGGTTTATGCCCGCTACACTCGGCGCGGAGGCCTTGATATCAATCCCTACCGCGCGACCGAAGATACGGCTCCAAACAGGATGCGCTTGAGCCGTCAGTAAAAAGAAAATGAAGGAAAAACAATAGAATGAAAATAACTATTTCACCCCGCGGCAGCATGAGTTTACTGTCGCAACTCGAAATTGACCGTCTACAAGAGTCAAGCGACGAACAACTGTATCGGTTATTCCGTAATTGCTGCCTAGCGGTTCTTAACGCTGGTAGTAACACCGACAGTAGTGAAGAAATTTTCAATAAATACGACGATTTTGACGTTAATGTCATCAAATGTGAACGCGGTGTGCAGCTCGAACTTATCAATCCACCGGAAGAAGCCTTTGTCGATGGTAAACTCATTGTTGGTATGCAAGAGCTGGTGGAAGCAGTGCTACGCGATATCCTCTTTACCGGTGAGCGATACAACGCGCAAACGCTGGAAACCGCAGATACACATACCCTCACCCACGTGGTGTTTGACATCCTGCGCAACGCGCAAGTGGTGCAACCTAACCTAGATCCGAACGTCATTGTGTGTTGGGGTGGCCACTCCATCAACGAGGTGGAGTACAAGTACACCAAAGAAGTCGGCTACCACCTTGGTTTACGTGCGCTTAACGTGTGCACCGGTTGTGGTCCGGGCGCGATGAAAGGCCCTATGAAAGGCGCCACCATTGGCCATGCCAAGCAGCGTATTACCGATGGTCGTTATTTAGGCTTTACCGAGCCTGGCATTATTGCCGCTGAGCCGCCAAATCCGATCGTTAATGAACTCATCATCATGCCTGATATCGAAAAACGGCTTGAGGCATTTGTGCGTTGTGCGCACGGTATCGTTATTTTCCCAGGTGGTGCAGGTACCGCTGAAGAGCTGCTTTACTTGCTGGGTATTTTAATGCACCCAGAGAACGAAAAGCAGGTGTTACCTGTGGTTCTTACGGGGCCCGCCAGCAGCAAAGGTTACTTTGAAGCCATCGATGATTTCGTGGTTGCAACCCTCGGCGAAGAAGCACGTAAACTGTACACCATCATTGTTGATGATCCGGTCGCAGTCGCGCGTTTCATGGCGGACGGCACTCATGCAGTGAAAGAATACCGTCGCAGTACTGGCGATTCCTATTGCTTCAACTGGACCCTGCATATCGATGAACCGTTCCAGCGTCCGTTCTCACCAACCCATGAGAACGTTGCCAACTTGAACCTGCATCGTGATCAACAGCCGCAGCTACTCGCTGCCGATTTACGCCGCGCCTTCTCAGCGATTGTTGCGGGTAACGTGAAAGACGAAGGCATTCGTGCAATTCGCGCCAATGGTGTGTTTGAAATTCACGGCGAGAAAGAAATGATGCGGAAACTCGACGTATTGTTACGCGCATTCGTCGAACAAGGTCGCATGAAGCTGCCTGGTTCGGTATATCATCCTTGTTATCGAGTCATTACCGATTAAAGAGTAACAAGTTAAGCGATTAAGGAGCGCGGTTTATGTCAAAAATGGCGAAAATTGTCATCATCGGATTTGTCATTTATTTGGCAGCAACTGCGCTTATTCTTGCCGTGTATCAAGCTGATCCTGACAACATGAGTTGGCAAGAACGCGAAACCTTTAACTTGAAGCAGATTGGCCAGCTCAACCTTGGGCTGTCAAAAGAAGACGTGATTCGTGTGCTCGGTTCGCCTGACATCAGCGAGGCCAAGGCTACACCTGCCGGAGAAGAAGTGTTGGTGCTATTTTATCGCACCCATCACGTAAAATCCGATGGCATAACCACACGCGATGAATGTACTCCGCTGTTATTCAAAAACGGCTCCCTTATTGCTTGGGGAGCCGATGCTTACGAAGATTATCAAGCGTTTTAGCAAGCCAGTTAGAGCCAGCGCAAATGCACGGTGATCTCTTCACGATCGTGATAAAGCTGTTTGGCTTGTAATTCAAAGCGTCCGCGACCTTCTGTGCTCAAAGTTTCTTTCATTTGGGCTAAATATTCAGCCACAGCAGCATAGCGGCGCTTCATTGGTAACTTCAAATTAAAAATAGCTTCTTTGCAATCCCCTTCAAGGATCCACGACGTCATTAATTCACCTACGCGGCTCGGCTTTTCCACCATATCGCACACCAACCAAGTGACATTCTTCTTTTTCGGACGGAAACGAAAGCCATCTTCGCGAATATGTTTGACCTGCCCAGTCTCCATCAAGCTCTCGGCCATTGGCCCATTATCAACCGCTTGCACCATCATGCCTCGGCGCACTAATTGATAAGTCCAACCTCCTGGAGCGGCCCCCAAATCGACAGCGTTCATACCAGATTGCACCCGTTCGTCTCGCTCGTGGGCCGGAATAAACACTTGAAAGGCTTCATCTAACTTCAAGGTCGAGCGACTCGGTGCATCGCTTGGCATGCGCAAACGCGGAATACCCATCAGCCAAGGTGACTGATTAAAGCTGAACGAAAAGCCCAAAATGACATGTTGATTGCTAATAAAAAACGCATGCAGCGTTGGTCGGCGATCACTGACTTGTGGCGTCATCCAACCCGCTTTACGCAAACCTTGGCGCAGCGGTACGGTAAACTTGCGGCAGAATTTGGTTAGTTCCTTACCGGCATTGGTATCCGGTGTTTCGACCCGCAAATCTCCCGCTGGCTTAACTCCGGCAAAATTTTCGGTGACTTGCTCATCCAGCAACGCAAGTTGCAACGGTGTCACCCGGTCCTCACTGGGTAAGTCGTCGATCTCAGCTAAAATCGCAATGAACTGCCGCGAGAATATAAGCTCGCTCAAGGCTAATTTTTTGGCCAAATGCTCAGCTTCTTCAGCAGCACAACGATAAATGACATAGCCTTGTTGCGCCTTGGTTTGGCAATAGCCAAAGCTGCCCAGTACTGCAGCTTTTTCCTGCAATTCTGCGGCACAATCACTCTCAAAACCAGGCCGACAATAGGCAACAAGTCCACTCATAAGTTTTCTTTTCTCTTTCTAAAGGTGTGTCTGAACAAAATCGCTGACCCGATCGATGGCCGCCTGCCATAAATCACGCCGCTCAATGCCACTGCGTTTAGTTGGCTCAAAACTATGATCACCGTGTTCCAGCCAGTGTAGCTCTAGATTCTTCGGCAACGTGTAAGAGGCAACTTCCGCGGGCTTACCAAAAGCATCGCGGCTACCTTGAACAATTAAATTCTGCGGCCGTTGATTACGCAAATCGTCGACCCGCAATTGTTGCGGTTTGCCGACTGGATGAAACGGAAAACCTAGCGCAATAGCGCCACGTGCTTGCATCTGATCCGCCACTCGAAAGGCGACCCGTGCGCCCATCGATTTCCCCATTAAAAAGGTCGGCTTCGCATCATCAAACTGTTGTGCAACCGTAAGCATACTGTGCTCCAATTCCGCCATGCGATTCGGGGGGCGGCGAACGCCTGAGTCCATAAACTGCTGCCAGTATGGGAAGTTAAAGCGCACAACATCGATGTTGTGAAAGGCTAAACCGAGCGCAAAAAACTGCATAAAATCGCTCTGTAAACCAGCACCAGCTCCGTGCGCGAAGATAATGCGAATTGCGCCTTGCGGATTATCACGCTGCACTGCAACGCGCTGTGCGGGCTTCACTGATTTAGTCATCGGCTTCCTCTTCCTCTTCGACTACCTGCAACAGCCAGCCGCGAAAGGTGGCGATTTTACCTACTTCTGCTTGAGAGTCACGACAAACCAGATAAAAAGATTTTTCCCGTGGTAACACTTCCGGGAAAATTTGAATTAAGTGCCCAGCATCGATTTCAGGTTTCACCAGCACGTTGTTAGCAAGCGCAATACCCTGACCATGGACTGCCGCTTTAAGTGCCAAATTAGAGTGACTAAAAACCGGCCCGTTATCGCCTTTATTTTTATCAATACCCACTAGTTTGAACCAGTCCTTCCAAGCATTGCGCGTCTCATCATGGAGTAATGTGTGATTCAGTAAATCTGCAGGTTCGCGTAAGGGTTTAGTACCATTCAACAATAACGGCGAGCAAACTGGCAATAAGTACTCATTGTGCAGTTTATAGGCGCGTAAACCCGGCCATTTGCCCGAGCCGTAATAGATGGCGACATCGACATCATCGGTCAATGAGCCATCGACCTCATCGACCGCACGGATGCGTACGTCAATCTCTGGATAGGCCTCTCGAAAGCGACTCAAGCGCGGAACAAACCACAAAATGGCAAAGCTTGGCGGTAAACTAATGGTAAGAGAGCCACGTTCCGAAGCACTTTTGACCCGTTCCGTGGCTTGCAGCATATGATCGAAGATTTCTTTCAGTTCGAGATAGTAGGTCTGCCCTTCAGGGGTCAGCAACAACGAACGATTGCGGCGAATAAATAATTTGACCCCCAAAAAGTCTTCAAGGCCTTTAACTTGGTGACTCACCGCAGCTTGAGTGACGAACAGTTCATCCGCTGCACGGGTAAAACTTAAGTGCCGCGCAGCGGCTTCAAAGGCCTTTAATGCATTCAGTGGGGGTAATTTTCGCATGAGTTACCAGTTATAGTCGGACGCCTCCGTCTATTTCTATCACACGTCCACTGAAAAAGTCATTTTCAATAATGTAACGGGCACTATGCGCGATTTCATCAGGCTGTCCCCAACGACGTAAAGGCACCATGCTGAGCGCACGTTCGATCGCCTCTGGTTTCATCTGCGCCGTCATTGGCGTTTCGATAAAGCCCGGAGCGATGGCACCACAACGAATGCCAAACCGACCTAATTCCCGCGCCCAAGTAACCGTCATCGCCACCACGCCGGCTTTAGTCGCCGCATAGTTGGTCTGGCCAATGTTACCGGCGCGTGCCACGCTAGAGATATTGATGATCACGCCACCTTTACCCGCTTTGGCCATGTGTGCACTGGCTTCACGCCCGCACAAGAAGCTACCGGTCAGGTTCACATCTAATACTGACTGAAACTGTTGCAGTGGCATTTTATGTGTAATTTCACCATCTTTGCACTTAATCAGCATGCCATCACGCAAAATGCCAGCGTTGTTAATCAATACATTGATACCACCGAATTCCGCAGCAATGTCATTGAATACCTGTTCAACCGCAGCTTCGTCAGTGACGTTCGCGACATAGCCTTTAACCTGACGGGCGCCTTTATCACGACAAATCGTTTCAGCGTCAGTCAAGGTTTCTTGGTTCATATCAATTAATGCTAAGGCTGCGCCGGCCGCCGCAAAATGCTCTGCCATCGCACGGCCCAAGCCTTGTGCACCGCCGGTGATGACGATCGTACTGGTTGCAATATCCATGTTCTCTCCTACTTCTTCGTTGCCGGCGTAACATACTTGAAAATGCTCGAGAAATCTTCCCGACCATGGCCTAGTTGTGCCCAGCTACGATACAAATTCAAGGTCAGTGAACCCATTGGCGTGCTGGCCCCGCTGCGCAGCGCAGCTTGTTGCGCCAAGCCCAAATCTTTCGCCATCAAGTCAACCATAAAGCCACCTTGATAACCATTACTCGATGGTACAGTGTCCATCACTCCAGGACACGGATTATAAACTTCGAGCGTCCAGTTGCGACCCGAGCTTTGCAACATGATTTCTGACAACACTTGCGGATCCAAGCCATGGGCAATGCCCAATTGCAAGGCCTCAGAAGTACCAGCCATTAATACTGACAACAGCATGTTGTTGCAGATCTTAGCGACTTGCCCCGCTCCGGCGTCACCGGCGCGGAACACATTTTTACCCATGGCATTGAGCACTTCGCGAGCGCGTTCAACGCTGCTTTCAGCGCCGCCACAAATAAACGTCAAGGTACCGGCTTTCGCCCCACCAACACCGCCGGATACCGGCGCATCGATAAAGGCTATACCCGCAGCGGCAAGTTCGGCGCCAAGCTTGCGCGCGGTTTCGGCGCTGATAGTGCTGCAGTCAATCACCAAGGTCGACTTATCCAACCTATGTTGCAAGCCTTGCTCGCCTAAATAAACGCCCTCGACGTGATGATCGGCCGGCAGCATGCTAATCACAAAATCAGCATCACGGCAGACTTCAACAAGTTGCTTAGCGCGCTGACAACCTGCCGCTTCAGCTTGAGTTAATGCCTCTTCAGACAAATCAAAAACAGTGACGCGATGTCCAGCCTTGACCAGGTTGGCAGCCATTGGGCCACCCATATTACCAAGACCAATAAATCCTACTGTAGCCATAATTTGTTCCTGTCGTTCTTGAGCTTATGCACCTAAATCGGCAAGTGGATGTTCACCCTGCTGCCATGGTGAGGTGAAGAACGCATCTACCTCTTCCGCACTCACATCAGCCACTGAAGCATGTTGCCATTTAGGTTGCTTATCTTTGTCAATCAGCAATGCCCGAATGCCTTCAGCAAAATCACCGCGGGTTGCGCATTTCACCGATAATGTCAGTTCCAGTCGGAAGCAATCGGGCAAACTTAAATCTTTGCCTAAATGCAATTGATTCCACACCAAGTGTGCCGTCATTGGACAGCCATTGGCGAGGGTTTTGCTGGCACGACTGAGCCATTTGTCATCGCTCTCATGCGTCGTGATGGCCTCGACCACGCTGACCACATCGTCACCCGCAGTGAGTTGTTTGATCAGGTCATGTTGCGCTTCAACTTGCCCCGCTGGACGCAACTTGGCATCTTCGTTGCCCAACTGTTGCAACACATCGCTGACTTTCTGTTGATTCAAACTGGCGGTTTCCCCCCACTGAATCGCGCTAAGCGCATCCAACACCTGCTGCTTGCGTTCGCTCGCCACAAAATGGTCGGCAAGATGCAAGAACTGGGCATCACTGGCGTTCATGTGCGCACCGGTGAGGCCAAGGAATAGACCACAACCTGCTGGCATCTGGTTCAAGAAATGCGTCGCGCCAACATCTGGATACAAGCCAATGGTGACTTCCGGCATGGCAAGCAACGAGCGCTCAGTGACGATACGATGACTGGCGCCGTTCATCAGCCCCATGCCACCGCCCATGACGATCCCATCCGCCCAGACAATAAAAGGCTTCGGAAAGCTGTGGATAGTGTAGTCTAAGCGATATTCCTGGCTAAAAAAGTCAGCGACTTCGTCTACCAGTTCACCGGGCTGATCACGCATGGCCTTGTACATGGCAACGATATCACCACCCGCACAGAAGGCTTTTTCGCCAGCACCTTCAAGCCACACAGCGGCGATGTCATCGTCGCCTGCCCACTCATCCAACTTCGGTTGCAGTAGCTGAATCATGTCAAGACTCAGGGCATTTAGTGATTTTTCCGAATTCAAGCGCGCGATACCAAGGCGTTTACCGCACTCGGTAGTGCGCTCTTCAAACTGCACGACTGTTGTTTGTGCATCTGTCATTTGCTTCTCCTTGCGATTGCTGAGCGCCTAGAGAATGGCGCGATCGATATCAGCAAGTAAACGGCGACCGATAATCACCCGCATGATTTCGTTGGTGCCTTCGAGGATCTGGTGCACACGGACATCACGCACATGGCGCTCCAACGGATATTCTTTGATGTACCCGTAGCCGCCATGGATCTGCAGCGCTTCATTACAGACGTGGAAACCGACGTCGGTAGCAAAGCGTTTGGCCATGGCACAGTAAGTGGTTTTATCTGCATCATCGCTATCCACTTTGAATGCTGCAAGGCGCACCATTTGGCGCGCTGCTACAAGCTCAGTCGCCATATCCGCAAGCTTGAATTGCAAGGCTTGGAAGTGTCCTAATTGCTTGCCGAATTGCGTGCGTTCCAGCATATAGTTGCGCGCCGTATCCAGTGCCGCTTGCGCCGTACCAACCGAACAAACCGCAATATTGATGCGTCCGCCATCGAGCCCCATCATGGCAAATTTAAAGCCTTCGCCCTCTTCGCCTAACAGGTTTTGCGCTGGAATACGCACATCTTCAAAGGTAACTAAGCGGGTTGGCTGCGCGTTCCAGCCCATTTTCGCTTCTTTTTTGCCGTAACTGATACCTTCAGCGTCAGCCGGCACCACAAACGCCGAAATGCCCTTCGGTCCAGCCTCGCCGGTCCGCGCCATCACTACCAAGACATCGGTGCTGCCTGCACCCGAGATAAACATTTTCGAGCCGTTCAAAACGTAGTCGTCGCCGTCGCGCTTAGCGGTCGTGCGCAAGCTTGCAGCATCAGAGCCTGAACTCGGTTCGGTCAAACAGTACGAGCCCAGTTTCTCACCGGTCACCAGCTCTGGTACCCACTGTTCAATCACTTCGGGCTTGGCGAATGAACCAATCATCCATGCCACCATGTTGTGAATGGTCATCATCGCAGTGGTAGCGGTGCACCCCGTCGCTAGCTGTTCAAAAATCAGCGCAGCGTCGAGCCGACTCATGCCAAAACCACCTGCCGATTCTGGGGTGTACATCCCCATAAAACCCATTTCACCGGCTTTACGGAACACTTCGACAGGAAAATGGGACTGTTCGTCCCACTCCGCTGCAAAGGGTGCTAATTCTTTATCAGCAAAGGCACGCGCCGTGTCGACAAAGGCTTGTTGATCATCGGTTAAATTGAAATCCATGCGGTACTCCAATTACTTCAAGTGAATCGTCATATTTGGCCCGTTGGCATCAGCAATATCGCTTTCGAACCAACGCGCAGTAATGGTTTTGGTCTCGCTATAGAAGCGCACAGCTTGCTTACCGTAAGCATGCAAGTCACCAAAGAATGAGCCTTTCCAGCCAGTGAATGAGAAGAACGGCAGTGGCACCGGAATCGGAATGTTAATGCCGACTTGGCCCACTTCAACTTCATGTTGGTATTTGCGTGCAGCAGCGCCACTCGCAGTGAAAATCGAGGTACCATTACCGTAAGGGTTGGCATTCACCAACGCAATTGCATCTTCGAGTGTATCGGTGCCTGTTGCACATAACACTGGACCAAAGATTTCGTTTTTATAAATTTCCATATCGGTTGTGACACCGCTGAACATGGTCGGTCCGACCCAGTTGCCGTTAGGGAAGCCTTCAACCTGACAGTTCCGACCATCGACTAAGAGCTCGGCGCCTTCTTTCACCCCTTGCTCAATAAAGTTTTCGACGCGCTGTTTTGCTTGTGGGCTGATCAGTGGGCCGTAAGCGGCGTCTTTGTTGTCCCATGCACCAGGGCGAACTTTTGCCAACTCGGCCGCGACTTCTGGAATCCACTCTTGCGCCGCGCCAACAAATACCGCAACTGAAATAGCCATACAACGTTGACCCGCAGCACCTACCGAAGCACCTACCAAATTGCTAATCACTTGGCTCTTATTCGCATCAGGCATGATCACGCAATGATTCTTCGCGCCAGCAAAGGCTTGTACGCGTTTCATATTCTCGGTACCACGGCGATAAATATATTGACCGACCGGTACTGAGCCGACGAATGAAATAGCCCGAATCGCCGGTTCATCAAGGATAAAATCAACTTGCTCTTTGCCACCATGCAGCACTTGCAACACGCCTTTTGGCGCGCCAGCTTGCTCGAATAGCTCAACTAAACGTGTTGGCGTGAGTGGATCTTGTTCAGATGGCTTTAAGATAAAAGTGTTGCCGCACGCGATAGCCAATGGGAACATCCACAGTGGAATCATCGCCGGGAAGTTGAATGGGGTGATGCCTGCACAGACACCTAAAGGTTGCGTGTAGCTGTACGAATCAATGCCGCGTGCCACGTTCTCGACGGTTTCACCCATCAACAATGATGGAATATTCGCTGCGTGCTCAACAACTTCAATACCACGCCACACATCACCTTTAGCATCGTCAAAGGTTTTACCGGTTTCGCTCGCCAAGATTTCGGCAATTTCATCGTGATGTTCTTTCAATAATGCTTGATAGCGCATCATCACGCGCGCGCGCTCAGAAACCGGTACTTCCTTCCAAGTTAAAAAGGCTTGTTTGGCGCTGGCAACTGCCGCAGCCATCTCGTCCTGGGTCGCACACGGCACTTGCGCGATCACTTCTTGGGTCGCCGGATTCGTCACATCGATCCATTTGTCAGACTTCGACTGGACAAATTCGCCCCCGATATAAAGTGGAACTTTTTTACTCATTAGAAATACCTCGTTGTTCTGAATGGTTGCTATGCCGCGTATTTAAGCACTGAACACGCCGCTTTAACATTGACATTATTGCCCCTATAATGGACAAAGTTGTCATTAATTAGGTACAAGACCGATGAGCCAACCGTCCAGCTGGCCACTTCCTGCCGGTAGTTCTCGCGTGGTGTTGCCACTCGAGCTTACCAGTTACCTAGCGACCCATCCGTTGAGCCGCCACTTTTATCCGTTGGCCTATGGCCATTATCTCAGTGCCGCTGAGCATCATGTTGAAAGAACGCAGCACACTGACCATTTGCTGATATTTTGTCATCGTGGCCGCGGTCACTATCGCGTCCAGACCGCCGACAGCTGGCAATATGGTAGCCTCAGCAGCGGGCAATTGTTGCTATTACCGGCTGGCTTTGCCCATGCCTACTACGCCGATGCGCAAGAACCATGGAGCATTTACTGGGCGCACTTTAGCGGTAGCGCAGCGAAAAAAAGCATGGATTTACTTGGTCTAGCACCACCACAATTTAGTCTAGCCCTGCAAAACTGGCGTAGTCTGTTACCAAGCGTGACCGATTTGCTTAACTTGCAACACCAGCGCTGGCAAAAGCAGCGCGCCGTGCAGGCTGCCACCCTCTTACAAAACTTATATGCGCAACTGCCAGGACTTACTGAGACAACTCACACGGCCAAAGATTTCGACCTGCTTGCCCTCGAACGCTTCATGCAGGACAACAGCCATCGTGACCTTGATCTTGCCGATCTTGCTGCGGTGGTCGGTCTTTCACGCTATCATTTCGCGAAGAAATTTAAGACCGTCACCGGCACCTCGCCGATGCGTTACTTTAACGAGCTCAAAATCAAACTTGCGTGTCAGCAACTCGACACCAGCACCGACACGGTGCGCGCGATTGCGCAAAGCCTTGGTTTTGATGACCCGTACTATTTTTCGCGCTTATTTAAAAAAGTTATGGGGCTCGCCCCAAGCGATTACCGCGATAGTCATCGCCAGTTTTAAATTCGTACCAAACAAGGACCGCAAACTATGTGGATACTCTGGGCCGTCACCCTACTCTGGGCTGCAAGCTTCTCACTTATCGGTGAATTCCTCGCTGGCCGCGTCGATGGCTACATCGCAGTTTTTATTCGTATGGCCCTTGCCCTAGTATTGTTTTTACCGCTGTGGCGGCCACGCCGCCTAGCGTTATTGCGCCAATTGCAATTAGCCGGCATTGGCGCCATTCAAATCGGCATCATGTACCTGTTGCTCTATCATGCCTTCTTGTATTTGAGCGTCGCCGAAGTATTGCTCTTTACTATCTTCACCCCGTTGTACGTGACGCTGGTCGATGAAGTTCTATTTCAACGCAAACACTTACCGGCGCGCTGGTGGCTCGCAGCAGCATTGGCGGTAGTCGGAGCTGCCGTGATCCGCTTCAATCAACTCAGCGATGACTTCTTCACCGGCTTTTTGTTGATTCAAGGCGCTAACCTCTGCTTTGCCGCGGGTCAGGTATTTTATAAACGCTTACCACTTGGCTCTGAACGCAATCAATTGCATGTTTTCGCACTGTTCTTTATCGGTGCAGCGCTCACTACTGGCTTCGCTATGTTCAGTTTCGCTGACTTTACCATGATGCCTACCACAGCGACCCAGTGGGGTATTTTACTGTGGTTAGGGTTAGTCGCCTCTGGTGTTGGTTATTTGGCTTGGAACCTTGCCAGCAAACGCGTCAACACCGCGCAATTAGCGACCATGAACAACATGCTGATTCCCGCCGGACTACTGGTCAACTTTGCGTTTTGGGGGCAAGACATCAACTGGTGGCGTCTTGCCCTCGGTGCCATCGTCTTACTTGGCGCGGTAGCGCTTGCTTCGCGCCAACCGCGCTAAGGCTTACAGCAGCTCAACCGCAACCGCAACAGCTTCACCACCACCAATACACAACGAGGTCACACCGCGTTGTTTGTTGTGGCGACGCAGTGCATGCAATAGCGTCACTAGTAATCGCGCACCACTGGCGCCAATCGGGTGACCTAAAGCGCAAGCACCACCGTGGACGTTGACCTTGGCGTGATCCAATTGCATTTCATTGATCGCCAACATGGTGACCATGGCGAAGGCTTCGTTGATTTCCCATAAATCAACGTCATCTTTGCTCCAACCAATGTTGTTCAGTAATTTAGTCATCGCGCCAATCGGTGCGACGGTGAATTCTGCCGGCGCTTGCGAATGCGTGGCATGCCCTACAACGCGAGCTAGCGGCTGTAAACCACGTGCTTTAGCGTCGCTTTCGCGCATCAACACCAAGGCTGCAGCACCGTCTGAAATGGAACTTGAGTTCGCTGCGGTAATAGTTCCGTCTTGCGCAAACGCCGGACGCAAACCAGGAATTTTTTCCGGCATCGCTTTGCCCGGTTGTTCATCGATACTCACGGTCACGTCGCCTTTGCGCGTGCTGTAGGTCACGTCGACAATTTCTTCAGCAAAAGCACCCCCAGCAATGGCCTGTTGTGCGCGCGTAAGTGATTCAATCGCAAAAGCATCCATCGCTTCACGGTTTAAACCATATTTATCCGCAGTTTCTTGCGCATAGCAGCCCATGGCTTTGCCTTCGTAGGCATCTTCTAAGCCATCTAGCATCATGTGATCATAAATAGTGTCATGCCCCATACGGAAACCCGCACGCGCCTTTTTCAACAAATACGGCGCGTTGGACATACTTTCCATACCGCCTGCCACAACCACATCCGCCGAACCAACCTGTAGGAGGTCATGCGCAAACATCACTGCCTTCAAACCTGAGCCACAGACTTTATTGATGGTAGTTGCCCCAGCGCTTTGCGGTAACTCCGCATAAAGACTCGCTTGACGTGCGGGTGCTTGACCCAAGCCGGCAGGCAATACATTGCCCATAATGACTTCATTCACATCGTTCGCGCTTAGACCACTAGCAGCAACAGCTGCTTTGATCGCCTGCGCACCCAAATGCGGCGCCTCTAACGCGCTTAAGCTCCCTTGAAAGCCGCCCATCGGCGTACGTTTCGCCGCCACAATCACCACTGCATCAGACATAAAACCCCCTCCTCAAAAACCGTTATTCGTTATTCGTTATTCGTTAAGGTCGAAATCGAGGCTGTTTAAAAACCCATATCCCAACGGAAGTTAAGCCAAATTGATAAATAAAAACACAAATACGAAAAAACCTGCCACTAACGAATAACGAATAACGAATAACGTTGCTGTTTTAACCTTTACGTTAACGTCAACTTGGATTAAGCTTAACCCTCTCAACAGCCACAAGCAAGCAAAAATGAAAGACATCACCACCTACAGCATCGGCGAACTGGCACGTGAATTTGACATCACTACGCGCAGCATTCGCTTTTATGAAGATCAAGGCTTACTGACCCCGACTCGGCAAGGTCAAACGCGGTTGTACACCAACAAAGATCGGGTGCGGTTGAAACTGATTTTGCGTGGTAAACGCCTCGGCTTCTCGTTGGCCGAGACCAAGCGTCTGTTTGATCTTTACGACATGGAGAACAGTAGTGTTCGCCAGTTACATACCGTTTTAGAGCTGATTGATGATAAGCGCGCGTCGCTGCATCAGCAGCTCGAAGATATCAAAGTCCTATTAGTTGAACTCGGTAACCTTGAAGAGCGCTGTCGCGACGAACTGCGCGAGCTCGAGCAAGGCACACCACCAGCAGTGAGTCAGGAGTCCGTATGATTAATCAATTCAGTAGCCTCAATTTCGGCCTCGGCGAAACCGCCGAAATGATCCGTGAATCGGTGAATGCGTTTGCCCGCGACGAGATTGCCCCGCGTGCAGCAGAAATCGATGAGCAAAATGAATTCCCAAGTGATCTGTGGCGCAAAATGGGTGACCTCGGCCTACTTGGCATGACGGTTCCTGAACAATACGGTGGTTCAGGCTTAGGCTATTTAGAACATGTTATTGCAATGGAAGAGATCAGCCGCGCTTCGGCCTCTGTAGGCCTCAGCTATGGCGCGCACTCCAACTTGTGTGTGAACCAAATCGCTCGCAATGGTAATGAAGCGCAAAAGCAAAAATATTTACCTAAATTATGTAGCGGTGAGCACGTAGGTGCACTGGCCATGAGCGAACCTAACGCCGGCTCTGATGTCGTCAGTATGAAGCTGCGTGCTGAACTTAAAGGCGACCATTATGTGCTGAACGGCAATAAGATGTGGATCACCAATGGTCCTGATGCCGATGTGCTAGTAGTTTATGCGAAGACCAATCCTGAGAAAAACTCGCGCGGTATCACCGCATTTATTATCGAAAAAGACTTTCCTGGTTTTCGCACTGCGCAGAAACTCGATAAACTCGGTATGCGCGGCTCCAACACCTGTGAATTAGTGTTCGAAGACTGCAAAGTCCCGGTCGAGAATGTCATGGGCGAAGTCGATGGTGGCGTTGCGGTACTGATGAGTGGTCTCGATTATGAGCGTGCCGTACTCGCAGCAGGACCGCTGGGTATTATGCAAGCCTGTTTAGATGTGGTGGTGCCCTATATTCACGACCGCAAGCAGTTTGGCCAAAGCATCGGTCAGTTCCAGTTAGTACAAGGTAAAGTGGCAGATATGTACACCCGCACCAACGCTGCCCGCGCTTATGTGTATGCGGTGGCGCAAAGCTGTGACCGTGGCGAGACCACGCGTAAAGATGCCGCTGGAGCCATTTTGTATGCTGCCGAATTAGCCACCCAATTAGCACTCGATGCAATTCAATTACTCGGTGGTAATGGCTACATTAACGAGTACCCTACCGGGCGGTTGTTACGCGACGCGAAATTATATGAGATTGGTGCCGGCACCTCAGAGATTCGCCGTATGTTGATTGGTCGCGAACTGTTTAGCGAATCAGCGTAACTAGCTCAAGCAAGGAGAAGTCTGTGACGGTTCTAAATAGCTCGGTCAACGTAAAAGATGAAACCTTTATTGCCAATCAAAAGGCAATGCAGGAGGTCGTGGACGACCTGTACGCCAAAGTTGCCCAGATCAAACAAGGTGGCGGTCCCAAATATCAAGAACGCCACCTCGCGCGCGGCAAATTGCTCGCACGTCAGCGAATTGAAAAACTACTCGATAGTGGCTCACCATTTCTGGAAATTGGCCAGTTTGCCGCGTGGGATTGTTATGAAGATGAGGTTCCAGCAGCTGGCGTAGTTGCAGGTATAGGGCAAGTTGAAGGCGTGCAGTGCATGATCGTGGCCAACGACGCTACAGTCAAAGGCGGCACCTACTACCCATTAACAGTGAAAAAGCATTTGCGCGCGCAAGAAATTGCCGAGCGTTGCCACTTGCCGTGTATTTATTTAGTAGATTCTGGTGGTGCATTTTTGCCACGCCAAGACGAGGTTTTCCCAGACCGGGATCATTTTGGCCGCATTTTCTTCAACCAAGCGAATATGTCTGCCAAAGGCATCCCGCAAATTGCCGTTGTCATGGGGTTGTGTACGGCCGGTGGTGCTTATGTCCCAGCGATGGCCGATGAGAGCATCATTGTCAAAGAACAGGGTACGATCTTTTTGGCTGGACCACCGTTGGTTAAAGCAGCCACAGGTGAAGAAGTGAGCGCAGAAGAACTCGGTGGCGCCGATGTGCATACGCGCATTTCAGGTGTTGCCGACCACTTTGCGATGAACGACGAGCATGCCCTGGCATTGGCGCGTCGTTCTGTCGCACGACTTAATTTTAATCCCGCGCAGCCACTGCAACCCACAGCCGTGAAGCCGCCCCGCTATGCGGCCGAAGAACTCTACGGTATTGTCGGCACCGATTTGCGCAAGCCTTACGATGCACGTGAGGTGATTGCTCGCATCGTAGATGATTCCGATTTTGATGAATTTAAACAGAACTACGGCAATACCTTGGTCACTGGCTTTGCGCGAATTCACGGTTATCCGGTAGGAATCGTCGCCAATAATGGCATTCTATTCTCGGAATCTGCCCAAAAAGGCGCACACTTTATTGAGCTTTGCGCACAGCGCAAAATCCCCTTGGTGTTTCTGCAAAATATCACCGGCTTTATGGTCGGTAAAAAGTACGAGGCAGAAGGTATTGCCAAGCATGGCGCGAAAATGGTGACTGCCGTTAGTTGCGCGCAAGTGCCCAAGTTTACCGTGTTAATCGGTGGTAGCTACGGCGCCGGCAACTACGGCATGTGCGGCCGCGCCTACGACCCGACACTTATGTTTATGTGGCCGAACGCGCGCATTTCAGTCATGGGCGGCGAACAAGCGGCGGGTGTGATGGCGCAAGTCACCAAAGATAACCTAGCCCGCAAAGGCGAGAAAATGTCGGCCGCAGCTGAGAAAAAGCTGAAACAACCCATCGTTGAACAGTATGAAAAACAAGGCCACCCCTACTATGCGTCAGCCCGTTTGTGGGACGATGGCATCATTGATCCGGCGCAAACGCGCACGGTGTTGGGCTTGAGCCTGGCCGCCGCCAATAACGCTCCGATTGCCGACACTAAGTTCGGCGTGTTCCGCATGTAAGCCGAGGTGTTATGAACTTTCAATATATAAGCTTAGAACAGCAAGGTAACGTTGCGACATTGACGCTGAACCGTCCCGAGGTACACAACGCCTTTGACGATGTAATGATCGCTGAACTACTCAGCGCATTGGAGCAGGTCAGCAACGATGCGAATGCACGGTTACTGGTATTGCGGTCGAACGGTCGTAATTTCTCGGCCGGCGCTGACTTGGCGTGGATGCGCTCGATGGCAGCAAAAAACTACGACGAGAATATTGCTGATGCGAGTGAACTCGCGCGCTTGATGCAAAACTTAGATGAACTCAGCAAGCCGACGTTGTGTTTAGTGCAAGGCGCAGCCTTCGGCGGTGCCGTGGGGCTCGCCGCGTGCTGCGACATCGTCGTTGCGGAAGCACAAGCAAGTTTCTGTTTAAGCGAAGTTAAGATTGGTCTGATTCCAGCGGTGATTAGTCCTTATGTCATGCGTGCTATCGGCAGCCGCCAAGCACGGCGCTACATGCTCACCGCCGAGCGCTTCAACGCTGATACAGCCAAACACTTGGGCTTGGTGCATGAAATTGTCGACGATCTCGACACTGCAGTCACTGAATTCGCTAGCACTTTATGCGCCAATAGTCCCGCGGCTGTACGCGCCGCCAAACAACTTATTGCTGATTTGGATCAGCAACCGCTCGATGACCAAGCACAACGGCTGACCATTGAACGCATTGCGGCAATTCGCGTGTCCGCCGAAGGACAAGAAGGCTTGAGTGCCTTCCTCGAAAAGCGCAGCCCGAACTGGAAAAAGGATTCGTAATGATAGCCAAACTATTAATTGCCAACCGTGGCGAAATTGCTTGTCGGATCATCCGTACCGCGCGACATCTGGGCATCCGCACTGTTGCAGTGTATTCCGCAGCAGATCAGCAAGCGCAGCATGTGCAACTGGCTGACGAGAGCGTCTTCATTGGTCCTGCACCGAGCGCTGAGAGTTATTTAGTCGTCGATAAAATCATCGCGGCCGCCAAACAAACCGGTGCCGATGCCATCCATCCCGGCTACGGCTTCTTGTCAGAAAACGAAGCTTTCGCTGATGCTTGTGCCAGCAATAACATTATTTTTGTCGGCCCACCGACCAGTGCCATTGCTGCAATGGGTTCAAAGAGTGCGGCCAAGTCGATCATGAGCGAAGCCGAAGTGCCGCTGGTACCCGGCTATCATGGCAACGAACAGGGTCTCGAGAAACTGCTGGCCGAAGCTGAACAAATCGGCTTTCCAGTGCTGCTCAAAGCAGCTTACGGCGGCGGTGGTAAAGGCATGCGCATTGTCGAATCGGCAAAACAGTTTAAAGAAGCCTTAGCTTCAGCCAAACGTGAGGCACAGGCGGCTTTTGGTAACGACAAAATGTTGGTCGAAAAATACCTTACGAAGCCGCGTCACGTGGAGATTCAGGTGTTCTGTGATCAACACGGCAATGCGGTCTACCTTGCCGAGCGTGACTGTTCGGTGCAGCGCCGCCACCAAAAAGTTATCGAAGAAGCCCCTGCTCCAGCGCTAAGTGAGCGCACTCGACAAGCTATGGGCGAGGCTGCGGTGCGCGCAGCACAGGCCATTGATTACGTGGGTGCAGGTACCGTTGAGTTTCTGCTCGACACCGATAATCGTTTCTATTTTATGGAAATGAACACGCGTTTGCAGGTAGAGCATCCCGTTACCGAAATGGTCACCGGACAAGATTTAGTCGCGTGGCAATTACAAGTGGCCGCGGGCGAGCCTTTGCCGCTTAGCCAAGACCAAGTGCAATTGCATGGTCATGCCTTTGAAGCACGCATTTACGCTGAGGACCCGCACAATGACTTCCTCCCAAGTACGGGCGTGTTGCATCATTTGCGCACCCCTAACCCAGCAGCTGATGTACGTATCGACAGTGGCGTGGTCGAAGGCGATGAGGTGAGTGCCTATTATGACCCGATGATAGCTAAGTTAGTGGTCTGGGGTGAGGATCGCGCCACCGCGCTACGCAAACTACTGCAAGCCTTAGATAGTTATCGCATTGCTGGTGTACGCACCAATATCGATTTTCTGCGCAGCATTGCACGGCATCGCGACTTTGCGCAAGCAAACCTCACCACCCGCTTTATCGAGAAGCATGAAAAAGTGCTGTTTGCCGATTACACCGAACAACAAATTCAAGATCACGCGGTACTGGCAGCATTGGCGGAAAACTTGTTGGAACGCCCTAGTGCAGGCGCCGACGTGTGGCAACAGGCGCGCGGTTTCCGCCTAAATCAACCGGCACAATACGCTCTCGAACTGCTGTATCGTGACACGCCCATCAGCGTTGCCTTAGAACAAACTGGTAATGGCTGGCGCAGCCAATTCGATAAGCGTATCTGGCAGGCGGAACTCAATGGCGATTGTTTGTCGGTCAGTTGCGACGGGCATGGTTACCAAGTTTACGTAATGCAAGACGCGCAAAGTATTACGGTGTTCTCGCAGTCAGCTAACTTGCACTTCCAACGCCATTTAGTCGCTGATACGCTCAGTCAAGAACCAGCCGCCGGCAGTATGACCGCGCCAATGAACGGCACCATTGTAGAAGTTCTAGTACAACCGGGCGATACCGTTGAAGCCGAGCAAGCGCTCGTGATCATGGAAGCGATGAAAATGGAATATACCATTCGCGCGGCACACGCCGGCACCGTCGAGCAAGTATTTTATGGTGCTGGTGACTTAGTCAGTGATGGTGCTGAATTAGTGAGCTTAAGTACAGATACCACGGGTGATGCATGAGCAATACAAGCATTAAACTGGTCGAGGTAGGCCCTCGTGATGGTCTTCAAAGTGAGGCATCAGTAGCGACTGAGAGTAAAATTCAGTTAGTTGATGAGCTCAGCGCTGCTGGCGTGCGCTACATTGAAACTGGGTCTTTTGTGAGCCCCAAATGGGTGCCACAGATGGCTGATAGCGCGGCGGTTTTTGCTGGTATTCAACGCCGTGAGGGGGTCACCTACGCGGCATTGACCCCTAATCTGAAAGGGTTTGAGGCAGCGCTAGCGGCCGGCGCTGATGAAGTTGCGATTTTTGGTGCCGCCTCTGAAGGCTTCAGCCAAAAAAACATCAATTGTTCGATTGCCGAGAGTTTGGCTCGCTTTGAACCAGTCTTAGCTGCCGCACAACAAGCAGGTTTGCGGGTGCGTGGCTACGTCAGTTGCGTCCTTGGCTGTCCTTATGACGGTGACATCGCCCCCAGTCAAGTTGCTTGGGTGGCGGAACAGCTCGCGGCGATGGGCTGCTATGAAGTATCCTTGGGCGATACCATTGGCGTAGGTACGCCGCTGAAAGCACAGCAAATGCTCGAAGCAGTGGCCAAGCGCGTCCCAATGGAGCAACTTGCGCTGCATTTTCACAATACCTATGGTCAAGCGCTCGCCAATATTGCTAGTTGTTTGCCCATGGGTGTACGCACTATTGATAGCGCCGTTGCCGGTTTGGGTGGCTGTCCATACGCTAAAGGTGCCAGCGGCAATGTTGCTAGTGAAGATGTAGTCTACATGTTGCACGGTATGGGCTACGACACCGGTATCGACCTTACTGCCTTGATTCAAGCAGGCGCGCGTATCTGTCAGCGTCTTGGGCAACGGCCACGCTCCAATGTCGCGCTTGCCGAATTAGCAAAACAATAAATCAACGGGAGCCAATCATGACAGCGAAAATGTTGTGGCAACCTACAGCAACACAAATTGCCAACGCGCGCATGACCGATTTCATGCAGCACATTAACCAAAAATATAAGTTAGACCTCGGCAGTTACCACCAATTACATGACTGGTCGGTGCGCGAAAGTGCCGAGTTTTGGCAGCAAATTTGGGACTATTTTGCGGTCATCGGTGATGCCGGTGCGCAAGTGGTCGAAGCGCAAGACAAACTGCCAGGCGCGAAGTGGTTTCCAGATGCACAACTTAACTTCGCAGAGAATTTATTACGCCATCAAGATGATCGTACCGCGCTCATCTTTCGCGGCGAGAACGGTAGCCGTCAGCAACTGAGCTATGCCGAGCTCAATCAGCAAGTCGCAGCCATTGCCAGTCAACTTAAACAGGTGGGCGTGGCAAAAGGTGATCGCGTTGCGGCCATGATGCCTAACTGCATTGAAACCATTGTGGCCATGTTGGCAACAACTAGCTTAGGCGCTGTCTGGTCTTCTTGTTCGCCCGACTTCGGTGTACAAGGTGTGCTCGACCGTTTTGGCCAGATTTCACCGAAAGTGTTTATCACTGTCGATGGCTATTTCTACAATGGTAAAAAACTCGATATTAGCGAAAAAACGGCAGCAATTCGTGCTGAATTGAGTAGCCTTGAGCAAACCGTTTTGGTCAACTTCGCGGGGCTCAATCCACAGATAGATCGCAACACCGTGCACTGGCATGACTGGCTCAAGCAGGCTGATGCAACGGCCACACCAAGCTTTGTACGCATGGGCTTTAACGATCCGTTGTATATCATGTTCAGTTCAGGGACCACCGGGGTACCCAAGTGTATCGTCCATGGGATTGGCGGTACCCTACTGCAACACCTTAAAGAGCACGGTCTTCATACCGACCTAAAACGTGATGATGTACTGTTCTACTTCACCACTTGCGGTTGGATGATGTGGAATTGGTTGGTGTCGGGTCTCGCCCAAGGGGCAACGCTGGTATTGTTTGACGGCTCGCCATTTTATCCCGCCCCAGAAGTGTTGTGGGATATCGCCGATGACGAAGGTATATCGGTTTTCGGTACCAGTGCAAAATATCTATCGGCACTGGAAAAAGCGCAGTGCAAGCCGGCGCAATCGCATCAACTAAGCACATTACGCAGCATTCTCACCACCGGTTCGGTACTTGCACCTGAGAGCTTTGATTACGTTTATCGCGATATCAAACAAGACCTTTGCTTGTCGTCAATTTCTGGCGGCACCGACATCGTTTCTTGCTTTGCTTTGGGTTGCCCTATTCTGCCAGTCTACCGTGGCGAGTTACAATGCCGCGGACTTGGACTCGATGTGCAAGTATTCAACGACGATGGCAATGCTGTGCAGCAACAAAAAGGTGAACTGGTGTGTCGCAATAGCTTTCCCTGTATGCCTATCGGCTTTTGGGGTGACGATGACGGCCAACGTTATTTCAATGCCTATTTTGCGCGCTTTAATAACATCTGGGCGCACGGCGACTACGCTGAGATTACCGCGCACGACGGCGTGATTATTTATGGTCGTTCTGATGCCGTGCTAAATCCAGGCGGGGTGCGCATTGGTACTGCAGAAATTTATCGACAAGTAGAAAAAATTGATGCGGTGTTAGAGAGCATAGCTGTCGGTCAACGCTGGCAAGACGACGAGCGTGTGGTACTCTTTGTGCGCTTGCGCGACGGCATCGTGTTAGATGCGGACTTGCAGCAACAGATTCGCAAAATCATCCGACAGAATGCGACGCCGCGACACGTACCCGCTGTTATCGCACAAGTGAATGACATTCCACGCACTGTCAGTGGCAAAATTGTCGAACTTGCAGTACGCCAAGTCATTCATGGCGAAACCGTTAAGAACACCGATGCTTTGGCGAATCCAGAAGCCTTAAACGAGTTCGCAGATAGAGCTGAACTGAAGGAATAAAGCTTAAATGAAACAAAAGTTTTGGCTGCATTTTCGCAATCTGAGCCTGATTGCTTGTGTCGGTGTGGTGCTAACCTTGCTGGCACAGCATCTTGTGTTGCAATCTGAAGCCAAAGCAATTCAACAACGGTTAAGCGATGATACGCGCTTGCTAGAAAACCAATTTCGCCAGTTGATGCTCAATTACTCATTCGCCACGGAATGGACCGCACGCAATCTTGCTGATGATGAAAGTACTCGGCAGCAACAACTGGATGAAGAAAGCACTGCGTTGTTTCTTTATTATCCCTCATTGCAACGCTTACTGCTGTTAGATAGCAATTTTGTGCCGGTCTACAATCGCAGTAATAGCCAACAAATGCCACTACTCGATTCGGCATTTGCTGATACGCTGATTGCCAGCAAACTACAGCACCAGAGTAACAGTGCACATGCCTTATCGGCACCGGCACAACAGTTTTCGGCAGCCGGCGAAGACATTGTGATTGCGGCGCACCTAGCATCTGCTGAAGGTGCCAATGCTTCGCGTTACCTCGTGCTCGTGGTCGACATTAGTCGATTATTTGATGCTCTGGTACGGACGGAAATAATTGAAGGCTATCAGGTCGAAATCACCGCCGAACAACAATCTATTTATCGCTTTGCCGGGAGTGACGCGATGCGCGATGAGTGGGCGATTGATCGCCCGTTACGCTTCGCCGCCAACGAATGGCAATTGAGTCTATGGCCGACCGCCGAACGCCTCAAGGATATGCACTCAGCAAGCGGCCAATTGGTATTGTTTGGTGGTTTGGCTCTCACGTTAGGAGCCCTATTTCTAGGCTGGCGTGCGGCTAATTTACGCCACAGACTCTTACAACAACAGCAGCAACTTAAACAATCCCGTAAGCAATTGAAGCAACATAATGCATCAGAAGCAAAACTAATGTTTTTGGCTGATCACGATCCACAAACCGAACTGCCAAACCGCAACGGCTTAGTTGCCCATTTAAGTGAACAACTACCGAATTGCCAAGCGCGTCATCACGACATGCTGATCATGGTGATTGCTGTTGACAGTTTTCGTGAACTCAATCATGCCTTAGGCCACGCGGTCGCCGATGAAATGATGAAACGCCTCGCGTTGCGCATTAAGAAGATACTGCCACAGCGCACGCAGCTAGCGCGCACCGGAATTGATACCTTTGTGCTGGCATACGAAGTGACCAGTTCGCAGCATAATGAGCAGGCGATCATCCAACAATTGACTGAAAGTATTCGCCCACAGTTGTTTATCGACCAACAAGAGATCTATTGCTCGGCGTCATTTGGGATTGCCTACGCCAGTGATGCTGATTACGATGCGGAAACCCTATTGCATTACGCCGATACGGCTTTGTTTCATGCGAAACAACAGGGCTATTTTGGCGTTGCCAGCTATCGTCCGGAACAGGCACTAGAACTATCGACGCGGCGCGAAACCCTTGCGTTGTTGCGCATCGCTTTAGAGCAGCGTGATTTGATCCTGTATTATCAACCCATCGTCAATGTGCGCACGCATCGTGCCGTTGGGGTCGAGGCTTTGTTACGCTGGCGGCACGGTGAACAACTGGTCGAACCCTTACAATTTCTCGACCTAATGGAGCAAACTGGTCTGGTTTTTTCAATGACTGAGTTTGTGATTAAACATGCCTGTAAGCAGGCGGCAGAGTGGCGAAATCTCGGTAATGACAAGCTTCTCACCACAGTGAACTTATCATTGCGACAGCTCACCATGCCTGAGTTGCCCGAATTGATTGCGCATCATCTGAAGCGCTCATCGCTACCCGCCGATGCCTTGCAAGTAGAGCTCAGTGAAGACGTCTACTTGCAGTTGTGCAATAATCATCGCAGCAGCGTTGAGCAATTTAAAAAACTAGGCCTGCGGGTTGCGGTGCAATTGACCGGCATGACCAGTGCCTTAATTACGGCAATTAAAGTATGTTCGCCCTACACTATCAAAATTGCGCCCAGTTTAATGCGCGATGTGCCGGTGCAGACCATTGCAACCGAGTTGGTAGAAGGGATTTTACGGACCGCGAAAAACCTCCGTATCGAAGTGGTTGCGGTGGCGGTAGAACAGCAACCTCAAATTGACTTTTTGCTGCAGCGCGATTGTTATATGGCGCAAGGAAATTACTTATTACCGGCACTTCCAGCCGCGCTACTCAGCGAAAAATTGTCACAGCCAATTAAGGGGCACATTGAACGCCCCGCAGCGTTATAGGAGTTCATAATGCAACGCGAAAGTATGGAATTTGACGTCGTTATCGTCGGTGCAGGTCCAGCTGGACTTGCAACAGCCTGCCGCCTAGCTCAGCTCGCGCAAGAACAGCAACAAGAACTCATGATTTGTGTGGTTGAGAAAGGCTCAGAAGTGGGTGCACATATCCTCTCCGGCGCAGTATTTGAGACACGTGCGCTTGATGAACTCTTTCCTGACTGGAAAGAGCGCGGAGCGCCATTAAATACGCCTGTGACTGAAGACCATATATTTTTATTCAATGATGAAAAGTCAGCGCGTCGTCTGCCGAACTTTATGGTGCCAAAAACCTTTCATAACAAAGGCAATTACATCACTAGTATGGGCAACCTCTGCCGCTGGTTAGCAGCACAAGCCGAGCAACTGGGTGTGGAGATTTTCCCCGGTTTCCCTGCTGCTGACGTCATCATTGAAGAGGGTCGTGTGGCCGGGGTGATTACCGGTGATATGGGTATCAGCGCTGACGGAGAACAAAAAGATAGCTTCGAACCAGGTATGGAACTGCGCGCCAAATACACAGTTTTTGCCGAGGGCTGCCGCGGCCATTTAGGCAAGCGCTTGCAGGCCGAGTTTGATCTAGCTGATGATGCCTCACCGCAACATTATGCAATTGGCTTTAAAGAAATTTGGGATGTTCCTGCGGAACAGCATCAACCAGGCTTGGTGGTCCACTCTACAGGTTGGCCGCTGGCTAAAAATGCGACCGGTGGTGGCTATTTGTATCATGCTGAAGATGGTCAAGTATACGTGGGATTGATCGTCGATCTGAATTACGCAAATCCCTATTTAAATCCGTTCCAAGAGTTTCAACGCTTTAAAACACACCCTGAAATTGCTAAGACTTTGGCGAACGCTAAACGAGTTACTTACGGCGCGCGAGCCATCGCCAAAGGTGGTTTTTATTCGTTGCCCAAAATGACCATGCCTGGTGGCATTCTCGTTGGCTGTAACGCCGGCACCCTGAACTTTGCCAAAATAAAAGGTAACCACACAGCAATGAAGTCCGGCCTGCTTGCGGCCGAAAGTATTATCGCTGCATTGGCTGCGGAAACACCCGCTGCTGAGTTAACCGATTATGCGGAACGCTTCAAACAATCCTGGCTGTACGATGAGCTTTACCGTTCGCGTAATTTCGGCCCGGTCATCCATAAGTTTGGCACTTGGGTTGGGGGCGCCTACAACACTGTGGACCAAAATTGGTTTGGCGGAAAACTACCCTTTACCTTCAAGGATGAAACGCCAGATTATCGCTGCACCGGTAAAGCTACTGATTTTCAACCGATTGAGTACCCTAAGCCAGACAATAAAATTACGTTTGACCGACTTTCTTCAGTGTATTTATCAAATACGAACCATGAAGAAGACCAGCCGTGCCACTTGCAACTCAAGGACGCCGACATTCCGCTACAAGTCAATTTGCCGGAATATGCGGAGCCCGCGCAACGATACTGTCCTGCTGGTGTTTATGAGGTAGTTGAAGAAGCTGGACAAGCGGTATTCAAAATTAATGCACAAAACTGTATTCACTGTAAAACCTGTGACATTAAAGACCCAAGTCAAAATATAACTTGGGTAACACCAGAAGGAACAGGTGGTCCAAATTACCCAAATATGTAAATTAAATTTACATCTTAATAATTGCTTGTAAGATAAAGCGGACAGCAAAATAAGCTTGCTGTTCGCTTTTTATTTTTATTAAATGCGAACTCTCACATTAAAAATTGGAATCATTAAATTATGAGTGACTTTTTAGATATCCTGACACATGGACGCCGTCTAAAAGCCGCAGTAAAGGAATTATCTGTTTCTGAACTAGAAGAAGTTCAGAAAAAATTAGAGAAAGTAATTAGTGACCGCCGTGAAGAAGAAGCGGAATTACAAAAGTTAGAAGCTGAGAAACAGCGCAAGATCGCTGAACTGAAGAAAGCGATGGCCGACGCTGGGATTGGTGTCGACGAATTAGTTGAAGGTACACCTGTTACGGTGAAGCCAAAGCGTAAGCGCGCTCCGAAGCCTGCTAAATATGCCATTATTGATAAGAATGGCGAACGTATCACTTGGACCGGACAAGGTCGCATGCCTAACGCACTAAAAGATGCTTTAGAACGCGGTGATAAAATTGAAAAGTATTTGATAAAATAATGTGTTTTATTTAAATAGAAGCCGCTTTATGAGCGGCTTCTTTATTTTCTATTTTGCCCCCATACCACCATCAATCCTATAATTAGCACCCGTAATAAACTGACTTTCATCACTCGCCAAAAATAAAGTCAAATAGGCAATTTCTTCTGATTCACCATAGCGTCCGAGTGGGATCATAGTTTCTAATTGATGCTTGGTATCTTCCGCATGACCCGGTTGAAACATTTCTTCGATCGAACGCATCATTCGCGTATTTACCGGTGACGGATGCACCGAATTGACGCGGATCTTGTCTGCCGCGCCTTCTAGGGCTGCACATTTGGTGAGGCCCGTGAGCGCATGTTTTGACGCTACATAAGGCGCTGCTAGTGCGCTGCCCGCGAGACCTGCCACTGACGACATGTTGATGATGCTGCCCCCGCCCTGTTGTTGCATTACTCGCATAACCGCTTGCAAACCAACAAAGGCGCCACGCACATTAATCGCTTGCACGCGGTCAAAATTCTCCAATGTTTGCTCGATTATCGGCATCATTTGCCCTTCAATCGCAGCATTATTCACAAAAATGTCAATGCGCCCAAAGGTTTTAACCGCATGATCTACATAAGCTTGTACTTGTTCAGGAACACTAACGTCTGCGACGTAATAAGTACTTTGATCAGCTGGCAACGCCGCATCGACTTCGGCTAATTCTGCTTCGTGCCAATCAACTAATACCACTTTCGCTCCTTCTTGCACGAACATCTCAGCGATAACTTTACCTATGCCGGCACCTGCACCAGTGATCAGCGCAACTTTGTTTTGTAATCGAGCCATTTCTAACCTCCTGATAAATAACTACCTACAGGAATAGGTCATTTTCCGCTAAAAAGCAAAAGCCCTACATAGTGTAGGGCTTTTAAAACAACTTTCGTCACAAAAGTTGGTTGAGAGAGTAAGCTTTACTGAATCGTGATATTCGCTTCACCAATGCCTACATCGACATTGACGCGCGCTTGGCCACGTCCCTCAGCATTACCTGAAGCACTGATAAACGCGCGCTCTTTTTGCTGCTTCATAGCGCCTTCAATATTGACATCACCAATGCCTACATCAGCTTTCACGTCGGCAACTTCACCAACAAGAATCACATCTAATTCACCAATGCCGATATCGACATCCAAATCAGCAGCGTCCATTTCACCAATCACTTCACCTATACCTAGGTCAATCGTCACACTTGCGACTTGTGGCATTTTTATGCGCCAAGTCAGCTTGACGTTGTCTTGCTCTGGAACAACCAAGTCAAGGCGATTGCCGTTTTGCTCGGCACGCAACTCAACCGCATCTAAATTGGCATCGCTAAAGAACGAGGTTTCCGCCTCTTCGGCGACCATTTCCACTTCAATGGTGTCACCACTGTAGCGGATCAGCTCAACACTACCCACACCTGATTCCACGCTAAGCTCGGTTGCACTACTCGCCGTGTAGCTTGCTTCGAACTTACGCTCTTGTGCATTCGCCACACTCGCAAATGGCACGCTCACTGCTGTTACCATCGCAATTAAAAAGATCGCTGAAAACCACACTGATTGTTGCCGTGTCATGATAAAGCTCCCACATTTTTGTTGTTAGACACTCAATTGTTCATTCACATCTAGAGTAATGCACACACCGTGCCAACTTTGCCAACCCCACAGCCAGCCCTCCACCGCAAAAACCCGAAACAAAGGGCAGCCCTTTCTGGGGTTAAAAGTTCGCGAAACTGACAAAAATGTGATGAAATCCGCTAAATAATGAATAGAGTCCTAAATTGCGCGAGTTCGGAGACAGATGCAGCACAACATTGAGGCGATTGGCTACGTTCGCAGTCCTTATAAAGAGAAGTTTGCGGTGCCGCGGCAGCCAGGCTTGGTGGCGGCGGCGCGCTGCTGTATTGAGTTGCACGGCGACTTTGCCCGGCCAGATACCACGCGGGGGCTGGAGCAATTTAGCCATGTGTGGGTAGTGTTCGCATTTCATGAAAATCTCACCCAAGGCTGGCAGCCGCTGGTACGCCCACCGCGACTCGGTGGCAACGACAAGCTCGGCGTGTTTGCCACACGCTCCACTTTTCGTCCCAATGGTTTAGGTTTATCGGTGGTGCAACTAGAGCGCATTGAGTACGGCAACAACGGGACCCAAATCTACGTCATCGGCGGGGATTGGGTCGATGGCACGCCCGTGTTCGACATCAAACCTTATGTTCCCTATGCCGATGCTCTCCCCCATGCTCAGGCTGGGTACGCCCAGCAGGCGCCGAACGCGCAGCTCACTACACAGTTTAGCACCACCGCTATACAGCAACTTCAGCGTTATACCGTTGATTACCCGCAACTGCAGCAGCTCATCGAGCAAGTACTGGCGCAAGATCCCCGACCGGCCTACCAACGCCAACAACCCAGCGAACGCGTGTATGGGATGCAATTGTACGACCTTAACATTCAATGGCAGGTGCAAGAACAGCAAAACCTAGTGATAAACATCACGAAAGTCTTTTGACCAAGGCTCGCTACTGATAGAATTCTGGTCAATCGATTGAACCGCATAAGAATAGAAGGGATACCATGCGTACCAGCCATTATCTTTTGGGCACTTTGAAAGAAACGCCTGCTGACGCCGAAGTCATCAGTCATCAACTCATGTTGCGCGCCGGCATGATCCGTAAAGTTGCAGCCGGTTTGTACACGTGGACGCCCACTGGGTTGCGCGTCTTACGTAAGGTTGAAACAGTGGTGCGCGAAGAAATGGAACGCGCCGGTGCTCTCGAAGTACTGATGCCAATGGTACAACCCGCCGATTTATGGGAAGAATCAGGCCGTTGGGAAGACTATGGCCCTGAGCTGCTGCGCCTCAAAGATCGCAACCAACGTGATTTCGTATTAGGCCCGACCCACGAAGAGGTGATCTCTGAGCTAGTGCGCAAAGAAGTGAACAGCTACAAGCAATTACCGCTAAATCTGTTCCAAATCCAAACCAAATTCCGCGACGAAATTCGTCCGCGTTTTGGCGTGATGCGCGCTCGTGAGTTCATCATGAAAGACGCTTACTCCTTCCATTTGGATCAAGCCAGCTTGCAAGAAACCTACGACGCCATGCATGCCGCTTATTGTCGTATCTTCGAGCGCCTTGGTCTTGATTTCCGCCCAGTGATTGCCGATACCGGTTCGATAGGCGGTAGTTCATCACATGAATTCCATGTGTTGGCCTCATCTGGCGAAGACGATATCGCGTTTTCAGACAGCTCAGACTACGCCGCCAACGTTGAGCTAGCTGAAGCTGTTGCCCCAGCCCAGCAACGCCCTGCCGCTAAAGCAGCCATGGAAAAAGTCGCGACACCAAATGCGAAAACCATCGACGCGCTGGTTGAGCAATTTAAATTGCCGATCATGCAAACCGTCAAAACCCTTATCGTTCACGGCAGTGAAGAAGGCAAACTGGTAGCGCTCATGGTACGCGGCGATCACACGCTGAACGAAATCAAAGCGGCAAAACTTGAGCAAGTCGCAAGCCCACTGGTGTTCGCCAGTGAAGAAGAAATTCGCCAAGTCATTGGTGCCGGTCCAGGCTCATTAGGTCCTGTCGATCTGCCAATCGATCTCATCATCGACCGCAGTGTTGCAGTCATGGCCGACTTTGGCGCCGGTGCCAACGAAGACGGCTATCACTACTTCAATATCAATTGGGAACGCGATGTCGCACTGCCGATGGTCGCGGATTTGCGCAATGTGGTTGAAGGTGACCCAAGCCCTTGTGGCAATGGCACGCTACAAATCAAGCGCGGCATCGAAGTTGGTCACATTTTCCAGCTCGGAAAAAAATACTCTGATGCAATGAAAGTGGGTGTACTCACGGAATCAGGCAAGCACGAGACCTTGATGATGGGCTGTTACGGTATCGGTGTCTCGCGCATTGTGGCGTCAGCTATTGAGCAAAACCATGATGAGTATGGCATCACTTGGCCAGAAGCTTTAGCGCCTTTCCAAGTCGCCATCGTACCCATGAACATGCACAAGTCAGTACGCGTACAGGAAACCGCTGAGCATCTTTACAAGGAGCTCAAAGCTGCTGGTATCGATGTGTTATTTGATGATCGCAAAGAACGCCCTGGCGTCATGTTTGCGGATATGGAGCTTATCGGTGTGCCGCATCAAATCGTCATCGGCGAGCGCAATCTCGACGAACAAGCCGTCGAATATAAAAACCGTCGCAGCGGTGAGAAAACTAAAATCGCCATTGCTGACGTTCTAACAACCCTTAAAGAAAAAGGCGTTGTTGGCTGTTAGCTATTCGCTCTTCGAGAACTTCAAACAGCGAACAGCCGAGCTTTTGGTTGTTCGCTCTTTGAGACCTGCAAACAGCGAACAGCCAATAGCAAATAGCTAATGCCTAACTCTCTTGGCCAGCAAGTGGCTCGACGTAATGCAAGTGCATATCCCACGGAAAATGAATCCACGTTTCTTGCTCTAAATCTGCGACAAAGTCGTCCACTAAATCCATCCCCGCCGGCTTCGCATACACCGTAATAAACTTCGCCTTTGGTAAACGCTTACGCAAGAATTTCAGGGTATTGCCGGTATCTACCAGATCATCAATCACCAAAAAGCCTTCGCCATCTTCAGTGCAGCTTACGTCTTTCAACAAGGTGACGCTGTCGCGCTGGCTGTCGTGGTCATACGAGCTCACACAGACGCTCTCCACCACTCGCAGATTCAACTCACGTGCCACAATGGCTGCCGGCACCAAGCCGCCGCGACTGACCGCGATTACGCCCTGCCATTGCTCCGCTGGCAATTGACGTCGTGCGAGTTCCTTCGTGGCGCGATGTAGTTCTTCCCAAGATACGAAAAATTCGCGATTTTCATGCCATCCCATGATGCGTTACTCCAACCAAATAAATTTTGCGACAAACAGTGCCGCGAGCACCGCGACACTCCAATTCAATTCTTTATAGCGACCACCGAGTGCTTTGATCACGACAAAGCTAATAAAACCTAGTGCAATGCCATCGGCAATCGAATAAGTGAGCGGCGTCATCAGCAGCACTACTGCCACTGGCGCCGCTTCGGTAATGTCATCCCAATCCACCGAGCGTAAGGTAAACAACATTAACACAGATACGTAAATAATCGCGCCAGCGGTTGCGTAGGCAGGCACCATCGCGGCCAGCGGCGCAAAGAAAATCGCCAAAATAAATAGTAAACCAACCACTACGGCCGCCATGCCCGTTTTTCCGCCTGAGGCAACACCTGCCGCCGATTCGATATAGCTCGTGGTGGTCGAGGTCCCCAACATCGAGCCTGCCACCGAGGCGGTGCTGTCCGCCATCAAAGCACGCTCAAGCCGCGGTAGGCGTCCATTCGCATCGGTCATGCCGGCGCGTTGTGCAACCGCCATTAAGGTACCCGATGTATCAAACAAGTCGACGAAGAGAAACGCGAAAATCACGCTTAACATCGCCACGTCAAAAGCGCCGGCAATATCAAGCTGCATAAAAGTTGGGGCCAAGCTCGGTGGCGCTGCGACAATGCCGATGTAGGTCACATCGCCAAATAACCAGCCCAAAAAGGTAATTAGCAAAATACTGATCAGCGCTGCGCCATGCACTTGGCGCGCCACCAAGCCAATAATCAAGAAGAAGCCAAGGCCTGCTAGCAACACCGACAGTTGTGATAAATCACCGAGCGATACTAAGGTGGCGTCATGGGCGACGATAATGTTGGCATTACTCAAGCCAATCAGCGCTAAAAAAGCACCAATGCCGGCGGCAATCGCCAGCCGTAAGGTGGGTGGAATACTATTAATGATCCACGAACGCACGCGCAACGCCGACAGTAAAAAGAACAACACGCCAGAGAAAAACACCGCACCTAACGCCGTTTGCCAGGTGTAGCCCATACCCAGCACAACACTATAGGTAAAAAATGCGTTCAAGCCCATACCGGGTGCCAGTGCCAATGGATAATTGGCCCACAGCCCCATAATTAAGCAACCAATGGCTGCCGCTAAGCAGGTAGCGACAAACACGGCGCCTTGATCCATTCCGGCTTCCGCAAGAATCGCAGGGTTAACGAAAATGATGTAAGCCATGGTCAAAAACGTCGTTACACCCCCGACGATTTCGCCGCGCACGGTGCTGCCCTGCGCTTGAATCTTAAATAGCTTTTCTAACCAGCCCTGCATGCCACCCCTCATTCAGCTAGCGCATCGTAAAAGACGCGAATTATACACAAAAAAGCGCCCAAATGGCGGCATTTGCTGTGCTAAAATGACCGTCGAGCAAACATCTAGTTGAGGTAAATCAATGCCAAGAGTTATTTATATCGACGCCAATGGCGGCGAGTTTGAGGCTGATGTTCCAGTCGGTCAAAATTTAATGGAAGGTGCCGTAGACAACATGATCGACGGTATTCTCGGCGAGTGCGGTGGCGTCATGTCGTGCGCAACCTGTCACTGCTATGTCGCCAAAGAGTGGCAAGATAAAATCCCGCCCGCGTCAGAGCGAGAAGAAGACATGCTCGATATGGCGGTCGACCCGCAAGAGAACAGCCGTTTGAGCTGTCAGATTGAAATGACCGAAGCACTCGACGGTATTACCGTTCATTTACCACGTTCGCAGTACTAACAACGCGATTACGGCGCCGCTATTTGTAAGAATACTTCATCGTGATAACCGGTGATCACTCGAATGACGCCACTTAGGGCATCATCGAGTTCAGTATCACCGGTATCCACCAAAAGTGGCTTACCATTGAGTTGTTGTAACTTGCGCTTGGTCGCCACAGCGCAGAGTCCATTGACATCGTGCTGCGCCAGCAAATAACGCAATAAACGCGGACTCAACTGCTGATTACCACGGCCGAATAAATGGCCTTGTCCACCAATCACCGTCACCAAGAGTTGTGCTGGCACCTGTGCATCGACGATCAATTGTTCGAGTTGGCGCGCTGTCGCATCAGCCAACACAACTTCACCATTGTAAACAACGTCGACACCTAGCAAGGTGTTCGGTAACTGCAACTCTTGCATCACCGCAGCCACCGTCGAGCCTGAGCCCATGATGTAATACACATCATCTTCCATGCGCTCAATCACTTCGGCAGCGATGTCATGCAACACCAGCTCATCACTCTCACGACCGCCCATTTTAACGGCTTGCACGTATTGTAATTCCGCCGGCACTAACAGTTCGCCGTAACGTTTGGCACGCACTTGTCCTTGGCGAAAAGCAACTTCATCAATGTCCATAACATCAGCATGGGTCACTGAGGTCAATTCACCGCGCACCATTTGTGCGACCACCTTGCCGGCGGCCCGCGGACTCACCGCATAGACCCCTGAGTGAATTTTAACGCCTGCGGGAATCCCAAGCACTGGTTGCTCGGCAGAACAAACGGCGTAAACATCGCGCGCAGTGCCGTCGCCACCGGCGAAGAGTAGTAAATCGACGTGTTGCTCATCGACCAGCTTGCGCGCCAATTGTTGTGTGTCAGCAGCAGTGGTCGGTGCAGCGCCCTGATAAACCACTTCATACGGCAAACCAGCTTGTTCGCAGCTGAACTCACCAAGCCCAGCAGCTCCGGTGTAAATTTTGATACGGTCAGCGTAGTCAGCCAGTTGCAACAACGCCGTCGCGGCGCGCTGCGGTGCTTTCGCCTCAGCCCCCAACTGCTGGGCTAAAGCCGCCGTATCCGCACCATCACTGCCTTTGAGCGCAACGCTGCCACCCAAACCAGCTAACGGGTTTACGACTAGGCCGATGCTAAAAACTGACATACTACACTCCTGTAGGATTGCTGATAGTGCGCTGCTAGCGCTCGGGCAAAACGCTCAGCCCGTGGCGGCAAAGTCTCATCGCGCAAATACGCCACTAATTGCGCGCGCACCGCGGCAGTAAAAGCGGCGCGATCGACCTCAATTCCGCCTAAATTATCGACACTGACTTGAAACGGCACATCGGCACAGGCTGAGAACAACCATTCAATGGCTTGTGGCTTCCGTTCCAATTGTTCAAATTGCGCTTGTTGTTCGGCATCACGACCATCAGGCTCATACCAATAGCCATAATCGACTTGTTGCCGCCGTGCAGCGCCGGCAATGCACCAGTGGGCAATTTCATGCAAGGCAGAGGCAAAAAATCCGTGTGCGAAAATCACTTGATGGTCAGCGCCAGCGGTGCCCGGCTGATAGAGAGGTTCATCATCGCCAGCTACGAGCCGGGTCTGATAATCAGCGTAAAAACAGTTCTCGAACAGCTCAATCAAGCAACGGTAATCAGCTTTTTCCATACTTCCATACGTCTGCGTTTTGCGCGCGTTGGCGCAACCAATGGTCAACAATCGTCAAAGCAGCCATAGCTTCGACAATCGGCACGCCGCGAATCCCGACACAAGGGTCATGGCGACCACGAGTGACCACGGTCTGCGGTTGGCCATGCACATCAATGGTGCGACCTTCACGGGTGATACTCGAAGTTGGCTTGAAAGCGACTTCGGCAATGACTGTTTGGCCGCTGGTGATACCACCTAAAACACCACCGGCGTGATTTGAGACAAAACCGTCTGGGGTGATCTCGTCACGATGTTCGCTGCCGCGCTGCGCCGCGACGGCAAAACCATCACCCACGCTAACAGCTTTCACGGCATTGATGCTCATTAGCGCTTTAGCTAAGTCGGCATCGAAGCGATCAAACACCGGTTCACCAAGTCCAACCGGCACACCGGTGACCTCAAGCCGCACCCGCGCACCAATGGAATCGCCCTGCTTCAATAGATCACGTAAATACTCGCCGGTGGCTTCAGCGATGTCTGCATGTGGCATAAATAGCGGATTTTCATGGGTCTGCGCCCAATCGAAGGCGGCGTCATCACGGTCAATGCAATGCGGACCGATTTGCATAACTCCAGCGTAAAATTCACAACCAAATTGTTGTTGCAGAAGCTTTTTCGCAATGGCACCCGCCGCCACCCGCAACGCCGTTTCACGAGCTGAAGAGCGACCACCGCCACGATAATCGCGCACGCCATATTTGTGATGGTAGGTATAATCAGCATGTCCGGGGCGAAACAGGTCTTTAATAGTTGAGTAGTCTTTACTACGTTGATCGGTATTTTCGATCAGCAAGCCAATCGATGTTCCCGTAGTCACCCCTTCGAACACGCCAGAGAGGATCTTGACCTGATCAGGCTCACGCCGCGCGGTGGTATAGCGACTTTGTCCAGGTTTACGCCGATCGAGGTCACGTTGCAGGTCGGCCTCAGACAATTCGAGGCCCGGTGGACAGCCATCAATAATCGCCCCTAACGCAGGGCCATGACTCTCACCAAAGGTGGTGACACGAAAAACCTCGCCGAAACTGTTACCTGCCATCTGCTTTCCTAGAATTTATCTTGATGTTCAATCAGTTCTTGTCGTGTCAGTAAGAATACGCCATCACCGCCACGAGCGAAAGACAACCACGTAAATGGCACCTCAGGATAAGCTTCGGCCAAATGCACCATGGAGTTGCCAACTTCGCAAATCAGAATCCCCTGCTCGGTTAAATGGTCGGCAGCTTCGCGTAAAATAGTCCGCACTAAATCCAAACCATCATCGCCCGCCGCGAGACCCAGCTCCGGTTCATGATGAAATTCGGCTGGTAAATCAGCCATGTCTTCGGCATCGACGTACGGTGGGTTGGTCACAATCAAATCATAGCGTTGTCCCGACACTGCATTAAACAGATCGGATTCCATCGGGAACACGCGATGCTCGAGGTGATGCATCGCAATATTTTGTTCGGCCACGGCCAGTGCATCGGTCGATAAATCGAGCGCATCGACTTCAGCCTCTGGGAATGCATAAGCACAAGCGATAGCAATACAGCCGCTACCGGTACACAAATCGAGAATGTGCTGCGGTTCGTGGTTTAGCCACGGCGCAAACTGCTGCTCAATAAGTTCAGCAATAGGTGAACGCGGTACCAAAACCCGCTCATCAACTTTAAATGGCAGTCCCGCAAACCATGCTTCGCCGGTCAAATAAGCCGCTGGTGTACGCGCCTCGATGCGTTGTTTGAGCAAAGCGAGAAAGGCTTCGCGCTCGGCTAACGTCAACGTAGCATCGCTAAATACTTCTAATTGCGGCAGTTCCAGGTGCAATACGTGTGCCAGCAACACCTGCGTTTCGGTATCGGCGTTATCTGTGCCATGTCCAAAAAACACCTCGGCCTGCTGCAACTGGCTTACGCCCCAGCGCCAATAATCCAACACGCTGGTAAGTTCATGAGTGGGTGCTGCCACAAGGTTCTCCGTAATCGTCAGTTAATTGGGGTTAGTCTTGCGCTGGTTCGGCAACGATCATACGCACAAAGCGTCCACGCCACTGCGCAATATCAAGTTCAATTTCAGCTATGCCAGCCGTCGGGAACAACATGGGTTCCACCGCAGTGTCGAGTGCCGCCACTAAATAGCTGACAAACGGCATATGCGACACCATCAATACCGTGCGGCAATGCGCACCACGGCTTTGTACTGCGGCGAACAACCAGTCGGCAAATAACTCAGCATTACCCGTTGGAGTGATGTCATCGTTAATGTCTGCCGCTTCACAACCTAATTGTTGCTGCATGATCTGCGCCGTTTGCCGAGCACGCACAAGCGGGCTGCTAATGAGCCAATCAACTTGCTTCTGCTGCTGCGCCATATCCGCTGCAAGCCACTGGCCGCTCACCACCACCTCTTGCTCACCATAAGAGCTCAGTGGCCGTATCGCATCGGCTTGCAGCGCTTGCGCAGGTTGCGCGTCGCCATGACGCATCAAATAAAACTTCACCGTTTGGCTCATGTCACTCGGCATCCGCGCGCGCGCGACGACGCCCACCGGTCACCGGATCGGCGCGACCGTCATCTTTGGCTTGTTCCGCGCGCTTACGGCGCACGGCTTTCGGGTCAGCAATCAGCGGCCGATAAATTTCAATACGGTCGCCATCGCGCGGCGCATGATCAAGCTTCACAGCTTTGCTCCAAATACCGACTTTTTGCTCGGCTAAGTCGATTTCGGGAAAATAACGCTTGATTTTCGACTGCTCAATACATTCTTCGACGGTCGCGCCAACCCGCGCTCGCAGCGGAATAATCTGCTGCCGTTCAGGTGTTGCGTAAGCAACCTCGATTTGCATGTAGTCTTGACCCATGACGCCCTCTAGCGACTGCCGTATACCTGCTCTGCGCGCTGCACAAAAGCATCCACCATACGGCTTTGTAGTTCATTGAAAATACTACCGAATGCCATTCCTAACAATCGGTTCGCGAATTCAAATTCTAAGTGCAGAATAATCTTACAAGCCTCTTCATCGAGACGCTGAAAATACCAGCCACCGCGCAAGTACTTGAATGGGCCATCGACCAGCTCCATGCCGATACGACCGGGTGGTTCAAGGGTGTTACGCGTGGTAAACGACTTACCTACGCCAGCTTTACTAATATCGAGCCGTGCAACTTTGCTAGCGTCGGTTGCTTCGAGCACTTGTGCAGAACGACATCCAGGCACAAATGCTGGATAACTTTCAATGTCATTCACCAAGGCATACATCTCGGCATCGCTGTACGGCACTAATGCGCTTTTTTCAATGCTTGGCATGCGGTTTCCCTGCAGCGTATAAAATGACGGCATGATACCGTAATTTACGCAGCGGATCATCCATTCCCCCATGGCTTCAGAAACAAATTTTCTTTTTAAATCGGATGCGTATAATAGCCGCCATGAGTAAATCTAAATCCCCCAATAATTCAGGAACCATCGCGCTCAACAAAAAAGCGCGCCATGAGTATTTTCTTGAAGACAAATTTGAAGCTGGCGTTGCACTGCAAGGCTGGGAAGTAAAAAGTATTCGTGCTGGCAAGGTCAATATTGCCGATACCTACGTGATCATACGCGACGGCGAAGCTTATTTGCTCGGCGCGCAAATCCAGCCGCTGCTGTCGGCCTCCAGTCACGTGGTCTGCGATCCGGAGCGTACGCGCAAGTTATTGTTAAAAAAGCGCGAGCTCGATAAGCTCATTGGCGCCAGTGAACGTGAGGGCTACTCGATTGTCGCGACCGCAATGTATTGGAAGCGCCATCTGGTCAAGCTCGAAATATACTTGGCCAAAGGTAAGAAATCGCACGATAAACGCGACACCGTTAAAGAGCGCGATTGGCAGCGACAGAAAGAACGTATTCTGAAACATAACGTACGCTAATTTTTAGTTGACAAGGCCGCGGCAGTTTCAGTAAGGTAGCCGAAGCTAACTTATACAACCTCTCCAAAAACGATTAAAAAACTGGAATAACGAAGATGTTGAATGTCGAATTAAGCACAATGCAAGCAGTACAGTGGTGGTGGCATTTCCCGACCTAGCGGGCGATGCATCTGTGCGTATTTGACACGTAAATTGATGAAAAACCCGCTATCACAGCGGGTTTTTTTGTGCCCGCAACGTGTCAGCAAATTTGAGGGCTAAGCAGTGGAATTTACTCAACAACCTGGATTTTATCACGCGCTGCAGTTGCAGCTGCCATACAGCGGTGACACTCAACGCTTGTATGAACAACTTTGTGCGAACAAAGCACACACGCTGTTATTGGATTCTGCCGAAATCCAATCACGGCAGCACCTGAAAAGCATTATCATGGCACAGGCGTCGTTGCAGTTTACCTGTAACGGCAACACCGTGACCATTAAGGCGTTGACCACTAACGGCGCACAAGTACTGCCTTTTTTGGCCGAGCAACTCGACGCCTATGCACAAATAGACACGAGCCAAGACCAACTCAGTTGTCACTTTGTCGACTTCAACGCCAGCACCGCCGAACTCGACGAAGAGCAGCGCTTACGCAGCGCCGGTAATGAGCAGCCCCTGCGACTGATCCTGCAAAAGCTACAAGCAGCAGACAACGCCCCAGCTCACGAGTTTGCATTGTTTGTCGGTGGTGTGTTTGGCTATGACTACATTGCCAGTATGGAGCAGCTGCCAGAGGTTGCCGATGGCCCTAATACCTGCCCCGACTATCGATTCTATCTCGCTGAATCCCTCATCATTGTTGATCATCAAGCACAAACCACGGAACTGCTCGGTACCCTACTCAGCGGTCCAGCGGCGACAGAATACTACCCGCAACTGGCACGTTATTTAGGCGAAATTGCGGCGCACTGCCAGTTGCCGTTACCGCAGCAAGACAAGGTTGCAGCAAACGTCAGCTCTGACGTGAGCGCAACGCCGAGCGCAGAACGCTACAGTGAGTGGATTGCTCAATTAAAAGAACACATTGCCGATGGCGATATTTTTCAAGTGGTCCCCTCGCGCACTTTTTCGCTCGCTTGCCCCGACAGTTTGGCCGCATACGCGCAGCTGAAAGCCAGTAATCCATCGCCGTACATGTTCTATTTGCAAGCTGAAGACTTCGTGCTGTTTGGCGCCTCGCCTGAATCCGCGTTGAAATACTCGGCCACAACCCGACAGGTTGAGCTGTATCCAATTGCCGGTACTCGACCACGCGGCAAACGTGCCGATGGCAGTTTGCATCCCGATCTCGACAGTCGTTTAGAGCTGGAATTACGGTGCGACCAGAAAGAACTGTCCGAACACCTCATGTTGGTTGATTTGGCCCGTAACGACCTCGCTCGAATCGCTGAGCCAGGCAGTCGTTATGTCGCCGATTTATTGCAAGTCGACCGCTATTCTCACGTGATGCACCTCGTCTCGCGCGTGGTCGCCACACTTGCTGCTGATCTTGATGCGCTACATGCTTATCGTGCCTGTATGAACATGGGAACTCTGGTCGGTGCGCCTAAGGTGAGCGCAGCCACTTTGATTCGTCAGTTCGAACAGCAACGGCGCGGTAGTTACGGTGGTGCCGTCGGCTATTTAAACGGTAAAGGCGACATGGATACCTGTATTGTCATTCGCGCCGCCTTTGTTCGTGACCAGCAAGCCTATGTGCAGGCCGGCGCAGGTATAGTGGCCGATTCGCAAGCTGCAGCTGAAGTTGCCGAAACCGAAAACAAAGCGCGCGCTGTGATTGCGGCGATTCAAGCCACTCAGCAAGGAGCTCGCGCATGAAACCACGCATCATATTGATCGATAACTTCGACTCTTTCAGCTACAACTTGGTCGATGAATTGCGGCAATTGGGCTACCCACTGAAAATCTATCGCAATCAGGTCAGTCTCGAGACCCTCGAGCGCACCATGCAGGACTACGCCGGACCACAACTCATTTGTTTATCACCGGGGCCGGGACATCCACGCGCTGCTGGCAACCTGATGGCAATTATTGAGTTCGCCAAAGGACGTTATCCGATGCTCGGTATTTGTCTTGGCTTTCAGGCACTCCTCGAAGCCAGTGGCGCCAACGTGCGCCGTTGTAGCGAAACATTGCATGGTAAAGCCAGTAGCGTGCGTTGCGAACCACATCCAATTTTTGCTGACTTGCCACAGCCGCTTCCCGTGGCGCGCTACCACAGCCTGGCCGGCTATGAATTACCGGCAAGCATTGAGGTATTGGCTGACTATGCCAACGCGCAGGACGTGATCCCTATGGCGGCCTACTTCGCGCCTTATCACGCCGTTGGTTTTCAATTTCACCCAGAATCTATTTTGACTGGTCGCGGCAGTCAGCTGCTGGCCCAAACCGTTTCTTATTTAGTCGCTACGGAGCAGAAGTAATGGAAGTTATTAAGCAACTCTTGGCAGGCGAAGCCCTGTCGATGCAGGCCACCGAGCAATTGTTCAATCGATTGGTAAAAGGCGAATTGAACGAAATTCAAATTACCGCCTTGTTAACCAGTATGAAAATGCGGGGCGAACAGCCGCCGGAAATGGCCGGTGCCGCACTGGCATTACGCCGGGCAGCCAAAGGCTTCCAGCGCCCTGACCGCATTGTGGTTGACAGCTGTGGGACCGGTGGCGATGGTAGTCATACCATCAATATCTCAACCACAGCGGCCTTGGTCGCAGCGAGCATGGGCCTTACCGTAGCGAAGCATGGCAATCGCAGTGTCTCATCACGGTCAGGCTCTGCTGATGTGTTAGAGAGCTTGGGTTTGTCGGTCACCCAAGACCCCGCAGTAGCAGCCAAGCAGCTGGACCAATTTAACTTTTGCTTCTTGTTTGCGCCGCATTATCACCCGGGCATCCGTTATGCCATGCCGGTACGACAAACCCTGAAAACCCGTACCCTGTTTAACTTACTCGGGCCTTTGGTCAATCCAGCACGACCTGACGTACAACAATTAGGCGTGTATGATCCAGCCTGGTTGCGTCCCCTCGCTGAAACCTTACAGTTACTCGGCTGCCAACGTGCAATGGTAGTACATGGCTCGGGACTCGATGAAATCGCCCTGCACGGCAGTACGCAAGTGGTAGAATTACGCGATAACGAACTACAGGAATACACTTTGAGCCCCAGCGACTTCGGTGTGCAGCAAGCACCAGTGAGCGCGCTCAAGGGCGGCGATGCCGACTTTAACGCTCAGGCTCTACAGCGGGCTTTGGCAGGTACCGCTCCGCAAGCACATCTAGACGCCATTGCAGTAAGTACCGCGGGTTTGTTGTACTTAGCCGGTCAAGCCGATAATTTACGCGATGCAACCGCCGCCGTGCTGGAACATCTCGGCAGCGGCCAAGCATTGACGCATCTCCAACAATTGCAGGAGTTTAACCGTGGCTGAAGCAGTAACCACACCCACGCCAAGTATTCTCGATACCATCGTTGCGCATCGCCGCGCTCGTATCGCGCAAGAATTTGCCGACCTTGATGTCGCCCAACTTGCGGCGCAGTTGACGCCGAGCACACGCAGTCTGGCGGCTGCACTCGCGCAACCGGAGAGTGGCTTTATTCTCGAATGTAAAAAGGCCTCGCCGTCGAAAGGCTTACTGCGACCTGATTTCGACCCGGTGCAGATTGCCAAGGTCTATCAACGCTACGCAGCGGCGATTTCGGTGTTAACCGAGCCCGATTATTTTCAAGGCGATTTCGCCTATTTAAGTGCGGTCAGTGCCAGCGTCAACATTCCGGTGCTCTGCAAAGACTTCATCGTTGAACCGATACAAGTGCTGCTCGCGCGGCATTACGGCGCCGACGCGATTCTGCTAATGTTATCCGTACTCGACGACGCCAGCTATCGCGAACTCGCTGAACTTGCGGCCCGCTATGAGCTCGACGTATTAACCGAGGTGAGCACCGAGCAAGAACTGCAACGGGCGCAGCAACTTGGGGCCAAGATCGTTGGTATCAACAACCGCAATCTACACGATCTCAGCATTGACCCTGAACGTAGCAAAGTGCTGAGCCAGCAACTCGCGAACGACGTGCTTGTGGTGGCCGAATCCGGCTACTCTGATCATGCCGCGATTCGCGATGCAGCACCTTATGTTGACGGCTTTTTGGTCGGTAGCGCACTCACCGCCCAACCCAACATTGACCAGGCCTGTCGGGAACTGATTTACGGTGCCCATAAAGTCTGTGGACTGAACCGCCCCAGCGATGCACAAGTGGTGCACGCGGCCGGTGCCGCATACGGCGGTTTGATCTTTGTACCGCAATCGCCGCGCGCGGTCGATCTTACACAAGCGCAACACATCATTGCCGCCGCACCACAATTGGCGTGGGTCGGCGTATTTGCCAATCATCCACTGCAAAACGTTATTGACCACGCGCAGCAGCTGCAATTGGCGGCGGTACAGCTACATGGTCACGAAGATGCCGACTATGTGCATCAGTTGCGCCAAGCGCTGCCAAGCAACTGTCAAGTTTGGTATGCGGTCAGTGTGGAAAATCCGGTCTACTTACCGCCGGTCGATTGCGATCGTTATCTGCTGGACAACCGTAGTGGCGGTAGTGGTGAAACATTTGACTGGAGCTTATTGCAACAGCTCGACGCGGCAACGTTAACGCGCTGCACTTTAGCCGGCGGTTTAAGCCTTGCCAATTTAGCGCAAGCACAAGCCACCGCAATTCAACGTTTTGATTTTAACTCGGGGGTTGAGCGCCGCAAAGGTGAAAAAGACCCGGGTAAAATCTTACAATTATTCCAACGCATTCGTCAGTATGGGAACGCACATCATGAGTAAATTACCTGCCTACTTCGGCGACTTTGGCGGTCAATTTGTGCCGGAAATTCTTCTTCCTGCGCTCGACCAACTCGAAGCCGCATTTGTCGACGCGCAGCAAGATCCGAGCTTTCAAAAAGAGTTTGCCGATTTACTGAAAAACTATTTGGGCCGCCCCACCCCGGTTTCCCTATGTCGCAACCTGCCTATCGACAGTCCAAACGGCACTAAGATCTACCTAAAACGCGAAGACCTATTGCACGGTGGTGCGCACAAAACCAATCAGGTGTTAGGCCAAGCGCTACTCGCCAAACGTATGGGTAAGCACCGTGTTATCGCCGAAACCGGTGCCGGACAGCACGGTACCGCAACCGCACTAACCTGTGCCCTGCTCGGCCTTGATTGCACCATTTACATGGGCAAAAAAGACGTTGAACGGCAACAGCCGAACGTGTTTCGGATGGAGCTTATGGGCGCCAAAGTTGTTCCTGTCGACACCGGCAGCGGCACGCTCAAAGACGCAGTCAACGAGGCGCTGCGCGATTGGACCGCAAGCTACCACGACACACACTATCTGTTGGGCACTGCCGCAGGTCCGCATCCGTTTCCCACCATCGTGCGTGAATTTCACCGCATGATTGGCGCTGAAGCCAAACAACAAATCATTGAGCAAGCTGGACGCTTACCTGATGAAGTGATTGCCTGCGTCGGTGGCGGCTCCAACGCCATCGGCATGTTTGCTGAGTTTATTGATGAGCCGAGCGTTGCTTTAGTCGGTGTCGAGCCGGCGGGTAAAGGTGTGCAGACCGCCCATCATGGCGCAACGCTGACCGCCGGCAAGCCGGGTATTTTGCATGGCTGCAAATCATTCTTGATGCAAACTGACGAAGGCCAAATTGAAGAAAGCTACTCCGTTTCGGCCGGACTGGATTACCCAGGCGTAGGACCGCAGCATGCGCATTTACTCGCGATTGGGCGGGCTCGCTACGAATCCGTCACGGATGAAGAAGCTTTGGAAGCCTTTAAGCTTTTGGCGGAAAAAGAAGGTATTATTCCAGCACTGGAATCAGCACACGCGCTCGCTTATGCGGTGCGTCGTGCACAAGAAGTCGATGCGCCAGAGATTTTATTACTCAATCTGTCAGGCCGCGGTGACAAAGATATCGACCACGTCCGCCGTATTTTCAAGGAACAGGAGAACCAAGCATGAGTCGTTACGCTGCAATGTTTGAGCGTCTAAATACCGCCGATCAAGGTGCTTTCGTACCCTTTGTGACGCTCGGCGACCCATCACCAGCACTCAGCTTGGAAATTATTGAGGCGCTCATCGAAGGCGGCGCCGATGCGCTTGAGCTCGGCTTACCTTTTTCCGATCCTGTTGCCGATGGTCCTACGATTCAAAAGGCTGCGATTCGCGCACTCGCTGCTGGCACCAAAATCAGCGATTGCTTTGCGCTGCTGCAGCAAGTGCGGGAACGTCATCCTGATATTCCTATCGGTCTGTTGGTATATGCGAACTTGGTGGCCAGTAGTACCGGCATTGAAAGCTTTTATGAAAAGTGTGCCAAGGTTGGCGTCGATTCGGTGCTCATCGCTGATGTTCCGGCGCGTGAAAGTGGACATTTTATCAGTGCTGCCGAACGCCATGGCATTGAACCTATCTTTATTGCGCCGCCGGATGCCAGCGCCGAACGCTTGCAACGCGTCGCCGAATTAAGCAAAGGTTATGTGTATTTACTCAGTCGCGCCGGTGTCACTGGTGCGGAAACAGCCATGCAACGCCCGGCGAAAGCGGTCATTGATGCGTTAGCCGCGGCCAACAGTGCGCCCCCGTTGCTCGGCTTTGGTATCGCCCGTCCTGAGCACGTCGAGGCCGCTTTAGCTGCAGGTGCAGCAGGTGCCATCAGTGGTTCAGCAGTGGTGTCGATTATCGAACAACACCACACAGATCCAGCGCAACTGAAAAGTCGTCTGACGGCGTTCGTTACGCAGATGAAGCAGGCAACAAACAATCGCGCAGCGCTGCAGCAAGCTGCGGAAATTCAAAGTTAAAGCCCTGCTGTTGCAATCTGGCCGGCACCACACGCTGGCCAGTGAGCAACATTTGCGACATCTCCCCTAAGGCAAATTTCATTACCCATGCTGGAACGCGCATAAAATGTGATTTGCGCAAAGTTTTTGCCAAACAAGCACTAAATTCCTGCTGTCGCACCGGCTCTGGCGCCGTGGCATTGTAGATGCCCTGTGCATCTGGCGTCTCCAATAGAAACTCAATCAGCCTTACCATGTCCTGCAAGTGAATCCACGAAAAGTACTGACGCCCGTGACCCAGCGGTCCACCTAATCCTAATAGATAAGGCGGTAGCATTTTTTGCAGTGCGCTAGCGTCACTCGCCAGCACTACACCGGTGCGTAACACGCAGACACGCGTCGAGGCGGATTGCGCTTGTAGCGCTAGCTCTTCCCACTTGGCACACAACTGATGGGCAAAATCGTCTGGCAAGTCGACCTGCTTGTCTTCAGTCATCACTTCATCACCTTGCGCCCCGTAATAGCCGATGGCTGAGCCACTGATCAACACCTTGGGCGGCTGCTCGGCAGCGGCAATGCGTTGCGCTAGTTCGGCGGTGACCTGCCAGCGACTCTCTTGCAAGCGTTGCTTTTGCGCGGCGCTCCAGCGCTTGTCGGCAATGCCCTCACCTTGCAAATTAATTACGCCGTGAAAAGCGCCTATATCGGCGATCTCGGCTAGCCCCTTGACCACTTTCACCCCGGCCCCAAGTTGTTGTTGGGCTTTGCTAGGCGAGCGACTGGTGACCGTTATTTCGTAACGTTCTTGCAAACGCGCTACCAAGGCACTGCCAATCACGCCGGTGCCACCGGTTATCAATAGTTTCATTACTACGTCCTCTGCTCATCAGTTGGAGCTTTATTGCCGTAACTGCTAAGTTTAGTCGTTGTCGCTAGTCGTCAACAAACTTTTCTGGCAAACTCAGTACATCAAATTTTTGCGGATAGTCATCATGTTGTTTGTGCTCGAATATCTTCCTATCGCTCTGTTTTTTGTATTTTATTTACTCGGCGATATTTTTCTAGCCACTGCTGTTCTTATGCTTGGAACGGTATTACAGATCATCGCCTTGAAATTCATGCGCGAAGTGATAACGCCTCGGCATTGGATTATTCTCTGGGTGGTACTGATATTCGGCGCAATCACGCTGTTTTTACGCGACGAATGGTTTATCAAACTGAAAGTCAGCGTTATTTATGTCGCTATCGCGCTGTTCTTGCTCATTGGCTTGTGGTGGAAAAAGCGTTCGCCGCTACAACAGTTCCTCGGCGATGAAATCAATCTGCCGCATTTTGCATGGGTCCGTCTTACCTACGCTTGGGTCGTCTTCACCCTAAGTTTAGCTGCGGTAAATCTGTATATCGCTGAGTACTGGAGCTTAGACGCTTGGGTCAACTTTAAGGTGTTCGGTACACTCGGAGCGACGCTGATTTTCACTATCTTTACCGGTGCCTATATGTTCAAACACCACACGGATCGTGACAAAGATGCCGAAGAACTCGAGTAAGCGTCAAGCGCTTGACAGCGCGCCCAATCGCACCATCTATATTCACGAGTACAGTTGCGAACAACCACGTAAAGTCGTCATTATGGCGCCGGCTATGGCGGTTCCACATAGCTACTATGCCAGCTTTTGCCAATGGTTAGCGCAACAGGGCTACCACGTCATTGGCTTTGATTATTATGGCATTGGTTTAGCACAAGAAGAATCACTGCGTCACTTTGATTCATCGATTCTGGACTGGGCGCGACTCGATGCACAAGCGGTGATTGAATATGCCTGTCGGCGCGCCAACACTGATTTTGCCGCCGCACCTGTGGTCTATTTGGCGCACAGCATCAGTGGCCAACTGTCAGGTCTATTGCAAGGTACCGAGCGTCTTGAACGTATCATCACTGTCGCCTCAGGCGTAGGCTATTGGCGCGGTATGCCACGGGCAATGAAATATAAATCACTGGTGTTGTGGTGGTTGCTTGTGCCTTGGGTGGTGCCGCTCTTCGGTTACTTCCCTGGCGCACGCTTGGGCATCGTTGGCAACGTTCCTCGCACGGCTATGCTGGAGTCGCGGCGCTGGTGTTTACAGCCGGATTATTTGATTGGCGCGGAAAACCTGTACCACGAGTATGCGCAGCTGCAAACACCGATCATTAGTCTATCGTTTAGCGACGACGAGTTATTGGCGAAACGTAACATCGATCATCTTCATCAGTTTTTTAAACAAGCACCATTACGCCGCGTACATCTTACACCTGACGAGGTTGGTGTGCCACGCATCGGTCACTTTGGTTTATTTCGACCGCGCGCTGAACAGGTGTGGCGCAAAGTGTTGGCACCACAACTTGAAGTTGCGGTGCCAACCGCTCCAATCACGCTAGGCGTCGAATAAGCTGGGCGGTATTGCGGCGGATCAGACGTCCGCAGGCAAGCCGCCCCATAATGCCCACGATCACAGCTCCCGCGATCGGCCCCACCAGCCAGAACCGCCAATGGAAAGTTGCGCCGAGCTCAAACACTTGCGTTTGCAGAATATACAACGACACTTCCATTGCCAGCGTGGCAATCAACCCACTAATGGCACCGAGAATGACAAACTCGTAGGTCACCGCACGACTCAACAGTTTCGCCGGGGCACCGAGAGTGCGCAAGATCACCAGTTCTTTCTCGCGCTCCTCTAGCGATGCTTGAACTTGTGCGAGGAGTACCAAAATCCCTGCGACAATGACCAGAATCAGCACAAACAATATTGCAATGCTGACCTGTTCAATCACCTCACGTAACTGGTCCATGATCGCATCAAGATCAATCAGTGATACCTGCGGAAACGGCTTAAACAGCTCATAAAGCTCGCTTTTACGTTCTTCTGGCAGATTAAAGCTGGAGATATACGACGCTGGAAAATCTTCCAAAGTCGAGGTGTTGAAAATCATAAAGAAATTCGGTTGTAACGAACCCCAGTTAACTTCACGTATACTGGTGATCGGGACGCTAAACACTTCACCACCAATATTAAACTCGAGTTCATCGCCAAGGCCGACACGCATGCGCTCAGCGACCTCACTTTCAATGGAGACTTGTGGCGCCGCATTCACGCCCCACCATTCACCTGCGATGATTTCATTGTTGGGTGGCAGGGTATCGCGCCACGTGAGCGATAGTTCACGACCGAAGCCTTCACGCTGTTCACTTTGCACTTCAGCATCGCTTTCGCGCTCTTCTTTACTAACTTCGTCGACCACTGGCACGCCATTCACCGCAGTCATACGCCCCGGCACAATCGGATACATGTCATTAGCAGCGACATTGCGCTCAGCAAAGCGCTGTTTGAGTGCGTCAACATCGTCTTCAGCGACGTTAATCAAGAAATAATTCGGCGCATCGTCGGGCAATTGCCGTTGCCAATCAGCCAGCAACTCATGCCGTAAGGCCAACACTAAAAGCAGTAACATGATAGCCGTTGAAAAACTCAGCATTTGCACGCTGTTGGCTTGTGCCCTTCGCTGCAAACCGGCCATCGCCAGCCGCCAGGCACTCCCTGCTTGCATCCCAGCTTGCCGACTGGCACGAATAAACAAGCGGCCTACCAATAACAAAATCACCGCCGCTAAAGCACCGCCGGCAAATAATGCGGTCGACAATAACCACTGTTGGCTATACAACCACAGCAATAGATAGATAGTGCCGCCCGATGCCACCCAATGCAGCCAGCGCAGCCGATCGGTTCCGGTCAGCTGTCGGTTGAGTACCCGTAAGGGTGGAATGCCGACTAAGCGTAATAACGGGTACAGGGTAAACATTACGGCACTGACGAGGCCTGTGCCAATAGCGAGCAAATAGCCACGGCCACTCGCGGCCGGTAAATTCACGTCAAAGTAGCGCGCCACAAGGTCCACCACCTGACTTTGAATGAGCCAGCCCAAAGCGACGCCCACGGCAATACTAAAGCTGGTAAGCAGCAACAAATGCAGAATAAAAATCTTCTGAATTTGTGCCCGTTGCGCACCGAGCGTCTTGAAAATGGCCACGACGTCGTAATTACGCTGACAATAGCGCTGTGCAGCAACGGCCACCGCAGTTGCGGCGAGTACTACACCAAGCAAACTCGCCAACAACATAAAGCGTTCGGCGCGTTGTAGACTGCGCGCGAGCGGTGAATCACCGTCTTCGATACTGCGCCAATTATGCGTATCATCATTTAATTGCGGCGTAAGCCATTCCTCGTAAGTTGCCAGTGCGGCTGGCTCCCCCGCATAGAGAATATTGAAGCGCACGCGACTGCCAGGTTGGATCAGCCCCGTTGCCGCCAATTCAGAATAATTGATCAGCACGTTGGGGCTATCGGTAAACACCGAAAAGCCGACGTCGGGTTCATAGGTCAGCACTTTTTCGACACTGAACGCACTATCACCTATCTCAATAGTGTCACCAATCTCGAGTTGTAACTCCTGAAACAGCGCTGCTGCGACCCAAGCTTCGCCTGGCGCTGGTAGCCCCTGTGCTACTTGGTCTTGCGCGTAGGGTTGCTCCGCCACCCGCAACTCGCCACGCAACGGATAGCCATCGCTGACCGCTTTAACATCGACCAAGGCTAGCTGCTCGCCGGCAAATGCCATGGAATTGAATACCACGCGTTGTGCGGTTTGCAAGCCTTCAGCTTGAGCCCGTGCAATCCAGTCTTCACTGACTTCACGGCGCGAGCTTAACACCCGATCAGCCGCAAGAAATTCGGCACTGCGTTCGCTGAGCCCTGCCTGCAAGCGATCCGTGAAGAGTGCTAACGATAAAACTGCGGTGACTGACAGCACAATTGCTGCCGCCATAATGGTCAACTCACCGCGGCGTAACTCATGCTTCAGCAAGCGCCACGATAATTTATGCCACATCGCGCACCACCTCGGTCAGTTTACCGGCATCCATGCGCAGCACCCGTTGGCAGCGTTGCGCGAGTTCACTGTCGTGGGTCACCATCACTAAAGTTGTGCCCGAAGCTTCGTTCATGTCAAACAGCAAATCTTCGATTTTCTGTCCGGTCGTTGCATCTAGATTCCCTGTCGGCTCATCGGCAAACAGGATTTTTGGGGTGCCGACAAAGGCACGAGCGATGGCCACACGTTGCTGCTCACCGCCCGACAATTGATTCGGATAATGGGTCAAACGATCTTGCAAGCCGACTTTGCTGAGCAACTCACGGGCATGCTTTTCAGCTTCTTTGTTACCCGCCAACTCAGCTGGCAACATCACGTTTTCCAGCGCCGTTAAACTGGGGATCAGCAAAAAGGACTGGAAAATAAAACCAATCTTGTCAGCACGGACTTTTGCCCGTTGCTCTTCATCCAAATCGCTAAGTTTTACGTTATCTATAGAAACATCACCGTTACTTGCGAGGTCTAACCCAGCAAGTAAGCTTAATAAAGTTGACTTGCCTGAGCCGGACGCGCCCACAATCGCAACGGTCTCACCAGCTGCAATTTGTAGGTCGGTCGCTTGTAAAATGTGTAGAATGCCCTCACTGGTTTCTACATCTTTCGTTAACTGAGTGGTTTGAATCAACATTTATGAAAAATTTCCTTGTTAAATTTGCAGTTATCGTCGCACTGTTGGTGCTTATACGTCCAGTTTTCGCAAATGGAACACTCGTCGTGCTCGGCGACAGTCTAAGTGCCGGTTATGGCATGTCGCAAAAGGAGTCATGGGTTGGCATTTTGCAGGAGCGTTGGTCAGCGAGTCACCCTGATATTACGCTGGTAAACGCCAGTATTAGCGGTGACACCACACAAGGTGCGCTGAATCGTCTCAACGGCGTGCTCAAAACCCATACCCCCGATGCCGTATTTGTCGAACTGGGAGGCAACGATGGCCTTCGTGGCTTCACGCCACAAACAATCGAGTCCAATTTGCGACAGATCATTGAGCGATTGCAAGCAGATGACATAAAAGTTGCGGTGAGTCAGATCAGAATTCCGCCGAACTACGGCGCACGTTACAGCAAGATGTTTGCCGACATTTTTCCTACCGTAACGCAAAGCACAGACACGCTGTTGATCCCGTTTTTTATGGAGCAAATAGCGATTAAACCAGAATTAATGCAAAACGATGGCATTCATCCCAATCGCGAAGCACAAGACGACATCGCTGATATTATGGAACCACATCTGCTGGATTTGCTGGGGCGCTAGTGTCAGGGGGTTTCTTGCCACTCAGTGGCTTTGGCTTAAAACAACGAACAGCCTAACACGGCAATCGGAGGCATTCCGCCCAAACAATTAACGCAAGCGGTTCATTAATTCTACGAATAACTGCTGCTTAAAATGGGGGGATTACAGTACCACCAGAGCGAGTTGAAGAGGTGCTGTCTTTATTGACCAAAGAGAGCTTTGTTGGAGGACAATCCGCTTATCAGCTAGACGATGGCTCTTACTCCATTGATGCCGGGGAAAACGATATTCGGGCTATCTATGACCAAGAAAATGCAGAAATAAAGTTCTTCTGCCGTTACCAACGGGATATGAACTTTTACGATAAGAAACTGATGGCTTTTGCCACCAAGCATGGCATTGATACCAAACCTTGCACCGTCTCATCTGAATATTGATCTGCTACTTGCTTTGATATGAGAATAAACAAAGCCCCGCGAGGGCGAGGCTTTGGATTCAAAAATTAGGGAGAAAAGAAATTCCTTCTATATTCAATTTTTATCAAACGATTTTCTTTAAATGTAAGCTTCACAGTTTCTTTGTGGACACTAGGGTACATTAAAATCCAAACATCCGATTCAAACAAACTTGCTTCACTTTGTCTTTGAAAAACTAATTTGGTTTTACCTGCAACATCAGAATAACCGACAATTTTAAGTTTACTATTATAAACCGGGTTAATTGTTAGTCGAACTACATCCTCTTTAGTATCACTAATATTTAATCCTCTGTATTCACCTGTCTCAACTAAGCCACTCTTATCAAATAATGGCCAAATATATCTATAACTCAAAAAAAATAAGTTAAACAGCAATACTAGTGCAGCAAATATTATTAAAATTCTCTTTGACATAAAGTAATCTAATCCAGACCTGTTAGTTATTTATTTGAGATAAATCTCTCTGCAATTGTTCCTGATTCACTTGAACATTATTAATATTTGAAGCTTCCGCCCCCGGTAGGGTAGCTCCTGCTGGTAAAGCAAAGTTTTTCCCTGCTATGCCTGACGCCATTTGCCCAAGAAGTGCAGCTGCCGAGTTACTATTAGCCCCCGGCCCCGGCTGAAGGGAAGGAACGGTTTCATAATCATCATTCCCTATTATGGCGTTACCTACAGCTTCAGTTACAGCATCTGGTGCGTTTATTGTTGACGTAAACACGCCGTCTGGCAGTGGCGTACCATTATTCAAAGAATTAATAACATCATTGGCATATCCAGCATCTGCAATATCTGTGGCATCACCAGATCCTGTAACATTTCTCAGAGGATCATTACCATCTTGATCCACTGGGCCATAACTAAAACGAGACGCCAGTGAATGTTGACCATTACTACCCACATTGGTAGTTATTGCAAAAACGTGCTGCGCCATGCTAGTACGACTAAGAGGCCTTGCTATAAAAATTGAATCTCTACCATCAGGATCAATATATTTATAAGGGTTATTGTTCGCATATGCATATCGATTAAAACTATGCACATCACGGAAGCCAATGGGATCGTTGCTGTAAAACCGCCCAATCACTGGATCATAGTATCGTGCCTGCATATACACGAGGCCGAGGTCGTCGTCTTCGACGTGCCCGGTGTAGCCGGGCGCATCGCTTTGCGTACTATCGCTGTAGCGCGCCACCATTTCACG